>CAVQWJ010000007.1:127500-200642 GCA_963717565.1 uncultured Alphaproteobacteria bacterium
CGGATATGCGCAGGAGGGTGGGCGTTGATAATGAGAGCGATCAAGTGCCTTAAGGGTATTCGGTGGATGCCTTGGCGCTGAGAGGCGATGAAGGACGTGGTACGCTGCGATAAGCCGTGGGGAGGTGCGAACAACCTTTGATCCGCGGATTTCCGAATGGGGAAACCCACCTTCGATCTCTGTTATTCCGAAGATACGTTTTTTGGACTGCACAGTCCGGGAGGCGTTTTCATGATGTTCCTTGGCACGGAACGGCGGGGCTTTGCCCCTGGCGTCGCGCGAGCGACGCGAGGAGCGACTGCGACGCCGAGCTGATGCGAGGGGCGCGCCGCTTGCGGCGCAAAAGCATCATGTCTTTGGACTAACAGAGATCATGAGAAGGTATTTATGACTGAATCCATAGGTCATAAAAGCGAACCCGGTGAACTGAAACATCTAAGTAACCGGAGGAAAGGACATCAACGAGACTCCGTTAGTAGTGGCGAGCGAACGCGGACCAGGCCAATGCTTTCTGTCTTTCAACTCGAACCGTCTGGAAAGTCGGGCCATAGTGGGTGAGAGCCCCGTAGGGATTTCGAAGACAGAGAGATACGAGTAGGGCGGGACACGTGCAATCCTGTCTGAACATGGGGAGACCACTCTCCAAGCCTAAGTACTCCTCAGCGACCGATAGTGAACAAGTACCGTGAGGGAAAGGTGAAAAGCACCCCGACGAGGGGAGTGAAACAGTCCCTGAAACCGGATACCTACAAACAGTCGGAGCCCAAGGTTTGTCCTGGGTGACGGCGTACCTTTTGTATAATGGGTCAGCGACTTAAAGTAACGAGCAAGCTTAAGCCGATAGGCGTAGGCGCAGCGAAAGCGAGTCTGAACAGGGCGTTCAGTTCGTTGCTTTAGACCCGAAACCGAGTGATCTAGCCATGAGCAGGTTGAAGGTGCAGTAACATGCACTGGAGGACCGAACCGGTGTCTGTTGAAATAGACTCGGATGACTTGTGGTTAGGGGTGAAAGGCCAACCAAACTCGGAAATAGCTGGTTCTCCGCGAAAGCTATTTAGGTAGCGCCTCGCATGAATTCTCCAGGGGGTAGAGCACTGGATGGGCTAGGGGGTCCCACAGACTTACCAAACCCAACCAAACTCCGAATACCTGGAAGAAGTGTGCGGGAGACACACAGTGGGTGCTAACGTCCATTGTGGAGAGGGAAACAACCCAGACCAACAGCTAAGGCCCCTAATTCGTGGCTAAGTGGGAAAGGATGTAAGAATCCCAAAACAACCAGGAGGTTGGCTTAGAAGCAGCCATCCTTTAAAGAAAGCGTAACAGCTCACTGGTCTAAATAAGGGTTCTCGCGCCGAAGATGTAACGGGGCTCAAGCCACGAGCCGAAGCTTTGGGTTCATCCGCAAGGATGAGCGGTAGCGGAGCGTTCCGTAAGCCGGTGAAGGAGATAGCCGTGAGACGCTCCTGGAGGTCTCGGAAGTGCGAATGCTGACATGAGTAACGAGAAACACTGTGAAAGACAGTGTCGCCGAAAGTCCAAGGGTTCCTGCGTAAAGTTAATCTTCGCAGGGTTAGCCGGTCCCTAAGGCGAGGCCGAAAGGCGTAGTCGATGGGAATCACGTTAATATTCGTGAGCCAGAGGTGGTGACGCGTGGGGTAAATTGTCTGGACTTACTGGATTGTCCGGGCAGTGAACTCGCGCCAGGAAATAGCCCCTGCATCAGACCGTACCCGAAACCGACACAGGTGGACAGGTAGAGTATACCAAGGCGCTTGAGAGAATGACGTTGAAGGAACTCGGCAATTTACCTCCGTAACTTCGGGATAAGGAGGCCTTCGGCTCGCGCAAGCGGGTCGGAGGGGCACAGACCAGGGGGTGGCAACTGTTTAACAAAAACACAGGGCTCTGCGAAATCGCAAGATGACGTATAGGGTCTGACGCCTGCCCGGTGCCGGAAGGTTAAGAGGAGGAGTGCAAGCTCTGAATTGAAGCCCCGGTAAACGGCGGCCGTAAATATAACGGTCCTAAGGTAGCGAAATTCCTTGTCGGGTAAGTTCCGACCTGCACGAATGGCGTAATGACTTCCCCGCTGTCTCCAACGTCAGCTCAGTGAAATTGAATTCCCCGTGAAGATGCGGGGTTCCTGCGGTCAGACGGAAAGACCCCGTGCACCTTTACTGTAACTTTGCATTGGCATTCGTGTCGGCATGTGTAGGATAGGTGGTAGGCTTTGAAGCATGGGCGCCAGCTCGTGTGGAGCCACCCTTGAAATACCACCCTTATCGTCATGGATGTCTAACCGCGATCCGTCATCCGGGTCCGGGACAATGCATGGTAGGCAGTTTGACTGGGGCGGTCGCCTCCCAAAGAGTAACGGAGGCGCGCGATGGTGGGCTCAGACCGGTCGGAAATCGGTCGTCGAGTGCAATGGCATAAGCCTGCCTGACTGCGAGACAGACAAGTCGAGCAGAGACGAAAGTCGGTCATAGTGATCCGGTGGTCCCTCGTGGAAGGGCCATCGCTCAACGGATAAAAGGTACGCCGGGGATAACAGGCTGATAACCCCCAAGAGTCCATATCGACGGGGTTGTTTGGCACCTCGATGTCGGCTCATCACATCCTGGGGCTGGAGAAGGTCCCAAGGGTTCGGCTGTTCGCCGATTAAAGTGGTACGTGAGCTGGGTTCAGAACGTCGTGAGACAGTTCGGTCCCTATCTGCCGTGGGTGTCGGAGAATTGAGAGGATTTGTCCCTAGTACGAGAGGACCGGGATGAACATACCTCTGGTGGACCTGTTGTGGCGCCAGCCGCAGTGCAGGGTAGCTATGTATGGACGGGATAACCGCTGAATGCATCTAAGCGGGAAACCCACCTCAAAACGAGTTCTCCCTTGAGAGCCGTGGAAGACGACCACGTTGATAGGCCGGGTGTGGAAGCACGGCGACGCGTGAAGCTTACCGGTACTAATAGCTCGATTGGCTTGATCGCTCTCATTTATCAATGCCCACTCTCCAAAAGATGGACGAAAGAAAGACCCTTTGCTTCGATACATGTGTTTCGCCGGCCTGGTGGCCTTCGGCGAAGCGATCAGACCCGATCCCATCCCGAACTCGGCCGTCAAACGCTTCCGCGCCAATGGTACTATGTCTCAAGACCTGGGAGAGTAGGTCGTCGCCAGGCCTGCCAAACACATCAAATCCTCTCCACAGATCACACACCAAAAAGCGCCGCTACCCCCTAGCGGCGCTTCTCGTTTGACGCGGGGTGGAGCAGCCCGGTAGCTCGTCAGGCTCATAACCTGAAGGTCGCAGGTTCAAATCCTGCCCCCGCATCCAGCTTTACCGAACGGACACGCGCATCCGGGATAGCGCTGTTCCCGTCGTCGTGTCGTCCGATGTGAATCATCCGCGCGATATCCCCACCAGCTCAACTTCCAATGCGCCGCTCTCCGCGGGCCACAGAATGATCCGGTCGATCAGGGATCGGATGATTTCCACCGCTTCTGTGCGCGTCGTCTCGTCCGCCAGCAGTTCGTGAAGCGCCGCCACCTTCTCACGGTAGAGACGTGACAGGTTCGGGTGCAGGGGCACGGGTTCGTCTGAGAGCCTCGCGAGGTCGGCTCCAATCTGCGCCTGTATCCTTTCAAGCGCCTCCAGCCTGCCTTGCAGTGACTGTCAGCGCACTTGCTTTCGGGTAGAAGTGCTCTTGCCGTGCGAAATAAGGATGGCTCACCTATAATGTGGCCTTGAAACTTGATCCAGGCATGGCCGTCCCATTCAAAGGACCGAGATGGATATGGGGAGATCGGCCCTTTGTATTGAAATGGCTTGATTCCATTACGGGTATCGATCCCAGCGCGACCTTGTTGAAGACCGCACGCTCAGATAATCGAGCCGAAATGTATGCGCACAACGCCACGCATTGACTGATCGTATTGGGAAAGGTCTTCAGCACTTCAGTTGGTTGCTCAAAAAAAGCGGAACTGATTTCTTCTGGAATGCTCATAGTTCTCTGGCATCGGCGAGACTCACGCAGGCGCGGGTGGCTATGACATCCTAATTATCGCCCTCGATATTGAGAGAGGCGTCGAGGAACATCGTATCCCGGATATAATGATGGACTCGCATCAGCGTGTTCGGGTCGGGCGAAGAATTGCTGTTGCTGGCCATTGGCGGCAGCGGCGGAATTTCCTTGAGTGAAGCCGCGTCCGTGGGGAAGCGGCCCCAACTCGACGCGGGCAGGCGCACGTAAGTCGAGGACGCGGTATCAGCCGGCGTTTGGCCTTGCCAGTAGGCGCGCAGGCGCTTGCCATTTGGGTTCGCAAGAATTCGCGGCGTGGAGATCTCCGTGTCGAAGTCCCAGATTTCCAGAATGTCGGAGTAGTTCTCGTGAGCGGCCGCCCGGGTCAGGAAGTTGTTCAGATAGAATGACCCGTTGCTGAGCGTGGCGAGGATGATCTTTTTGGGACGCGTGCACAGGCCCGGAACGACATTGGTGTTGATGTCCTTCAGAATGTCGTGAAGCACGTTGAACCATTCGGCGGCGGCAAGCGTGTAGTCCGTCTCGGTAAGGAAGGGAAACACAACCAGCCGATTGGCGGGCGCGCCCGCCTGGCCGGCGCCCGAGAGCTGGCCGCCAAGCCTGTCTGCATAAGCATAGAGCTGTTTCCAGTCCGTCCCGCTCGCGCCGCTTTTCGCGGGATAATCCGCGTCCCGGTAACCCGCCTGAAGCGGCTTCGGATGAAAATAGACAATCACGTAAACATCGCCCGATATATCGAAGGTCGCTGGATTCGGGACCGCCACGCCGAACCAGTTCGGCGTTATCTTCGACGTCGCGCCGGTGGCCTTGTCGCGAAGTTCGTAAAGGAGAGCGCGATAGGTGAGGCCGTTCGCCTTCTCGAAGTCGAGGACCGCATTGGACGTCACCGGCGGGTTTGAAACCACCAGCTTCGTTTGGATCGTATGCAAGCCTGTTCCGCGCGTGTAGAGCGCTGTCGCGCCCGTCGGAACGAGGTCGATCGAAATCACGTCGTAGACGCTGCTGGCCTCTCCGAGCGGCTCCGTGCACGGCGGCGGACTGCTCGAGGAGCTGGAAGAACTGCTGCTGCTCGAACTCGAAGAACTGCTTGAAGACGACGAACTGCTGGAGCTCGAACTTACTGCGCCGCTGGAACTTGATGAACTGCTGCTGAAAACCGAGGACGAACTCGACGAGCTGGTAGCGGCGGACGAGCTGGACGAACCCGGTGTGCTGCTGCTCGACGAACTGCTTGAACCCGGGGGCGTATTGCTGGAGCTGGATGAAAATGACGCGTCCTGCGAAGGCGGTGATGCGGCGACATCGATACGCGCAAGCGGAGCGCCGTTCCCGCCTTTCCCTCCATTCCCACTGTTTCCTCCCTATCCGCCGTATCCGCCGTATCCGCCCTACCCCCCTGTCCGCCCAATCCGCCTGTCTGTCCCGAGAGGCCGCTGATCCGTGAGCCCTGCGCCGACGATCACACAGATGACAACGGGGCAAACCTCGGACCTCCCGGCTGGACCGATCCGGATGAAAACGGCTGGCAATGCTGGAGTGCGATCTTCACCTTACCGATCACGCGCGCAAACTGGCCGCCGCGCTATCATGGCGCGCCTGATCCGGCTGTGACGAGCGTTGAGGATCTGACCCATAGCGATATGCAGGAAGCCTCGCGGCGTCTTGGCGCGCTACGCCTGTCGGCGGACCGGACAGACGCCGAGCAGGTCGGCGATCTTGCAGATATTCGCGCGGAACTCGACCGGCTTGTCGTGGCGTTTCCGACGCGGCTCCTGGCGGACGTTCCCCTCAACGATTCCGACGCCGGCGCCAACGCCCCCTCCTTGCGCCTAAGCCTTTTGGAAAAACTGCTCATCCTCGCTGTCGATCCCTATCTCGCGCGCGTCCTCGGCCTTTACTTCGTTGATGAGGATGCGGACCCGGGCGTCGATTACGATTATTGCATCGCCGGCGATTGGGGCGCGACGCAAGCGGCGGTCCGGCGCCTGCATCCAGGGCTGGCGCCCGCGGGATTCCTTGCAAAAGGCGAACTGAAATTCGACGGACTGTCTATTGCAGCGCTGTCGCCCGCGAGATTGTGGCGTTGGACACGAGACGACGCGTCGGGCGCGCGCCGCCCGATGGCCGATCCGGGCGCGCCCTCGCGCGTGGCGGCGGCGTTTGACGCGGCGCTGGCCGGGCTTGGTCCTAATGCGCTTCCGCAGGCCTTGCTCGGCGCGCATGCGACTGGAATTTCCTTTCCCACGCCGATGATGGCGTCCGTCTCGATAGGGCTGCGCGGCGGTTGGCCGCGCGTCGACTTGCAGGCCGCGGGGAAGGGTACCGTCCTCGCTTTCGCCGCGAACAAATTGGTCGCGACCGCGAGCTTCAATTCGACGGCGCTCACGACGCTCACCCTGTCCGCAGCGCCAAATCAGGACCTGATCGACCGTGTGCTGGTGAACGGGCAGAAGCGTCTGCCGCTCGACCGTCACGCCGTTCTCGTTATCGGCGCCGTCGAACTTTACCGGGTTGCGTCGGGGTCGATTGGCTGGGGGCATGCGCTGCTGCATGCGCCTCAACAACTCTCACCCTTGACCGCGCCCGCGACGGCTGTCGCGCCGTTCCGGCATCGTGACGCCGACGTCGACCCGGCGACGCGAAAGCTCAGGCCGCGCAGCCTCATCGACGTCGAGTGGGCGGCGCCCGATGCGACTCCCGATACGCACGCCGGAGATCCGGTTGATGATCCCATCAATCTTGCCGCGCCGACGCGCCCAGTTGGGTTCATTGTCCAGCGCGTCGACACGGGCGTCGCCAACAGCGCGGAGCGACTGCCGCGGCGCATTCTGGCGGCGAGTTCGGAAACGCCCAAAGGTTCGCGGCTGACGTCCGCCCGTCTTTACCGTTTTTCCGACGGCGCAGCGGCGGACCCTGTCGGCTCCTATGCCTACCGGGCGGCAGGTTTCGATCTGTTCGGGGCGTTGGGCGCTTTCGCGGCGTGGAGCGCGCCGGTCGGCGTCGAGAGGATTGCGGCCTCGCCGACCGTGCTACGGATCAGGGGCTTCGACAATCGGCTCTCCGCCGGCGGCGGTCCCCAGCCGCAGGCCCCTGCGGCGGCGGTCGCCTGGGATGGCGGCACGCTGCATGTGACCGTGGGTTGGTCGGGCGCGGCCTTTGCCGCCTATCCCGATCTGCGCTCGGCGCGCCTCATCATCGAAGGCGTCGACGTCCAGAACGGCTCGGTCACAGGGGTGCTGGCGACGCGGGACATTGCGACGCCGGCGCCGAACATTGCGGAAGTGAAGATCACGTCCGTGACGACCAAGCCGCTGGCGGACGGCGGGATCGGCGTGGAGATCGCAACGCAACCGCCGCTCGCGCATATGCAAGACGCGGAACCCTCGGCGCTCCTCGTTCTCTGCGCGCCGGATGGCGGCCGTGAGCGTCATGTCGTCCGGTCGGCGTCGACTGCTCCGGGCAGCGATCCGGTCGCGCGATTCAAGACCGGCGGGCGCGCACGCATTGGGATGAGGCCCAATGATTTCGTCGGGCAAACAGCCTATGTCGTTTACGGCTATAGCGTCGATATCGACATGCCCGTGCCGCTCTCCGTCCCGCTCGCCGCTCGGGCTGCGCGCGCGCAGGCGACCGTTGCCGTGTCGCTCTCCGATCCATTCGTCGCCACCGACGCGATCGTCGATCCCAACGGTCTTCGCCCGCCGCGGCCTCAGCCCAGATCAGCGCCGGTGGCGTTTGTGGCGCCGCAACGGTTGACGCCCCCAGCGCCGCCGACGCCCGAGCATGAGGTCCATCATGTTTATTACGATCCTGCCGACAAGACAGGCCAGGCGCGCAAGACGCTGCCGTTCGACACAAAGGCGCAGCCGGGCGTCGATGGCTTCGTCCTGCACCGCGCGTCCGTGCACGCGATGATCGTCGCCGACGTGAAGCGTCGGCTTGCCGTTCAGAACGCGGCCGACCCGCAGCCGACGGTCCTCGACGCTGGCGCTCCGCGTCCGGATCTGAAAGGCTGGATTGCGGCGTTGCCGGAATGGCTTTCGGCCTACAACAAGGGGGGGCCGACACGGCCGCCGTCGTCGCTGACGCTGGCGAATGTCCTCAGCGACAATGCGGCGCGCGCCGCCTTCAACGAGCACTTCTATGGAGGCCTGCTCGATGATGAATTGCGTGCGCTTGCCGATCTTCCGGAGAATCTTGGCGGCTTCGCGCGCGTGAACCCAAAGCCTCTGCAAGTCGGCGCGCCTGGCGTCGACAGCGTAGACGGCGGGGGCTATGGCCGCACGTTCTACAAGCTCGCGTCGGTCAACGCGGCGGCGAGCGGGAGCGCGCTCACCGGGGCGATCGGGCCTTATTATACGCGTGTCGTCACGCCGCCGCGGGCGCCTGTCGTCTACAAGATTCAGGCGACATCTGCATCGATCGTCGTCGCCTGGGCGCTCGACGACAACAACGACGTCGCGGGGTACCTTGTGTATCGCGGAGCCGAGGCGAGCGACCTCGCCGATCTGCGCTGGTTCGGGCCCAACCCTGAATTTCCGAGCGCCACTGGGGTGGCGGCGATCCTGTCCGATCCGAAGCGCGCCTATCCGCTGTCATTCGGCCCCGGCGCCATCGACCCGCGGATCATCGCGCTCAAGCCCGACCCCCGGCTCTGCGCGCGCGATTACGAAGGCGGGGACATGGGCGAAATTCCCTTGCCGCCTGGCGTCGTTCCCGATGCGATCGACGCGGTGTATCGCCTCTCCGATTACCAGGCCTCCCGAGCGCCGCTCGATCAGCCGCAAGCCTTCAACTATTGGACGCCTCCGAAGCGGGGCGGCATTGCGCAACTCGTCGTCGATGGTCCGGGTCAGGCGCGCATCAAGGGACTTCGCATCGGTCTCGGCCGGCGCGTCCCCGTTGTCGTCGTCGTCTCGAGCGCGGGCGCGCCGCAGGTCCTGGGCGACGTCGGCGTGCGTCGCCTGTCGCTCACGGACGGCGTTTCCGGCGGCGCACCGCTCGACCCTGACGCGTCGAGCGTCTACGCCCCGCCGGCTGCGACCGGATCGAACTTCTACGCCGTGGTCGCCGTCGACGTTCATGGCAACCGATCGGCGGGATCGAAGATATTTGCCGCAAGCTTGTCACCCACGGCGTGAGGGCTGGGCAGGCGCGTCGCGCGCAAGCAGGAGAAGACGCATGGCGGACGATCCGATCAAGGAAGCAAGCGACGCGCTCGCCAAGGTCTTTGCAAAGCCGAAAGGCGCGCCGAATGACCCTGACAGCTACAAGAACGGGACCGCCGATCCCGCCAATCCGGCCCTCGTCGGCTCGATCACCACATTGCTCGGCGTTCTCTACGGCGCTTCGGCGGATATGGCGACCATTGGCGCGTCCATCAAACAGGCGCTGATGGATGTCGCGAAAGTAGTGAGCGCGCTGGGGGACGCGGTTCGCGCCCTGCCGACGCCTGTCAACGATGTCGCGAAGGCGATCGTGCAACTGAGGCAGGCGTTGGAGACGGCGAAACTGCTCTCGCCCACGCCGGCTGGGGGCGCCCTCGATCCGGGCATCAAGCTTTTCGATCAAATCGAAAAGCTGCTGACGGCGGTTCCCGACACCAAACAGGCCGCGATCGAACTGTATGGTCTCGCCCAGCAGCTCCAGCTTATCGCCAAGCAGATCAAGCCGTAGCGGAAAGGGCCCGAGGCATGTCCAACCTCTCCGCGTCGACGCTGCCGTTCTTCGGATATTTCGGCGCCAAACTTGTTCAACAGGCGACCGATGCGGCGCTCGGCGCCGGCGCGCTCGACGTCGACGCGACGCCGCCGGGCATCTCGCTCACCCTGCCGGTCGGCGACGGACGGACCATCGATTTCAAGAACGTCACAATCGCAAAAAGCAACTTCTCCGGCCGCCTGACGATCGATGGGTTGAGCGCGACGAAGCCTCTGAGAACCACGCTTTTCGATGGTTTCGGGATTGGCCTCACCGTGTTCGACGTAACCCTCAGCGACGGTGTGCTGGAGAAAAGCCTCGTTGGCGGCCAGATCGAGGTTCCGTTTTTCACGGAGAATGGTCAGACGAAGACCCTCGATGTGGAATTAGGCCTCCGCGCGGACGGGAAACTCTCGATTGCGCTCGCGACCTCACAGAGCCTTCAGCCGACAACGTCCGACGGGCTCGTACAACTCAAATATGCGATCGGGGCCGGCGTGACGATTGAGATTCACGTCGCTTCGATCGAGATCGAGGAGGCGCCTGACGAAACGTGGCGCATTGTGCTGTCGGGTCGAACTCGTGGTCACGACCGCCGATTTGCAGTGGCCGAGCTTCGATCTGCGGGGGCTTGGGATCGACAGCAAGGGCCATGTGTCGATCGACGGGGGCTGGATCAATCTGCCGAGCCAGACGGCCCTCGACTTCTACGGTTTCCATATCGCGCTGCAGCGCCTGGGTTTCGGCGCGGACGCAGACGGGCGCTGGATAGGGTTCAATGGCGACATCCATCTCGTTGAAGGCTTGTCGCTCGGCGGCTCGGTGCGCGGCCTGCGGATCAGCCTCGACACCGGCGCCGTCTCGTTCAGCGGCGTTGGGATCGATTTCAGGATTCCCGGCGCCCTGTCATTCACGGGCGATATCGATCACATTCATGTGGATGCGAATAAAGCCGAAGACCTTTCCGCCGCAGGCCTGCTGCCGAGCATTTTCACCGAGATCGACAATGGCCCCGGCCAGCCCGCTCTGCCCAAGAAAGTCGATGTCTTCGCCGGCCAGGTCGCTGTCAAGGTCGATGCGGTTCCGGGGCTCGAAATCGACGGTAGATTCATCGTCGGCCATTTCGGCGGCGCCTCGGTGTTTTTTCTGGCTCTGGATGTCGAACTTCCCACGGGGATTCCGATCTTCACCAACGTGTCGCTTTACGGGCTGAACGAACTCATCGCGTCCAATTTGCAGCCGCATCCCGAGCCAGACCACACTTGGTGGGAGTGGTATAAATATCCGACGAATGGGGCGGGGATCGATCTCTCTGCCAAGCCCGACTACGACGCCACGGCGGTTCGCAAATGGTTGCAACCCGAAGAGGGAGCGTTTGCGATCGGCGCCGGCGCCACCATCGGCACGAGCGCGGATGACGGCTACACGGTGTCCGCAGCCGTCACACTGATGCTGATGTTGCCGGGGCCCGTCATCACGCTCATCGGCAAGGCCAATATTCTCAGCAAGCGTATCGGCGGCGCGGATCAGGACGCCAATTTCCAGGCCATGGCCGTCTACGACGGCGCCGCCGCGACATTCGATCTTACGATCGACGCACATTATGAGATTCCCGTCGTTCTCTCCATCGACGGCAGCGCCGAATTGCATGTCGAGCCAAGCGCGGCGCCCGATCCGACCTGGTTTTTCGCGCTGGGCAGGCCGCCCCATGACAAGCGGATCAAGGCGCGAGTTTTCGATGTCTTCGAAACCAACGCCTATCTGGTCGTGAGCGATCAGGGGTTGGTGACCGGCGCATGGACGGGCTATCGGGACGGCTGGCGGTTCGGGCCGCTCTCCGTCAGCCTGGACGCCTATCAGGCGTTGCTCGTGGCGATCCAGTGGTCGCCGTTGCAAATGGCGGGCGGCGTCGAACTTCACGGAGAAGTTCATCTGCGCGCTTTCGGCGTTGGGCTCGGAATCACTGTGGATGCGCTGCTTGAAGGCTGCGCGCCCGATCCTTTCTGGGTGCATGGCGAGTTCAGCGTCGAGCTTGAATTGCCGTGGCCGTTGCCTGACGTCGGCGCAACGGTTTCCCTCTCATGGGGCGGCGACGACGGCGCCATTCCGCCTGCGCCGCTCGCGCCGGCGGCTACCCGCCCTGGACGGTGGGAGAGGATTTTGAACTCACGTTACGTATACTGAAAATCCTCGAGCAGCCCTGGCCACAGTATGAAGTCGCCCGCAAAGACCGCGTTTTCGTGATGCGCGGCGCGTCGCGTTATCAGCATACGAGCATCTCGGGCGGCGCATGCGAGCCGGATACGACGCCGGGCGCGATCCTGCTGGAACCGCGGGAGATTGATGATGACATCCTTCGGCGGGCGGTGGCGGAGCTTGTCGCGGCTCACGAGGCGATCTGATCGTGTTGTCTATCGGGCGCCTGGCTTTCCAGTTCTGCAAACAGGCGCAGGAAAGGTTCGATGCATCGCTGGGTGTCGCAGTGTTCACGCACCAGCGTGTCCTGTCCGGCGCGCGCCATGTCCGCTCGCAGGGTGGCGTCAAAGGCCAGACGACTTGCGAAAAATGCGGCCTCGTCCGGCGATCGGGCCAGAAAGCCGTCGACGCCATGAGTAATCATTTCCTGCACGCCGAAGTCAGCGTCGACAATGGGAACGACGCCGGAAGCCCAGGCCTCCAGGATCGTGCGCGGCCAGTTTTCGCGCGAGCCGCCGGTCAGATGCATGAGGACGTGGATGCGTCTGTAGAGGTCAGCGGCGGGAACCGCCTGAGGACTCCAGTACATCCAGTCGAGCCAGTCGCACGGCGGCGTCGCGCCGCACTTTTGTTTGGCCATATCGCCAAAGCCCAGCATGAAAGCATTCACCGGCTTCGGGGCGCAGACCTTTGCCAGCATCATCCAGGTGTCGGCATGAAATTTCGCGCCATCGTCGCGGGAAATGCGTCCGACCCCGAAATAATCGTCGGGCTTGATGACGTCGCTGTAAGTCGCCGATCTGCTTTGGAGCGAGAAGTAGGGCCGGTATTTCTCCAGAACGCGAATCGGACGGATCTCGTCGAGCGTGGGTTGTAGACGGCGCCTTTGATAATCTGACTGGAAAAGGAAGATATCAATGAAACCCTGACGATGCGCTTCAAGTTCCCTATCGAAATGCCAGGTCATGCAATTGGCCCACAGCACGCAGCGCGGCTTGCCGTGTGTGACAATGGCGGGAAGCGCGTCCAGGAAAGTTCCGTTGCAGAAACTGACCACGACCTTTCCCGCGAACACCGCCGAATGATAGGGATGCGTGTGGCAGTTGCGCGCCTCGCAGAGCGCCTACATCGCGGGGTCCGCGTCCGGCATCGGAACGAGGTGGACCTCAATGCCGAAGCGGCGCCACAGGTCGATGTTGTGATCCAGTTCGGTGTCGGCGCCGCCGTAGAAGGAAGGGTATCCGGCGACCCAGATTTCGCGCGCCATGGCTCAGACCTCACCGCCTGAGAATTGTGATCGCTTGCCCTGCGCTTGGCAAGGCGCGCGCCGGATAGCGGGGTGACAGGGGCCAGATTTTGGAAGACAGCGGCTTCAATAAGCCGTTGTTTTAATTGGCAGAGCCGGACGAAATCGAGCCGAATGGCCGCTAAGCGCCAATTTTTGAAGCCATTCCAAGAACCAGACCTTCAGGGCAAGTTATCCTTCGCGCCGAAGCAGTCCGTGATGTCCAGCTCAGGGGTGCGGGCTTCCGTCTAGGCATTGGAGCCGCTTAAGGGCAAAGAGAAGCTCCTGACTAGCGCCCGCAGCTCTCAACCAAAATGGACATAGCACACACTGGGGGCGAACCGCATATCCTGGGACCAACCTCCTGAAAGCAGGACCACCGGCGTGACGCGCCATCAATTTCCTCGCTTGGTCTCCCCTTTGAGCGGCCTCAATGCTGGACATCCACCCGCTTCTCGATCTTTGCAGAAATTTATCGAGCGCACCCGGGGCTAAACTGACTGTAATATTTTTGTAATATGACTGTAATTTATCCGAAAACGTAATTTAGAAACAATTTGTTAAACGACAGATATGTTGCAGAAAGATTTCCTCCCGGGCTTAGAAGCTAGGATTGGGCTCCCATGCGGAAGATCAGGGGCAAGCCGCTTGCAGCCAACTGGTCGGTACGGAGCGATCTCATCATGTCTGTTGGCGTCATCCACATTCACGAGGGTCCTGTGGCCCTCGTAGTTGAGGAGGGTTCACAAATTCGCAAGCATGTCGAAGATTGCTTCCAGAAAAACCATATCCATATGGTTGCGTGGACCGGCGATCTCGACGCCGACCGAATAATCCACGCGTCTCGCGCAAACATGATCCTATTGAATTCAAATCTCCGAGACAACAAGGCTTTTGCTTTGTGTCAAAAAATCAAAGAAAAGTCCCGAATTGCGGTTGTGATGGTATCGTCCGGCTTTTCTGAAATTGAGAAAATAGTCAGCCTCGAGATGGGAGCAGATGATTGTCTGCCGATCGACTTCAATCCAAGGCAGGTCGTCGCGAGAATACGAAGCTTGTTTGGTCGGCAGTGCTCAAACGTCACAATTGGCGATCAGGCGAGCGGGGGAGGGATAACTTTGAACAGAGCGACCCGCCAGGTGCAGATTGGTCGAGAGCCTGCAAAAAGCCTGTCCCCAGCCGAGTACGACCTGCTCAATTTCCTGTTTGAAAATATTGGGCAGACTTTGACCCGTGACGAGATTCACTCAAAGGTCTTTAGCTCAACCTCTTTGCAGTTCGTTGATGTAATGGTTTGTCGAGTTCGAAAAAAAATCGAGCACGATCATAGGAAGCCGAAGTTTCTTCGGACGGTTCGCAACCTCGGTTATATTATGATGATCGATACTTGATTTACATCGTTGGCAGGCAAGAGAAAGTATCTCATTCACTTTTGCCCGTTTTAGTGCACTCCGAATCCGGTTAAGGTAGCGACGGTGCCTCTGATCCTATTTGTGGAAGACGACGCAGAAATTGGCTTGCTTCTTAGCCGCTATCTGGGCGAAAATTCCCTTGAAATTACGGTCGTTCCAAACGGCGAAGCGATGAACGCCGCTATGAAAAATAACAGGTATGACTTGCTGCTCCTCGATATTGGCTTGAAAGGTGAGGATGGCTTCTCGATTTGCCGGCGTATCAGAGGCGCCTCGTCGATTCCTATCATTATGGTCACCGCGAGAAGTGATGATATAGACAAGATTGTAGGGTTGGAATGTGGCGCTGACGATTATGTCGTAAAACCATTCAACCCAAGGGAGCTGCTGGCTCGGATCAGGTCGATCTTCAGGAGGATTGAGCTCGACAATCCCGGAGGTTCGAAGACCGCAAGACGCTTTTTGAAATTTGATGGATGGGTGATTGATGCAGCATCACGAAGACTCACGTCCCCTTCCGGTGCACATGTGAATTTGACGGGCGCGGAATTTGATCTCTTGCAAGCGATGTGCGAGCAGCCAAATGTAATCCTTTCCAGAGATACATTGCTCTCGCTGACGCATGGGTTAGCTGAGGGAAATGTCGATCGTAGCATCGATGTCCTGGTTAGCCGGCTAAGGGCGAAACTTTCCAACGCGCACGCCGCCTCGGATCTTATTCGGACCATTCGTGCGGAGGGTTATCTGTTTTCCGCAAACGTCGTCCGCGAATGATGCCTTTTAACTGCTTCACGCCTCAGGCTGATCTCATTTAGCAGGCGTCGGAAGGAACCGATCAAGCTAGCTAAGACCTGAGCGCAATGTCGGGAGGAGGTTTCGGATTTAATTTTGTGAAGCAAGCATAGAAAAAGTCTATGGACTGCATTTAAATTATCTGATTTTCTATAGATTGCTTTTCTGTCATGGTCGCCTTCAAGAGCATGGAGGCTACGATGCGTGGTAAGATAGCCGTGACCTCGGTAGCATTTGGCGTCCTTGTGACTGCGTCTGCTCCTGCGTTCGCAAAACATGAAGCCGATTACAACTTCCCTTGGGTGCAAACGCAGAGCGTGCGCAGCCCCAAAACGCGACATATTGAAAGCGAGCACTGGGGCAAGCACCATCATCACGGTATATTCCTTGAGGGAAGTGACTACGAAAGTCGTCCCACTCCGAGATATGAATAGAAATGACTAACGGCGACGCCACGCCGCTCGCCTACGTCGAAGTCCTGTCCTCCGAGAAAAGGCAGTCGATCACGGGCTTCCTTGTTCGCGCGCTCCGCTGGTTCACGGCGCGCGGCGTCGCTTGACGGTCTTCACAGGCCCTACGACATGCCGTTGCTTTCGGAGCTGCAGACGGGCGTGAAGAGCAGGGTGAGGCCCAGTGCGCGCGCCGTATCGGCGGTGTAGGGGCTGCCGTTATCTGAAAGCCACTCCACCCGGTGCAGGCCTTTCAATGCGCCGGAGCGGCGCTCAATGCGGCAAGATCATCAGGTCGCGCACCATCTCGCCCGAGACCCTGCGTTCAGCTTGACCAGGTCCTGGTCGCATGCTTGGCGCCTCAACAGAGATCGAAACCCTCGAAAAAGTGGGGGAGCGTCGATGGCAGAATGGAAGAGCGTGTTTTGGTGGCTCTTGAAAGAATTGACACAGCGCCTATGCTGTCACGATTAGGGTCGTCAGACGCACCGGGTTCGCTAACCGCGTAGATGATGAGGACACAACGGATGCGTATTTTTTTTCTGCTCATGATCGCCTTAGCTCTTTCCACCCCAGGTTATTGTTTGGCACAGCAGCATACAAACGCAGGATCGACCGCGGAAGATGTGGCCGCCGAGCAGGACGCGTGCTTCACGGATGCACAGAAGTTTTGTGGGGGCAATGTTATTTTCGTATATGAAATGGAGACGTGTCTCGCAGACCACCTGTCGCGATTGAGCCCCAAGTGTCGAAAGCAGATCGCGCCGACGAACTTCAAAAAATATTACAGTGGGCAAGATCGTCCTTTCGGATTTTAATCCGTCTCCGGGATGACGACGACCGGCCGCCTAGGTTTTGTCCGTCGGTGAGTTCGTCGCCGGTTCTCGAGAGGGGTTAAAAAACCACTGGCGACACGCTTCCGTCCAACGCTTTATGCCCGCAGCATTGCGCTCGTTCGCGAAAAGTCATTCCGCCTTTGCGAGAGGGCGCCAGCCTGGCGGATTGAACGTGGTGCGCGGCCCTCTCCACGACGCGCGTTTTGTCATAAAGCTGGGATCCCATGCCTTGCCCTTCGTGCAAGAGCCGATGGTGGTGCTTCTTTGTCGGTTACCGAGCAGTCTGGGCTGCAATCTTCTTTCGAAATTCCGCGGGATTCACGGTCCAGCCGTCAGGAATGCGGCCCTCCTTGATCTCGCTTTTCTATAAGCATGCTCCGTAGGCCGCAGGGGAAATTCGACGCGGTCACGCGACAAACGCCGGCGCGCGCTTACTGTTTGCACGCCAGTTCCACGGTAGCGGCTCGTCGAGCCGATGCACAGGACGCGCGGCGATGCGCGCGAGGACAGCGGCGAGTCAGGCCTGCGGATCGACGCCGTTCATTTTGGCGGTGACGATGAGGCTCTACATGGCCGCGGCGCGCTGGCCTCCGCGATCGGAACTGCAGAACAGCCATGATTTCCGGCCAAGGGCAATTCCGCGCACCCACGCTCTGCGGAGTTGTCCGAGCGGCAGGCGCGCCCGTCTTCGAGGAATAGCCTGAAGGCCGACCAACGCTTCAGCACATACTGCATCGCCTTTGCGAGATCATGCCCACCGCTTGATGTATAAATCTATGCGCAAAAACGAAAATCCGGGAAGCCGCTCGCGCATCTGGCCACGCCTTACGGGGGTCGTGCAGGTCGACGGTTAAGCCGGCTATCGTGCTCCCGAAGTCATTGAGAGCACACGCCGCTCGGTGCTCAAGATCCTACGAGATTATCTGTGGAATGCAGCAGTGTGGGCATTCAGAACTCTCCGCTATCGCGGAACTTGCGACCTGAGAGAACGAATTCCCAAGGCGCAGCGCTGAGCGGCCTTACTCATTGAATATATTGCCGAATTGCATCAAAACTCCGCTCAGGAGCCGGCCAGTGTGCTGTTTTTGCAACAAAAAAAGTACTTTAACCTCTGCCCTAGCCGCCGCCTGCGATTGTAATGAACCTGTCATCTACGGACGCGCTTATTCCGCTTACCGAAGGAGAAGCCTTCAAAGAAGTGCGAGGTTCATGATGAGAAGTCAGATCGGCTACGGCGCTCTTGCCATCGCGGCTTTTGGTTTTCTGGCGTCTGCGGCTCCGGCAACTGCAAACACTGCCGACGACATCGCGGCGCTGAAAGCACGGTTGCAGCAACTCGAGGCGCAGGTCGCTCGCCAGAAGGGCTCTACGAGGCATAGCGACCCCAAAGGCACCGGCCAGGGTCTCATTGGAACCGGAACATCCGGCAGCGCGCCAGGCGCAGTTGGTCCGGCCAGAGGCACTGCCAGCGTTGCCCCCGCGGCCCCCCAGCATTGGTATGAGCGGCTGAGCCTCCGCGGCTATACCCAGATGCGCTTCAACGGCCTTCTGGGCGCCTCGAACTCAATGACGTCGCCGATTACGCGGATCGTTTCATCGGCCCGCGTCAGAACTTCGGCATCCGCCGCGCCCGCATCATCCTGAGCGGCGATGTCTCGGATCATCTGTATCTCTATTTCCAGCTCGACGCCGCAAGCCAGCCGCCGAACGCATTTGGGACTAGGCCCTCTTACATCAGCAGTCTAAATGCCTTCCAAACTGAGGTCTTCAACTACTATAATCCGGGCGTTCGCCCTTATGTAGGTCAGTGGGGCAATTATGACAGACAGACGGGTAATTTTGCACAGATTCGTGATCTCTATGCCGACATCTATTTCGACAAGGACAAAGAGTTCCGCGCCCGGCCCGGCTATTCGAAAATTCCTTTCGGCTTCACGAATTTGCAGTCGTCACAGAACCGCCTCACGCTCGATCGCCCGGTCGGCCTGAACAGCGCGTTGCCGCGATGAACGCGACCTCGGTCTGATGTTCTATTATACGCCGAAAGAAATGCGCCATTTGTTTCGCGATCTCGTGAAGAACAATCTCAAGGGATCGGGCGACTACGGCATGCTCGCCTTCGGTATTTATAACGGTCAGGGCCTCAACCTCGCCGAGCTCAACAGCGGCGTGCATATCGTCGGCCGGTTCACCTATCCTTATGTTTTCGAGAACGGACAGGTGGTGGAAGCCTCGATCCAGGGTTACACGGGCCGCTATGTTCCCTACACCTCTGCAATTCGTCCATCGTTAGGTATGGCGACAAATTGGGCAGGTTTTGTGCCCAACGCCGGGACGCTTAGGGGGTTTGCCCAAACCGCCAGCTTCCTTCCCTATGTCGACGGTCCCGGCTGGAATAATCCTGGAAACTTCAATCTTGCCTATTACCCAGGCGCCTTCAGCAATTTCTGGGTTCCTTCCGCCGCCAATGGTAGTCAAGGCATACAGGATTCCCGGGTCGCCGCGTCGCTCATCGTCTATCCTCAACCGTTCGGCTTCCAGGCGGAGTGGAACTATGGCGTCGGCCCTCAGTTGAACGAAACGCAAACCGCGATCAATGCTCGCCGGCTGAATGGCGGATACGCTCTTGTGAATTACAAATACGAGGACAAGGATTTCGGTCTCGGCACCTTCTTCCCCTTCGTCGAATACGAGTATTATCACGGCGCCGTCAAATCCCAGTCGAATTTGCCGCTCGATCGCGTGAACGACTGGCATGCGGGTATCGAATGGCAGCCGCTGCCCGAAGTGGAGCTTACGGCGGAGTATCAGCACATGAATCGCACCAACATCGCCGCGGCGCCGTATCGCCAGTTTCAGGCTGACCTTCTGCGGGCCCAGCTCCAATGGAACTACTAAGGAAATGAGTGGCGATTGCCTTCTGGTGCGCCCCAGGATTGCCTGGGGCGCTATGGTCCGGAATCTCCAAGATTGCACGGAACGCCGTATCAATGCCTCTGCGGGTTGTCTTCTTGTGGTCCTTCATGGTCGCGACGATGATGGTCCATGGAGCCTTGGCCGGCGATTATGAAGCGGCGTCCGCGGCGGCGAAAAACGGAGATTTTTCCCGCGCGGTAGTGCTGCTGAAATCACTTGCGGAGAAGGGTGACCCGAAAGCCCAGTCCGAACTGGGCGGGCTCTATCTCGCGGGCAAGGGCGTGCAGGCGAACCCGAGCGAGGGCGTCAGATGGATCAGGGCCGCAGCTGAAAAAGGTGTCGCGGCGGCGCAATTTAATCTTGGTTCTCTATATCTAGAGGGGCATGTCCTGCCGGTCGATTACAAGGCCGCTATGACCTGGCTACTGAAGGCGGCGGCCCAGAATGTGCCGGAAGCCCAATTGAATATAGCCAGCATGTATTTCGATGGGGAAGGCGTTCCTCAAGATTACGCCGAAGCCGGAAAATGGCTGAGGCTGGCTGCGGCAAACGGAAATACGGATGCACAGGTAGCTCTCGCTCGGCTGTACGCCCATGGCCAAGGGGTGGAAAAAAATCCCTTGCGCGCATTCATGTGGGGTGAAATCGCCGCAGAAAAATCTCCAATGAGTGAAAGCGAAGAGAAGACTATTCGCGAGATGGCCGAGAAGGCTCTAACGCCCGAGGAGCTGCAACAGGCTCGAACAATGCTCAAAAAGTGCAAGGATAGCGGGCTTAAAGAATGTTTTTAGAAATCTAACGATGCTCATTAGAGCTTCGCATGGTGGAGGATACGCCACAGATGGCTTCGAGATATAAGGATAAGAGTTCTGGGAAAGGATTGGATGCCAGCAAATCCTCGGGCCGATTTCAATTCATCGACCCGGAGGTCCCCAGGATTGTTATCCTTGAATGTGACCCCGAATTAGAACAAGCGCTCACGCGCAGTCTCGAAAGCGAAGGATACGATACGCGCTGCTTCAGCAATGCGTATTCAGATGTAATGTGCCTGAAAGGATGTCTCCCCAACCTGATTATCTTTCAAATCAATCAGCCGGATCTGCGTGCTCTTGAATTTGTGAGGCAGGTTAGGGCAAATAGAGAATTCGATGACATCAAAATTTTTGCTCTCTCCAGGAAGTGCGACGAGTACCGAGAGGATAAAGTATTTAACTATTGGATGTGACGATATTCTAAGCGCACCTTTTTCGATATGCGAACTCGTTGCAAGAGTCTGGGCCCATTTACGATCTATGCGAGCTAATAGATCGTCCATCGCACCCGCCTTCCGCGTGGAAAATAAGAAGGAAAAGACCAAGACCGACCTGGTTGCGTCAGGACTCTGTCTTGATTTTTACACTCGTAAAGTTAAGCGCGGCAATAGAGAACTGGTTCTCGGTAACGCTCAGTTCAATTTGCTGGCGACCTTTCTCGATAATCCTGGTGTCTTGTTCACTCGGGAAGAGCTCGCGGAACGGTTATGGGAAGACCCAACATCGATCGATTTGCGAACCATTGATACTCTGGTGATGCGACTTAGGAAGAAAATCTGTCGGGACAACGAAATTGATCCGATAGGAAGCGTTAGAGGCTCCGGGTATTTCTTAAAGCAAAATTATTGAGCGCCAGAACGGCGATGCCGAGATGGCAGCGATAATTACGAGGGCGTCCCAAATTTGTCGGGACAACATTTAAAGCGCCACAGAGGTTTTCTCGCAAAGCCCGGGTTTAATTCCCGCCTTCCTTCATGAAGCTCGGTAGCATGCGCGAGATGAAGCCTTCTCTGTTGCCGCTTTGAGGCTGGCTCTCCCCCAAATCACCCGCTTGTGCAACAGGATCATTTTCATCATTCTTGCCCATGAGTCCAAATGGGTTCAACCAGCCCGACTTTTTCGCTCCAGCCTCGCCCACGGCATTTAAGTCCATTGTCGGTTGACGGTAACCGGCCGGTGGATCAGTGAGCATTCGGCGGCTCGGCTCTTCCATCGACAATGTTTGACTCTGTCGCCGGGCGATCATCCGCTGCAGAAGGCCGGGCTCGTCATCCGTGCCTGGTGCGGCTTCCGGCCGTGGACCACGGATGCGCTCCAGGAGGCCAGGTTTCTTCTCCGGAGGCGGCGCGTTCGGAACCTTCGCGTAGCGATCTGAGCTGCGCTTGCGGGCGCCTCCCGGGTCCCGCGGCCAGCCCTCGATTTGAGCGTCTTTTTCCGTTGGAGCCGGCAAATCACCGAGCTTTGGCGGGAGAACAAGCTTGGCGCGTTCCCGATATTCAATGGACGCTGCGCTTGGGTCCGACGAATAGCCGAACAATTCCATGGCGGCGCCGATCGTCGATTTGTCGTCCGCAGCGTGCGCTGTCCCGCAAATCTGTGCGACCGAAAGGGCCAGAAAAATGATTTTGCGTTGATGGAGCGTGGCTCTCATCCTTAGACCTCTTTGAGCGAACCTTTTCGGCTATTGACGTTCAAAAAATTACAGTTTCATGACAGAATAATTTCCGCCGGCCCACTGGGATGGCGCTGAATCTGCCAATGGCTCTGTAATCTCTTGTAAGTTTGGGGATTTGAAGCAAAAAATAGAAATAAATTGTTGCCCGCGTCCCCTTGCCACGGGCTAGGAACTCTGAAGATCGTGTCCCATGACGTGGTGAAGCTGGCGCAATGGCGCGGTTGTCCGCGCTGGACGACTGCGCTTGTCCAATATCGCGCCTGAAGATGTCACGTCAGGTCAGCGGATCTCTGGAGCGCAATTGTGATCTGAGAGAAGACAAATTCGATGCTGCTCTTGGTCACCGACGAGACGGCGAGCGGCGCCCAGCTGTTGAAGAATATTGGTCCCGGGGGGGGGGCTGGCCCTTTTCGGGCGCGTCGACCTCGTGGCCGGATTCGCTGGCCATGGATTTCGATCGTGCCAGCGTCGATGACGGAGGAGGGGGTGGAGAGGTCGGCAGCGATTGCATTCTCTATTGACGGAACGCGAAAATCCATCGCGAGAGGCAACGGCGAGCTTGACCCCTGTTCCACTAATCGCGAAAATCATTTTCGCGTAATGTCATTGATCCTTCGCTAATTTCTTGGAAGGGGAAGATCATGGTTGAGAAACCGAAGACCCCCAAGGCAGCAAAATTTACTCGGGCCAAAGCGCGCGCAAAGACTGTTGAACCATCAGAAGGGCCGGTCACTCTCGAAGAGGCGCGAGCCATTGCTGGTTCCGCCAGGACAGTACGCGCAGCGCGGAAGGCGGCTAGCCATCCGCTCACGCCAGAGCCCGTCGGGATCGCACGTGAGCGTCTAAATCGCGACTATTTGGATGAGGTCAAGCAGCGAACGGATGAATATGAGGCTATAATCTCGATTATGCAAAAGCGTGGCGCACGCGCACCACACAAGAAACGCTCAGGCGCGCCCAAGAAGCCAGAATTGAAAAAGGAAGCTGCGGCATTTGTGCCTTTGAAGATCTTGGCAGAGGGCGACTCATGGTTTCACTATCCCGTCCCGCTTTTCGGAGGTGAAATCATCCCGCGTCTTGAGAATCTTTTAGGTGTGCCGATTATGAGTTTAGCGAAGGCCGGAGACGAAGTCCGCTATATGCTTGGCGTAGAACAGCGAAAGCTTTTATCGAGCTATCTCTACCATGGGTCCCGGAGCGGCGGCAAATTCGATGCGCTTCTTTTCTCTGGGGGCGGCAATGATATTGTCGGCGATCCGATGGCGATTTGGATCAAGAGTTGGGATCCAACAATCTCCCCAGAGAACCATATAAATAGCCGTCATTTTGGTGCGGCGCTTGCTCTTGTCCGTGCCGCTTACGAGGAACTTATCGATTTACGCGATCAGCTAAGTCCCGACACTCATGTATTCTTTCACGGCTACGATTTTGCGATACCCGATGGACGCGGAATTTGCCACCTGGGACCGTGGCTAGAGCCAGCGCTTAGCCTTCGAGGCTTTCCCGATTTGCCGTCGGACCCGAGAAACCTGCTTCAATCTCCGAGATTCAGGGTTGTCAAGGCGATGTTGGAGCAATTTGCCGTGATGGCAAATGGCCTAAAGCGGCGACGTCGGGTTACATTTATCAATGCACAAGGAACATTAACTCCGCGGCCAACTTCCTGGCACAATGAATTGCACCCCTCGGCCAAAGGCTTCGACGCCTTTGCCGATATTTTTAAGGTAAAAATTAAAGAAAAATTTCCGGATAAAGTCGCGCCGTAGGGCGGTAAATGCCGGGTTGCAACATTCCTACTCAATGATCGAACCCTGCGATGGATCTCTGTAGAAGTTGCTGCTCTGCACCGAGATATTCACGGAGGCCCCTTTCGTCGCGCGGCGTGGTCCAGCGATGGTTCCAAGCGAAGGCCGGCCGCAGGAGCGGCGCGAGGAATTTCAAAATCGGCCTCAGCACCGTCACCTCCCAGACGAGATCAACATGCACGCTCTCGCCTCTTTGCGAGAGCGTCGCGGTCCTGCGCCCGTCGAAATCGCCGCTCGTCGTCACCACGACGCGATGATCTGGCGTGAGCTCAGCCGCCATCAGGATGAAGCGCAGGCGGTATGGCAGAAAGCCGCGCGCCCTGGCGCGGATGCGGTCGCCGACCTTGGGTTCGCCCGCGCCGTCCAATCGCTCGGCTTCGAGATAGACCCCCTTCCACCAAAGCGGCAGCAGCTCCCCACGCGACAGCAGGTCATAGACCGTCTCAACCCTCGTGTTGGGGATGTTCCAGGTTTCGTCGAAGCGAAAGACGTTGGCCTGCATCGCGATCTTCTCCTTCGTCCTTTCAGGCGGCGCCCAGATGCCCGATCGGCAAAGCGCCCCCCTTGGCCGTTACACCCCGCCGCTGTTTCCGGATGCATCAATGATCCTCGACTCCCTCGATCCTACGGTCGAATGGGTGTCGAATGGCGACGGGAACATCATTCCGTGGGGCCGCCGGCGCGAAGGCGTCAGCGGCGCGGCGTCCTTTTTCCAGGCGCTCGCCGACAATCTCGAATTCGAAGCCTTCGAGCCCCGCGAATTTTTCGAGGACGAGGAAACGGTAGTGGTTATCGGGCGCACGCGGGCGCGACGCAGTTCAACCCCGTCGAGAATATGTTTTACCTGATCGATCTCCGCATCGAAGAGCAAACTTACAGGGTGCGCTTGTCTGCGAGAATTCGAAATTTCAGATGTGACTGATAGGGTTTTTCGTTTCAAAATTGCCTTACACTCTCCGGACACGCCAGCCCGTTGCAACGCTGCGGTTCTGTCCAGTCGTTGTGGGGGCATGGTAGAGCCCGCATTTTCACTGAAGCGCACTGGGGACAGGGTCATGAGTGACGCGGCTGATGACTCAAACGATCAGGCTGCGAGCCCACTGGACAAGTCCCGGCTTCCAAGCCGGCACACCACTGTTGGCCCCGCACGGGCGCCACATCGGTCCTTCCTTTACGCGATGGGTCTAACGAGTGAGCAGATCAGACGGCCTTTCGTCGGTGTGGCGAGCACCTGGAACGAAGCGGCTCCCTGCAACATTTTGCTTTCGCGTCAGGCGCAAGCCGCCAAGCGCGGTGTCATCGCCTCGGGAGGCACCCCGCGGGAGTTCACGACGATCGCCGTCACGGACGGCATAGCCATGGGCCACGCGGGGATGAAAGCATCGCTGGTCAGCAGGGAAGTGATCGCCGATTTAGTTGAGCTTACGATGCGGGGGCATTGCTATGATGCGCTGGTGGGGCTTGCCGGCTGCGACAAGACCCTCCCCGGCCTCATGATGGCGATGCTCAGACTCAATGTGCCATCGGTGTTTCTCTATGGCGGCTCGATTCTCCCCGGCAGGTTTCGCGGCAAGGAAGTTACGGTGCTGGATGTTTTTGAGGCTGTCGGCGCACATGCGGCCGGAGAGGTCTCTGACGCCGACCTCGTCGAGCTGGAAATGGTCGCCTGTCCGTCGGCGGGTTCCTGCGGTGGGCAGTACACCGCCAATAGCATGGCCTATGTGTCTGAAGCGATCGGCCTTGCCCTGCCCGGCTCGGCGGGGACGCCAGCATCCTATGAATCGCGTGATCAATACGCTGAAGCAGCCGGGCGCGCGGTCATGGCGCTGTTGAGGAGCGGCATTCGGCCGCGAGACATCGTCACGCGGAAAGCTCTGGAAAATGCCGCTGCCGTCGTCGCCGCCACCGGAGGCTCCACTAATGCGGCGCTGCATCTTCCCGCCATGGCCCATGAAGCAGGGATCGACTTCGATCTCTTCGACGTCGCCGCCGTCTTTAGGCGGACGCCCCTAATCGCGGATCTGAAGCCTGGCGGGCGCTACCTCGCCAAAGACGTCTATGATATCGGCGGCGTGCCTGTCGTTCTCAAATCGCTTCTCGATGGCGGCTTTCTGCATGGAGACTGCCTGACGGTGACAGGTCGCAGTCTCGCGGAGAATATTGAAAACGCCATCGTGCCGGACGGTCAGACTGTGGTCTTTCCAACCCACCGGGCGCTTTCCGCTTCTGGCGGTCTTGTCGGGCTGAGTGGCAATCTTGCGCCGGACGGCGCGATTGTGAAAGTGGCCGGTCTTCGCAGATTGGTCTTCAGCGGTTCAGCCCGCGTCTTCGACAGGGAGGAAGACGCTTTTGCCGCAGTCATGGCCAGGCGCTACGCGGCCGGCGAGGTTCTTGTCATCCGCTATGAAGGGCCGCGGGGCGGACCCGGCATGCGTGAAATGCTCTCAACCACCTCCGCTATTTATGGCCAGGGCATGGGAGAGCAGGTGGCGATGATTACGGACGGGCGATTTCGGGGCGACTCGGGGTCTGTGCATCGGCCACGTGGGCCCTGAAGCGGCCGTTGGGGGACCCATTGCTCTGATCCGGGATGGAGACATTATCGACATCGACGCGGCGGCCGGCGTCCTGTCGATCCGGCTGGATGATGCGACGCTCGCGGCGCGGCGCGCGGACTGGACTCCGCCCAGACACGATTTCCAGTCCGGCGCGATCTGGAAATATGCGCAGACCGTCGGCGCGGCCCGGTATGGCGCGGTCACCCACCCCGGCGCCGGCGCTGAAGTGCGCTGTTATGCCGACATCTGACCGCAGGGTCGATCAGCGCCTAACGTCGGCGTCATGGGGCGACCATGATTAGCAATCGCCGGATCGCCCAAGAAACGTCCAGGGAAGAAGAGCGTTTGCCTGAAACGGTATAACGCGCATACCGGCGACATCGAATGCTGGCGCCACGCGCCGCGCCGTACGTTCGAGGATGACGGAGCCTTTATTGAGAGGAAGACCGTAGAAGCGGGGACCGTTTTCCGCTGCGAAGGATTCCAGTTTGTCCAGGGCGCCTTCTTCGTCGAAAACAGCCGCATAGGTTTCGAGCGCCACGGGAGCGTTGAAAATTCCAGCGCATCCGCATGCTGACTCTTTATCGGCGACGGCATGCGGCGCCGAGTCTGTCCCCAGAAAAAATTTGGGATTGCCCGAGGTCGCCGCCCGACGCAGCGCCAGTCGGTGGCGTTCTCGCTTGGCCACGGGAAGACAGTACAGATGCGGGCGGATGCCGCCTTCGAACATCGCATTTCGATTAATGACCAGATGGTGCGGGGTGATCGTCGCGCCGAGCGTCGACCCGGCGCTCTCGACGAAGGCCACCGCCTCCTCTGTTGTGATGTGTTCCAGCACAATTTTGAGCGCCGGGAAGGCCGCGAGAAGTTTCGCAAGGACGCGCTCGATGAAGACGGCCTCACGATCGAAGACGTCGACGCGGTGGTCGACGACCTCGCCGTGCAGCAGCAACGGCATTCCCAGTCGCTGCATCGTTTCGAGCACGGGATAGAGGCGCTCCATGTCGGTCACGCCCAGCGCAGCATTGGTGGTGGCGTGCGCCGGATACAGCTTGGCCGCCGTGAAGACGCCCGATTGGAAGCCGCGTTCGAGTTCGCCGCCATCGGTGCTGTCCGTGAGATAGGCGGTCATCAGCGGCGTGAAGACGGAGCCCGGCGAGAGGGCCGCCAGAATGCGCGAACGATACGCCGCCGCCGCGGCGACCGTCGTGACCGGCGGGGCCAGGTTTGGCATCACGATCGCCCTTGCGAACTGCCGCGCTGTTTCGGCTACCACCGCCTCCAGCATGGCGCCGTCGCGCAGATGGACGTGCCAATCATCCGGTTGTCGGATGATCAGTCTGGTCGCCGCGTCAGCGGCCGGCGTCTCAAAGGTTGCCGGGTTGCTGAAAGCAGACATGACGGCCGACCCTGTTCGATGAGCGAAGGTGGCCCGTGATCGCGGGCGCCCGAGCAGCCGATGATATCACGCCTTCGGCGGGCCGTAATAGCCAGGCTTCGCGTGCGCCTCGTCGCGAAGGAGCCTCGCCCCCTCGACGACATGCGGCGACAGACCCGCTCCGCCCGCGGCGATCAGCGCCAGAAGCTCCTCGCGCATGCGCGGATCCCAATAGGTGCGCAGATGGTTGCGAATGCCCTCCGCGCGCCGCTCGGGCGGATAGGGCGCGAAGAAGTCGCCGATCTGATTGGCCATCGAGAACGATGCGCTCCAGCGCCATCACCGGGACGGCGCCGTCCGTGATCGCTGCGTCACGCTCATTCCGCCGGCTCCAGTTCCTCGACGCGCGGCTTTCGCTGCGTCGCGCGGCTGCGGCCGCAGCGCGGCCGTTGCGACGCGCACGACATCGACCGCGGTCACCTTGTATTCGGGGCAATTCGTCGCCCAGTCGGAGAGATCCGAGGTGACGGCGTTCGCTCTTCGATTTCGCATGATGGAAGGTCGTGTAGACCACGCCGGGATTGACGCGCTCGGAGAACTTCGCGCGCAATTCGGTCTGGCCGAAGCGGCTCGAGAGCTTCACCCAGTCGCCATCCTTCACGCCGCGCGACATGGCGTCCTGCTCGTTGATTTCCAGCACGTCCTCCGGGATGCCACATGCGAGTTCGGCGTGCGGCGCGTCTGCGTGCCGACATTATATTGCGAGAGGATGCGGCCGGTGGTGAGCAGCAGCGGATATTTGTCGTTGGTGCGCTCGGCTGTCGGCACATATTCGGTGAGCATGAAGGTGCCGAGCCCGTTGGCGCGCGGGAATTTCTCGCGGTGCAGCACCTCCGTGCCCTCGGGCGCGTCCTCGTTGCAGGGCCATTGCGCCGAGCCGATGCGGTCGATAAGCGCGAAGCTGATGCCGCGATAGTTCGGCGAGAGCCGCGCGATCTCGTCGAGCACCTCGCCGGGATTGGAGTAGGTCACGTTGTAGCCCATGGCGTTCATGAGCTTCACGGTGATCTCCCAGTCCTGCAAGCCGGCGAGCGGCTCGACCACCTTGCGCACGCGCGAGACGCGGCGCTCGGCGTTGGTGAAGGTGCCGTCCTTCTCCAGCGACGAGGAGCCGGGGAAGAAGACATGCGCGTATTTCGACGTCTCGTTGAGGAAGAGGTCATGGAGCACGACGCATTCCATGTTCTTCATCGCGGCGATGACGTGGTGCTGGTTGGGATCGCTCTGCACCGGGTCCTCGCCCATGATGTACATGCCCTTGAACGAGCCGGCGACGGCGGCGTCGAGCATGTTGGGCAGGCGCAGGCCCGGCTCGGCATCGAGCGTCACGCCCCATTCCGCCTCGAAGCTCGAGCGGGTGTCGTCGTCGGTGACGAAGCGATAGCCGCTGAACACATGCGGCCAGCTGCCCAGGCAGCTTCCGCCCTGCACATTGCCCTGGCCGCGCAGCGGGTTCACGCCGACGCCCTCGCGCCCCAGCATGCCGCAGGAGAGGCCGAGATTGCCAAGGCACATGACGCCGGTCGAGCCCTGCGAATGTTCGGTGACGCCGAGGCCGTAATAGATCGCGCTGTTGGGGCCGCTGGCGTAGATGCGCGCCGCCTTGCGGATGTCCTCGGGATCGACGCCGGCCAGCGGGCCGATGACTTCCGGCGCATATTTGTCGGAGCCGACGAGCGCCTTCCAGTTCTCGAACTCCTCCCCTTCGCAGCGCGCGCGCACGAAGTCTTCGTTGTAGAGCTTCTCGCGCACGACGACATGGGCGATGCTGTCGAGGATCGCGACATTGGTGCCGGGACGGATGGCGAGATGCACGTCGGCCTTGCAATGCGCCGACTCCACCGTCTCGGTCTTGCGCGGGTCGATGACGATGAGCTTCGCGCCCTGGCGGATGCGCCGCTTCATCAGCGAGCCGAAGACGGGATGGCCCTCCGTCGGATTGGCGCCGACGACCATGATGACGTCGGCCTGCAGGATCGAGTCGAAGTGCTGGCTCGCGGCGCCCGCGCCGACCGTGTTCGTCAGGCCGAACTGCGTCGGCGAGTGGCAGATGCGGGCGCAGTTGTCGATATTGTTGTTGCCGAGCACGGCGCGCGCGAATTTCTGCGTGAGGAAAATCTCCTCATTCGTGCAGCGCGAACTGGAAACGGCGCCGACCGACTTCACGCCATATTTCGCCTGGATGCGCTTGAACTCGCTCGCGGCGTAGGCAAAGGCCTCCTCCCAGCTCACCGGCGTCCAGGGATCGTCGATCGAGGCGCGGATCAGCGGCGTGCGCACGCGATCGGGCGCGTTGTAATAGTCGAAGGCGAAGCGGCCCTTGATGCAGCTGTGGCCGTGGTTGGCCTTGCCTTCCTTCCAGGGCGTCATGCGCACGATGTTGTCGCCGCGCGTCTCGGCCTTGAAGCCGCAGCCGACGCCGCAATAGGCGCAGGTCGTGACGACCGATTTCTCAGGCTTCAACGGATTCGGCATGGACGATAGTCTCCTTCGAACAGGCTCTTTTCGACCAGCGCGTGACTCGGACAGGCCTGCACGCAGGCGCCGCAGCTCACGCATTCCGATTCGAAGAACGGCTGGTCCTGGCTGGCGGCGACTTTCGAGTCGAAGCTGCGGCCGGCGATGGTGATCGCGAATGTGCCCTGCACCTCGGCGCAGGCGCGCACGCAGCGGCTGCAGACGATGCATTTCGCCGGATCGAACAGGAAATAGGGGTTCGAGGGGTCGACCGGCGCGTCGAAATGGTTCGCGACCCTTGCCGTAGGGATGCGACGGCGACCCCTTCGGCCTTCAGCGTCTCGTGGAACTCGCTCCAGCCGCCGGCGATCTCGCTTTCGGGGAAATCGGAGAGGTAGAGCTCCAGCACGCCCTTGCGCAGGCGCTGCAGCGTCTCGGTCTGGGTCCGGACCTTCATGCCCTCGGCGACGGGCGTGGTGCAACTCGCCGGGAAGCCGCCGCGGCCCTCGATCTCGACGAGGCAGACGCGGCAGCTGCCAAGGCTTCCAGCATGTCGGTCGCGCAGAGCTTGGGGATTGCGCCGACCCGCCGCCGCGGCGGCGAGCATCACCGAACTGCCGGCCGGAACGGTCACCGGGACGCCGTCGATCTCGAGCGTGACCGGCGCCCCGTCCCGCGGCGGCGTGCCGAAGTCGATCTCGTCTTTCAGTCCGCGGAGTTCAGACCACATTCTCACCTCGTTTTTTTTTTTTTTTTTTTTTTTTTTTTTTTTTTTTTTTTTTTTTTTTTTTTTTTTTTTTTTTTTTTTTTTTTTTTTTTTTTTTTTTTTTTTTTTTTTTTTTTTTTTTTTTTTTTTTTTTTTTTTTTTTTTTTTTTTTTTTTTTTTTTTTTTTTTTTTTTTTTTTTTTTTTTTTTTTTTTTTTTTTTTTTTTTTTTTTTTTTTTTTTTTTTTTTTTTTTTTTTTTTTTTTTTTTTTTTTTTTTTTTTTTTTTTTTTTTTTTTTTTTTTTTTTTTTTTTTTTTTTTTTTTTTTTTTTTTTTTTTTTTTTTTTTTTTTTTTTTTTTTTTTTTTTTTTTTTTTTTTTTTTTTTTTTTTTTTTTTTTTTTTTTTTTTTTTTTTTTTAAAAAAAAAAAAAAAAAAAAAAAAAAAAAAAAAAAAAAAAAAAAAAAAAAAAAAAAAAAAACTGGAAGCTGAGGCGATCCACATTCTCCGCGAGGCCGTGGCGCAGGCTGAAAATCCCGTGATGCTGTTCTCGGCCAGAAAAACTCGACGGTGCTCGCGCATCTCGCGCGCAAGGCATTTTTCCCGGCAAGCCGCCCTTTCCGCTGCTTAGCGCTGGACTCGACCTGGGAGTTTCGCGCGCTTCTCGATTTCCGGGACGAATTCGCGCGAGAGAACGGCTTCCGCCTGATCGTCCATCGTAATGAAGAGGGCCGGGCAGCCGGGATCAACCCCTTCGACCATGGCGACCGCTACACCTATGCGATGCGCACGGAACCGCTCAAGACGGCGTTGAGCGCGGGCGGCTATGACGTCATCTTCGGCGGCGCACGGCGTGACGAGGAGCGCTCGCGCGCGAGAAGGAGCGGATCGTTTCGATACGTAATCAGTCGCGGGTGGAATCCACGGGACCAGCGCCCTGAATTCTGGCGGCAATACAACATCAGGCTCAGTCCGGGCCACTCCGCCCGCGTCTTTCCCCTCTCCAACTGGACCGAGCGCGACGTCTGGCTTTATGCGCTCCAAAACAAGATAGAGCTTGCGCCGCTTTATTTTTCGCAGTCACTACCTGTGGTGCGCCGCAGAGGTACTTTGATCGCCATTGACGATAAATCGCGCATGCGCTTCGAGCCGGGCGACAGGGCGATGACGCGCCACGTCCGTTTCCGCACGCTCGGCTGTTGGCCTGTGACGGGCGCGATCAAGTCGGAGGCGTCCGACATATCCGCCGTGCTGGAGGAGACGGAGCGATCGCGCGTGTCGGAGCGCGAGGGACGCCTGGCCGACGGAGAGGATGGCGGCTCGTTGGAGGCGAAGAAGCAGGAAGGCTATTTCTAGGGGGGGGGGGGGGCCCCCCGATGAAAAAGGATTGGCCAGACCCCCCCCCCCCCCCCCCCCCCCCCCCCCCCCCCCCAAACCCATCATGGATTGCACGCGTCGCACCACATGGCGTCCGCACGAAGGGAAGCCGGCCTCTCACGCTTTACACGCCAAAAGCCGCATTTGACGCAACCATGGATTTCAGCGCGAACCCGCCGCGTCGGCGCGCCGCATTCCGCGCAGGGAAGTCCCCGCAGCGCCTCTTTAAGGCCGAAGCCTGGCGCCCGACATTCCGGGCAAAGGCGCGCGGCGTGCAGCGCGAGCGCCCTGGCCACAAGGCCGATCGTCTTCATCCGGGTCGGATTGAGATGAGCCCGCATGTCGCTCTGCACGCTGGCGAGGCCGGTGCTGGAAAGGGCCGTTGCAGCGTTGATCGCGCGGTCAGCAAGTCGAGGTCCGTTACTCCCTTGACGAGGCCTACGGCGTCGGAGCGTCCCTCTGGTCGCACAATCACGGCGTGGTCCGGAAAGCCGATGCGAGCGAGAAAGGGCGCAATGTTCGCACCCGATTCACGATAATTGAATCATCATTTGTACACGTGCGTCGCTGCACGACGATCTCAAGGTCGTTTCGAAGTCGACGAGCGCGATGAGTTCAATCCCCGAGGCGAGAAATGGGACGACCGGGTGTGGACCGAAAGCGCCTTCGCTTCCAATCCCGATCGCCGCGCCGCTGAGCGCAATTGCGAGGCGCGCCTTGGCGCGAAAAAAAAAAAAAAAAAAAAAAAAAAAAAAAAAAAAAAAAAAAAAAAAAAAAAAAAAAAAAAAAAAAAAAAAAAAAAAAAAAAAAAAAAAAAAAAAAAAAAAAAAAAAAAAAAAAAAAAAAAAAAAAAAAAAAAAAAAAAAAAAAAAAAAAAAAAAAAAAAAAAAAAAAAAAAAAAAAAAAAAAAAAAAAAAGGGGCTTAAAGCGCCAGCAAGCTCGGAGGAGCCGTGGCTGAGTGAGACGCCCAGCGCCGAAGCGGACGATGCCGCCGTCGCCTTCGAGGGCGTACAGGTGCAGCCAGCCATTGTCGACGAGATCGCGCACGCCCGCATGCTTGCGCGATCACCGCGTCGATCGCCGCTCCGGCGCCTCGATGAAGACGTTGAGGCGCAGCGGCTCGTGGACGAAGCGCTTGCCGTCGTGCACCGACTGCCAGGGCAGGCCCGACCTGCAGGTCGCCGGCATTGCCCTCGAGCACGCCGAGCTGGCCGACGACGTTGTGCAGCACCTTGTTGCCGCTGCCGAAGGCCCGGTTGTTCACCGTCGAGCCGTAATATTGCAGGTTGATCCAGCTCGCGACGACCATCGGCGCGGTCATGATCAGCTCGAGCACGCCGAAGCCCTCGTCCTTGCTCAGTCGTAGCTGTGCAGGAAGGCGCGGCCGCCGAGATCGAGCCCGCGCGGTGCGGTGCGCGCGGCGCGGCGATGAAGGCGGCGTTGCCGGCGAGGCCCCATTCCGGCCGCACCTGCGACCAGTCGCGGCTGCGCGCCAGCACCTGCGCGTCGACGTCGGCGCCCTGTCTCGAGGCCGAGCAGGGCCGCGCGCTCGAGCGCGGGCGAGCGCCGCCGCCTCGGCGAGCCGCTCCTTCAGCGCGGCGAGATCGCGCGCGATGCGTCGGCCGGCACCTCGTCCTCGTCGAAGATGCGGACCTCGTCGGTCGTGGTGTCGTGCAGGCGCCGAGGAACCAGGTGTCCTCCGGGATGGCGATGCCCTTGCCGCGCAGGCCGGCGCGCACGCCGGATCGTTGAGGATGGCCGCCGCGACCCGCGCGTTGGCTTCGCCGGTGTGGCCGCCGCAGGCGCCGCAATCGAGGCCCGAGGCGTGCGGGTTGTTGACCGTCGTGCTGCCATGGCCGGCGAGCAGGACGAGCCGCGCGAAGTCGCCGGTCATCGACATGGCCTTGCAGCACCGCCTCGGCCATGGCCAGGCGCTGTTCGGCGGTCAAAGCCGGTCGTGCCGGCCGCCGACGTGCGCGGCTCCAGGCGCGGGCCGATGCGGCCGATGCACGTCGCGGTCGAGCCCGTCGGTGTTGGGGTCGGGCACCGGCGCGGGTCAGGCCGAGGCTGTCGGTCGACGATCTTGCGGCGCGAAGAGCAGGCCCGCCGTCTCGACATAGGTGAAGGACGAGACCGCCGAGAGCTTGAACGACTTCCACGCCTTGGCGGCGCGGCGGCGCAGCAGGCGCAGGCCCAGGACCTCGGTCTCCTCCTCCGTCGACGCGTCCGTCACGGCCTCGCAGACGGTGAAGGCCGGCTTCAGCAGCACGGGGCATTGCGCGCCGCCGCGCGTGCTGGCCGATCGGCACATATTCGATCGGGAAGCCGAAGAAGCCGGCGAAGCCGATGGTCTCGGCCTCGCGGGCAGACGGTCTCCAGCGCGCGGCGGAAGACCTCCGAGCGCACGTCGATGCAGAACGCCGCCTGCACCGGCGGCCGCGCGGCGCGCCGGCTGCGGCCGCGGCCGCGCGTCGTGGGCCGCGAGCGTGTCGACGAGCTGGCGCTGGAACGGCGATCTCATAGGCGTCCTGCAGGACCAGATCGACCGCGAGGTCGGCGATCGTCGTCCAGGCGATGGTCCTCGGGCAGGCTCGCGGCGTCGGCCATCGCCTCGCGCCCAGGCGCTGCGGAACGCCGCGTCGCTGCGCTCCTTGAACAGGCATAGCCCCAGGCGATGCGGATGGCGAGCAGCTCGACCAGCGTGTCGTCGTGCCGCCGTCGAGTTCGGCGTCCCAGACGAGGTAGCGCGCATAGGCCGCCCAGCCGCCGATGTCGAACAGCGCGCGGTGCAGATAGTCCTCGATCGGCGCGCTCGCGGGATGCCGAGGGCTTCGACGATGGCGGCGATGGTGTCGACAGGATCGTCGGGCAGCGCCGCGATGGCCGTCGCGGAAGCCCGTGATGCCCATCGCTTCGGGGTTGCGGTCGTAGCGCGCGCGCGCGCGCCAGGCGGCATAGGGCGCAGAGTCGCGCTCCGGCAGCTGCCAGCTCGCCTGGCCCTCGTCGAAATAGGCGGCGCACCATTTGGAGATCTCGTCGATCATGAAGGCGATGCGCGAGGCCTGGCGGTCGCCGTCGGCGCAGCGCGTCGAGCACCTCGGCGACGGTCGCGACGACGGCGGGCGGACGCGCGTTCGTCGGTCGAGTTCTGCGCGGCGGCGCTTCGAGCGCCGCCACATCGGCGGGACGGTCGATGTCCGCGGGCGCCGCGCGCGAGCGCCGCTTCGAGATCGGCGTCGTCGATCGCGCCGTCGCGCGAGCGCCTCGCGATAGAAGGCGCGCGGCATCAGCATGTCGCGTCTGGCGACCCGGCTCAGCGTGGCGCAGGTTGCGGCGAAGGGCTGGCCGGTGAAGCCAGGAACGGATTGACCGCGACGAAGTGCTTCAGCGGCCACAGCGGCGCGATCTCGCCTGCAGGCGGCCGTCGATCGCTGCCTGCGATCGCCGGCCTGTCGCGAGTGGTCGAGCAGGCCTGACGGATTCGCGAGCGAAGCTGCACGTGAGCGTTCATGGCTGGGTCCTTCCTGGTCGGATCAGGCGATTGGAGCGGCGGCGAGCGCCCGGCCAGAGCGCCAGCACGAGCCGGTTGGCGAGCGTGTTGAGGTAGAGGCCGTTGGTGACGTGGACGTAGACGGCCTGCCAGAACGGCGCGTCGGCTGCCGGGCCATGACGCTCTGGAACACCGTCACCGCGCCGAAGGCGACGACGACCAGCGCGACGATGCGCGAGGTCGACCGGCCCGCGCAGCGGCCGGCGCCGGCAGGCTGCGCCGCGACCAGCCGCTCCGCAGCCGCCTGCAGGGCGAAGTAGACGACCGCGACGACCGCCGCGAGCAGCGACCGTCCGGCCGATGACATAGCGTTGGGCCGCTCGTCGATGCGCCTTGGCGACCAGATGGACGAGGCCCATCAGCAGGATCGCGCCGAGCGCGACTGCGCCCGGGTTGTCGATGAGCGTCGCGCCGAAGATGCCGCCGACCGCGAGCGCCACGGGCAGCGACGCCGGCGAGCGCCAGGGCGAAGCCGCGCCGGATGCGGCTGGCCGCCGGGGCTCGGCGTCCAGGAGGCGCGGGCGAGGTCGATGACGCTGCCCGAGGACAGGAAGGCGTGCGCCTTGTAGAGCGAGTGGGCGACGATGTGCAGCAGCGCCGCCGAGAAGGCGCCGAGGCCGCACTGCAGCATCATGAAGCCCATCTGGGCGATGGTGGAACAGGCGAGCGCACCTTGACCGAGGTCTGCGTCAGCATGACGACCGAGCCGAACAGCGCCGTGGCGCCGCCGACGATGGCGAGCATGTCGAGCGCGCCGTCCGAGGGCGCGAGCACGTCGGCGAAGCGCAGCACCAGGAAGCCGCCGGCGTTGATGATGCCGGCATGCAGCAGCGCGGAAACCGGCGTCGGCGTCTCCATCACCTCGATCAGCCAGCCGTGCAAGGGAAGTTGCGCGGACTTCAGCAGCGCCGGCGATGACGATCAGCAGCGCGGCGAAGGTGAGCGATCCAGACAGCGCCCGCCGGCGGCAGCGACCTTGGCGGCGGCGAAGAGCGCGGGGAAGGTCGAGCGTGCCGAAGCCGACCAGAGGCGGCGGCGGCGGCGATCAGGCAGACGTCGCCGAGCCGGCTGGCGACGAACTTCTTGTTCGCGGCGAGCTGCGCGGCGGGCCGCTCGCGGTAGAACAGCAGCAGCTTGTTGAGGCCGACGCTGGTGGCGATCCAGGCGAGGATCAGAAAGCGCGAGATTGCCGGAGACGATGACGCTCAGCACCGCGGCCAGCGTAAAGGCCAGCCTCTTGAAAAACGGCCGTGCCGGGTCGCCGTCCAGATAGTTGCGGCTGTAGAGCAGGACGACCACGCCGATGAAGGAGACGAGCGGCAGCATGGCCGCGGACAGGGCGTCGAAGTAAATGCCGACGCCCACGCCCGCGACGCCGAGCGTGCCGGTCCAGAAGGGCCCATAAAGGATAACCGCGGCGTCAACGCCAATGGCGACAAGAAAGGCGACAATGCCAGCGCTCAGACCTGTGGCGGCCATGGCGCGGGGGTGAGCGTTTGCAGCCCCGCTCGGCGTCAGGCTGACGGCGAGGAGCGCGGCCGGGGCAAGGAGGGCCCACCAGGCGAATGGGTGCATGTCGATCAGTCTCCAGCTCTTGATGGAGGCAGAGACTAGGACGCGCCACTGCTTTTTTAAAATTCAAATATTGAAATTTTCTGTTCTATAAAACAGAATACGAACATGGCCTTTCTAAACTATCACCATTTGCGTTACTTCTGGGCGATCGCCAACGAAGGCAGCCTTACGCGTGCAGCGCGTCGACTCAACGTATCGCCTTCCTCCTTGTCCATTCAACTCAGGACGCTTGAGGAACAGCTCGGCCAACCCTTGTTCGAGCGTCACGGCCGGTCGCTGCAACTCACCGAGGCCGGTCGGATTGCGCTCGGCTACGCGGACGCCCTATTCAAACTGGGCGACGAGTTCCTCAGCACCTTGGACGGGCTGCGGCCCGATGCGCGACAGACGCTCCGCGTTGGAGCGGTCTCCACTCTTTCCCGCAACTTCCAGATCGAGCTGCTGCGGCCCTTATTCGGCCGCACGGACGTCGAGGTCATCATTCAGTCGGGAACCTTCCTCGAACTTCTCTCGCGGCTTCGTGACCATAAGTTAGATCTTGTGCTCGCCAACCAGCCGGCGATGCATGATCAGGACGAAGACTGGCAAAGCACGCTGATCGCCGAGCAATCGGTGAGCCTCATCGGCGCGCCGAAGTTATTAAAGCGGCGAAAATTCCGCTTTCCCCAAGACCTGGCCGACATACCGATTGCTGTGCCCGGCCGGGGCAGCGGAATTCGGAACGCCTTCGACAAGCTGCTCGAATCGGAAGAGATAAAGCCCACGGTCGTGGCTGAAGTCGACGATATGGCGATGCTAAGGCTGACTGCGCGAGAGGGATATTTGTCTGGTCCTCGTGCCGCCAGTTGTGGTTCTCGATGAGCTTGCCAACGGTTCGCTGAAAGAGCACTGCACCTTCCCGGAAATCAAGGAAGCATTTTACGCCGTGACTCGGCGGCGTCAATTTCCGAGCCCGTTGCTCAAGAGCCTGAATCTGCATCGGCGGAAGCTCTGACCGGCCGGAGGGGTTGTGTTCGGCCGGTCCGCAATGCCCCTGCCGCCCGCTGACTCGCGGCCGCCCTATCCAAAAAATCTATGGATCCGAGTTGTAATTCCTATTTTACAGTAGAGGCGACACGCACGAAACTGAGCGTCTTGGCCGCTGAGGAGCTTCGAAAATGACGCTTCGTTCGCATTTATTACAAACGGTCGTCGTACCGACGCTGTGGGTCATAGGCGTCGTATTTGTTAGTCTCTTCGCTCATCATGAGCTGGCGCTCTTCCCATCAGAGGCGCAACAGTCCGCCGCCTCTGTAGTGGAAAAGCCTGTTTAAGGCGCGGTTCCCGGCCGCTGCTTCCGCTCTTTTCCCGCCCCGAGCCCGGATCGGGCCCCAATCATTCGCGCCGTAGCGCAACGCCGGCGCGCCGAGCCGGGCGCTGCCCCTGACATTGGGCGGCCGATCTCATAATCATCCATCCACAGGAGCTGCCAAACCCATGCACAAGGACCTTTATGAAATCGGCGATATCCCCCCGCTCGGCCATGTCCCGAAGAACATGTACGCATGGACGATCCGGAAGGAACGACACGGGCCGCCGGATCAGGCGATGCAGCTCGAGGTCTCCCGACCTGGGAGCTCGACAGCCATGACGTCCTCGTTCTCGTAATGGCGGCCGGCGTCAATTACAACGGCGTCTGGGCTGCGCTCGGCGAGCCGATCTCGCCGCTCGACGGGCACAATAGTCCCTATCACATCGCCGGCTCGGACGCGTCGGGCGTCGTCTGGGCGGTGGGCTCGAAGGTGCAACTGGAAGGTTGGGGACGAGGTCGTCATCCATTGCAACCAGGACGACGGCGACGACGAGGAGTGCAATGGCGGAGACCCGATGTTCTCGCCGTCACAGCGAATCTGGGGATACCAAACGCCGGACGGCTCCTTCGCCCAGTTCTGTCGGGTTCAGGCGCGCCAACTGATCCGCCGGCCCGCACCATCTGACTTGGGAAGAATCGGCCTGCTACACGCTGACGCTCGCCACGGCCTATCGCATGCTGTTCGGCCATGCGCCGCATGAGCTGAAACCTGGTCACAATGTTCTGATCTGGGGCGCTTCCGGCGGTCTCGGCGTCTTCGCCGTGCAGCTCTGCGCGGCCTCGGGCGCCAACGCCATCGGCGTCATTTCGGACGAGTCCAAGCGCGATTACGTCATGTCGCTCGGCGCCAAGGGCGTGATCAACCGCAAGGACTTCAAATGCTGGGGCCAGCTCCCCAAGGTCAATTCGCCCGAATATGTCGAATGGACCAAGGAGGCGCGCAAGTTCGGCAAGGCGATCTGGGACATCACCGGCAAGAAGGACGTCGACATCGTCTTCGAACATCCGGGCGAGTCGACCTTCCCGGTCTCCTGCCTCGTCGCCAAGCGCGGCGGCATGGTGGTGTTCTGCGCCGGCACTTCCGGTTTCAACATCACTTTCGACGCCCGTTACGTGTGGATGCGCCAGAAGCGCATTCAGGGCTCGCATTTCGCGCATCTCAAGCAGGCCGCGGCGGCGAACCAGTTCGTCATCGACCGCCGCGTCGACCCCTGCATGTCGGAGGTCTTCGCCTGGGATAAAATCCCGCTGGCCCATACGAAGATGTGGAAGAACGAGCACGCTCCGGGCAATATGGCGGTGCTGGTCAATGCGCCTATGGCGGGGTTGCGCAGCCTCGAAGAAGCGCGGCAATGCTTCACGAATCCTGAAAGAAGCGCTGTTCTCTTCGCGACCGAGGTTGCCTAAAACGAAGGGGGCCTGTCCATCTTTGAGAATGGGCGGCCTCCCTTGCTTATTTTCGCAACTCGGCCGTGCAGCAGGGTTTTCCGGGGCGAAGAGGTTGCCAGCGTGAGAGACAAGCACGGCTGCGCTGAGCACAGCCGCCTCACCAGAGTTGCAAACGAGCGTTCAAGGCAAGCGGTTTTCGATCGGGTTCTCTGCGTTGTCTGAAAGCCACTAACACCCGGTGCACGCCAGCAACGCGAGGCGCAGATCGCTCGCCAGTAGAGCTCTACGAGGCATAACGACCCACCGGCCAGGGTCTCATTGGAACCGGAACATTCGCTCCAGCGTCTCCGACGGTTTTCAAGTCCATTGTCGGTTGACGGTAACCGGCCGGTGGATCCGGCGCTTGCTCATTCGAGCGCGGCCGGGGATCGTTATTTCAACCCTATCTCCACTGAACGCAACGGCGGTGACCGAAACCATGCCGGGTATTCCATCTCCGCGTCCATTTGATGCACTGACCTTGTGTCGTATGAGACACCTTTTGCACGCTTGAAAGATCAGACAGGGCTTTGTCAGTCACGGGGCTCGTTACGACTGCCGAGTTCGAAGGAGTTGCAAGAAACAAAAGAGTTCCGCAGGCAGCGCCGAACAAAGAGGCTTTGCTATAGTAGCGCATTCCAGTTTCCTCCACTAATTCTAGGTGGTTCGAAGGATCGAACAGAAAGGTAATTAGGGACGGGAGCGGACCGGTCAAGGTTGCGATCCAAGAGTTTTTGACTACAGCTTGTTTAGATGGACCAATTCCCATTGGATAACTCAAGACCCCCATCTTTCGACAGAGGCGTCCATCGCGGGATCCGACCACCTTCCCGGCTTACCCGTCACATTATGAATGATTTTCGACGCGGGCCGCGAGGGCGAGGCGAGATTGGGCCGGTGGAGGCTCGATGCCGCTCCCATCTTCACGCTCTGTGATCTGGAAGGTCGCAACCTACGTTCTATCTTGCCGCAGCCTGGAGAGTAGTTCATGCCATAGGCGCCTTGAGGGGCCTTATCAAAGATTGTTAGTTTGGGAACGCCTGCGGTGGCCCCGCATGGGCGAGCTAATAAAAGGTCCGATCATAGCTTTACTAAACAATTTCCATCCGACAAGATTGGCCGCAACCGGAGACGCTCAAGATGACCGGTAAAGACGTATCTTCCCCGAATAGCTGGCACTCAATGGAAATTGAGGCCGTACTGCGCCACCTGGAGAGCGATCCGACAAAGGGCCTTTCGTCCGACGAAGTCGAGCGACGCCTTACAAGTTATGGGCGCAACCGCTTGCCTGAAGGCGCGAGGCGCGGGCCGCTCATGCGGTTTTTGCAGCAATTCGACAATATCCTCGTTTACGTGCTTCTGGCGGCTGGCTTCGTAAAGCTCATGCTTGGCCTTTGGCTTGACGCTTTCATCATCACTGGCGTCGTTCTCATCAATGCGATCCTCGGCTTCCTCCAGGAAGGAAAAGCTGAAAAGGCTCTCAATTCGATCCGTAACATGCTGTCGGCTGACGCACGCGCCCTTCGAAACGGAGAGACCCAGGTCGTGCCCGCCGAAGGGCTCGTCCCGGGGGATATCGTGCTTCTCGAGTCGGGCGATCGCGTCCCAGCGGATTTGAGGCTGATTGATGTAAAGAACCTTCGAACTGATGAAGCGGCGCTAACGGGCGAATCCGTGCCTGCTGAAAAGTCCATCGAACCGGTTCCGCAGAACTCGACGGTCGGCGACCGCGAAGATATGGCGTTTTCAGGAACGCTCGTCGTTTCCGGACGAGCTGTTGGGATCGTCGTCGGCACGGGCGCGCAAACCGAACTCGGTCGCATAAATCAGATGCTCGCCGCCGTCGACACGCTCGAAACCCCGTTGCTTCGTCAGATCGAGGATTTTGGCCATACGATCGCGAAAGTAATCGGCTTCGTAAGCGTTGCAGTTTTTGCCTATGGGCGCTGGGTGCGCGATCTATCCTTCGTTGAAGCTTTCCAGGCGGTCGTGGGAATTGCCGTGTCGGTGATCCCGGAAGGCCTGCCGGCCCTGATCACAATCACGCTTGCCATCGGCGTGCAGCGCATGGCTCAGCGCAATGCGATCATCCGCCGCCTTCCTGCTGTCGAAACGCTCGGATCGGTTTCGCGCATCTGCTCGGATAAGACCGGCACCCTAACGCTCATGGAAATGATGGTCGCGTCCGCTGTCACAGCGGATTCGGTCTATCAGGTTACCGGGAACGGCTATGCTAGCGAAGGGGAGATCCTGCTCGACCAAAGGCCTGCAAGCTCGAGCCAGGTCCTGTTGGGGATGGGGCTTGTTTCAGCCTTGTGCAACGATTCCGAGCTGCGTCAGATTGACGGTCTCTGGAAAGTAGAGGGAGATCCCACCGAGGCGGCGCTTTACCCCTTTGCGACAAAAGTTGGATTGGACAGGAGGGAGGAGAAAGAGCGCCGCCGACGTCTCGACGCCATTCCTTTCGAATCCGAACACAAATTCATGGCGACCTTGCATGAGGAGAGAGGCGGCGGGCAGCTTCTTCTTGTAAAGGGCGCGCCGGAGGTAATTTTAGCGCATTGTGACCGGGAGGAGACGGCGAATGGCCCGGAGGTTCTTCGCCAGACATATTGGAGCGAAGCCGCCGATGAGCTTGCGGCGCAGGGCGAACGCGTGCTGGCGCTCGCCTGGTCGAAGAATCCCGGTGTCGGAACAAAAAGCCTGACCCCCGCCGACCTGCCGAAATCGCTGGTGCTGCTCGGTCTTGTTGGCCTGATGGACCCGCCTCGCAAGGAAGCGATCGAAGCGGTTTCGGAATGCCATAAGGGCGGCATACGCGTCACCATGATTACGGGAGATCACAAGATCACCGCTGCGGCTATCGCGAAAATGCTTGGCATTGGCGACGGAAAGACAGCGGTCGCCGGCGTCGAAATCGAGTCTATGAACGACGGCGCATTGCAGGAAGTTGTTCGCCATGTCGACGTTTTCGCGCGCGCAAGTCCAGAACACAAGCTGCGGCTCGTCAAAGCGATACAGGCTAATGGACAAGTCGTCGCGATGACAGGCGACGGGGTCAATGACGCGCCCGCGCTGAAGCGGGCGGATATCGGCGTCGCCATGGGCATTAAGGGTACGGAGGTCACCAAGGAGGCGGCGGCGATGGTGCTCGCGGACGACAATTTCGCGTCGATCACCGCCGCAGTGCGGGAGGGACGCACCGTCTACAACAATATCGAAAAGGCGCTCCTTTTCATGCTGCCGACAAATGTTGCGCAGGCATTGGTAATTCTCGTAGCGATTGTCGGGGGGTTCATCCTGCCGATCACGGCGCCGCAAATTCTCTGGGTGAATATGATCACGTCCGTCGCGCTCGGGCTTGTCATCTCCTTCGAGCCTCATGAGCATGACGTGATGCGGCGCACCCCGCGCGCCGTGAATCGTCCTATAATGGATGGGTTTGCGGTTTGGCGCGTTATATTTGTCGGCGTGGCGCTTCTCGTTCTCACGCTGGCCGCGTTTTTCTGGATGAAGGCAGGCGGCGCATCAGATGAACTCGCCCGCACGGTCGCAGTCAATACGCTTGTCGTGGGGCAGGTTTTCTATCTGCTGAACAGTCGGTTCAAAACGGACTCATCGTTGTCTATATCCGCTCATAAGGGCAATCTCTACTTGCCGCTCGGCGTCGCCGCGGTCGTGATATTGCAACTTCTCTTCACATATGCGGCGCCTTTGCAGCGCCTTTTCGGAACCGAGGCGATCGCCCTGGACATCTGGCCTCGGCTATTCCTTGGCGGGCTGGTTTTCTTTCTTGTCGTGGAGGCAGAGAAATTCTTCATCCGAAGTTTCGTGCTGACGAGGTCGCAAAGCGCTGAGAGCGCGTCTCGCGATCGCTCGGCCATGCAGGGCGAATTGTGACAGGACAAACCGGGGGGCTTCCAAACCGATGGCAGGCGCTTGCCGGCGCTGCTGCGCTCGCCGCGCTGATTGGTGGAGAGGCATATGTGTTTTGGAATCGGGTGACGGATGACGGTAAAATTGCCGGCGCCGATGCTTTGAAGCCCATGCCTCGGGAGGTGGTGGCTCCAGTCTCAGGACGCGTCGTCGCGATTCTTTGTCAGGCGGGAGGAGTCGTCGAGGTCGGTCAGATCTGCGCAAAGCTTGATCCCGCGCCCTACGAAGACGAGGTGGCGCGCCGAAAGGAAATTCTGGCGCAGGCTACTCTCCGGCAGGAGGCAAGCATCTCAGAGCATTTAAATGCGAAGCGCGAATTGGAGCGAAGGCAACGAAGGCAGAGGCGCGGTTCGACGACGAGTGCAAGTTTAGAGCAGGCGCGCGTCGCGGTGGAGCAGGCCGCGCTGCGCGCCGACAACGATCGGGCGGCAGTGGAGGAAAGTCGTGCCGCCATAGCGGCGGCTGAGGCGGCTCTTGCCAAAGTGAATGTCACCGCGCCAATTGCGGGAAAGGTCATTTCGACAGTTGACGTCGGATTTATCACGGAAGCAGGGAAGCAGCCTCTTTTCGTGATCGCGCCGATCGAAGTCTCGCCCGGCAAATGAAATTCGCGAGAATTCCGACTGGATTGTGATTAGAGTCCAGAACTATGATACGAAATAGCGAGAAACAGGTGAGCCATGGCTTTTGAAAACGAGGTTACCCAGTCAAAGCAAGCGGCGCGTCCTCAAGGTTTCGGGAGGTGGCTAAGTCTGCGTCTGCCTTACCTCGTCGTTCTTATTCTAGCGATCCTCGGTGTTGCATACACCAGCATGTCGGGTCGCCCGCTGTATGGATACTGGGAATTTCTGGGTTTCGCCATCGGTCTCGCCTGTATTGGGATTGGCTGGCGTCAAACGACCGATCGGGCGGCCAGAAAACAGCTGATAATAACCCAAGCCCTGCATTGGACGGCGTTCTTGATTGCGATGAGCATTCTGTTGCTGCCGTCGGTCAATAACTTCCTGAACGGCCCCGCAACCGGGCTTGCGCTTATGCTGCTGCTTGCGCTTGGGACGTTCGTGGCGGGCATTCATGTGTCCGCAGATATTGCAATATTAGGTATTGTTCTGGCTCTCACCGTTCCGGCGATGGCGTGGCTCAAGCAGTCTGCTCTGCTTCTGGTCCTCATCGGGTTGGTTATCGGCGCCTTTGTTGTGATCTTTCGCCCCCACCAGGCAAGGGATGGGTGATCCCGGGAAAGACGCGAAGATCGGTTCGGAGCGCATAATCAGTGAAGGATTAGCGCAAGCTATGCTTTTGAGGGATAACGTTCGCCGTGTTCCAGAGCTTTGCCTTTGTCCTCTCGCTACGTTGTCTATCTTTGAACGTCTGCATATAGTAACTACTTTCTGAAGATAGCCTTCAATGGGACACGTTGCTGGCGTAACTTCCAGAATATGAACAAGTCTCAGGAGTGACCAAAATGTGGTCCGAAAAGAAATTGTACCTGACTGGCGCTGTCGCAATCCTTGCATTTTCGGTCGCGTCAATGTCAGCCGCCAGCGCTAAACACCTCCGGGCGCCGGGGAAGTCGAGCTACACCGTGTCAGCCCAAAAAAATAGGCTGGCGAGACAGTCTGGACACGTTCAACGCGCTGCCGGCCAGCGATACAGGTTTGTTGGCCCAGCTTTGAACCTCAATAATAACTCCAGTGGTTATTACCCGCCTTATGGCTATCCGTTCTCCAATCGGTCATACGGCTCGCGCAGGGCGACTATTGGCTATTACAACAATCCCTACGTCCAATATTCCACTTCGCCCTTCACGGGATATTACGGGTGGTATGGCCAACTCTCTCCCTAATCACCAAAGGGGGACAGAGGCTGAAAGCAGGTGTGACGACCGCTCGATGGCCGCGAGACGAATCGAACGGCCGCCTCCGTGGGAGCTGGCTGGCTTCTCGGAAGGCGGGCAAGCTGACCTTAGTCGAGCTTGGGCTTAGCGCCGTGGCGCCTGCTGCGGCACGTTAAGATATCGCGAATACGTCTCCTTCTTCGTTTCGTTTCGCAAGGAGGGACCGTCGTCATCGTTAGGGCTGATGTTCGCCTGCGGAGATTTTTGAGGTGTCGTCGGATAATAATAATTCCCGGGCACCGGTTCAGCCCCGGGAGCGGTTGGGAGCGTCATTCCCGGATTTGCACTGTATCCGGGCGCAGCGCCTCCGCCGCCATAACCACCCGCACCGCCGCCCGGGAATCCCGCTTGAGCGGCTGCTGGCGCAACACCGCCGAGAAGAAAAATAACAATAGCTACCCGGGTCATATCTGCCGCTCACACGATTTTTACATACGCGCCAATATAGCAACGGATTGCAAGAAACGAAAAGACTTAACCGGCCTGACTTGGTTCGCCGCTATACTCGAGCTCCAGCTTGACGCCAGCGCCGACGGTAGCGGTAACTTCAGTTGGGACAGGGAAAGGCGCGCGCGAGTGCCGCTACGATCAGGATTGCGCTGTTTTTACTGCGCTGCTCAGGCTGCTCCTCAAGGAATTTGCAGAAAATATCCACCGCCTGCTCGTAGGTTACGCCATCTGGCAGGCAAACAAGTTTCGGAAAGGTCTTGGACGTTTGCACTAACTGAAGCGTATTCAGCGCGCCGGAAACGTAGGTCGTCACATGCATCTTTACTGGTGGATTGTTCTTTCCGCTCGTGCAGACACTATGCATTCGATTTCCACTAAATATATCTTCTGCGTGACCCTGAGTGAAATTAACGGTCAAAAGAAGCGTTAAACCGATTATGCGGAAATGCAGCCTCATCGCCCAAGGCCCGCGAGAACGGCGCCGACCCGTCGCGCTCGAAGGCTGACGCCGCGACTGACAATGCCGCTACACCCGCTGCGACGGACGCCAAGACAGGCGGTACAGCGAGTGCGCCCAGAAAAACTCAGGCGCGTTTGGCTTCAGCGAGCGCTCAGGGGTTTGAGACGCCAGCATTGGATACGGCGACGGGAACGAGTGTTGCTCGCTAATGCGAGTTGACCGAAAAAATAAAAAAGGGTCCTGGAGGGAGACGAAAATGAAGCGGATTATTCTGACGCTCCTCGCCTTTGCGGGAATTGCCGGCGCAGCGATAGCCCAGGATTATATTGGGCCCGCCGCAACTCCTGCGAAGCCCAGGCCCGCGCCTCCGGCAGCGAAGCCGGCGCGCCTGCTGCGCAGAGCCAGGCGCCGGCGCCCGCGGTAGGTGGACAGCCGAGCGCGCAAGGCCAGCCCGCCCCAGCTGACGGCGCTGCCCAGCCCCAAGTGAAAATGGATGTGAACGAGAATATTGGTGAGTGGGTGCTTCAGTGTTGGAAGCAGCAAACGAAAGCTTGCCAGGTCCTCCAGCGCGAGGTCGAAGCGAAGACCCAGAAGCCTATTCTGATAACGACCATCAGCGGCGTTCCCGACAAGAGTTACCGTCTGCTGTTGCTTACGCCTCTCGGCCTGAGGGCTCAGCCGGCGCTTCCGCTCGTTGTTGACAATTCCTTCATCGACGTGCCGATGCAATCCTGCATCACGAACGGCTGCATTCATGTCGTGGAACTCACGCCGCCTCAACTGGCGAAACGTAAGCATGCGCCGTAGGCCGCAGGGGAAGTTCGACGCGGTCACGCCGCGAACGCCGGTGCGCGCTTATTGTTTGCACGCCAGTTCCACGGTAGCAGCTCGTCGAGCCGATGCGCTGGATGCGCGGCGATGCGCGCGAGGACATCGGCGAGCCAGGCCTGCGGATCGACGCCGTTCATTTTGGCGGTGACGATGAGGCTATACATGGCCGCGGCGCGCTGGCCTCCGCGATCGGAACCGCAGAACAGCCATGATTTCCGGCCAAGGGCAATTCCGCGCAACCCACGCTCTGCGGCGTTGTTCGAGAGGCAAACGCGCCCGTCTTCGAGGAATAGCGTGAAGGCCGACCAACGCTTCAGCATATACTGCATCGCCTTGGCGAGATCATGCCCACGCGAGAGCTTGGCGACTTGATCGCGCATATAGTTTTCCAACGCGTCAACGAGAGGCCGGCTCACCGCTTGGCGAACGGCGAGACGTTCTTCGGCGCTCTTGCCGTTGATCGACCGCTCGATCGCGAAGAGAGCGTCGATACGGCGCACGATTTCCATGGCGATCGGCGAGAGCGGGATTTCCTTCTTCCCCGCCGCCTTGCGCCGCGCGTTCGCCTCGATGTCGGCCATGGCGAAGAAAGGCCGCCGCCCATGCGCCCAACACGCCGCCTCCTTGATCGGGCCAGGCTTGCGATCCGGGAGATACAGCCGATTATAGCCGTCATAGGCGTCAGCTTGCAGGATTCCCGAGTATCCCGCCAAATGGCTCTGCGGATGTTCGCCCCGGCGATCGCGTGAGTAGTAGAATATCGCTGCGGGCGGCCCGGCGCCGCCGAACGGCGCATTGTCGCGGACATAGACCCAGAGCCGTCCGGTGTCGGTCTTGCCTTTCGCCAGCACGGGGACGGTCGTATCGTCGCCATGAAGACGCTCAGCGGCCATGACATGGGCCTCGACAAGGCGCCGCAGGGGGTCGAGCGCCGCACAGACGGAACCGACAGCGTCGGCCATGGTCGACAACGCGATCGGCGCGCCCTCGAGCGCATAGCGCTCGGCCTGGCGGTTTAAAGGCTGGTGCTGGCCGAACTTCTCGAACACGATCATCGCCAGCAGACTCGGTCCCGCCCATCCCCTCGCAATGACATGGAAGGGCGCCGGCGGTTGAGTGATCTTTTCGCAGTCACGGCAGGAGAACTTTTCTCGAATGGTCTCGATCACCTTCCACTGACGCGGCGTCGTCTCCAGCGTCTGTGTCACGTCCTCGCCGAGCTTGCGCAAACGGCCGCCGCCACAGCAGGCGCACGTCTTCGGCGCTTCAATCAATACGCGCTCGCGCGGGAGATGCTCGGGAAACGTATTCCGCTCGGGCCGCTTGCGCGTGAAGCCGCTGACCGTCGTCCTGGCGACCGCCTGTTCCGCCGCGAGTTCATCTTCCGTGGCGCTCGCCGCCAGCTCTTCGAATGTGAGCGACAACTGATCGATCAACCGCGCGGCGCGTTCCGAGCGCTGCCCATAGACATGGCGCTCCAGCATGGCGATCCGAAGCTTCTGCGCGGCGATCAGCGCGGCATCCTCCGAGGCTTTCGCTCGCGCAACAAGCAAGGCCGCCTTCAGAGAGGCGACGTCGTCGGGAAGAGCCTCAGCCGCGGAATCCATAAAAGCCAGAGAATCACATTTTTCGTGATTTGTGGCGCCCCAAAATGCTCTTCGACACAGAGTTTTTTGCTCACCCTGCGCTCTTCGGCCGCCACGTTAATTGCGGGTTTCTCCAATCGATCCCTTCCAGCATATAAGCCATCTGTCCAGCCGAGATCGAGACGGCGCCCTGCGTTGCCGACGGCCAGATGAACTTTCCGCGATCGAGACGCTTGGCGTAAAGCGACAGGCCGACGCCGTCATGCCATAGGATTTTGGCGAGGTCGCCGCGACGGCCACGGAAGATGTAGAGATCGCCGGCGTGCGGATCACGCTTCAATTGCTCCTGCACCTGTAACGCCAGCCCCTGCATGCCGCGCCGCATGTCGGTATGGCCGGTCGCAATCCAGACCCTCACGCCGCTCGGTATCGGAATCATCGCCGCGACAACGCCTTCAGCACCCGTGACAGCGCCGTCGTCTCGACGTCGGCCCAGACGATGATCCGTTCGCCTTCGGTCAAAACGATCTCCATCTGGCCGACCGCGCCCGAGCATTGCCCTTCCGCAGCCGTTTCCGGGGTGATCGTCACGGGCATGATCGCCATCGAGCCGTTCAGCTCAGGCGCCTCCACGCCCATGTTGCGGCGCCAAGTGAACAGGAGATTGGCGTTGAGTTCGTGGCGTCGGGCGACCTCGGCGATCGAGGCCCCTTGCTCGAGGCTCTCTTCAACGATCCGGCGCTTCTCGTCCCGCGTCCAAGATCGGCGCTTGCGCCCAGGCGATTCCCCGTCTTTCCCAACTGACATCAGAGATAGTGTCCATCATCAGATAAGTGGACACGATCATCGAGCCACTCCTCCGAGACCTATCCTCGAATATCGAGATCAATGCCAGGCGGCCGCCGGCGTAGGGATACGCCTATTCGTCATTTTCGGCGTTGAGACTCTCCAGCGGAATTGTTCCACCCGCCTTCGCCTCGCGCGCCCGCTCATAATCCGCAGCTATGCGCATCAGGATAGCCGCCGCGAGCATACCATCGTCTCCGAGATTCATCGCTGCGATGCGTTCGCCCGTCTCCTTCAGCCTCTGGGCTGTTTCGGCCGTGAGCGTGATTTCAACTCTCAGCTTCATCGCCATCGCCCCCGCTGGCCGCGTCTATCTGCGCCTTTCGAAGCGATTATAGGCTTTCGACCGACACCGTTCGCAATAGACCGCCCCGATCGGCGCGGGTTCTCCGCAAAACCACTCGGGCGGATCATTGATCGCGCCGAGCGGGAATTTGCAGCGGCCCTCGCGAAGCTTTTCAAAGGGAATCCCCTTCCGCTTATGGTCTGCCTCGCGCTCGCTCATTTCGACCCTGGCTTCCTCAGCCGCGCGCCCGGCCCCTCGCCGTTTTCGTCAACGAAAATCACGCCGGCCGCCTCCAGCGCGGCGCAGACGGCAACGGCGGGTAAAGGGGTTATTCCGTTTTGCGCGAGCGCACTGCGGCGCGGACGATCATGGCTTTTTTGGCCGCCCGCCGCTATGTGAAGCTGCGCCGCCTTTTTTCCCCGCCGTGGCGGCAAGCTCATGGTCCCGCGAGAAAGAACGGTTTGAAGGGTGGACGGCTCTCCCGCCTTTTTGCCCCGCCTTAGCGGCAAGGGCGGCGCTTTGCGCGAAGCTCCGCTTTTCGGCGGGTACACTCTTGCCGCCCTTGCTAGCGATCTCGCGCTGCTTCTCGGGGCTCATAGAAGCAAACCCGCGTTTGCTCTTCGACTTTTGCTGCTTGTCGACCATGTGCGCGCCTCACTCTCGAACTGTCTCAAGCTATGCAGAAAGCAAGACTATTGGCAAGCTGAGGCGGAAAAGTGCAAAGATCATCGTGAAGCTTATTGGGCCCCGTCTTGCGTTGGTCCATATTTCAAGCTGATAGATCCTACCTGAGTTGATTGACGAAAGCCCAGATGCCTGAAAACACAGTGACGACAAGCGCGGTCGCGATCAGGGTAAGCAAAATCGCCCTGGCAGCCATTTGTTTGTGCATTGGATGGCTACGCCCAAAAGAAAGCCCGGTTGGGCCACCGGGCTGAAATGGGGATCCCTGGGAATAGGTTACCCGAAAAGGGAGATAGCGCGGCACTGAATTCCGGCAACGATGGCGCAAGAAAATCCTCCGTCATGGAACGCAACGCCGAGAGAGAGTTATTTTTTTTCATCGCGGGGCTTGTACCACGGCACAAAGAAGCCAAAAATTCCCGAGAGCACCGCAAAGACGATGACTGTCGCGATGATGATCGGGATTTCTGTCGTTACCCACATCGCGAGAATCGCCCCTAGAACTGCGCCCGCCGCGCCGCATATGATCACGCTGGGCGTCAAGGCCATGTCGAATTCGACAACGCCGCCGTATTTGTCCGCCTCTCTTTTTGAAGGCTGCGATTTCAGTTTGTTTGAATCGTTGTGCGTCATGCCGACCCCCTGTGCTACCCCCGCCGCAGGCAGTCATTTAGTGCGACGGCTGCAATGCGCTAGGCTCACACGTAGAGGAGCATCACCATCTCCCCGCCGAGGATCACGGCTAGGAGGATAGACCCAAGTATGGAATCTGCGATCGGGGCGCGGAGCATGCGGGGGACTTTCGCCGCCTCGCGCTCGTGCCCCGCCTGCGTAGGAGTCGGCTGCTCGGTTCTCACATCCCTGCCCCCGCGATGACGGGCGGGGCGGAAGCTAGAATGGAATGGTCACGCAAAAACGCTGCGCACCAAAGCGTAACCGTCAGAGCCCTGCATAATCACGGCTCGATCGCTGCTGGGTTCGGGCTCATATTGCGAGACTAGGGCTTTCGGGACAAGTCCGAAACGCCTTTTCCCCCTGTCGATGGGCATCGGGCCACCTTTCTCTTCATGTCGTCTCCAATTCCTTCGGCGCTCGGGCGAGCAGTTCGTTGAGCTCCGTCGGAATGTCCAAATAACGGAATCGCCTTAGCTCGAACCCGACATCAATGGCTCCCCACGGCAGCGTAAACGTTGTCCACGGCCTGAGCTCCAAAAGAACAACGACATATCCGCCAGTGATCGCCGGCGCGATCCGCGCGACTGTGTAAATCGAGCCCTTGTACAGACCTCCATGCCCATAAGGTCCTGCGGTGTCGTCGATACATATAATTTCGGTTCCAGGCGCCGTATCGGGACTGATCATCGCTCGATTATCCTCTTACATGGCCCCACTCTTACCCGTATGGTAAGTGGCTGGCCTCCTTCTCGGTTACATATAAGCGCTCGCCTGCCTCCGTTCTTATCCATCAACGCAACGCTATCGCTGGCACATGTTTCGAAATGGACGGCGAGCTGAAAGCGCTGCCGCACATTGTCCGAATTGAATTCGCTCCCGAACCGACGTCGAAAACTGCAAAACCTTTCGGCTGGGTCCATCGGGTGGCGCCCTAGCAATCATCCAGCGATTACAAGCGGAATCTTGATCGTCTCCTATGTGAATGCGATAGGTGCGGCGATTCTGAAGTTGACCAAGTCGAGTCCAACGCTCTTAAATGTCCCCGCGGCAAAAGTAGCACGAGAAACAATCTCGTCTTTGAAGAGGAAACGCACATGGCTTTGATCAACAAGATGCTGGTTGGCGAGTCGCTGGTCGGCGAGGGCAATGAAGTCGCGCACATCGACCTGATCATGGGCCCGCGCGGCAGCGCGGCGGAGATGGCCTTCGCCAACGCGCTGGTCAACGAAAAGAACGGCTTTTCGACGCTTTTGGCGGTCATTGCTCCGAACCTTATGTGCAAGCCGAACACGATCCTGTTCAACAAGGTGACGATCAAGGATGCCAGGCAAGCGGTGCAGATGTTTGGCCCGGCGCAGCATGGCGTCGCCAAAGCGGTTGCGGACAGCGTCGCCGAGGGCGTGATCCCGCTTTCGGAAGCCGACGACGTGTTCATCTGCGTCGGCGTGTTCATCCATTGGGACGCGAAGGACGACAAGAAGATCCAGGACTATAACTACACCGCCACGAAGGAAGCCATTGCCCGCGCCGTCAAAGGCGAGCCGAAGGCGTCCGAGGTCGTGGCCCAGCGTAACACCGCCAAGCATCCCTTCGCCCCCAACTGAGATCGAGGCGAGGCGATAAGCCAATCGGGGAGCCGCTTGCGGCTCCCTTCGTCTGAAGGGATCACATAAAGAACGCCACGGACCATATAACTCCCCGTCGTTTTTTTCTGACATTCCCTATATGGCATCCAGTTACATGGAAAATATGCTCCGAGCTAACGCTACGGGAAATGATGAGTGATGTTGATTTCCCCTGAGAACTGACGGAACGGGTGCTGTCGCGTCGCGGCGTAAAACCCCACCGGTTTTACGCTGCGATACTGTAGCGCTGGAACGACTATCGCCGCGTCACTGCAGTTGTTATGACAACTACGAATGAGAGTTAGGTCCAGCCTGGCCCCTTATTAGAAGAGCTTCGATCTCAAAAAAATTGCAAGAATTCGCGACGCTGAGAGAATCTCCCATAAGCCTTGGTGCCCCTGCCAGCTAAGAGCACGGATCGATCACGAACGGAGCGCTCCCGTTGCATTTTTTTGCTTAACAACCGCGCTCGCGCCTTTCCCTATTCTGCAGCAAGGCCCGGGCAACGTGACCAGCCGCAAAACCTCGCCATTTTGAGCCGAAATCTTGCCAGTTCATGAACTGTTTTCGCGCCGGATGGTTTCATTACCAGAGTATCAGGCCATCCACCTTTGGAGAATGGCGATGAACAAACTTATGCCCTTGAAAGCGTTGGCGACGGCCGCCGTCGCCCTTGCGCTGTCGGCCGTCTTTCAAGTTTCAGCGCATCATCAATTCCTGCAGCAGGCGTTTCCGTCAGCGAAATCGCATGCTTCGGCAGTCAGCGAAGTGAAGCTCATGTTCGATGGCAAAGCCGACGCGCTGTTTTCGACCATGAAGCTTAAGAAGGCGGACGGTAGCGTTATAGCTGAGCTGACGCAACCCAAAGCTTCGCGAGAAATGGTGATGCCGACCCCGAGGCTTTCGCCAGGAAACTATCTGGTTGAGTATCGCGTGCTTGCCACGGACGGCGAAGTCGTGAAAGGTGACTTCTTCTTCACGGTCGATGACGATCGGTCATAGTTCGGTTGCTATGTGCGTATCCGGCCAGTTCGGAACCCCAATTGGAAAGCCAGAATAGACGGGCTTCGGAAGCAAATGTCTGCGCGCCTAATCGCCCCCGACAATTTCTTCTGGCTGCTTTCATTGCCATTCTATAAGCCACGACCGACCAGATTTATGGCCGGACGATCGGGCAATCAGTGACGATGCGGCGCCAGCTCGCCGGGGCGAGCTGGCCGCGTGAGCACGCCTTTTTCGATCCACTTCTCCGTCGCATGCGCCGCTCGTTCGATGAGCTCTTTTGAAGCTGTAAAATCGAGGGGCGACACGGCCAATGGACAAAGCGTTGGCGCGAGTCGCACCTGGACATTTTCTGGAAGCCGTTCGAGCTCGTGCATAAGCTGCCAGATGATCATCAGTGTAATCGCATGCAGCGCCTTGGCGACGGCCCCCTTCGGAGGCTCTTTCATGGCGCAGGCGTAGCCGGTGGAAAGCACAATAATGCGCGTTGCACCGAGTTCGACGGCGAGGTGGATCGGTGTGCTGGCCGCGACCGTGCCGTCCATTAACGCTCGCCCGTCGATATAGACGGGCGGAAAGACTCCCGGGATCGCCGCGCTCGCGAGAATCGCCTCGACTGCGTGTCCGCTGGAGAGGCAAACCCCCTGCCCCTCTTGATTAGTCGCTAAGACATGGCAGTCGGACTGATCTCGCGTTCTTCTGCTTCCCGACACTTGACATGAAGCGCGTTGTGAACACGCTCCGAGGTTCCGTCATAATAGCCGTAAACTGTGCTTTCAGGACACATGTCAACCAGTCGCCTTCTGGCTTCCGCAGCAACACTCGAATCGGGGTTCTGCTAACTATGATGCTGACTTCGCACGCTTATTTCGCGCTTTTCCAGTGCGATTAGAAACGTTTTCAATAGCTTTCCAAAGTCTCTTCTTATGCTCTTCCTCAATCTCACCAATAGCAAGCGACTGAAGATACGTAAGCACTCTCCTGCGAGCCTCTTCTTCTGTGTTTGCCTTATCCTCTAACCCATAAGCTATTTGCTTAGCGTATTTGATAGCAAGAAACAGCTTCTTTTGAGCAGCGTCGTATTTGAAAACTTTTCCTTTGTTCTCAATGACGCACTCTTCCATCTTAGCAGCTATCTTTTTGAAGATTTCCACTTCTGTAGGTTTCTTCTGTCGCGAAGCAGAAAACTCTTTCTTCACCTCATCAATCTCAAGCAGCTTCATTTTAGATAACCCCTTGCCCCTGTCGGAATCAAATCCGGCTGTAATGGTGGTGCAATCCACCGACGAGTGGTTTGGCAGTGCGTCCGACAGCCGGAAACCGTTCGCGTGATGGGTGCGTCCTTGTTCAGCGAGAGATGGGTCCGAGGGTGATTGTAATATTCCATATGTAATAGGAGCACGTGGCGCGAATGCCACTCGCCGAACACAACGACATGATCAAGACGCTCCTGTCGGATCGAGCCGATCTGCCGTTCCGCACAGCCGTTCTGCCATGGGGAGCGCGGCGCGGTCGGGTGGTCACGAATGCCCATGGCGCGAAGCCGCCGTTTCAAGATCTCGTCATAGGCGACGTCAGGGTCGCGGAAGATGTATCTCGGCGGGCAGTCCCAGCCGCAGACATCGGTGACTTGTCGCGCAAAACATTCTGCGGTGGGATTCGCCATCATGACCAGCCATAACATGGGGCGTCGACCGTGCCACAATATCAGCAAGCCATACAACAGCTTGAAGGACAATGTCGGAACCACGAAAAGGTCCATCGACGCAATCCTTCCGCATGGTTGCGAAGAACGGTTTTCCACCCTTGCGATGGCGGTTTCCTGCGTTTCGCCATGCATTTGGCGGCCGAAATTTGGCCAATGTCGATGCCGAGCTTAAGTAATTCGTCGTGGATGCGCGGCGCGCCCCACAGAGGGTTAGCGAGGCTGATCTGCTGGATGAGTTGGCGGATTTCCAGCGCCACTCTCGGTCTGCCGCCGCGAGACCGCGACACGACGGTCTCCTCGCGGACCGCCGCCGGATAGCCGCGATTGCTCGGCGACCCCGCGGACGCGAGATCTCACCGCCACCGGTCCTTGCCCCCATAAGCCTTCGCCAGGCGCAGAACCTGCCTGCGGCATAGACGCAGCTGCTCCGCAGCCTCCGTAACCGTCAATCGCCTCTCCGCCAGCTCACGCAAAATCTCCAAACGGTCGATCTCTTTGCCACTCATCACCAAAACCGTCATCGGCCGCGGACCCGCACCGCCCAAAAAGGGCAGGCGAAGTGACATCTCTAACTGGTGCAATGGTGACTTCTCTATCTGGCTTCTACAGCCCGCATCGAGTAGACAGTAGGCCGCCAAAGAGGCCCAGTACGAATAAGGTCGCTTTCCGCGTCGGTCCAGTCCAGAACCCGAAGGAGAGATTTACGAAGTGGTGCAGGACAAGGACTTGATCACATGCTCGAAAAGACAAGCGCAAATCGGAACCATGATCGAGGCCTTTATTCTTGAAATCTTAGCGTTCGACCCGAGTTAATGCGAACGGCGCATCGTCTTCGCATTCAAGCCGCGTTAGTAGGCGGCTCAGAGAAACCGCGGCAGGACAAGCAAAAGCGGGAGTGGGGGTCGGACGATGACAAAGAATAAAATTGGCGCAGAACGTTCGGTTACCGTTTTTGGCGGATCAGGTTTTGTGGGACGCCATGTTGTGCGGGCGCTTGCACGGGACGACTGGCGCGTGCGTGTTGCCTGCCGCCGGCCTGACCTCGCGTATTATCTGCAGCCACTGGGCGCCCCCGGACAAATCGCAGCCGTTCAAGCAAATTTACGCAATCCAGAATCAATCGTGGCTGCTCTGCATGGCGCAGACGCCGTCGTCAATCTGGTCGGAATTTTGGTTGAAACTGGCACGCAAAAATTTTCAAGCCTTCACGTGCAAGGGGCTCGTATCGTCGCCCAGGCCGCCAAGGCCTTGGGAATCACGAATTTCGTGCAAATTTCTGCAATCGGCGCCGATCCTCAATCGTCTTCCGACTACGGCCGCACTAAAGCTGAGGGGGAGGTGGCCGTTCTGGAGAACATTCCGTCCGCCGTCATCATTCGTCCATCAGTGATTTTCGGGCCCGAAGATGACTTCTTCAATCGCTTCGCTACATTGGCGCGCTACTTCCCAATAATACCGATTGTTGGCGGCGAAACGAAATTTCAGCCCGTCTACGTCGAAGATGTCGCCAATGCTGTGGCGCTCGCGCTTGGCGGCGGCGCTAAACCAGGTGAGATCTATGAGCTTGGCGGACCGGAACAAAAGACTTTCAGCGAGCTTGTCGAATATGTTTTGGAGGTAACCGAGCGTGATCGAAGGTTAATCAGCCTTTCTTTCGGATTCGGCAAGGCCGTCGCGTCTATCATGCAACTTTTAACGACCCTGTCGCAGGGTCTTTTCCCCAAACTTCTCCGAATGACCACAGACCAGGTCGAACTGCTTCGCCACGACAATGTCGTATCGGAATCAGCCAAGGCTGAAGGCCGAACGTTCGCAGGTCTCGGCATTCAGCCAGAGGCGATAGAGACAATCGTGCCTTCCTATCTTTTCCGATACCGCAAGACGGGGCAGTATCAGCGACAGCGGAGCTAGTTTGTCTAGAGGCTATCATCAATTGAGCCAGACGACTGAGGCGAGGCGAACCGCAGCCAAGAAGTTACTGCGGTTTTGTCGTAACGGGTCGAAATTTGATAATGTGTATTAAATTTGATAATCCGAACGCGATTGTTGCGCCTTATTTGAGAATTCCGAGGTAACATCTTCGCGGAGTTTTCAACGCCCATGATTGCAGGTCCTTGCGCTTGACGCCGTTTGGCAAGCGCCTCGTCAATGAGAGTCCTTACGTCTGCTCGGACCGTCTTGTTATCTCTTTCCAAAAGGCCCGGCACTGCGCCTGACTGGACACGTTTGCCGCGTACTACATAAGCGCGCTTGGCTGCGAGTTCTTCGGGGGTAGCTGTGCTCGGCGTGAGCCAAGCCACGGCCTATCGCCTGGTTTGACTCTTTCGAGACGGAGGAACCGTCTCCTCGCTGGTCGAGCGCAAGCGCGGACGAAGGAGAGATCATCGCACCCTCGACAAGGACCGGGAAGATCACAGTTCCGTTCTCGGAAGAGATGGTGTCGTGAGCAGTCTTCGGATCAGGTAACCAGCGGCCCTTATCTCGTGCGAAGGTTGCGGGCACCGCCACGCCTATGGACGAAGCCAACCACCTGAAAATCAGGACTGGTCATCTCGACGGTGCCGCTCTGAACCCCTTGGTCGCGCCAAAAAACGGCACCTCAGGTGTGCGCCTGACCACGGGCTGTGACAGATCGAGGGGAATCCTCAGCCATCGCTCGGCGCCGCCACCGAAGCCATAGATCGTGATCGATGACGGCCTGCTTTCGTTCCGACAAGATAGGCGGAGGGTTTGAACGAGGTACGCCATGCCGCTTCTCGCTTCGCCTCTTCCTCCGCTCTGGCGCGGGTGATGATGTTGACAGTTTCCTTGACTGCCTTCTGGACCTCGCTGGCTTCCATTTCGAGAGCGGCGGGCAGGGTGACGATGACACCCTTGGCGCCCGGAGAGGAGAGGTCGCCGTTGCAGACATTCTCGATGCGTCGCAGACCCTTGGAGATGTTTTTGAATCCGCAACGTCGCGCCAGTTCGCCCCGGCCTATGCCCAGACTCGCACGTCTCGTCTCGATCAGATTATGGATGGGATATCGTTCAAACATAGTTCCCTCTCTCGCAAGAGTAGGGAGTGGCGTCTGTGTAGGATTGCCGTGCTCCACGGCCACATCTCGCCTTAACGCGAAAACCACCTTGCCACAGAGCGGCAGGTTGGTGAGGACGCCAGCCCTCGTCTTGATGTCACTTGAAGTATGGGGCCGCGAGTGACGGCGAGCAAGACAGGTGCGTCGAGACGCAGCGGAAACTCAAACAAAAACGCCTTACGTACCATCCCTCGTAAGGCGTCGCCTTTTCACTTAGCGGCTACGGTCCCTCTCGTGGCAACCCGCACCAGCTAGTGTCTGGTCGCTACGACGAACCCCTCGTCTTGGAGGTCTTCGCTCAGCACACCAGCGTCCCGATAGTCGACGACGAGCGACTGGGCTTGCCAGAAGCACTCGTCGAAGCCGACTTTCTCCCGGATGAAGTTCTTCGCCTCCTCGGTAAGTGGTTCGAACAACCACACACCCGTCTGATCGGTAACGACGAAGTCCAATGTCATTGTTACCTCCTCTTGGTACACAACCGCCAGAAGGTTAAGCTTTCCCTCAAGTCGCATTGCGACACCGGGATGGTATTCCGATTAGTGGAATTAGCAACGATTCAACACGCCGCGGATGCGAGATTTACGACGTAGGGGTACCGCGGGCGCAAATTCAGTTACATCCTTGGTTGAGAAACGATCTGCGCTACACCGCAGCATCGAGGGCCAAGCATAGCCGGGGCCGCGACCGTCAACTTTGTGGACTTTGTTCCGCCCTGAGGTATCGTTCACCCGTCGGAGACCAAAGAAGTCCCCGCAGAAGGAGAGATTTCCATGAATCGTAGATCAGTCGCTCTTTTTCTTGGCTTTGCCTTAGCCTCGGCCTTCATTCCGGGTCTGGCGATGGCTGAGGATCATCTCGCCGAAGCGATAAAGCACACCAAGGAGGCCATCGAACATGGAAAGGCGGGGCATGCAGACGTGCTCGTTACGCACGCCGAGGCTGGGCTGAAACATGCGGAGGCCGCCGAAAAGGCCAAAGCCAACCCTCACACCAAAGAGGGCATCAAGCACCTAGAAGCGTCAATCGCCGAGGGGAAGAAGAAGGACGCCAAAGCCGCGACGGAGCACGCTGAAGAGGCTCTGACGCATCTTGAACAGGCGACGAAGTAGCACGCCGAATCTAACGGCGCGGAATGCCCCGAGGCTCGTGCAGTGTCGGGGCGTTTCATTTTTTACGAGATTCAAAAGCGCGAGGACTTTCACCGTCGAATAGAGGCGTCAGGATGATCGCCGGAAGCCTCCTCTGAACAGGTTAAACGGGAGGCTCCCCTCCTTTCCGCGAGCAGTGCACGCCTGCATTTCTCGATCATTATGTTGGTACGTCTGGGCGTAACATGAACCGGATGCACACCCCCCTCCATAACAGGTTCTGTCCTTATATTATTAGAAAACTGCTTATGGGGAGGGGGGAGGAGGGGTCTGGAGCATGATACGCGCACAGGACGATTCATCATCGCGATAGGGACGTAAGGAAAGGATCGGCTTCCCTCGGCGCCCTACTGCTTTTGAACGCTCAAGTCACTTCCCACCGACCTCGTCCTTGTCGCCATGCGCCATGATGACATCGAGAATCTTGTGGTTATGATCCTCAATGAAACCGTAGAGCGCGCGCGTCTGCTCCGGCCTCACCTTTCTGGAAATCTGCGCCAGTTCCCACAGCTTCTCGACCTCCAAGGGAACGGCGCGGATGTTCGCGTTAAGGTCGGCGCCGAGAATACCACCGACGTAGCGCGCCACGTTTAGCTGCGCCCATCTAACCATTTTCAGGGATGTGTGGGCTGCTTCGATGGCGTCTTCGAGTTGATCGAGCGCGGAGCCGAGCTTCATATCCTCCTCGACGGTAAGCTTTACCATAATCATTCCGTTTGGTTGGTGAGTCTTGTTTGTTGGGCGTCGAGAAGTTTTCTGAACTTCGCTCGCCCGAGGAGGCGAATCACGCACGTTCACTTCTTAGATTTTTTCATCGCCTCTTGCATCCAGTCAGTGTTGAGCGGAGTCGTCCATGCCTTGAGCAGGCCTTCCGGCGAGTATCGCTCAAGCTCAGCCATCATGCGCTTCTCGATTTCCGCCATGGCAGCCTTTTGGAGCGGTTCTAAATCCGGTAGGCCGATAAACCGACGAGCCTCTGCCGGTGTGATATCGATATCGATCTTGATCTTCATCAGGAGATTTCTCCTCTGGCTGCCTTCGCCATCAATCCGGCGCGTGAGTCACTTTTGAAACGCCGTTTCGCGCCGCTTTCAGGCTCTCGCTTTCACGCTATCCTTTCTTGTTGATTTTTACACGCTCTGTCGCCTCCAGCATATCGCTCGCAGGGCACGAAGGGATGGAGTCGCCTGAGCAGCGAAAGATTGTCTCGGTAAGGATGCGTTCCAATCTGCCGAGGTCTTCGAGCTTGGCGCGCCGTCACGAAGGCGCGCTCCTGAAACCGAAGGCGGGGGATTGCTGCGTCTTCTGCTCCTACGGCGATGTGCCCTGTCGACCAAAACAGGAAGCGCAAGAAACCCGCATCGCCGACTGCTGCCCCGGTGTGTCCCATATCATTGCTGTCGTGCAGACAGCCACGTGGGTGCCAGCCCTCGTCTTGATGTCAGACGTTATCGTTCTTGGAAACAGGTCGTGGGTCTGTCGGCGCCTGAACATCCTGCGACTGTTGGTGCATTGATCGAGACGCTCGCTCCGCCTTACTACCCAGCGTAGCACGCACCGTTTGCGCAAAAGCCAGACGGAGCAGCAAGATGATCATTCGCTGTGGCAGTGGCTCATGAGCCACAGCCTGAACCGATAGGCGTAAAGCCTTCGCAAGCTCCCGTTGTAGCAACGACGCTTGCTTCTCGTCTTCGTTTGGGCTGATAGGCATCTCCCCACCCTCTCGGAGTTCAAACCGTCTCCGGGATGAGTAGTTCCCCCCAATTGCAGATCCGAAGTTCAGATTTAGGGAGAAAGCCGCGGCTACATCGGAAACGTGATGAGGCAGCGAAGCGTGGTTGGAGGCTTCGCCTCTATGCGGTTCAGTGTGTCTTGAAATTCACGGTCAATGAGGTGCCGCCGCTACGACCGACCTCCAACGAGCCACCAAGCTGCGTAGCGAACGCCTCCATTATGCCCATACCTAACGAGCCAGCCTCTGTGTCGGTTGCCTGTGTCATCCCCGGCCCGTCGTCACTGATGTTTAGGTGCAGACTCCCACTCTCGTCCTTAGCCAAGGAGACATCGAAGCGGCTGCCTAATCCTTTGGAAAATACATGCTTGGCAGCGTTGAGCGCAGCTTCGTTCACCAGAAGCGTCATCGCCGTCATCTGATCTATCGTAAGGTCGGATGCCCCACTAACATCAACGCGTACGGTTACCGGTAAATCGCGGAAGGCGCTTGCAATCATTTCTCTCAACAAAGGTTCAAGCCCCTTGTCATAGGCTGTCCCATCGTTGAGGCGGCGATGCAGTTGGGCCATCGCCATAATACGATCCTCGGCGGCATTGAGCGTTTCCGCCGCCACCACGGGATTTCGCAGGTTACGCTGAGCGTTTCGCAGCAAGGCCACCACCAACTGCAGATTGTTAGCGACGCGATGCTGGAGTTCGGCGAACAGCGTTTCCTGCACTGCCTTCGCAAGCTCTACTCGCCTAACTGTTTCTCGTAGGGCAGCCATGAGAAGAACTAGAAAGCCGCCGATGACGAAAAAGCCTACAAGCGAGCCGACGGTGGTCTTATCCTTGATGGCGAAAGATTGCAGCGGTTCCAAAAAGAAATACCAAGCAGTGACCGTGGAGAGGATAAGAACGAAAAATCCCTGCCGCCAGCCGCAGATCAGCGTCGCAACGATTATGGCTGGCCAAAAGGTCATGAATTTCATTCCGACTAGCACCGGATCGAAAAGGACACGAACTGCAACGCTTCCGGTGAAAATCGCCAGCGCAACTGTCCACGACAACAGTCCTTGACGCTTGATTGAAAAACGATTGAGTTGATGCACCCAAGGCATAGCTATACCCGCGGCCACGCTCACCGTTATGCTTACTAACAAGGGTGGGGCAGGTCTGTTCCATTGCGAGGTGCCACGCTGGCTGCGTCGTCGGCCCGTAGACCCCTCGGGTATAGGCGCCTTCCAGTTCGCTGCACGCGCGTGTGGTATGAACACAAAGCGGCTTAGCCATCGGCTAGAATGGAGCGGTTTCATGTCTAAGAATCCATTTCGCCATCATACGCCTGACGACGACCCGGAGGCCGGAACCCCCGGTACCGGCGAGGACGTCTGCCCCGAATGCCACGGGACTGGCAAGCAGGTGGACAAGAAGACCGGGCAACCGACGGCAGAACCCTGCGAACGCTGCGACGGAACAGGGCGCATCGTCGAGGGCATTGGCTAGGGCCCATGGGTGAACTGGAAGAGGCGAAAGCCAAAGCCGCCGCCGCTTACAACACCGCGGCGGATCACTTCGACCACCCCGTCAGCTCCTTCTGGCACCGCTTCGTGCGGCGTGCCGTTGAGCGCCTTGGGTTACCAGCCAGTGGCGCCGCTGCGACCCGCATGGGAGAAAAACCGCGATATCCCACATGCCGGGGTTCCTACCAAACCAGACTTTTACGGCGGCTCGCAGAACACGCAAATCTTGTTGCCATCGGGATCGCGGAAGTAAGCGCAATAAGCCTTTCCGTTGCCGCGCGGACCCGGCGCGCCTTCATCCGCTCCGCCAAGAGACAAAGCAAGGGCGTGAACCCTTTCGACATCCTCACGGAAAGCCGAATTGAGCGCGATCATAACGCCGTTGCCAGCCTGTGACGGTTTTCCGTCGAAGGGCAGAACAACACCGAGCGTGGGACCGTCACCTGTTCCGTACATGACGCCCGTGCATCCGGCGATCATCTGATAGAGGCGCTTGGCTCCGAAGGCGGCACAAATTTTGTCGTAGAACTGGGTAGCGCGATCCAAATCGTTTGTTCCGACGAGGACGAAACCGATCATCGAACGCGTCCGCGATGGGGCGTGCAAGCGAATTTCAAACGAACCGCCGTAATCACGCTTTTGAACGCGCCGTCTGGAGCGCGTCATCAGAGGAGCAGTCGGAACCGTCGTCTTCTGCCTGCACATCTAGACCGTTTTGGTCTGAACCTCGATGGGCTGACTCATCCGGGACGACGCTGGCGTCAAGCTCCGCGTCGAGATACGTCTGCTCGGTGACAGCTTGAATGAAACTTCCTAAACGAAAAGACATCGCTCTCTCCTCTTAATAGATTGAGAGTGACAATGGACATACTTTTTATAGCGTGCGGCGCCGCACACTGCAAACCTTCGTGGCCTTCGAGTTGCTTTCGTTAGGGAGGTGATCGCCACTCGTTCCGCCGCGACCACCGCTAAGGTCTGAGGTTCCTTGCGGGGATCGTGGCGCGGGTAATGGGTCTGTGTGTCATCGAACAGATGCCAACTCCTTCGTACGCGATGTTTCAGCGTCAACAGGAACTTAAGCGTATGGATCCAGCCGAACTCAAAACCCGCTACTGGCGCCCTCTCGAAGCGAGCCACAAGCCGTTTGCGTGGGAGGTGCTGGAGGCCGCCTACGGCGATTCAGGGCGCGGCTACCATGGCTGGAGCCACATCTCTGATCTGTTCGAGGCCCTCGATCAGGTCTCCGAGTTGGCGACCAGAAAAGATTTGGTGGCCACCGCCATCTTCTGGCATGACGCCGTCTATGACACCCGTGCCGCCGACGGAACACGCCGTGCCGACGCCGTCAACGTGCTCGACAGTGCCGAGTTGTTCAGACAGCACTCGCTGCTGAGCGTCGCCGACGCCGATGCCGTTCATGAACTAATCATGGCGACGACAGACCATCTCGGAGCGAAGCCGAGTCGAGAACGGTACCCCGGGTTTGGGCAGGACCTCGATCTGTTCGTAGACCTTGACCTCAGTCCGCTTGCCGCGCCTTGGGAAAAGTTCGCCTCGAATTTTCAGGCCATCCGACATGAGTTCAGTTGGGTTCCAGAACCGGCGTTCAACGCGGCTCAGGGCGCCTTCCTTGAAGCCCTGCTCACCAATGAGGCGAAACTTTTTAGGCGGCCAGAGACGATAGAGAGATGGCGGAAAAAGGCGCTCGCGAACATAGAGCGTTGCTTGGACGGCCTCAAAGCGAGCCCCGCAGCCTGACCCGAAGGCGATTCGACGATGAAGATCTACGGAGTAAGGCGCGAGAGCCTCCCCTCGCGCCCCCAAAGGTGTGCGGCCCGCACCAGAGGCGCGTGCTGCATTCAGCGAAGTAGGCTGACACCGGCCTCGACGGGGGCGGCAACCAGACCCGCGGCGGCGCCGACAGGATTGCCATAATCATACCCGCCGCCGTGCGCAGCAGCGTATTCTTCACCGTCGATCATATGGTTGGAGCGAATGTAGCCCGAGTGTGGTCCATGCGTGACGGCGCACCAACCATGATCGCATCTGTCGATATTAACGTAGTCGCCCGCGCCAAGAGTCATCACGCGCTCATGCGAATAGGGATGAGGATATAAGGCGAAGTCGTTAGCAAGCATCGCCTCAAACGCGAAACTCGATGCGGTGGAAGCGATGAGAGCACAACTAGCAAGAAGGCAACCAGAAAGCGTACGCATATGAGCCTCCCTTTCCTAACACTTATGTTTAATGGAGAGGATGGGCGGGTCGTCCTGAACGACGTAATGGCTTCCCGCTTCTCCTTTCCATACGGCGAAGATAGCGGGGCGACGGTCAACATCAAGACTGACCTGCTGGGTGATGGCCGGTTCGGCTAGAGGTGTACCCTCATCTTGCGTTTTTAGAAAAGGTTGGGCCTCGCCGTAGGTATCCTGCGCCTCAGGCCGCGTTTCAAAAGCGCAACCCAGAACGTCACAACAGGATTTCTGCATCATCGGTGAATCATCTCTCCAAGCGAGAAGATGACCACGTTCCCGAAATTGATCATGACGATGTGTTCTCGGGTCACTCAGGTTCTGGAATCTACGGTTACGGGAGGCTTCCTGACTTCGGTGCCGACGAATCGTGATAGTGATTGGGCCAAACGAGAAAGAAAACCCTTTGTCGTCCTTCGACATCTACATGGGTCATCCCGGTGCTCCTCGCGCGATCACTCTGCATGAAGCCGCGCACGGCCTTGTCGCGCATCTCTTCGGTGATGACACCGCCCTCAGACAGGGTCGGGTTTCTTTCAACCCGCTGAAGCACGTCGATCCCTTTGGAACGATCTTACTTCCCGCCCTCCTGCTGTTGTCGCGCGCACCGTTCCTGTTTGGATATGCGAAGCCAGTGCCCGTCTCCTTCCAGAGCCTTCGACTCCCCCGACTGGCGAGTTTCAATCGTGATTATAAGGTCACGAAAAAACGCTTGTGTGAAGCGTCCGCACATGGCGCGATCATAGCGCGGGTCCGAGCGCGAATGTAATGGCGGGCCGTTTTGCGGCTTGGGGGAGTTGAAACCGCTCACGACCGCACCATCTTTCTATGCACTAGAGTTGGCGCAACCCGCGTTGACCCACCTCTCCCAGGGGTGGAATGCGAATTGCCCGGTCAGAAATGGCCGGGCTTTTTTTCCGTGCCGCGAATCCTTTTCCTGCTTCTCCGCCTCTTCTCCATCGAGGCACAACCCTCCGAACGGGAGTGGGAGACGGAAGATGCTGTAATGGCCCTCCGTTATCGGCGCTATTCATTCAAAGATGTCGTCATCAGCATCAAACAAGAAGTTGAAACTTCGCTGGCTGGTCGCGAACCTGAACAGCTACTTTGCCTCCTGCGAACAGCAAGAAGATCCGGGCTTACGCGGGAAGGCTGTCGCTGTCGCCCCCACTGATCGAGGATACGATCTGACCCTGAACAAGGTGCTGCTCGATATCTGGGCGAAGGTCCCAAAGCTGAAGCCCTTGCATGTGGGCGTGTCGCTCTCGGACCTTGTTCACGCAAATGAACATCAGCAGGACCTGCTACCCATCCGCGCGAATGACCACATTTCGCCTGAAAGTGCCCTACCCGCCGATACCAAACGCGGCCAGCGCCGCCATATTGACGATATCTGTGTCGGTCGCTCCGAGTTGAACGATCTGGATCGGCTTATCGAGACCCACGATGAGCGGGCCGAGAACTGTCGCGTCGCCCAATTCTTGCAGCATCTTGGTCGAAATCGCAGCGGAATGGAAAGCCGGCATGATCAGCACATTGGCCGTGTCCTTCAGTCGGCAAAAAGGATAGGCGGACATCGCCTGCTTATTGAGCGCGATGTCGGCGCCCATCTCGCCCTCATACTCGAAATCGAGGAAGCGCGAATCGAGAATGCGCACCGCTTGATGGACACGCGCCGTACGCTCACCCGGCGGATATCCGAAGGTCGAGAAGGCGAGCATAGCGACTCGGGGCTCGAGTCCGATGCGCCTGGCGACGCTGGCGGTCTCGATGGCGATGTCGGCCAAAGCTTCGGCTTCCGGCATTTCAGTGATGGCCGTGTCGGCGACGATCACCACACGCCCGTGCGCCAGCACGAGGGAGACGCCGATCAGCCGATGGCTAGGCTTCTGATCGATGACGCGCCGCACATCTTCGAGCGCGTGGGAAAAATTACGCGTGACTCCGGTCACCATGGCGTCAGCGTCGCCGTGCGCGACCATGGCGGCGGCGAAGTGATTGCGGTCTTGATTGATGAGACGCTGACAATCGCGAAATAGATAGCCCTTGCGTTGCAGGCGTTCAAACAGGAACTGCGTATAGACCGCGTTGCGCGAGGAGAGCTTGGCGTTGTGGATCTCGATCTGGTCGCCGAGTTCGAGACCGGCGGCGACGGCCGTTTGTAGAACGCGATCCTCGCGGCCGATGAGAATTGCGCGCCCCAATCCCTGGTTCACGAAAGCGAGCGCGGCGTGGATGACCTGCTCCTCCTCGCCCTCGGCGAAGACGACGCGCTTGGGGTCGCGGCGAACGCTTTCGAAAATGGTCTGCATCATGCCCGCGACCGGATCGCGCCGCGCCGACAGCTCGGAGCGATAGTGATTCATATCGACGATGGGCCGTCGCGCGACGCCCGAATCCATCGCAGCCTTGGCGACGGCCGGTGGCACCACTGAGATGAGCCGCGGATCGAAGGGCGCCGGAATGAGATATTCGCGCCCAAAACGTGGACGCGAGCCCTGATAGGCGTTAGCGACCTCATCGGGCACGTCTTCACGCGCAAGCTCAGCAAGCGCATGCGCCGCGGCGATCTTCATTTCCATGTTGATCGTCTTGGCGTGAACGTCGAGCGCTCCTCGGAAAATATAGGGAAAGCCGAGCACGTTGTTGATCTGATTCGGATAATCCGAACGTCCCGTAGCGACGATGGCGTCGGGGCGCGCCGCCAGCGCCTCTTCCGGCGTGATTTCGGGATCGGGATTGGCCATGGCGAAAATGATCGGATTAGACGCCATATTCTTCAGCATGGAAGGCGTCAGCGCGCCCTTGACCGACAAACCAATGAAAATATCGGCGCCTTCCAGCGCTTCGATAAGAGTGCGCGCGTCGGTATCGACAGCATGCGCACTCTTCCATTGATTCATTCCCTCGGCGCGGCCGCGATAAACGACGCCCCTAGTGTCGCACAGCGTGACGTTCTGCGGCGCGAACCCTAAAGCTTTTGCGAGATCGAGACAGGCGATTCCCGCGGCGCCGGCGCCGTTGCAGACGAGTTTGGCGGTCTTGATGTCACGGCCGGTCAACTGCAACGCATTGATAAATCCCGCCGCCGCGATGATGGCGGTTCCATGCTGATCGTCATGGAACACCGGAATGTCCATCAATGCGCGCAGCCGCTCCTCAATGACGAAACATTCCGGCGCTTTGATATCCTCGAGGTTAATCGCGCCGAAGGAGGGACCCAAAAACCGCACTGCATTGATGAATTCTTCCGGATCTTGTGTGTCGATCTCGAGATCGATGGAATCGATGTCGGCGAAGCGTTTGAACAGCGTTGCCTTGCCCTCCATCACAGGCTTCGCCGCGAGGGCGCCGAGATTGCCGAGCCCCAATATCGCGGTGCCATTGGTGATGACCGCGACAAGATTGCCCTTCACCGTATAGTCTAGCGCGAGCGATGGATTTTCGGCGATTGCGAGAACCGGCGCAGCTACGCCCGGAGAATAAGCGAGCGAAAGATCGCGTTGCGTCGCCATGGGTTTGGTGGCGACCACTGCGAGTTTGCCGGGCCGGCCCTGCGAATGGTAAAGCAACGCCTCCTTGTCAGTGAAAATCGGGCGCTCGTGCCGAGGAGGCTGCTTGTCCGCCATCTTTTTGTTTCTCGGGTTGGAAGATGCTCCGCGCGCCGCACACGGGGACCTCCGCGCTAAACCGTAAGGGAGTTCCCTCGGCTTTGCCGAGACGGCAGTCAGAGTTTGACGTTTTCAGCAGTCCTCCGAGGAAATTTCCGGTCGCGACCCGCCAAGCACACGATGAGGGAACTCCGCGATGGACGAGTATGAGAGCTTAAGTCACACGAAGTTGGACTGCAAATACCACGTTGTGTTCATTCCCAAATGCCTGAGAAAGGCGCTGTATGGCGAATTGCGGCGTCACCTCGGGGACGTATTCAAGAAGCTGGCCGCGCAGAAGGAGAGTCGGATCGAGGAGGGACATTTGATGCCCGATCATGTGCACATGATGATCGCGGTCCCTCCGAAATATGCGGTTTCTCAGGTGGTGGGATACATCAAGGGCAAGAGCGCAATTCATTTGGCGCGGGTTTATGCAGAACGGAAGCGTAATTTCGTCGGGCAGCATTTTTGGGCGCGAGGATATTTCGTTTCGACACTGGGTCGGGACGAAGACGTGATCCGCGAATACATCCGCAATCTGGAACACGAAGACGCGCGTCTGGAGCAATTGAACCTATGGCTGGCGCTCGGGTCGGATCGGCGGCGCCTCGAGGCGTGGGATTGCGAGGCGTTTCGCGACACTGGCGGCCTGAAGGGGGAATCGCCGCTCGTTCGCGGATGAGGAAACCATAAGCTGCGATGCAGAGCGTCGCGGATTCTCATTGTTCAGTCCGCCATACGGGGGTTCGAATCCTCTCGCCCCAGCTATCTCGGTACAGGCATCTGATATAACGAAGTAAACCGATTTGCGCGACGTCGGAACCATTGCTGTCTGATTTTAGGAAACAGCCTTGATTCGAGACAGGGGGCCTATTCACGAAGCAAGGGCCCGCGAGTGACATCAAAAATTGGAATGCGCTTGACTCCAACCCGTCGAATAGAGAAGGAACAAGCGATCTTCAATCGTTCGTCGATCCAGAAACTCATGAACCGAGACGTAGGCGGACGGATTCGGCCAATTCCTCGGCGAAGCAAAGCGTAGATCGAAGGACGGCTACTTCATTCCTCGCCGCAGTTCCTTCATCCTGCACCGCTATCGGAAACTCCATCCTACCCTCGCTGGAATGCAAGCGAACGCTAAAAAGCAGTCTTCCGTTTGGGTGCTGTTCGACGTTCGCCACTTGGATATCGGTCATGGATAGCCTCTCAAGGATTTTATTGGCGTGGGCACGCTCGCCTTAATCGACATTACACCCAACGGTAGTTATAGGGGCGCGCAGGCGTTTTGCAAGCAGCCTTGCCTCTCGCGGGCAGTGACCGTTTGTTGGATTACGGTGCGTGTCACGCATACAGCGCTGTGCTTGAAAAGAACGGGAATGTCCGCGCGCTCGTGGAGAACGGCTGGGTACATCTCCATTCGCTGGCCGCGGACGGCACGATACACCGTTTCGATGCAGTCAGAGACTGGCGTCCGGCGTCGAAAGCAGACACAGGGCTTGCGACCTCAGCAGGCTGATACCATGAAGCTCCTAGCTCCACCACCGCTTTCAGCGGCCGGCGCGCGGCGATAGCCACGATGCATGGCATGGAACGGGTGGTGGGCCCCGTGCTAGAGAGGTGGTTGGGCCTCAAAGTCGAACGCGCTGAGAACGTCGGCACTGACGCCTTCCGAACATTCACTGGAGAAATAGCGCGCGCACGTTCTGAATAAGCTCCCAAAGTCCATGGTGCCGAGCGTCAAGTCTGACCTGCAAGAGATCCATCACGCCGAAACCAAGGCGGCAGCCATGGCGGCAATCGAGGTCTTCAAGGAAAAGTACGCAGTCAAATATGTCCCTGCGGTCGCCTGTCTGACCAAGAACGTCTATGAGCTACTCGCGTTCTTCGACTTTTCTGCTGAGCACTGGGACCACCTTCGCACCTCCAATCCGATCGAGAGCGTTTTCGCCACCGTCAGGCATCGAACAGTGCGCACCAAAGGTGCGTTGTCTCAGAAGACCGCAAAACTGATGGTCTTCGATGCAGGCCCGCACGAGGGTGAAGACGTGGCGCAAGCTCTAGGGTGCGAACCAGTTGTCGCGCATCATCGTAGGTGTCAAATTCACGAACGGCGTCGCAGCCGTCGACCGTGGTGCTTGGTGCCTGATTTGCCAAGGAACGCCCTATACCCAGTTTCACGGCCATGCATAGAATTTGCACCGGAGCCATTTTCGGCGCCCAAAAGACATCACAGAGACGCGACTTGAGGACGCGCGTCCGCCTCTAGAGCTCTTGTAAGCTCCTCGGAATCAATCACGAAAACCTGATGAGAGCTACCAGGGACCGAGATCGCGGGAGTATGCAGCATCGCCGCCCTTTGCCGGTAAGCGAGAAAGGAAAGACCGAGAATCTCCTCCTCGTCGGTTACGAGCCGATAGGTTCCTGCAGGTTGCGGGTGATCGAAAGCGCTCAACATAAATGGACGCCGGAAAGTTACCGTGGATTCTCTCGTGCGAACCGTCATGTTATCGCGCCTCATTTTTTCTTCTTTTGACTTAAAATTGGCTCCAACTGGCCCTCCGTCAACCCAACGGTCGCGAGCTGCAGATTCTTTTTCGGCTTCCGGATTTCCCGATTGTCGCGTCTCTGTAACTTGGCCATGCTGTCCTTCTCCTGCGATACGTAGTAGGGGTGCGGGGGACGGCCGCATCATCTTCAAGCTCTGCGACCTTCTGGCATTTATGTCCGAGCTTCTCATCAACCGTCTCTTCAGAAGTAAGCAGACTGAGTTCGGCCCGGTCGAACCCAGAACTCAGCAAGTCGTCAATCGCATCCTGCACCCGTCATTCGCGGCGTTAAGGTCTTCGGCCGGGATGGTGGCCGACGGGACCTGGCTCGCGCAGCCTCACGCCAGAGCCGCCGCCGTTCGCCGGGCTGACTATGATTCGCCCACGTCTCGGACGGGGCGGTTGTCCGGCGGGAAGTAGCCGCCGGGGTCATCAATCCAGACGACGGTAATCCCGGCGCGCTCGGCATATGCGAGCGCCTGGAGGAACGCGTCGGCGACAGGAAGGATTTCGGGAAACGGCTTTGGCTCTAGGTGCGCGCGACGCAAGCTAATTTCGACCCTGGCATGAACGGGAAATTCGCATTCGGGATCATATTGCACGTGCACTTCGACCACGGGGCCGTTCGGTAAGGCGCTGCGGTGCTCAACGATGCGCGGCATGGATCAGCCCTCCTTCAGGCGTCTGAACGCCGTCGCCCTCGACACGCGGAACTGGGATCCAACCGCCACGACCGTGGCCCGATTGGTCTGAGGTGTTTGGCGCGGTTATTTGAAAGCGCCGCTCCGCCACGCCGCGGTGTCTTTACAGCGTCGGCAGATGCGCTAACCCGCCCACTATTCCCCCAGCTGGAACAACTTCAGCTACGCTTGGGGCAGCTAAGC
>CAVQWJ010000008.1:0-21299 GCA_963717565.1 uncultured Alphaproteobacteria bacterium
GATTAAAGGCCGGGTTCGCGTGAAAAAGCGTTATTCCGGGGGAACAGCACCGATGAACGCGATGACAGCAATCGACGAAACTGAAGGGTTCAGCTTCTACGAGACCATTCTCGAACAGGGAGAGTTGATCTCGGACAAGCTGAATATGCTTCGGTTGGAGCATTATCCGCCGGATGCCATCAAGAGCCTCCGTCCCTTTTCACTGGCGGAGGTTGCATATTTTTTGGGTGTGACGCCATCCAACATCAAGAAGCTTCATCTCGAAGGCAAGGGCCCCACTCCGACAACCTCTGTTTCGGGACGCAGAACCTATACGGCCGAGCAAATGTTGGAGCTGCGGCAGTATCTTGACCGTCATGGCAGAGCTGATTTCAAAAAATACGTGCCGTACAGACGCGCGGGGGAACGTCTTCAGGTCATCGCGGTCGTCAATTTCAAGGGCGGCAGCGGCAAAACAACGACGGCGGCCCATCTAGCTCAACATCTTGCCCTTACGGGTCATCGCGTGCTCGCGATCGACCTTGATCCACAAGCATCCCTGTCCGCGCTTCATGGCATCCAGCCCGAGCTCGACAGAAATCCCTCGCTCTATGAGGCGCTCCGCTACGACGACGCTCGGAAGCCGATTTCCGAGGTTATTCGGCGCACGAATTTTCCTGGGCTCGACATTGTTCCTGCGAATCTCGAACTTCAGGAATATGAATACGAAACCCCCCTCGCGGCTTCCGATAAGTCCTCGGCCGAAGGGCGGATGTTCTTCACCCGGATCACTGACGCTTTGAAAGAGGTCGATGGTAATTACGATATAGTGGTGATCGATTGCCCTCCGCAGCTCGGCTATCTCACCTTAACTGCTCTGACCGCCTCTACCGCGGTTCTCATCACCATCCATCCTCAGATGCTGGATGTGATGTCCATGAGCCAATTTTTGCTGATGCTGGGCGGCGTCCTTCAGTCGATCAGCGGCGCGGGAGCTGACGTCCGCCTCAAGTGGTTTCGCTATCTCGTCACGCGCTACGAGCCAACCGACGGCCCCCAGGCGCAGATGGTCGGCTTCATGCAAGCGCTTTTTCCAAAGCAGATGCTGAAAAACCCAATGGTGAAATCAACCGCCATTTCGGACGCGGGCATCACCAACCAGACCCTGTATGAGGTCGAGCGCTCCCAATTCACCCGCGCCACCTATGACCGCGCCCTAGAGGCGCTGAACGCGGTCAATGAGGAGATCGCGGCTCTTGTCCACAAAGCGTGGGGTCGCAAGTGAGCCAGATTTTGACAGCCGTGCAGAATGGTAGAATCGCCCGAAACCTCAAGCGATTGGCGCAAGAGGAAGGAGCCTGACGTGGCCCGCAAGAACCTCCTCACGAGCATCACCGGGGCAGAGACGTCGAAGGCCGACGCTGTCGCCCGCCACGATTACGCGCTGCGCGGGGCGTCGCGCTCGATGATGCTTTCCATCGACGAGATGGCGGAAAACGCGAAAAAAATGCTGGCGGGTGAGACGATCGTCGAACTCGACGTCGCCGTTCTGGATCAATCTTTCATCGCCGACCGCATCGAAGACGACGATGAAGATTACGCTCATCTCCGGGAGGCGATCCGGGAGCGTGGGCAATCGACCCCGATCCTCGTGCGGCCGCATCCGCAGATCAAAGGTCGTTATATGATTGTGTTCGGGCACCGTCGCGCCCGGGTCGCCAAAGAACTTGGCGTTCCCGTTCGCGCCGTCGTCAAGAATCTTGAGGATATCGAGCATATTGTCGCGCAGGGACAGGAAAACACTGCGCGCGCAAATCTGTCTTTCATCGAAAAGGCCCTGTTCGCCAAAAAGCTCCTCGATATGGGACAGCGGAAGGAAACGATTAAATCGGCCCTGACGATCGATGACACTTTGATGTCCAGAATGCTTTCCGTCGCGGAGACGGTTCCTCCCCCGGTGATCGAAGCGATCGGCGCTGCCAGAACGGTTGGTCGCGATAGGTGGGAAGAACTCAAGAAGCAGGTGAAGCAGCCGCAGAATGCTGAAGCCGCAATCTCCATCGTAAAGTCCGAAGAATTTCGCTCCAAAGACGCGATGGATAGGTTCAACTATCTGCTTGCGCAGCTGAAGGTAATTGGAAGGAAGCCGCGAAAGCCAGCGCGAGGGCGGATCGAAGCGGCGTCCTGGGCACCAGAAGACAAGACAGTGGCCGCAAGCTACCGGAATACCGGAGACAGCTTCAACCTCTCGCTCAAATCAAAAAATGCAGGCGAGTTCGGCCGATACATCTCGTCCAACCTGGATTCGCTCTACCGGGCGTTCAGGGAAACGAAGATCAATAGCGAATCAGGAGATTAAACCGCAAAAGAAAAAAGCCCCCGAACGTCGCCGCCCGGAAGCCTTTCTCTGATCTAAGCACTCTGAGAATCCCACTTCCGCGAATCACAGTCAAGAGTTTTGGCGCCTATTTCGGCGAGCGGATTTCTTTTGCCTGAACGAGGCAAAGGATCATGCAAAGACAAACAACGACGCCCTTCGGGCGGCGATCGCTGTCGCTCGCCATGGTGGCGAGCCAAGCGGCGACTAAAGAATTCGCGTCCCGCCCCCACGCGTCAGAAACCGTCGTCCACAAATGGCGGCTGTTTCGGGCGCTGACAGAGGCAAAAGCTCCGCTTGGCGTCACCGACCGCGCGCTGTCGGTGTTGCACGCGCTGTTGAGCTTCCATCAAGAGACGGCGCTGACGCTGCCTGAGAAGGACGTCAAGGCCCCCGAAAGCGAAGCGAACCCGGGGATCATCGTCTTTCCGTCGAACAAGGAGTTGTCGATTCGCGCCCACGGCATGGCGCCGGCGACGCTACGCCGGCATATTGCCATGCTGATCGACGCCGGGCTGATCATTCGACGGGACTCACCCAACGGAAAACGCTTCGCGCGAAGAGGGCAGGGGGGCGAGATCGAAGACGCCTTCGGCTTCGATTTGACGCCCGCTGATCGCGCGCGCCAGCGAAATCGAAAATCTCGCCGAAGAAGTGCGCGCCGAGAACCGCGCCATGGCCTTGTTGCGCGAGAAAATTACGCTGGCGCGGCGCGACATCGTCAAGATGATCGAGACCGGGATGGAAGAGGGCGTGCCCGGCGACTGGGAAGCCCGCCACGGCCACTATCAAGCGCTGGCCAGCCGTCAGGCGCGCAAAATGACACGGGCCGATTTGGCGGCTTTGGCGGAGGAACTCGCCGCCCTTGCGGCCGAAATCAATAGTGTCTTGGAAAACCACGTAAAACGCCAAAATATGACCGCCAGTGAGTTCAGGCTGAGCGCCACATACAGAATCAAACCACAAACATTTCTGATCTTGAACCTAGCCTTCAAGAAGGCAGGGCCGAACCGCCCGGGCCAATCGTCGACGAAGCGGAGGCGGATGGGGCACGGACTTCGGAACCTGAGAAGCGGGAAACTGAAGCTCCGCCCCGTCCCACGCCAACCCCCAGAACCTATCCGCTGGGGATGGTGCTGCAAGCTTGTCCGGATATCGTCGATTACGCCAAGGGGGGCGAGATTTCATCGTGGCGCGATCTCGCGACGGCGGCCGCGACCGTGCGTTCGGCGCTCGGCGTCTCGCCTGACGCTTGGGCTCAGGCCTTGGACGCCATGGGCGAGCATGACGCCGCCATCGTCATCGCCGCGATCCTGCAGCGCGGCGATGAAATCAGATCCGCTGGCGGCTATCTGCGCGTTCTGACCGCCAAGGCGCGGGCAGGGGAGTTTTCGCTCGGGCCTGTGCTGATGGCGCTGTTGCGCGGCAAGGCCGCAAAAGGGGCGCGAGAGCGGAAGAGGGCAGGGTGATGGCGGGAGCGTTGCGCCCACAAGCCTGGGTCTTGAACTACCCCCTTAATGGTGGCATCTCAGCTTACGGAAAAGCGGCGGCCGACCTATGATCTCGACGCCATCAAGCAGGCGATCGGGTCGGTTGATCGGTTGGCCATCACGACGTCGGCGCTGCGCGACGCCTCCGCGTTGGGGTTCGATCGCGGCGCAATCGTCGAGACGATCCACAGCGTCGAGCGGCGCATGTTCGTCAAGTCGATGACGACCTTCGCCGACCATCGGCTGTGGCAGGACGTCTATCACGTGCCGATGCGGGGATTGCTGCTCTATGTGAAATTTCAGGCGGATGTGCTGACCGAGTTCACGGTCGTCTCGTTCAAGGAAAAGTGAGTGATGGCCACGAAAGACGAGCCGCTTCCCGAGACGATGATTTCTCCTGAAACCGGAGAGACGCTGACGCGCGGCGTGCGCCCGTTTACGGTCGCCTACAAGGGCGAAAGCGTCGTCGTCGATCTGCCCGGCTATTATCCCGCGGGCGAAGGCGAGGGCGTCCACATCGGCAAGGACATGGCCGTCGTCGACCAGGCGCTTCGCGGTCTCAAGGAGAAGGCGGACGGCGTGCCGTCGCCAGAAACGATCCGGCGTCTGCGCGCCAAGCTTCAGCTGTCGCAGCGGGAGGCGGGCGCTCTGTTCAAGGTCGGCGAAAACGCCTTCGACAAATATGAGCGGGGCTTGGTCGAGCCGAGCGGCCCGACGATCCAGCTGATGGCGCTTGCTCGACCGGCATCCGGAGCTGGCGGCGGAGTTGAAATAGCCCTCGCCGTCACAGCCCCGCGGCCTTGGTCAGATTGACCTTGAAGCGGTCGCGTTTCGCTGATAGCGGCGGGTCATTTCCGCCGAGGCGTGGCCGAGGTGCCTTTGCACATGGCCTTCCTCGATCTGCGCCGAGGAGGCGAGGCCGGCGCGCAAGGAGTGGCCGGAAAAGGCGCGGCGCCGTTCGCCTTCGGGGAGATCGCCGCGCAGGCCAGCCGCGAGCGCGCATTTTTGCACGAGGCGGGCGACATGCTTGTCCGAGAGCCGCTCGGCGGAGACGCCGCCGTTCTTGCGGGCGAGGGGCCGGAACACAGGACCCCGCGTGATCCTTCCGAGTTTGAGCCAGGTCTCGAGCATGGCGACGGGGCAGGTGAGGGGAGAGGAGCCGCGGCCGATCTCGACCTCGCGCCAGCCGGTCTTGCCGTTGAGGGTCAAAAGCAGGCCGCCGCCGTTCTGGTCGGCGCCGACGATCTCGATCCAGCCCGTTCCGTCGTCCGTCTGCTCCGGGCCGCAATCGAGGCCGACGATCTCCGAGCGGCGCAGGCCGCCGGCGAACCCGATGGCAAGAATGGCCTTGTCGCGCAGGCCGCGCAGGTCGTTGTCCAGGACCGCCAGCATGGCCAGAAGCTCGTCGGCGAAGATCGCCTCCTTCTGGACCGGCGGGCGGCCATGGGCGCGGCGGATGCCGGCCAACACGGTAGCGATATGGGGATCGCCCGTGTCCAGCAGGCGGCCGAGCTGGCGATAGCGCCAGCAGATGCCGGAGAGCCGGCGCTCCAGCGAGGAAACAGACAACGGCGGCCGGCCCGGCCCGCCCTCGACGCAGGCGGCGAGATAGAGGCCGACGGTCTGCGGGTCCGGGGGCAGGGGGTCGAGGCCCTGCCGGCGCAGCCAGGAGGCGAACTGACGCCAGTCGGCGTCATAGGCCCTTTGGGTATTCTCCGAGCGGGCGTTGCGGGCGTAGTCGCGGGCCTTTTCCGAGAGCGCCGCGAGATGGGGGGCGGGCTCGGCGAGCGCCCTGCCGCCGGTCTTGTCCTTGTCGGCTTCAGCCATTCTTGTCCTCGCTTGCGCCGCCGCGGGCGGGTCTGGCGCGCGCCGGGGTTCAAAAATCCGACGCCTCGGCGCGCTGTGGGCGGTCCAAAAGGCGCTTCGCGGCCGAGTATAGCAGGGGTTTCGCTTTCTGTCCGATAAGCGCACATTATCGGACATTCATAGCGCCCGACAAGCCCGGCGGATAGGGCGCGAAAACAGGTGACAAAGCGCCGCCGCGCCTTGCCCCCGGACTCGATCCGGGGACGATTCTTCCCATGCAATTGCTTGATTCGATTTCGACGCTCGACCCTGTTTCCACCGCGCCGCGGCCGCGCGCGCGCCGCGCCGAGGCCCCGGCGAACCGCGAATGAGGAGCCGATACAAGCCCTGCCGCGCTGGGCGCGGCCGCAGACCGCCGATCCCGGCGCGGCGATCTTTGCGGCGGGCGCCGGCCTTGCGCTGTTCGACCAGATCCTGCGCGCGCGGCCCGAGACGGCGGGCGAGCCGGTCTTCGCCGGCTGCCTGCGTCAGCGGCTCGCGCTCAAAGCCGCCGAATCCTGCGCGACGCTGGCGCGGCTGCGCGAGGATGCGGGCGCGCTTGCGCGACGCCGAGCATCTTCCAGGTGGCGGCGAGACGAGCCCGGCCGGTCGGCTGCATCGCCTGTTCCGGCTTTACGCGTCGCTGCCGGCCCGCGTCGACGCGGCGGCGCCCGCGGCGGAGCTTCTCGGGCTCAGGGAGGCCATCGACGCCAGCGCGCTCGCCGCCGCCGCCGCCGCGGCGCCCGACCCGCTCATGGCCGCAGCGCGGGCCAGCGCCGCCGCCATGAAACTTTGCACACAGGCCGCCGACGCCGAACTCTTCGCCTTCGTGGTCGCCGATCTCGCTTTGGCAAGCCGTCTGAACTGGGCGCGGCCGATCCCGCTTCTCGCCGTCGCGATCCTGCATCCGTCGCTGCGGCGCGGGGCAGGGGCGACGGAAAGCGAAAGGGAAAAGGCGCGCCGCCCGCGACCGACGGACGAGGACTGGCCCGAGGCCGTCGCGCGCGCCTATGGGCTCGCGGTCGTCGAGGCCCATGCGCTCGCTGTCGATCTGGCCCGGCGGTCGCAAAAGCTTCTTTCTGTCGCGCCGGCCTTGCGTGCGCGCGGCGCCGGCCGCGTCATCGACATGCTGCTCGCCGACGACGCCGTTACGCCCGCCGCCGCCGCGTCCCGCGCCGGCCTCTCCGATCGGGCCGCGCGCCGTCTCTTCGACCGGCTCGTCGCGCTGGGCGCCGTGCGCGAACTCTCCGGACGCGACGCTTTCAGGATCTATGGCTTATGAGCCGCGCCAGCGCCGCCCGTCTCGACCGCGATCTTCCCGACCGCGATCTTGCCGACTTGCCGGAGGGGATGCGCTGGCGCGAATGGATGATGCGCGCCGAGGCGGCGATCTTCGCCGCGGCGCAGACCGGTTGCGCGCGAGACGCTCGCCGGGCTCGTCGGCGACGCCTGCCGGCTCGACGCGCTCATCGCCGACATCAACGACGAGCTCAAAGCGCGCCCCTATGAGATCGTCTTCGTCGCGGGGGGATATCAGTTTCGCACGCGCCCCCGCCACGCCGAGACCCTGCGCGCGCTCGCCGGGACAAAGGATGCGGGGCCGCCGTCCTTCACCCGGCTCGAAATGCTGGCGCTCTCGGCCATCGCCTATCAGCAGCCGGTCACCCGCGCCGAACTCTCGCGCCTCGCCGGCCACGACATCAGCCGCGACATTCTCGGCCGCCTGAAGAGCCTCGGCGTCATCGCCCCCGGCCCCCGCGCCCCTCAGCCCGGCGCGCCCATCGCCTGGGTGACGACCGCCCGCTTCCTCGAAGTCTTCGCGCTCGGAAGTCTGCGCGATCTGCCGGATCTCGATGCGCTCGACGACGCGGGCGCCGAGGAGACGCGACGATGACGGCGTCGAAGCCGCGCTCGACGACGCGCTCGGGCTGGACGACGAGGAAAGCGCGAAAGAGGACGAGGACGCCTTGGATGAGGCGGCGCTTGACGCACTGCCAGCTTCATTTCGGCTTGGCTGAGTTACGGCTTTTGACGACCTCGACCCGAGCGTTGCGCCGCGCGGCGCAACCGCAGCTTCCGTCCTCTCGTCAATCGAGCGCCATTGTCCGTCCGCGTTGCCACAATGCCGCCGAAAGGCGCGCCGCATCCTGCCCCGCCGCCACTGCGCGGACGATGTCCGCTCGCGTGACGATCCCCGCCATCGCGCCGTTCTCGGCCGTTACGACGACACGCTTGATCTTGTGCTTTTCCATGACCCGCGCGATCTCTTCGACCGTGGCCTCCGCCGGTGCGGTGACGACCGGCTGGACCATGAGCCTGTCAACGCAGCAGTTGCCCGCGTCGATCGCCGCCAGAAAATTTTCGCTCAGCGGCTCTCCCTCGGCCAGTTGCGCGAGCCACCATTGAGAGCGCTCCCTACGGCGCATTTCGTTCCCGCAGGCGAGATCTCCCTCGCTCACCATGCCGATCGGCCGGCCGTCGTCGTCGACGACGGGAACGGCGCTGATCGATTTGTCGATCAGCAGCCGCGCGACGTCGCGCACCGTCGCGTCGCTCTTAACGGAGACCACGTCATGGGTCATAATGTCTCTTGCAAACATGGCGCGTCTCTTGGTCGCGATCGTGGCGGCGTCTGTTTTTAGATATGCGAGTTCTTGGCGTTTCACAACTCGGCGCCCTGAAACGCAATTAAAGGAGCGCTCTTGGACAGGGCAGGAAGCGATCCAATTGTCCACACGAAGCTGGACGTGCCTGCGCCGTCCGGCGTCGTCAGGGCCGTTCGCGGCGCGATCGTCGACGTCGACTTTCCGCCCGGATCCCTGCCCGCAATCAATGAAGCGGTGCTGATCGAGCGCGACCCTGGCGATACGATTGTCGCGGAGGTGCAGGCGCATCTCGATCAGACCAGCATACGCGCGATTGCGCTGCGCTCGACCATCGGACTGAGGCGCGGACAAAAGGTCGTTGCGACCGGCGATCCGGTCAAAACGCCTGTCGGCGAAGCGGTGCTCGGCCGCCTGATCGACGTCACCGGAAACATTGCCGACGGCGGGCCGCCGCTTCCGGCCGACGCGCCGCGACGATCGATCCATCGCCCGCCGCCGCCACTCGCGGAGAAAAGCCGGGGCACGGAAATATTCGCGACCGGGGTGAAGGCGATCGATCTCCTCACCCCGCTGGCTCATGGCGGCAAGGCCGCGATGTTCGGCGGCGCGGGCGTCGGCAAGACCGTGCTCGTGATGGAGCTGATCAACGCCATGATTGCGCGCTACCGGGGAATATCGGTTTTCGCCGGCGTCGGGGAGCGCTCGCGCGAGGGGCATGAGATGCTGCTCGACATGCGGCGTTACGGCGTCCTCGACCGCAGCGTTCTCGTCTATGGCCAGATGAACGAACCGCCCGGCGCAAGATGGCGGGCGCCGCTGACGGCCTTGACCATCGCCGAATTCTTTCGCGACGAGCGGCGCCAGAACGTCCTTCTGCTGATGGACAATGTTTTTCGCTTCGTGCAGGCGGGCGCGGAAGTGTCCGGACTTCTGGGCCGCATGCCCTCGCGCGTCGGCTACCAGCCGACGCTGGCGAGCGAAGTCGCCGATTTGCAGGAGCGCATCGCCTCGGTCGGCGACGCGGCGGTCACGGCGATCGAAGCGGTCTATGTGCCTGCGGACGACTTCACGGATCCGGCGGTGACGGCCATCGCCTCTCACGTCGACAGCATGGTGGTGCTGTCCCGCCAGATGGCGGCCGAAGGCATGTATCCGGCGATCGATCCGATCCAGTCTTCGTCCGTCTTGCTCGATCCGCTCGTCATCGGCGAGGAGCATGCGCGCATTGCGACGGAGACGCGTCGCGTCATCGAACATTATCGCGAGCTTCAGGACGTCATCGCGCTCCTCGGCGTGGATGAATTGAGCGTCGACGATCGCCGGCTGGTCGGACGCGCGCGGCGGCTCCAGCGATTCCTCACGCAGCCCTTCGTCGTCACCGAGAATTTCACCGGCATGGCGGGACGCTCGGTCACGATCCAGGAGACGATTGCAGGCTGCAAGGCCATTCTCGACGGTGATTGCGACGACTGGCCGGAAAGCGCCTTCTACATGATCGGCTCGATCGACGAGGCGCGCGAGAAAATGCTTTCGGCGCAAAACCACAAGAAGCCGCCCCCACGGAACGGAGCGCATTCATGAGCGCGCGGCTCCGGCTCGTCGTCTCGACGCCGACACGGCTTCTCGTCGACGACCCGGAGGTCATGTCGGTGCGGGCGGAGGACGCAAGCGGGGGCTTTGGAATTTTGCCCGGCCACGCAAACTTCGTCACCGCCCTCTCCCCCTGCGTTCTTCGCTGGCGGCTGGAGGGCGACGAGAGATATTGCGCCGTGCGCGGCGGCGTGTTGTCGGTCAGGGACGGGCGTCGGGTGAGCGTCGCCTGCCGGCACGGCGTTCTCGGCGACGAGCTGGACAAGCTCGAGACGGACATACGCGCCGCCGCGGTGGCGCAGGCGGGCGTCGAAAATCGCGCCCGCGTCGAACAGGCGCGGCTGCATGCATACGCCGTGCGCCAGCTCCTGCGCTATTTGCGGCCCGCCGGGCTCTCGGACTCCATTCTCGGAGACGGGCAGGGGGAGGGGCAGTGACCGAGCGGCCCGCGTCGCGTTCCGTGGAAAGGCTTGCGGAAGCCGCGCGCAAGGCCGCTGCGCGCGAGCGCGAGCTGCGTCAGGACCCCGAACCCTCGCTCGGCAAACGGCTCGGGCAGATCGGCGTTCTGGGCTGGATCATCGTGCTCCCGGCCCTCGCCGGAGCTCTTCGCCGGTCGGTGGCTGGACAGGACCATGCATTCCGGCGTTTTCTTCTCGGCGCCGCTCGTGATGCTTGGCGCGGCGCTGGGATTGTGGCTCGCCTGGAAATGGATGTCTCGCCAATGACCGTCACCACCGTCCCGTTGTCCTCGCTCGCGCTTCAGCTCTGCGCCGGCGGCTTGGTCGGCGCGATTGCGGGCTATGGCTATTTCACCGCCCTCTGGTGGAACGTTCTTCTGATCGATCGCGGCGCGACCGGGCGCGCGTTGCTGTTGTTGGCGGCGCGGGTCGCGGCGCTGGCGCTCACGCTCTTCGTCCTCGCTCGCCTTGGCGCGCTCGCCCTGCTCGCCGGCGCCGCGGGGCTGCTCGCGGCGCGGCGCGTGCTGGTGCGGCGCCTGGGAGATCCGTCGTGATCGGCTCGCCGCTCGAGCTCGAAACGGCGTTTCATCTCGGGCCGGTCCCGATTTCCAGGCCGGTCGCGACGACATGGGCGTTGATGGCGTTTCTTGTCGTCGCGAGCGCGACTGGCGACGCGTCGTCCGGCGCTGCGTCCCGGAAACGTTCAGGCCTTTCTCGAACTGATCGTCGATACGCTCGATTCACAGATCCGCGACACGATGCGCGTCGATCCGGGCCCCTATCGCGCCTTGTTCGGAACGATCTTTCTTTTCATCCTTCTTGCGAACTGGTCAGCGCTTCTGCCCGGCGTCGAGCCGCCCACCGCCCGTCTCGAGACGGACGCGGCCCTCGCTCTCATCGTTTTCGCGGCGACGATCTACCACGGCCTGCGGACGCAAGGCGTCTGGGGGTATCTGAAGACCTTCGCCGAGCCGAGCCTGTTCATGGTTCCGCTCAATCTAGTCGAGCAGATCACCCGCACATTTTCTCTGTTCGTCCGCCTGTTCGGGAATGTGATGAGCGGCGTCTTCGTCGTCGGCATCGTCCTATCGCTCGCCGGCCTTCTCGTGCCGATTCCGCTGATGGCGCTGGACCTGCTGACGGGAGCGGTGCAAGCCTATATCTTCGCTACCCTGGCAATGGTCTTCACCGCAGCCGCCATTGCGCCAGAAAACGAGACGCACCCTTCCGACGGAGCGCAGAATGGATCAGATTGAAAACATCAGCATTCTCGCGGCCGCGATCGCCGTGTCCTTCGGCGCGATCGGTCCCGCCCTGGCGGAAGGGAAGGCTGTCGCCGCCGCGATGGACGCGATCGCGCGTCAACCCGAGGCGGCCGGCGTCCTGTCTCGAACGCTCTTCGTCGGCCTTGCAATGATCGAGACCATGGCGATCTACTGCCTCGTGGTCGCGCTGTTGCTTCTGTTCGCAAATCCCTTCGTGAAATAGGCGCCGGCACGCATGCGCATCGATTGGTGGACGCTATCGCTCCAGACCGTCAATGCGATCGTCCTGATCTGGCTTCTGGCCTATTTTTTCTTCAAGCCGATCGCCAACGTCATTGCGGCGCGCAAGGCGGCGGCGGCGCAGTTGCTCGAAGAGGCCGAGCAGGCGAAGTCCGCGGCGCTTTCATGCGCGAAGAAGAAAAGGCGGCGCTCGCCGACGTCGCCGAACGCCGGTCCGCCGCTTTGGCGGCGGCGCAGACGGAGGCCGAGGCGCAAAGGGAGGCCTTGCTCGCCGCGGCGCGCAGCGACGCCGATCGCATGCGCGATGAAGCGCGCGGCGAGATGACGCGCCAGCTCGAACTTGCCCGGGACGCGCAGATGAAACATGCGAGCGCGCTCGCCCTCGACATCGCAAGACGATTGGTCGAGCGTTTTCCCCAATCGAGCCTCGTATCCGGATTCGTCGGGGGCCTGGCTGCTGCGGCCGCCGCTCTGCCGCCGGACGCCAAAAAGGATTTCGAAGAGGAAGGCGGCGTGCGGCTCAAGACGCCAAGAGCGTTGACGGCTCAGGAGGAAGCCGATTGTCGGCGCGCGCTCGAAATCGGCTTTGGGAGACCGCTCCCCTTCTCGGTTGAAATCGACTCGGCGCTTATCGCCGGGCTGGAGCTCGAAAATCGTCACACGGCAATCCGCAACAGCCTGCGGGCGGACCTCGCCGACATCGCCGCGTCGCTCGACGATCATGACCGACGCTAGCCGGAACGACAGTCCCTCGGGTTTCGATCCCTGGGCCGGCTGGCTGAATCAGCGGCGCAGTCGCCTGTCGCGGCTGACGCTCGGCCCGAGCGTGCGGCGCATCGGCCGCGTCGAAAGCTTCGCGGACGGCGTCGCCTTCATTTCGGGCCTGCCGCAAACGCGGCTCAACGAACTGCTGCGTTTCGAGAACGGCAGCCTCGGCTTCGTCACGGCGCTCGACGCGGACCGCGTCGGCGCGGTGTTGCTGGACGACGCAGGCGGCCTCGAGGCCGGCGCGGCGGTAAAGGGCCTCGGCGAGACGGCGAGCGCGCCCGTCGGTCCCGGCCTGCTTGGACGGGTCGTCGATCCGCTGGGCCGACCGCTCGACAATGCGGGCCCGCTGGTCGTCGAAGCCTATCAGCCGATCGAGCGGGACGCCCCGAGCATTATCGACCGCGACCTCGTCACGGAACCCTTGGAGACCGGGCTCCTCGTCATCAACTCGATGTTTTCGATCGGCCGCGGACAACGCGAGTTGATATTGGGCGACCGCGCGACCGGCAAAACGGCGATCGCCGTCGACGCCATTCTCAACCAGAAGCAGACGGATATGGTCTGCGTTTATGTCGCGATCGGGCAGCGTGCAACGGCGGTCGAGCGCGTGATCGATGCGGTGCGCGCGCGCGGCGCGCCGGAGCGCACGATCTTCGTGGTGGCGCCCGCGTCCAGCGCGCCGGGACTGCAATGGATCGCGCCCTTCTCAAGCTTCGCCATGGCTGAATATTTCCGCGACCGCGGCGGCCATGCCCTCGTCGTCATCGACGATCTGTCCAAACATGCGGCCACCCATCGGGAGCTCGCATTGCTGACGCGGGAGCCGCCGGGGCGAGAAGCCTATCCCGGCGACATCTTCTATCTGCACGCCCGTCTCCTCGAACGCGCCGCGAAGCTGTCGCAGGCGAAGGGGGGCGGCTCCATCACCGCCCTGCCGATCGCGGAGACGGAAGCCGGCAATCTTTCCGCCTATATTCCCACCAATCTCATTTCCATCACAGACGGCCAGATCGTCCTCGACTCCCGCCTCTTTGCGGCGAACCAACGCCCGGCTGTCGATGTCGGCCTGAGCGTGAGCCGCGTCGGCGGCAAGGCGCAGCCGGCAGCGCTGAAGCAGGCCTCCGCGCGGCTGCGGCTGCAATATTCGCAATTTCTCGAGCTCGAAATGTTCAGCCGTTTCGGCGGCGTTTCGACCCGCCTCGTGCAGAATGAAATTACGCGCGGCCGCAGAATTCGTGATTTGCTGACGCAGGAAAGATTCGTGCTGCTGCGACGGGAGGATCAGGTCGCGCTTCTCCTTGCGCTCGACGCCGGCGCGCTCGACGCGCTGGAGTCGTCGGCCGTCGCGCAACTGCGGGATCAAATTCCGGATCGTCTCGATCGGGACGCGCCCGAGGCGGTCCAGGCTTGCCGATCCGGCGCGGCGCTCGATGAAACGCAGCAAAGCGCGCTCATCCGTGTCGTGGAGGCGCTCGCCTCGGACATCGCCGCGGCGAAATCGAGCGCGCGGACATGAGCGATGACGAGTGGCTCCCTTCGCAAACGCATCGCCGCGACGCGCCAGCTCGAAACCGTCTTCACCGCCATGCGCGGCGTCGCGGCGGCCCGCAGCCGAGAGGCGCAGCGTAGCCTTGACGGTGTGCGCGCCTATGCCGGCGCCGTCGGCGAATCGATCCAAATTGCCCTAGCGCTCTCGCCCGATGAGCCGACCGCGCGTCGCGCGCCGACCAAGCGGATCGTTTTGGCGTTCTGCTCGGAGCAAGGCTTCGCGGGAGCTTTTGATGAACGCGTGCTGACGGCGGCGGCCGGCCTCAGCCACGATGCCGCTCTGTATATCGTAGGGCAAAGAGGTCATTCCAGCGCGATCGAGCGCGGCCTGACGGTCGCGTGGTCGACGCCCATGGCGGCGCATGCGGTCGACGCGCCGTCGGTCGCTGAACGGATCGCGGACGCGCTCTTCGACGAGGTCGTAGGAAACGAGACAACACAAGTGGCGGTCGTCCATGCGACCCCATCTTCGCCGTCTGATTACGAAATTGTGGCGCGATCGCTGATCCCGCTCGATCTCGCGCGATTCCCGATCGTGGAACACGGGGGGCCGCCGGTTCTGAATCTCTCGCCACCCGCGCTTCTGTCGTTGCTCGCCGAAGAATATGTCTTCGCGGAGCTCTGCGAGGCGGCGTTGCTCTCTTTCGCATCCGAAAACGCCGCCCGCATGCAGGCGATGACGTCGGCTCGAAGCAATGTGCGAAAGACGCTTGACGAGCTGACGGCTCGCCATCGCCGGTCGCGACAGGAGCAGATCACGGAGGAGCTGGTCGAGCTTTCGAGAACCGCCGCAGATTTTGCGAAGAAATAACCGGCTTTAGGCATGACGGGGCGCATCGACGCGCCCCTCCCTGCGTCGCTCGCAGTGACAGCACCACAACAGCCACTGCAGCACAAACTGAATAGTTTCCACCATTTCTGCGCCGCACCCGGCGCTCCGAACATCTCCCCGACGCCGGCGAGACGAGAGCGGCCGGGCGCCTCGACGAGGCAGCCGCCTACGTGGCCGGTCAAACCCTCGTGGTCGAGGCTGGCAGGGTTTTGCCTGAATCTTTGATGGCCTTGGAGTAGGCTGTCTAAAGTTTCGAACGCGCGGCCGTATGCAATCCGGCCGCGAAAATGGAAGGCGCCTGGCCATGATATTCGTTAACTCGGCAGATAGATCGGAGCTCTCACAAGCGCTCTCCATCCCCTATGTGAAGGGGTTCACAACGAACCCGACGCTTTTCCTCCGCGCTCTGGGGGTCGAGAATTTGCGTCCCTCGGACTATGTTTCAGCCGCTCGGAACCTCGTCAATTTTGCAGCAAGCAGCGCAGCCGTAAAAGATTTCATGATCCAGGGAGTTGGTGCGCCCGAGCAAATCTTAACTCAGGCTCTAAGCTACAAGAACGCTCTGCGAGACGAGCGCAACAAGAACTTATGGATTAAACTGTTGCCTACCACAGAGCATCTCTCGCTTTGCCCCCAGCTCGCTTCTCTCCATTGCAAGACGCTGATCACAGCTGTTTTCACCCCCCTCCAAGTTCACGCCGCGCTGGAGAGCGGCGCGGATGGCGTCGCGGTTTATCTGGGAAGGCTTATGAAAAACGACCAGTTTTGGGAAAGGAAACTGGAAACGATCGCTCGTCTGGTTCTCCCACCCGAAAAGATGCTGCTTATGGCGAGCCTGTCGGACGCATCGAACGTGGAAATCGCGCTTCGCTACAGCGAAGACATTACTGTCCCCTTCGATGTGATTGGGCAGTTGCTACACTCCCAGCTTTCAAGCGAGGCCATCGCCGCATTCAACGCGCAAGTAAAAGAGGGCCAGGGCGCGGCCTAGCTTTTAATTGCGCCTGAGTTTGCCCGCGGATGTCAGTTCAGGCGTTAATGCGTTTCGATGTGCCCTGGAAGCGCTTCGGCTGGGCTCAAGACTCGGCCCGCGATCCCGGCGATCTCCTGCCGCGCTCGCAAGAGTCGCCCGGCTACGCTATGCTCCCGGCATGCCCTTTGATCTTGTCATCAATGCCCCGGACGGGGATATCGTGCTCGGCTCCTATCAAACGCGGACGGCCGCCGAGAAGATGGCGGCGATCGCGGTGCCGCCCGGTGAGCGGTGGTCGGTCGTCGAGGTTGCGGGCGAGGGCGATGCCCGCCCGGCTGCGGTGCTTGACTTCGCCAGCTATCAGGCCAAGCGCCGAGCGCGGCGCCTTAAAGATTAACTCCGCCGAGGCTCCGGAAGCTGCTCAAATTGAGCGCGCCCGATCGGCCTCGATGCGAGGGCAGGAGAGCGCCTATAGTCGCCCGGCAAATTGCAGAAGTAGGAAACGGGCAGGTAAAGTAAACACGATACCGTCCGCGGCATCCGCGTCGCGGGTTCACAACACTGTGACACCTGCATCCGGACATCCGGATGGAACGTCTCATATGGTTCTAGACCCTTGCGCCTGCCTGTCTCAAAAGCCGGAAATCGGCGAGGGCGCCTAGGGTCGGTCAGTCTGACGCCAGCAAGATGGCGCCAATGGAAAAAACAGACGACGCTTCAGGCCGCCGAAAGCGGCTCGCGACCTCGGATGTAATGGCGCGGGCCGCTTCTCTCAGGCCTGCCCAATGTATTCGCGCATGCTGCGATGCTCTTCCTCGATTACGCGGATCCGGTGCTTCACCACGTCGCCGATGGAGACCAGTCCGCAAAGGCGGCCTTCCCGCATCACCGGCAGATGGCGCCGCCTTTCCAGCGTCATCGTTTGCATGGTGGAGTCGACCGTGTCGTTTTCGGTCGCCAGGACCGGGCTCTGTTGCATGTGATCGCACACAGGCTCCTCGAGGGCGCGCGCGCCCGATGAGGCAATCGCCGAGACAATGTCGCGCTCCGACATGACCCCAAGAACGACGCCGCCGCCATCCACGACGACGACCGCGCCAATGCCATGGCGCATGAGCTCACGGGCGATGTCTTCCAGCGCCATCGTCGGCGGCGCGGTGACGACGTGACGTCCTTTCTCGGAAAGAATCGTTGCAATGGTCATGGGCTCCCTCCTCGGCGCGCATCGCGGCGATCTCGCGCGCCCTGCGGACACAGTAGGGCGGGCGAACGCGGTAGCGAGCGGAGCAGCGCCAAGCCTATGCGCGCGAGAGGCGGCTCGGCCTTGAGGTGCTGACGCTGAACACCGAGCCGCCCTTGCGTCTTGCAGACATGCAACATCTGACACACGGCGGCGGCCGAAGATGTAACTGCAAAGTCACAGTCGTGGCAAATAGCAAGCATTAAGGTGCGGCGAGGAAGCGGCGGTCCGCTGGGCAGAGGAGCGCCAGCGGGCCGCCGGCCGGCCGCAGCGATCCGAGAACGCGACCAGCTCTGCAGCTTATCCCAGCACGCACAGGGCACGAAAAAACGCCGGCCCCGCGGAAATTCTGAAAATGAAACAGGTCGACAACCGGGACCGAAGCGCTACGAATGCACGGCGAATTGATCTCTTTGAATTCTGGCGAACTCTAAGGCCGGGGAATGAGACTTACTGCCCCATCAAAGACGCAGCTAGCGACTTCCGCAGCGCTGATTTGCGCGTTTTGTGAAAAACCGAATTGCTCTAGCCTGTTCACTGGTTGTTAATGAAATTCGCCGCGCCCCAAGGGATAAGCGCGGCCTTTTGTCTGAAGCTTTGCTTTAATTCGGGACGATGATGGTTGCTCAACTTGCCAAAGCCGCCAGTGCGGAACTGATTGATTTCGAGCAGGCGCGTATTAAGCGGTCGATTTCGTCGAAGCAAGGCGAGTTGTCGGCGTTTGCGGCCCGCATTGCGTGCCTCCTGGAGGAGGGTGACACGCATGTTGGCGACATGCTGGCGAACGCGCCGATCGCAATAAATCCGGCGCCGCGCCCCGCTGGCGAAAACCGCAGCCTCGAGGCTGACCGCGGGATGCGAGAGCCCATGGCGCGGTTTCTGTTTCAGGATTTCAAGCGGGAGCTAAGTTTGTTTGAGGCGCGGCTCGAGGAGATTGATTTGCGGATCAATGCGCTTCACCAACGGGAGCCTCAGCCCCCCGCGAGCGCCCCGCAAAGTCGCCTCGCCGTCCTGCCGCTGATGGAAAATCCGCTTGCGCAGGCGGGGGCCGCAACGCGCCTCCCACCTCTCTCTTCCCGAGCCGGTCACGCCGCCGCCTCTCCCGCGCCCGACGGAAAGCGCCGGGGTTGTGACTGGAGAAGCCAAGGCTTCGCCAGCAACGATCGCGGCGCCCGGCGCCGTGGCGCCGCGCGCCTGGTCGACACGCAGGCTGCGACAGGCGCTCGCGCGCCTGTGGCGCAGTATAAGGTTCCTTGTGAGCCGCGGGCGCGCCAAGACCCTGGCGGCGTGGCTCGCGATAAGCGCGCGGGCCAAGGCGATGTCGCGCGTTGCCGATTTGCCGGAAAAGCGCAAAAGCCCGCGCCTTTTTGTTGCCCGCGCTACAAGGGCGACATCGACGCTCGGATTGGGGGCCGCCGGGGCGATGGTGGCGATTGGCGGTTATCATGTGCTGATCGGCTGGACGCCGGCGAAGCCGGAACAGGCGTCGTTAGCTGTCGAAGCGGCCCGCGACTTGCGCGGCCAGGTCGCTCCCGCCGAGGAGATCAGGATGCTGCCGCCGCCCGCTCGTCCTGAGATCAGGCTGAACAGCCTGGAAACGAGCTTCGCGCCGCTCGATCCCGCGCCAGTCTCCGGCGGGGCCAGCGCCGGTTTTGCGGGACCGGCCGGAGAAATGCAGAAGACCACGCGCCCGGCCGAGACGGCTGCGCCGGTCGACGTCGCGGCGCCCCCGTGGGGAACGGCGCGGAGGCCTCGCCGGCCTACGCCACCGCTGAAGCGTCGCTTCAGGACGAGACGGAATCGCTTGCGAGCCGAGCTGCGCGTGGCGACGCCGACGCACAATATGAGTATGCGACGGAATTGCACGACAGGGGCGACACGAAAGGCGCGGTCGCCTGGCTCGAGAAATCGGCAAAGCAAGGCTCGGCGAAAGCGAGGTTACAGCTTGGCCTCCTTTATCTGAAAGGCGCCGGGGTCAGCCGCAATTTCAATCAGGCGCACAAATGGCTGGAGGCGGCGGCCAATAATGGCGATCCGATCGCCATGCACAATCTGGGGGTGCTCTACAGCGGAAACGAAGGCCGCAAGCCTGATTATGTGCGGGCGACCGAGCTATTCCGCCGCGCCGCCGAACGAGGCGTTGTCGACAGCCAATTCAATCTGGGCCTCGCCTATCAAGACGGGCTCGGCGTGGAAAAGGATCTGATCCAAGCCTATGCGTGGTTCTGCATGGCGGCGTCGCGTGGCGACGCGAAGGCGGCGCAGAAACGCAAAGAAATCAGCAAATTCCTCGGACGCGAGGAACTGTTGGAGGCGAAAACTCTCGCGAACAGTCTCAAACTCGCGACGCCGGCCAATTAGGCCTGTCGGACGCCAGCAAAAGAACCTGAACGAACAGCGCCTCAATTCTTCCCTATCTTAAGCATTGAGCGGATTTTCTAGGCGCTTATTTAAGGTGCTGAAAGGCTTAGAAGATGAGCACCCTTGGTCCGCGTCCCGATGCACCGCGGACGGCGTGCATCCGGTGCCTTGACCTTGCCGAACGTTGGTTCGCGGCATGTGGCTCGGTTACCTGCGTTCCAATGGTCGACGTTTTCGCCAACTTCTCAGACGAGGCGTTGGCGGACATGTGCATTTCGAGATGGTTGCTCGACCAACCGCAGGGCGACGACAACGACTTAACCTGGTTCGAGGCGCACGAAGCGAGCCGGGATTTGCTGGTCTGGGCGTTCGCCACCTACCGAGCTTTCGCCACCCAGGATCGATCGGGGCGCGAATAGGCCGCTCGTAATTCACGCCGCCGATACTTTTGTGCTCGGGCGCGGCATAGAAGCTGGAAATCTCCGCCGCGCTAAGCTAACCGCCCTGGAACGCGACGAGCATGTCGCCGAGTGGATCAGGTGGCGAATCACCGGTTCGAAATAGACCAATGCGCACGTATGCCGAGGACACCCACGAACCAAGCGCCACCACGCAGGATTTATTCGTAGATCGTTTCAGCCATACTTTCAAAGCTTAACAAGGATCGAAAGGCGTCTGCTCAGCGGGGCGCGCGGCGCATTAGGGCAAAGCCGCCAGAGCCCATGCATCCCATGATCGAAGCAGCGTTGGACTGGCTACATGTTGGCATTCAAGCGCGGGTAACATAGCCGCCTGAGGAAGCCGACGCCGATAGGGAACGCTGCGCTCGCGAGCGGCGCCGAGTGTCTGTGACGGAGCGCGGCCGTGAGCTTCACTCGAATGTGTTGCGGCCCGGTGCTCTTCGGCAGCGGCTTGGATGAACGATCCGATGCGGAATGACATGGCAACCTCCCTCGCTCGATGGTTGGAAGTTAGCCGATTGCCCACTTCGTCGATGTGCGCCGTCGCACCCGTCACGCGTGCCGCCGGAGCCGCTGCTGCCGTAGCCTGATGAGGCGCTCTGGCCGGTCCAGGCCGCCCACGCATAGGCGAGCGCCTGCCCGAAGCTCCAGCCCCACGCCCTCGTTATTCGCGTGGGACCCACCAGCACACGCCGCGCCTTCTTCCTCGCCGGAGGCGGCGAGCTGGGGGCGCTCTTGCATGGCTCGCGCCTGCGCCCATGAGAAAGCCAGGCAGCGGGACCAGCCCCAGCCATGGCGGCGCATGGCCCCGTATCGATGACAGTGCGCATCACGGAGGATCGCGGCCTTGTCGTAGCGGCCATCGGGCGTGATCAGGTCATTTCTCATGGATTGGCCGCCGCGTCGCCGTTCATCAGCTCTTCGACGCGCTCCCGCGTCATCTTCCATTCGTCGAGCAGGCGCCCTGCCGTTCCCGCTCCGGCAATATCCGGGGGCGTCTCCCACAGGGTCGTGTCGCCACGGCCGTCCGAAGCGGCTTTCAATTTCGCAGCGATTTCCAGCGGCCACGCCAGATAGGCGCGTGGCAGAGCCCCGTTGTCGACGTCCTTGAGCTGCACGAGACAAATCGCCGTTCCGGCTTTATGCCCCTCCAGCCACAGGTCAGCAGCGTTGTGGGAATTCGCGTGATTCGCCGTTGAAAGATCGGATTGTGCGGATTGCGTGAAATTCCAACTGCCGTCGGCGCTTCCCTGGACCGAGACTTTC
>CAVQWJ010000009.1:0-89150 GCA_963717565.1 uncultured Alphaproteobacteria bacterium
TGATTTGGTCTTGCCGATGGGTAATGAGAGAACCGGAGACAGCGTCACCCGCGCGGTTTAGGAAGCGTGGCTCATCGTGAACGGATTGTTTTGAGCATATCACGATGTCGCCAGCCGGGGCCGCTAGTTTTCTTGTGCAGCGCAACATAATTCTTGACTTTTTGTGCAGTGCACATAAATAACAGGTAAGGTCGCAGGGATGGCCCGCGCGCTCGGTTCAAAAAGGCATATTTTATGACTAGCAACTTCCCAGAGATTAAGATGTTTGGCTCGGCCCCGTTCGAGGCGTTCGCCGCGGCGACCGGCTCGTCGGGCAAAGGGCTACAGGCTATCGCGACTGAAACGATGGACTATTCGAAGAAGTCCTTCGAGAAGAGCCGTGTTCTCTTCGAAAAGCTGATGGCCGTGAAGAAACTCGACGAGGCGATTCAACTCCAGTCGGACTTCGCCAAATCCTCCTACGAGGATTTCATCGCCCAGGCCGCCAAGATTGGCGAGATGTATTCGAGCCTCGCGCAGGAAGCTTTCAAGCCGATCAGTGTCGCGTCGCCTGGACAGCCTTCAGTCGCTACTGCGTCATCGAACACGCCGGTCACTGCCAAGCAGAGCGGACCCTACGCAGGTTAGCACGCCGCATTTTAGCCAATGTAGGACTCTCGGCGAGCGGCTTCTTGTCCCGAAACGTCTACCGGCGCTGGATGCTGAACTGAAAAACGGGCCGCTCCAGCGCCGAATTTCAGAATCACGAGAGGCAGAGTCTGGAGAATGGCCATGGCGCCTGAGAGACACGCTCCTTCGAAATCCTTTGGGATCTTCAACCCGAGCTTTGGCGCCGATAAATTCGGCTTTCACGGCCTTCGGAGCGTTTCCTATAATCTCGACGCTCCCCTCCTCTACGAGGAAGCGATCCGCCGGCATGAGGGGGTGATCGCAAGGGGCGGCGCGCTTGTCGCCGACACCGGAGCCCACACGGGCCGTTCGCCTAAGGACAAATTCATCGTCGCAGACGCGCTCACCGAAGACGCAATTTGGTGGGACAATTGCGGGCGCATGTCGAAGGGCCATTTCGACGCACTGCTCGCCGATTTCCTTGACCATGCGAAGGGCAAGGAAATTTTTGCTCAGGATCTGCAAGGGGGCGCCGATCCAGCGTTTCGCGTCAAGACCCGGGTCTTTACGGAGCTGGCATGGCACTCGCTGTTCGTCCGTAACATGCTGATACGACCGCCGATCGCCGACCTTCCCTACTTCGAACCGGAATTGACGATCGTCGACTTTCCATCCTTCAAGGCGGATCCCACCCGCCACGGTTGCCACTCCGAGACCGTGATCGCGATCGATTTCGCAAACAAAATCGTCCTCATCGGGGGCACGGAATACGCCGGCGAAATAAAGAAGTCAGTTTTCACCTACCTCAATTTCGTCCTGCCAGCTTCGGACACCATGCCCATGCACTGCGCCGCCAATGTCGGGCCTGGCGGCGACGTCGCGATCTTTTTCGGCCTCTCCGGCACCGGCAAGACCACCCTGTCGGCCAATTCGTCCCGCACCCTGCTCGGCGACGACGAGCACGGCTGGAGCAAAGAGGGCGTCTTCAATTTCGAAGGCGGCTGTTACGCCAAAGCGATCAAGCTGTCGCACGAGGCCGAACCTGAGATTTACGCCGCGACAAAGTGCTTCGGTTCGGTGATGGAAAATGTCGTCCTCGATCCACTGACCCGCATCCCTGATTTCGACGATGGGTCGAAAACCGAGAACACCCGCGTCGCTTATCCGCTCGACTTCATCCCCAATGCGTCGCCAACCGGCCGTGCGGGCCATCCGACAAACATCGTGATGCTCACCTGCGACGCCTTCGGCGTGCTGCCGCCGATCGCCAAGCTCAATGCGAGCCAAGCGATGTATCACTTCCTGTCCGGATACACCGCCAAGGTCGCTGGAACGGAGCGGGGCGTGACGGAACCGCAGGCGACCTTCTCGACCTGTTTCGGGGCGCCGTTCATGCCGCGCCACCCGCTCGTCTATGGCAATCTGCTCCGTGACCTCATCGCGCGCCATCACGTCAACTGCTGGCTGGTCAACACAGGATGGACAGGCGGCTCGTACGGCGTGGGCCGCCGCATGCCGATCCGGGTGACGCGCCGCCTACTCTCCGCCGTGCTCGATGGCACGCTCAACAAGATGCATTTTCACATCGAGGGATCATTCGGCCTTGCCGTGCCCAGCTCGGCGCCAGGCGTCGAGTCGGACCTGTTACATCCGATCAAGACATGGGCGTCGAAAGAAGATTACGAAGCGACTGCAAAGAAGCTTGTCGAGATGTTCCGCGCCAACTTCGTCAAGTTCGAGCCGCACGTCGACACGGATGTGAAGGACGCCGCATTGCATAGGGTTGGCGAGGCGTAGGTCCACGGCTCTCTGGCCCGCCTTAAGGAGATCAAATTGCTTAAATTTACCGAAGATCATGAATGGCTGAAGCTCGACAAAGGCGTTGCGACGGTTGGCATAACCGAACATGCGGCGACGGAGCTTGGCGACCTTGTCTTCGTCCAACTTCCAGAGGTCGGCGCCAAGCTTCAGAAGGGTGGGGGCGCGGCGGTCGTCGAGTCGGTGAAGGCGGCGTCAGATGTCTTCGCCCCGCTCTCCGGCGAGGTGGTCGAAGTCAATGATGAGATCGTCGACGATCCCACCGTCGTCAGCAAGGATCCGCTCGGCGCGGGATGGTTCTTCAGGCTGAAGCTGGCTGACGCGGCGGATTTCGATAAACTCCTGGACGAAGACGCCTACAAGGCCCTTGTCGGCTGAGCGGAGAACGAGATGAGCGCGGAACGCTATGAGCCCTACGACTTCGCGAATCGGCGTCACATTGGTCCCTCGCCCGAGGAAATTGCCGACATGTTGCGGGTCGTGGGCGTTTCAACTCTCGACGCGCTGATCGAGGAGACGGTTCCCAAGGGCATTCGCCAAGGCGAAGCGCTCGACTTCGGCCGGCCGCTCTCTGAGCGCGGCGCGCTTGATCGGCTCCGCGAGACCGCGAACAAGAACCGCGTGCTGACCTCGCTCATTGGCCAAGGCTACCACGGAACAATCATGCCGCCGGCGATCCAGCGCAACATTCTGGAGAATCCGGCCTGGTATACGGCCTACACGCCCTATCAGCCGGAGATTAGCCAAGGGCGGCTCGAGGCACTGCTAAATTTCCAGACGGTCGTCTCGGACTTGACCGGGCTCGACATCGCCAACGCCTCGCTGCTTGATGAAGCCACGGCGGCGGCGGAGGCGATGGCGCTCGCGCATCGCGTTACGAAATCAGAGGCCGCCGCCTTCTTCGTCGACGAGCAATGTCTGCCGCAAACCATTGCCGTCGTGCGCACGCGCGCGGAGCCGCTGGGCTGGAAGATCATCGTTGGAGACCCCTTCAAGGACTTGGATCCGAATGAGGTCTTTGGCGCGCTGTTTCAATACCCCGGCGTCGCCGGCGCGTTCCACGATTTCTCTGGCGCGATCACGAAATTGCACGACGCCAAGGCGATCGCCATCGTCGCCGCCGATCCTCTCACGCTCACACTTCTAAAACCGCCAGGCGAGATGGGCGCCGACGTCGCCGTGGGCTCCATGCAGCGTTTCGGCATGCCGATGGGCTATGGCGGGCCGCACGCCGGCTATATGGCGGTCAAGGACGCCTATAAGCGCGCGCTACCGGGCCGACTGGTTGGCGTATCGATCGATACGCGTGGCAACCGCGCCTATCGGCTCGCCCTGCAAACACGCGAACAGCATATCCGGCGCGAGAGCGCCACCTCCAATATCTGCACGGCGCAGGTTTTGCCCGCCGTGATCGCGTCGATGTATGCGGTGTTCCATGGGCCGAAAGGTTTGAAAGCCATCGCGGAGCGCATTCACCGTAAGGCGGCGCGGCTCGCGGATGGGCTCGCCTCGCTCGGTTTCGAGATCGCGCCGAACGAGTTCTTCGACACGATCACGGTCGCAGTGGGACCCTACCAGGGACTGATCATGAAGAACGCCGTGGACTACGGCGTGAACCTGCGCAAGGTCGGTCAGGATCGCATCGGAATAACAGTCGACGAGCGCACGAGGCCAGCGGCGTTGGAAGCCGTGTGGCGAGCTTTCGGCGGCTACGATCTGGTCTATCGCGACGAATATCCCCAATCCCGGCTACCGGCGACGCTTATTCGCCAGTCCCCGTATCTGACTCATCCGGTCTTTCACATGAACCGTGCAGAAAGCGAGATGACGCGCTACATGCGTCGCCTCGCGGACCGCGACCTCGCGCTTGATCGCGCCATGATTCCGCTCGGCTCCTGCACGATGAAGCTCAACGCCACGGCCGAGATGCTGCCAATCACCTGGCCGGAATTCGCCGAGATCCATCCCTTCGCGCCGGCGGATCAGGCGCTCGGCTACGCGGAGATTATCGCGGATCTGTCGGAAAAGCTCTGCCAGATCACCGGCTACGACGCCTTCTCCATGCAGCCCAATTCCGGCGCGCAAGGCGAATATGCAGGGCTGCTTGCCATTCGCGCCTATCACCGGAGTCGTAGCGAGGCGCATCGCAACATTTGCCTCATTCCGGCGTCCGCGCATGGCACCAATCCGGCCTCCGCCTCCCTGTGCGGCATGAAAGTCGTGGTCGTCGCCACTGACTCAAAAGGCAATATCGACCTCGCGGACTTCCGCGCCAAAGCGCAGGCGAATGCAGAGACTCTGGCCGCGGCGATGATCACCTATCCGTCGACGCACGGCGTTTTCGAGGAGACCGTCGGAGAAATTTGCGCGATTACGCATGCGAACGGCGGTCAAGTCTATCTCGACGGCGCCAATCTCAACGCGCTCGTGGGCTTGGCGCGTCCTGGCGACATCGGCGCCGACGTCAGCCACGTCAATCTCCACAAGACGTTCTGCATTCCGCACGGCGGCGGCGGCCCCGGCATGGGACCGATCGGCGTCAAGGCGCACCTTGCGCCGTTCCTCCCCGGCCATCCGGCGACGGGCGGGAACGCGACGACCGTCTCGGCGGCCCCCTATGGTTCTCCTTCGATCCTCCCCATCTCCTGGAGTTACTGCCTGATGATGGGCGGCGCAGGGCTCACGCAAGCAACGCGCGTCGCGATCCTGAACGCCAACTATATCGCAAAGCGTCTCGCAGGCGCCTACGATGTGCTTTACGTGGGGTCCAAAGGCCGCGTCGCGCATGAATGCATCATCGACACGCGGCTGCTGCTCGCAGAGACGGGCGTCACGGTCGACGATATCGCCAAGCGGCTCATCGACTGCGGCTTCCACCCGCCGACGATGAGCTGGCCCGTGGCGGGGACGCTGATGGTGGAGCCCACCGAGTCGGAGACGAAAGCGGAACTAGACCGTTTCTGCGACGCGATGCTCGGCATTCGCGAGGAGGCGCGGGCCATCGCCCAAGGGCGCATGGACAGAGCCAACAATCCTTTGAAGAACGCGCCCCACACCGTCGAAGACCTCGTCGGCGAATGGAACCGGCCCTATTCGCGCGAGACCGCCTGCTTTCCTGCCGGCGCCTTTCGCGTCGACAAATACTGGCCGTCGGTCAATCGCGTCGACAATGCTTACGGAGATCGCCATCTCGTCTGCGCTTGTCCGCCGATGGAGACCTATGTCAAGCCGGCGGAATAGCGAACAAAAATCGGGCTTGCGACGAAGCTGATCCTTGTCGGCGTCAGATTACATCCCGAGTTGAGGCGAATTTGGCCTCCTGTGGCTCGTCTAACCATGGCGCAAACGGCGCACTTCGATTTCTAGAATTTCATTGCGACGACGCGCTTCACGCCGGGGAGACTTTGGATCGCAGCCAACGTCGCCTCAGGCGCCGCGCCGTCGATGGCGACGAGGGCTACGGCCGAGCCGCCCGCGCGGTCGCGTCCGAGCGCGAAGGTCGCGATATTGACGCCGGCTTCGCCCAGCAAGCCCGCGAAACGACCGATGAAGCCGGGCTTGTCCTCGTTGTTCACATAGATCATCGACGGCCCGAATTCGGCTTCCACCGCGATGTCGCCGACGCCGACGATGCGCGGCTTGCCATCGTGAAACACCGTTCCGTGGGCTGTGATGTCGCCCTGCGCCGTAGTCGCGCGCAGCGTGATGAGCGATTCATAATCTCCTTGCGCGTCGCGCGTCACCTCCTCGATCGCGACGCCCCGCGCCTTGGCGAGCGACGGCGCGCAAATCAGGTTCACGCCCTCCAAAATCGGCCGCAGCAGACCGCAGACGGCCGCCGCGGTGATGGCCTTGGTCTTTTGTTCGGCGACGCCACCTTCATATTCGATCGAAATCTTGTCGACCCCGACGCGGGCGATTTGCCCGACGAACAGGCCGAGCTTTTCGGCGAGCTCGATGTAGGGACGCAAGCGCGGCGCCTCCTCTGCGGTGATCGAGGGAAAATTGACCGCGTTGGCGATCGCCCCGCGCATCAGAAAATCCGACATTTGCTCGGCGACCTGCAGCGCCACCTGCTCTTGCGCCTCGGTGGTCGAGGCGCCGAGATGCGGCGTACAGACGACATGGGGATGACCGAACAGCACATTGCTGGTCGCAGGCTCGGTCACAAATACGTCGAATGCGGCGCCGGCGACATGGCCGGCGTCAAGCGCCTTGCGCAAGGCTTCTTCATCGACGAGGCCGCCCCGCGCGCAATTGATGATGCGCACGCCCTTCTTGGTCTTAGCCAGGCTGTCGGACGACAGAATGTTGCGCGTCTGTACGGTGAGGGGCGTATGCAGCGTAATGAAATCCGCGCGCGCCAGAAGATCGTCCAGCTCCACCTGCTCGACGCCAAGAGACTTGGCGCGCTCGCCGGAGAGGAAGGGATCGAAGGCGATGACCCGCATCTTCAGCCCCAGGGCCCGCGTCGCGACGATCGCGCCGACGTTGCCGCAGCCGATGACGCCGAGCGTCTTGCCGGTGATTTCGACGCCCATGAAGCGGTTCTTTTCCCATTTGCCAGCCTGGGTCGACGCATCGGCGGCGGGAATGTCGCGCGCCAGAGCGAACATCAGCGCGATGGCGTGCTCAGCTGTCGTGACCGAATTGCCGAAGGGTGTGTTCATCACGATGACGCCGCGCGCGGTCGCCGCCGCGACATCGACATTGTCCACGCCGATGCCGGCGCGGCCGATAACCTTTAGACGCGCGGCGTTGGCCAATATGTCGGCGGTCACCTTGGTCGCCGAACGTATCGCAAGCCCGTCATAGCTATTGATGATCGCGGCGAGCTTGTCTTTGTCTTGGCCGAGCGTGGGCTGGAAATCGACTTGGACGCCCCGCATCGTAAAGATTTGGACAGCGGCGGCCGACAGCTTATCCGAGATGAGAACGCGAGGCGACATTGCAGCATCCTGCCGACAGCGGCGGTTGAGTATGGGCATTAAGCGCGGAAAGGGAAGCGTCGTCCAGTCACGTGGCGGTGGCGAGGTTTACCGTCGCCTCGGCGTAGGCCCAGTCGATCCATTGGGTCAGGACGGCGATGTCAGCGGCCTCGACCGTCGCGCCGCACCAGATGCGCAGGCCCGGCGGCGAATCCCGATAGGCGTTGAAGTCGAATCCCGCGCCCTCCTTCTCGACCAGCGAGACGATGTTCTTGGCGATCGCGGAGCGCTGGTCCGGCGGCAGCGCCGTGATTTCAGGGTCGGCGAATTTCAGGCAAACGCTGGTATTGGAGCGGGTTGCGGGAGACTTGGCCAGGAAATCGAAGGCCGGCGTCTTCTCAACCCAGCTGGCGAGGGTCGCAGCGTTCGCGTCTGCGCGGGCGATGAGCGCGTCGAGCCCGCCGATGGATTTCGCCCAGTGCAACGCATCGAGATAGTCTTCGACGCAAAGGAGCGACGGCGTGTTGATGGTTTCGCCTTTGAAAACGCCTTCATTGAGCTTGCCGCCCTTGGTCAGGCGGAAAATCTTCGGCAGCGGCCAGGACGGCGTATAGGTCTCTAAACGCTCCACGGCGCGCGGCGAGAGAATGAGCATGCCATGCGCCGCTTCGCCGCCCAGCACTTTCTGCCAGGAAAAGGTGATCACATCGAGCTTGGCGAAGTCGAGCGCTTGCGCGAAAGCCGCCGAGGTCGCATCGCATATGGTCAGCCCCTTGCGATCCGCTGCGATAAAATCGACGTTTGGAACGCGCACCCCGGTCGTCGTGCCATTCCAGGCGAACACCACGTCATGATCGAAATCGATCTGCGCGAGATCGGGCAGCTCTCCCGCGGGCGCGCTGAAGCAGCGCGCTTGCGGCAGCTTGAGCTGCTCAACGACGTCGGTGGCCCAGTCGTTGGAGAAACTGTCCCAAGCAGCGACGTCGACGGGGCGCGGGCCGAGCAGCGACCACAGCGCCATTTCAACCGCGCCAGTGTCGGAGGCGGGCACGATGCCGATGCGATAGTCCGCGGGCACGCGCAAAATCTCGCGCGTGAGTTCGATCGCTTTTGCGAGCTTGTCCTTGCCAGCTTTGGCGCGGTGAGAGCGGCCGAGCGTCGCGTCCTCCAGATTTTCAAACGACCAGCCAGGCCGCTTGGCGCAGGGGCCCGAGGAAAAGCAGGGATTGGCGGGCATTACCCCAGGCTTGTTTTTCTGCATCTGAACCTCTTCCCCCAGTTCGAGCCGCCCACTTTAAGGTCGGATGCGCGAGTTTCGCCCAGCAGTGGTCCGCGCGCGAATCGACCTTTCATGCGCCGATCAGACCGCCGAAAACTCAGCCGCGCGGTAGCCTTGCGCGTAGAGCAACGCCGTCAAATCGCAATGGTCGATGCGGTGGACGGCACGCTTCGCGACCACGGGTTTGGCGCGGAACGCGACTCCAAGACCTGCCGTTTCCAGCATCGGCAAATCATTGGCTCCATCACCAACGGCGAGCGTCGAGCCCAAGGGGATATCCTGTTTCGCGGCGAGACTTGTCAATGCGTCCCGTTTGCTCTCCCTCGTCAAAATGGGTTCGCGGACCTCTCCGGTCAGCCGACCACCGTCGACGATGAGTTCGTTAGCGAACACAGCGTCGAATTCGAGCCTCGTCTGCAGGTGGCGGACGAAAACGCTGAAGCCTCCCGTCGCAAGCGCGACATAGGCGCCGTGGGCTCGTAACGTTGCGACGAGAACGGCGGCGCCCGGCATCAGGCGGATTCCGGTTGCCGCTTCCTTGAGCGCCGCTTCCGGGAGGTCCTTGAGCAAAGCAACCCGGGACTTCAACGCCGCGGCGAAATCGATTTCGCCGTTCATCGCCCCGCCGCGTGATTTCCGCCACTTTGTCTCTTGCGCCGATCAAATCGGCGAGATCGTCCAACATCTCGTTTTCGATGAGCGTCGATTCCAGATCAGCGACCATGAGCAGCTTGCGCCGAAAGGCCGCCTCCTGGACCACGAGATCCAGCTTTGCGTTAGGAAACCGTTTGGTCAAGAGATTACGCATGTTGGCGTCGACCTGATGAAGCCCGACGTCGGTAAAGAAGAGGTCGCAAAGCCGAGCGTGGGCACGACGAAAAAGTCCATCGCCGCCATGTCGGTGAGGAGATTGCGCAGGAAGGTCCGCCATCCTTGGCTCGGCGGCCGGCGCCTTTGCCTCTTCATATACTTGGCGACTGTCGACTGAGCGACCTCAAACCCGAGTTTCAATAGCTCACCGTGGATGCGCGGCGCGCCCCACAACGGATTCTCGACGCTCATGCGCGTGATAAGCGCCCGCAATTCCTCATCGATTTTTGGCCGGCCCGCTGGCCTCCGCGACTTCCAGCGCCAGTAAAACCGAAAACCGGATCGATGCCATCGGATCAGAGTTTCTGGGCGGATGATCGTGACCACGCCCAGGATCGACGGAAACCATTGATACAGGAAAATGAGGAACCACCGATCCCCGTTCGTCAACCTGGGCCGCCCCTTCATCTTGCGGCGCAAGACGATCAGTTGCTGGCGCAGGGCTGCGTTTTCCGCCTCAAGCCGCCACATCGGCTTGAAGGGCGCCGTCAACATAGACAGAAAAAGACGCAGCAGGGCAATCATGGGCCAAGCTTAACCGCTTCGGCAGCACTTTCAAGCCGGACGACATTTTCGGCACCGACAGGTATCGTTTTTGAAGGCGCGGGCGGAAAATAGCCGCGCATCCAGTCTAGTAAAAAGTCGAAGGGCGTCCCTTAGGGCGCCCTTCTGATAAAATGCAGAACTGTGAGGGGATTAAAGTGGTGCAAAGGTTTTAGACTTGCCGTCGTGGGTCTTGACCTTCACGCTGCTAACGTAGCTGCAGTCGGCAAAACCGGGAAGCCCCTCGCTTTTGATTGGCACGGTGAACTTATCACCGAGGTGGTAAGCGTGATGAAGAACCTTGTCGGAAGAAGCTACTTGGCAGTCACCGCCATTGATGACAATAGCATCGACAACGACCTGTTCCTTCTTCACCTCGCATTTGACGGAGCCATCGTTCTTTTTGGAACAATCGACCGCGTCGTCTCCCGCATGGGCGAAGGTGGGCAGGATCGCGAACAGAAATAGGAATTTCTTCATGGGCTTGCTCTGGACAGAGGGGGACAGGACCAGCCACGCCATATCGCTAGTCGCGCGCAAGCGACCATGACTCCAAGAAACATTTGTGACAGCCAATCAGGAACAGTAGTCCACAGCATAGGGTCGATTAGTAAAAGCGTCCAAATATTCGATCCACTTTTCGTCGGGGCTCACCATTACCTGAATCTGCGATTGCAAGCGCCCGCTCGCGGTTACCGTATAGCCGCCGTCGCTGGCGTTGTCAGCATTTGAGATCCGGTATAAGCGCCGGCCAGCCAGTGGCCCACTAGCATCGATGATCTGGATTGTCAGGGCTTTGGAATTGACGACCACCGAGTAGGGTTGGGCATAGAGGTTAACGGAGCTATTGCAGGTTAGTGTAACCGGACGCGCCTCACCCTTTCCTGTAAGCATGCATGCAACAGCAATAAGCAAAAATGTCTTCGTGACTTTCATTAGATTGCCTCCCAGAGTGTTTGTTACTTAATCCTAATGAGCGGCGGGCGGGCCATGTGTACCCAACTTCATTCTATAGGCGTGCTGCCATCACAGGTATATCACCACCACGGTCGCGCCGAGCGCCGCAAGCGCAATGCCTATCAGGAGAAGGCCGACTGATCGCTGATGAGGGTTCACCGGCTGGCCTGCATGGTCGAGTATCGAGATACCTGAAAAATCCCTAGCGCCCGACGGGCCATTCGGAGTTGCCGCGCATGCGGAGAGAGCCGCCGCCAGTCGGGTTACCGCATTTTTCATCCTGCGCTCCATAGCCTCGCACTGAGCCGCCCATCCTTCTCGCAACTATTTTTCATTTGAGACAACTATGACGAAGCAATGACAGGCAAGTCGGGCTCCCTGCGCTTGGTCCCCGAGGACGTGACCCTGGGCCGGCGGACGGGCTGATCGTCACGCGGCGGGAGGTCGGCGCCGGCGGCGACCCCTCGGCATGGCGCTGGGACTTTTCCAGATATGGCGGCTCATGGACGGCGAGACGGCGGCCGCTTTCGAGGCCCGGGTGATTAAGGTTCAGCAGCTTTCGGGGCCTGGCATCGGGATAGGCCCTCAAAAAATCCACTGGACTACTACGCGTGACAGAGCGTTGCTGTGGGTGTCAGGCAGCCGCATTCAGGCCGGCGACTTTCTCCTCACCCCGCGGGCCCAGGGCCATTGCGGGGTCGTGCTGGTGACAGCGGATGCTGTCCAGAGACGAGGAGAAGACCATGACGAAACTTAGCGATTCCCAGCTCATTGTGTTGTCTGCGGCTGCCGCGCGCGAGGATGGCGTGGCGATTGTCCCGGCTAAAATGAATAAGGTTCGAGGCGGTCCAGCAGCGACTGAAGGAGCAGTCTGTCGAGAGGTCGAACCGCCGTCGATCCTCCCGTGCGCTGCTGACAGGCAGGATTTTTGATGACCGGGGAAACCCGATGACGCCGACGCACACCAACAAGTCGCGATTTGCGGGGCTTTGGGCAGTGCGAGCGTCACGTCGACGCCTGCAGAAGGAGCCCCTGCTATGTCAGCCCGCCCAAGACAAAAACCTCCAGTCGAGAAGGTCACGCCGCCCAAGAACGCCAAGGCAAAAGCCTCTCCGAAGCCGAAGACTCCCGTGACGCCAAAGCGGCAAAAGGCAGCGGCGACTGCTGCAACCGCGCCAACGCCAGTCGAACAACCGCAGGCCGGTCGCAGCACGAAGCAGGAGCGCATGCTGATCCTGCTCAGCCGACCGGAGGGAGCCACCATCGAAGAGATGATGGAGGCGACGAACTGGCAGCAGCATAGCGTGCGCGGCTTCCTCGCAGGGACGGTGAAAAAGAAGCTCGGCTTTTCCCTGTCGAGCGCCAAGCCCGCCGATGGCGTCCGTCGCTATCACATCAAGGCGCGCCGAGGCCGCTGACATGAGCAAGGCCTCGATCGACATCGCCGCCGAGCTCGCCCGGCTTGCCGATTTGACGATCTTCGAGCTGCGAGATGAATGGCGGCGCCTGCATCGGGCTCAGCCGCCGATGCGCTTGTCACGCGACCTCCTGATGCGCGGCATCACTTACAAGCTTCAGGAGAGGCCGCTCGGCGGCCTCTCCAAGGCGACGCTGCGCAAGCTGGAAAGCTTTAACGCTAAAACCGATGCCGATAAGCCGCCAGTCGCGCCGGTTTCCCTAAGGCCCGGCACGCGGCTGGTGCGCGAATGGCGCGGAGTTACCCATTCTGTCCTTGTCCACGCTGACGGATTTGAATGGAATGGCGAACGCTATGGCTCGCTGACGCTCATCGCCGAAAAGATCACCGGCGCCCATTGGTCGGGGCCGCGGTTCTTCGGGCTGAGAAGCGCTGACTGGCGCTTCATCAAAGAGCGCGGAGACCGGCGATGCGGAGACCTGAGCGCGCGCATTCAGCCGGTGTTGTCCGCTGCGCCATCTACACGCGCAAATCCTCCGAGGATGGGCTGGAGCAGGAGTTCAACTCCCTCGACGCGCAGCGCGAGGCCTGCGAAGCCTATATCGTCAGCCAGCGCCACGCCGGCTGGGTCGCCCTTCCCGACATGTATGACGATGGCGGCCTCTCGGGCGGCACCATGGACCGCCCTGCCCTGCAGCGGCTGCTTGCCGATGTTGCCGGCGAAGAAGGTCCAGATCATCGTCGTCTACAAGGTCGACCGTCTGACCCGCTCGCTCGCCGACTTCGCCAAGATCGTCGATGTGCTCGACGCCCATGGCGCTTCCTTCGTCTCCGTCACCCAGCAGTTCAACACCACGACCTCCATGGGGCGTCTGACCCTGAACATGCTGCTCTCGTTCGCCCAGTTCGAACGCGAGATCGCCGGCGAGCGCATCCGAGACAAGATCGCCGCGTCAAAGGCAAAGGGCATGTGGATGGGCGGCAATGTGCCGTTGGGATATGACGTCAAGGACAGGAAGCTCGTCGTCAACGAAGCCGAGGCGGCGACTGTCCGAATGATCTTCCAGCGTTACGCGGAGCTCGGCTCGGTGTCGCTTCTTAAGGCCGAACTCGACGCGCGCGGCGTCGTCAGCAAACGACGCGAGGGCGCGCAGGGGAAGCTCTCCGGCGGCAAGCCTTTCTCGCGGGGCAACCTTTACCTGATGCTGCAGAACCGGCTCTATCGCGGCGAGGTCTCGCACAGGGACAAAATCCATCCCGGCCAGCACGAGGCGATCATCGACGACGCGCTTTGGCAAGCCGTGCAGGACATTCTGTCGACAAATCGGGTTGACCGGTCGTTGGGCGTCGGGGCTGAAGAACCCAGCCTGTTGGCGGGCCTGATCTTCGACACGGATGGCGGACGCTTGTCGCCGACCCATGCCGTGAAGAAAGGCAAACGCTATCGCTATTACGTCTCCGCCGCGCTCATTGCCGGCAAGAGGGATGACCAACTCAAAGGCCGGCGGATCCCTGCGGGCGACATCGAGGGGCTGGTGCTGGATCGTCTGCGCGCGTTATTCGCATCCGAGGCGGAGCTCATCAGCGCTGTCGCGCCGCTGGGTCTTGATGCGCCGACGCAACGGGCTCTTCTAGGTCGATCAAAAGAGCTTGCCGAGCGCTGGACCGGACTGACGTCGCTTCAACGGCGCGAGATCGTCCGCGCGCTGCTCACACGGATAGACGTCGGCGACGAGCAGATCCTGATGCACTTGGACCGAGCGTCGATTCCTTCAGTAGCCCTGCCGGACGGGTCCCGCACGTCGAACAGGCCCGCGGTGACTGTGGAGCCTTTGGCCCTGTCCATTACCGCGGGTCTCCGACGCGCCGGAAAGGGCGTACGGCTCGTCATCGGCGAGGGCGCCGCCAACGCCGTGGACAGCGGCCTCGTCTCGCTCCTCGCCAAGGCAATCGCCTCGCGTGCGATGCTCTTCTCGGGCCATGACGACAGCGTCGAGGCGATGGCCGCGCGGCTCGGCGTGCGGCGGGATTATCTGGCTGTGCTGTTGCGCCTTTCCTACCTCTCGCCAGAGATTGTCCGGGCCATCCTCGCCGGTCAGCACCCGGTCGAGTTGACGCCGACGCGTCTCATCGCCCTGTCGAGAGGTCTCCCCCACGACTGGCAGGAACAAAAGCGCGTTCTTGGCTTTCCTCTGCCCTGACCGGGGCCTGAAAACCGCCAGCAAAGCTGCACAACTGACGGGCTGAAAACCGGCCCGAGAGACATTCCGGCACTATTGGCGCTGAAAGTCCCCGGTTTGCGTCTCTGGGAGGCGGTCGCTGCAAGGCCTTGCTCGCAACCCACGGAAGTGTCGGGGCTTCCCCGCCTCAGCCGGGAGCCATAGGAGACAAAGGAAATTAGGTGGTTAGCTGGCTGGGGGACCTGGATTCGAACCAAGATTAACGGAGTCAGAGTCCGCTGTTCTACCGTTGAACTATCCCCCAACGGGCTGCCGGCGCGGCCCGCAGCGCGTCGTGGTCTAGAGAGAGCCGGGCACGCTGTCAACCGTTCTGTCCCGCCGGAAAAGCTTCCCCGAAGCGCCTCTGATCTTGAGGCCACTTGCGGGCGGGGCGTCAATCCTGCATTTAGGAGGTTCGACCCGTGGGGTCGCGCAGTCGAGCGGCGAAAAGCGCGTACTATCGTTCATCGCGGGAGCAGACAGGTGGCAGGGACCGAGCAGCCCGCAAATCCGGGCCCAGGTCTAAGGACAATGGAGGCTGTCCGGGCGCAGGCCGGCGTCACGGCCGACACTGCGCTCGCCCTGAGCCGCCCCGCCCCGTCGAACACGCATACCTATGCCGCCCTGGACCTCGGCACCAACAACTGCAGATTGCTGATCGCCCGGCCCGAGCGCCGGCCGCGCCGCCGCAACACTGATTTTCTGCGCGTCATCGACGCCTTTTCACGCATCGTGCGCCTCGGCGAGGGGCTCGGCCGCGCTGGGCGGATCAGCGAGGCCGCCATCGACCGCACGATCGCAGCGCTGGACATTTGTCGCGCCAAGATGGAGGCGCGGGGCGTCAGCCGGGCTCGTCTGGTCGCGACGCAGGCCTGTCGCGGCGCCGCGAACGGAGAGGAATTCGTCGAGCGGGTGCGCGAGCGGACCGGTCTCGAACTCGAGGTGATCGATCGGGAGACGGAAGCGCGCTTCGCCGCCCGCGGCTGCGGCTCTCTCGCCGATCCCCTGGCGACCAGCGTGCTGCTGTTCGATATTGGCGGCGGCTCGACCGAGCTCGTGTGGCTCACGCGGCCGGAGCATCCGGGCGAACATCGCGAATTGCACAGCTGGACGTCGCTCGAACTCGGCGTTGTGACGTTAGCCGAGCATTTTGGCGGCCGGGTCGTTGACGCGGGCACCTTCACCGCGATGAAGGATCACGCTCTCGAAGCGCTGACGCATTTCGTCGAGCGAACAGCGGAGATCCGGCGCTGTTCGCGATTCCATCTCCTCGGCACCTCCGGCACGGTGACGACCCTTGCCGGCGTGCATCTCGGCCTCGAGCGCTACGATCGCTGGCGCGTGGACGGCCTGTGGATGACGGACGCCGAGGCGACGCGCGCCATCGACCGCCTTCGGGCGATGGACTTCGACGAACGTGTCGCCAATGGCTGCATCGGCCCGCAGCGCGCCGACCTCGTCCTCGCCGGCTGCGCCATTTTCGAGGCGATCCGCGAGGTTTTCCCCGCCGCGCGCACGCGCATCGCCGACCGGGGCCTGCGCGAAGGGATGCTGCTCGAGCTGATGGAGGCCGACGGCGCGATCGGTTGAGGCGCAGGCCTCGACGCGCCACGGCGCAAGCTTCACTATAAGCGGATGTGATTCGTGTTTCTCGCACCCTGAAGCGAGCGCATACCGCCAAGATGACAGACGATCCAGACGCTCCGCTCGGCACACGCCGCCCTTCGACAAATACGCTGAATTCCGCGCCAAGCCGACGCCCGGGTTTGATGTTCCTTGGCTTGATCACGGCTGCGATCGCCGCCGTTTATCTCGCCCCACGCGATCCCAATGGCGGAGAGCCCCATGCTCTGGCCACAATCGCGCCGGCGGCGCCTCCGCAAGCGCCGCCTGCGGCGCATCCGCCTCCGGCCTCGGGAATCGAGCAGGGGGCCGGTGACGGCGCCATTCGTCAGACGGAGGAGAACTCCGGTGTCAAAGTGACCCGGCGCGGCGAAGGGGGAACGGCGCGCATCATTCATGTCGAGCCGCCATCGGGCGTCCGGCTCACCGCGGCGCCAGACCGTCGCGTGTCGGAGAAAGGACCCTACGGGCTTTTGCCGAAGATCGGCGCCGACGGCGCCCGGCCGATGGATGTCTACGCCCGGCCTTTCGTCACCTCCACCACGATGCCGCCGGGCGCGCCGCGCGTCGCGCTGGTCGTCGGCGGGCTGGGGCTGAATGCGGGGTCGACGCTCGACGCCATCGACCAGCTGCCTGAAGGCGTGACTCTCGCCTTTGCGCCCTACGGGGCTGAACTGGACCGGCTCGCCCTGCAGGCCCGCGCCCGCGGCCACGAGACCCTTCTGCAGATCCCCATGGAGCCCTTCGACTACCCCCGCAGCAGTCCGGGGCCGCATACGCTCACGACGGCCTCGGCGGATGGCGGGCGCGACGATCTGCTCTGGCTGATGAGCCGCTTCACGGGTTATGCTGGCGTCATGAATTACCTGGGCGGACGCTTTACGGCCGATGAAACGGCCATGTATGGCGCGTTGGGCGAAGTCTCCCAGCGCGGCCTGTTCTACCTTGACGACGGCGCGTCTCCGCAATCGCGCGCGGGCGGCGTTGCGCGCCGGCTGGGTGCGCCCTTCGCGCAGGTCGACGTCTCGCTCGAGGCAGGAGACAAAATCCAGGGCCTGGACGCGGCGCTGGCCCGGCTCGAAACGCTCGCCCGCGAGAAGGGCTCCGCCATTGGCTTCGTCAACGCCACGCCGGCCGTCATCACGCGCCTCGCGCGCTATGCGCGCGATCTGGAACGGCGCGGCGTTGCGCTTGCGCCGGTTTCGGCGCTGGCTGCGCGCGGCGCCGGCGCGGTCCAGGGTCGGAAATGATGGCAAGCGCCCCGGACCGTCGCTACCGTCCCTGCGTCGGAGTCGCGCTCATCAACCGGGATGGGCTTGTATTCGTTGGCCATCGGCGGGCGAAAGGGGCCTTCGATCAGGTGGCGGCCCCCTATTTGTGGCAGATGCCGCAGGGCGGAATCGACGACGGGGAAACGCCCTTCGAGGCGGCGCTGCGCGAGCTTTATGAAGAAACCAACGTCTCCAGCGTGGAATTTTTGGCCGAGGCCCCGGCATGGCTGTCCTACGATCTGCCGCCTGAGGCGAAAAAAAGCTGGTCCGGCAAATATGTCGGCCAGACCCAGCGCTGGTTCGCCCTGAAATTCCTGGGCGCGGACGACGAGATCGACATCCATTCGCCGGGCGGCGGCAAGCACAAGCCGGAATTCGACAACTGGCGCTGGGAAAAGCTCTCGGCCCTGCCGGAGCTGATCGTGCCCTTCAAGAGGAAGGTCTATCTCGACGTCGTCGCGGCCTTCTCGGAGCTCGCCGCTCCCTAACGTCGGACATCGGCGCGGACCCCGCTTCCATTCGTCAGGAGGCAACTCGGCTGATGTATTTCAACAGGTTATTTTGCGCCAGAGTTGTTTCCGGCTCGATTTCCATAACAAAAACTCATTTCAGCTTAGCTTTAAGCGGGGGTGGGCGGCGCTGATTTTCAGGCCGAGAGATAGTTTGGATGAATTTCAACTTAGTTCGTATCTGGCCTGTGGCCGCACGTTACGCTGCGGCAATCTCGGCGATCGTGATCACGATCGCGGTCTGTTCCGCGATTGGCGGCGCGGCGGCCGAACGGCCCTTCATCCCTCTGTATTTTGCGACGCTGTTGACGGCTGTCCTGGCCGGTCCCGGCCCCGGGGTTCTGGCGACGGTTCTGAGCGCGTTGCTTGGCGATTACTTCTTTCTCGCGCCGATCGGGTCGCTCGCCGTCGACGCGTCGCGAGACGTGTTCCGCCTCGCCGTATTCGAGGTTGCGGCCCTGCTCTCCATACTGGGAGTCGCCTGGTACGGACACAGAAAGCGGGCGGAACTCAAATATGTTCGCCGGGAAGCCGATGAGTCGCTGCGCGAAAGCGAGGAGCGTTATCGGCTGCTGTTCGAAACGAGCCGCGACGGCGTCATCACCTGGGACCAGACCGGCCAAATTCAGGACGCGAATCCCGCTTTTCAGACGATGACCGGTTACGCGCTCGATGAATTGCGGCAGCTGACCTGTCATGACATCACGCCGAGCCGGTGGCATGCCGCCGAAGACGCAATTATCACGCATCGCGTTCTCCCGCATGCCGACTCGGGAGAGTATGAGAAGGAATTCGTCCACAAGGACGGCTCGGTGTTTCCCGTGAGCCTCCGCGCGTGGCCCGTCTATGACGGCCGGAAGAACATCGTCGGCCTGCGCGCCTTCGTGCGAGACATCACCGAACGCAAGCGCGCCGAAGAGGCGCTGAAGGTCGCGGACCGCCGCAAAGACGAATTTCTGGCGACGCTCGCACATGAATTACGAAACCCGTTGGCGCCGATCCGAAATGCGGTTCATGTCCTTAAGCAGTTGGGGTCGCACACGGAAGAACGCGACCGCAAGCTTCTCGCCATTGCGGATCGCCAGGTCCAGCACCTCATCCGTCTTGTCGACGACCTTCTGGACTTCTCGCGCATTTCGCGCGGCAAGGTGGAGTTGATCAAAGAGAAGGTCGACCTCTCGGACGTATTGCGCCACGCGATCGAGACAGCGCAACCGGTTCTTCAATCCGGGGGGCATGAATTCATAACGGAGCTCCCCGAAGAGCCGATCACGATCGATGGCGACGCCATCCGCCTGGCGCAGGTTTTCGCCAATCTGCTCGACAACGCCGCAAAATATACCGAGCATGGCGGCAGCATCACGCTCACGGCGGAAAGGCGCGGCTCGGAGGCCGTTGTGACCATCCGGGACAGCGGCGTCGGAATTCCCGGCGAGATGTTGCCCGAGATTTTCACTTATTTCGCGCAAGTCGATCGCACGCTTGGCCGCGCGAGGGGCGGCCTCGGCATCGGGCTCGCGCTCGTACGCTCATTGTTGCAGCTTCATGGCGGAACCGTCGAAGCACACAGCGAGGGTGAGGGCTGTGGCAGCGTCTTCACCGTGCGCCTGCCGGCGCTGTCGGAGAGCGCCAGTCTTCGAGTCCCGCCGGCGCTGCCGTTGAGGGCGACACGCCGCGTTCTCATCATCGACGACGAGATCGACGTCGCCGACAGTTTCGCGGCCCTTCTCGAGGGTTTTGGCGCGACGACGAGGGTCGCGTATGGCGGCGAGACGGGCGTCGCGCTGGCGCGGAGCTTTCAACCTGATCTGGTGTTGCTCGATCTCGGGATGCCGGCCCCCGACGGCTTCGAAACGGCGCGACGCATTCGCGCCCTCACGAGCGGCGGCGACATTACGATCGTCGCGCTGAGCGGCTGGGGGAAAGAACAGGTCGAAGCGAGCGTCGAAGCAGCCGGGTTCGACGGTCATCTGACAAAGCCCGCCGAACTGAGAGCGCTGAACGAGTTGCTCGGGTCGCTGGAAAAGGCCGTCGTGCTCGAGGCGTGAGCGCCTCAAGCCTGCCGGACAAGACGCGCGGCGAAAAACCCGTCGATCCCGGCAAGCCGCGCATCCTCATTCGGCCAGAAGCAGGGAAGCGTACGCAGATCGCCGTCGCGATTGATGAACTCCTGCGGCACGCCATCCGCCTCCGTCACCGGCGCGCGCCGGAAATCCGGATTGCGCCGCAGGAACGAAGCGATTTGCTGCTCGCCTTCCTCAGGTTCGAGCGAGCAGGTGCAATAGACGATGCGCCCGCCCGCCTTGGTGAGCAGCGCGGCGCGGGCGAGCATTTTGGTCTGCAGCGCGGCAAGCGTCTCGATGTCGCCGGGCTTCTTCGTCCAGAGCGCGTCGGGATGGCGGCGCGCCGTGCCCGTCGCCGAACAGGGAGCGTCGATGAGAATGCCGTCGAAAGGCTGCGCCTGATAGCCGGTCGCATCGCCAACCGCGACATCGGCCCTCAGATCCAGACGCGACAGATTGGCCGCGAGCATTTTCAGCCGCTCGGCGGACCGGTCGAGCGCGACCACATGGGCGCGGGCCAGCGCCAGTTGCGCCGTCTTGCCGCCGGGCGCGGCGCACATGTCGAGAATCCGCTCATCCGGTTTTGCGCCGAGGAGACGCGCCGGCAGCGCGGCGGCGGCGTCCTGCACCCACCATTCGCCCTCGTTGTAGCCAGGAAGTTCTGGAACGGGAGCCCGCGTCCGCAGGCGTATGGATCCGGTCGGAAGCACAATCCCGTCGAGCCGTTCCGCCCAGTCTTCCACGTCCGATTTCACGGATACGTCCAGCGGCGGCTCTTTCATGTAGATGGCGGCGATGGCGCGCGCCGTCTCCTCGCCATAGTGCTTGCGCCAGCGTTGCGCGAGCCAGGGCGGCAGATCGTAGTCGCCGGCCGCCGCCAGCTCCAGAAACTCGTCGCGCCGGCGCAGCAGATTGCGCAGAACGGCGTTGACCATGCCGGCATAGGGCCCGGTCTTGGGCTCCAGCTTGGTGGCTCGCACGGCGAGGTCGATGGCGGCGTGATCGGCGGCGTCGAGGAAGAGCACCTGCGCGGCGGCGCCGATGAGCAGATATTCGAGACGGCCCGCCTGACGGGGCAGTCCCTTCTCCAGGAGTTCCGCCAGCGCATGACGGATGAGGCCGAGCCGGCGCAGCGATGCGGTGGCGATGGATCGGGCGAGCGCGACATCTCGCGGATCGAGGCCCGTCAGGCGATTGGGCACCGCCTGGGGCGAAAAACATTCGTCGAGCCGATGGCCGCCCTGCACGACGTCGCCGATGATGGCGGCGGCGGCGAGCCGCGCGGGCAGGCCGGGAATTTTGGCGGCCTCCGCCTCGCGGGCGGCTTCTGCCGGGACAAATCCTTGTCGGGCGGACTGACGCCCTTGTTTCGACCGTCCGGGGAATGATCTACTATCGCTCAAACGGCCGTCTCCGCTGCCCCGTCCCGTCGAATCATAGCACAAGGCGAGGCAGGCGGGCGAGCTTGTCGGAAAGCGCCATGTCCGAAGCAGACAAAGCAAAATCGTCAACTGACCTTTCACAGGCCCCCCGTCGCCCCCTGAGCCCGGAGGCGCAACGCGCGCTTGCCGAGGCCGAAGCCCGCCGGAACGCCGCCTCCGGGACGGCGCGACCGGAGGAGCGCGGGGGCCGCGGCGGGCTCGATCCGGCCCGCTACGGCGACTGGGAAGTGAAGGGGCTCGCGAGCGATTTCTAGGAAGCCGCCCGGCTACGCCACGCCATGGGCGCGGAAGAAGGAGAGCGCCCGATTCCAGGCGTCCTGCGCCGCCTCAGGTCGATAGCTCGGCCGATAATCGGCGAAAAAGGCATGCGGCGCGTCGTCATAAACGATGATGTCCGCCGGCGCCCCGCTGTCGGCGAGACGCGCCTGCATGCGCGCCACGAGATCGAGCGGGATGCTCGGATCGGCCCCGCCATAAAGCCCGAGAGTTGGGACCTTGATTTTCCCGGCGACGTCGATCGGCCAGTGCGGCTGCTCGGCGGTATGGGGGCCGTCGAGCCGCCCGTACCAGGGAACGCAGGCGGCAATGTGAGGATTATGGGCCGCATAGAGCCACGCAATGCGTCCGCCCCAGCAGAAGCCGGTGACGGCGGCGCGCGACCGGTCGCCTCCCCTGCTTTCCGCGAAATCGAGCGCTTCGTCGAAGATCATCATCGTTTCCGAGTCGGGGACTTTCGCGACGATTTCGCGGATTGCGTCGATATCCTGAGCCGTGGACGGATCGCCGTAGCGGATGATGAAATCGGCCGCGATCGCGAAATAGCCGAGCTTGCCGAAGCGCCGCACAATGTCGCGGATGTGCTCGTGGAGGCCGAAGATCTCCTGCGCGACGAGCACGACCGGCAGATTCCTGCCCTCCTCCGGCATCGCGTAATAGGCCGGCGCGCCGCAGGGCAGAACGGCGTCTCCCGCCTCCAGCCCCTGAAGGGAGGTATGGATTGCGCCATCCTCGATGGCGCCGGCCGCGGGAGCGAAGCCCTTGTCATGAGAGCTGTTGGTCATGGGCCGGTTCCCTCCTTAGGTTTTCTCCCTGGAAGCAGGTTGCGCGCGGCGCCCCCCGACGGCAAGCCTCGCAACCCTTTTTCGCAGCGCGAAACTTGGCCTTCTCATGTTCACGAAAAGGGCGTATATGGCCGCTCCGTTTGCGAAGGATCGCCTGTCGCGCTGGAAAGGGTCGGTGTCTGTGCGCCCCCGGAAGCTTGTGCTCGCATTGCGCCCGGCCCAGCCGCCGGCGCGCCCATCCGATGATCTCCAGAGGAACGACTGATGAATGAGCATTCGGGCGGGGAGCGCCAGGCTGGCGCGGCGGCCGCCGGAGACCATGCGCATGGCCATGGCGACGCCGCCGGGCAAGAGCATGGCAAGAGCGGACTGCTCGGCCTGATCGTCGGCTCGATCGGCGTCGTTTACGGCGATATCGGAACCAGCCCCCTCTACGCGCTGCGCGAGTCGCTCGCCCATGAGGTTCAGGCCGACGTGCTGACGGAAGCGAGCGTCATCGGTTCGATCTCGCTGCTGATCTTCGCGCTCATATTCACGGTCACGATCAAATACATCTTCTTCGTGATGCGCGCCGACAACCGCGGCGAGGGCGGCATTCTGTCGCTGATGGCGTTGGCGCAGACCGCGCTCGGTCGTCAGACCCGGATCGCCTTTCTGCTCGGCGTCGGCGGCGCGGCGCTGTTCGCCGGCGAGGCGATGATCACGCCGGCGATCTCCGTGCTCTCCTCGATCGAGGGGCTCGAGCTGGTGACGCATCGCTTCAGCGAATATGTGATGCCGATCACGATCTTCATCCTTGTCACGCTGTTCTGGGTGCAAAGCCACGGCACGGCGCGGGTCGCGACTTTTTTCGGCCCCATCATGATTGTCTTCTTCCTCACCATGGGCGTGCTCGGCGCGCTGCATATCGCCGACGCGCCGCAGGTGCTCGCCGCCTTCAATCCGCGCCACGGCGTCGTCTTTCTCCTCACGCATGGCTGGCTCGGCTTCACCGTGCTCGGCTCGGTGTTTCTCTCCGTCACGGGCGTCGAGGCGCTTTACGCCGATATGGGACACTTCGGCCGTTTTCCGATCCAGGTGGCCTGGGTCGGTTTCGTGCTGCCGGCGCTGCTGCTGAATTACCTGGGACAGGGCGCCCTCGTGCTGTCCACTCCTGAAGCCGTGGGCAATCCCTTCTTCCTCATGGCGCCGGACTGGGGCCTGCTGCCGCTCGTCATTCTCTCGACAATGGCGACGACCATCGCCGCGCAGGCCGTCATCACCGGCGCCTTCTCGCTCGCCCGCCAGGCGATCCAGCTCGGCCTGCTGCCGCGCCTCGAAATCACACATACGTCGGCGATGCTCGAAGGCCAGATCTATATCGGCCGCATCAACCGCATTCTGCTCATCGGCGTGCTTCTTCTCGTCATCGCCTTCAAGAGTTCGTCGGCGCTCGCCTCCGCCTATGGCATCGCCGTGACCGGCACCATGGTGTTGTCGACCTCGCTGCTCTTCATCGTCGCCTGGCGCAAATGGGGCTGGCCGCTGTGGCTCTCGATCGTCTTCGCGACGTCGTTCCTCGTCGTCGAATTCACCTTCCTTGCGGCCAATCTCCTGAAGGTCGTCGACGGCGGCTGGGTGCCGCTGGTGCTCGGCGGCTGCGTCATGATCGTCATGTGGACATGGGTGCGCGGCACGCGGCTCCTCGCCGAGAAGACGCATCGCAACTCGATCCCGATCATGGATCTCATCGGCATGCTCCAGAAGTCCAAGCCGACCCGCGTGCCGGGCATGGCGATCTTCCTGACGAGCGATCCCAATGTCGCGCCGACCGCGCTGATGCACAACATCAAGCACAACAAGGTTCTGCACGAGCGCGTGCTCATCATCTGCGTGCGCACGGAAAACCGCCCGCGCGTCGCGCCGGAAAGGCGCTTCGAGCTCACGAAGCTTTCGGACGACTTCTCGAGCGCCATACTTCATTTCGGCTTCATGGAGAGCCCGCGCGTGCCAGCCGCCCTTGCGCTGATGCGCAAGGCCGGCTTCAAATACGACATCATGACCACGAGCTTCTTCCTTGGCCGCCGCACCATCAAGGGAAGCCCCACGTCGGAAATGCCGGCATGGCAGGACAAGCTCTATGTCGCGCTGACGAAACAGTCTGCAAATGCGACGGACTTCTTCTCAATTCCTTCTGACCGGGTCGTCGAGCTGGGGGCGCAGGTGACGATCTGACGATTTTCCGGTGGAGCGGTCTATGACGAAGCATATGCCTGTCAATCCTGATGGAGCCGATGATTCCGACGACGGCCACGCCGGGCAGTCGACGGCCGCCCTGATCCTGGGCTCGATCGGCGTGGTCTATGGCGACATCGGCACGAGTCCACTCTACGCCTTGCGTGAATCGCTCGCCCATAGCGTCAAGGCCGACGCCATGACCGAGGAAGCGGTCATCGGCGCCATCTCGCTGCTGATTTTCGCCCTTCTTTTCACCGTTACCCTGAAATATGTGCTGTTTCTGATGCGCGCCGACAACCGGGGCGAAGGCGGCACGCTGTCGCTCATGGCGCTGGCGGAGTCCTGCGTTGGCGGACGCTCGCTGACCATATTTCTGCTCGGCGTCGCGGGCGCCGCGCTGTTTTCGGGCGACGCCATCATCACGCCGGCGATCTCGGTCATGTCGGCGATCGAGGGACTGAGCCTCGTCACCGATCGCCTGAGCGGATATGTGATCCCGATCACGCTTGCGATCCTGATCACTCTGTTCTGGGTTCAAAAACGCGGCACGGCGCGGGTCGCGGCGCTGTTCGGCCCGATCATGGTCGTCTTTTTCGTCGTCATCGCCGCACTCGGCGCCATGCATATCGGCGATGCGCCGCAGGTGCTCTGGGCCTTCGATCCGCGCTGCGGTCTCGGCTTCCTGCTGGAACATGGCTGGCTCGGCTTCGCCGTGCTCGGCTCGGTCTTTCTCGGCGTAACGGGCGCAGAGGCGCTTTATGCCGACATGGGCCATTTCGGACGGTTCCCGATTCAGGCGGCCTGGCTCGGCTTCGTCCTGCCAGCCCTTTTGCTGAATTATCTGGGACAGGGCGCGCTGCTCCTCTCACGCCCCGAGGCGGTCGATAATCCCTTTTTCCTTCTCGCGCCCGACTGGGCGCTGCTGCCGCTCGTCATCCTCTCGACCGTGGCGACAGTGGTCGCCAGCCAGGCGGTGATCACCGGCGCCTTTTCGATCGTGCGGCAGGCGATCCAGCTGGGCCTGCTGCCGCGTCTCGACATCATCCACACCTCCGAGGCGCAGGAGGGCCAGATCTATATCCCGCGCGTCAATCGGCTGCTGCTTCTCGGCGTGCTGCTGCTCGTCGTCGTCTTCCGCAGCTCGTCGGCGCTCGCCTCGGCCTATGGCATCGCCGTCACCGGCACCATGGTCGTCACGACGGCGCTCGCCTTCATCGTCGTCCGGAGGGACTGGCGCTGGCCGCTCCCGCTGACCGTCGTGATCATCGCCGCATTCATGGCGGTCGATGTTTCCTTCCTCGCCGCCAACCTCATGAAGGTCGTCGACGGCGGCTGGGTTTCGCTGACGCTCGGCGCCTGCGCGATGATCGTCATGTGGACATGGGTGCGCGGCACGCGGCTGCTCAATGAAAAAACCCGCGTCGACTCGATCCCGATCGCCGAGCTGATTCCGATGCTCGAAAAATCGAAACCGATGCGCGCGCCGGGCACGGCGGTCTTTCTTACCAACGACCCGAAGATCGCGCCGGCGTCGCTCATGCACAACATCAAGCATAACAAGGTGCTGCATCAGAACGTGCTGCTCCTGTGCGTGCGGACGGAAAATCGCCCGCGCGTGCGCCCGGAGAAACGGTTCGAGATCGAGAAGCTCTCGGACGTCTTTTCGGTCGCAACCGTGCATTTCGGCTTCATGGAAAGCCCGCGCGTGCCGAGAGTGCTGGCGCTCATGCGCAAGGCGGGCTTCGTCTATGACGTCATGACCACCAGTTTCTTCGTCGGCCGCCGCGTGGTGAAGGAAAGCCCTTCGTCGGAGATGCCGGCCTGGCAGGACGCGCTTTACGTCGCGCTCACGCGGCAGGCCTCGAGCGCCCCGGACTTCTTCTCCATTCCGCCCGACCGCGTGGTGGAGCTGGGGGCGCAGGTGACGATCTGACGATCGGATAGGACGACGGCCTCGCCCTTCCCCCCTCTCCCTGCGAAGCGGGGAGGCGGTTGGGATGAGGGGCATGGCGGCGACAAGGGACTGAAAACGCAGCTCTGCCGCCAGTCACCTTAAAGGGGGTGGACGGGAAGCGGGCCAGGGACTAAGCCATCCTCGAATGTGGCGGGAATACCCGCCGAACCGGAAAGACGCCAAATTTCCATGTCCACCCGTATCGACGCCCGTTTCGACGCCCTCAAGACGCAGGGCCGCGCCGCGCTCGTGACCTTCGTCATGGCCGGCGACCCCGACCCGGAGACCTCGCTAAACATCATCAAGGCGCTGCCCGCTGCGGGCGCCGACGTCATCGAGGTCGGCATGCCCTTCACCGACCCAATGGCCGACGGCCCGGCGATTCAGGCGGCGGGGCTGCGGGCGCTCAGGGCGGGCATGACGCTCAGGAAGACCATCAAGCTCGTCGCCGACTTCCGCGCGGGCGACAATGAGACGCCCATCGTGCTGATGGGCTACTACAATCCGATCTATGTCTATGGGGTCGACAAGTTTCTGACGGACGCGAAGGCCGCCGGGGTCGACGGGCTGATCGTCGTCGATCTGCCGCCCGAGGAAGATCAGGAACTCTGCATCCCGGCGCGCGATGCGGGGTTGAACTTCATCCGCCTCGCGACCCCCACGACCGACGACCGAGCGTCTCCCCAAGGTGCTCGAAAACACTTCCGGTTTCGTCTACTATGTCTCGCTGACGGGCATCACCGGCGCGGCGCTGGCGGATTATGCGGGCGTGAGCGCGGCCGTGAAACGGATCAAGGGCCACACCGATCTGCCCATCGCGGTCGGCTTCGGCGTGAAGAACGCCGATAACGCCGCCGAAATCGCCCGCAACGCCGATGGCGTGGTGGTCGGTTCGGCGCTGGTGGAGGCGCTCAAGGGGTCGCTCGGCCCCGACAACAAGGCGGGCGCGACGACCGTCGAGTCGGTGAAATCGCTGGTCGCAAGCCTTTCCGCCGGCGTGCACGGCGCGCGGGACGGGGCCGCGAACGGCGGCGGCGCATTTTCCTGGCTCACGAGGCTTTGGGCATGAACTGGTATTCCAACGTCGTTCCGCCCAAGATCAAGGCGCTCATCAAGCGCGAGGCGCCGGAAAATCTGTGGGTGAAATGCCCCGAGAGCGGCCAGCTCGTGTTCCACAAGGACATCGAGGCCAATCTCTTCGTCGTGCCGGGCTCCGGCTATCACATGCGCTGTCCCGTGGACGTGCGCCTGGCGACGCTTTTCGACAATGGCGAACTGGAGCTGCTGCCGACGCCGGAAGCGCCGGTCGATCCGCTCAAATTCCGCGACATCAAGCGCTACGTCGACAAGCTGAAGGAATATCGCCTCAAGACCGGCCAGCAGGACGCGGTGACGCTCGCGACCGGCAAGCTCGACGGCTCGCAGGTCACGGTCGCCGTGCAGGACTTCGAGTTCCTCGGCGGCTCGCTCGGCATGGCGGCGGGCGAAGCGATCGTCGCGGGCGCCGAACATGCGCTCGCCAAGCGGACGCCCTTCATCATCTTCACCGCCTCCGGCGGCGCGCGCATGCAGGAAGGCATGTTCTCGCTCATGCAGATGCCGCGCACGACGATCGCGCGTGCAGCGCCTGCGCGACGCGCGACTGCCCTATATCGTCGTGCTGACCAATCCCACGACCGGCGGCGTCACGGCGTCCTACGCCATGCTCGGCGACGTGCAGATCGCGGAGCCCGGCGCGATCATCGGCTTCGCGGGCGCGCGCGTCATCGAACAGACGATCCGCGAAAAGCTGCCCGAGGGATTCCAGCGCGCGGAATATCTGCGCGATCACGGCATGGTGGATATGGTGGTGCCGCGGCAGGAGATGCGCGAGACGCTCGCGCGGCTCTGCGGCCTTCTCACCAAATCGCCGCCGCGCCGCGCCGCCTGAACGACAGGCGCGGCCGCCATGGATCAGCATGACGCGATCCTGTCGCGACTGCTCACCCTGCATCCCAAGAAGATCGACCTGTCGCTCGGGCGCACGGAGCGATTGCTGGAGGCGCTCGGCCGCCCCGACCTGCGCCTGCCGCCGACGATCCATGTCGCCGGCACGAACGGCAAGGGCTCGACCATCGCCTTCCTGCGCGCGATGCTCGAGGCGGCGGGACAGCGCGTGCATGTCTATACGTCGCCGCATCTCATCCGCTTCAACGAACGCATCCGGCTCGGGCAGGAAGGCGGCGGCAGGCTCGTCTCCGACGAGCGCCTCAGCGCCGTTCTGGAGCGCTGCGAGGAAGCCAATGGCGGCCAGCCGATCACCTTCTTCGAGGTGACGACGGCGGCGGCCTTCTCGCTCTTCGCGGAAACGCCCGCCGACTGGCTGCTGCTGGAAACGGGGCTCGGCGGGCGCTTCGACGCCACCAATGTCATCAAGAGCCCGAAGGCGACGATCGTCACCTCGGTCTCGCTCGACCATATGGAATTCCTCGGCGATACGGTCGAAAAGATCGCCTTTGAAAAGGCCGGCATTTTCAAGCGCGGCGCGCCGGCGATCATCGGCTTCCAGTCCGAGGGCGCCGAGCGGGTGCTGGAGCGCGAGGCGCGTCGCGTCGGCGCGCCGCTCTCCGTCGCCGGGCAGGATTTCGATGTCCGCGAGGAGAACGGCCGCCTCGTCTTCGAGGACGCGCGCGGCCTGCTCGATCTGCCCCTGCCCCGCCTCGCCGGACGGCACCAGCATCTCAACGCCGCCGGCGCCATCGCGGCGCTGCGGGCGGTCGTGGCCGGAGATGCCGACGCCGGCCATGGAGATGGGTCTCACCCGCGCCGAATGGCCGGCGCGCCTCCAGCGTCTGCTGCGCGGCAGGATCGTCGATCTCGCTGCCGCCTGGCGCCGAGGTCTGGCTCGACGGCGGCCATAATGAGGACGGCGGCCGCGTGCTGGCCGAGGCCATGGCCGAATTCCACGACCGCGCCCCGCGCCCGCTGGCCCTGATCTGCGGCGCGCAGACGACCAAGGACGTGCGCGCCCTGCTGCGCCATTTCGCCGGGCTGGCGCGGGAAGTCGTGGCGGTGCCGGTCGAGGGCGAGCACAAGAGCTGGCCGCCCGAGGAAGTCGCCGCGCTGGCGAAGGCCGAGGGCATCCCGGCTTCCGCGGCGGCCAACAGCGTCGAGGAGGCGCTGCGCATCCTGTCGTCGCGGCAGTTCACCGAGCCGCCGCGGGTGCTGATCGCGGGGTCGCTTTACCTCGCGGCGACGGTGCTGGCGGCAAATGGGTCGCAGATCGAGTAGGCGCGGTCGTTGCGGCGGGCCGCGACGGCTATCCATCCCCGCAATTCACAGAACCCCCGCAACCGTATATTCAGAGCCCGCCCCGTCACTCTGGAGCCCGAAATAAATGACCCTGATGTTGGCCAGCGTTCTGTCGCGCGAGGAAGCGGAGGTCGCTCTCGCCCATGGCGCCGACATCATCGACTGCAAGGACCCGGCGCGCGGCGCGCTCGGCGCGCTGCCGCTGGCGAAGGTCGCCGACATCGTCGCGGGCGTCGACGGCCGCCGCCCGGTCAGCGCCGTCGTGGAGCTGCCGCATGACGCCGCCCACGCTCGCCGCGCCTTCGAGGAGGCGGCGGAAACGGGCGTCGATTACATCAAATTCGCCCTGCCGCAGACGCCGGACGCCGGCGAGATCATCGCCACGCTGGGGCCGCTCGCGCAGCGGGTGAAGCTCGTCGCCGTTCTCTTCGCCGACCTCGCGCCGCATTTCGACCATCTCCCCGCGCTCGCGCAGGCGGGCTTCCACGGCGCCATGCTCGACACGGCCCATAAGGGCAAGGGCCGGCTCATCGACATGATGTCCGTCGGCGCCCTGTCGGAATTCACCGGGCGCTGCCGCGAGCTGCGCCTCGCCGCCGGTCTCGCCGGCGCGCTGGAGCCGCCGGACGTGCCGCGCCTGCTCGTCACCGGCCCAGACGTGCTGGGCTTTCGCGGCGCGCTCTGCGCCCATGGCGACCGCCGCGCCGGGCTCGACGCCGCCGCCACCGCCCTCATCCGCGATCTGATCCCCACCCGCAGCGACCAGATCGAGACGCTCGCCGCCGAATGGGCGCTGATCGCGCGCGGCTATATCGAGCCGCCGGGCCTCAACGAAACCGACTGCGTCTTCCTGCACGATTACGTCGTGCCGGTGGAGGTCGGGGCCTATGCGCATGAATATGGCCATACCCAACGCGTGCGCTTCAACGTCGATGCGGAGGTGGGGCGCGAGGATGTCACCGACGACATGCGCTCGGTCTTTTCCTATGACGTGATCATGGACGCCATCAAGATCATCCTCTCGGGCGGCCATATCGCCATGGTCGAGACGATCGCCGAGCGGCTCGCCGAGAGCGTGCTGCTGCATGAGCGCGTGCGCTCCGTGGTGGTGCAGGTCGAAAAGCTCGACGTCGCGCCCGGCGCCGTCGGCGTGAAGATCCGTCGCGAGCGTCACCCCGACCCACGCCGCCTGAAGCCGAACTGATGCTGGAGGCCCGCCCCCTTCTCGTCGCCAAGATCGGCGGCAGCCTCCATGAGTTCGCCCGATCTTGCGCGCTGGATCGAGGCGCTGCGGCGCTGGCCGCATCGGCTGACCCTCGTTGCCGGCGGCGGGCCCTTCGCCGACGCGGTGCGCGCGGCGCAGCCGAAACTGCGCTACGACGATGAAACCGCACACGCCATGGCAGTGCTCGCCATGGAGCAATATGCTTTGGCTCTGGCGGGTCTTTTTGAGCTGAGCCTCGCGGCGACGCCCGACGACATCGCGCGAGCCCATGCCCGCGGTCACGTCGCGCTGTGGCGGCCATCCACGATGGTCGCGGCGGCGGCGGACATTGCGCCCGGCTGGGACGTGACCTCCGACAGTCTCGCCGCCTGGCTCGCGCGCAAATGCGGCGCTGCGGCGCTGCTCATGATCAAGAGCGTCGACCCCGGCGCCGATTCTGCTTTGCACGACCTCGTCTCGGCCGGCGTTGTCGATCCGGCTTTTCCCGACTATGTCGACGGAACGCCCGTCTTCGTCGCCGGTCCGCGCGCGCTCGCCCATGCGGCGCAGGCGCTGGCCAGCGGCGCCCTGCCCGGCGCGCCCGTCGCCTCCGCAACACAGAAGATTGCTTCATGACAAAAAAACAGGTTGTCACGCCGCGCTGGGGATGGGCGCTCACGGGCTCCGGCCATTTCTTCACCGAATGTCTGGAGATGATCCGCACGCTCGATCATTGCGATCTGTTCGTCAGCAAGGCGGCGGCGGAAGTCGTGCGCATGTACAAGCACGATCTCGATCTGCCCTCCACGATCCGCATCTTCAAGGATACGACGGCCAGCGCCGCGCCGGTCGGCGGCTTCTACTACAACGTCTATCACACGCTGGTCATCGCGCCCGCCACCTCGAACACCGTCGCCAAGGCCGTCTATGGCATCTCCGACAATCTGGCGACCAATGTCTTCGCGCAGGCCGGCAAATGCCGCGTTCCGACCGTCGTCTTCGCCTGCGACACCGCCCCGGAGCTGGAAACCCGCGCGCCCAAGGGCATGGTGATGGTCTATCCGCGCCGCATCGACCTCGAAAACACCGACCGGCTGAAATCCTTCGAGGCCACGCAGGTCGTCGAGAGCCTCGCCGCGCTTCAGGAGGCGGTGGAGCGGCGCAAGCGGGAACTGGCGGAGCACAGCTGATCTCGAAAAGGCGACCGCCTGCTCCCTCACCCCGTGCGCGGGGAGACGGTTGGGGTGAGGGGCGAGGCGGCGATACGGACCAAACGCCCAACTCGCCCTCACAGGCGGCGAAAAACGGGTTACATGATCGATATGGCTCTGCCCCTCACCCCAGCCCTCTCCCCGTAATGCGGGGAGAGGGCAGCGGGATCGCCGATAAAGGCCGCCGCAGGGGCAAGGGGGCGAACACGAACGCGATAAGAAAGCGTCCAGAATGACCGAGCGCCTGCTGTTTCTCACCGGCCATCTGGCCCATCCGCGCCTGGAGCGGATGGTCGCGGGCTTCGGCGAGGCGGCGCGGGGCTGGCGCGTGCACGACATCGGCGTGAAGGTCGCCGCGCTGATGACGCAGGAGATCATCCTGCGCCGCCTGCCGCGCCCGCTGGAGGCCGATCGCGTCATCCTGCCCGGCCGCTGCCGCGCCGATCTCGACGCGCTCTCGGAGGCCTTCGGCGCGCCCTTCGAGCGCGGGCCGGAGGAGATCGCCGATCTGCCCGCATGGCTCGGCCATGGCGGCGCCCCGCCGGATCTGTCGCGCTATGACATGCGCATCTTCGCCGAGATCGTCGACGCATCGAAGATGAGCGTCTCCGAGGTTTTGGAAAAAGCCCGCGGACTCGTGCGCGCGGGCGCCGATGTCATCGACCTCGGCTGCCTGCCCGACACGCCCTTCGATCATATGGAAGAAACCATCGCCGCGCTGAAGGCGGAAGGGTTCAAGGTCTCGGTCAACTCGGCCAATGTCGGAGAACTCTCGCGCGCCGTAGCGGCCGGCGCCGATCATCTGCTCAGCCTCGATGAAGAGACGCTGTCGATCCTGCCCGATAATTCGCCGCTCGTGCCGATCCTCGTGCCGCGTCCGCACGGCGATCTCAATTCGCTGCAACGCGCCGCGAAAATCGCGCGCGCGCGCGGAATCGATTTCATCCTCGATCCGATTCTCGACCCGATCCACTTCGGCTTCGCCGCCTCCATCGCGCGCTATGTGGAAACGCGCGCGCGCGAGCCCGAGGCCGAGATCATGATGGGCACGGGCAATCTCACCGAACTCACCGACGCCGACACGGCCGGCGTCACCGCCGCCATGCTCGGCATCTGCTCCGAGCTCAACATTCGCCACCTTCTCACCGTGCAGGTGAGCCCGCACACGCGTCGCACGCTTCAGGAACATGACGCCGCGCGACGCCTGATGTACGCCGCGCGCGCGGACCGCGCCCTGCCCAAGGGTTACAGCGACGCGCTGCTGCAGGTGCACGACAAACGCCCCTTCGCCTCGACGCCGGCGGAGATCGCCGAGCTCGCGCGCGAACTGCGCGACGCGAATTTCCGGATCGAGGCGTCGACGGACGGCGTGCATATTTTCGCGCGTCATTTTCATGCGGTGGAGAAGGACGCCATGTCGCTCTTTCCGCATCTCAATGTCGAACACGACGGCGCGCACGCCTTTTATCTGGGAACCGAACTGATGAAGGCCGAACTCGCCTTCAGGCTCGGCAAACGCTACCGCCAGGACGAGCCGCTGGATTTCGGCGTCGCGATGGATGTCGACGAGGAAGACGCGACGCGCTTCAAGGAAATCGGCCACACAATGCGCAAGGCGGTCGAAGGGAAATGAGATGCCGCTGATTCACGAATGCGTCGTCACGACGCTCTCGCCGGAAGGCCGCCCCCATATCGCGCCTCTCGGACTGATTGAAGAAGGGCCCTACTGGATCGCCGCCCCGTTTCGTCCCTCGACGACGCTGTTCAATCTCGAGAACGGCAACAAATTCACGGCGAGCTTCACGGACGATCCGCGCGTCTTCGCGGGTCTGCGTGACGGGCGTGCGCAGTTTTCCGCTGACGGACATCGAGGACTGGCCGGCCCCGCGCCTGTCGGTGGCGCTGGCGCATGCGGCGCTGGAGATCGAGCGGATCGAGGCGGACGACGTGCGCCCGCGTTTCTTCTGCCGCGTCAGACACACGGAATCGCATCGGCCTTTCCTCGGCATGAACCGCGCCCGCTCCGCCGTGCTGGAAGCGGCGATTCTGGCGACGCGCCTCGGACGCCTGCCGCGTGAGAAGGTCGACAGCGAGATTGCCTATCTCGCCATCGCCATCGAGAAGACCGCCGGCGACGCGGAACGCGAGGCATGGGAAATGGTGATGGAGAAGATTTCGCGCTCATTACGACGAAGCGTGAGCTCTCTGCGCAAGCAGCGCGAGAGCGGCGGCGGGCGCGCAATTCGACGCGGCGGCGGCCAAAGCCTCGGGCGCCGTGATCAAGTCCGCGAAGTCGCGATAGTCCCGTCCCTGAGCCTCGGCCAGTCGTCTTGCGACGATGCGGCCCACGCCGGCGCCGATGACGGGCGCATCTTCCTCCACCGCGCTTCGCGACGTCAGCAGGCTCAGCTGATTTTCGATCGTCCGCAATTGGGCCTGCGCGAACCAGAACGCCAGGGCGCGCGCCTGCGCTTCGCTCAGCCCGTCCGCGCCAACGAGACGAGCGAGGCGCGCTGAAGACGCAGAGACGGTTTTCGGGCGGCCGTCGGCGGTTGGCGAGAGATCGGCAGGGCTCTCGCCTTCCGGCAGGTCGCCGAGGACCCGACGAACGTCGGCCATCGACGCGAAGCTCTCATTGACGAGCGGCGTCCAGCGCCCGTCGATGGGCGCGCGCGTCGCATAGCTCTGCGGCGCGCCGCGCGAAAAGCCGGCATAGGCGAGTTCGCCGTTAACGAGACGCTCTGCGTCTGTCTCGCCGATCGCGCAAATCACGCCGCTGCGAATCGGAACGAGGTCGGTCGTTGTCGATCCCATGTCGATGAACAGGGCCTCGCCGCATTGCTGCGCGACCAGCTCCGCGCTGGCCCGCCAATTGGCCGAGGCAATGGATCGCGCGGCCTGCGCGACGCCCGCGCGTTCGACAAAACCGCGCGCGCCCGCATAGAACAGAATGTCGCCGGCGCCGATTTCTCGCGCGGCGATGGCGGCGACGGAGACGACGCCTGTCGAGCGATCCTCGAAAGCGTCAGAGAGCTCCGCCGTCATCGTGATGCGATGGACGTCCGCAGCTCCGAGTTCGGCGAGCGTCTCGCGGATCGGCGCCTCCAGATGGGCGAGGCCCATGTGCGGCGCGCAGGCGCGCTGCGTGACGGCGACGAGCCGCCCGTCTTCCACGCGCGCCGCCTTCACATGAGCGCCGCCGATGTCCCAGCCGATGATTGTGGTCATCCGCGCCATCACCAAAGACCGTCACCGTCATGCGAGCGGAGCTTCGTCGCATCGCTGCTCGCAATGACGAGTAAGCCAATAAAAAAGGGGAGCCGCAAGGCTCCCCTTTCAGTCGAGCCTGAGCCCGAAATCAGTTCGGCGCGAAGGGGTGCTTGGCGTCGTTGCGCTTGGCGACGACTTCCGAAGCCTTCGGCTCGCCGCGAACGGCGCGGGCGATGGCTTCCTTCGTGGCGGTGTAGTTGTAATCCTGAATCTTCTTGTCGTCGCTGGCGTCCCAGTGAATGAACACGCCGACCGAGATGAAGATGTCATCGGCTTCCGAAACCGGGATCACGCCTTCGGCGACCGAATCGGCAACCGCCTTGGCGACGCCGTGCTGGGCCGGGCCGAACATCTGGACGGCCTGCTTGGCGCCCTTGATGGTGACCTTGTTGAACAGGATGGTGTTCGGCTTGCAGAGCAGGTTCGGCGCAACGACCGCGAGAAGCGTCGTGAAGCCGTCCTTGTTGTTGACGAGCGCATTGGCGAAAGCCAGCTCGGCGGCAGAGCCGCGCGGACCCATGATCAGGTCGATGTGAGCGACTTCATTGCCCTCGCCGACGAGCGACTCGCCGACCAGCATCTTGTTGATAAGAGCCATTTGCGTTTCCTTTCGAAAGAAACAGTCAACCCGCCTGATGCGGGCTTTTTGGTAAGAAACCGTGCGCGTCGCGCGCCGGCCTTGAGAAGCGCCGCGGACCAAGCCGCGGCGCGCACTCAACCAGTTTCGCGCGCCCCTGCCAAGCGGCGCCGGAGCGCGCGCAAAATCAGACGAGCTGACGCGCCAGAGCGAAAGCGTGGCGGAAGTCGAGGCAGAGCGGCTTGTCGGAGGTGACCATCTGCTTGAAGAGGCCCGACTCCGCGCCGTATTTCACATTGCCGATGGCGAGAGCGCCGATGCCGAGCGCGCCATGCTCGGAAACGACCACGCCATTGTCGTGCAGGCCGCAGCCCTCGACGCCGAGCGGCGGCACGGCGTTCACGTCGGCGGCGATCAGCAGGTTCTTCGCGGCGTTGAGATCGGCCTTGGAGAGAACCTGCACGCCGGCGCGGGCGCAGCACAGCGCGATTTCATGCTTCAGGAGAAGTTCGCGCACCATCTCGCCGGTGCTGCCGTCGGCCGGCGTCACCTTGATGTTGAAGCGCTTGTTCATCTCATCGGCCAGCTTGGCCACGCGCTCGAGGCCGCTGTAGCCGACGACCGTCACCTCGGCGCCTTCCAGCGCAGCGATGACCGCCGCGGAATAGCCGACGACGCCGGTCGCGCCGTAAATCACGATCTTGGAGCCCTTGAGCTCGCGCCCCTTCTTCTCGCGCAGCACCTTCTCGGTGCAGGCGACCATCGCGCCGGCGGTGGTGAAGGAGCCGTAGGGATCGGCGAAGAGCGACACTTCGAAGGGCTTCAGCAGCGCCTTCTTGGCCTCCTCGAGCATGTCGAGGGCCAGCACGGCGTCGCGGCCGGCGAAGAAAATGCCGGTCTTGCAGGGCGGCGGAGGGAGCGCGGGAGAACATGGCGTCCTGCACCAGCGCGGTGACCTCGTCCAGCGTCACATTGGTGTAGGGAATCGCCGCGTCGTAGCCGGCGTCCAGGGCCATGTTCACGTCGAAGGGGCTCATATGCTTCAAGGTGCTGAGCATATGCAGAATTGCTTTGGCCATAGGAATTTTCCCCAACCTTTATCATTCTGGCCGCCGTCCGGGCTAAGGACGGGTGCGGCGGAGGACAGGCTTCGGCTGTCGATTTTCGATGATTCCGGGCGCAGAACGGCTGGCGGGCCGGCCCGGAGCGACGGAGAGGCTTAGAGCCCAGAACGCCGCCAATGTCCAGAGGCGAGTTGGCGCAGGGCGGGGTTTCGCCGGCCCGGGACAGGGTCAGGCTTTCCGACCGGTTGACGCTCGCCGGACTTTTCTCTTATAAGGCCCCCGAACAGGGCTCGGCGCTTGGGCGGCGAGCCTTTTGTGTCGTTTTTACCCATCCGTCGGGAACGCGGGCCTTTCTGGCCGCTCCGGCGTATGGAAGCGCTACCAAGGTTTGAAAGGAAGTTCCATGTCCCGGCGTTGCGAGCTGACCGGCAAGGGCGTGCAGACGGGCAATCTCGTCAGCCACTCCAATCGCAAAACGCGCACGCGTTTCCTGCCCAATCTCGTCAATGTGACGCTGGCCTCCGAGGCGCTCGCGCGCTCGGTCCGCCTGCGCATTTCGGCCGCGGCGCTCCGCTCGGTCGAGCATCGCGGCGGCCTCGACGCCTTCCTGGCCAAGGCCAGCAACGACGAGCTGTCGCAGAATGCGCGCGAGCTGAAGCGCGAGATCGAAAAGAAGCAGGCCGGCGCGTCCGCCTGATTGGCGTCGATCTGGCTGAATGACATGGCCCCGTCGCCCTCCAGGCGCCGGGGCTTTTGTCGTTTACTGACTTTTCCAGATGAACTGCATTAACCGCGCAGCCGACCCGACGCACTCCACCGTCATTGCGAGCGAAGCGAAGCGATCCAGAGCCTCATCCCGGCTCTGGATCGCTTCGTCGCTATGCTCCTCGCGATGACGGCAAACCTGCGCTACCCGCGCAAGTCGGGCGGCGTCGCCTCGGCGGCGAGTTGCGCGAGCGCTTCCTCGATCCCGAGCTGCGTCTGTTGCTGCGAGCCGAGCCGGCGCATCGAGATCGTGCGCTCGGCCGCCTCCTTCTTGCCCGCGACGAGAAGCACCGGAACCTTCGCATGCGAATGTTCGCGCACCTTATAGGTGATCTTCTCGTTGCGCGCGTCGACGTCGACATTGAGCCCGAGTTTTCGCGCGGCGGTCGCCACCTCATAGGCGTAGTCGTCGGCCTCCTGCGTGATCGTGCAGATCACGATCTGCACGGGCGACAGCCATAACGGCAGATGACCGGCGTAATGCTCGATCAATATGCCGGTGAAGCGCTCCAGCGAGCCGAACATGGCGCGGTGAATCATCACCGGCGTCTTCTTCTCGCTGTCGGGGCCGATGTAGAAGGCGCCGAAACGGACCGGCAGATTGAAGTCCACCTGCGTCGTGCCGCATTGCCACTCGCGGCCGATTGCGTCGCGCAGCGTGTATTCGAGCTTCGGCCCATAGAAGGCGCCCTCGCCTTCCTGAATGCTGGTCTTCAGACCGCGCCGCGCAAGTTCGTCGAGAACGCGCCCGAGCGCGGCTTCCGCCTTGTCCCAGGCTTCGTCCGAACCCACGCGCTTCTCCGGCCGCGTCGAGAGTTTCACGACGACGTCGTCGAAGCCGAAGTCGCGATAGATCGTCAGGATGAGGTCGTTGATCTTCAGCGCCTCTTCCATGATCTGATCTTCGGAGCAGAAGATATGCGCGTCGTCCTGCGTGAAGGCGCGCACGCGCATCATGCCGTGCAGCGCGCCCGACGGCTCGTAACGATGCACGATTCCGAACTCGGCGATCTTCACCGGCAGGTCGCGATAGGACTTCAGCCCGTTCTTGAAGATCTGCACATGGCCGGGGCAGTTCATCGGCTTGATGGCGAAGACGCGCTCGTCCTCCGTCTTGGTGACGAACATGTTCTCGCGATAGGTCTGCCAATGGCCGGACGTCTCCCACAAGGCGCGGTCGAGCACCTGCGGCGTGTTGACCTCCGTATAGCCCGCCGCCTTCTGCTTGCGGCGCATGTAAGAGACGAGCGTCTGGAACAGCGTCCAGCCCTTGGGGTGCCAGAAGATCGCGCCCGGCCCCTCCTCCTGGAAATGGAACAGGTCCATCTCGCGCCCGAGGCGACGATGATCGCGGCGCTCGGCTTCCTCGAGCCGATGCAGATAGGCGTCGAGCTCCTCCTGCGTCGCCCAGGCCGTGCCGTAGATGCGCGACAGCATGGGCTTCGTCGAGTCGCCGCGCCAATAGGCGCCCGCCACCTTCATGAGCTTGAAGGCGCGTGCCGATCTTGCCGACCGACGGCAGATGCGGACCGCGACAGAGATCGAGCCAGTGGCCCTGCTTGTAGACGCTCAGCGGTTCATCGGACTTGATGCTGTCGATGAGTTCGCCCTTGAAGGTCTCGCCCTTGGCGATGAACCAGGCCTTGGCGTCCTCGCGGCTCCAGACTTCGCGCGTGATTTTCGCGTCGCGCGCGACGATCTCCTTCATCTTCTTTTCGATCGCGGGCAGGTCTTCGAGCGTGAAGGGCTCGGCGCGATGGAAATCGTAATAGAAGCCGTTTTCGATCACCGGGCCGATCGTGACCTGCGTGCCGGGATAAAGCTCCTGCACCGCTTCGGCGAGCACATGCGCCGCGTCGTGGCGGATGAGCTCCAGCGCGCGCGGATCCTCGCGGGAGACGAACTCGATCTTCGCGTCGCGATCCAGCGGCGTGAGCAGATCGACGAGCGCGCCGTCGACAGTCATGGCGACGCTGCGCTTGGCGAGAGAGGGAGAGATGCTCTTGGCGATGTCGAAGCCCGTGACGCCGGGATCGAACTGACGGGACGCCCCGTCAGGGAAAGTCACTGCAACCATTTGTCGCTCCTGTCGCGCTCAATCGCCGACACGGATCGGCGTAAGTCGCTTGGCGGTGGAAGGAGCGGGTTTTAACGCCTCGCGCGCGGCTGCGCAATATCGCGCGCGAGCTGCGGGCAAAGGCAATGGATAGGTAGGACGCGCCGACCCCCCTCTGGTCGACGGTCTGTTGGCGAAGAGGCTATTCTTCCTCTTCGCCGTCCGCGTTTCTGTGCGCTTCGGAAACCGCCGACGCCACATCGGCGACCGACAAGCTGGTCCCGTGCAGGGCCTGCGTCACGGATGCGACGCCGAAGGCGAAGCCTTTCGCCGGCCCCTTGTGGCCGCTGCCGCGACCCTCGCCGGTGTTCTCGGTCGTTCGAGGCATGGCGCTTCCTCTCGCTAGTGCTTCTTGCCTTTCGAAGACGGGCCGCTCTCGGCGCGCTTGCCTTCCTCGATGAGCTGCTTCACGCGCTGGCCGCCCTTGTGGCCGAGCTCGGAATAGCCTTCCGGCCCCAGCTCTTCCTTGCGGATTTCGCCGCCCATCTTGCCCGCTTCCTTCACGGTCATCGGGGCGCTCTTGCCTTTTCCGCCGCCCTGGGAACTCTGTTTACCTGGCATGTTCTTTCCTTTCGCCTCTCGCGGCGAAACCAACGATCAGGCTTCGCCGTCCTTATCTTCCTGTCTATTCCGCATCTCGCCGGCGTCGTCGCGCTCGGACTCCTTGCCCTCCTCGATCAGCCGCTTCACCCGCTGACCGCCTTTCTGACCGCCGAGGCGTCCAGCCTCTCCGACGGACATCTGGCCATGCCGGACAGGAGGCTTTTCGGGCTCGGTCTGCTTTTGAGGCATGATCTCCTCCTTTCCGCGCAAGGCCGCTCAGCGCCGAGGCTTCGATCTGGAGCCCTTCGCCGAGCCGCCCTGGCTTCCCTTCATTAGTGACGCGGTTTCGTCTTGCCCTTGCCGGCCTCTTCGCCGCCCATGCCGGGCTCGTCGCCTTCGGCGCGCTTGCCTTCCTCGATCAGCTGCTTGACGCGCTGGCCGCCCTTATGGCCGAGCTCCGAATAGCCTTCGGGGCCGAGCTGCTCCTTGCGCGCTTCGCCGCCCATCTTGCCGAGTTCCGAATAGCCCTCGGGGCCGAGCTGCTCCTTGCGGGCCTCGCCGCCCTTCTTGCCCATTTCGGAATAGCCCTCGTGGCCGAGCTGCTCCTTGCGGACCTCGCCGCCCAACTTGCCGATCTCGGAATAGCCTTCCGGGCCGAGCTCTTCCTTGCGGATCTCGCCGCCCATCCGGCCGGCTTCCTGCACCGTCATCGTGCCCTTGGCCTTTTGTGTGCCTTTTCCGCCTTCTGTACCCTGCGTGCGGGCCATAGTGACCTCCCGTTACCAAATGCGCTGGAAGTTCTGGAGCCTTCGTCGACTCCGGCCGAAACGAACGCCCAGGCGCATGTTCCGGGCCTCGACGGTCGCCGCCGGCCAGCGCTGGATGTCCGTGCCGAGCGACCTGCGCCTGGCCACGACGCCGCCGTTTCATTGCGTGAAACGCCGTTCGTCAGTCGCCAGATCATCGAGGCGATCAGCGCTAGATCGTTTGCGCGTAAAGCATGGGAAGTAAGTACGACTACGTAAATTCACGTTCACGGCATGATGAACGGCGCGATCTCACATGAACGCGTTTCCTGTTTATCTTCAGCCTGTTCGTAATACGCTCGGCCGCGACCTTTTTGCGCCGTCGCGCGTTTAAGGCGCCATGAGCCCGGCAGATGACAGATTGCGCGGCGCGGCCAAGCGCGCGGTTTACGAACGATCTTTCGCCTATTTCACGACCGACTGGCCCTGGATCGCAACGCTGGTCATCCTCATCGGCGTTTCCGTCGGCGTCGGACTGCTGGAATCCTGGCCGCTCGCCATCCTTGTCGACACGGTGCTGACGAAGGAGCCGAAAGGCGGCTGGCTGCATCATTATTTTCTTGCCGTTTTGCCGAAGGACAAGCCCGGGCAGATTCTGGGCCTCGTCCTCATCGGGCTCGGCTTGCAGGTCATCGGCTATACGACCTGGATGGCGCGCAGCATGATCAATTACCGCCTCAATTACTGGGGAACCACCCGCGTGCGCGCCGATCTCTTCGCCAAGCTGCAGCGGCTTGATTTGAGCTGGCATCATGCGCGGCCGCAGGGCGACTCGATCTACCGGCTGACGACCGACGCGTTCGGACCATGGGGCATCGTCGACATCATGATCGGCACTTCGGTTGCGGCGGTCACGCTCACCGTGATGACGGCCATCCTCATGGCGCGCAGCCCCCCGCTCACATTTGCCGCCTATTCGGTGGCGCCGCTGATCGTGTGGAGCAACTGGCGCTTCGGGTTGAAAATCCACCAGCGCGCGCTCGAGTCGAAGCAGATCGACGCGGATCTGACGGCCCATATACAGCAGGCCATGGTCCGCGTGCCGCTGTCGCAGGCGTTTCGCCGCGAGCCTTCGGAATTCATCCGCTTCGAACAGGCTGTCTCCCGCAGCGTCCGGGCGCTGCTGCGACTCAACTGGCAGGAACAGCTCTATCCTCTCGCCCGCGACCTCATTCTTTCGCTCGGCGGCGCCATCATTCTCGGTTATGGCGGCTGGCTCGTCTATCAGGACGAGTTCGTAAAGCCCGTGGCGAACGGCATGACCGTGGGGGCGCTCATCATCTTCATGGATTATCTGCGCAAGCTGTGGGATCCGCTGAAATGGCTTGCCGAATTTTTCTCGAAAGTGCGCACCTTCGAAGCCGCCGCGCGCCGCGTCTTCTTCGTTCTCGATGAACCGGAGCTGATCAGGGACAAGCCCGGCGCGCGCGCGCTGAAACCGAAACCCCGGCGCCTGACCTTCGACAGCGTGTCTTTCGGATACGATGAAGACAGAACCATCCTGCACGACCTCAGCGCCGTCATTTCGCCCGGAGAAATGGCGGCGTTCGTCGGCCCGAGCGGCGCCGGCAAGAGTTCGCTGCTGAAACTGATGCTGCGATTCCACGATCCCGGCAAGGGCGCGCTGAGGCTCGACGGCGTCGACATACGCGACGTTCGTCTCGCGGACCTGCGCGCGCATTTCGCTTTCGTGACGCAGGAAAATCTGATGCTTCCGACCAGCGTCGCGGAGAATATCGCCTATGGGCGCCCCCACGCCGACAGGTCGGAAATCGAAAACGCGGCGGCGCTCGCCGGCGCGGCGGAATTCGTCGCCGACCTGCCGCAGGGCTATGACTCCCTGCTCAGCGAAGGCGGCGCAAATCTTTCCGGTGGGCAGCGACAGAGGATCGCCATTGCGCGAGCGCTGTTGAGCGAGGCGCCGTTCCTCGTTCTCGACGAACCGACAAGCGCGCTCGATCCGCAAAACGAGGCGTTGCTGATCAAGACGCTGCATCGCCTGAAACGTCAACGCACGGTCGTGCTCGTCACGCACCGGCTCAATTCCGTCGTCGACTGCGACCGCATTTTCGTCATGGAGGCTGGCTACATCGTCGAGCGCGGCGGCCATTCGGAACTGCTCGCGGCGAACGGGGCCTATGCGCGCCTGTGGCGCCAGGAAGCGAGCGAAACCACCCCGGCTCCTCATCAGCTCGCTTTTGGTCGCGTTAACCATGGTCGCGCGGGCAAAGCGGCGCGAAAGCGACTGTAGCTTGACCATTTGTCGTGGCCCCGCCGATTTTTATGGGGAGATGCGAACAATTTTACATGTCTGGCTAAACGTCTGGTGAGAGGGCGACCGCTAACAATCAACGCATAGGGTGATCCCTGAATAACCATTCCGCCGTGAGTATTTGCGGTGGAAAGCTCGGGCAGGAGCTGGGTAAAATGAAACAACTGGTTTCCAAAGAACTCCACGCGTACTGGAGCGGCCTGAAGGGCGCGCGTCTCGCGCCGGAACGCAATGACATCGACCTTGCAGCGATCCGTCATCTGCTCGCCAATGTCTTCATTCTTCAGGTCGATCGCGCGCGCAGCTATCCGCTTGAAATGTGCGGAACCCGGATCAGCGCTCTCCGGCTCGCCGATCAGAAGGGGCGCTCCTTCCTCGATCTGTGGAGCGAGGAAGACCACCAAACGATCGTCTCCGCGATTTCCGCGGTGACCGACGAGACGCGTCCCGTCGTCGTGGGGGCGCGGAGCGGCGCAGGCGATCTGCCGCGCCTCGATGTGGAATTGCTGCTTCTCCCGCTGCGCCATTTCGGCAAGACGCATTCGCTGGCGCTCGGCGCCCTGACGCCCGCCAATCAACCCGAATGGCTGGGTCGCAAGATTGCGCCCGCGCTGCATGTGAGTTCACTGCGCGTGCTGGGTGCGGGGCGCCAGGGCGTCGTCACGGCGAGCTTGAACCGTCCCCGGCTGGTCCTTCACGAAGGCGGCAAGACAGCCGGCTTTTCACTATAGCCAACCGGCAAACGCTGCGGCTCTCATCCCTCTGCGAAGAGGGATGAGCCCATGTCGAAGGTCCGTCAATGAAGGCCCGGCGCCTCATGGCCTGTGCGCGCGACATATTCCGTATAACCGCCTTCGTATTTGTGCAGCCCCTCCTGCGTCAGCTCCAGAACGCGGTTCGACAGCGCGGCCAGAAAACGCCTGTCGTGCGACACGAAAAGCATCGCGCCTTCGTAACTGGCGAGCGCATTGATCAGCATTTCCTTGGTCGCGAGATCGAGATGGTTCGTCGGTTCGTCGAGGACAAGGAAATTTGGCGGATCGTAGAGCATTTTCGCCATCACCAGCCGCGCCTTCTCGCCGCCGGATAAAACGCGGCATTTCTTCTCGGCGTCGTCGCCTGAAAAACCGAAGCAGCCCGCAAGCGTGCGCAAGGACCCCTGCCCCGCCTGTGGAAAGGCGTCTTCGAGCGTCTCGAAAACCGTCCTGTCGCCGTCGAGAAGCTCCATGGCGTGCTGGGCGAAATAACCCATCTTCACACTCGCGCCGATCGTCACCGCGCCCGAATCCGCCGAGGCCGCGCCCGCCACCAGCTTCAGCAGCGTCGACTTGCCCGCGCCATTGACGCCCATGACGCACCAGCGCTCCCTGCGCCGCACCGCGAAGTCCAGTCCCTCATAAATCCTGCGGCTGCCGTAGCTCTTGTGAACATTTTTGAGCGTCGCGACATCGTCGCCGGAACGCGGCGCCGGGGGGAAGTCGAAGAGGATCGTCTGGCGGCGGCGCGGCGGCTCCACCTTTTCGATCTTTTCGAGCTTCTTGACGCGACTCTGCACCTGCGCCGCATGAGACGCGCGAGCCTTGAACCGCTCGATGAATTTGATCTCCTTGGCGAGCATCGCCTGCTGACGCTCGAACTGCGCCTGCTGCTGCTTCTCGGACAGCGCGCGCTGCTGCTCGTAGAATTCGTAATCGCCTCCGTAGGTCGTCAATGAACCGCCGTCGATCTCGATGATCTTGTTCACGATGCGGTTCATGAACTCGCGATCGTGCGACGTCATGATCAGCGCGCCCTCATAACCCTTGAGAAACGACTCCAGCCAGATCAGGCTTTCGATGTCGAGATGGTTGCTGGGCTCGTCGAGCAGCATGGCGTCGGGGCGCATGAGCAGAATGCGAGCCAGCGCAACGCGCATCTTCCAGCCGCCCGACAGCGCGCCAACGTCGCCGTCCATCATTTCTTCGGTGAAATTCAGGCCCGCGAGCACTTCGCGCGCGCGCCCCTCCAGCGCATAGCCGTCGAGCTCCTCGAAGCGGGCCTGCGCCTCCCCATAACGCAGGATAATTTCGTCCATGTCGTCGGCCTGATCGGGGTCAGCCATGGCCGCTTCCAGCGATCTCAGTTCGGCCGCCACCTCGCTCACCGGCCCGGCCCCGTCCATCGCCTCGGTCACGGCGCTGCGGCCGGACATTTCGCCGACGTCCTGATTGAAATAGCCGATGGTGACGCCCCGCTCGACCGAGACCTGACCCTCGTCGGGTTGCTCCTGCCCCGTCATCAGGCGGAAAAGCGTCGTCTTGCCGGCGCCATTCGGGCCGACGAGGCCGACTTTCTCGCCCCTCAGAAGCGCGGCCGAGGCCTCGATGTAAAGGATCTGGGAGCCGTTTTGCTTGCTGACATTGTCGATGCGAATCATGGGACCGGGGACTGAGAGGATGGACCGCGCCACATACGCCAGTCCCGGCTGCGGCGAAAGAGGCGCGGGCCCGTTCAAGTGCCGAGAGTCCGGGTCTTTTTCTCTCCGTTCCTTTTGTCGTAAAACTCCCCGTGCCTGGGAGCCGCGCCAATGAAGGGCAAGCTGTTGCAGCGTTTCATCGAAGAGGCTCCCGTCGCAGTAGCGATGTTCGATCGCGACCTGCGATGCCTGGCCGCCAGCCCGCGCTGGCTTGCCGAGCATAAGCTCGACACTTCGATCATCGGCCGGAGAGCCGACGAAATTGATCCCTCATAAGCCGGCTTGCGGGAATTTCTCGGCCTTGCTCTCGCTGGCGAATGCGTCGCCTGCCCGGAAGTTCGCCGCCGCCTGCCGGATGGCTCCCTTCGTTTGACGCGGAAACAGATGGGTCCGTGGCGCGGGGAGGATGGCGAGATTGGCGGTGTCGTCGTCTTTATCGAACAGGTCGAAAGCGCTCCTGACCCTCGCTATGAGGAAAGCGCTCTCCTTGCGAGGCTGGCGCATCAATTGCGCAATCCGCTGGCGACGATCAATCTGACGATCGAAATGCTGGAAGCCGCCGCGTCTCCAACCGGGCCGGAGCGGGCGGCGCTCGCCCGAGCAAGCCGGCAGGGCCGGCGTCTGGCGCGGATGGTCGAGGACCTTGCAGAGTTTTCCTTGGTAAGTCAGGAAAAAATCCGATTGCGAAAGGAGCGCTTCGATCTCGCCCTTCTGCTGACGGAGGCAGCCGGATTCGCTGGCGGCAACATTACGGACAAAGGCGTCGGTCTTTCGCTGCGCTTGCCGGAGACCCCATTGCATGTCTACGGCGACCGCGCACGTCTGAAGCAGATAATCGACAGTCTGCTCGACAACGCCGTAAAATTCTCAAACTCCGGCGGACGCATTGATGTCGAGGCGCGTTCCAGCGGAGCGGACGCTATTGTGATCGTGCGCGACAATGGCGTCGGCATCCCGCGCGATCAATTGGAATCCATTTTCGAGTTTTCCGGCGAGATCAATCGCGATCACCGGCAAAAGTCGGCCGGTTTGGGCGTCAGCCTGGCGCTCGCGCGCCAAGTGCTCCTGTTGCATGGCGGCGGAGTCGAAGCGCATAGCGACGGCCCCGGAAAGGGAAGCGAGTTCGCGCTGCGCCTGCCAGTCCATGTCGACTGACCCGCCGGTCAGAACTTCTTGACCGTGATGCCGTGCTTCTGAAGGGCGTAGCCGATCTGCCGAGGCGTCAATCCCAATATACGCGCAGCCTTCGCCTTCACCCATCCGGCGCGCTCCATGGCCTCGACCAGTTTTTCGTAGTCCGTCCGCGGATCCTTGTCGATCACCTTGCAGTTGACCGCGCCCGGACAGGTTTCCCCGACGCCCGGCGCGCCCATGAATTCCTCGTCGGACGCAGCCGGTTGGGGAGCGGGCGCCGCCGCAACGGGCTGCGGGGCGACGATGGGCAGGGGCGTAACGTCCCCCGGCCATTTGGAAGTGGAGCCAGCCCAGAGGATCGCGGAAAGACAACCGTCCTTGCGGCAGGAGAAGTCGTTGTCGACGATGACTTCGCCATGCGCCAGCGTCGCCGTGCGATAGATGCAGTTCTCGAGCTCACGAATATTGCCCGGAAAGCCACATTCGTTGAGCACGCCCATCGCCGACTCCGACAGTCGCAATTTGACGTTCTGCTCATCGTTGTAGCGGCGAAGGAACTCATTGGCGAGAAGCCCGAGATCCCCTTTGCGATCACGCAGCGGCGGCAGGAAGATCGGCACGACGCTGATGCGATAGTAGAGATCGGCGCGAAACTCGCCGCGCTGAACGGCCTGTTCGAGATTGCGATTTGTCGCACACACAATGCGAACGTCGACCTTGATCGTGCGGGCGCCGCCGACGCGCTCGAATTCGCCTTCCTGCAGAACGCGCAGGAGCTTGGCCTGAAACGCCGGCGTTATCTCGCCGATTTCATCGAGAAACAGCGTGCCGCCATGCGCGAGTTCGAAACGCCCCTTTCTGAGATTGGCCGCGCCGGTGAAGGCGCCGCGCTCATGTCCGAAAAGTTCCGACTCGAGCACGCTCTCCGGCAAGGCCGCGCAATTGAGCTTGACGAAGGGCATGTTGCGTCTGGGCGACTGATCATGAATCGCCGCCGCGAACAGCTCCTTGCCCGTTCCGGATTCGCCGCGCAGCAGCACCGTGGATTTCGACTTGGCGACGATCCGGATCTTTTCAACAACCGCACGCACCGCCGGACTATCCCCGACAATGCCCGTCAATCTCTCCGCCCGCACCTCGGGCGTAATGGCGCGGTCGGCCTTATCCCGCCAGGCGCTTTCCAGCATCAGCCGCTCGCGGTCGCGCGCGATCAGCTTGTGAAGACGCAAAGTCTGTCCGACGAGATTCGCGATCATTGTCAGGAAGCGAACGTCGTGGTCGAACAGCACGGACGAACGCGTGTTGCGCGAGCGATCGACGGTGAGCGTGCCGACGACGGAGTCTCCCTCCTTGATCGGGACCCCGATCATCGAAAAGGATTGTCCATCGTCCGTGCCCCAGCCCGAGAGGTCGACGCCCTCGAAAAGCGGCGACGTTGCGACGTCGTCGACGACGACCGGCATTTTCGTCGCGATGATCTGGCCGACCGCGCGCTCGGGGAGCCGTTCGAAGAAGAGCTTCGCCGCGCCCTCGCTCCAGCCCGACCCGACGACGATCTCCGGCGCTCCCTTGTCGTCAAGAAGCGCGATCAGCCCATGGCGCATGTCCAGGAAGCTCGACAGCAGCGTCAAGACGCCGGCCAGCACATTCTCGAGCCGCGCGGGGGAAGCGAGAAGCTTCGAGATTTCGTAGATGCCTACGAGCGCGGTTTCTCCGGAGACTCTCGCGCGCGGAGGAGCAACGCTCACGTCACCGATGAGTTCAAGACCCATTGAGAGCCTCACACCTTGTTGAGATTAGTCATTGGAATGCAATAGCTGCGCCAACTGCAATATCTCTGGAAACGCTCGTATTAACTTCTAGTTGCAACTTCAGCGGCCTCGGCGCTGGCAGTGAAATACTGACAGAATTGGCGTCATTTTTGGCCAGGCGCCCATTGCGCTGGCGCCCATTTTGCGCGCGGCGTCCGAGCGCCTCCGAATGTCGCGTTGCGAACACATCTCCGACGGCTTTACGACAAGCCTTCCGAACCGGTCAGACTACCATTTCGCACTTTAATTTCCATACTTTTCAATGAATTACAAAATATTAGCCCCCATGGCACGCTTGTTGCGGTCCAACGGTCAACGCCACCGGCAAAAATTGGAATTGTTCCAAACGCCCTTCACTCGGGCCCCAACGTCAAAGCCAGTGAGGTTCAGCATGGACGACGCTCACGCTTTCTCCGCCTACGAGTCCGAGCCTGCTCCGCTCGACGACATCATGCAGAAAATCGCCGAGCACAAAGGCTGCGGAACGACAGGCGGCAGCGGCAAGGCGAGCTGCGGCTCGGGAGCCGGCGAGGGCGACATGCCCGCCGAGATCTGGGAGAAGGTGAAGAACCATCCCTGTTACAGCGAAGAAGCGCACCATCACTATGCGCGCATGCACGTCGCTGTGGCGCCTGCCTGTAACATCCAGTGTAACTACTGCAATCGCAAATATGATTGCGCCAATGAATCGCGCCCCGGCGTCGTCAGCGAGAAGCTGACGCCCGAGCAGGCCGCGAAAAAGGTGCTCGCGGTGGCCTCCGCCATTCCGCAGATGACGGTGCTCGGCATCGCCGGTCCCGGCGATCCGCTCGCCAATCCCGGCAAGACCTTCAAGACCTTCGAACTGATTTCGGAAGCGGCCCCCGACATCAAGCTCTGCCTGTCGACGAATGGCCTCGCCCTTCCCGACCATGTGGAGACGATCAAGAGGTTCAACGTCGACCATGTCACGATCACGATCAACATGACGGATCCGGACATCGGCGCGGAAATCTACCCCTGGGTGTTCTGGAAGCATAAGCGCGTCACCGGCAAGGAAGCCGCGAAGATCCTGACGGACAGGCAATTGCAGGGTCTCGAGATGCTGACGGCGAACGGCATCCTCTGCAAGGTGAACTCGGTGATGATCCCCGGCATCAATGACGACCACCTCGTCACGGTGAACAGGGAAGTCAAGTCGCGCGGCGCCTTCCTGCATAACATCATGCCGCTCATCTCCGCGCCCGAACATGGCACGGTCTTCGGCCTCAACGGCCAGCGCGGCCCGTCGGCGCAGGAACTCAAGGCCCTGCAGGACAGCTGCGAAGGCGAGATGAACATGATGCGCCACTGCCGCCAGTGCCGCGCCGACGCGGTCGGCCTGCTCGGCGAGGATCGCAGCGCGGAGTTCACGACCGACAAGATCATGGAAATGGACGTGAACTACGATCTGACGGCGCGTCAGGCGTATCAGGAGAAGGTCGAGGAGGAGCGTCAGGCGAAGGTCGCCGCGCGCAACGCCGAACTCGAAACTCTCGCCGCCGAAAGCGCCGATCTCAACATCCTTGTCGCCGTCGCGACAAAGGGCAGCGGCCGCATCAACGAACACTTCGGCCATGCGACCGAGTTCCAGATCTACGAATTGTCGACCTCGGGCGCCAAATTCGTCGGTCACCGCCGCGTCGACCTCTATTGCCAGGGCGGCTATGGCGAGGACGATGCGCTCGAAACGGTCATTCGCGCCATCAACGACTGCACCGCGGTCTTCGTGGCCAAGATCGGCCATTGTCCGAAGGACGATCTGATCAAGGCCGGCATCGATCCGGTCGATCAATACGCCTACGAGTTCATCGAACAGTCGGCGATCGCCTACTTCAAGGATTATCTCGCCAGGGTGAAGAGCGGCGAGATCACTCATGTCACGCGCGGCGACGCCGACATCCGTCAAGGCGCCTACGCCCCCGTGAACGCCTAACGCCAGCAAAGGAGCGGAAAATATGACTTACAAGATCGTCGCCTCCCAGTGCACGTCGTGCTCCGCCTGCGAGGCGGAGTGCCCGAACGTGGCGATCTCGGAAAAGAATGGCACCTTTGTCATCAATCCGAAGAAGTGCACCGAATGCATCGGTTACTTCGACATCCCGCAATGCGTCGCGGTCTGTCCCGTCGACAACACCTGCGTGATCGACACATCCTATCCCCGCTATCAGCCGAGCGCCTAAATGAAAATCGAATTCACAACCGCCGCCGAGAAGTTCATCCGCCGCCTCGTCATGTTCGACGGCGGACCCGGCTATGGCCTTCGTCTGCATGTTTCCCCAGGCGGATGCTCGGGCATGTCGGCGGAATTCTCGGTCGAACCCGCGCCGCAAGAGGGCGAGCAGGTCTATGCGCATGGCCAGTTCAACCTCTTTCTGCCGGCGCAGAGCCGCCTTCTCCTCGATGGCGTGACGATCGACTTCAAGGAGACGCCCACCTCTACCGGTTTCGTCTTCATCGATCCGAAAGCGAAGAGCTGCGGTTGCTCGACGACCGAAGCGCCCGCTTTCGAGGAAACACACTGAGCAAAGACATGGTCCATGGCGCGGCAATGCAACCGGAGGCGATGGGCGCGCAGGATTTTCCTGCCGCAGCCATCCTCGGCGAAGGACTTCCTCCGGAAGCCAGCCGCCTCCTGCACGCCGCCGCCATGGCCTATGACGACGATGAGGTGGCGCTCAACCATCTGATGGAGGCGCGGCTGCTTGCGCCCACGCATCCGGCGACGCTCATCGGCCTCTATCGCTTCTACTTCTACAAGGGCCGACTCGCCGAAGCGCTCGCCATCGCCCAAACCTGCCTGACACGCGCGGCGATCGACTATTCACTGCCCCTCGACTGGCGGAACGTCGCCGCTTCGGACGCGGCTTTTGGCGACTACGACGCCGTGGGCCCCCGCTTTTTCATGTTCTGCCTGAAAGGCTACGCCTATCTGAGCATGCGTCTGGGCGATCTCGACGAAAGCGCGGCGGCCATCGACAAGCTTCTCGAACTTGACCCGAAGGACAAGGTCGGCGCGCGGGTCCTTCTCGAGGTGCTGAACCGCAGAGGGCTCGAAGATGTCGACTGACGACATTGACGAAGCCATCGACTGGCAGGGCGCCGCTGTCGATTGTTCGACATGCGCGCATCAGGACCGACTTTCGGATGGTCGCTGCAAGCCTCTGCGCGCCTGCGTCCATGATCGTTACGCGCGCCGCATCGATCGCTTCTTCGACTGGAACCCCGACCTCGCCCGCGACTATGTCGCCCACGCCTATTTCGAGGTTCGCGCCTGTGCGGCGAAGGCGGCGGAGATATTCCTTCTCCCTGCCATGCTCGATGATCCGGAAGAGGCCGTGCGGTGGAGCGCGGCCCGCCGTCTTCCCCGCCGCTACATCCTCAAATTGAGAAGCGATCCGCACCGGGAGGTTCGCATCCGCATCGCCGGAAGGCTCGAGGGCACGGACCTTCTGCCGATGATGTCGGATGAAGATTACGCGGTGCGCGCCGCCGTCGCCAAGCGTCTGCCGGCGGATCTGCTCGTTTTGATGATCAATGACGAAGACGCGATCGTTCGCCGAATTGTCGCGAGCCGCATTGCGCAGGACGCGCTGATGCGTCTCACACGCGACAAGGATCCGATCGTCCGTCTCGAAGCTGCCAAGCGGCTGGAGCCGACCGATCTGCGCGCGCTGGTCAGGGACCCGGATTGGCGTGTCCGTTACGAAGTCGCCCAGCGCGCAGAACTCGACGCCATCAAGGCGCTTGCCGCCGACGCCGACCCGCTCGTGCGCGAATGCGCCGCGGAGCGACTTGCGGCCGGTGGCATGGATCTTCCTTCGAACGTCATCGTCGGACAGACGCGGAGCGATCAATGACGAACATCAGCCGAGACAGCGATCACGTCGAACTCGACGGTCCGCCCTATTTCGACTACGGCGACAAGGTCCGCGCCCGACGCACCGTTCGCAACGACGGCACGTTTCCCGGCAAGGACATCGGCGAAATTCTCGTCTCGAAGGGCGAGATTGGCTATGTCGTCAATATCGGCACCTTCCTGCAGCAATTTTATATTTACGGCGTGGAATTCGAGTCGACGGGCAATCGCGTCGGCATGAAGCGCAGGGAGCTGGAGCCGCTCGTACTCGCAGACGAGGAGGACGATTGATGAGCGAGGAAATTAAATATGACTGGGGCATGCGCGTTCGCGCGACGACCGATCTCGTCAACGACGGCTCCTATCCGGACCGCGCCGAAGACGAGCTTCTCGTCAAGAGCGGCGACGTTGGCGAGATCGTCAATATCGGCGCGCATGTCGAATCCGAAACCACGGTCTATCTCGTCGAATTTTCACCGCAGCTCGTCGTGGGCTGTCTCGAAGAAGAGATAGAGCCCGCCTGAATTCCCGGAAGCCGCCAACCCAAGAGGCCCCAACGTGAAAGTCATGATCCGCAGAGATTCCGAGGGCGTCCTCTCGGCCTATGTTCCGAAGAAAGACCTCGAGGAGCCGATTGTCGCGGTTGAAACGCCCCAGATGTGGGGCGGCTCGGTGACTCTCGCGAACGGCTGGAAGCTCCAGCTTCCCGAAATGGCGGCCGAAACCACGCTCCCCATCACAGTCGAAGCCAAGAAGATCGCCGGAGAGTGAAATGACCATCGCCCCTGCGCAGCTGACGCAACTGGACGCGGCTCTCGCGAGCGCCGCCGCTGACTCGCAAACGCTTGCAGCCATTCGTCAGCTCGCGCCGGGGCTCATGGTCACGCGCTGTGACGCGATCGATATGCGCGAAGAGACGCCGTTCCGCACTTATGAGCGCCTCTCGCTTTTTCTCGTCGACGGCCGCGACCACTGCTGGAAAATCACCCAGGACCCGACCTACGCGACAGGCCTCGCGATCGCCCCGATTGGAGGCGCGGCATGAAAACGACGCTCCTGCCCCTCAACGACCCCGATCTGACGCAAAGCGATCTCGACGCCGTGATGGAGGTCCTGCAGTCGCAGAGGATTTCCTCCGGCTCCGTCGTGGAGGCGTTCGAGGAAGAGTTCGCGCGCTACCTCGGCAGAAAGCACGCGATCGCCGTCCCGAGCGGCACGATCGGACTTCTCCTCATCCTTCGCGCGCTCGGCGTGGGCCCGGGCGATGAAGTCGTCACTTCCGCCCATTCTTTTCGTGAGACGACCCACGCCATTGCGCTCGCGGGCGCCCGTCCCGTCTTCGCGGACATCGACTATTGGGCTGGCACGCTCGCCCCCGAAAAGGCGCGCGGCAAGCTGACTGAAAAGACCCGGGCCATCGTGGCGTCGAACACCAATGGCCACCCGGCGCCCTGGGGTCCGCTGCGCGAACTGGCGACTGAGGCGAATGTCGCCCTGATCGAGGATTCGACGGAGGCCATCGGCTCTGTTTATCAGGGCAAATTGGTCGGCTCGTTTGGCGACTGCGCGTTGTTCGACTTTTCGCAGCCGGGCGTTCTCATCTGCGGCGAAGGCGGGATGATCGTCACGGATAGCGACGACACGGCAGACATGCTGCGTCGGCTTCGCGGCCGCAAGATCGAGGAGCGCGGCTCTGTCGTGCTGGGCGGCTGGGCGCCGTTGCAGGCCGGGCTGAGCGACATGGCCGCGGCGCTCGGTCTTGCGCAATTGCGGCGCATCGAACTTCTGCTCGCGCGCCGCAAGCGCGTCGAACGCTGGTTCCAGGAATATGTGCGCTCATTCGAGGGCATCAAGGACCCTTACATTGCGCCTGAAGTCGAGCAATGCCACTGGTTTCTTTATGTCGTGCATCTCGGCACGCGTTTCTCGCGCTCCAGCAGGGACGCCATCGTCGAGGATTTGCGGCAGGAAAAGCTCGAAGCCTGCGCCTATGCGCACCCTCTTCACCTGCAGCGCTTCTACTTCGATCTCGGCTATCGGCGCGGCGATCTCTTCGTGACCGAGAAGGTCGCGGATCGCGCCGTTGCGCTCCCCTTCCACGCTCATCTGACGGAGGGGCAGGTGGCCTTCATCGTCGGCACGATGAAAGACGCCTCGATCAACATCGGCGCGGGAACCGCCATCTATCTCTAGCGGCCGTCGTCGCGCTTCAAACCCAAGGAGTATCACCATGCCAACTGTAAAAATTCTCCCATCAGGAAAGACTGTGGAGGCGGCGACCGGCAGCCGCCTGCTCGACGCCATTCTCGCCGCGGGCGAGCAGATCGTCAGCAAATGCGGCGGCGAAGCCCAGTGCGGCCAATGCCATGTCTACGTTCAGGAAGGAAAGAAAAGCCTTTCCAAGACGACGCGCGCCGAGAATGAGAAGCTCGACACGCTGGTCGGCATCGGGTCGAAATCGCGCCTCTCCTGTCAGGCCTTTCTCGGCGCCGAAAATGTAACTGTTGAACTGCTGGGCTTTGATTCCGGCTTCTGATCGACAAAGGAGACAAGCATGACCGACAAACTTCTCATCCATGTCCGTTTCAACAATGACGGCACGGTTCTCGAAATCGGCGAGCGTCCGGCTGGACTGTCGCCGCAGCAATGGTTCACCAAATTGTCCGAGAAGGCCGGCAACGCCTTCCAGGCCCTGACCGGCGGTCGCGGCGTCTTCCGCATTTCCCCGGACGAAGTCGCCGAGCTGAAGGCTGCGGTTCTTCAGTAGTGGAAAGCCTCACGCAACTGGCGAAAGGATTGGCAGCATGATCGGTGAAATAAGTACGGCCTTTCGTCGAGGCGACGTCATTCCCTATCTGGGACCGGGCGTGACGGCTCTGTCGGGGGACTCCGCGCCCCCGGCTCTGCCCGAAAAGCTCGTCACTGAGCTTGTCGCTGGCGCAACGGTGCCGCACAAGATTCGCAATAATCTGACGGCGGCGGCTCAATACATCGAGAATTTCAAGCATCGCAAGACGCTGACCTGCCTCATGGGGAAAGCCTTCGCCTCCTCGCCGGAACCGGGCGCCTTCCACAAATGGATCGCGGCGCAGGAGCAGGCGCCTCTCGTCGTGCATGCCTGGTACGACGATCTCCTGCTCAAGGCATTCGCGGATCGCCGTGACTGGGGCGTCGTTCAGGGCGTGACGCAAAGCGAACATTTCGGCGACTGGGTGAACTGGTATCGGCCGGACGGCTCGGTCGTGCCGACACGGGAATTCATCCGCGACGGCTCCGGCGCAAAGGCCCCCGCCGAAGCGCCCGAAGAAACCCGCTCCTGGCGCACGCTGGTCTATCAGCCGCTGGGCTGCGTATCGCCGGCGTCGAACTTCATCGTGTCGGATTCGGACTATGTCGAAGTGCTGACGGAAATCGACATTCAGACGCCGATTCCCGATTCGGTTCAATCGATCCGCAAGGGACGCAGCTTCCTTTTCCTCGGCTGCCGTTTCTCCAATCAGCTCGAGCGCAGTTTCGCGCGCCAGATCATGAAGCGTTCCTCCGACAGACATTGGGCTGTCATCGAAGGCGCATTGACGCGCAATGAGGAAAGGTTCCTCAACGAGCAGAATATCACGCGCATCGACGCCAATCTTAACGACTTCGTTCGCTCCCTGACGCAGTCGAGCCCCGCCGCGGCCGCGGCATGATCTGATCCGAAAGCGCATAAATGATCGAGGATCTCCCCGTCGTCTTCAAATACCATGTCTTCACCTGTTTCCAGCAGCGCCCGCCGGGACATCCGCGCGGGAGCTGCATGGGCGCCGGCGCCAAGCCCTTGTGGGATCGCCTTCAGGCCAAACTGAATGCTCAGCCGAATCCTGACGTGTCAGTGACCGCGACAGGCTGTCTCGGCTTCTGTCGCGCTGGACCGCTCATGGTCGTTTATCCGGAAGGCGTCTGGTACACGCCACGGACGGAAGCGGACATCGATGAAATCCTTCAGTCACATTTCGCTGAAGGCAAGCCGGTCGAACGGCTGATCATTGTGCCGCAGCCCTGATATCGAAAGAGAGATCATGAAAGGCCGCCGTTAACCGGCGGCCTTTTCATTTGGCTCAGACGGGACCGCGGGAAGGTTGGCCTTCCTTGTCCTTGAACGGAAACAGTCCCGACTGGAAGCACTGAGCCATATGCTCCGCGCGCGCGATGGCCGCTGACGACAAAGCGTCCGGCATCGTTTCTTTTGCGGCTTCCCGGAATATCTCGACCCAGCGCGCGAAATGTGCGGGCTCTACCGGCAGATTCACATGCACGCCGAAGGGCGTGCCCTGGTAGCGCGCGGTTCCCAGAAGCGCATGCGACCAGAAATTGGCGACGACCTCGAAATGCGGCTCGGGCTCGGGAATGGTTGCGGCGAAGACCGGCCCAAGCAGAGGGTCGGCGCCGCCCAGTTCATAGAAGCGCTTCACACATGCATAGATCGCCGCCTCGGACGCCTCTGCGTCGAGCGCTTGCGTTGCCTCAGCTTGCATCTTCGACTCCTGTTTTATCGCATACTGAGCACCGTCAGAGGGATTGTCACCCCGCCGGCGCTGCGACCAAGCATCACGTCGACCTTCTGACGAACGAATTCGACCTTGAGAGGCTTTGCGAGATAACCATGCGCCCCCGCGGCGACGCATTCCTTGCCGTAAGCATTGTTTCCCGCTTCGACGACAATGAGGATTTTGGCGGAGTCAACTTTATGGCGAAGCGCGTCGATCAGGTCGAGACCGTCCGCCTTCACCACGCCCTCCGACAATAGGATGAGGTCCGGCGGCTGGGACTTCGCCTTTTCGAAGGCGCGCCCGATGTCGGGAACTTCATGCGCCTCGAATTCATCGTGAAGCATGAACTGAAGGGCGGCGCGGGTTATTTCGTCATCATCCACGATGAAAACGCGCTTGTTCTCCAGCGCCTTCGACATTTCTACGCCGATCTGCATGTCCTGCCTCGCTGCAACTGTCAGACAGTAGTTTTGGAAGCAAGCGACATGCCGTGTGTCCGGTCGCTCGGAAACAGCAGTGTCAGTTCACTTGCAGACACGTCTGTCGGCTTTGACACATGTGCGCCGGGCCCCCGGCAAGAACACACATATCCTTGTTTCTAACTGATCTTCTCAATTTTCTTGACGTTGGCACGCGCTTTGCGCAACAGGGCTCGCAAGGCTTTTGGCTGCCGGCACAAACTTTATCGGAAACGCCCGGTCGCCCGCGCCTCGTCGCAAAGTGAATGAACATCGGCCGGCTATGGCGCGCGCCGAAAATTCTAACGGTCCTAACTAGGAGAATGCAATGTCGCTTCGACAGATCGCTTTCTACGGCAAGGGTGGCATCGGCAAATCGACGACCTCCCAAAACACCCTCGCGGCGCTCGCCGAGCTGGGCAAGAAGATCCTCATCGTGGGCTGCGACCCCAAGGCCGACTCGACCCGTCTGATCCTCCACGCCAAGGCCCAGGACACCATCCTGTCGCTCGCGGCCGAGGCCGGTTCGGTCGAGGACCTCGAGATCGAAGACGTGATGAAGGTCGGCTATCGTGACATCCGCTGCGTCGAGTCCGGCGGTCCGGAGCCGGGAGTTGGCTGCGCCGGCCGCGGCGTCATCACCTCGATCAACTTCCTCGAGGAAAACGGCGCCTATGAAGGCGTTGACTATGTTTCCTACGACGTTCTCGGCGACGTGGTCTGCGGCGGCTTCGCCATGCCGATCCGTGAGAACAAGGCGCAGGAAATCTACATCGTCATGTCCGGCGAGATGATGGCCATGTATGCGGCCAACAACATCTCCAAGGGCATTCTGAAATACGCCAACTCCGGCGGCGTGCGCCTGGGCGGGCTGGTCTGCAACGAGCGTCAGACCGACAAGGAACTCGAGCTGGCCGAGTCCCTCGCCAAGAAGCTCGGCTCCAAGCTCGTCTACTTCGTGCCGCGCGACAATATCGTTCAGCACGCCGAGCTGCGCCGCATGACCGTGATTGAATATGCGCCGGACTCCGGCCAGGCCAATCACTATCGCGAACTCGCCAAGCGCGTCGACGCCAACGCCGGCAACGGCACGATCCCGTCGCCGATCACCATGGACGAGCTCGAAGACCTGCTCATGGAGCACGGCATCATGAAGGCGATCGACGAGTCGCAGGTCGGCAAGACCGCCGCGGAACTGTCCGTCGCGTAATTTCGACAACCGCCCGGCTCTTTCGAGAGCCGGGCCTACCACCAGATACGAAAGGCCTCCGTCATGAGTGTGGCGCCAGCAGAATCCATTGAAGACATCAAGGCCCGCAACAAGGAACTGATCAAGGAAGTTCTCAAGGTCTACCCTGAGAAGACCGCCAAGCGTCGCGCCAAGCACCTCGGCAACTTCGAGGACGGCAAGCCCGATTGCGGCGTCAAGTCCAACATCAAGTCCATCCCGGGCGTCATGACCATTCGCGGCTGCGCTTACGCCGGCTCGAAGGGCGTGGTGTGGGGTCCGATCAAGGACATGATCCACATTTCCCACGGCCCCGTCGGCTGCGGCCAGTATTCCTGGGCGTCGCGCCGCAACTATTACATCGGCACGACCGGCGTCGACACCTTCGGCACGATGCAGTTCACCTCCGACTTCCAGGAGAAGGACATCGTGTTCGGCGGCGACAAGAAGCTCGCCAAGATCATCGACGAAATCGAAGTGCTCTTCCCGCTGAACAAGGGCATCTCGGTCCAGTCCGAGTGCCCGATCGGCCTCATCGGCGACGACATCGAAGCCGTTTCCAAGGCGAAGACCAAGGAATATGAGCGGCAAGACGATCGTTCCGGTTCGCTGCGAAGGCTTCCGCGGCGTTTCGCAGTCGCTCGGCCACCATCATCGCCAACGACGCCATCCGTGACTGGGTCTTCGACAAGACCGAAGGCAAGCCGGCTCGTTTCGAGTCGACCCCTTACGACGTCGCGATCATCGGCGACTACAACATCGGCGGCGACGCCTGGTCTTCGCGCATTCTGCTCGAGGAAATGGGCCTGCGCGTGGTTGCGCAATGGTCCGGCGACGGCACCATCGCCGAACTCGAAGCGACGCCCAAGGCGAAGCTCAACGTTCTGCACTGCTACCGTTCGATGAACTACATCTCCCGCCACATGGAAGAGAAATACGGTATTCCGTGGTGCGAATACAACTTCTTCGGCCCGTCCAAGATCGAAGAGTCGCTGCGCAAGATCGCTTCGCACTTCGACGACAAGATCAAGGAAGGCGCCGAGCGCGTCATCGCGAAATACCGTCCGCTCATGGACGCGGTCATCGCGAAATATCGTCCGCGCCTCGAAGGCAAGAAGGTCATGCTCTATGTCGGCGGCCTGCGTCCGCGCCACGTCATCGGCGCTTACGAGGATCTCGGCATGGAAGTCGTCGGCACGGGCTATGAGTTCGCCCATAACGACGATTATCAGCGCACGACCCACTACGTGAAGGACGGCACGCTGATCTACGACGACGTCACCGGCTACGAGTTCGAGAAGTTCGTCGAGAAGATCCAGCCCGACCTCGTCGGCTCCGGCATCAAGGAAAAGTACGTCTTCCAGAAGATGGGCGTGCCCTTCCGTCAGATGCACAGCTGGGACTACTCCGGCCCCTATCACGGCTACGACGGCTTCGCGATCTTTGCGCGCGACATGGACATGGCGATCAACGCGCCTGTCTGGAAGATGGCCAAGGCGCCCTGGGCGGCCTGACCCTGTAACAAAGACGTCTCGCCTCACTCCCCTGAGGCGAGACCGGCTTGCGGAAGACATGAGGAATAGCCATGCCACAGAATGCTGACAACGTTCTCGACCACTTTAATCTGTTCCGCCAGCCGGAATATAAGGAGATGTTCGAGAACAAGAAGAAGAACTTCGAAAACCCGGTCGCGGACGAGGCTCTCGAGCAGGTCCGCGAATGGACCAAGACCGAAGAATACAAGGAAAAGAACTTCGCTCGCGAAGCGCTGACAGTCAACCCGGCCAAGGCCTGCCAGCCGCTCGGCGCCGTCTTCGCGGCCGTCGGCTTCGAGAGCACGATTCCCTTCGTGCACGGCTCGCAGGGCTGCGTCGCCTATTACCGCTCGCACTTCTCGCGTCACTTCAAGGAGCCGACCTCCTGCGTCTCCTCCTCGATGACCGAAGACGCGGCGGTGTTCGGCGGCCTCAACAATATGATCGACGGCCTGGCCAACACCTACAATATGTACAAGCCGAAGATGATCGCCGTCTCCACCACCTGCATGGCGGAAGTCATCGGCGACGACCTGAACGCCTTCATCAAGACGTCGAAGGAAAAGGGCTCGGTTCCCGCAGGAATTCGACGTTCCCTTCGCCCATACCCCGGCCTTCGTCGGCAGCCACATCACCGGCTACGACAATGTCATGAAGGGCGTGCTGGAGCATTTCTGGGACGGCAAGGCCGGCACGGCGCCCAAGCTCGAGCGCACGCCGAATGAAAGCATCAACTTCCTCGGCGGCTTCGACGGCTACACGGTCGGCAATCTGCGTGAAGTGAAGCGCATCTTCGAGTCGATGGGCGTCGACTACACGATCATCGGCGACAACAGCGACGTGTGGGACACGCCGACCGACGGCGAATTCCGCATGTATGACGGCGGCACCAAGCTCGAAGACGTGGCGGCGGCGCTCAACGCCAAGGCGACGATCTCGATGCAGGAATACTGCACCGAAAAGACGCTGCCCTATATCGCGACCAAGGGCCAGGAAGTCGTTGCGCTGAACCATCCGGTCGGCGTCGCGGCGACCGACAAGTTCCTCATGGAGATTTCGCGTATCTCCGGCAAGCCGATCTCCGAGGAGCTGACCAAGGAGCGTGGCCGTCTCGTCGACGCCATCGCCGACTCTTCCGCGCATATCCACGGCAAGAAGTTCGCGATCTACGGCGATCCGGATCTCTGCTACGGCCTCGCGGCCTTCCTGCTGGAGCTCGGCGCCGAGCCGACCCACATTCTCGCCACCAACGGCGGCAAGAACTGGGCGGAAAAGGTGCAGGCCCTGCTCGACTCCTCGCCCTTCGGCAAGGACTGCAAGGTCTATCCCGGCAAGGATCTGTGGCACATGCGTTCGCTGCTCTTCACGGAGCCGGTCGATTACCTTATCGGCAACACCTACGGTAAGTATCTCGACCGCGACACGGGCACGCCGCTGATCCGCATCGGCTTCCCGATCTTCGATCGCCACCACAAGCACCGCTATCCGGTGTGGGGTTATCAGGGCTCCATGAACGTGCTGGTCTGGATCCTCGACGCGATCTTCGAGGATATCGACCGCAACACCAATGTGGTCGCCAAGTCGGACTACTCCTTCGACATCATTCGCTGATATCGACGATTTGCGCCGGGCCGTCATTGGCCCGGCGTATGCATAATGAGCCGAGACAATCGCTCCAAAGCTGCAGGAGGCCCCGCTCATGACGTCACTTTCGGAAAAAGTTCAGGACGTCTTCAACGAGCCCGGCTGCGGCAAGAACCAGGACAAATCCGAGAAAGAACGCAAGAAGGGCTGCACCAAGCAGCTCGCTCCCGGCGCCGCCGCCGGCGGCTGCGCCTTCGACGGCGCCAAGATCGCCCTTCAGCCGATTACCGACGTCGCCCATCTCGTGCACGGCCCGATCGCCTGCGAGGGAAACAGCTGGGACAATCGCGGCGCCAAGACGTCCGCGTCGTCGCTCTATCGCACCGGCTTCACCACCGACATTACCGAGAACGATGTCGTCTTCGGCGGCGAGAAACGGCTCTACAAGTCGATCAAGGAAATCATCGACAAATACGATCCGCCCGCCGTCTTCGTCTATCAGACCTGCGTGCCTGCAATGACCGGCGACGACATCGAAGCCGTCTGCAAGGCCGCCGCCGCGAAATTCGACAAGCCGGTCATCCCCGTCATTTCGCCCGGCTTCGTGGGACCGAAGAATCTCGGCAACAAGCTTGCCGGCGAAGCCATCCTCGATCATGTGATCGGCACCCAGGAGCCCGAATATACGACGCCCTACGATATCAACATCATCGGCGAATATAATCTTGCCGGCGAATTGTGGCAGGTGAAGCCGCTTCTCGATGAACTCGGCATTCGCATTCTCGCCTGCATTTCGGGCGACGCCAAATATCACGAGGTGGCGTCCTCCCATCGCGCCCGCGCGGCGATGATGGTTTGCTCCAAGGCGATGATCAATGTCGCCCGCAAGATGGAAGAGCGCTACCAGATTCCCTTCTTCGAGGGCTCCTTCTACGGCATTGGCGACATGAGCGACTCCCTTCGCGAGATCGCGCGTCTGCTGATCGAGCGCGGCGCCCCGGCGGAGCTCATGGAACGCACGGAAGCGGTCATCGCGCGCGAGGAGGCCAGGGCCTGGGCGCGCATCGCGCCTTATCGCGAAAAGCTTCAGGGCAAACGCGTGCTGTTGATCACCGGCGGCGTGAAGAGCTGGTCGGTCGTCGCGGCGCTTCAGGAAGCGGGTCTCGAAATCGCAGGCACCAGCGTCAAGAAGTCGACAAAGGAAGACAAGGAAAAGATCAAGGAACTGATGGGCCAGGACGCCCATATGATCGACGACATGACGCCGCGCGAAATGTACAAGATGCTGAAGGAAGCGCGCGCGGACATCATGCTGTCGGGCGGCCGCTCGCAGTTCATTGCGCTCAAGGCGAAGATGCCCTGGCTCGATATCAATCAGGAGCGTCATCACGCTTATGCCGGCTATGAGGGCATGGTCGACCTCGTGCATGAGATCGACAAGGCGCTTCACAATCCGGTCTGGGAACAGGTCCGCCGGAAGGCGCCCTGGGAAGAGAAGAGCTGGGAAGAGCGCGCGACCGAAGCGATCGCCGCGGAAGCCGCCGCGCTGGCCGCCGATCCCGTCGCCGCCGAGGCCGCGCGGCGCGACAAGCAGGTCTGCGCCTGCAATCTCATCAGCGTCGGCGCGATAGAAGACGCCATCCGTGACGGCGCCGACAGCGTCGAAGCTGTCGGAAAGGCGACAAGCGCTGGGACAGGATGCGGTGGATGTCAGGAGCGCATTGCAGCGATCCTCGAAGCCGCCTCTACCGCAAACGCGGCCGCTGCGCCGCAAGCCGCGTGAGGTCCGTCATGGCGCGCGTCACCTCTTCGAAAAAGGCCTGCACAGTCAATCCGCTCAAGATGAGCCAGCCGATCGGCGGCGCCCTCGCCTTCATGGGCGTCTCCGGCTGCATGCCCGTCCTGCATGGCTCGCAGGGCTGCACCTCCTTCGGGCTCGTTCTTTTCGTCCGTCATTTCAAGGAGGCGATCCCGCTTCAGACGACGGCGATGAATGAAGTCGCGACCATTCTGGGCGGGCTCGAGAATATCGAGCAGGCGATCCTCAACATCGTCAAGCGCGCCAACCCTTCCGTCATCGGCATTTGCTCGACCGGCGTCACCGAAACCAAGGGCGACGACGTCGAAGGCTATCTCCAGCTTGTGCGCAAGCGTCATCCGGAGCTCGACGATCTGGGCATCGTCTATGTCTCCACGCCGGACTTCAAGGACGCGTTTCAGGACGGTTTCGGAAAGACCGTCACCAAGCTGATCCAGACCTTCGTGCGCGACGAAATTCGCACGCGCCGTCTGCCGCAAAAAGTGAACGTCCTCGCGGGCTGCCATCTCACGCCCGGCGATATCGACGAGCTTCGTGACATCATCGAGTCTTTCGGTTTGGAGCCGACATTCCTCCCCGACCTCTCCGGTTCTCTCGACGGACATATCCCCGAAGACTTCACGCCCACAACTCTCGGCGGCGTGACGAAAGAAGACATCGCCGCCATGGGCGACGCAGCCTGGACGATCGCGCTCGGCGAACAGATGCGCGATGCGGCGAAAGCGCTCGAAGCGCGGGCCGGCGTTCCTTTCGAACTGTTCGAGCGCCTCACCGGTCTCGGCCCCAATGACGATTTCATCAGCTTTCTGTCGCGCATCAGCGGCCGTCCGGTTCCGCTCAAATATCGCCGCCAGCGCGGACAGCTGGTCGATGCGATGCTCGACGGCCATTTCCATTTCGGCGGAAAACGCGTCGCCGTCGGCGCTGAGCCGGACCTTTTGTTCGCGATCAGCCAATGGCTGACGGAAATGGGCGCAGAGGTGACGGCGGCCGTAACCACGACGCACTCTCCCCTGCTGGAGAAAATCATCACCGAGGAAGTGCTGATCGGCGATCTGGAAGATCTCGAGACCCGCGCGGCGGGCTGCGATCTCCTGATCACGCATTCGCACGGCCGCCAGGCGGCGGAACGCCTGCATATCCCGCTTTATCGCATGGGACTGCCGATGTTCGACCGCATCGGCGCCGCGCATGAACTCTCGGTCGGCTATCGCGGGACGCGCGATCTCATCTTCAAGATCGGCAATCTGTTCATCGACCAAATCCCGGAGCCGACGCCCGATACCTGGCGCGGCGATACCGTCCCGGAGACCGGCACGACCCTTGCGTCGGCGACCGATATACCGCTCACCAGCTTACACTGACGGCACAGGAGGCGTTATGAAAGTCGCATTCGCCACTCAGGACCTCGAAAGAGTCGACGCCCACTTCGGCTGGGCGAAGAACATCGCCATCTACGATCTCACGGCCGACTCCTACTCCTTCGTCGAGTCGGTCGCCTTTGCCGGCGACCTGCAGGAAGACGGCAATGAGGACAAGCTTCAGCCCAAGCTCGAAGCGATCAGGGATTGTTCGATTCTGTACATCGCCGCAATCGGCGGCTCCGGCGCCGCGCGCGTCGTGGCGCAGAACATCCATCCGATGAAAGTGCCGCAGCCCGAGAAGATCACCGATCTCCTCGACAAGCTGCAAGTCGTGCTGCGCGGCAATCCGCCGCCGTGGCTGCGAAAGGTGATGTCGAAGACGGGCGAGCGCTCCTTCGATTTCGAAGAGGAGACAGAGAATGCCTGAAGCCGTCGCCGAAGTCGCAACCAAGCCGGAAGACACCATCTTCATCAAGGAGCTGATCAAAGTCTGGCGGGCGCAGGACACACACGGCACCTGGGAGAAGAAGAGCGACGTCAGCCTGCTCGATCCCTACATCGTGACGAAGGAACAGCGCCGTGAAATCCCCATCATCGGCGATCCGGATCCTGAAATCCTCTGGCGTCTGGAACTCTTCTACAACGCCGTCGGACTGGCGATCGAACGTCGCACCGGCTGCATGGTTCAGCCGATGATGAAGATGAGCCACGAGGGCTTCGGCCGCCTGATTTTGACGACCGGACGTCTGATCGTCGTCAACAAGCATCTGCGCGACGTGCATCGCTTCGGCTTCGAATCGCTGGAAAAACTCGCGGCGGAAGGCACGAAATTCGTCGACGCCGGCGTCGAGATGATCGAGAAATTTCCTGATGTCGCCCGCTATTGATGGAGGTGACGATGAGCAGCGTCGATGAACTCAAGGCTGAGATCAAGAAACTCTCGGCCAAGGCGATGAACATGAAGATGAACCTCCACGATCTGTCGGAGGAGCTGCCGGTCAACTGGACAACCGTTGTGACGGTCGCCCAGGAAACCTATGACGCCTATGCGGCGCTCGAAGCCGCGCGGAAGAAACTCAAAGAACTCGAGGCCGCGTGATGAGCGACTTCAAGACGCGGGACGGCTCCCCCTATACGCCGCTCTACCTGACGGACATCAACGCCGAGACCTGCATTGGTTGCGGCCGATGCTTCAAGGTCTGCCCCCAGAACGTCATGGCGCTCTATGGCGTCAACGACGAAGGCGAAATACTCGGCATTGTCACCGACGATGACGACGACGATTTCGACGGCGATCTCAATCGCAAGATCATGAAGGTCGAAAACGCCGGCGCCTGCATCGGCTGCAACGCCTGTGCAAGGGTCTGTCCGAAGAACTGCCAGACTCATGTGCCGGCAGATAAAATAGCGGCGTGACCGGCCATGATAGCGCTCGCGCCCTCGAATGAACCCGTCGCGAGCGCAAAGTCATCGCCATCTGCAGAGTCCATCTATACCAGAATCCTTTCCCGGCCGACCGGCCCTGCGGCCGGTAATCAATTCACGACCCATATCCTCGCCTGCGCGCTGACCATAGGACTGATCGAAGCCCGCGAGACCGGGATCTCCGTCTCGGCGGCGCTCGGCCTCGATCGCGCCTCCCTTGCCGCCCTCACCGATCAATGGGCCCCCGCCGCGCGCGATCTTTTCGATCTCGCCTCCCAACCCGAGGCAGTCTCGCTGGATGAGGAAGAGGAGCAGCTCCATCAGCTTCTGACGCACTTTAGTGTCGACTCCTCGCCGCTTTGCGGTTGGATCACCGCCATTGTCGCGCGGCGCGCAATGTCGCCCCGCCATTTATGGCAGGACCTCGGTCTCCTCGAGAGGCGCGAACTGACCCAGCTCATGAATGACTGGTTTCCGACCCTCGCCGCGGCGAACACCGACAATATGAAATGGAAGAAATTCTTCTATCGCAAGCTCTGCGAACTGGAAGGCTTCTCCCTCTGCGCCGCGCCGACCTGCCGCGAATGCGGCGACTTCGACAATTGCTTTGGCGAGGAAGACGGCGTGAGCGCTTTGGCGCGTCTGTCGCGCCGCTGAGTTTCCCCCTTCGAGCGTCCGAAAGCGCTTTGTCCGTTCTCCGACAATGAAGCTTTACAGACAACCCCTCTTCGTCAAACGCGCATGATTTCAATGTCTTTCGTGCTGGCACAACGGTTGCTACTCCTTGGGAACGGAATTTCGCAACCAAGGAGCTGTCGACATGATCCAGCTGACGGATAGCGCGGTGACTGCAGTTCGCACGGCGATTGCCGGCGCGGGACAGGAAGTGGAAGGGCTGCGCATCATGGTGGAGGCCGGCGGCTGCGCGGGCCTGAAATACATGATGGGCCTCGTCAACGAGGTCGACCCCAACGATCACGTCTTCGACAATGAAGGGGTCAAAATCTTCGTCGAGGAAAATTCGCTCACCTATCTGGACGGGACCAAGATCGACTTCGTGATCGGTCTCGAGGGCTCTGGCTTCACTTTCGACAATCCGCAAGCCAAATCCAGCTGTTCCTGCGGAAAATCTTTTGGCTGAACGCTTGGAGGCGGCGATGTGGGACTATTCGGATAAAGTTAAGGACTACTTCTTCAACCCGAAGAACGCGGGCGCGCTCGGCGAGGCGAACGCCGTGGGCGAGGTCGGCGCGATCTCTTGCGGCGACGCCCTGAAGCTGATGATGAAGGTCGACCCGGAAACCGAAGTGATCCAGGAGGCGAAATTCCAGACCTTCGGCTGCGGCTCCGCCATCGCCTCCTCCTCGGCGCTCACCGAGCTGATCATCGGCAAGACGCTTCAGGAAGCCGTCACCATCACCAACCAGGACATTGCGGATTTTCTCGGCGGCCTGCCGCCGGAAAAAATGCATTGTTCGGTGATGGGCTACGAAGCGCTTCAGGCCGCCATCGCCAATTTCCGCGGCGAGGAATGGCATGACGATCACGAAGAAGGCGCGCTGATCTGCAAATGCTTCGGCGTCGACGAAGGCATGATCGAACGCGCCGTTCGCATGAACAAGCTGACGTCCATCGAACAGGTCACGGATTACACCAAGGCCGGCGGCGGCTGCCTCACCTGCTTCGACAAGCTCGAGGAAGTTCTCGCCAAGGTGAACGGCGAACTGGTCGCCGAGGGCATCATCGCCGAGCACGAGGCCTATCGTCTCGGCGGCGCGGACGCCGCTGAAATCAAGGCGAAAGCCAAGGCGAAGAAGGAAGCCGAGCGTGAAGCGGCTCCGCCGACGTCGCCGCTGACCCCGGCTTCTCCCCTGCCCCCGCCGTCGGCTTCGATGACGAATCTGAAGAAGATGCGTCTCATCGAGGAAGCCATCGAGGAGCTGCGCCCGTTTCTGCGCAAGGACGGCGGCGACTGCGAACTGATCGACGTCGACGGATCGAACGTCATGGTCAGCCTGACGGGCGCCTGCACCGGCTGCCAGATGGCGAGCGTCACGATCTCCGGCATTCAGGAACGCCTGATCGCCAAGCTGGGAATGCCGGTCCGCGTCATTCCCGTGAAATCCCACGTTCACTGAGGTACGGCCATGCGTCCTGTCTATCTCGACAATAACGCGACGACGCGGGTTGATCCCCTGGTTGTCGAAGCCATGCTTCCCTTCTTCACGGAGCAGTTCGGCAATCCGTCGTCGATTCACTCCTTCGGCGCAAGCGTCGGCGCTTCCGTGAAAAAGGGTCGCCAGCAGTTGCAGCAGCTTCTCGGCGCGGAGCATGATCACGAGATCATCTATACGGCGAGCGGCACCGAAGCCGACAATACGGCGATCCTCTCGGCGCTGGAGGCCATGCCGGGCCGCAACGAGATCATCACCAGCGCCGTCGAACATCCGGCGGTTCTGGCGCTCTGCCAGCATCTGGAGAAGTCTGGCCGCGCCAAGGTTCATTACATCGGCGTCGACTCTCTCGGACGCCTCGATCTGGAAGCCTATCGCGCCGCGCTGTCGGACCAGGTCGCCCTCGTCACCTTCATGTGGGCGAATAATGAGACGGGAACGATCTTCCCCGTCGAGGCGCTCGCGGAACTGGCGAAAGAAGTCGGCGCGCTCTTCCATACGGACGCGGTGCAGGCCGTCGGCAAGGTTCCGATCGTTCTCAAGGGCAGCGCGATCGACATGCTGTCGCTTTCCGGGCACAAGCTTCATGCGCCCAAGGGCATCGGCGCGCTCTATGTCAAGCGCGGCGCCCGCTTCAAGCCGCTTCTGCGCGGCGGGCACCAGGAGCGCGGTCGCCGCGCCGGCACCGAAAACACGCCCGGCATCATCGGTCTCGGCAAGGCGGCGGAACTCGCCATCGCCCATATGGCCGATGAGCAGACGCGCGTGAAGGAGCTGCGCGATCGGCTTGAAAGCGCGATCCTGCAGCGCGTTCCGAACTGCTTCGTCAATGGCGATCCGCGCGAACGCCTGCCGAATACGACGAACATCGCCTTCGAATATGTGGAAGGCGAGGCCATTCTTCTGCATCTTGACACGTCAGGGAATTGCGGCGTCGTCAGGTTCGGCCTGCACGTCCGGCTCGCTCGAACCGTCGCATGTGATGCGGGCGATGAATGTTCCCTTCACCGCGGCGCATGGGTCGATCCGCTTCTCGCTCTCGCGCGACAATGTGCCGGAAGATGTCGATCAGGTGATCGAGGCCCTGCCGAAGATCCTTGAAAACCTTCGTGAGCTCTCACCCTTCTGGGCGGGCGCGAACAAGGGACCGAACGCCTTCAACCCCGTTTATGCCTGAGTGACGCCGTGAACGCCGACCACCCTCGCATATATCTCAACGATACCACCCTGCGCGATGGCGAACAGGCGCCGCGCGTCGCTTTTGCGGCGCGCGACAAGATCGCCATCGCGCGGGCGCTCGCCGAGGCGGGCGTCGATGAGATCGAGGTTGGAACGCCCGCGATGGGCCGTGATGAGATCGAGGCGATCAGCGGCGTCGTCGCCGAAGGGCTTCCATGCCGGGTGATGGCCTGGTGCAGGCTCAGCAAGTCGGATGTCGACGCCGCGCTCGCGTCCGGCGTGTCTCATGTAAATATCTCCGCGCCGATGTCGCGGCTGCAGATCGCCGTGAAGCTCAATATCGACCTTCATTCGCTTGTGGAACGTGTACGGTCCGTGGTCTCCTATGCGCGGGAGAAGGGGTTGACCGTCGCGCTCGGCGGCGAAGATTCGTCTCGGGCCGATCCCCGTGACATCGGCGCCATTCTGCGTGCGGCGGCGGAGGCCGGCGCCTGGCGCTTCCGCTTCGCGGACACGCTCGGCGTGCTGGAGCCTTTCTCGACTTTTGAAGCGATTTCCCGCGTCAGGCAGGAAACCGATCTTCCGATCGAGTTTCATGGACATGACGACGTCGGTCTCGCCACCGCCAATACGCTGGCGGCGATACGCGGCGGCGCGACCCATGCGTCCGTGACCGTCCTCGGGCTTGGCGAGCGGGCTGGAAACGCCGCGCTTGAAGAAGTGGCGGTCGCGCTCGGCCATGTCGCGCGCGGTCGCAGCAATGTCTCCATCGAGAAGCTCAACGATCTGGCGAAGCTCGTCTCCAGGACGGCGCGCCGGCGTATCGGCCGCTCGAAGGCCATCGTCGGAGCGGATGTCTTCACGCATGAATTCGGGCATCCATGTCGCTGCGCTTCTGAAGGACGCGCGCACTTACCAGGGCATCGATCCCGCGCGTCTCGGACGCAAGAACACGATCGTACTCGCAAAACATTCCGGCGTGTCAGCGCTCAAGAGCAAATGCGCCGAGCTCGGTTTCGACATTGACCGCGATCTGGCGACGGCCCTGCTCTCGCAGATTCGACAGCGGGCGAATGAAAAGGCGGCGCCGATGACGCGCCGCGAGCTTCAGAGCTTCTTCAAAAGCGCCTGCGGGAGAACGCCATGAGCCTTGCGAGCACGGCCTCCATGTCACATATGTTCACCGGCTCGACATTGTTCGGCCGGGTCCGCGGCGATGTAACCTGCGTGCTCCAGCGCGACCCCGCCGCCCGCAATGTGCTCGAAGTCGCCCTGCTCTATCCCGGCGTTCACGCTCTTGTGATCTACCGGGTCGCCAATAGCCTTTGGCGGCGCGGGGTCAAATTTCCGGCGCGCTTTCTCTCCTGGTTCGGCCGGCTCGTCACCAACATCGACATCCATCCCGGAGCGACGATCGGCGAGCGTCTGTTCATCGACCATGGCGCGGGCGTCGTGATCGGCGAGACAGCCGTCATCGGCAATGACGTGACGCTCTATCATGGCGTCACGCTCGGCGGCACGTCCTGGTCGGCCGGCAAGCGCCACCCCACGATCGAAAGCGGCGTCCTGGTTGGCGCGGGGGCCAAGATTCTGGGTCCGATCACGGTTGGCGCGCGGGCGCGCATCGGCGCGAACTCCGTCGTCATAGAAGATGTTGCGCCCGAGATGACCGTCGTCGGCATTCCGGCGCGCGTCGTGAAAGTCGAGCGTCGTCGCACCGGACCGGATGGCCGCATCGACCTCGAACATCATCTCATCCCGGACCCGGTTGGCGACGTCATTTCGGTTCTGATTGATCGCATCGACTTTCTCGAGGCGCGTCTTGCGCATCTGCAGGCGCGCAAGAACGACTCTTCGTCGAGGAAAAGTGAAAAGGAGCACAGGCCATGAGCGTGTTCGACGAGTTGCGGAAACTCTCCTCCGCTGAAGATTTCTTCGAAGCGCTCGGCGTCGAGTTCGATCCGGCGGTCGTTCGCGTCGCGCGGCTGCATATCTTGCGCCGCATGGGCGAATATCTCGCGAAGAACGAGCTGGACGGCGCGACGGACGACGAGGCCCGCGCCGCCTGCAAGGAGACGCTGACGAAGGCTTACGACGATTTCGTCGCCTCCTCGCCCATCGCCGAGCGCGTCTTCAAGGTTCACAAGGACGCCGTCAAGCCGAAGGCAGAGCCTGCAAAGCCTTTCGTGTCCCTGACGACGCTGACCGGCAATCCCGGCTGACCGAGGAACTGAAACATGAAAATCCTCGTTTGCATCAAGCAGGTTCCCGACAGCGCGCAAATTCGCGTGCATCCGGTCACCAACACGATCATGCGGCAGGGCGTGCCGACGATCATCAATCCCTATGATCTCTTCTCGCTCGAAGAGGCGCTTCGACTGCGCGACAAATTCGGCGGCGAGGTCACTGTGCTCACCATGGGCCCGCCCATGGCGTCGGAATCGCTGCGCAAGGCGCTCGCCATCGGCGCCGACCGCGCCGTTCTGCTCACCGACCGTTTCTTCGCCGGTTCGGACACGCTCGCCACGACCTATGCGCTGGCGCAGGCCATCCGCAAGATCGAGCAGACCTTCGGCAAGCAGGATGTCGTCTTTACCGGAAAGCAGACGATCGACGGCGACACGGCGCAGGTCGGCCCCGGCATCGCCAAGCGCCTCGGCCTTCTGCAGCTCACCTATATCTCCAGGCTCGTCGAGTGCGATCCGGAGAAAGGCAAGATCACCGTCGAGCGGCGCGCCGAAGGCGGCGTGCAGGTGCTCGAGACTTCGATGCCCTGCCTCATCACCATGATCGAGGGCTCCAATGAAGTGCGCCGCGGCGCGTTCGAGGACTCTCTGCGTGCGGCGCGCGCCGAGATCGTCACCTGGAGCGCGAAGGATGCGGAGATCGAAGACCTCACGAAATGCGGCCTGAAGGGCTCGCCGACCATCGTGAAAAAAGTCTTCGCCCCCGCTGCCCGCTCCGAAAAGGCCGCCTTCGTCGAGCCGCAAAAGACGGCGCCGGAATCCGCCGAGGCGCTCATCGCCTCGATCTTCGCGCGCCATCCGGCGCTTGAAGCCGACATGACCAAGCTTGCTTCCGGGATCTAAGAGGAGTCGCAAATGTCCCCGACGCCGCCGCCCGCCACTCGCGCCAGCGCGAAAAAAGAACTCCCGGAACATTTCCGCGACTATAAGCATGTCTGGGTTTTCGTCGAACAGGAACGCGGCGAGGCGCATCCCGTTTCCTGGGAACTGCTGGGCGAGGGTCGCAAGCTCGCCGACAAGCTCGGCGTCGAACTGGGGGCGGTCATTCTCGGCGGGCCCGGCGAGGCGACGCAGAGAAGCGGCGGCGGAATCCTTCCGCTACGGCGCGGATCTCGCTTATCTCGTCGAACATCCGGTGCTGACGGACTATCGCAACGAGTCTTACGCCAAAGCGATGACGCAGCTCGTCAATACGCACAAGCCGGAAATTCTCCTGCTTGGCGCGACGAATCTCGGCCGCGATCTCGCGGGGTCCGTCGCAACGACTCTGCTTACCGGCTTGACCGCCGACTGCACCGAACTCGCCGTCGACGCCGACGGCTCGCTCGCCGCGACGCGCCCGACTTTTGGCGGCTCGCTGCTCTGCACGATCTATACGTTGAACTATCGCCCCCAAATGGCGACGATCCGTCCGCGCGTGATGGCCATGCCGGAGCGCGTCGCCGACCGCGTGGGCCGCGTCGTGCCCTTCACGCCAGACCTCTCCGAAGACGAGATCATCACCAAGCTGCTCCGCTTCGTCCCCGATCGCGACTCCAACAAAAGCAATCTCGCTTTTGCAGACGTCGTCGTCGCCGGCGGCATGGGGCTGCAGAGCGCGGAGAATTTCCAGCTCGTGCGCAATCTCGCCTCGGTGCTCGGCGCCGAATTCGGCTGCTCGCGCCCGCTGGTGCAGAAGGGCTGGGTGACGTCGGACCGACAGATCGGACAGACCGGCAAAACCATCCGTCCGAAGCTCTATATCGCGGCCGGTATTTCCGGCGCCATTCAGCATCGTGTCGGCGTCGAGGGCGCGGATTGCATCGTGGCGATCAACACCGACAAGAACGCGCCGATTTTCGACTTTGCGCATATCGGCATCGCGACGGACGCCATCAGGCTGCTGCCGGCGCTGACGGAAGCCTTCCGTCAAAGATTATCGCCCCATCAGCGTGACCGCCTCGCCGGCTAGTGAAAGACAGACAGGCGCCTGGCGCCGTCGGATTTGAATGGAGACAGCCATGATCGATGAAAAGTTCGACGCGATCGTCATCGGCGCCGGAATGGCCGGAAACGCCGCGGCGCACACCATGGCGTCTCGCGGCCTCAAAGTGCTGCAGCTCGAGCGCGGCGAATATCCGGGCTCGAAGAACGTGCAGGGCGCGATTCTCTACGCCGACATGGTCGAAAAGATCATTCCGAACTTCCGTGAGGAAGCGCCGCTGGAGCGTCATCTCGTCGAACAGCGCTTCTGGATGATGGGCGACCGTTCCCATACCGGGCTGCAATATCGCAACGACGACTTCAACGAAGACAAGCCGAACCGTTACACCATCATCCGCTCGCAGTTCGATCGCTGGTTTTCGAAGGAAGTGCAGGCGCAGGGCGCGATCGTCATTTGTGAGACGACGGTGACGGAACTGGTGTCCGACGCTTATGGCAAGGTGATCGGCGTGCGCACCGACCGAAAGGGCGGAACGATTTTCGCCGATGTCGTTGTGCTCTGCGAGGGCGTGAACGGCCTGCTCGGCACGCGCGCGGGTCTGCGCGCCTCGCCCAAGCCCGAACATGTCGCCCTCGCGGTCAAGGAAATGCACTTCCTGCCCCGCGAGACGATCGAAGCGCGCTTCAATCTCCACGGCGACGAAGGCGTCGTCATCGAAGCCGCCGGCGTCATCTCCAAGGGCATGACGGGCATGGGCTTCGTCTATACGAACAAGGAGAGCGTTTCTGTCGGCATGGGTTGTCTGGTTTCCGACTTTGCGGCGAACAATGACACTCCCTACGGGCTGCTGGAGACCTTCAAGAACCATCCGTCGATCAAGCCGTTTCTTGAAGGCTCCGAAGTCAAGGAATATGCCGCCCACCTCATTCCCGAGGGCGGATATAATACAATTCCGGAACTTTTCGGCGACGGCTGGCTCGTTTGCGGCGACGCCGCGCAGCTCAACAACGCCATCCACCGCGAAGGCTCGAATCTGGCCCTGACCTCGGGCCGGCTCGCCGCCGAGGCGATTTTCCAGATCAAATCCCGTCGCGACCCTCTCACGAAGCAAAATCTCGCGCTTTACAAGCAGTTGCTCGACGAGAGCTTCGTGATGAAGGATCTCAAGAAATACAAGGACATGCCGGCGCTTCTGCACGCCAACTCGCAAAACTACTTCCTGGCCTATCCGCAGCTCGTCTCGAAAGCCATGGAGAACTTCCTGCGCGTCGACGGCACGCCCAAGATCGAAAAGGAGAAGGCGACCATCGCGGCGTTCGTCAAGGAACGTCGTTGGACCGGCCTTTTTGGGGACGCCTGGAAACTGGCGCGCGCCTGGCGGTGAACTGGCGCTGTTCTTGCGTAAGCAATGACAGGACGTAGCGACGGGAGAAATCCAATGTCCCTGGCAATCAGAGTGGAAGAAAAGCTCTATCAGAATCGCTATCTCGTGGACGCGGGCAAGCCTCACATCGCCATTCGTCCGCACGACAAGCCTTCGGAAAACCTGCTCGCCATGACGCGGATCTGTCCGGCGGGCTGCTACGCCGAGACGAGTTCCGGCCAGGTTGAAATCACGCCGGACGGATGTCTCGAATGTGGCACCTGCCGCGTGCTGTGCGAAGCTTCCGGCGACATCACCTGGAACTACCCGCGCGGCGGCTTTGGCGTCCTGTTCAAATTCGGCTGAACATGACAAAGGCGCGTGCGAACCTTTATCCAGATTGCTTTTGGCCGGCGACTACGCCTTCCGTAGCCGCCGGCCTTTTTAATTAGAACGGATTGCAGTTCGGATTGGCGCAAGACGGCGGCGTCACCAATGCGAAGCGCGGAACATCCGGCAGCGAATGACGCCACGCTGGTACCGAATGAGCCCTCGTTCCAGGCGGCCCACGGAACCTTCTTGTTGACCTGAATCCGGTAGAGCTGCGAACGACGATCGGCCAGCTACAATTTGTGTGTCCCGGAGCCGGACCTCTACCGGAGGTCGCCGATAAGCACAAGCGGAGGCGTACGAACCTCTTTGCTCAGTCACTGCTGGCAGGTCGGGTTAAGCCTCGTTTTTGGCGATCTGCGTTGGCGCGAGCCTCTATTGCCCGCTCGACCTGAGGTTCCACGGCCGCCTTAACAAACCCCTTTCACAAAAATTTGCGGCAATGCTTATACTAAAAGCCGCCGCACAACGGCGGCGCAATTGGGGGACCTTATGGAAAACTCATTACATAAGCGAAAAGCCGTCGGTTTCTTCGCTTTGTTGTGCTTTCTGGTCTTGGGGTTTGCCCCTAGCGCCAGCGCAATCCAATGTCCATCGCCAAACTCGCCGAACTGCTACAAAAAAGTCCACATATACAACAACACAGATGGACCGATTTGGGCTGTCATCCAGGCCGGCTTTCAAGATCCCGATCCATGGCTCCAGGCCGCCTTTGGCGACGTGTCCAAAACCTACGCAGAGACGCATTACTCACGTGTGTATATAAACCCTACAACTGGCATCCCGGCCAAGACCTCGGTCACGGTCATGGTTCCGTGGTATTCCACCCTGCAAAACGATCCCGACCCATATGCCGATTGGTGGAATGGCGGACGTATTGTTATCTTCGACAACCAGCAGGCTATTGAGGCCGCGCATAACCAGGATAAAGGGAATTTGTTAAAGGTAACGGCGGGGTCAATGCAATTCGCCTGTGACGGCTGCACCTCTACCGTCAAGGATATTTTCTGGGACAAGAATGCGTTTGCAGACGGCATTCCGTTCCAGTTGCTGGAGCATACTTTCGCTAACGTAAAAACCACTGTATCGCCCCCGGAAATTATTGACCTGAAAGTCGGATATAACATCTCCTATCTGGATCAGGTTTACTTGCCGATCGCTTTGGCCCCCTGTCTGAAGGAGCCCTGCAGGGATGACGGCTCCGACAAGAGCGCGGTCGGCTATCTTGGGACAACGCAATCCTTCACTGATTTCAGAACAAAACTGAGAACCTTTCGAACGTCGATGCAATGGCCGCGCTATAACGGTAGGCTTGATGCTGATGCGCGCCCGCGACTTCCTGGCGCGTATAACCTCATCACGGACGCCCTGAACCAAAAAGTTAACAACAATAATAAGACGCTATTTACACCGAATTCCGTTAATTCTCAGGCGCTCAATTATCTCGTCGACCAATGGAAGGCGTGCACCACGACGGGGGCAGGATGCCCACAGACAAGCTTCTATCGGGATGTCGACGCCTTCTTTAGGGACAACTTCCAGAAATATCTGGCGCTGACCGGTTGCGGGAGCGGCTTTCCAAAGCCTGCCAATTTGAATGGCGAGGTCGGGCAGCTTTATCTCATGCAGTACGTTTATGGATGGGTTCCGTTCAACGCGGTACTGCACAAATCTGGGCGCAGGCGTCAACGCTCTGAATCCCTTTGCGCCGAATCCTTGGCCTCCGTTTTCGAAGGCAATCAACGAATATATCCAGCTCCAGTATAATTTCGCCGGCACGCAACTACCGCTGCTTTCACGACTGTTCCAACTGCTGCCGACGCAGGTAGCGCAATTGGGTCAACGGCTGGGGCAACAGCTCGGGCAAAAACAACTATTCAACCCGTTCACGCTCCTGGTTCATGGAAGTCAGTATCTCAACGCGAACTCTTATGCGTTTTCCGTTGACGATGCGGCGGGCTTTCAGAGCAATTCAGGAGAAGGTCTGGTCATTGCCGTTGGAGGGGCGAAGGGTCTGCCAAACAACATCCCTGTCCCCAAACCAGCCGATTTCAACACGGACTTCGAAATCAATCTGGGAGACACAAAGGCGCAGAACAGACCAGAATGGACCAAGTATGGGATCTGCAAAAACGTAGCTGATGTCGAATTCCCGCCGTTCCCACCCAACGAAAATAATCATAGCCGCACGATTGTCGTTCCTATCGCGACACAAAACGTGCCTTGCACGGTGACCATTCAGGACGCGGCCGGGAAAATCTATCAAATTCAGGCCAAATCCAAGGTTCCATGGCCCGCATGGACCAGCAACCGAGGGTTTGATTCAACGGTCATTTCTTGCCCGTCCACCGGGACCAGCAGCTGGTGTCAGAACTCAATCAATGAACTGTCGCGCCCGGACGAGCCTCGGTTCGCGCTCATCACCGGGCCTTCCTGCGCAAATCCGAACTGTAACCCGTTCTAACTGACAGCTTGCGGCGGTTCGACTATTTGATGCGAACCGCCGCATCTCACCATGAAGGACGAGGCCCAGCGCATGGAGACGAATTCATGCCCGGCCTCGCCTCTGCAGAACGTCGATTGGAGGAGTTGGGGCGATAGTATCGCGCGAGACGTTAGCGGAAAGGCAGCGGAGCGACATACCGGCAAGCCTGCCAAAGACGAAGTCGATGGCGCGCATTATGTCCATCGCAGCGAACCACGCTTGCTCTTCGGAGCCGCTTCATGGCGATCGGCGAGTTCGAATCGAATTCTGATCAGTTATGCCTATGGGTCGGGCTATGGCAGGCAACGATCCGCGCGCCTTCCCCGCGATTACCCAATTTTAGATGTCTGTTTACCGAGCGCTTACCGCAACCAGACAGCTTACCGCCGGTCACTGAGAAGCTCCACATAAATCGTTGATTTTCTGGCGCGCCCGAAAGGATTCGAACCTCTGACCCCCAGATTCGTAGTCTGGTGCTCTATCCAGCTGAGCTACGGGCGCCTGCCGGTCTGGCCTTGGCCCGCTCTCCGGGGGCCGCCGCGCTGCGACAGGGGTTCGTTTAGCGGCAAGCGGGGCGAATGGCAAGGGCGTTATTTTTGCCCCCCTGCGCCTTGCAGCGGCTGCGCAAACATTTACTTAAAAAAGCGTCACACAGGATTTGCGATGGAAACTTTCGTCTCTAATGGCGTAGAGATTGCCTATTCGGATTTCGAGCCCTTCACAGAAGACAGGCGCGAACCGATTGTGCTCATTCACGGTTTCGCCTCGACCCACGCGGTAAACTGGATGTTCACCCAATGGGTGAAGACCCTGACCGAAGACGGCCGCCGCGTCGTCGCACTAGACAACCGCGGGCATGGCCGTTCTCAAAAACTCTATGACCCGGCCCAATATGCGCTCGACTTCATGGCCCAGGACGTGGCCAATCTTCTCGACCACCTCTCGATCGCCCGCGCCGACGTCATGGGCTACTCGCTGGGCGCCCGAATCGGGACCGTTCTGACGGTCTCCCAGCCTGAGCGGGTTCGCTCGCTCATTCTGGGCGGGATTGGACAATATCTGGTGCAGGAAGCGGGTCTGCCAGGCGGCCTTGCCGAAGCGATGGAGGCCGAGCGGATCGAAGACGTCGAGAATTCGATGCTGAAGATTTTTCGCGGCTTCGCGGAATCGACCCGCAGCGACCTGCGGGCGCTTGCGGCCTGCGTTCGCGGGGCGCGCAAGGCGATCGATCCGGCGCTCCTCGCCAAAATCGAATGCCCGGTGCTGATTTGCGTCGGCACGCGGGACGATGTGGCCGGCGACCCCTCTCCGCTCGAGCCCCTGTTTCGCGACGTGCGCCTCGTGGACATCCCCGGGCGTGACCACAACCGCGCGGTCGGCGACAGGGTCTACAAGCAGGCCGTGCTCGAGTTTCTGGCGACGCGGCCCTGATGCGCGAACGCGACGGAACCGGTATATAAGCCGCCGCAGGAGGAGCTCATGTCCGCCGATCCGCGGGAAAACGCCGCGTCCGTCATTGATTTCGACCCGCTTCTGGCCCGACTACGGCTTGAGGCGGAGGACGTCCTGCGCCGCGAGCCGGAGCTTGGCGGATTCATCCATCCGGCGATTCTTGCCCAGGCGTCGGTCGCGGGGGTCATCATTCACCGCGTCGCCCAGCGTCTGGAGCAGCCGGAGGCAAGCTATGCGGCCATCCGACACGCCTATGAAACCTGCCTCGCGCGCGAGCCGGCGATTCTCGACGCCTTCCGAGCCGACCTCCTCGCCGTATTGGAACGCGATCCCGCCTGCACGCGGCTCCTTGAGCCCGCGCTCTATTTCAAGGGCTTCCACGCCCTCCAGACCTACCGGCTGGCGCATTGGCTGTGGAAGAACGGACGCAGCGACTTCGCTCTCACCCTGCAAAGCCTCTCCTCGCAAATCTTCCAGACAGACATCCATCCCGCCGCGCGGATCGGCAAGGGCGTCTTCATCGATCACGCCACCGGCGTGGTGATCGGCGCGACGAGCGTCATCGAGGACGATGTGTCCATGCTGCATGGGGTGACGCTCGGCGGCACCGGCAATGCGCGCGGCGACCGGCATCCCAAGGTGCGGCGGGGCGTGCTGATCGGAGCGGGCGCGAAGGTTCTCGGCAATATCGAAATCGGCCGCTGCGCCATGATCGCGGCGGGGTCCGTGGTGCTGGAGTCGGTTCCGGCCAACAAGACGGTGGCGGGCGTTCCGGCCCGCATCGTCGGCGACTCGAAATGCTCGGAACCGGCGCTGGCCATGGACCAGATGCTGGCTGTATTGGATGCGGCGCGACTATGAGGACGGGGCTTTAACAGTGAAGACACTTCTGATCGCCGCGGCGCTTTCCTTTGTTCTGGCCGCGGGCCTCTCCCCGCGCCACGCGCAGGCCGCCGGCTGGCATTATTACGATCCCGAATGTCCGATCTCGCTCGGGCAGAAGTCGATGAAATTCGTCGCCATGCAGCCCAAGAAGAGCGTCGACCGCGAATGCGTGGCGCTGCCGGACACCGGCCCTTCCGTCATCGTGCTCGACGCCGCGGACAATGAGCTGCGCGACATGAACTGGGACATTCGCGTATTGCGCGCAAAGGATGAAAGCGGCGCCGCCGATCCGGACGCCGACCTCATCGGCCGCCTCCCCGTGCAGAAATTCAGAAACGGAATGGTCAATTTCGATCAGGAATTCAAGCAGCCGGGCAATTACGTTCTCTATGTGAAGCTCTCGAGCGACGATGGCGCGAAAAGCTTTGAGGGCCGCCATCCGTTTTCGGTCGGGTTGATGACCGAGGAAGAGTTTTATCTCTACATCGGCTTCGGCGTGTTCGCGCTCGTCGCGGGCGGCGTGGCGTTCACGATGTGGCGACAGGGGAAGCTTTTCTTCAAGGTGCCGGATTTTTCGAAGCCGTCCTGAAACGCGCACCGGTCATTGCGAGCGGAGCGAAGCAATCCAGAGCCTCATCACGGCTCTGGATTCCTTCGTCGCAACGCTCCTCGCAATGACGGCGATTAACCGAATTTGTTATTCTTCGGAAAGCCCCGCGGCGGCAACCTTCCCGCTTCCGCGCGATGCCCCATCCATTCGGAGAGCTCCGCCGCCGCGACAGTGAACACGCGCCCGGCGGAATCCGTCCACGTCAGCCCATCCGCCAGCGAAAACACTTTCGCGTCCGACACGCCGCCGTCCTTGTAGCGCTGCATGCGTACGCCCTTGCCGCGCGCCATGCGCGGCGCTTCTTCGAGCGGGAACACCAGCAGCTTGCGGTTCTCGCCGATGATGGCGACATGATCGCCGGCCGCTTCCGTCACGACGCGCAGCTTCGCCGGCGGATCGACGGAGAGCACGGCGCGGCCCTTCTTGGTCGAGGACAGGAGATCGTCCTGCGCCACGACGAAGCCGCGCGCGTCATCCGTGACGATCAGCAGCGACGCGCCGGCGCTATGAAGCATGACGCGCGCGACATCGGCGCCCTCGTCGATATCCGCAAAGAGCCGGATCGGCTCGCCATGGCCGCGCCCGCCCGGCAGTTTCGAGGCGTCGAGCGTATAGGCCTTGCCGTTGGTCGCCAGCACGAGAATCTTCGACGTCGTCTGCGCGAAGAAGGTCGTGTCGAGTCCGTCGTCGCTCTTGAATTGCAGCGACGACAGATCCTGCACATGGCCCTTGAGCGCGCGAATCCAGCCCTTCTTCGACACGACAACCGTAATCGGCTCGCGCTCGATCATCGCTTCGGCGAGATCGAAATCGACATTGGCCGGCGCGTCCTCGAAGGTCGTGCGGCGCTTGCCGACGGGCGTCGTCGGACCATAAAGCTTCTTGAGCTCGCGCACCTGGGTGGCGATCGCCTTCCATTGCTTGACTTCGTCGGCCAGCAGCGACTCGAGCTCCGTGCGCTCTTTGGAAAGTGCGTCCAGTTCGCGGCGCAGCTCCATCTCTTCCAGCTTGCGCAGAGAGCGCAGCCGCGTGTCGAGGATGTAATCGACCTGAAGATCCGTGAGCTTGAAGACCCTCTTCATCTCGCCCTTGGCGTCGTCCTCCTCGCGGATGATGCGGATCACCTCGTCGAGATTGAGGAAGACGATGATCATGCCTTCGAGCTGCTCGATGCGGCGCAGGATCGCGGCGAGGCGATGGTTCGAACGGCGCTGGAGCACGGTGCGGCGATGGTCGAGCCATTGGCGCAGCGCCTCATCGAGCGAGACCACACGCGGCGTCACGCCCTCGACCAGCACATTCATGTTGAGGCTGAAGCGCGTTTCGAGTTCCGAGAGCTTGAACAGCGTCTCCATCATCAGCGCCGGATCGATGGTGCGCGCGCGCGGCTCGAAGACGATGCGCACATCCTCCGCCGATTCGTCGCGAACGTCGCGCGACGAGCGGGAGCTTGCGCTCCGAGATCAGCTCGGCGAGCTTCTCGATCAGGCGCGACTTCTGCACGCCATAGGGAATCTCGGTGACGACAACCACCCAGCCGCCACGCGGCAGCTCTTCCTTCACCCAGCGCGCGCGCACGCGGAACGACGCCGCGCCCGGTGCGATAGGCTTCGACGATCTCCTCACGCTTGTCGACAATGATGCCGCCAGTGGGAAAATCCGGCCCCTGCACGAAGGTGAGCAATTGCTCGCTCGTCGCGCCGCGATGGGAAATGAGATAGAGCGCCGCGTCGCACAGCTCGGCGAGATTATGCGGCGGGATGGAGGTCGCCATGCCTACCGCAATGCCCTGCGCGCCATTGGCCAGCATATTGGGCAGCGCCGCGGGGAGAACGATCGGCTCCTTCTCCTCGCCGGAGTAATTCGGCTTGAAGTCGATCGCGTCCTCGTCGATGCCCTCGAGCAGCGACCGCGCCACGGCGGTCATACGCGCTTCGGTGTAGCGATAGGCGGCGGCAGAATCGCCGTCGATATTGCCGAAATTGCCCTGCCCGTCGACGAGCGGATAGCGCGAGGAGAAATCCTGCGCGAGGCGCACCAGCGCGTCATAGATCGCCTGATCGCCATGCGGATGGTACGAGCCCATCACGTCGCCGACGATCTTCGCGCATTTCTTGAAAGGCGCGCCCGGATCGAGCCGCAGCACATGCATGCCGTAGAGAATGCGGCGGTGGACGGGCTTCAGGCCGTCGCGCGCATCCGGCAAAGCGCGGTCGGTGATGGTCGAGAGCGCATAGCGCAGATAGCGTTCTTCGAGCGCCTCGCGCAGATCGACTGGCGTGACCACGCTCTCGCCGCCGCCGTCCCTGCCCTTGCCCGCCGAGCCGCCCTTCTGCGCCATCCCCGCCATTTCCTGTTCGTTCGCCTGCGTTTCCTATGGGGAGGAAGGCCGCTTCGCAAGCGCCGGCGGTTAGAGATTCGTAATTTGGATAGATTACATACAGTTGTGAGATTTTTATTTGGAATACCGCAATTGACCCTTGCGGCGATTTCCAGCGCTACGTAAAAAAGAGCAGGCTACAGCGTCGCACCACCCCTCCTGAATACAGATTCCTCTTACTTTCCAGCGGCTTCGGACATGGCATCAATCGTTAGAGCAGTAGCGATTCTCGGCGCGGCGCTTGCGGCCAGCGCCTCTGTGGCGCTGGAGGGAAAGAGGGTCGCGACTAATGATTCGCCCGCGCTTCAGCGCGGCAGATCCATGCAGACGCAGGACGACAACTCCATGCAGGCGATCTGCCGGGAAATCCTCGTCGATACTGACGAGGGATATGGCGTGACGAATCACGAAGCCCGCGTCGTCTGCGACGAACTGCGCTGATTCGACAGAGCATCGAGATAAAGCGCGCGTGACGCCGGCATGGCGCCGCCGCGCGGCGCCAGAACGTCGCGCGTCAGAAAATAGCCGGTGAGCCGGAACGCCTCGATAATCTCCTGCACCGGCGGGGCGTCAATCTCTTCCTGCAAGAATCTCGGATAGGCCAGCAACCGGGGGCCCCAGGGCGCGCCCGCGTCGCGGCTCACGGCGCGGCCCGATTTGGGCGACACGAAAGCCAGATCCTCATGCGATCCGGTGAGCGCGCAGGCGGAGAGATCGAGCCCGAACCCAAGCGCCGCCAGCAGCGACAGCTCGAAGCGGGCCATCAGCGGCGCGGCGGCGTCCGGCCGGTCGAGACGGGCGGCAATGACGTCGGCCATTTCGAAAAGCGGCGCGTGCGGATCGCGCTCCGGCAGGAGACGCAGCAGCGCGGCGAGCGACGTGACGCCATGCAGCGCGGCGCCACTGTCGAGGTAGCGCGCCGCGCGATTGGCGAGCGGCTCGACGGCAAAGGCGCCCATGTGATCTTCAAGGCGCGCGCGCCATGTCGCCGTGACGAGATTGCCGGGTTGCAGCACCGACCGCATGGATCTGGATCGCCCGCCGCGCACGACGCCAAGATGCCGGCCATGGCCGCGCGTCATCAGTTCGAGGATGACGGACGCCTCGCCATATTTGCGGACGCCGATGACGAGCCCTTCGTCCTGCCACTCCATGGGATGTCCCGCCGCGAGTTCCCCTCTCCCCGTCTTGCGGGGTGCGGGAGTAAGAATTCCTTTGCAGCCTTACTGTTCCGAGAGCTTCATCTCCGGGCTGTAGTCCAGCCCCTCGACCTCCTTGATGACCGCCTGCCCGCAGATCACGCGGTTCTGACTGCTGTCGAAGGTCAGCGTCGGTCCGCCATGAAGCTTCCAGCCCTTGCTCAGCGCCTCGGTCACACGATGACAGAAGGCGGCGTCATCCGGGCCGGTGAGATAGCGATAGACCGTCAATTTCTTCTTCGCCATGGCGAACCCTATCCCTTTGGGAAATCCAGCCGCATCTCGCGATAGCGCTCCGGGTCCTCGGCCCAGTTTTCCCGCACTTTCACGAACAGGAACAGATGCACGGTCTGCTCGGCGGCCTCGGCGATCTCGCGGCGCGCGGCCTGCCCGATCGCCTTGATCGTGCGCCCGCCCTCGCCGATGACGATGCTTCTTCTGGCCATCGCGGGCGACATAGATCGTCTGCTCGATACGCGCCGACCCATCCTTCTGGTTCGTCCAGGAATCCGTTTCGACCGTGGACTGATAGGGCAGTTCGTCGTGCAGCCGCTCGTAAATCTGCTCGCGGGTGATCTCCGCCGCGAGCAGCCGCAGCGGCGCGTCGGAAAGCTGGTCTTCAGGATAGAGCCAGGGCGACGGTTTCATGCGCCGGCCGAGCGCGTGGCGCAGATCTTCGACGCCGTCGCCGTTGAGCGCGGAGACCATGAAAGTCTCCTCGAAGGTCTCGCGCTCGTTCAGCTTCGCGGCGAGCGCGAGCAGCTTCTCGCGGGCGATGATGTCGATCTTGTTGAGGACGAGGAGCTTCGGCGCCTTTGCGTCCTTGAGCTGGCTCAGGATCGCCTCGACCTCTTCGTCGAGGCCCCTGCGGGCGTCGACGAGCAGCGCGATGACGTCGGCGTCCGCGGCGCCGGAGAGCGCGCTCGCCACCATGGCGCGGTCGAGCTTGCGCTTGGGCTTGAAGATGCCGGGCGTGTCGACGAGGATGATCTGCGCGGTTCCGTCGATGGCGATGCCGCGCACCAGCGCGCGCGTCGTCTGCGCCTTGCGCGAGACGATGGACACCTTGGCGCCGACAAGCTGATTGAGCAGCGTCGACTTGCCGGCGTTGGGCGCGCCGACGAGCGCGGCGAAGCCGCAGCGCGTTTCCTGTTCCGAATGCGTCTCGTGCGTCTCGTCGCTCACCACGTCTCCTGTAACATGAAAATCTGCTTCACGCCTCGACCCCCTCGCGGGCGATGAAGGCGGCGGCGGCGGCCTGTTCGGCTGCGCGCTTCGAGGTCCCGGCGCCAAAGGCGGCGGCGAAGCCTTCGATCTCCACCGCCAGTTCGAAAGACGGCGCATGATCCGGCCCGCTGCGCGTAACGAGCCGGTAGCGCGGCGGCGCAAGGCGGCGGGCCTGCGCCCATTCCTGCAGGGCGGTCTTGGCGTCGCGCAGGCTGCGGCCCGCCTCATGCATTTTCGGGCCGAAAGCCTCGCGCACAACGCGCTCGGCCGCGGCCGCGCCGCCGTCGAGAAACACAGCGCCGATGATGGCCTCGCAAATATCGCCGAGGATCGCGCGCTTCTTGCGCCCGCCAGTCTGCGCCTCGCCCTCGCCGAGCCGGATATGGGGGCCGACGCCCCAAAGCTCGGCGACTTCCGCGCAGGTCTCCTTGCGCACCAGCGCCGCGAGCCGGCGCGAGAGTTCGCCCTCGCTGTCGCTCGGGAAACCCTCGTAGATCATATGAGCGACGGCGAGGCCGAGCACGCGGTCGCCCAGAAACTCCAGCCGCTCATAGGAATCCGGCCGCATGCGACGAGGCGCTGACATGGGTCAGCGCCCAGCGCAGCAGATCCTTGTCCGCGAAATCATGCCCGACGCGCGCTTCCAGCGCGGCGAGATCGGGCTTTGCCACGCGCCATGGCGCGCCGCTCAATGCGCCGGCCTGAACAGGCGGTCCCACCGCACGGACCAGGGCCAGCGCCAGAAGGCCAGCGCCGATTCGTCCTTCTTCACCGAGAAGAAGATGATTTCCGCGCGGCCGACGAGATTGACGAAGGGCACATAGCCGACGCCGCCGAGATCCGGCGAAATGCGGGAGTCGGTGGAGTTGTCGCGATTGTCGCCCATCATGAAGTAATGATCCGGCGGCACGACGAAGAGTTCGGTATTGTCGTTGATGCCGTGGTCGCCCTCGATCTCGATGATCGTGTGCTCGACGCCGGGATGCTGGCCGTCGCCCGGCAGCGTCTCCTTATAGGTCGCGACCGGGGCCTTCGCGGCCGTCGCGACTTTCCGTGATCGCCTTCTCGGTCGGCTCGCGCGGCACGACCACGCCATTGATGTAGAGGCGGCCCTCGATCATCTGGATGCGGTCGCCCGGCAGGCCGATGACGCGCTTGATGTAATCCGTTTCATTGTCGCGCGGCAGCTTGAACACGACCACGTCGCCGCGCTTGGGCGGCGAGGCGAGAATGCGGCCGGAGAAGACGTTCGGGCCGAACGGCATCGAGTAATTCGAATAGCCATAGGCGTATTTGGAGACGAAGACATAGTCGCCGATCAGCAGCGTCGGGATCATCGAGCCCGAAGGGATGTTGAAAGGCTGGAACAGCAGCGTGCGGATGACGAGCGCGATGGCCAGAGCCTGGATGATGACCTTGATGGTCTCCAGAACTCCGCCTTCTTCCTGTTTCTGGGCCACCGGGACGTTCCTGCTCAAGCCGACTGCTCCTTGACGATGGGGCGGCGAACGCCGCTCCAGTCCTTCGCTTAGCACGCCGCAACCGGGTTGAGAACCTAGGGCTCTCGGCCCTCGTCCATGGCTATGCGCATGATCCGGATCGCCTCGGCGAGGCCGACGAACACCGCCTCCCCGATCAGAAAGTGGCCAATATTCAGCTCCACCACCTCGGGCAGCGCCGCGACCTGGCGGGCGGTGTCGTAATCGAGGCCATGGCCGGCATGGACTTCGAGCCCGCGCGCGCCGGCATGGGCCGCCGCCGCCCGCACCCGCTCGAATTCGCGCGCCGCGAGCGCGGCGTCGCCGACCTCAACCGCATGGCACCAGGCGCCCGTATGCAGCTCCACGACGGGCGCCTTGATCGAGACGGCGGCGTCGATCGCCTCGCGCGACGGCTCGATGAAGAGCGACACGCGAATGCCCCCGCGCGCGAGCTGATCGACATAGGGCGCGAGGTAATCATGCCCCCCGACGACATCGAGCCCGCCCTCGGTCGTGCGCTCGGTGCGCTTCTCCGGCACGAGGCAGACCGCATGCGGGGCGGTGGCGAGCGCGATGTCGAGCATCTGGCCGGTCGCGGCCATTTCGAAATTCAGCGGCTTTGAGATCGCCGCCTTGAGGCGGGCCATGTCGGCGTCGGTGATGTGGCGGCGATCCTCGCGCAGATGCGCGGTGATCCCGTCGGCGCCGGCTTCAATCGCGAGCAGCGCCGCGCGAACGGGGTCGGGACGCGGCCCGCCGCGCGCGTTGCGGATGGTGGCGACGTGATCGACGTTGACGCCGAGGCGAAGGGGCTTGCTCATGGCCCTTACTTAGCGCGGGGGCGGCAGGGTTGTCATGTCCGGGCGTCGCAGCGCCCCTACCCGATCATCCGCTCAACCTTGCTCACCAGCGGGCTCCCGCGCAGCTTCGACAACACGCTGGTCAGATGCTTCAGATCGGCGACTTCGAGATCGAAGGTCATCTCGCGGAAGTCCGAGGAATGCGCCTTGAAGCCGATATTGTCGATATTGGCGCCC
>CAVQWJ010000010.1:0-464991 GCA_963717565.1 uncultured Alphaproteobacteria bacterium
ATCATTCGATCTGTTGCGCGCGTTTACGCGCTTGCCGGATCAAGTCGCGAAGGGCTTTGCGCTCGGCTATGGCTTCGCGCGTAAAGCGCCCATGCTTGAGCGCGTTCGAGTTTTGCTGCGGCGCGCCGGATCCAGCCGCGCCGCCATGCATGCGGCAGCGGGCTTTGCCCGTAACCGCCGGCGCCTGGCACGGCGCGCCGGACCGCGTCTTGGCCCCGCAGCGCGGAGTGTTCAGCATCGGTTCGGTGTTACGCGGATGATCTCCGGCCATTCTTGCGGCCCCCTCGGCCGGCGACAGGCGCAGCCGGTCGCCTGTCCAGGATGGGCTTGGGCGCCGTCGCCGACTGGGTGCGGGCGGGCGCCGACGCTTTCGTCTGTGCGACCGCCGCCGCCGTCCGTGTTCCGGACTGCGTCGTGACATTGCCGACGATCGCTTGGGCCCCCTCGTTCACATTGACATGCTGCACCGTGACTGTTTGCTCGCCGCCCGTGCGGGAGCGCTTGAGCGCGTCCATTTGCATCAGGTAGGTGCGCGCCAACTTGGTGAAGCCGTTGAGCGCGCTGTCTTGCTGATCGATGGTGTCGACGTTGCCGAGCCGGCGCGCGAAAACCATCATCTGCTTGTGAACGACCGCCATTTGCGCCGCCAGCATGGCTTCGCATTGGTCGCGCGGTTTGACGTCCTTGATCACCGCGAGCAGGAAATTGAGCTCTGCTTCCGCAAGTTTGCCGTTCCGCCGAGTGGCTCCGGCAAGTTGATCGACCAGGCCGTTGACGAAATCTGGATCGGCCGTTCCCAGCGCTTCGGCGAGCAAACGATAGCCGACATCCTGGCGCTCATGCGCCAGCGACAGCGTCACGCCGTCTGCTCCTTGCGTAATCTTCACGCGCGGCGCCGGATGGCGCCCCGACCGGCGCCGCTCGAGCCGGCTGACCGCGGCCTTTTCTGAGGCAGTGAGTTGATAAGCGTCGACGAGGCCGCTCGGCCCATTCTCCGCCGGAGCCGAGGAGGATGCGGTCGGCTTGTTGTTTTTTGCAGGCGCCATGCAACTGAGATATCGCGTCGCCGCGCCGTGTCGATAGGGCCCAGAGGGAATTCAAGATAACTGAAAACGTTTTAAATCAATGAGATGTATCAGGTCACTATACTTTGCATGGGGTTGTTTTGCGGTTTTTGCTGGGAAGCCCCCTCCCCCTCTTCCCTTGGCCCAATGTGCGATAACGCCCAACCCGATGCTGGTTTAACAAACCCAAAACAGCGCAAATCTTTCTTCGCTTACTGGCCTGCCACATACTCGCGATCATCGGCTCGCATGAGAACGGTACTGCTTGGCGAGGCGTGTTGATCTCCTCGCCTTTCAGCGCGTCAGAGGTTTTAGGGCGTTGCAGGAAGCGCGAGGCGGGCCACAGAGCGCCGCCTCGCGATCACATCGATTCGATCAATCGAGCCGATAGTTGGAATGACAGGCGTTGCAAGCCTGCACGACCTGACCGAGCTCGGCGAGCGCCGGGCGCAAATCGCCGCCCTGTTTCACCTTCGCCGCTTCCTGCGCGAATTTCGTCGCCTGCTCATGCATGGTCATGCCGAGCGCGCGCATCTCCTCGGGCATGTGGCTCGCCATCATCTTCGGCATGTCGCCAAGTTCGCCTGTCTTGGCGTTTGGCTTGCACGCGGCGGAGCCGGGCGAGCCCATGCCGAGCCGCGTCTCGGCGATCTTCGCCGCCGCTTCGCCGTCGCCCTTGCCGAGCGCCGTGAGAATTTCGGCGACGGCCTGCTGATGGCTGCGCATATTGGCGAGCATCATCGTCTTCATAGGCCCGGGAACCTCCACCTCGGCGCGTGTGTCCTTCTGCATCCGGGACATCATCTGCATGTGATCCTCGTGATCCTCCGCGACAGCCGCGCCGACGAGCGCGACTCCGCAAACAGCAAGGCCGAGAAACATTCTGCTCAAGAAAATTCTGTTCATTTCGCGCCTCCTCCAAAGCGGCCCGATGCTAGTCCGTCGAGGCGGCGCTGACGCCATGGCAAATCGTCACGCCGTCACGTCACGCCTCGCCCGGACGATCCCGATCGAGCCCCTTGGCGGCAAGCTCCTGCAGATAGGCGTCGAAGCTCGCTTGGGCGGTCTCGCCCAGATGGCGCAGATAGCGCCAGGTGTAGAGGCCGGTCGCATGCATGTCGTCGAAGCCCAGCCGCACGGCGTAATTGCCCACCGGCGCGACGGAGATGATCGTCACATTGCGCTTGCCGCCCACCGTCTTCTGATCGGCGGGCGAATGGCCCTGAACCTCCGCGCTGGGGCTGCGCACGCGCAGCAGCTCGGCGCTGAGCGTGAAACTCGCGCCGTCATCGAAAGCGACGCGAAGGTTTTGGCCGTTGTCGAGGAGACGGATTTCGGTGGGCCAGGGGTCTGCGGTCACATCGGCTCCTGAAGAGGTTTGGGGTTCGGGCGAGCCTATTACAGGCGCGGAATGGCCGCCAGACGCCGGCGATCATCGGGATTCCCGATTGGCGCATAGAAGGGGCGCGGGCTTCACGCCGACCTCGCGGGGCAATATATGAAGGCTCAGGGCGGCAAAACGACCGCCCGGGGAAGCGCCAGAAGATGAACGCTCATTCTCACGCGTCGGCAGCCGTCGCCCCTGCCCCGCTCGTCGATCCTTTCGGCCGGGCGGTCTCCTATGTCCGCGTCTCGGTCACTGACCGCTGCGACTTCCGCTGCGTCTATTGCATGTCCGAGCACATGACCTTCCTGCCGAGGAAGGATCTCCTCACGCTGGAGGAGCTCGACCGCTTGTGCTCGGCCTTCGTGGCCCGGGGGACGAGGAAGCTGCGCATCACCGGCGGCGAGCCGCTGGTGCGCCATGATCTGATGAAACTGTTCCGGGCCCTGTCGCGGCACCTCGTCTCCGGCGCCTTGGAAGAGCTGACGCTGACCACCAACGGCTCGCAGCTCGCGCGCTTCGCCGAGCAGCTCGCCGATTGCGGCGTGCGGCGGGTCAATGTCTCGCTGGACACGCTTCAACCTGACCGCTTCCGGGCGCTGACCCGCACCGGCGACCTTGCCCGCGTGCAGGCTGGCGTCGACGCCGCGCTGAAGGCGGGGCTCAAGGTCAAGCTCAACGCCGTCGCCCTGAAGGGGGTCAATGAGGACGAATTCGTCCCCCTCGTCCGCTTCGCCCATGCGCGCGGCATGGACATGACCTTCATCGAGGTGATGCCGCTCGGCGAACTCGACGGCCCGGCGCGGGTCGATCAATATCTGCCGATGACCGAGGTGCGCGCGCGCCTGTCCGAGGCCTTCACGCTCGACGAGATCGACTATCGCACCGGCGGCCCGGCCCGCTACATGCGCGCCGCCGAGACCGGCGGGCGCATCGGCTTCATCACGCCGCTCACCCATAATTTCTGCGAGAGCTGCAACCGCGTGCGCGTCACCTGCACCGGCACGCTCTACATGTGCCTCGGCCAGGAGGACGCCGCCGATCTGCGCGCGCCCTTGCGCGAGAGCGCCGACGACGCTCTGCTCCACGCGACAATCGAGGCCGCGATCCGCAGAAAGCCGAAGGGGCATGATTTCGTCATCGATCGCGCGAGCGAGACCCCGGCGGTTTCTCGCCATATGAGCACGACAGGCGGCTGACCGGATGAGCGGAAAAAGCGTCGCCTTTCTGGGCCTCGGCGTGATGGGCTACCCCATGGCCGGGCATCTCGCCGGCAAGGGTCACAAGGTCACCGTCTACAATCGCACGGCCGCCAAGGCGGAGAAATTTGTTGCGCAGCATTCCGGCGCGCAGGCGGCGAAAACCCCGCGCGCCGCCGCCGAGGGCGCGGAGTTCGTTTTCTGCTGCGTCGGCAATGACGACGACCTTCGCGCGGTGACGCTTTCTTCGGACGGCGCCTTCGCCGGCATGGGCCCGGGCGCGATTTTCGTCGATCACACGACCGCCTCGGCCGAGGTCGCGCGCGAGCTTTTCGCGGCCGCCAATGCGCGGGGACTCGGCGCGATAGACGCCCCGGTCTCGGGCGGGCAGGCGGGCGCGGAGAATGGCGCCCTTACAATTATGTGCGGAGCCGAGCCGGAGGTATACGCGATGGCCGAGCCGATCATGGCGTCCTACGCCCGCGCCTGCCGGCTGATGGGTCCGCCGGGGTCCGGCCAGCTCACCAAAATGGTCAATCAGATCGCCATCGCCGGCCTGATCCAGAGCCTTTCGGAGGCGTTGCATTTCGCCAAAACGGCCGGACTCGACGCCGCCGCCGTGATCGACCTCATCAAGAATGGCGCGGCCCAGTCCTGGCAGATGGAAAACCGCACGAAAACAATGCTGGCCGGCGAATTCGACCATGGTTTCGCGGTCGAATGGATGCGCAAGGATCTGGCGATCTGCCTTGCCGAAGCCCGCCGCAATGGCGCCAAGCTCCCCGTCGCCGCGCTGATCGACCAGTTTTACGCCGAGGTCGAGGCCATGGGCGGCAAACGCTGGGACACGTCGAGCCTCATCGCGCGTCTGGAGCGATAAGGCCGAATTGCGGCCAGATGAATTTCGAAAAAGTTTTTTTGTGGCGCCGATGCAACCATTTCATGAGCTCGGCGTTTCCCTCCCAACGATAAGAGGAAACACTCAAGGCCGCGTAGCGTTGTGACTTTGGAAGCTTCCCTGTTTTAACCCTGTTGGGAGGGGCCATCATGGCCGTTACGAGCGAGAGCCCGTTTGCAAGCCGCATGTCGCGGATTGTCCTTGGATTTACGGTCGCAGTCGGCCTTTGCGCCGCCGTGGCCGCAGCGCCTACGGCGCCCTCCGCCAAGGTGACCTCCGCCACTGCCGTCAAGGCTGCCGTCAGCCTGAATGACGATGGGCTGCGACCCCTCGCCCGTGGACCGGCGATCCGGGTAGGACGCGCCTTTGGCGCGGAAGACGAAGACTGCACGCTCGTTCTGAAACCAAGCACAGACGAGCGCGGTCGCGTCCGCTACATGCGCAGCGTGACCTGCGCCAACTGATCTTGCGTCCCCGGCAAGTCTGGTCGAAGGCCCACTGAAGGCGACGGCGGCCCATGAACGCCTGTCGCCTTCTGTTTTTTCAGGATGCTTTTCTCGGCTCGTGACCGCCTGATGCGTTGACGCTCCCCGCGCCCCTCCCTACTGTGCCCCGCTTACCGCCCCCGCTGGATGGTTAAAGCTAGAAGCACATGTCCGCCCCACTCGTTCTGACGCCCGAACTTCTCGACGCCGCCCGCGTTTCTCCCGCCTGGCCCTTCGAGGAGGCCAGGAAGCTCGTCAAACGGATCGAGGCGAGCGGCCAGAAGAGCGTGCTGTTCGAGACCGGATACGGTCCTTCCGGCCTGCCTCATATCGGCACTTTCGGCGAGGTGGCGCGCACCAGCATGGTCCGCCGCGCCTTCGAGGTTCTGACCGAAGGCAGGATCGAAACGCGCCTCATCGCCTTTTCGGACGATCTGGACGGGCTGCGCAAAGTCCCCGACAACATCCCCAACAAGGAGCTGGTCGCGGCCCATCTCGGCAAGCCGCTGACCCAGGTGCCCGACCCTTTCGGCACCCACGACAGTTTCGGCGCCCACAACAACGCCCGTCTGCGCGCTTTCCTCGACGCCTTCGGCTTCGATTACGACTTCGCCTCCGCGACCGACTATTACAGGGCCGGCCGCTTCGACGCGGCGCTGAAGCTGATGCTCGCGCGCTACGACGCGGTGATGAAGATCATGCTGCCGAGCTTTCGCGAGGAGCGCGCGGCGACCTATTCGCCTTTCCTGCCGATCCACCCCAAGACCGGGATCGTCATGCAGGTCCCGCTCACCGGCTATGACGCCGAGGCGGGCACGATCGACTGGGCCGATCCCGAGACCGGCGAAGCTTTCACGACGCCCGTCACCGGCGGCCACTGCAAGCTGCAATGGAAGCCCGACTGGGCGATGCGCTGGTATGCGCTCGGCGTCGATTACGAAATGGCCGGGAAGGACTTGATCGAACTCGGTGAAGCTCTCGGGCGCGATCGTGCGCGCGCTCGGCGGCCGGCCGCCGGAGGGTTTCAACTATGAGCTCTTCCTCGACGAGAAGGGCCAGAAGATTTCCAAGTCCAAGGGCAATGGCCTGACCATCGAGGAATGGCTGACCTACGCCAGCCCCGAGAGCCTCGCCCAATTCATGTTTCAGAAGCCGACGGCCGCGAAGCGTCTCTATTTCGACGTCATCCCGCGCGCCGTGGACGACTATCTCACTTTCCTCGACGCCTATCCGCGTCAGGACTGGAAGATGCGGCTCGGCAATCCGGTCTGGCATATCCACGCCGGCGATCCGCCCGCCGCCGAGACGCTGGAGCGTGAAGGCGAAGCGAAGGGCACGAGCGTCTCCTTCTCCATGCTGCTCAATCTCGCCGCCGTCGCCAATGCCGAAGACCCGGCCGTGCTTTGGGGCTTCCTGCGCCGCTACGCGCCGACCGCAAGTCCGGAAAACCACCCGCGCCTCGACCGGCTCGTCGGCTATGCGGTGGCTTATTTCCGCGACTTCGTGAAGCCCGCCAAGGTCTATCGTCCGGCCGACGAGGTCGAGCGCGAGGTGCTGCAAAAGATCGACGCGACGCTCGGCGCCCTGCCGGCCGGCGCCACGGCGGAGGAGATTCAGGCGGCGCTTTACGACGTCGGCCGCGCCGTGCCGCGCTATCAGGACTTCGCCGCCAAGGGCGCGACGCCCGAGCGGCCCGGCGTCTCGAACGACTTCTTCAACATGCTCTATGAGGTTCTGCTCGGCGAGAAGAAGGGCCCGCGCTTCGGGTCCTTCATCGCGCTCTACGGCGTTGCGGAGACGCGCAAGCTGATCGGAGACGCGCTCGCCGGCGGCTTTGTCGACGCGACTGCCTGATGCGCGCCGCCGAAGCCAATATCCTCATCATTCCGGGCTATCTCGACTCGGGCCCGGAGCATTGGCAGAGCCGCTGGGAGAAGAAGCTGTCGACCGCGCGGCGCGTGGTCCAGCGCGATTTCGCCCGTCCGGACCGCGTCGAGTGGGTCGAAACGATCCGCCGCGAAATCCTGAATTCGGAGAAGCCGGCCGTGCTTGTCGCCCATTCGCTGGGGACGATTGCTGCGCTTTATGCTGCGCAGCAATTGCGCGAAAGGATCGCCGGCGCCTTTCTTGTCGCGCCGCCTTCGGAAACGGTGCTCCGCGAGCTGCCCGGGGTGGATAAGGCGTTTTTGCCGATCCCGCGCAGCCCCCTTCCCTTCCCTGCGGTCGTCGTCGCAAGCGGGAATGATCCTTACGCCGAGGCGTTGTTCGCGCGTCGTCTGGCGGAAGACATCGGCGCGCATTTCATCGACGCGGGCGGCGCCGGGCACATCAATGTCGACAGCGGCCACGGCCCCTGGCCGGAAGGCTCGCTCGCCTTCGCGCATTTCATGGCGAAACTCTAGACGCCGCCACTCCCTCTCCCGTTGCCCGGCTATACCGAACCCGCGCCTCTCCGGCGCGTTCTGGCTCCATGTCCGAGTTCGTCACCCTCGCCGCGCTCGCGGCCGAGGAAGAGATCTGCACCCGCTGCCCGCTCTATCGCAACGCCACCCAGGCCGTGCCCGGCGAAGGCCCGCGCGGCGCCCGTGTGATGCTCGTCGGCGAGCAGCCCGGCGACGTCGAAGACCTGTCGGGCCGCCCCTTCGTCGGCCCCGCCGGGCGTCTCCTCGACAAGGCGCTCGAAAAGGTCGGCCTGCCGCGCGACGAATGTTTCGTCACCAACGCCGTCAAACATTTCAAATTCGAGCCGCGCGGCAAGCGCCGCCTGCACAAGAAGCCGGACGCCGGCGAAATCGACGCCTGCCGCTGGTGGCTCGATCATGAGCGGGAGATCGTGCAGCCGGGTCTGGTCGTGGCGCTGGGCGTCTCCGCCATTCGCGGCGTGCTCGGACGCTCGGACGCCGTCTCGCGCCTGCGCGGACAACTCCTCGACCTCGACGCGGGAACGAAATTCCTCGCCACCATCCACCCCTCTTTTCTGCTGCGGCTGACCGAAGAAGCGGATAAGCGTGCGCAATGGACGCGCTTCCTCGGCGATCTCCGGATCGCTGCGGAATGGACGCGGGCGGGGGATGTTGTGCATGCGGAAGCAAGTCGTGGCGCTCTGCGCGACCCTCGCGATCTCGACCCCGGCCCGGGCTGAGATCGTCAGCTTCGAGGAGAAGGACGGCGCCGCGCGGGCGTCCTTCAAGATCGACGGCAAGCCTTACACGCTCGACTTCCGCCTGTTGCGCCCCGGCGCTCCGGTCCCCGGCGCAGGCCTGTTGATAGATACGGCGCCGGGCGATGGCCTCGACGCCTTCGCCGTTTCGCGGGGCATGACCGTCGCGACGGTCGATCTGGAGAAGCTGCCGGCCGCGGCGCGCGCCGGGGCGGCCGCCGATCTCGCCGCCCGGCTGCGCGGCGTGACCGGCGCCAAACGGCTGCTGGCGAGGGGCAAGGGCGAGACTGGCGCGGGGCTCGTCGCCGCGGCCGTCGACGGCCTTCTGCTGCAGGAGACAGCGGCTGCCGCCCCAAAGGGGCCGCGCGTCATCGAGACATGGGGAGCCGACGCCTATTGGCGCGCCACGCCGCGACCCCTCCCCGAACGAGAAGGCGATACTCATCGCAGCTTCTTCCTCGCCGGAACGGCGGGAGCGCCCGACGGCGCCAATTGCGCGGCGCCGGTCAATTCCCGCTCCGGCGCGCCGGCGCTGCGCGCCCTGCTTGTCCTGCTCGATGACTGGACGAAGGGAATAAAGCCCCCGCCCTCGCGCGCCCCCCTTGAGGCCGATCTCGTCGCCGCGGACACGCTCTCCTGGCCGAAAATCCCCGGCTTGCCGACGCCCCCGCCGGGGGCGCGAAAAGTTCCGAAGATCGACCCTGACGGCAATGAGCTTTCCGGTCTGCGCCTGCCCGATCAGGCCCTGCCGATTGCGACCTTCACCGGCTTCAACGCGCAAAAGGACAGGAAGGGCCCCGCCTGCGCCGCGGGTGCGGCGATCCCCTTTCCGGCGACCAGGGCCGACCGTGAGAAGGCGGGCGATCCCCGCCCCTCGCTGATGGAGCGTTACGGCTCCCGCGCCTATTTCGTCGCGACCATGCGCGTGCTGGCCGACAAGCTGGTCAAGGAAAGGTTGCTGTTGAAGGAAGACGCCGACGCCTATGTCGCCGCCGCGCGACAGGCCCCTTTCTGAAATTCAGCCGTCATCGCGAAGCGTGGCGAGGCGCGACAGCCTAGCGGTTCAACCAGAACACGCCCGCGTTGAGATAGGTCGCGAAGGCGACCCACAGCGGATAGGGAACGAGGCAGTAGGCCGCGATCCTGTCGAGACGCCAGAAGGCGAGCAGCGTCGCGACGACCAACGCCTCGAAGGGCAGGATCACGACAAGCCCCAAAAGCGGGCTTCGCGCGCCGAAGAAGGCGACGGACCAGCCTGCATTGAGAACGAGCTGCGCCGCGAACAGCCAGATGGCGCGCGAGCGCCCCGGCGTCTGCGGATCGAGGCGCAGGATGCGGTAGAAAGCGACGCCCATCAGGATGAAAAGCGTCGTCCAGGCGGGGCCGAAAACCCAGTTCGGCGGCGTCAGCGGCGGCTTTGCGAGCAGATCGTACCAGGGCGCGATATTGGGCAGGGTCGCGGCGTTGCCGAGCATAGCGGCGAGAAAGATCGGCCCGGCCGACAGCGCGCCGGCCAGAAGCCGGCCGGGCGCGGACGCTGCCCCCGCCGTCATTGAGCCGGCGGGACGATCCGCGTCCCGCTGTCGAGCGTATGGCCGGCGTGCTCGCCAATCGCCTCGAAATGGTCGCTGAGATTCTCGCGCGTCTTGCGGATCGACGATCGCAAAGGGCGCAGCCACCGCCACGCCCGCCGCCGCGCCGACCGTCGACGCGGCGCCCGCGGCGACAAGGCCCAGCCGCTCGCCGACGCCCACCTGACCGTCGCCGAGCGCCTGGCCGGATGCGAGGCGCGCGCCGATCGAGCGCACCACATCCGGCGACTCCGCGAATGTCGCATGGTTGAGTCTGTCGCCGGAAGAGACGTCGGTCAGATCGATGGCCGTCAGATGATTGCGCGCCAGCACATCCTGATAGGGCGCGGCATCCGGATTGATGGCGCCCAGTCGGGACTTGTCGCCCCAGACGCGGCGCGACACCGCGAGCGCCTCGTCGTTGCGCGAAACGAAGATGGTGAAGAGCGACGGCCGAACGTCCATGGCCTGTATCTGTCGCCGGAAAACGTCGAAATCAACGTCGGGCGCGGCCAGCATCACATTGGTGATCTTCTTCGGCAGGCCGTGGTCGCGGATCGCCATCTGGCGCAGGGCCTCGAGCGTCACCCAATTGCCCATGGAATGCGCCAGGATCGAAATTTCGCCGACATTCGGATCGTCCGCCAGATATTGCAGCAGTTTCTCGAGCGGATCGCGCGAATAGCTGGCGCTCTCATGGTCGTAGCCATATTGCAGCAGCCTGCCGCGCGAGGGCCAGGTGAACAGCACCGGCACGACCGAGGCGTCGGAATCATGGACGATCTGCGCGAAGCGATAGACAGCTTCCGCGAAGCGCGTGTTGAAGCCATGAATGAAGACGAGCGCGTGACGTCTCGGCGCTTTCCTGATGCGCTTGTCGAAGGCGGCGATCGCCTGATCCTTGGTCAGGATCTTCGCCTCCACCGTGGTGAAGTCGCGCATGGGGTCGACGGTGTCGCCCTGCGGCCACTGAACCTCGCCGATCTGGCGGTTGGCGTCCGGCGGGATGGAGACCGCAATGTCGGCGAAGGAGGGCGCCGCGCCGCGCTCTCCGGTAAACATTTCTCCCGGCTCCGTCTCATTCGGCGCGCGGGTCGTGGCGACGAGCATGTCGACGACGCTGACGCCCGGCGGCGCCTGATGGGTCGCGATCAGGACGCCATGCGGCCGCCCGCTACAGGCGGCGACGCCGAGGAGGAGAAAAATTGCGACGGCGGTGCGAAAGACAGCGTTCGGTAGAGACATTCTTGGAAACAACCATAGGTAGTGGCGGCTCAATGCGCAGCTTGCGCAAGGACTCATGTCACATTTGTGGCGAGGAGGCGTTCGACGGGAACATAGTCGGAACACGGCGCGTTCGAACCTCATCGTAACCCAGAGGCAGGCAAGCATGAAAGTGCCTTCACTCGGCGCCCCCGAAATCGAACAGGCCCTCATCTCCCCGATTTCCGTCTTCGACAATCCCGAGGAGGTCGTCGACACCCCGGCGCTGGCCAAGATCATGAAGATCGAAATTCTCAAGCGCTGGGAGCTCGACGCCCGCGCGCTTCAGCGCGCCACGGAGGAAAACATGAGCGGCGGCGCGCCCCCCGACATCGACGCCGTCAACGCCGCCCTGGCGAAGCTCGACCCCGAAGGAAAGGCGCTCGCCGACTTTCAAAGAGCTCCGACAAAACTCTAGATCGCCGCCGTCGCAGCCTGACGCGCGCGAACGCTTGCGTCCGGCCCCCGCTTCTCCCACATTATGTGACAGACATTTGCGTCCGCGCCACACGGGCGGGCGCTCTCATGGGCTGATTGGACAAAAATGCGCGACCCATACGACGTTCTCGGCGTTCCCAAGACCGCGAGCGCGGCCGATATCAAGAAGGCCTATCGCCAGCTCGCCAAGAAATTTCATCCCGACCGCAACAGGGACGACACGAAGGCCAAGGAGCGCTTCGCGGAAATCAACACGGCCTATGAAATCGTCGGCGACGAGAAAAAGAAGGCCCAGTTCGACCGTGGGGAGATCGGACCCGACGGCAAGCCGCGCGGCTTCGAGGGATTCGGGGCCGGGCCGGGCGGTTTCTCGCGCGCCTGGCGCGGGGCCGGCGGCGGTCCGGGCGAGCAGCATTTCGAGTTCAACTTCGGCGGCGGAAGGGGCGGCGCCGGCGGCGCAGGCTTCGATCCGAGCGACCTCTTCTCCGATCTCTTCGGCGGCGGGCGCCGACGGGCGCAGGGCACGGCGACGCGCGGCGACGACGTGGTCGCCACCGCGACCGTGCCGCTCGAAACCGCGGCAAAGGGCGGCTCGGCCCGCGTCATTCTGCCGAGCGGCCGCACGCTGGAAGTGAAAATCCCGGCCGGCGTCGAGGACGGGCAGCAGATCCGCCTGCGCGGGCAGGGACAACCCGGCCTGCGCGGGGGCGAACCCGGCGACGCGCTGGTGACGGTGAAAATCGCCGCTCACCCCTGGTTCAGGCTGGAGGGGCGCGACCTGCGGGTGGATCTGCCGGTGACGATCTATGAGGCGGCGCTCGGCGCCAAGGTGCAGGCCCCCACGCTCGACGGCAAGGTGGAGCTCGCCGTGCCGGCAGGCTCCAACGGCGGACGCGTGCTGCGCCTGCGCGGGCGGGGCCTGCCCGCCTCCGACAGCAAGCCGGCGGGCGATCTTTATGTGGCGCTGAAAATCATGCTGCCCGAGGAGCCCGACGCCGAATTCGAGGCGCGGATGCGGGAGCTGCGCGAGCGTCATCATTACGATCCGCGTCGGAAGATGGGGTGATTGGCAAGGTCGGATTCGTCCCCTTGCCCCTCACGCCTTCCCCTTCAGCTCGTACAACGCCGCAAGCGCCTCACGCGGGCTCATCTGATCCGGATCGACTTTCGCCAGCGCCTCGCGCAGCGCGTCCTTCGGGGCGGCCGCTTCCGCGACGCGGCTGAACAACGGCAGATCGTCGATCAATGCTTCGACCGGCGCGCGGCGGTCGGCGGCTTCCAGTTCCGAGAGGATCGCATGGGCGCGTTTCACGACGCTCGCCGGCAGGCCCGCGAGCTGCGCGACATGCACGCCGTATGATCGATCCGCCGCCCCCTGAACCACCTCGTGCAAAAACACGACCTCGCCCGCGTGATCCGTCACCTTCATGGTGAGATTGACGAGCCGGCCCATGCGTTTCGCGAGCTGGGTCAGTTCGTGGAAATGCGTGGCGAAGATCGCGCGCGAGCGATTGACCTCGTGAAGATGCTCGATCGTCGCCCAGGCGATGGAGAGGCCGTCGAAGGTCGCCGTGCCGCGCCCGATTTCGTCGAGAATGACGAGCGAGCGCGGCGTCGCGCAATTGAGGATCGCCGCCGTCTCCACCATTTCGACCATGAAGGTCGAGCGCCCGCGCGCGAGATCGTCCGAGGCGCCGACGCGCGAAAACAGCCGGTCGACGACGCCGATGCGGGCCGCGCGGGCCGGCACATAGGAGCCCGCCTGCGCGAGCAGCGCGATGATCGCGTTCTGGCGCAGAAAGGTGGATTTGCCCGCCATGTTCGGGCCCCGTCACCACGGCGATGCGTCCGGCGCGCTCGCCGGTCAGATCGCAGTCGTTCGGCGCGAAGGCCTTGCCCTGCGTCTCGAGCGACGCTTCGACGACCGGGTGGCGCCCGCCGAGAATTTCGAAATGCCAGCGAATGATCGACATGCGGGCGCGTCCATCCGCGCTTCTCCGCGACTTCCGCCAGCGCGCCGAACACGTCGAGCCGCGCGAAGGCCTGCGCCAGTTGTTGCAGCCCTTCAGTGCGGTCGAGCACCGCGTTTGCAAGCCGCTCGAAGATGTCCAGTTCGCGGGCGAGCGCGCGATCGGCGGCGGAGGCGATCTTGTTTTGCAGCTCGACGAGCTCGCGCGTCGAGAAACGCATGGCGTCGGCCATGGTCTGGCGATGGGTGAAGGTTTCGTCGAAAGGCGGACGCAGCAGCTTCTCGCCCTGCGCCGCCGGCGCTTCGAGAAAGAAGCCCAGGAAATTATTGTGCTTGATCTTCAGCTTTGATGCCGGTCGCTTCGGCGTAACGGTTTTGCAGCGAGGCGATCACCACGCGGCTTTCGTCACGCAACGCGCGCGCCTCGTCGAGGTCCGCGTCGCAGCCCGCGCGAATGAAGTCGCCGTTGCGCCTGTCGAGCGGCACGCTCTCTTTCAAACTCACCGCGATCTCGCTCGCGAGCGCCATATCGGCCGCGGCCAGCGTTTCGCAATCCTGCGCAATCTCGCCCGGCGCGCCGGTCTCCCCGAACAGGCCCGCGATGTCGCGCGCGGCCATCAGCGCGGCGCCGACGCCCGCCAGATCGCGCGGCCCGCCGCGTTGCAGGGAGAGACGCGAGATGGCGCGCGCAAGATCGGGCGCGCGCGCAAGTTTTGTGCGCAAGGCGGCGCGGATCTCCGGCCCGTCGAGCAGGAAGGCGACCGCGTCGAGACGCGCGCCGATCCGCGCGGGATCGGTCGAGGGCGCGGCGAGGCGCTCGGCGAGCAATCGCGCGCCCGCCGACGTCACGGTGAGATCGACGACGGAGAGCAGCGACCCCTCGCGCGCGCCGGCGAGCGTGCGCGCGACTTCGAGATTGGCGCGCGTTGCGGCGTCGATGTCGAGCGTCGCGCTTTCGCGCAGGGTCGTCGGCCGCGACAGCGCCGGGCGGCTCCCTTTCTGCGTACGCTCGACGTAATGGATCGCGCAGGCGGCGGCGGCGAGCTCCGCCTCGCTCAGCGCGCCGAAACCTTCGAGCGTGGCGACGCCGTAGAAATCCATCAGCTTGCGCGACGCGTCGCCGGCGTCGCGCCCGAGCGGCGTCACTGGCGCGCCGAGGCCCGCCAAAACCTCGCGAGAGGTCGCGCGCAAGAGTTTCAGCGGCGACGATCTCGCGCGGTTCGAGCCGCGCCAGCATGGAGCCGAGCGTCCGCCGCCTCGCAGTCTGCGACCGTGAAGGCGCCCGTCGAAATATCGAGGCTCGCGACGCCAAAGCGCCAGCCGCCGTCGGCGCCGCGCACGCGCGCGATGGCCGCGAAGGCGTTGGCGCGGGCGGGATCGAGCAGCGCGTCCTCGGTGATGGTGCCGGGCGTGACGAGCCGCACCACGTCGCGCTTGACGACCGATTTGGCGCCGCGCTTCTTCGCCTCGGCCGGGTCCTCGATCTGCTCGCAGACGGCGACGCGATGGCCGAGCGCGATGAGCTTTTGCAGATAGTCGTTGGCGCGCTCCACCGGCACGCCGCACATGGGAATATCCTCGCCCATGTGTTTGCCGCGCTTGGTGAGCATGATGCCGAGCGCGCGCGACGCGACTTCGGCGTCGTCGAAGAAGAGTTCGTAGAAATCGCCCATGCGATAGAAGAGCAGGCTGTCGGCGTTCGCCGCCTTGATCTCGATATATTGCGCGATCATGGGCGTCGCGCGCGCGGCCTCGCCGGCGCGGGCCTGATCGGTGGCTTTTTGGCTCATGCGCGCCAGTCTAGCCGCGCGCAGGCCCCTGCGCCATCGGACGCGGTCTTATCCTTGTGGACCAATGGAGGCCGTCGCCGTGCGGCGCAAAGCGGTCCAGGGCCCGGTGGGGCCCTGGATCGCTTCGCTTCACCTGATGACGGGTGGGCCTGAACCCTACCGCCAAAACGCCAGCAAAATGATGATCGGGATCGGCACGCCGAGCAACCAGAGCAGAACTGAACGACCCATCGTCGCCTCCTACCAGGGCATCACAGAGGAAATGCCGATATTCTCGTCGCGGTGGCGCCCGCCGAGCGTCGCGCCGCCCCAGGCCGAGGCCGCCGCAAGAAGCATCGCCGCGGCGGCGATGAAGCTCGCGAGAATCCCGGCCTTGCGCGCCTTGTCCGCCGTCTCCTTGGCGCGGGCGTTGTCGTCCCTGACCTGCTGCGCCAGCGCGTCGACGCGATTACGGGCGTCCTGCGGCGAGGCTCCCGCGCCGGACGCCAGCACATTCTGCAGATAGGTCCGGTCCTGCTGGCTGATCTCGCCGGTCGTCTCGGCGCGCGCGATGATACGGGCGACCATCTGACGCGTATCCGCCATGTTTGCCACGGGAGCCGCGGCGAAGCGGCCGGCCCCGCCGCCGGTTGCGCCCATGCGCATCTCGCCGTCGCCACGCATCAGCGTGTCGACGCGGTAATCCACCGGATTGGTCAGGCCGCTCTTCTGCGCCTGCTGGCTGACCGCCTCGACGCCGGACTTGCCGATATTGTAGAGCGAGGAGCCCGTCGCAAAGGCGATGATCAGCATCGATGTGGCCCAGACGACGAGCCCATGGGCGCCGTCACGCATCTCGACCTCGTCGCGCGGCATGTCGATGTTGCGCCGACGCAGTCGTCCGCACACATAGCCGCCGGCCGCATAGCTCGCGACGGTCACCCACAGGACCCACAGCGCCAAAGCGATGGCGTGGGTCATCGGCGACGCGCCCTCATAGGGCGAGGCGAGCGACAGGCCGATGCCGGAGCCGAAGGCCGCCATGACGAAAACGATGGCCGTCGCCACGGCGACGCCCCCGAGAATGGCGCCCCAGTCGACGGCCGTGAAACGGGACAGGCCCTCGGCCCGCAACCCTTCCGCCGCTGGCGTCGGGGGCATGCCGCTGCGAATGACGTCTGACATCGCCGCCTCCTAGCGCAGGCCGAGCAGGGACAGGATCGCCATGACCACCACGAGCAATCCGACGAGATAAATGATGCTGTTCATCGCCGCCTCCTTGAGGGCGCACAGGGGGCGTCCGAGAGCACTCCCCGAGAGTGCCCGAAACCCTCTATCGGCGTGATTGTTCCAGCGAGAGACAGGCGGCGGCGCGACTTGTGAAGCTTGTTGCTTCGGCTGTATGTTGCGCTGCAAAAGCGCGATGGAAAGGCTCTCATCAAATGGCGACGGACAAGGCGGGGGGCCAGGAGCGCCCGGTATTTTCGGACAGGGAAGCGCTGCTCTTCCATTCGCGCGGGCGTCCCGGAAAGCTTGCCGTGGTCTCCACCAAGCCCATGGCGACCCAGCGCGATCTGTCGCTCGCCTATTCGCCGGGCGTCGCCGCGCCGGTGCTCGCCATCGCCAAGGATCCATCGCTCGCCTATGACTACACGACGCGCGGCAATATGGTCGCGGTCATCACCAACGGCACCGCCATTCTGGGACTCGGCGATCTCGGCCCCCTCGCCGCAAAGCCGGTGATGGAGGGCAAGGCCGCGCTGTTCAAGCGCTTCGCCGACATCGATTCCATCGATCTCGAGGTCGACACGAAGGACGTCGACGATTTCGTCAACGCCGTGCGCTACCTCGGCCCCTCCTTCGGCGGCATCAATCTCGAAGACATCAAGGCGCCGGAATGTTTCGTGATCGAGGAGCGGCTGCGCGATCTCATGGACATTCCCGTCTTCCATGACGACCAGCACGGCACGGCGATCATTTCGAGCGCGGGCCTTTTGAACGCGCTGCTGCTCACCGGGCGCGACATCAAGGATACGCGGCTCGTCTGCAATGGCGCCGGCGCCGCCGGCATCGCCTGTCTCGATCTCGTCAAGGCGCTCGGCTTCGATCCGCGCAATGTGACGCTCTGCGACACCAAGGGCGTCGTCTATCGCGGGCGCGCCGAGGGCATGAACCAGTGGAAAAGCGCGCATGCCGTCGACACCAGCGCGCGCACGCTCGCGGAGGCGCTCGAAGGCGCGGATATTTTCTTCGGCCTTTCCGTGAAGGGCGCGCTGACGACCGACATGCTGAACTCCATGGCGGCCGATCCGATCATCTTCGCCATGGCCAATCCCGATCCGGAGATCACCCCCGAGGAAGCGCGCGCCGCCCGGGCCGACGCGATCGTCGCAACGGGACGCTCGGACTATCCCAATCAGGTGAATAACGTCCTGGGCTTCCCTTACATCTTCCGCGGCGCGCTCGACGTGCGTGCGAAGACGATCAACATGGAGATGAAGATCGCCGCCGTGCACGCGCTCGCCGAGCTCGCGCGCGAGGACGTGCCGGACGAAGTCGCCAACGCCTATCGCGGCGCCCGACCGCGCTTCGGACGCGACTATCTCATCCCCGCGCCTTTCGATCCGCGTCTTATTTCCGTTGTGCCGTCGGCGGTGGCGCGGGCGGCGATGGATTCCGGCGTCGCGCGCCGGCCGATCATCGATCTGAAAGCCTATCGTCACGAGCTCTCGGCGCGGCGCGATCCCATCGCCGGGCTGATGCAGACGATCTATGAGCGCGTGCAGCGCGAGCCGAAGCGGCTCGTCTTCGCGGAAGGCGAGGAGCAGCAGGTCATCCGCGCGGCGCTGGCTTACGTCAATCAGGGTTTGGGCGAAGCGATTCTGGTCGGCCGCGAGGATCGGGTGAAGGAGGCGGCCGCGGCGGCGGGCGTGGAGCTCGTTCCCGGCATCGAGATTCACAACGCCAAACTTTCGAACCGTAACGCGGTCTATGCGCAGTTTCTGTTCGAGCGCCTGCAGCGCAAGGGCTTCCTGCTGCGCGACTGTCAGCGCCTGATCAATCAGGACCGCAATCATTTCGCCGCCGCCATGGTCGCGCGGGGCGACGCCGACGCCATGGTGACGGGCGTTACGCGCAACTTCTCCAATGCGCTTGAGGAAGTGCGCCGCGTCGTCGATCAGAAACCCGGCCACCGCGTGATCGGCGTATCCCTGATCATCGCCAAGGGCCGTGTCGTCGTCGTCGCCGACACGGCGATCACCGAACTGCCCGAAGCCACGGAACTCGCCGAAATCGCCATCGAGGCGGCGGGCGTCGCGCGCCGCATTGGCCTCGTCCCGCGCGTCGCCATGCTCGCCTTCTCGACCTTCGGCTATCCGCCCGGCGAGCGCACGGAACGCGTCCATCAGGCCGTGCGCGTGCTCGATCAGCGCCGAGTCGATTTCGAATATGAGGGCGAGATGGGGGCCGACATCGCGCTCAACAAGGAGCTGATGAGCGCCTATCCCTTCAGCCGGCTGAAGGAAACGGCCAATGTGCTGATCATGCCCGCTTTCCACTCGGCGGCGATTTCGACGAAGATGCTCCAGGAACTCGGCGACGCCACCGTGCTCGGCCCGATGATCGTCGGCCTCGACAAGCCGATCCAGATCGTCCAGCTCGGCGCGACGGATACGGAGATTCGTCAATATGGCGGCGATCGCCGCCTTCGGGATCGGGGGATGAAACCAGGCGGCCTCGTCCTTCGAGACGCGCTTTGCGCGCTCCTCAGGATGAGGCCCAAGTGAAAGAATAAAGCCCCTCATGCTAAGGAGGCGCCGAAAGCGCCGCTCTCGACGCACGAGGGGCGGCGCCGTTTGGGCTCTACCGGGTCGGCGTCGGCGTGCCGCTGCGGTAATCGTAAAATCCGCGCTGGGTCTTCTTGCCGAGCCAGCCGGCTTCGACATATTTCACGAGCAGCGGGCAGGGACGGTATTTGGTGTCCGCGAGACCCTCATGCAGCACCTGCATCACCGACAGGCACGTATCGAGGCCGATGAAATCGGCGAGCTGCAGCGGTCCCATGGGGTGATTGGCGCCGAGCTTCATCGCGGTGTCGATCGCCTCGACGGAGCCCACGCCTTCGTAAAGCGTGTAGATCGCCTCATTGATCATCGGCAGCAGAATGCGATTGACGATGAAGGCGGGGAAATCCTCCGCCACGGTCACCGTCTTGCCGAGCTTCTTGCAGAAGGCCCTGGCTTCCTCGAAGGTCACGTCGTCGGTCGCTATGCCGCGAATGAGCTCGACGAGCTGCATGCGCGGCACCGGATTCATGAAATGAATGCCGATGAAACGCTCCGGCCGGCCGGTGATGGCGGCAAGGCGCGTGATCGAGATGGATGAGGTGTTGGAGGCGATGATGCCCTCCGGCTTCACCACCAGCGCGACATCGGCGAGGAGCTTGCGTTTGACCTCTTCATTCTCGGTCGCCGCCTCGATCACGATGTCGCAATCGCGGAAGTCCTGTATCGCGGGCGCGGCCGAGATATGCGGGATGGCGGCGGCGACGGCGTCGGCGGCAAGAAAGCCGCGCTCGACGGACTTCTTCATCTGGACGCCGATGTCGTGGATTCCCGCCTCGATGCGCTCGGGCGTCACGTCGTTGAGGGAGACATCCAGCCCCGACAGTGCGCAGACATGCGCAATGCCCCTGCCCATCTGACCCGCGCCGATCACGCCGACTTTGCGAATTTCGAAGCTCATTTCGAACACCTGGCGAGTGAACCGCCCATCACGGGCGGACGGCTGCGAAGCAATTGCGGCCACGTTGCAGTGCAATATAACGCGCGTTCGGGTCGAATGGAAACTGGCAAGCTTGAAAAAGTCGCTTTGTGCCGATCCGCCGCCGGGGAACGGCGGCGGATCGAGAGATTTTACTTGCCGAGCTTGGCCAGCTCGGCGTCGAGCTCCGGCACCGCCTGGAACAGATCGGCGACGAGGCCATAATCGGCGACCTGGAAGATCGGCGCTTCCTCATCCTTGTTGATGGCGACGATGATTTTGGAGTCCTTCATGCCGGCGAGATGCTGGATCGCGCCGGAGATGCCGACCGCGATATAGAGCTCGGGGGCCACCGCCTTGCCGGTCTGGCCGACCTGCAGGTCGTTCGGCGCATAGCCCGCGTCGACCGCCGCGCGCGAGGCGCCGATGGCGGCGTTGAGCCGGTTCGCGACCGGATCGAGCACCTTGTGAAAGTTCTCGGCCGAGGCGAGCGCGCGGCCGCCGGAAATGATGATGCGGGCCGAGGTGAGCTCGGGACGCTCGGACTTGGCGAGCTCCTCGCTCTTGAAGGCGGAGACGCCCGGATTGCCCGAAGCGCCGACCGACTCGACCGCGGCGGAGCCGCCCTCGGGCGCGGCGGCGAAGGCCGTGGTGCGGACCGTGATGACCTTCTTGGCGTCTTTGGCGCGCACCGTCTGGATGGCGTTGCCGGCGTAGATCGGGCGATCGAAGGTGTCGGGCGAGACGACCTTGATGATGTCGGAGACCTGCGCCACGTCGAGCAGCGCCGCGACGCGCGGCAGCACATTCTTGGTCGCGCTGGTAGAGGGCGCCATGATGACGTCATAGGCGGGCGCGAGCGAGACGATCAGCGCGGCCACCGGCTCCGCGAGGACGTGGTCGAGAGCCGCATCCTCTGCGTAGAGCACTTTCTCCACGCCAGCGATCTTCGCGGCCTGATCGGCGGCGCCCTTCAGGCCCGGACCGACGACGAGAACATGGATCGGGCCGCCGATCTGCTGGGCGGCGGTGACCGCTTTGGCGGTCGCGGGCGCAAGCGCGCCATTTGAGGTTTCGGCGAGAAGCAGAATGGCCATCAGAAAACTCCCGCTTCCTTGAGCTTCGAGACGAGTTCGGCGACCGAGCCGACCTTCACGCCCGCCGAGCGGGTCGCGGGTTCGGCGGTCTTGAGCACTTCGAGGCGCGGCGCGACGTCGACGCCATAATCGGAGGGCGCCTTCACGGCGACCTCCTTCTTCTTCGCCTTGATGATGTTCGGCAGGCTGGCGTAGCGCGGCTCGTTGAGGCGCAGATCCGTCGTCACCACCGCCGGCAGTTTCAGGCTCACCGTCTGCAGACCGCCGTCGATCTCGCGGGTCACGTCGACGGCGCCGTCGGCGATCACGACCTTGGAGGCGAAGGTGCCCTGGCCCCAGCCGAGCAGAGCGGCGAGCATCTGGCCGGTCTGGTTCGAATCGTCGTCGATCGCCTGCTTGCCGAGCACGATGAGGCCCGGCTGCTCCTCGGCGGCGATCTTGGCGAGGATCTTGGCCACCGCCAGCGGCTCGACCGTCTCGTCGGTCTTGACCAGAATGCCGCGGTCGGCGCCCATGGCGAGCGCGGTGCGGAGCGTCTCGTCGGCCTTGGCCGGCCCGATGGAGACGACGACCACTTCCGTCGCCTTGCCGGCTTCCTTAAGGCGCAGCGCCTCTTCGACGGCGATTTCGTCGAAGGGGTTCATCGACATTTTCACATTGGCGAGATCGACGCCCGAGCCGTCGGGCTTGACCCGGATTTTGACGTTGTAGTCGACGACCCGCTTAACGGGCACGAGAATTTTCATCGCGCGACCTCTGAGATAGGCGGACGCCTGACGCGCCGCAGACTTTGAAAACTGTGGCGGTCTGGTAACGGGGGCGCGCCCGCAAGTCAAACAGGGCGCTTTGCGGCGCCAGCTTGCCGCAGAGCCGCGTGACTGGCATTTTTGCACGCCCGCACATATGGTTAAGCTGCGTTTCAACGATCCGGGCAGACGGAGCGATCAAAATGTCCTTCAGGTGCGGCAAATTCCTTGCGTTGATTTCCCTTCTCATGGCGGCCACGCCTGCCGGGGCCCAGCAGATCAACGGCGTCCCGGGCTCGCCCAGCGCCACGGTAACCCTGAAGGGCGACCAGCTCCCCGCCCCGCCTTTCAAATTTGGCGGCAAGATCGAGCGTAACGCCGCGCAGTCCAAGCCCTATTGGCCGCCGCGCGTCGAGCCGCCCAAGGGCGCGCCGAACGTGCTTTTGATCATGACCGACGATTCCGGCTTCGGCGTGCCGAGCACCTTCGGCGGCGTGATCCCGACGCCCTCGCTCGACCGTATCGCCCAAAACGGGCTGCGCTACACCAATTTCAATTCGACCGCGCTCTGTTCGCCGACGCGCGCGGCGTTGATCACTGGCCGCAACCATCATTCGGTCGGCTTCGGCGTGGTCGCCGAACAGGCCACCGGCTATCCCGGCTACGACAGCGTCATCCCCGACACCAAGGCGACGATCGGCCGCATCCTGAAGGAGAACGGCTATCGCACATCCTGGTTCGGCAAGGATCACAATACGCCGGCCTTTCAGGCGAGCCAGGACGGCCCCTTCGACCAGTGGCCGATCGGCATGGGCTTCGACTATTTCTACGGCTTCGTCGGCGGCGACGCCAATCAATGGGCGCCCAACCTCTTCCGCAACACGACGCAGATCTATCCCTTCCTCGGCAAGCCCGGCTGGAATCTGATCACCGCAATGGCCGACGACGCCATCGCCTATCTCAACCGCGTCAACTCGCTGGCGCCGGAACAGCCCTTCTTCCTCTATTACGTGCCCGGCGGCACGCATGCGCCGCACAATCCCACGCCCGAATGGACGAAGAAGATCGGCGACATGCATCTCTTCGATAAGGGCTGGAACGCGCTGCGCGAGCAGATCTTCGCAAATCAGAAGAAACTCGGGGTCATTCCGCAGAACGCGAAGCTCACGGACTGGCCGCATGATCTTCTCAAGAACTGGGATGAGCTCTCGGCGGACGAGAAGAAGCTCTACATCAAACAGGCCGACGTCTTCGCCGCCTATGTCGCTTACACCGACCATGAGATCGGCCGGGTCATTCAGGCCGTCGAGGACATGGGCAAGCTCGACAATACGCTGATCATTTACATCAACGGCGACAATGGCACGAGCGCCGAAGGCCAGCTTCACGGCACGCCCAATGAAGTCGCCATGTTCAACGGCGTGCAGGTGCCGGTCGAAGACCAGCTGAAATATTTTTACGACATCTGGGGCACGGAAAGGACCTATCCGCATATGGCGGTGGGATGGGCCTGGGCCTTCGACACGCCTTTCTCCTGGACCAAGCAGATCGCCTCTCATTTCGGCGGCGTGCGGCAGGGCATGGCGATCTCATGGCCCGCGGTCATCAAGGACAAGGGCGGCGTTCGCAACCAGTTCCATCACATGATCGACATCACGCCGACCATACTGGAGGCGACGCATATTCCCGAACCCAAACTGGTCGACGGCGTGAAGCAGAGCCCCATCGAGGGCGTCAGCCTGATGTATACGTTCGACCCCAGGAACGCAGACGCGCCGTCGCGGCACAAGACGCAATATTTCGAGATGATGGGCGATCACGCCATCTATCACGACGGCTGGATCGCCAGCACCAAGGTCATGCGCGCGCCGTGGGACGTGATGGGGAAGGTGAGCCAGGATCCGGCCAGCTTCCCCTGGGAGCTCTACGATCTCAGGAACGACTGGACCCAGTCGGAAAACGTCGCCGACAAACACCCGGAAAAACTCAAGGAACTCGAGAAAATATTCTGGGAAGAGGCGAAGAAATATCAGGTGCTGCCGCTCGACGCGACGGTCGCAACCCGGCTGGTGACGCCGCGCCCGAGTCTGACCGCAGGCCGCAACGTCTTCACCTGGACGCAGCCGCTGACCGGCACGCCGAACGGCGACGCGCCCTTCATTCTCGACGCCTCCTACAACTTCAAGGCCGAGGTCGACATCCCGCAGGGCGGCGGCAACGGCATGCTGATCACGCAGGGCGGTCGGTTTGCCGGCTATGGCTTCTATCTGCTCGAAGGGCGGCCGATCTTCACCTGGAATCTCGTCGATCTGAAACGGCAGCGCTGGGAGGGACACGATCAGATCCCGCCGGGCAAACATACGATCGAATTCGACTTCCGCTATGATGGTCTCGGCCTCGCGACCCTGGCCTTCAATAACTTCTCCGGCATCGGCCGCAGCGGAACCGGCGTGCTCAAGGTCGACGGCGCGGTGGTCGCGGAACAGAAGATGGAGCGCACGTTGCCGCTGATCCTCCAGTGGGACGAGTCGCTCGATATCGGCTCTGACACGCTGACCGGCGTCAATGACGCCGACTATCAGCCGCCCTTCGCCTTCAATGGCAAGATCGAGAAGATCACGCTGACGATCGATCGGCCGAAGTTGACGCCAGAGGACGAGAAGCGCCTGCAGGAAGCGGCGCGAAACAACAAGACCAGCGAATAGTCGAACCGGAAAAACAAAAAGTGCGAGGCCCGGTCCCGTTCAGCGGGGCCGGGCCAATTCTTTTCAAGGCCCCGTGATGGCGACCGGCGCTCTCATTGCGCCGCGCAGCGATCCGCGAGCTCCTGCAGACGCTTCATACGCCCGTCCTTGTCCGTCGCGGCGCGCAGCGTCTTGTCGCGCTCCGCGGCTTCCGCGGTGCAGGCGCAGAAATTTTTGCAGAAGCTCTGCGGCGAGCCTTGCGCCCTGCAGCTTTTCTCACATCCCGCGATGAAGGCCGGGTCCGGCGGCGGCGGCGTGACCATGAGCAGCAGGGTGAACAGGCCGAAGAGCAGCGGCTGGTGGATCAGATAGATGAGCAGGCTGTGGCGGCCGAGAAAAGCGAGCGACTTCTCGCCCGGCGCGTGAATTTGCGGCGCGTCGGGCGCCGCGTCCGAAGCCCTTTGCGTCAGCATCCGCGCCGCGCCCACGCCCAGCAGCATGGCGCCCGCCCAGGGAAACAGCGGCCGCCAATCCTGCGTGAGGGGCTCGGTCGTTCCGAGCCCCAGCCATTGCAGCCAGCCCGCGTTGAAGGCGGGGGAGGCGAGGGCGAACGGGGCGGCGAAGAAAATCGCGCCGGCCGCCAGCGCCGCCGGCCAGGGCGCGCGCAGAAAGAGAAGCGACAGAAGGCTCGCCGCCGCGATGCAGTGGAGAATGCCGAAAAAGACGAAGGCCGCCGGAAAGACCAGCCATGTGCCGAGACTGACCAGCGCCGCCGCGCCCGCAATGACGCCGAAACGGCGCCAGAAAGCGCGCCAGTCGATGCGATCGCGATGCGCGAGAACGAGCGAGACGCCGGCGATGAAGAGAAAGGCGAAAGCGATCGAATGGCCGAAGGCCTTCACCGGGGCGGACCATGGAATCGAATGCGCGATATAACCGAAATGGGCCAGATCCCAGATCAGGTGAAAGGCGACCATCGCCACGACGGAGAGACCGCGCGCGGCGTCGAGGGCGCGCCAGCGCCGGCTCATTTCCCCGGCCCGCCCTGAAACTTGCCGAACACCATATCCGGCGCCGAGAGATTATGTCGCGACGGCAGATGGCGCCCGAGCCAGACTTCCGTGGCGTTGGCCCCGTGGAAGTCGATGACGGGCGCCTCCTCCCAGCCTTTGCCGCGCTTGGAGCGCCAGGCGACGATCGCCGCGTCGCTCATCGTTTCCATGGCGTACATGGAGCGCAGCGCCGCGAAAGGATGCCCGCCCGGCAGGCTTTCGGAGAAGGAGACGTCGAGCGCGAGGCGTTCCTGGTTGATGGTCCTTATCGAAATCCGCGCCTCGCCGCCGCGCTGGAATTTCAGCGTGAAGCTGCGCGTCTCGGGCTCGACGACGATCTCCTGCAGATCGACGATCGGACGCTCCTGGGTCTCCACGGGGCCGACGAGGAAAGAGGAGCCATAGGCGGTCCAGCGCATGTCCTCGAAGGGCAGCGGCCGCGCGCGCCAATAGCCGTCGGGCGGGTAGAAGACCAGTATCTCCTCCGCGCGCTCGCGATACCACATCCAGACCTGCACGAGATGGAAACCACGCTCGACCCTGTCGCCGACGCGCACCGGCACGTCATTGGGACGCCAGAAGGAGGGGAAGGTGTAGCCCGTGAGCCAGAACTCCGGCGACTCCCAGAAGGTGCGCCGCCGCGCCTGCGAAAAGGCTTTCGGATCGGGCGAGAGGTCGCAGCTCGACCAGTCGGGCGCCCAGCGGTCGGAGACGATCGTGTTGATGTAGGACGGGTGAACCGCCTGCACCTGCAGGCCGCGGATGCGCGACGAGATGAAGTCGATCTCGATATTGTCCTTTTCCGCGCAGAGTTCGGGCACGGATTTGTTCTCGACCCTGACCTGAAGCTCTTCGGCGTAGTCCTGCGCCGAGGGTTGCGCCAGGGCGCCGGGCGCAGCGGCGAGGGCGCCGGCGCCGAGAAGCAGACGGCGGCGGTTAAGGATGGGGGTCAAACGCGTAATTCCTGATTTTGGCGTGCGGACGCCTTCTATTCCACGCTCCGCACGGCAAAAACAAGGAGGGGCGCGTCGGGCGCCGAGCGTCGCTCCAGCCAGGCCGGAAACTCGCCCCGGGCGAGCATGGCCGCAAGCCCCGCCGGCGCCGCTTCCACGAGCGGCGAATATCCGTGCAGACACCACACGATCAGCGTTGCTCCCGCCGCGCGCGCGCGCGCCTCGGCCTTTTCTGGCGACGCGAGGAAAGTCTCGGCGGCGACGAGATTGCCGTGATTGTTGCGGTGATAGGGCGCGGCGAAAGCCTCATGCGACGTATGCGCGAGGATGAGGGCCCCGGAATCGAACGATCCGAGCACGCGCCCTGGCGGCTGGGCTGAAAGTAGCGACAGCGCCTCGGGCGTCCGACAGACGGCTTCTGTTTGCGACGGATTTTCACCTTCGTCCGCGAGGCAGCGCCAGCGCCAAGCCGATCGGGGAAAGACAGAGCGAGATCAAACCGGCGAGCGTGTTGCGCATCACCGGCGAGACGTCCAGACGCGCGACGAATTCCGATACGCCGCCCGCGAGCGCCGCCATGGCGAGCGGCGTCACGGACGTGAAAACGCGCATGTGCAGAAGGCTCGCGCCGAGACCAACGGCAATTGTCGCGGCGGCGATCGCCCATCGGCTTCTCTCAACACCCCTCGTCGCCCTTGCCCGCCAAAGCGCTGCGGCGAGCCCCAGCGCCACCGGCGCCGCAATAGCGACGGCTCTACCAAAAGACTTGGCGAAGAGTTTGTGGAACGGCATGACCTCTTGCACATGGTCGAGCCAGAGACTCCGCAAGTGAGGATCGAGACCGACGAAGGGGCCCCCCAGACATTCGGGCGCGATTCCGGCGAAGACCGCCAGACCGGTTGCGACGACGGCGGCGACGGCGATGACGCGCGCACGCAGGCTCACCAGCCGAGGCGCGGCGAAAGCCAGCGCCATGAGGCCGAGAGACGCCGCAATCGCGCCTGCGAGCCAGGGCGCGGAAAAGGCGTCGCAGGCGGAATGCGTATAAGCCGACGGCGCGACCGTCGCGACGAAGAAAAGCGGAAAGGCGACGAGCACGCCGGCGGCGAACCATCGGAGCTGCGCCCGGGCCGCTACGCCATCGACCACGAACAGCCAGAGCGGCGCGCCCGCCATCGGCGCAAAGAATGGGATATTCTCCAGGCTGATCGCGAGCGACAGCGCCATCAGCGCCGCGGCGGCGCCGAGAGAGGCGGCGCGCGCGCCATCGAGCCCGCGCAGCAGAAGGGCGAAGCTGGCCATCAGCGTTACGATTTGCGGCGCGTGATGATCGATGCGCCCCGGCGCGAACTGGCTGAACATGGGCGCTGAAAGCGTTACGAGACAAATGGCGATGAGACGCGCGCGCGCGCCGGCGAGAAGGCCGCCGAGCCAACCGGAGAGCAGGAGCAGCGCCGCAAGCAACGAGAACGGAAACAGAAGGCGCATGGCCCGTTCGGCCTGTTGCGGCGCCAAAAACAGCGAGAAGGGCTTTTGAAAAACCGCCAGTGCGACGTCGACGATCCGCGACCAGTGCATTTGCACGCCATTCGGCGGGTCGAGCCGATGAGCCGTCAGGTCGAACCAGTCCTGACCCGCGAGGAAGTCGCGCAACTCGACCGCGCGCATCGCATCGTCAGTGTCGAAAAAGGCGCCTGTGCGCCAGACCTCGGCAAATTGCGATTGCGTTACAATGAAGGCGTAAAAGAGCGAGCCAATGAATGTCGCGACCAGCGCGAGGTCGATCTTCGTCACGGATTTGCGAAGGCTGACGCTCACGCGGTTCGGCCCCGCGAAAACAACAGTCTTCGGCGCGCGGTGAAATTGAAGAGGAAGACGAGCGCCGACGTCGGGATTTTCGACAGCGGCGGCGCAATCCCCATCCGATCGACGAAGAGATGCATGAGCGCCTCTGTGAGAACGAGGCCGGCAAGACCCGACAGCAGGAAGCCCGCGACTTCGGCGCCCGCCGAGACGCGGCGTCGGTCGCGAAAGACGACGCGCACGCTCAGCGCGTAAATGAGCGCCAGCCCTGACAGGAAACCTGCGGCCGCCGCTGCGAGATGGTTGAAGCCGAGCAGCTGGTGGCAGATCATCAGCACGGAGAAATCGAGCGCCAGCGCCAGCGCGCTCGCGAGTCCATATTTGATAAGATCCGCGCTCAGACCCGCGTCGCGAAAATATCGCGCGACAGCGCTTCGTCGTACGTTTTCCTCAGAAGCGACGCGCTCGATCGCGCTCATGAGGCGGCCCGGCGCGGCGTGAGCCTTTCGCTCGTGAGCGCCTCGCGCGCGCCGGAGACGCCGGCTTCCGAATATTCGGCGTCCTCATTGACCGCCCAGACGTCGAAGGCCGCTTCACCGCGGATGATGTTGAGAGCGGCCAGCATGCCCGTCATCATCGCATGGTCCTGATTGTTGTATTTGTGCATGCCGTTGCGGCCGATGGGATGCAGCGTCGGAAAGCGCGTCGCAATCTCGCGTCGAATCGTCTCGACATTTTGCGCATAGGAGTCGTCATAGACGGGATAGGCCTTCGCCTGGCGCACGACGCAGGCGTCGGTGACGTCGGCCGGGTTCATCAACCCGATCCGGCCGATTTCGTCCTTCGCCAGCTCGACGAGATCTGCGTCCGTGCGAACCCCACAGGCCATCGCCCTCGAAGCAGAAATATTCGAGTCCGAGACAGGTGGAAACGCCGTCGGCGAATCAGTCTCCGGCGACCAGCTTCTGAAGTTCTGCACGCGGCCGACCTTCACGGACGGGTCGTGGATATAGACCCAATTGTCCGGCAGTTCCTGCTGCGGGCCGGCCGATCAGGACCACGGTGAGGAAGTCGCGATATTTGAGATCGCGCGCGTTGAAGAGGGAGAGCGGCGCCGGCTCGAGCGCGTTCATCAGCTCGCGCAGCGGCGCCGACGACATGACATGCCGCGCCTGAAAGCTTTCGACCGCGCCCTGCTGCGTCCGCGCACGAAGCGTCCAGAGTTTCGACGCTTCGTCATAGGCGAGCGCCTCGACGCTGTAGCCCATGCGCAGACGCCCGCCCATGTCCTGCATCTTGCGTGCGGCCGCCTCCCACATCATGCCGGGACCGCGCCGTGGATAGCGGAAGGATTCGATAAGGGTCTTGGCGCCCGCCTCGCCGCCGCCGCGCAGGCCCAGCGAGCGGCGAAGCCCGTCGAGAATGGCGCCGCCGAGCGACAGGCCCTTGATGCGTTGCGCGGCCCAGTCGGCGGAAATGTCGTCGCAGCTCATGCCCCACACTTTTTCGGTGTAGGTCTTGAAGAAAATGCCGAAGAGCCGCTCGCCGAACTGATTGCGCACCCATTGATGGAAGGTGCGCGGCGCCGGGACCGGAAAGGCCTTGGCCCAGGCGAAGGACGCCATGCAGAGCGCGCTTTCGGCGACGCCCAGATTCCTCAGCGCCTCGAAGGCCGTCAGCGGATAGGCGTAGAACTTGCCGCGATAATAAATGCGCGACAGGCGCGGCCGATCGAGAAAATCGTCGGGGAGGATCTCGTTCCAGAGATCGACGATTTCCTTCGACTTCGAAAAGAAGCGGTGTCCGCCGATATCGAAGAGAAATCCCTTGTAGTGCGCCGTGCGGGAGATGCCGCCGACATAGACCGGGTCCTGCTCCAGAACGAGGACGGGGCGGCCCTGTTTGGCGAGCGTATAGCCCGCGGTCAGACCCGCCGGGCCGGCCCCGATGATGATCGTCTCGATGATCTCGCCCATCTCCGCCCCGAAGCGGCGCCCGCCGCGCGGGGCCGCCATTGCGCGGGGCCACAACGGCTCCGCTCCAGGCTCAATCTGGGCCGCACATGGTTAAGTTAAAGTTACGCCTCGGCTAACCGGGTCGACAATTCCAGATCAGTACCAATTCAGAGGATGCGCCTGCCAGCTGCGGACCGTGCTGCGCGAATGGCGATGGTAGGGCGCATAGGCGAGCGCAGGCCCGTGGCTATGACGGTGACTGGCGTAGCGCGCGGGGTTGTGATGGCGGGCGGCGAAACGGGTCTTGCCGGCTGGCGGCGCGCCGGTGATCGAAATGCTGCCGCCCTCGTTCTGGACCATCTCATAAAGGAGCTTCGCGTTGCCCGGCGCGAGGCGCACGCAGCCATGCGAGGCCGGGCGGCCGAGCGCCCCGGTGGCGTAGGTGCCGTGAATGGCGTATCCGCCCCGGAAGAAGATCGAATAGGGCATCGGAGACATGTGATATTTCTTCGAATAATGCATGCGCTGCAGGCCGGTCGGGGCATAGGAGCCGCGCGGGGTGTAATAGCCGGCCCGGGCCGTCGAGACCGGCCAGTCATAGCTGCCCTCGGACAACTCGACATGCATGCGTTGTGACGACAGGTCGATATGAATATTGGCCGTCGCGAAGGCGAGGCTGACCATGGCGAGAAGCGCCGCCAGGCGCCAAAAAGACAAGTTTCAAACGCATGACTCATGTACTCCAAAAACGCTTGCAGCCAAGATACTGTTGCGAAGCCGAGCGGGCAACGTAAATGAATCGTTAAGGTTGACGGGCGAGGAGTTTAAGTCGTCGGAAAATAGACAGGACCGCCATCACATGCGCGCATCGGCTCTCGTCATCCTGCTGGCGATGCTCGGATTGCTCGCCGCGCCCGCCATCGGTCAGGACAAGGGGACACTCGATCCCAGGCCCCTGCCGCCGCTCGCGCATCCCTCAGATCCCGCGACGCCGGCCAAGGAGCTGTTTGGGCGCGCGCAGGACGGCGCGCCGCTTCAGCCTGATCCGATCGGCTTTTATTCGCGCGGCTGTCTCTCCGGCGGCGAGCAATTGCCGGTCAACGGGCCGAACTGGCAGGTCATGCGCCTGTCGCGCAACCGCAACTGGGGCCATCCGGAGCTCGTCAGATTTCTGGAGCGCTTCTCTGCGAAGGCGGCGCAGGCCTCGGGCTGGCCGGGCCTGCTCATCGGCGACATGTCGCAGCCGCGTGGCGGGCCGATGCTCACCGGCCACGCCTCGCATCAGATCGGACTCGACGCCGATATCTGGCTCACCCCCATGCCGACGCGTGAACTCAGCCGCGCCGAGCGCGAGGAAATGTCGGCCACGGACGTCGTGCGCGAGGATCTGCTCGACATAAGGCCGGACGTCTGGACAGAGGGCCATCTGGCGCTGATCCGCGCCGCGGCCATGGAGCCGAAGGTGCAGCGCATCTTCGTCAATCCAGCGATCAAGCGGGCGCTCTGCCGCTCGTCGGAAGGCGAAGCCTGGATGCGCAAGGTGCGGCCCATGTGGGGCCACAACTATCATTTCCATGTGCGGCTCTTCTGCCCCGACGGCTCGAGCTGCAGGGATCAGGACCCGACGCCCGCCGGCGACGGCTGCGACCAGTCGCTCGCCTGGTGGTTCACCGACGAGGCCCTGCATCCCAGGAAGTCCGGCAAGTCGTGGCCGCCCATGACCATGGCGGCGTTGCCGGCGGCGTGCCGGGAAGTGCTGAAGGCGGAATGACGGGCCGCTGCGCGATTGCCTGTTACCCTCGACCGGCAAGCGCGCTAGGTGCTCTCCCATGCACGCTCTTCGTCTCAAACGCGTCTATGCGCCGGCCGAAAACGAGGATGGGCTCCGCGTTCTCGTCGATCGTCTCTGGCCGCGAGGGCTGAGCAAGGAAAAAGCCGCCATCGATCATTGGGCGAAGGACGCCGCGCCAAGCGATGGGCTGCGGCGCTGGTTCGCGCATCGTCCCGAGCGCTGGGACGAATTTCGCGCGCGCTACGAAAAGGAACTGGAAGCGCCCGAGGCGCAGGCCGAAGTCGCGACCATCCGCCGCTTTCTGCGCGAAAGCCGCGTGACCCTGCTTTACGCAGCCCATGACGAAGACATGAACAACGCCGTCGCGCTGCGCGCTTTGCTCCGCACGCCGACCCGCGCCCGAACGAGAACTTAAGATTTACGGACAATGCTCAGGGTCAAGTTGGAGGCCCTTTCCTTGTCTGACAAATCGGTTCACGTCGACGCGCTGCGCGGCTGCGCCATCTTCGCCGTGCTTCAATACCATTACGGCGACTGTTTCGGGGTCTACTCGGCGTGGGGCGCGCCCGCCCTGGTCCAATCGGTTCTCAGCCTCGGCTGGGCGGGCGTCGATCTCTTCTTCGTTCTCTCCGCCTTCCTCCTCACCCGCAATCTTCTGGCGCGGCGAGGTGAGACGGGGGCGACGATTTATTTCTACCGTCGCCGCATGTGGCGCATCCTGCCGCTTTATCTGTTGCTCCTCGCGGCGGCGGCGGCGCTGATTCCAGTTCTCGGTACCGGCGAGGGGCAGGCGGGCGCCTGGCTGTTCGGCGGTCTCGCGCCCGCCTGGACCTACGCCACTTTCACACAGAACATCTGGTTCGGCCTGCAGCGTGATTGGTCTGGCCATTTTCTGGCGCCCACCTGGTCGCTCGCGGTCGAGGAACATTTCTATCTTCTGCTGCCGCTGATCGTCCTTCGTCTCGACGACAACCGGCTCGTGAAACTCGCGCTCGCTCTGATCGTCGCCGGGCCGCTGCTCCGCTTCGGCATCCTTCATCTGTTTGGAATCGCCGGCATGGCGGAGACGGTATGGAGCATCGCCCGTGTGGATAGTTTCGGTTGGGGCATGTTCGTGGCGCTTACCCTGTCTCGAGGCCCGGCCGCCGACCAGCTCTTTGCGCGGACGAGGATCATGGCCGCCTTCGTGACGGCCATCCTCTCCGTCGCCGCCGCCGCCGCCGGCAACGCTTTCGGGCTCAGCGCGCTGAATTATTCCCTCACCGCGATCGTCGCCGCGATGCTCACGCGCGGCGTCGCCGCGCCGCCCGGGGCGGCTCCTCGCCGCGCAGGCGTCTTTCTCGCCGGCGCCGCCTGGATGGGACAGCGTTGCTATTCGCTTTATCTGCTTCACATGCCCGTGGCGGGCCTGACGGCGCTGGCGTTCGGCAACGCAACGCCGTCGGCCGCAGACCCGCGCTCGCTTCTCACGATCCTCGTGGCCCTTGGGGTCACGTTGTTGCTTTCGAACCTGACCTACCGCTTCATCGAGCGGCCCTTCCTCGCCTATGGCGCGCCACGGACCGCCAATGCTGTGACGGCGCGCGCGTGAGGTCCCTCGCCATCGCAATCGGGCTCTTCCTGTTCGCGGCGTTCGCGTGGCGTCCCGAAGCCGCAGAAGGGACGGACTTCGATCGCTATGGCCGACTCGCGGCCTTTCCCGGCAAGATCATGGTGAACTGCCCCGCGCAGGACGCGCGCACGGCGGTGATCCTCGCCATGGGCCAATCCAACATCGCCAATGAGACCGAGCCCCCGCCGCCGGGCGCGGCGGCGCATCCAAACCTATTCAATTTCTACAAGGGCCAATGCGCGGCGGCGGCCACGCCGCTCCTCGGCGCTTCCGGGACCGGCGGGGAATGGCTGTCGCTTCTGGGCGACGCGCTCATCCGGTCTGGACGATACGACAAAGTCGTGCTCGTTCCAGCGGCGGTCGGCGGCCAGCGCATCCTGCGCTTCGCGGAGGGCGACCTGCGCGACATGCTGGACGAAACGGCCGCCGCCGTCGCATCGCGTTATCGCGTCACCCATGCGCTCTGGCATCAGGGCGAATCGGATTTCGCAGGCGGCACGGACCCCGACGCCTATCGCGCCATGTTTCACAAGATTGTCGAACGGCTGCGCAAGAGCGGCGTCGACGCCCCGATCTTCCTCTCGACGGCGACCTATTGTCCGTCCATGGCCCCATGGCGCGCCACGAACGCGATCCAGAAGGCGCAACGGCCGGATGAAAATCTGGGGGTCTTCGCAGGCGTCGACAGCGACGCCTTCGACGAGACGAAAGGGCGGTTCGACGGATGCCACCTCTCCCGGCGCGGCCAGGAATGGGCCGCGACCGCTGAAGCCGCGGCTATCCTGGCCTACGACCGGCGTCCCTAAGCCCGCTTTTGGGGAAACCGGTTCAGCGCGGCAAAGCGCGGTTCCGATTGTTCACGCGCGCGTCAACGCCCGCGCGAGCGCGACGAAGCCCGCGACGTCGATCTCTTCCGCCCGTCTCGTTTCCTCAATTCCCGCCTGCGCCAGCAGCGCCGCCGGGTCCACGCCGAGAGATTTGAGACTCTGCCGAAGCATCTTGCGGCGCTGGCCGAAGGCCGCCTGCGCGACACGCGACAGCGCCGCCTTGTCACAGGGCAGGGGCGTCGCATTGGGGACAAGCTCCACGACCGACGATGTGATTTTCGGCGGCGGCGTGAAGGCGGCGGGCGAGACGTCGAAGAGGATGCGCGCTTTCGTGCGCCAGCCGCAGAGCACGGCGAGACGTCCGTAATCGGCGCGATTTTTCGGCGTCGCGACGATGCGCAGCGCGACCTCTTTTTGAAACATCAGGACATAGCGGTCGAAGACCGACGGCCAGGGGTCGGTCTCGATCCAGCGGGTCAGCAACGCGGTCGCGACATTGTAGGGAAGATTGGCGCAGATGCGCGCCGGACCCTTTGCGTCCTGTGCGCTCACGAGCGCCGCCACGTCCATCTCCAGCGCGTCGCCCTCGACGACAGTGAGACGGCCCGGATAACGCGCTGCGATTTCGGCTAGCGCCGGCAGGCAGCGGGCGTCGCGTTCGATGGCGACGACGCGCGCCCCCTGCGCCAGCAGCGCGCGCGTGAGGCCGCCGGGGCCGGGACCGATTTCGACGACGACCGTGTCGTCGAACGGCCCCGCGGCGCGCGCGATGCGGCTCGTCAGATTGAGGTCGAAGAGGAAATTCTGGCCGAGAGTCTTTTTCGCGTCGAGCCCATGGCGCAACACGACGTCGCGCAGCGGCGGCAGATCGTCGATCACGCGGTCATCCGTGCGGCGAGTTTTATCGCTTCGATGAGGCTCGTCGGATTGGCGACGCCCTTGCCGGCAATGTCGAAGGCGGTGCCGTGATCGGGCGAGGTGCGCACGAAGGGCAGGCCGAGCGTGACATTGACGCCGCGATCGAAGGCGAGCGTCTTGATGGGAATGAGCGCCTGATCATGCGTGGGGCAAAGCGCCACATCGTATTTTTGGCGGGCCGCGGCGTGAAACATGGTGTCGGCGGGGAGCGGACCAAAAGCGTCGATTCCCTTCGCGCGCAGCTCCTGAATCGCCGGCGCAATCACATCGATCTCCTCCCGCCCGAGCGCGCCGTCTTCGCCCGCATGCGGATTGAGCCCTGAAAAGGCCAGACGCGGATTTGCGAGACGAAAGCGATGCGCGAGGTCGCGCGCAACGATTTCGCCCGTCTCGACGATGAGCGCGCGCGTCAGACGGCGCGGCGCCTCGGCGAGCGGGATGTGAATGGTGATCGGAACGACGGCGAGCTCCTCGGCCCAGAGCATCATCACCGAACGATAGGCGCCGCCGTAATGACGCGTCGCCAGTTCGCTCAAGAATTCGGTATGGCCGGGATGCGCGAATCCCGCCGCATAGAGGACTGATTTCGCGATCGGATTGGTGACGACCGCGCGGGCGTCCCCTTTCGAGACGCTCTCCACCGCCAGTTCGATCGACCGAATGGTCGCGGCGGCGTCCTGGGGCTGCGGCGCGCCGAAGTCGCCGCTCACCCTGGAGCCCAACGGAACGACCGGCAGCGCCCGCGGAAAGGTCTGTGCGGCTGCGGCGGGGGTCGTTTCTTCGATGGGAGTGGCGATCCCGAGCGCCAGCGCGACGCGGGAGAGATGCGCCGGGTCGGCTATCACGAAGAATGGCGGAAGCGCGGCGCGCGCCTGCGCGGCATAGGCTTTGAGCGTCAGCTCCGGGCCAACGCCGGACGCGTCGCCCAGCGTCAGTGCGAGCGGAAGGGCCATGGCGTCGGCGCGAAACTCGTGAGGGTTGGCATGACTTGCATTCGGGGACACTTGCCCATGCGCGCCGCGAAATCAAATCCCCGTCGGCGGTCGTCAGGACGTATCGATTTTTTCTATGCAATTGGCGATCACCGCCCTATCCACCAATGGGGCCAGGGCGGTGGGGGAGCGGCCGCGGCCGTTTTTGGCGCCGCGGCGCAGCATAAAATATTTTGGGGGCACAAAGAAAAAGCCCCGGCAAAGACGCCGGGGCCTGCTTCCTGGTCTCGCCGTCAGCGAGCGCCCTCGAGGATAATGTTGCCCGAAGGGTCATGCGGTCGCCCGTAGAAAGTCGGACCCGGTTGATGGCGCATGACGTCGCGCGGCGAAGCGCTCAACGCCGGGTCACGCTCATGCGGCCTGACCGCATCAACCCAGATCTGTCCAAAATCATAATGACGTTCGTAAGCGAGCGCGGGGGTCGTCACTGCGATGGCAAGCGCGCCAACGGCGAAAAAAACTGCCTTGACCATGTTCTCCTCCATCCCCACGGCCGACAACTCGACCATGAAGAACAACATGCGTCACTTGACTGTCACAGAAAAGGTGTACGCGCGCCGGCCGGCCAACAGGAGCTGTGCGACGCGGCGCCGCCGAAAAAAGGCGGAACAACCTATCGAAAAAACAGATGCGCGCCGCTCCGGAAAGCGACGCGCAGCGTGTTCGGGCGGTCGGGTTTACGCCTTGCTGGGCTGCGCGTGCGGCACGCCTTCCTTGTCGAAGAGCTGGACCAGCTCGCCCGACTGGAACATTTCGCGGGTGATGTCGCAGCCGCCGATGAATTCGTTCTTCACATAAAGCTGCGGGATCGTCGGCCAGTTGGAATAGGCCTTGATGCCCTCGCGGATCTCGCCGTCGGCGAGAACATTGATCGCCTTGTAGGGCACGCCGAGGTGATTGAGGATCTGCACCACCTGCATGGAGAAGCCGCATTGCGGCGCCTGCGGCGTTCCTTTCATGAAAAGCACGACGTCGGAGGATTCGATCTCGCTTTTGATGCGGCTGTTGGTGTCGGACATTTTCTCTTCTTTCCTTTCACGCGGCGTTCAAGGCGCCGCCGAGCAGAGATTTCTTAAGGCGCGCGGGTGGTGAGCGCCAGCGCGTGCAGCTCTGTGCCGAGCCGCTCGCCAAATGCGGCGTTGACCAGCTGATGCTGTCGCACGCGGGGAAGGCCCCGGAAGGATTCCGAGGTCACCGTCGCCGACCAATGGTCGTTGTCGTCCGCGAGCGCGGTCAGTTCGACCGTCGCATCCGGCAAGGCGGCCTTGATGATCTTCTCGATCTCCGCGGCGGGCATCGGCATGTCATTGTCCCCTATGCGTCATGAATTGTTGGAAAAGACTCCGTCGTCCCCGGCCATAAAGGCCGGGAGCGGCGTTTCATGCGCGGCGCGCAGGTCGGAGAGCAATATCGGCGCCTCGCCGGGCAATTTCAATGCGTCGCCCCCGGTGACGCCGAGCGTAAGGACCGGGACGCCCGCCCCGGACGCCGCAGCGACGATGGCCGCCGCGTTTCCCGCGGACGCGGCCAGCAGATAGCGCGCCTGATCCTCGCCGAAGAGAACGGCGTGAGGCGCGCCCTCGGGCAAGGCGTGAAGCGTCGCGCCGACGCCGCCGGCAAGCGCCATTTCGGCAAGCGCCACGGCAAGGCCGCCGTCGGCGAGATCATGGGCGGCTGAAACGCGCCCGGCGAGGATCTGCGCGCGCACGAAATCGCCGTTGCGACGCTCGGCGGCAAGATCGACCGGCGGCGGCGCGCCCTCGCGGCGGCCGCAGACGATCGGCGAGCTAGGCGGACTGGCCCAGCCAGCCGGCGGTCGCGCCGACGAGCAGGATGGTCTCGCCCGCCTCCGTGAAGCCGGTCGGCGCGGACTGGGCCACATCCGCGATCACGCCGACGCCGCCGATCGCCGGGGTCGGCAGAATGCCCGCGCCCTGCGTCTCGTTGTAGAGCGAGACATTGCCGGAGACGATCGGGAAATCGAGCGCCGCCGCCGCTTCGCCGATGCCCTGCAGGCAGCCGACGAACTGGCCCATATATTCGGGCCGCTCCGGATTGCCGAAATTGAGATTGTCGGTCAGCGCCAGCGGCGTCGCGCCGCGCACGGTGATGTTGCGCCAGGCCTCGGCCACCGCCTGCCTGCCGCCCTCGACCGGATCGGCGGCGCAATAGCGCGCGGTCACGTCGGTCGTCAGCGCCAGGCCCTTGGGGCCGTCCTTGACGCGGATCACCGCCGCGTCGCCGCCCGGCTGGCGGACGCTGTTGCCGAGAATCAGATGGTCATATTGCTCCCAGACCCAGCGCTTGGAGCAGAGGTTCGGCGTCGCCAGCAGCTTGAGGAGCGCGTCGCGGTTGGACATCGGCGGCGTCGACGGAGGCGGGGTCGATCGACCGGCTGCTTCGGCGTCGGAACCCAAGGCCGGTCATAGAGCGGCGCCTCGTCGCCGAGCTCCTTGATCGGCAGATCGGCCTTCACCTCGCCCTCGTGCTTCACGACGAAGCGCAGCGTGTCGGTGGTCTTGCCGACAATGGCGAAGTCCAGGCCCCATTTGCGGAAGATGCCCTCGGCCTGTTCTTCCAGCTCCGGCTTCAGCACCATGAGCATGCGCTCCTGGCTCTCCGAGAGCATCATCTCATAGGCGGTCATGCCCTCTTCGCGGCAGGGCACGGCGTCGAGATCAAGCTCGATGCCGAGATTGCCTTTGGCGCCCATCTCCACGGCCGAGGAGGTGAGTCCGGCCGCGCCCATGTCCTGAATGGCGATGACGGCGCCCGAGGCCATCAGTTCGAGGCAGGCTTCGAGCAGAAGCTTTTCGGAGAAGGGATCGCCGACCTGCACGGTCGGGCGCTTCTCCTCGGCGTCGGCTTCGAAAGAGGCGGAGGCCATGGTGGCGCCATGGATGCCGTCGCGCCCGGTCTTGGAGCCGAGATAGACGATCGGATTGCCGACGCCGGCCGCCGCCGAATAGAAGATCGAAGTCGGTCCGCGCGAGCCCGACCGCCATGGCGTTGACGAGAATATTGCCGTCATAGGACGGATCGAACTCCGTCGAGCCGCCGACAGTCGGCACGCCGAAACTATTGCCGTAACCGCCGACGCCCGCGACCACGCCCGAAACCAGATGCCGCGTCTTCGGATGGCCGGGCTGGCCGAATCGCAGCAGATTCAGACAGGCGATCGGCCGCGCGCCCATCGTGAAGACGTCGCGCAGAATGCCGCCGACCCCGGTCGCCGCGCCCTGATAGGGTTCGATGAAAGACGGATGGTTGTGGCTCTCCATCTTGAAGACGCAGGCGTCGCCGTCGCCGATGTCGATCACGCCGGCGTTCTCGCCGGGGCCGCGAATCACCCAGGGGGCCTTGGTCGGCAACTTGCGCAGATGAATGCGCGACGACTTGTAGGAACAGTGTTCGTTCCACATGGCCGAGAAGATGCCCAGCTCGGTAAAGCTCGGGGTGCGGCCGATCAGCTTGAGTATCCGCTCATATTCGTCGGGCTTGAGCCCGTGCGCGGCGGCGAGTTCGGCGTCGACCTTGGGTTCGGCTGCAGAGGCGATGGCGGTCAATGGGCGGGACCTTGCGAAGTGGGCGACGCTCTTGCAGGCGCCGCAGCGGCGCGAAATGCGCCGGTTTCGCTCGATCTTGTCGAGCATTTGACGCGTCTCGATTAGCGCCCGCCGCACGGCAAGGCAACAGCGCCATCTCTTGCGCAAGCCACACATTGCGATCGCCGGCTATCTATTGACATAGATCAAATAAAATCGTCCGCCGGTTTCTTTTGTGCGTCCGCAGGGGCGCTCTTCGCGCGCGAAGCGTAATGCGGCTTCTCGATTACGAATTCTCGTAATCGTTTCCGGCGAGGCGTCTATTCGCCGAGCATGCGGCAGAGGGCGTCGAGCTGATCGAGCGTTTCGTAGCGGATGCGGATTTCGCCCCGCTCCCCCTGATTCCTGATCTCCACAGTCAGCCCCAGCGCGTCACCCAGCGTCTTTTCAAGCGCGCGCGTGTTGGCGTCCTTTTCGGCTTTTGGCCGCCTGGCCCCCGAAGCCTCTTTGGCGCCGCCGTCGGCCTGATGCGCCAAAGCTTCGACGTCGCGCACCGTCAGGCCTTCCTCGACGATGCGGCGCGCAACGGCTTCCGGATTATCGACCGCGAGCAGGGCCCGCGCATGGCCGGCAGAAATGGCGCCGTCGCGCACCAATGCCTTGGCGGCCTCGGGGAGATTGAGCAGGCGCAGCGTATTGGCGACATGCGACCGGCTCTTGCCGATGATTTTCGCGACATCGCTCTGTGAATATCCGAATTCCGAGCCGAGCCGCTCATAGCCCCTGGCTTCTTCGATCGCGTTCAGATCGGCGCGCTGGACGTTCTCGATGATGGCGATTTCCAGCGCCTCCTTGTCGTCAGCCTCGTGGATGACGACCGGCACATCCGCGACCCCCGCCGTCTGCGCGGCGCGCCACCGTCTTTCTCCCGCGATGATCTCATAGGCGTCGGCCACGCCCGGAATGGCGCGCACGACGATCGGCTGGATAATGCCTTTTTCGCGAATGGAATTGGTCAGATCCGCGAGATCCTCCTCGCGGAACTGGGTTCGCGGATTGCGCGGATTTGGACGCAGAAATTCGATGGGAATCTTGCGCTGGCCGCGCGGGCGTTCGGCCTGAATATCTTCCCCCGCGTCGCCCAGAAGCGCAGCGAGCCCGCGACCCAGCCGCCGGCGCGGTTCTTCAGCCATCGATCAAACTCCTCAAAGGTCAGGCTGCGCGCAGGCGCTTTTCGCGCTGGATCACTTCCGAAGCAAGCTTGAGATAAGCCTGGCTGCCGGAGCATTTCAGATCATAGAGCAGCACCGGTTTTCCATGCGACGGCGCTTCGGAGACGCGGACATTACGCGGAATCATCGTCTCATAGACCTTGTCGCCCATGAATCTGCGCACATCCGCCGCAACCTGATTGGCGAGATTGTTGCGCGGATCGAACATGGTCAACACGACGCCGTGAATGGAGAGCTTCGGATTCAGCGTCCGCGTCACCTGCTCGACCGTCGAGATCAGCTGCGACAGACCCTCCAGCGCGAAAAACTCGCATTGCAGCGGCACGAGCACCGCGTCGGCGCTCGCCAGCGCGTTGATGGTCAGAAGATTGAGCGACGGCGGGCAATCGATGAGGACGTAGTCATAATGCTTGCCGTCCTGATGTGGGGCGCTTGCGACGAGCTCCGCCACCGCGCGTTTCAGACGGAAGGCGCGGTCCTTGTCGCCGGCAATCTCCAGTTCGACGCCGAGAAGGTCGAGCGTGGAGGGCGCGATGGACAGGCGCGGGACGGCGGTCGGGATGATCGCGTCGGCGAGGCTCGATTCGCCGAGCAGCACGTCATAGGTCGAAACCTTCCGACTCTTGCGGTCGACGCCAAGACCTGTCGAGGCGTTGCCCTGCGGATCGAGATCGACGACCAGCACCTCCTCGCCAACGGCCGCGAGGGCGGTTCCGAGATTGATCGCCGTCGTGGTCTTGCCGACGCCGCCCTTCTGATTGGCGAGGACGAGCACGCGCGGTCCGCTATTCTGTCCGGTCAAAATCGGCCTCTGGCGCTGAATCGACGACGATCAACCTGGCGCGCGGATGGGTGCGGCTCTGAATTGTCTGGAAGCTGAAATTATCAGACGCGGCTGGCGGCGGTCAATTCGTCCTGCCACTCCGCGCCTTTCATAAACACAGCTTTCACGCCATTTTTTAGCGGTTGGTTAACCATATCGAGCAGCCGATCGAGCGGCGCGAGGGCGCGGGCGCTGATGGCGTCGATTTCACCGGCGAGCGGCGGCAGCGCCTTTTCGATACGCTCGACATGGATGGCGACAGGCGCGCCTGTTTCACGTGAAACAGCGCGCAGAAAGGCGGCCTTGCGCTGGTCGCTTTCGATCAGATGCACGATCGCGCCCGGGCGGTCCTTCAGGAGCAGCGCGGTCACAAGGCCCGGAAACCCCGCGCCTGAGCCGATATCGGCCCAGCGCACAGCCTCCGGCAGCGCCGTCAACACCTGCGCCGAATCGGCGAAGTGCCGCAGCCAGACCTCGTCCAGCGTCGCCGGGGCGACGAGATTTATTTTCCTCTGCCAGCGGCGCAGCAGATCCTCGTAGATCGAAAGCTCGCCTACGATCGCACGCAGCTCTGGAAATTGTTGCAACGCTACCGCGCGCGCGTCGCTCACGCCCGTCGCGCCCGCGCGGCGAGGAGGGTGAGCGCGGAGGGCGTCATGCCGTCGATGCGCTGCGCCTGCCCAAGCGTTCGCGGCCTGAGCACGGCGAGCTTGCCGCGCAGCTCCGCCGACAAGCCAGCAATCGCGCCATAATCCAGCGCTTCCGGCAGAGCGAGCTGCTCGTCCCGACGAAAAGCGTCGATGTCCGCCTGCTGGCGGTCGAGATAGACGGCGTAGCGCGCGTCAGTCTCGACACGCTCGGCCGTGGCGGGATCGATTTCGCCCAGCTCCGGCCAGATTTCGGCGAGCCGGGCAACCGTGATCGAGGGCAGGGCCAACAGGGCAAAGCCGCTGCGCCGCTGGCCGTCCTGATTGACCGGAAGACCCTGCCTCAGCGCCGCCGCCGAGGTCAGCGAGACAGTCGTCGAGCAGAGCACGGGCGCGGGAGATTTTTGTCGTTCGGGCGTCGAACATCGCCCGCCTTTCGGCGCCCACGCAGCCCAGCTTGATCCCCTTGCGGCGTCAACCGCTCGTCGGCATTGTCGGCGCGCAGCGACAGGCGATATTCGGCGCGGGAGGTGAACATGCGATAGGGCTCGCTCACGCCGCGCGTGACGAGATCGTCGATCATGACGCCCAGATAGGCTTCCGCCCGATCGAACACGATGGGAGAGGCCCCTGCTGCAAAGCGCGCGGCGTTGAGGCCGGCGACGAGGCCCTGCGCGGCGGCTTCCTCATAGCCCGTCGTGCCATTGATCTGGCCTGCGAGGAAAAGCCCGCGCAGCCGCTTCGTTTCCAGCCCCGCCGTCAGCTCGCGAGGGTCGACATAGTCATATTCGATGGCGTAGCCGGGCCGAAGGATGCGCGTCTCCTCCAATCCAGGGATGGCGCGGATGAACGCCTCCTGCGTTGCAAGGGGCAGGGACGTGGAGATTCCGTTGGGATAGACGGTGTCGTCGTCGAGCCCTTCGGGCTCGAGGAAAATCTGGTGTCCGTCGCGGTCGCCGAAGCGCGTCACCTTGTCCTCGATGGAGGGACAATAGCGCGGCCCGGGCCCGGAGATCGCGCCCGTCTTCAGGGGCGACAAATGCAGATCGGCGCGGATGACGTCATGCGCGCGCGCCGTCGTTCGGGTGATGGCGCAGGGAATTTGCGGATTTTCGATCCGTGCGGTGAGGGTCGAAAAGGGCTCGGGCGTCTCGTCGCCATATTGCTTTTCGAGGCTCTCCCAGCGGATCGTCTTGCCGTCGAGGCGCGGCGGGGTGCCGGTCTTCAGCCGGCCGACGGCGAAACCCATGCCGCGCAGGCGCCGCGACAGGCCCAGCGCCGGCGGATCGCCCATGCGGCCGGCTGGCGTGCGCTCGTCGCCGATATGGATCACCCCGCCGAGAAATGTGCCTGTGGTGATGACCACCGCATCTGCGCGGATTTCTGCGTCGGAGGCCGTGCGCAAGCCGCATACGCGGTCGCCCTCGACCAGCAGATCCTCGACCGCCGCTTCGATCACGAGCAGATTGGGGACCGCCTCAATCGCCGCCAGCATGGCCGCCCGATAGAGCTTACGGTCCGCCTGGGCGCGGGGGCCGCGCACGGCTGGACCCTTTGAGCGATTGAGCATCCGAAACTGGATGCCCCCCAAATCGGCGACGCGACCCATCAACCCGTCAAGCGCATCGATTTCGCGGACGAGCTGGCCCTTGCCGAGCCCGCCAATCGCCGGATTGCAGGACATGGCGCCGATGGTCGATCGGGAGTGGGTGATCAGCGCCGTGCGCGCGCCAAGCCGCGCGGCGGCCGCGGCCGCTTCACAGCCCGCGTGGCCGCCGCCAATGACTACGACGTCGAAAGCCTTCCCCGCGCCGTCCACTGTCCCTCGCCCCTGTCTGCTTCCCGGACTGTTTCACGTGAAACAGCCTGCCTGTCTATTTGCCGATGCAAAAGCGGGAGAAGATGGCGTCGAGCACATGCTCGACATCCACGGCGCCGACAATGCGCCCCAACGCCCGCGCTGCGGAACGTAAATCTTCCGCGATAAATTCCAAGTCTTTTTCGCCGGCACGCGCCTCACCCAAGGCGGAAAGGGCGGCGCAGACCGCGGCGCGGTGCCGTTCCCGTATGAGCAGGGACGAGGCGCCATCGCCCAGCCGGGCTTTCGCCCGCTCGGCGATCTCAGCGAGGAGCCCCTCGAGACCCGTCGATGTTGCGGCGGATATCCCGATCCACCCCTCGGGGGCGGGCGTCAGATCGCATTTCGTCGAGACCTTGAGCGCCTCCACCCCCGACGGGACCGCATCGGGCAGGATGTCGCCGCCGACGGAGAGCCACAGAGCCAGATCGGCGGTTTCCACTCGCGCCAGGACGCGGTCGACGCCAATCCTCTCGATCTCATCCGCCGCCTCGCGCAAACCCGCCGTGTCCACGAAGGTGACAGGAAGGCCGGCGAGGTCGAGATGGGCCTCGATCATGTCGCGCGTCGTCCCCGGCGTGGGGGAGACGATGGCGAGGTCCCGGCGGGCGAGGGCGTTGAGCAACGTCGATTTTCCCGCGTTCGGCGGGCCCATGATCATGACGAGGAAGCCCTCGCGCATGCGTTCCGAAGCGGGCGCGTCCTGGAGCACGGCGCGCATTTCTGCGCAGACAGGGTCAAGCAGGTCGCGCAGGCGCCTGTCGTCGAAGGCGGCGACATCCCCTTCGTCACTGAAGTCGAGCTCGGCCTCTACCAACGCCAGAGCGTCGATCAGCGCCTCGCGCCACTGTTCGACCTGCCGCCTCAGCGCGCCACCGGCGATTCGCAGCGCCTGTCGGCGCTGGGCTTCGGTCTGTGCGTCGATGAGATCGGCGAGCGCTTCGGCCTGAGAGAGGTCGAGCTTGCCATTGGCGAAGCCCCGCCGCGCAAATTCCCCGGGCTCGGCCAAGCGCAGGCCGGGGCGGCCGGACAGCGCGCTTAAAACGCCGTTCACGACAGCCGGACCGCCGTGAATTTGCAGTTCCCCATAGTCCTCACCGGTCGCCGAATGCGGGCCGGGGAAAAACAGGGCGAGCCCCTGATCGAGCGGCTCTGCCGGTCGCAGGATCGCGCAACGTCACCAGACTCGCGAGACGGGGCGCGGGCAGGGCGCCAGTCAACTCCACCAGGACATCCGCAACCCTCGCGCCGGAGAGACGGATCACGGCGATCGCCGCCCGCCCCGCGCCCGTGCCAAGCGCGAAAATCGTGTCCATGGTCAGGCGTCCACTCCCGCGCGCGCGTCGCTACCCAGAAGCTTTTGACGATAGAGGCGACGGAAGAAGAGGGTTGGCGCGTCGGTGCGCACGGAAAGTTCCTCACCCGGCGGCGGGACCTCATCGGGCAGGGAGGATTCGACGATGGCTCGGTCCTCGGCTGCGATTTTGGCGTTCATCCGCCGAAACACAGGGTCCAGCAGCCGCCAGCGCGCGAAGTCGCGCATGGTGAGGAGCAGCAGGCGCGTGGTTTTTTCGTCCTCCGGAATACAGGCGACCATCAGGCGCAGCAGCCGGCCGGGCGGGTCGATGAACAGCTCCATGATATTGGGAAAGCGATATTCGAGCGCCCCGGGCCGCGCTATTCCGTCGACGGCGTTGCTGATGCGTGCCCCATAGGAGCGCTCCTCCAGAAAAAGCTCCATGCGCGCGCCGCCAGTGAGATGGTTCAGGCCCTTACCGATCGTGCTGCGGTGCACAAAAGGCAGATGCGGCATGTCGAGCATGTTTTCCATCACCCGCGTCCAATGGACATTCCAGACCGCAGACTGAGCGCAAACCGTCATTTTTTGCGCAGCAAAAGTCTCGGACGGCTCGGGCTCGGCGGAGGGCTCAAAGCCCGTGTAGAGCCACAGGAGACCGGCGATTTCCCGCACCGGCAGCGCGACGGCGCCGAGCCTGTCGCGCTTCGCGTCGGGATTCCAGGGCACGCGGCAATTGGCGCCCGAGCGGTCGAATCGCCAGCCATGAAAGGGGCATTCGATTTCGCCATTCACGACTTTGCCCAGCGACAAAGCGACGCCGCGATGCGGGCAACGGTCGATGAGCGCGCCCGGCTGGCTCCCGGCGTCGCGAAACAGAACGACGCGCTCGCCGGCGATTCGCATGGCGAGCGGCTTACCGGGCTTCAGATCGCCGGAGAGGCCGACGGGCGTCCAGACATTGGCGAAATTCTCAAACATGCGCGCCCATTGCTCCTCTCGCCGCTAGCTTTTCAGGGGGCGTTCGGGACTAGATATGCGGATGCAACTTACCTGTCGCCAGCTCGGTGCGCGAGACGCCGAAAAATTTCTGGCTCTACGGCTGGAAGGCTTTCGACTCGAGCCGCGCGCCTTTCGCTTTGCGCCGGAGGACGAAGCTGCGACCCCTGTCTTCGACGTCTCCACCCGGCTGATGCGCGATTACGTCATTGGCGCTTTCGATGGCGACACGCTTGTCGGCGTCGGCGGCCTTGCACGAAACAGTGGCGCAAAGACCTGTCACAAGGCGCTGCTATACGGGATGTATGTGAAACCGCAATATCGAAGCGGCGTGGCGAGCGATGCGATCATGCGCCTCCTCCTCGATGAAGCGCGTCGCAGCGTCGAGATCGTGACGCTTACAGTCGTTGCGCAAAACCTGCGCGCGCTGCGTTTCTACGAGCGCTGGGGCTTCCGCGCTTATGGCGTCGAAGCGCGTTCGATAAAGATTGGGGACGGCGACTATCTCGATGAGACGCTGATGGCCTTGTTGCTTGGGCCGTAGAAAGCGCGGGATGGCCGGGACAAGCCCGGCCATGACGTGCGTCAGCTTACGTATTCATCGAATCGAAGAACGCCTGATTGCCCTTCGGCGTCTCTCTGAGCTTGCCGAGCAGGAATTCGATGGCGTCCACCGTGCCCATCGGATTGAGGATACGGCGCAGCACATACATCTTCTTGAGGATGTCCGGCGCGACCAGCAGGTCTTCCTTGCGGGTGCCGGAGCGGGTGATGTCCAGCGCCGGGAAGACGCGCTTGTCGGCGACCTTGCGGTCGAGAATGATCTCGCTGTTGCCGGTGCCCTTGAACTCTTCGAAGATGACTTCGTCCATGCGCGAGCCGGTGTCGATCAGCGCCGTCGCGATGATGGTCAGCGAGCCGCCTTCCTCGATATTGCGCGCCGCGCCGAAGAAGCGCTTGGGACGCTGCAGGGCGTTGGCGTCGACGCCGCCGGTCAGCACCTTGCCCGAAGACGGCACGACCGTGTTGTAGGCGCGGCCCAGACGCGTGATCGAATCGAGCAGGATCACGACGTCGCGGCGATGTTCGACAAGGCGCTTGGCCTTTTCGATCACCATTTCGGCGACCTGAACGTGACGCACCGCCGGCTCGTCGAAGGTCGAGGACACGACCTCGCCCCGCACCGAGCGCTGCATGTCGGTCACTTCCTCCGGGCGCTCGTCGATCAGCAGCACGATCAGATAGCACTCGGGGTGATTGGTCGTGATCGACTGCGCGATATTCTGCAGCAGCACGGTCTTGCCGGTGCGCGGCGGCGCGACGACCAGCGCGCGCTGGCCCTTGCCGATCGGCGCGACGAGATCGATGACGCGGGACGACAGGTCTTTCCGCGTCGGATCGTCGATTTCGAGCTTCAGCCGCTCGTCGGGATAGAGCGGCGTCAGATTGTCGAAGGGCACCTTGTGGCGCACCTTCTCCGGATCTTCGAAATTGATGGTGTTGACCTTGAGAAGGGCGAAATAGCGCTCGCCTTCCTTCGGGCTGCGGATGATGCCTTCGACCGTGTCGCCGGTGCGCAGGCCGAATTTTCGGATCTGCGAGGGCGAGACATAGATGTCGTCCGGACCCGCGAGATAATTGGCGTCGGGCGAGCGCAGAAAGCCGAAGCCGTCCTGCAACACCTCGACGACGCCCTCGCCGACGATCTCGACGTCGCGGCTGGCGAATTGTTTCAAAATCGCGAAAAGCAGCTCCTGCTTGCGCAGCAGGGAGGCGTTTTCGACTTCATGTTCCTCGGCGAAGGCGAGCAGCTCGGCGGCCGACTTCGCCTTCAAGTCCGAAAGTTTGATTTCCCGCATGTGGGCCTTTGAAGAGACGTGCGTTGGGAGAGAGGGCAGGGGAACGGGCGTGGATTTTTCGCGCGCCGATTAATCGATCGGCGGTCGACGATACGACTGTCTGCCAGAGGTGAGAATGATTTTATAAAGCTTTTTTCATCTGCGCGCAAGCGCCCTCAAAACGGCTTGACGATCACCATGACCACGACGCCAATCATCAGCAGCGTCGGAATCTCGTTGATTATCCGAAAATAACGCGCCGGATGCGAATTGGCGTCGGCTGCGAAAGCGCGCAGCAAAGCGCCGTCATGAAAATGAGCGACGGTCAGCAGAACGACAAGCGTCGCCTTGACGTGAAACCAGGGGGCGGCGAACCAGCCGGCGGCGGCGGCGAGGTAGAGACCCGTCGCCCAGGCGACGACCATCGCCGGCGTCATGATGTAGCGATAGAGCCGGCGCTCCATGATCTTGAAGGTCTCGGACTGCGCGCCGGGCCCCGTGTCGGCGTGATAGACGAAGAGCCGCGGCAGATAGAGCAGCCCCGCCATCCAGGAGATGATGGCGACGACATGAAGCGCCTTTAGCCAAAGATACATCCATCGCCTCGTCTTTGACCGTCATTGCGAGGGGGCGAAGCCGACAAAGCAATCCGGAGCCACATCACGCCCCTCGATTGCTTCGTCGCTGACGCTCGTCGCAATGACGCGTGAAATGCTACCCGCGCCGCACCCGCGCCACCAGACGCTCGACATTCTCTATGGGGGTCTGCGGCAGAATGCCATGGCCAAGGTTGAAGATATGCGGGCGCCCCGGAAGGCCTCGAGGATCGTGTCGATCTCCCGGTCGAGCGCCTCGCCGCCGGCGATCAGGGCCAAGGGATCGAGATTGCCCTGAAGGCAAACCTTCGGCCCTGTCTCGGCGACCGCCCATTTGGCGTCGAGCGCCGTATCGAGGCCATATCCGTCGGCGCCGAGGCGGCGCGTGAGACCCGGCAGATGCGCGTCGGCGCCGCGCACGAAGGCGATGACCGGCGTTGTGGGGCGCTTTTCCTTCAGCATCGCCACCATGCGGGCGATGGGCTTTGCGCACCAGGCGTCGAATTCATTCGCCGGCAGAACGCCCGCCCAGCTGTCGAAAATCTGCACCACCTCGACGCCCGCGTCGATCTGGCGGAGAAGATAGTCGACGGAGGCCTCGACCAGCCGGTCGATGAGCTGCTGGAAGGCGTCGTGATGGCGGAAGGCGAAGAGCCGCGCCGGCGCCTGATCCGGCGTGCCCTTGCCGGCGATCATGTAGCTCGCGACCGTCCAGGGCGCGCCGCAGAAGCCGATGAAGGCGACGTCGCCCGGAAGCTCGGTTTTCACCCGGTCGATGGTCTCGAAGACGGGCGAGAGCTTTTCGACGTTGAAGGCGCCCAGCCGCTCGACCCCTTCCGGCGTTTCGATCGGATCGAGCCTGGGACCTTCGCCGGTCTCGAAGGAGACGGTCTGGCCCATGGCGTCGGGGATCACGAGAATGTCGGAGAAGAGGATCGCGGCGTCGAAGTGAAAGCGGCGGATCGGCTGCAGCGTCACTTCCGCCGCCATGGCCGGCGTGTAGCAGAAATCGAGGAAGCTCTTCGCCTCGGTCCGCAGCGCCCGGTATTCGGGAAGATAGCGGCCCGCCTGACGCATCAGCCACATGGGCGGGATGTCATGCGCAACGCCGCTCAGGGCGGAAATCAGGCGTTTTTCATCGCTCAAGCTCATCCCTCCCGCTTGCCCGGCCATAGGTCGCAAGGCTTGGTGTAGGACCTAGCGCGAAAGCGCAAAAATTAAAAATACCTTTCTAAAGGGATAGTGTTTACTTTTTCTTAACCATCCCGGCGCGGTGGTTAATTTTCGTTAACCTTTTCTCCACACGGTTTTCCCGCGGGGACAGGACAGACCCCCTCTTCGGGGATTGCGGGGAGATCAGGCTAACGTATTCTCGTTCAGATGGTTATGCAGTCTTATCCACAAGGATGGATCGTCGCCTTCCTGTTTATGAGTTTTGAGTCGCGGATTCACGGCCGCCTTTCCGCTGCCGGCTTCCCTGTTGAAAGCTCCCTGCGGATATGCCCAGCTGTCGACAGGGCCGGGCGGAAACCGCAAAAACCGTCCCCGCTTTTCCCGGATGCCCAGCCGGCTGTGGATAGGTGAGCCCGTGACCTCCGCCTCCCTCTGGCGCAATGACGCGCCGCTGATTCTCGCCTCCAAGAGCGCCGGCCGGCGGCAGGTGCTGGCGCAGGCGGGCGTGCCCTTCGAGGCGCGCCCGGCGGATGTCGACGAGCGCGCAATCGAGGCCGGATTGGGCGACGTCGGTCCCGACGCCGTCGCAGCCGCGCTGGCGCGCGCCAAGGCCCTTGCCGTCAGTAAAGAGGCGCCGGGACGCCTCGTGCTCGGCGCGGATCAGGTGGCGAGCTGCGGGGAACGCATCTTCGGCAAGCCGGAGACGCTGGAAAAAGCCGCCGAGCTTTTGCGCTTTCTCTCCGCGCGCCGCCATCGTCTGCATTCGGCGCTCGCGCTCGCGCGCGACGACGCGATTCTCTTCGAGACCGTGGCCCACGCCGATCTGACCATGCGCGCGCTCAGCGACGAGTTCATCGACGCGTATCTGGACGAAATTGGCGAAACGGCGCTGACCTCAGCCGGCGCCTATCAGGTGGAGGGGCTCGGCGCGCATCTTTTCGAGAGCGTTTCCGGCGACCACTGGACCATCATGGGCCTGCCGGTCCTGCCCCTTTTCGACGCTCTGCGCCGATTCGGCGCGCTGACGGCGTGAGGCGCGCATGATCAGGATCGGCCTTACCGGCTCTATCGGCATGGGGAAGTCGACGACCGCCCAGATGTTTCGCGACGAGGGTGTTCCCGTGCTCGATTCGGATCAGATCGTTCATGATCTTTATCGCGGCGCCGCCGTCGCGCCGATCGAAGCGGAATTTCCCGGCGTCGCGGTCGGCGGCGTCATCGACCGCGCCCGGCTCGCCGAGCGCGTGCTCGGCGATTCGGATGCGCTGAAGCGGCTCGAGGCGATCGTCCATCCACTGGTTTGGGCGGCGCGCGACGACTTTCTCAAAGATCAGGCGGCGCGGGGCGCAAAGGTCGTCGTCTATGACGTGCCGCTGCTCTTCGAGACGGGCGCGGAAAAGAGCGTCGATGTCATCGTGGTCGTTTCCGCGCCGGAAGATGTGCAAAAGAACCGGGTGCTGGCGCGTCCGGGCATGACGGAAGAGAAATTAGCCGCCATTCTGGCTAAACAGGTTCCCGACAGTGAAAAACGCGCCCGCGCGGATTTCGTTGTCGTCACCGACGGCGGAGTGGAGGCGGCCCGTTCGCAGGTGAGGAATATTCTTCGACAGCTCGACGCGAGAGATTGATGCGCGAAATCGTTTTCGACACCGAGACCACGGGCCTCGATCCCGCCAGGGGCGACCGCGTCGTCGAAATCGGCGCGGTCGAGATTTTGAATCTCATTCCGACCGGCCGCGTCTTTCACGTCTATGTCGATCCGGAGCGCGACATGCCCGAGGAGGCGTTTCGCGTTCACGGCCTCTCGCGCGAATTCCTCTCGCAGCATCGAAAGTTTCGCGAGATCGCGCAGGAATTCGTCGATTTCCTCGAAGATTCGCCGATGGTCGCGCATAACGCCGAATTCGACGTGCGCTTCATCAACGCCGAATTTTCGCTTCTGAAACTGCCGCCGCTGGCGCCGGCGCGAATCGTCGACACGCTCGCCATGGCGCGCCGGCTGCATCCGGGAAGCCCCGCGTCTCTCGACGCGCTCTGTCAGCGTTACGGCGTCGATCTCTCGCGCCGCGACAAGCATGGCGCGCTTCTCGACGCCGGGCTTCTGGCGGAAGTCTATGCGGAATTGCGCGGCGGGCGGCAGGCGGCGCTTTCGCTGGCCTCGGTCAGCGTCGCGCGCCGCGCCGCGCTGACGGGCGATCTTCTGCGCGCGCGCCCAGCGCCGCTCGAAAACCGGCTGTCGGCGCAGGAAGACGCCGCGCATCGCGCTTTCGTCGCGGCCATGAAGTCGCCGCTCTGGGACAAATATCCGTCCCTGACGGAAAGCGGCGGAGAGCAGTCGCCCTCCGCCGCGTAAATTCGATCAGGCCTGCGCCGCCGGTTCGGTCGCGGCCGCCTGCGCCGCCTTCTGCTGATAGAGCGCGACGAAATCGATCGGGTCGATGTAGAGCGGGGGGAAGCCGCCGTCGCGCGTGGCGTCGGCCACGATCTGCCGCACGAAGGGGAAGAGCAGGCGCGGGCATTCGATCATGACGATCGGATGGACCTGCTCCTGCGGAATGTTCAGCAGACGGAAGACGCCGCCATATTCGAGATCGAGCTTGAACAGCAGGTTGGCGCCGTCGCCGGCCTTGGCGTCGAGGGTGAGCGAAACCTCGAAATCGGTCGGCGCGAGCTGGCGCGCATTGACATTGACCTGGATCGAAATGTCGGGCGCCTTCTCCTGCGGTCCGAGCGACGTCGGAGCGTTCGGATTCTCGAAGGAAAAGTCTTTCAGATATTGCACGAGCGCATTGAGGGCCGGCGCGCCACCGGCCGCCGGATTGGCGCCATTTCCATTGGTGTCAGTCATTTTGAATCTCCAGCCCTTCAGCTAGGAAGGAAGCGGCGCCCGCGTAACACGTCCTCCCTGCTGGAACAAGGCGCGCCGCTCCGTGGGCACATGTGCAAACCCCGATCGGCGAGACAATCCCTTCCCCGCTGCAGCATCATGTCAGTCGATGCTAGGGCGTTGGCGTGACCTGATCTTTTTTGCGCGGCTTGCGCTTGGGCCGGCCGCCCGCGGTGAGATGTTTCCATTCGTGGGGCTGGAGATCAATGGTTTGCGGCCCGGCCGGGGCCGCGCCCTGATTGCGCAGTCGCGCCAGCAGGGCCGCGCGCGTCGAGGGCGACTTCAGAGCAAGGCCCGCGACATCCGAGGCGAACCCCGGCAGAATCAGCAGCAGAGAGGCGAGCGCCTGCAGGGCCCCGTCGGCCATGGCGCCGTCCGCGCGCAGCTTGCCGCGCTCGCGCCAGACCGTCAGCAGGCGCTTCACATCGGCGAGCCCCAGCGCGGTCGTGGCGAGCCCGAGGGCGATCGCCGCCAGAAGCCCGATCGCGCGCAGCACGAAGGCGAAAGCGACGATCTCCAGTATGAGCCAGAGGCCGAGCGCCAGACCGATAAATTTGGTCCTCTCGTTCACGGTTCGAAAGCTCTCCTGCGCATCCATCGCTGTAGGGCTTTTCCTGCGCCCGGGCCGGCGTCCAGCCCGGCCTGAAGCGCGCAAGCGCCTGACCGGGCAAGGCCTGCGGCGATCGGCGCGGCCCTTGATTCGTGACTTATGAGCCGCGACATGGTAGCCGAGAAAAGCTCGATCCGGGAGATATCAATGTCGCCCACCGGCGAACCCTTCGACCCGTCGCTCATCGTCTTTGCGGCCCTCGCCATCTTCGTTATCTGGAAACTGCGTTCCGTGCTCGGCGTTCGCGTCGACCGCGAGGAGGCGCCGCCGGCGCAATTCCGCGCGCCGCTGCGTCCCGCGCCCCTGCCGGGCGCGCCGCCGCTGGAAGAGATCGTCCCGTCGGCGCCCGATGAGCGCTGGAAGGGCGTGGTCGACAAGGAGGGCGCCGCCGAGCCGGGGCTCGACGCCATCGTCGCCGCCGATCCGCGCTTCGACGGGCGCGGCTTTCTGGATGGCGCGCGCCGCGCTTACGAGATGATCGTGTCCGCCTTCGCCAAAGGCGATCGCGACACGCTGCGTCCGCTGCTCTCCAAGGAGGTCTTCGACGGTTTTGCGGGTGAAATCGCGCGCCGCGAAGAGGCCGGCGAGACCGTGGAGACGGCCGTCGTCGCCATCGATTCCGCAGCGGTCGAGGCCGCGCGCGCCGCGCCCCGTCTCAATGAAATCACCGTGCGCTTCGCCGTGCGGCTGATGACCGTCCGCAAGGACAAGGCCGGCGAGACGATAGAGGGCGGCCACACCACGCCGGTCGAGGAGCTGTGGACCTTCGCGCGCGATCCGCGCGCCGCGGACCCCAACTGGAAGCTCGTCGCCACCCGCGCGGCGTAAGTGCGCCCGCCCGAAGGCCTCTCGCCCGTCGCCTTCGAGGCGCTGGACGGTTTCGGCGGCGACGATCTCGACGCCGCTTTCGCCGTCTTCCGACGCTCCGCCGCGCTTCTGCTGTCTGGCGCGGCCGAGCAGCGTCCGGCCTGCGCGCCCTCCGCCGGGCTCATCGCCGCGGCCCGCGCCGCGCTCGACGGCGAAGACGCGAGCGGCTTTTTCCGCCGCTGGTTTTCGCCCTGGCGCCTGCCCCATAAGGGATTCCTCACCGCCTATTACGAGCCGGAGATCGACGCGCGGCTGGCGCCCGAGCCCGGATTCGGGACGCCGGCGCTGTCCCGCCCGCCCGATCTCGTCACGCTGAACGAGCGCCCGTTGCGACTGCCGGCGGGCGAGACGCTGACCAGCGCGCGCCGCCTGGCCGACGGAAGCCTCGTTCCCTATCCCGACCGCCGCGCCATCGAGACGGAGGGCGCCGCCAGTGGCGCGGTCCCGCTCGCCTGGCTGCGCGATCCGGTCGAGCTCTTCTTCGTTCAGGTGCAGGGCTCGGCGCGGCTGCGGCTTGCCGATGGGACGACGCTGGCGCTGACCTATGACGGGCGCAACGGCTGGCCCTATACGTCCATCGGGCGGCTCGCGATCGAGCGCGGCCTGATCCGCGAAGACGAAATGTCGCTCGAAACGCTGAAACGCCAGCTGCGCGGCATGGGCCTTGCGCCCGATCAGCCGGGCCGAAGGCTGATGCATGAAAACCGATCTTATGTATTCTTCCACATCGACGAGTCGGACGACCGGCGGTCGGGGCCGATCGGCGGCGAAGGCTGCGCGCTGACGCCGCTGCGCTCCATCGCCGTCGACCGGTCGATCTGGAGTTACGGCCTTCCCTTCTGGATCGCGGCGCGCGTTCCCTGGGAAAGCGAGGCGGAGACGAGGTTCGACCGGCTGATGATTGCGCAGGATACGGGATCGGCGATTTTGGGGCCCGCGCGCGCGGACCTCTTTTTCGGCGCCGGCGCGCGCGCGGGCTCGCTGGCCGGGCGCGTCCGTCACGACGCCGATTTCACCGTCCTGCTGCCCCGTGCGGATGTGGCGCCGTGAGCGAGAAGCCCCGTTACACCCGCCGTCTCACCCATGCGGAGGCCGAGCTTTGGGAGATCGTGACGGCGAGCGTCACGCCCTTTCGCGTCCGCCCCGCGCCGCCTCCGGAATCGGCCGCCGCGCCAAAGCCGCCGCCGCCTCTGCGAGAAGCCCGGCAAAAGCCGGCCGCTGCTCCCCATCGGGACCGCCCCGCGCCGCCGCCCGCGGCGCCCCTGATCGAGATCGATCATCGGACCCGCGTCAAGATCAAGCGCGGGCGGCTGGACGTCGACGCGAAGCTCGATCTTCACGGCCTGAGGCAGGACGAGGCGCAGCGCGCGCTGACCGCCTTTCTGCGGCGCGCCCAGGCCGACGGGGCGAAAGTCGCGATCGTGGTGACGGGCAAGGGGCTGACGCGGGAAGAGGGCGGCGTGCTGCGCCGCGTCGTTCCCCTGTGGCTGCAGGCGCCGCATCTGCGCGACGTGGTCGTCGGCTTCGGGGAAGCGGCGCGCCATCACGGCGGCGAAGGCGCGCTTTATGTGCGGATCCGGCGCGCCGACCGGGCGCGCGGACGGTAGGCAGCGGCAGGCTGGGGCGCGCTATGTCTGCGCGGGCGCCTCGAGCGCCGGCCGCTCCGGCGGACGCGTCAGGAAGGCGCTGGGGATATTGGGGCGGCCTTCTTCGGTGAGATGCTGCGCGGAATGCGGCGGCGTCTTCCATTCGAAGGCGTCGAGCCGGCCGGAGACCGGCGAGATCGGCAGCCAGTGCCGGGAGACGACGCCGTCCGCGATCCAGACCGGATCGCGCGGCGCGCGGGAGCCGCGGGCGAGCCATTCGCGCACCGGCCCGGAGGGCCCGTTTTCGGCGTCCTCGATTTCGGCCATCAGCAGACAGGTATGGGCGGTCGGGTGCTGGCCCTCGGCGACGAGCGGCGCCAGCGCGTCGCGCGCCTTTGCAAAGTCGCGCGCGGCCAGGGCCGCTTCGGCGAGCGCGTGACGGGCGGCCGGGGCCGACCAGGCGAGACGCGCGAGCCGTTCGACGCCCGCGACGCGCTGGCTGTTGCTCTGCGGCGGAAGGGCCTCGCAGATAGACCTCGACCAGATCGGGATGCGGATTGGCGGAAAAAACCGTCTCGATCAGCTTCATCGCCTGCTTCTGATCGCCATGGCTGATCAGCGCCTGCGCCGCCGTCACGGCGGGCGGGACGAAATTCGGCCGGCGCTTGAGCGCCTGACGGGCGAGGTGGAGCGCGTCATGCGGATGTTCGCGCACGACCCGCATCGCCATCGCGGTTTCGATGACGGCGCGCAGCTTCTGCGCCTCGGCCAGATCGACGGCCTTGGCCGCCACGCTCTTTTCCAGCGCCTCGCGCGCCTTGTCCCATTCGCCCGAGGCGGCGAGATGCTGCAGAACGGCGGCGCCGGCCCAGGGCAGCGGCGCGATGTCCTGCGCCTTGGCGGCAAATTGATGGGCGGCGTCCGCATCCTCGCGCCGCTTCGCCTCCACATGCAGCCCGCGCAGGCCGAGAAGCTTGGTCTCGGGCTTCAGCGTCATTTTGTGAAACGCCTTGGCGGCCGCGGTGTTGTCGCCGGAAAGCTGCGCCGCCTGCGCGACGAGAAGCTGGGTCAGCGGCTCTTCCGGGAGCAGTTTCTGGGCGACTTGCGCCGCCTTTTTGGCGCGCGCGAGATCCCCCGCGCCGACGGCGACGAGGCCCTGCGAGAGCACGTCGAGTCCCTTCGCCTTGCGCCGCTCGCGCGAACCGCCGGCCACGCGGCGCGGCAGCCGCACCAGCGCGACGACGAGCGCCCAGATGATGATGATCGCGGCGATGAGCAGCAGAAGCCCGCCGATCGCAACCGGAATCGAGGTTTCGATGTGCTGGCCGGCGAATTCCAGCGTCAGCGACCCGGGCTGGTCGGCGAGCCAGACGACGCCATAGGCGGCGGCCGCGAGCGCGATCAGAAAGAAGAACAGGAAAAGCATGAGGGTCGGCTCCGCTTATTTCTTGCCGAGCGCGGCGATGGAGCCGCTGAGCAATTCATCGGCGGCCTTGGCCGCCTCCCGACGCTGGTTCAGCCTTGCGCCGAAATCGCCGGTCTCCGCCCGCGCCGCTTCCGGCAGGCTGTCGAACTGGCTTGCCGCCGCGTCGAAGTCATTATGGGCGAGCGCGGCCAGAATGCGGTCGAGCTTGCCGTCGATCGTCTCCGGCAGCGCTTCGCCCGTGGGCCTCACCTTGACCAGCTTGCTCGCGCCCTGCAGCAGATGCTCGGCCAGCGCGCCCGACTCGGCGTGGTGGGATTCCTGCGCGCGCAATTTCTTGGAGATGGGCAGGAAAGCCTCCCGCAGGGCCGGGCCCGTCGGGGCGCCCTTTTCAGAGAGTTCGATCAGGACCGGCGCGGGCGCCGGATTGGTCGCGAGCCGCGAAAAGGCGGCGATTTCCGACGAAAAGGGCCTGCCGGCCTCCAGTTCCCGCTGCAGCGCGAAGGCCAGAACAACCGCGGCGGCAGACGCGTCGGCGCTCGCGGCGGGCTTCGGAGCCTCGGCCTCGGGGGCGGCGCGGGTCTCGTTCTTCGGCGCGTCGAGCTTTTCGCGAAGCGATCGGATTTCGTCGCCCAGCGCGTCGATGCGGCCTTCGAGGGCGCTGATCAGGTCGCGGTCGGTGAAGCCGTCGGCGTCGCGGCTCTCTGTCTTGGCGACAGGCGCGGCGCGGGAGCCGGAGTTGCGACGACTGGCGGCGCGACCTCGACTGGCTTGGCTTCTACCGGCGCCTCGACAGGTTTGGCCGTCTCAGGCCTGGCTGCCTCAACAGGCTTGGTCTCTTCGGGTTTGACCTCGACAGGCTTCGCTTCGACCGGTTTGGCCTCAACCGCCTCCTGCGCGGGTTTGGCGGGGGCCTCGGGCGCGGGAGCCTCGGCGGTCGGTTCCGGCTCGCGAGCGGCGTCAGGCGGCGCGGGAGCGGGCTCCTGCGCGGCCAGCGGGGCCTTTTCGAGTGTGGGCCGTCCGGCGCGCGGCGTCTCGATTTTCGTCGCGTCGCCGGTGAGGCCGGCGAACAGGCCTTTCGCCTCGGTCAGCCCCTTGTCGACATAATCCGCCGCAACGCCGACTCGCGGGTCCGTGTCGCGCAGCATCAGCGCGCCATAGCCCGCGACGCCGAGCAGCATCAGCAACAGGACAATAGAGAAAAACAGCCGCGAAACGAAGCTTCCGGCGCTGCGGGCGGGCTTGGCGGCCGCAGGCGGTCCGGCAGGCGGTCCGGCAGGTTTGGCCCCGGCTCCGGCCGGCGCCGGGCTCGTGGCCTTAGGGGCCTGATCGCTCTTCTCGGGTTGAGGCGCCGCCATGCTTGCCGTCCTTGCTGTCGTTAACCCTTGCACGGCAGGTATAGAATAGGCGGCCTGCCCGCGAAACAGGCTTTTGCGCCCGTCATTGCGAACGAAGCGACGTCATCCTGCGCCGCATCGACCGCTCCTGTCATCCGGCGGCTTCCATCAGCGCGAGCGTGCGCCGCGCAATGTCGAGATGCAGGCGCTCGACCATCTTGCCGTCGATCTGCACCACGCCCTTTTCGAGATTTTCCGGCTCGTCGAAAATGGCGATGATCCGGCGGGCGAAGTCGACTTCCTCGGCGGAAGGCGCGAAGATCTCGTTGACCGGCCCGATCTGGTTCGGGTGGATCAGCATCTTGCCGTCGAAGCCCATGTCGCGGCCCTGCTCGGCCTCGCGGCGCAGCCCCGCCTCGTCGTTGAAGTCGTTGTAGATGCCGTCGATGATCTCGATGTCGTGGACGCGCGCAGCGAGCACGCCTGCAGAGAGCCAGGGCAGGAGCGCCGGCCGGCCGGGAGTCAGGCGGGCGCGGGTCGATTTGGCGATGTCATTGGGGCCGAGCACCAGAACCTCGAGCCGCGAGGCGGCGTCGTCCGCCGCGCTGGCGATCTTCTCGATGTCGAAAATCGCGCGCGGCGTCTCGATCATCGCCCAGAGGCGGGTCTTGAGCGGCGCGCCGGCGGCGATGATGTCGGCGGCGGCCTTGAGAATGTCGTCGCGCGAATTGACCTTGGGGATGACGATGGCGTCCGGGCCGGTCGGCGCGATCGCCGCGACATCGGCCTTGTACCATTCGGAGCCGCGCGTATTGACGCGCACGACGATCTGGCGCGCGCCATAGCCGCCGCTGACGACCGCCTGGCGCCACCTGGCTCCGCGCGGTTTCCTTGGCCGCCTCGGCGACGCCGTCCTCGAGCTCGAACATCAGAACGTCGGCGGGAAGGCTCTTGCCCTTTTCCAGCGCGCGGGCGTTGGAGCCCGGCATGGCGAGAACGCTACGCTTCAGTTTGGAAATCATGTTTCAGGCTCGCTTAAATGTCTCGAGGGCCCTCACAGGGCGATCATCTTTCTCTTGCCGCGCCGGCTCTCCTACACAATAAGAAGCGTCTCCGCCATCCGCCTTCGCCGGGCCTCTCCCGCGCGGGTCAATTCCAGACGGCCCAAAATGCAAGCTGACGACAGCCAGACGCCCGGCGTCCTCCCGCCACATCTCGTCGATGGCTATAAGGTTTTTCTCTCCGGCCGTTTTCGCGCGGAGCAGGCGCGGTTCAAGTCCCTGGCGATAAAGGGCCAGCGTCCGACGACCATGGTGATCGGCTGCTGCGACTCCCGCGTCGCGCCGGAGGCGATCTTCGACGCCGGCCCGGGCGAACTCTTCGTGCTGCGCAATGTCGCGGCGCTGGTGCCGCCCTATGAGCCGGACGACCATTTTCACGGCGCCTCCGCCGCGCTCGAATACGCCATCATGGCGCTGAAGGTGCAGCATATCGTCGTGCTCGGCCACGCCCAGTGCGGCGGCGTTCGCGCCTATCGCCGACATCACCGCCAATCCCGATACGCCGCGTCTCTCGCCACAGCGACTTCATCGGCGACTGGATCAAGATGCTCGCCCCGGCCGTCGAGCGGCTCGGGGTCGCGGCCGATCCCGAGAGCCCCGCCTATCTGCAAAAGCTCGAATTCGAGGCGATCAAGCAGACGCTCTCGAATCTGCGCAGCTTCCCCATGATCCAGGTGCTGGAGCAGCGCGGCTATCTGCATCTGCACGCCGCCTATTTCGGCGTCGCCGATGGTCGGCCTGCTGGCGCTCGACGAGGATACGGGGGAATTCCAACAGGTAGAGGCGCGGCGCGCACGCCGCGGCCTTCGAGGAGTCGCGCTTTTGACGCAAGCCGCAGGCGGCGTTCCTGAAATCGCGGGGCTCCACGAGCTCGTCGGCCGCTATGACGCGATCCTCTGCGACGTCTGGGGCGTGCTCATCGACGGCAAGACGCATTTTCCCGCCGCCGCCGAGGCGCTGAAGGATTTTCGCGGAACAGGGCGGACGCGTCGTGCTCGTCACCAACGCCTCGCGCCCCGACGACGAAGTGCGCCGCCAGCTTCTCGGACCTCGGCCTGCCGCAGCACGCCTTCGACGATCTCGTCTCGGCCGGCGAGCTGACGCTGCTCGACATGATCTCCCGCAAGGGGCAGAGCTGCTACCACCTCGGGCCGCCGCGCGACAACGGGCTCTTCGAGGAGGCCGAGCGACGACTCGGCGTTCCGCTGCGGAAGGTCGGCCCGGAGGAAGCCGACTATGTCGTCTGCACGGGGCTCTTCGAGGAGCGCGACGAAATCCCGCAGGATTACGACGACCGGCTCGCGGCGCTGAAGGCGCGCGATCTGACCATGCTTTGCGCCAATCCCGACATCGTCGTCGCCATCGGCGAGGAGTGGTCTATTGCGCCGGGGCGCTGGCCGAGCGCTACGCCGCCATGGGCGGCAAGGTGCTGATGTTCGGCAAGCCCCATGCGCCGATCTACGCCGCCGCCCGCGAACGGCTGGCGCGGCTCAATGGCGGCGCGCCGGTTCCGGACGCGCGCATCGTCGCCGTCGGCGACGGCGCCTTGACCGATCTCGCCGGCGCGGGTCGCGCCGGGCTCGACTGCGTCTTCATCACCGACGGCGTGCATGGCGATGAGCTGCGCCCGGGCGGCGATGGCGTCGACTCGGCCGCGCTCGCCCGGCTGATCCAGGTCGCGGGCGCCAGGCCCGTCGCTTTGGCCCGCGCAATTTTCTGGTAATAAGGTTCGGACCGGCCTAATGGCCCCTGAGACCGTCCCCACTCGCAACGTTCCGGTGACCCCAATGTCGACGCCCTTCAAAATCTATTATTTCGAAGATCTGAGCGTCGGCATGCGCGAGACGCTGATGAAGGCGGTCATGGACGACGACGTGATCGCCTTCGCCGACCTCTCCGGCGACCGCAATCCGATCCATCTTTCCGACCATTTCGCCTCCAAGACGCGTTTCGGCGAGCGCATCGTTCACGGACTCTACACCGCCTCGCTGATCTCGACCGTGATCGGCATGTATCTGCCCGGACCGGGCGCCGTCTATCTCTCGCAAACGCTCGAATTTCCGCGCGCCGGTGAAGATCGGCGACGTCATCACCGTCGTCGTGGAGGTCGTGGAACTCGTCGAGAAAGGCCGCCGCGCCAAGCTGAAATGCGAATGTATCGTCGACGGCAAGGTCGTGCTCGACGGCGAGGCGACCGTCATGGTGCCCTCGCGCGAACAGGCGGCCCGCGTAACAGGGCCGGTGGAGAAACCGGCGACGGCGTAACGGCGACGGCTCTTCCGTCGTGGCCTCCCCCTTCATCGTCGCGCGCGACCCCGAAACGGCGCCCGCCGGGCTTGTCGGCGCGGTCGTGGCGATCGGCAATTTCGACGGGCTGCACCGCGGCCATCGCGGCGTGATCGCGCGCGCCCAGGCGCTGGCGAAAAAACTCGGCAAGCCCTGCGCGCTGCTGACCTTCGAGCCGCATCCGGCGGATGTCTTCGCGGGCAGGCCCGTGATCTTCCGCCTCACGCCCCCGCAGGCGAAGGCGGCGCAGGCCGCGCGGCTCGGCCTCGACGGCATGTTCGTTCTGCCCTTCAACCGCGACTTCGCCGCGCGTCCGGCGGTCAGCTTCACCGAGGAAATTCTCGCGAAACGGCTCGGCGTCTCGGCGGCGGTGGCGGGCTATGATTTCCGCTTCGGCGCCGGCCGCGCCGGCGACGCCGATTTTCTGCGGCGGGAAGGCGACCGGCTGGGCTTCGCAGTCGAAATCGTCGACCGCATCACGCAGGACGAGGAAGGCAGTCTCGACGCCGTCTCCTCCACCGCGACGCGCGAGGCGCTTGAAAAGGGCGACGTGGCGCTGGCGCGGCGTCTGCTTGGCCATCCCTATTTCGTGCGCGGCGTCGTGCGCCACGGCGACAAGCGCGGGCGCCTGCTCGGCTTCCCGACAGCGAATATCGCGCTCGATCCGTCGAACCGGCTGCGCCATGGCATTTACGCCGTGACGATGGAGGTCGATGGGATCGTGCGCGACGGCGTCGCCAATTTCGGCCGCCGCCCGACCTTCGACAATGGCGCGCCGCTGCTGGAGGTTTTCGTCTTCGATTTCGCCGGCGATCTCTACGGCAAGGACGTCGAGGTCGCGTTCTTCGGCTTCATCCGCGGCGAGGAGAAATTCGACAGCGTCGAGGCGCTGATCGCGCAAATGGAAGACGACAGCGCGAAGGCCCGGTCGATATTGAAAAATAAATAACGTCCGCTAACGCGACCGCTTCCCTGCAAAACTTCCTCCCGCTTCGCTTGGTCCTCGACGCTCGGACCCTAGCCTCCCTCCCAGGGGCTGACGGCTCTTCCTGTGGAGGATGACCATGAGCGGCGGCGTGCGACTATTCATCGCCTTATTTGGCTTTGCCTTCGGCTACTGCGTTTATCTCGACGCCGCGCAGGCAAGGCATCTCAAGCGCGTCCTGATTTTCGGCGACAGCCTGACGTCGGGCTTCAATCTCTCCGAGGAGGCGAGCTTTCCCGAAGCCCTGCGCCGGCATCTTGCCCGGCGCGGTCGTGGCGACGCGCTGATCATGAACACGTCGCGCGCCGGCGACGACACGGCGATCGGCGTCGATCGCATCCCGCTCGCATTCAGTCGCGGCGCCGACGTCGTGATCGTGGAGCTCGGCGGCAATGACATGCTCGGCGACACCGATCCGAGCGTCGTTTATCGAAATCTCCAGCACATTGTGTCGCACAGCAAGCGCGTGGGCGCGCGGGTGATCCTGACCGGCATGGTTTCGCTGCCCAAGCGCGACCCGACATACAAACCGCGCTTCGACGCGGTCTATCCGACGCTGGCGGCGCGTGAGAAGGTCCCGCTCTATCCCTTCTTCCTCGATGGCGTCTTCGGCGATCCGACGCGGATGCAGAGCGATGGCGAACACCCCAACGCCGCAGGCTCGGATTATATCGCCGGGCGCATCGCCCCGCTGGTCGAGCGCGAACTCGACGCCGTCGACCGTCGCGATCACGGCTATTACGGCTACGCGGGTCGCGGACGCTAGGGCCGACGCATTGCGGGTCACGCGGCGAGGGCCTATCTTCGCGTGATACGAAGGAGTTCGTGTCATGAGCGAGGAACCCAGGGGCGAGATCGAGATCATCCCGCCGGGTAAAAAGCGGGACGAGGATTTCGCATCCTCCCGCATCTGGATTTCGTCGGGCTCGGGCGAAGTCAAATTCGTCCGGCTCGGCCCGTTCCAGACCGTGCTGCTCGGGCTCGGGCTGATGACGATCGTCGGGCTCGGCCTGTTCTTCCTCTCCGGCCTGTTCCTGATCCTCGTGCCGGCGATGGCCCTGCTCGGGGCGGGCGCCTGGGTGGCGAACCGTCTCGGAGTCGGTCCGTTTCGGCGGCTTCGGTGACTTTTTGAGGCTTTCCCGGCACGGCCCCGCTTGCTAAAGGGGGGCCATGCTGATTTTGCAGCCTCTTCGAATTATTGGCCCGGTCCGCGCTTGAGCCGTGCTCGCGCGGAGCCCGGGCTTTCTGGCGCGTTGGCGCTTCCTCCGTAAATCCTTTATGTCACGCGGGACTTGCCGGCGCTCCCGGCCCCGACCCCGGTTGATCGAGCCATGAACGACGAAACGCCCAAAGGGCCGGACTATTCCAAGAGCCTCTATCTGCCCGTCACCGACTTCCCCATGCGCGCGGGCCTGCCCCAGCGCGAGCCGGAATTTCTCAAGCGCTGGGCCGAGATCGGCCTCAATGAGAAAATGCGCGAGGCGGCAAGGGGCCGGCCGAAATTCACGCTGCACGACGGCCCGCCCTACGCCAATGGCAATATCCATATCGGCCATGCGCTGAACAAGATCCTCAAGGACATCGTCACGCGCAGCCAGCGCATGACCGGCAAGGATTGCGTCTATGTGCCGGGCTGGGACTGCCACGGCCTGCCGATCGAATGGAAGATCGAGGAAGAGAATTACCGCGCCAAGGGCAGGAAGAAGCCGGACTTCTCCCATCCCGACGAAATGATCGCCTTCCGCCGCGAGTGCCGCGCCTATGCGGAACAATGGCTCTCCGTCCAGCGCGAGGAGTTCAAGCGGCTCGGCGTCGCCGGCGAATGGGATCGTCCCTACGCCACCATGGCCTATCCGGCCGAGGCGATCATCGCCCGCGAGATCATGAAATTCGCCGAGAACGGCCTGCTCTATCGCGGCTCGAAGCCGGTGATGTGGAGCGTCGTCGAAAAGACGGCGCTCGCCGAGGCCGAAGTCGAATATGAGGATCACACCAGCGACACGGTGTGGGTGGCGTTCCCGATCCCGCGCGGCGCGCAGGCCGATCTCGCCGACGCGCGCGTCGTCATCTGGACGACGACGCCATGGACGCTGCCGGGCAATCGCGCGATCTCCTTTTCCTCCAGGATCGCCTATGGCCTCTATCGGGTGACGCAGGCGCCGGAAAACAACTGGGCCTTCCCGGGCGCGAAATTCATTCTCGCCGACAGGCTCGCGGGCGACGTGTTCAAGGCGGCGAAGGTCGAGGGCTTCGAGCGGCTGCGCGACGTTTCGGCCGGCGAGCTGAAGGATCTGATCTGCGCGCATCCGCTCGCGCATCTCGATTATGATTTCGACGTGCCGCTGTTCGACGGCGATCATGTGACCGACGACACCGGCACGGGCTTCGTGCATACGGCGCCGGGCCATGGCCGCGAGGACTTCGACATCTGGATGGCGAATGGCCGCCGCCTCGCCGAGAGCGGGATCGATACGCGCATTCCCTACACTGTCGACGCTGACGGATTTTACACGAAGGAAGCGCCGGGCTTCGAGGGCAAGCGCGTGCTCACCGAAAAGGGCGAGAAGGGCGACGCCAATGAGGCCGTGATGGCCGAACTGGTGAAGGCCGGCAATCTCATCGCGCGCGGACGCCTGAAGCATCAATATCCGCATTCCTGGCGTTCGAAGAAGCCGGTGATCTTCCGCAATACGCCGCAATGGTTCATTGCGATGGACAAGGCGTTCTCGCAGTCGGACCCTCATCCTGAGGAGGCGCGTAGCGCCGTCTCGAACCCTCATCCTGAGGAGGCCCGAAGGGCCGTCTCGAAGGACGAGGGTTCGGCGAGCCGCATCCTTCGAGACGCGCGCTGCGCACGCTCCTCAGGATGAGGTCCGTGGAAATCGGCCCACCCTGCGCGAAATCGCGCTCGAAGAAATCGCCCGCACGCAATGGACGCCCGCCGCCGGCGAGAACCGCATTCGCGGCATGATCGCCAATCGGCCCGACTGGGTCGTCTCGCGCCAGCGCGCCTGGGGCGTGCCGATCGCCGTCTTCGTGAAGAAGGGCGGGCATGAAATCCTCGTCGACGCGCGCGTCAACGCGCGCATCGTCGAGGCCTTCGAGAAGGAAGGCGCCGACGCCTGGTACGAGGCGCGCGCCGCCGAGCGTTTCCTCGCGCCGGACTATGATCCGAACGACTACGAGAAAGTCGCCGACGTTCTCGACGTGTGGTTCGACTCAGGGCTCGACGCACGCCTTCGTGCTCGACGATCCCGAAAGCTTCCCCGCGCTCGCCGGCATTCACACGAAAGCGCGACGGCGGCGCCGATGAGGTGATGTATCTCGAAGGCTCGGACCAGCATCGCGGCTGGTTCCATTCCTCGCTTCTCGAAAGCTGCGGCACGCGCTTGCGCGCGCCTTACGACGCCGTGCTGACGCATGGCTTCGTGCTCGACGAGAAGGGCCGCAAGATGTCGAAGTCGCTCGGCAATGTCGTCGCGCCGCAAAAGGTCATCGCCGATTCCGGCGCCGATATTCTGCGCCTCTGGGTCGCGGCCTCCGACTATGCCGACGATCTGCGCGTCGGGCCGGAGATCCTGAAGACCTTCGTCGACCTCTATCGCAAATTGCGCAACACGCTGCGCTGGATGCTCGGCGCGCTGGCGCATTACGGCGCCGACGACGAGGCCGCGCTCGAACATGCCGGCGAACTCGAGCGGCTGATGCTGCATCGCCTCGTCGAGATGGACGCCGCCATTCGCTCGGCCTATGCGGCCTATGACTACAAGAAGGTCGTGGCGCTGCTCACGCCCTTCATGACCAGCGATCTCTCGGCCTTCTATTTCGACATTCGCAAGGACGCGCTCTATTGCGAGCCGCCGTCGAGCGTGAAGCGCAAGGCGTCGCTCGCCGTGGTCGAGCACATCTTCCGCTGCGTGACGACCTGGCTCGCGCCGATTCTCGTCTTCACGGCGGAAGAGGCGTGGCTCGCGCGCTATCAGCATGTGATCTCGGTGCATGTCGAGAGCTTCCCCGACATTCCCTCGCATTGGCGCGACGAGGCGCTCGCAAAGAAATGGGAGGACGTGCGCGCGATCCGCTCGGTCGTGACCGGCGCGCTCGAAATCGAGCGCGCGCAAAAGCGCATCGGCTCCTCGCTCGAAGCGGCGCCGACGGTGTTCATCGCCGACGGCCATCTGCGCGCGGCGCTGGATGGCGTCGATTTCGCGGACGTCTGCATCGTGTCGGATGTGACGATCGAGACGGGCGAGGGTCCGGCCGAGGCCTTCCGTCTCTCGGAAGTTCCGGGCGTGGCCGTGGTCCCGAACCGGGCGCCTGGCGTGAAATGCGCCCGCTCGTGGCGATATTTCGATCCGTCGACGGCGCAACCCGATTATCCCGACGTCACCCCGCGCGACGCGCAGGCGCTGCGCGAGCTGAAGGCGCTCGGGCGCTGGAGCGCGTGACGGTTTTGGCGGCAATGACGGCCTCGCCCCTCACCCGGCCTCTCCCCGCAAGCGGGGAGAGGAGAGCGGCGCGAGTCGTCATCGGCCGCGGGGATCGGGTGAGGGGCAAGGCGACCACCCGATACGTCGGGACAGGCTCTCGCGAGGAGGCCGCGCCGACGTGACCGTCCTCCTCGCCTTCCTCGCCAACACCATCACCAATTTCATCATCGGCCTGCTGGTGGCGAAATTTCTCGGCCCCGAGGAATACGGGCGCTTCGCGCTCGCCTTCTCCATCGCCGTGGTGGTGCAGACGGCGCTCTACGACTGGCTGCGGCTCTCGGCGACGCGCTTCTATTCGCAGCGCACGCGCGACAGCGAACCCATCATCCGCTCGACGCTGGGCACGTCCTTCCTCCTCGTCACGGCCTTTCTCTTCGTCACGACGCTCGTCTATGCGCTCGTCGGGCCCACGCTCGACTTCGACAATGAGCTGATCCTTCTCGCGCTGCTGACCGCGACGGCGAACGGGCTTTTCGATTATTCGACGGCGCTGGCCCGCGCGCGCTTCGAGGACGCCGCCTACGGCCGGCTCGTCTTCGTGAAGAATGTTCTCGCCTTCCTGCTCATCGGCGGCGGCGCCTATATCTTCCGTTCGGCGGGGATCGCGCTCGCGGGCGGGATCGCGAGCCTCTTCGGCACGGTCCTGTTCAGCCGCCCGGCGCTGACCGATCCGGGCGTGCGCTGCCGCGACGCGGAGATCGAGACGGTGAAGCTCCTCGCCGCCTATAGCGCGCCCATCGTCGCCGCGCATCTTCTCTACCAGACCATGCCGCTCGCCGCGCGCGCCATCGTGGCGAGCGTCTATGACTTCGCGGAAACGGGGCAGTTCGCGCTCGCCTATGATCTCGGCATGCGCGCGGTCATGGCCTTCGGCTCGGCGCTGGACGTGCTGCTGTTCCAGATCGCCGTCGCCGCCCATGAGAACCACGGCGAGGATCGCGGGCTGGAGCAGGTCGCGTCCAATATGGGCGTCGTCTTCGCCTTTCTGCTGCCGGCCTGCGTCGGCTTGTGGCTCGTCATGCCCTCGGTGCAGGCGCTGATCGTGCCGGGACAGTTCCGCGGCCCCTTCGCCCATTACCTCGGGCTGCTGCTGCCGGGTCTTTTCGCAATGGCCATGATCAATTTCGGCGTGAATCCGATCTTCCAGATCAGCAAGCGCACGGCGCCGCTCATCGTCGCGGCGGCGGCCGCGGCGGCGGTGTCGCTCCTCCTGCTGTTCGTTCTGCCCTGGGGCCGCGACGCCTCCAATCTCGCCATCGCGCAGGCGGGCGGCTATGTCGCCGCGCTGGTCGCCACCATCTATTTTGCGTTGCGGGCCCAGCCGGTCTGGCCCTCCTTCTGGGATCTCTATGCGGCGGCGGTCGGGACGGGCGCGATGTTCGTCGTCCTCATGCCGACGCGCGGCATGGCGCCGGGTTTTCTGACCCTCATCGTCCAGATCGCGGCGGGCGCGGCTGTCTATGGGGCGATGGTGCTCCTGTTCGACATAGCGGGTCTTCGCGCCCTTGCGCTGGCCTGGCTGCGCGCGCGCAGGTGACAAGCAGGCTGGCGCGCTTATGTTAAAGCCTTACGGGAAGTCCTGAACGCGAGGGTCGACGCCATGGTGATGCCGCTCTACGACGACGCGCCCCTGCGCCATCTCAAGCGGCCTGTGGTCAATCACGCGCTGATCGCGATCAATGTGCTCGTCTTCCTCATCGTCCAGAGCGAACTGCTGGGCGATCCGCTCACGATCATGCGCGGCTTCGCGATCATCCCGCGCGTGCTCTTCGGGGAGGCCAATCTCGCCGACTGGGTGGTCGGACCGCCGCCGGCGGCGACGCTGGTGACGTCGCTCTTCTTCCACTCCTCGGCGCTGCATCTCTTGAGCAACATGCTCTTCCTCTACGTCTTCGGCGACAATGTCGAAGACGCGATGGGCTCGCTGCATTATCTTCTGTTCTATCTCTCCTGCGGCGTGGTCGCCGGCGTCTTCTACATTTATGCGACGCCCCATTCGATCACGCCGCTCGTCGGCGCGTCGAGCGCGATATCCGGCGTCTGCGCGGCTTTTCTACTGCTCTATCCGCGCGCGACCGTCACCGGATTCTTCCCGCCGCTGACGATGGTGATGATGCCCTACTGGTTCATCACGCTTGCCGACCGGTCCCGGCCGCCGATGCGCCGGCTCCTGGGCCTCAAGCCGCCGCTCTTTTCGTTCCACGCGTCGGGATTTCTCTTCATCGGCGCCTGGATCGTGCTGCAGCTCGTCAATGCGAGCTGGGGCGGCGGCGAGAGTCATGTCGCCTGGATGGCGCATGTCGGCGGCATTGTCGCCGGCCTCGTGCTGACGCCGATCTTCAAGCGCCGCAAGCACCCGCTCTTCGATCGGGGCGCGGGCGGACCGGCGGCCCCCCCGTCGCAGGATTCGACGCCGCCGGCGTGAAGCGCCGGCGCGTCGCCTTCCTCAGGTCATCACCACATTCACCGCGCTCTCCGGCAGCTCCTTGCCGAAACAGCGCTGGTAGAATTCGGCGACCAGCGGGCGCTCCAGCTCGTCGCATTTATTGAGGAAGGTGAGCCGGAAGGCGAAGCCGACGTCGTTGAAGATATCGGCGTTCTCCGCCCAGGTGATGACCGTGCGCGGGCTCATCACCGTCGAGAGATCGCCGGCCATGAAGGCGTTGCGGGTCAGATCGGCGACGCGCACCATCTTGTTGGCGATGTCGCGCCCTTCCTTGGTGGCGCCATAGGACTTCACCTTGGAGACGACGATATTGGTCTCGGCGTCATGGGGCAGATAGTTCAGCGTCGTCACGATCGACCAGCGGTCCATCTGCGCCTGATTGATCTGCTGGACGCCGTGATAGAGGCCCGAGGTGTCGCCGAGGCCCACGGTGTTGGCCGTGGCGAAGAGGCGGAAGGCGGGATGCGGGCGGATGACGCGGTTCTGGTCGAGCAGCGTCAGGCGGCCGGAGACTTCCAGAACGCGCTGGATGACGAACATCACGTCGGGGCGGCCGGCGTCATATTCGTCGAAGCACAGCGCCACATTGTGCTGCACCGCCCAGGGCAGGATGCCGTCGCGGAACTCCGTGACCTGCTTGCCGTCCTTGAGCACGATCGCGTCCTTGCCGACGAGATCGATGCGCGAGATGTGGCTGTCGAGATTGACGCGCACGAATGGCCAGTTCAGCCGCGCCGCCACCTGCTCGATATGCGTCGATTTGCCGGTGCCGTGATAGCCCGTGACCATCACGCGGCGGTTGCGCGCGAAGCCGGCGAGAATGGCCAGCGTCGTCTGCCGGTCGAAGAGATAATCGGGATCGAGATCCGGCGCATGTTCGCTGCGCTGGGAGAAGGCGGGGACCATCAGGTCCGAATCGATCCCGAAAACCTCACGCGCCGAGACCTTGATGTCGGGCGTGCTGTCCAGACCCGCGCCGGCGTTCACTGCTTCGACCAAAATCTTCCTCCGTCTGGCGGGGCGGCTCCTCGAGCGCTGATCGCGAAAGCGTCAGGCGAGCCGCGCGGCCCTCAGCGTCTTATAGGCATGAATGATTTCCCGCAATTTTTCCTCGCGGGAACGGTCTCCGCCATTGGCGTCCGGATGATGACGCTTGACGAGCTCCTTGTAGCGCCCCCGGATCGCCTCCGGGATCGGCATGTCGTCGAAACCCAGCGCCGCCAGCGCGCGCATGATGACGGGCGAATAGCGCGGCGCGGCCTTTTCCGGGGCGCGGCGATGGTGGCGGGCGCGATACATGCCGAGCGGATCGCCGGTCGGACCGCCGTCCTCGCGAAAGCCGGTCGTCCCGCGCCGCGTGCCCATGGCCCAGGTCGGGCGATGGCCGACGGTCGCGTCCTTCATGTAGCGGGCGACGTCGTCGTCCTTCATCCCGTTGAAATAATTGTATTTTGCGTTGTACTCGCGGACGTGATCGAGGCAGAAGCAGAAATACTGCCCCTCGCGCAGCCGGCCCATGGGCGCGCGATAGGCGCCTTCGGCGACGCAGCCGGGCGAATCGCATTTGATCGTCGCCTCACGCTTCTCCTCCCGCGGCTCGCGCTGCGTCCGGATCCGGTCGAAGAGGGGCGAATTGAGGTCCATTTGATTCCATTATGATGGGCGCGGGGCCGGCTGCAAGCGCGGTCGGCGCCTATTTTCCCCGGAGGCGAATTTGCAAGGGTCGGGCCGGGGTATTACCGAGCCCATGAGACGAAAGGATGGACGATGACCGACGAGGGTAAAGCCGCCGTGAAGGGGCCAGTCGCGGCCAGTATCGAGAAGAAGCTCACCGAGGCGCTCGCGCCGCTGTCGCTCAAGGTGATCGACGAATCGCATCACCACGCCGGGCATGGCCACGCGGGCGACAGGCGCCACGGCAATGAAAGCCACTTCCGGGTGGAGGTGGTGAGCGCCGCCTTCGCGGGCAAGAGCCGCGTCGACCGCCACCGCATGGTGAACGGGCTTCTGGCGCAGGAGCTGGCCGAGGGGCTGCACGCGCTCGCGGTGACGGCCAAGGCCCCCGGTGAAGCCGCCTAGCCGAAAATCTCCACCTCCTCGCCCTTCTCCAGGCGGTCGATGATCGCCCGGCAGGCCGGGGCGAGGCGCGCCTTGTTGCGGGCGAGACAGGCCTGCATGGGCGCGCCATAGCCGACGCCCTCGCAAAATGTCTTGCCGTCCCGGCCACAGTCGCTGATCACCTGCCGCAGGCCGACCGCGCCCGCGGGCGACGCCAAGAGCAGCGCCGCAGCGATTCCAGCATAAAAACCTCGTCTCACCTTAGCCTCTCCCTGATCGAGGAAGGGCTCGACCATAGCCGCGACCGGGCTGTCGATCACCCTCTTATCGGCGCGCCCAACTCGTCGAAAGCGACTTCCGTCTCCTCGTCGCCGATCGTCACGCGCGCATGGGCGAGCGTGCCGTCATTCCGATAGGCGTAGACATGGGCGAGCTCCACCTCGCCATAGACGAGCTTTTCGATCGCCGTGATCCGCCCTTCCGGATCATAGCTCGCACGAAAATAGGTGTTGCGGTTGTCGAGCTCATTGGGCTCCAGCGGCTGCATGAGTTTGAGCGGCAGGCGCACGCCGCTGTAGGTGAGAAAATAGCGATAGTCGGTCGTCATCAGGCGTTCCTCCATTTTTCGATCCGCCTGAAAAAATGGCGCCAGCTCCTTTTCGGCACGGCGCTTGCGGAAAGCGGCCCGAACGACCCGCAACCGGGTCCGCTTTGTCGCAGACGCGACAGAAAATCACCAAAGGAGTGCGCGAAATGAGACTGGCCGAAGCTTATGCGACCGCGACCGCGGAACAGATTGCCGCGGCGCTCGCCGGGGGCAAGCTCGTGATCTATTCGGTGGGCCGCCCGCCGTCGCCCGATCACCCCGTGACCCGCAGCTCGGTTCTGGCCGACTATGTTTTCGCCAGCCCGGCGTTCGACGACGGCCAGAAGCCCGTCTTCGTCGAAAACGGCGTCGCCGCGCAGCATGTCGGAACGCCCGGCTGGGCGCGCGCCCTGGCGGCGGACGGCGCGCCGGTCGCGGATTTTTCGGTCGGCCCCGGCGCGACGGATATCAAGCTCGACAGCATTTCGGCCACCCCCGGCTTCCCGCTGAAAGTTCTCTCGCTCGCCATCACCTTGCCGGCCGAGACTGTGAGCTGGGAAAAGACCGAATATGGCCATGTCTATATTACGGGCTCGGAAAATCCCTATCGCAAGACATCCGTGCGCGGATGAGGCCAATCGGGTCGTCTTGACGATCTTCCGCGCGGCGGCTTTATGCCCCGGCAAGAGGTTCAGGACGACCCATGGCGATCCCCAAACCCGGCCGCAAGCCGGGAAATCCCTGCTTTTCCTCGGGGCCCTGCGCCAAGCGGCCGGGGTGGTCGCTTTCCAGCCTCGCCGGGGCGCTCCTTGGCCGCTCGCATCGCTCGAGCGCCGGCCGCGCGCGTCTCGCCCGCGCCATCGCGCTCACCCGCGAGGTTCTGGAAGTTCCCGCGGATTACCGCGTCGCCATCGTGCCGGCCTCCGACACGGGGGCGGTGGAGATTGCGCTATGGTCGCTGCTCGGCCCGCGCGGCGTCGATGTCGCCGTGTGGGAGAGTTTTTCCGCCGACTGGGCGACTGACGTCCTTGCGCAGCTCCAAATACCCCATGCGCGGACTCTGACCGCGCCTTACGGCGAGCTGCCGGATCTCTCGCAGCTCGATTTCGGCAATGATCTCGTCTTTGCCTGGAACGGCACGACCTCCGGCGTTCGAGTGGCCAATGCCGACTTCATCCCGGCCGACCGAAAGGGCCTCACCATCTGCGACGCGACGTCCGCCGCCTTCGCGCAAAATCTCGATTTCGCGAAACTGGATGCGACGACCTTCAGCTGGCAGAAGGTTCTCGGCGGCGAGGCGGCGCATGGCGTGCTGATCCTCTCGCCGCGCGCGGTCGAAAGACTCGAAAGCCATTCTCCGTCCTGGCCGGTCCCGAAGATTTTCCGGCTCACGAAGAACGGAAAAATCAACGAAGCGATCTTCGAGGGCTGGACGATCAACACGCCGTCGATGCTCGCCGTCGAGGATTATCTCGACGCGCTCGGCTGGGCGCGCGACATCGGCGGGCTGAAGGCGCTGCAGGCGCGTTGCGACGCCAGCGCGGCGGTTGTCGCCGAATGGGTGGAACGGACGCCATGGATCGACCATCTCGCGAAAAATCCGGCGACGCGCTCGAACACCAGCGTCTGCCTCGTTTTTTCGGATGACTGCGCCGCCGGCGCGGAGGCGGCCCGCGCGGCGCTCTCGGCGCGAATGGTCGCGCTGATCGAGGCGGAAGGCGCGGGCTATGATTTCGGGGCCTATCGCGCGGCGCCTCCGGGCTTTCGCATCTGGTGCGGCGCGACGGTCGAGGCCGCCGACGTCGCCCTGCTGACGCAATGGCTCGATTGGGCCTATGCCGAGGCGGTTTCCGGCGGCGCGTGATTCGCAAAATCAGGCGCGCGCGGCCCTTCGTAACGCGGTCTTGCGCCGTCTCGGGCGCGTAATTGACAACAAAAGCTTCCAAACTGTTGCAGGAAGGTCACTGTGGCGCGGCGAAACGCGAGTGAAGCTTGCTTGGCGCTTGCGAAGCCCATTCGCCTGCGAGACTAATCGACGCAGCCGCCGTTCGCGTTTGCGTCACGTCTTCGCGAACCTTTCGCTTCCTTCCAGCCACACGGGTTTTGTTCATGCGACGGCTTGTCCTTGCATCGCTTTGCTTTCTCGCCGTCTCCGGCGCGCTTTTCACGCAGGCTCATGCCCGCGGCGCGGCCGCGCCGCAGGATCTCGATCCGCTGACGCTGCTCTTCGGCGGCGGCGCCGCGACGCCGGCGCCAAACGGCCCGGACGGACGCCCGCAGGCCGTCGCCATCCCGCGCGAGACCGTCGCCTTCTCGGGCTATGCGCCGGGCACGATCGTCATCAATACGAGCGAGCGCCGTCTCTATTACGTGCTCGGCAATGGCCAGGCCATTCGCTATGGCGTGGGCGTCGGCCGTCCGGGCTTCGAATGGTCCGGCGTGCGCTTCATCGCCTCCAAGCGCGAATGGCCGGACTGGACCCCGCCCTCGCAGATGCTGAAGCGCCGTCCCGACCTGCCGCGCCACATGGAAGGCGGCCTCAATAATCCGCTCGGCGCGCGCGCCATGTATCTCTCAGGCTCGCTCTATCGCATCCACGGCTCCAACGAGCCGGAGACGATCGGCCAGGCCGTGTCGTCCGGCTGCATCCGCATGACCAATGACGACGTGGTCGATCTCTACAATCGCGCGCAGGTCGGCACCCGCGTGGTGGTGACGCGATAAGAAATCAGGTCTCAAAAAAGCCCCTCATGCTGAGGAGGCCCGCAAGGGCCGTCTCGAAGCACGAGGGGCTTTTTCGTGTCTATCGTCAGTCGTTCGGCGCCAGCATGTTTTCCGGCCGCACGATCGCGTCGAATTCGGCTTCCGTGACTTTGCCGGAGGCAAGCGCCTCTTCCTTCAGGCTCGTGCCGTTCTTATGCGCCGCGCGCGCGATCTTCGACGCCGCGTCATAGCCGATCTTCGGCGCGAGCGCCGTCACGAGCATCAGCGAGCGTTCGAGGAATCGCGTGATATTGGCTTCGTCCGCCTCGATGCCGTCGACGCAGCGCGACACGAAGCTGTTGATGCCGTCGGCGAGCAGGATCGTCGATTCGAGCAGCGCGAAACCGACGACGGGCTTCAGAACATTGAGCTCGAGATGGCCCTGCGAGGCGGCGAAGGTGATCGTCGCATTATTGCCGAAGACGCGCGTGCAGACCATCGTCAGCGATTCGACCTGCGTCGGATTCACCTTGCCCGGCATGATCGACGAGCCCGGCTCGTTCTCGGGAAGCTTCAGTTCCGCAAAGCCCGCGCGCGGACCGGAGCCGAGGAGTCGGATGTCGCAGGCGATCTTGTAGAGGCCGGCGGCCAGCGAGTTCATCGAGCCATGCGCGAAGACGACCGCGTCATGGGCGGCGAGCGCCTCGAATTTGTTCGGCGCGGTGACGAAAGGCAGGCCGGTCTGCTGCGCGATGAGCGCGGCGATTTCCTCGCCGAAACCCTTGAAGGTGTTGACGCCGGTGCCGACGGCGGTGCCGCCCTGCGCGAGCGCGAAAAGATCGGGCAGCGCCAGGCGGATGCGCGCCGCGCCATATTTCGCCTGCGCCGCATAGCCGGAAAATTCCTGACCCAGCGTCACTGGCGTCGCATCCTGCAAATGGGTGCGGCCGATCTTGACGATATGGGCGAATTCCGAGGCCTTGCGCTCGAAGGCGGCGTGCAGCCGCTCAACGGCCGGCAACAGCCTGCCGCTGATCGCAAGCGCGCCGGCGATATGGATGGCGGTGGGAAAGCTGTCGTTCGAGGACTGGCCGAGATTCACATGGTCGTTGGGATGCACGGGCGTCTTGGAGCCGCGCGGCGCGCCGAGCGCTTCATTGGCGCGGTTCGCGATCACCTCATTGACGTTCATATTGGTCTGCGTGCCGGAGCCGGTCTGCCAGACCACAAGCGGGAAGTGCTCGTCGAGCTTGCCGTCGATGACTTCCTGCGCGGCCGTCGAAATGGCGTCGGCGATCTCCTTCGTCAGAAGGCCCTTCTTCTCGTTCGCCCTCGCGGCGGCGAGCTTTACCCGCGCCAGCGCATGGATGATTTCGATGGGCATGCGGTCGCCGCCGATGGGAAAATTCTCGCGCGAGCGCTGGGTCTGCGCGCCCCAATAGGCCCAGGACGGCACGGCGATGTCGCCAAAGGAATCGCGTTCGATGCGGCTGTCTTCAGTCATAGTCACGCTCGCAGGGAGAGGCGCCGTATGAAAGGCGGCGCGTGGATGAGAGGCGGAGATTCGCAGATCGCCCCTATGCGGCATTTCTCGTCCGCGTTCAATCTCGGCTGGCTGAGGCGAGGTCCGCCGCTTCGCGCGCGTCGGCGCTGTCGCGTCCGGGGCGCGCCGGGAGCGACATGAGTTCATTGAGCCGGTTGCGCGCGCGATTGACGCGGCTCTTCATCGTGCCGGGCGCGCAGCCGCAAATTTCGGCGGCCTCTTCATAGGACATGCCGGAAGCCGCGACGAGGATCAGCGCTTCGCGCTGGTCGAGCGGGAGTTTCTGCAACGCCTCGCGGAAATCGAGAAATTCCATGTGGGCGTGCTGTGAATCCGGCGCTATGAGACGCGCCGCGATGGCGCCGTCCGGATCGGGCGCCTCGCGCCGCCGCTTGCGAAATTCGCTGTAGTAGATGTTGCGAAGGATGGTGAAGAGCCAGGCGGTGAGATTGGTTCCCTCCGAGAAGGAACCGAGGCTCCCCCACGCCTTGACCAGCGTCTCCTGGACGAGGTCATCGGCGCGGTCGGGATTGCCACAGATGGACACGGCGAAAGCGCGCAGGCTCGGGATCGCCGCTATGAGGTCCCGCTTCAGGGTCTGGCCATCGCCAGGATCAGGGCCCTCTCCGCTCACTCTCTCTCCCCGGGCGCGCCTACCGACAGGCCCGAGGATACCACATTTTTTTCCAACTGGTTCAGGAGATTGAGAAAGCGGTCCGGGATTGGCTGGGCGACAAGGTCGTCATAAAGGCTTTGCAGCTCCTTGCCGATGGCGTCGCCAAAATCTTGCTGGCGCATCTGGTCCGATTTTCCTTTTTGTTTTCCGAGTTTCAGCCCGTTCATGCCGGCTGAATCCCCTTCTTCCGACGCCGCCTCCGCGACGCGTGTGGCGCCGACGCCCATCCCGGCCGCCACCGCCGCCAGGCTTCTGGGGAGCGTTCCCGGAAAACGGCGACGGTCCGCGCACGGCTGGTCCTCGCTGGACGGCGCGCGCGCGACGGCGTTCTCCGGACTGTTTTTCACCATGGAGCCCCCATTCCTCAAAGTCATGATTTTATGTGGCGGATGTCTTTCGCCCCGCGATATAGTGCGCTGCACGGTATGCAAAACGCCGCGCTCATGGATTGGTTCCTTAATTTTTGCGCGGCGATTTGACCCGGCCGTGACCGTTTGAATGGGCTTGCCTGGGCGATCAATTCGTGGGGTGCGCATAACATGTCTGTTTCTAAAGAACTTTATGCCCACCTTCCGTATCTTCGTCGCTTTGCCAGAGCCCTTGTCGGAACCCGTGAGGGGGGCGACGCGCATGTGCTGGCCACCCTCGAAGCCATTGTCGCAGACCCTCGCAAACTCGACCAGAATGACGATCTGAGGATCTCTCTCTACAAGCAGTTTCTCGCGACCTGGAGCTCGGGCGCCATTGCCCAGCCCGATCCGGCCGCCGCGCTCACTGACGACGACACGGGGCGCCGAATCTCGACGGCATTTCCCTGAAGCCGCGCGTCGCCTTTCTCCTTTATGCGCTCGAAGGCTTCGATTTCGAACAGGTCGGAGACACGCTTGGTTTATCAGAGCGCGCAGCCGCCGAACTCATCGACGCCGCCAATGCCGAAATCGCCGAACAGATCGCCACCGACGTGCTCATCATCGAGGATGAGCCGCTGATCGCCCATGATTTGCGCAGCATCGTCGAGGAACTCGGGCACAGTGTCGTCGGCATGGCCCGCACCCATCGGGAGGCGCTAACGGCGATGGAAAATGCGCGGCCCGGTCTCATCCTCGCCGACATACAGCTCGCCGACGGCAGTTCGGGCCTGGAGGCGGTGAATGAGATTCTCGGAGGCCTTTTCGACGCCGGTGATCTTCGTGACCGCCTATCCCGAGCGATTCCTCACCGGCGCGCCGCCGGAGCCGGCCTTTCTGGTCACCAAGCCTTTCAGCGTCGACAGTCTGAAGGCGGTGATCAGTCAGGCGTTGTTTTTCAATCGGAAATCGCAGCGCAGAAGCGCGTGAATCGCTATCGCATTATGCGTCTTTCCCCGCCCGCGCGAAGTCCCGGCGATTAATTTCTGCAAAAAACCGATCATGGTTTGGCGTTTTGCAACCTGCTGATTACATTAATGTATAGTCCGAGAATTCGATGGTTATTCGGAAGCTTGGCTACGTATATTCCACTATTGCGGAAACCTTGGCAGATTCGGCAAGTTATAGGCGTGGCGCTGGGGGCAGGAGGCGACCATGCAGGAAGTAGTGAAGAAGTCTAATCGCGGCTTTGCCTCGATGGATCCGGAGAAGCAGCGCGCGATTGCGCGTAAGGGGGGCCAGAGCGTGCCCGACGAAAAGCGCAGCTTCTCGCAAAATCCCGAGCTCGCCGCGCGCGCCGGCCGTAAGGGCGGACAGAGCGTGAATCCCGCGAAGCGCAGCTTTTCGCGCGATCATAATCTCGCGTCCGAGGCCGGCCGCAAGGGCGGTCATGCGTCTCACGGGGGCGGTCAGAAGCGGGCGTCTGTTTAAGACGCCCGACTCAAAGGGTTACGCCGCGTAGGGCTTCGAGCGCTGCGCGATGAGTGAGTAGAGTGCGTCATGGTCTCGCGTGGCGCGGATGGTTGCAACCAGGCCAGGGTCGCGAAGCATCCGCGCCGCGCAGGCAAGCGCCTTGAGGTGATCGGCCCCCGATGATTCGGGCGCGATCAGCAGAAAGACGAGATCGACCGGGGCGCCGTCCAGCGCCTCGAAGTCGACCGGCCGTTCGAGCCGGGCAAAAATCCCGAAAAGCGACTTCACCTTGGCAAGCTTGCCGTGCGGGATGGCGATGCCCTCGCCGATGCCGGTCGAGCCGAGACGCTCGCGGTGCAGCAGGGCGTCGAAAATCTCGCGCGCCGGCAGGTTCGAGAGCCTCGCCGCGCGATCGCTCAGCTCCTGCAGAAGCTGTTTTTTCGTCGTCGCCCGCAGATTGGCGATGACTGCCTCCGGCGTGACAAGATCCGTGAGCCGCATGCGACGCCCTATCTCTCAAGCGTTGGAAGAACCTTCATGCGGCGCGCCAGCGCCCCGTGAAGGAAATCGCAAGATATGTGCCGACAACGCCAAGAAAATGACGCTTCGACGTTTCACCCGCGCGCGCCGGCGCGGGCCTATTCCCCGGCGGGCGTATCGATCCATCCGATATTGTTGTCGGTACGCCTGTAGACAATATTGACCCGCCCCGTATTCGCGTGGCGGAACACCAGCACCGGCGCGCCGGTGAGGTCGAGATCGAGAACCGCGGCTGAGACCGACAGGCGGCGCAACCGTGTCGTCGTCTCGGCGACGACGGCGGGGCTGAACTCGGCCGGGGCGACGCTCTCCTCGTCGGGAGCCTCGAACACCTGGTAGGGCACGACTTCCGGTTCATGGCCGTGGCCGTCATGATGGCTCTTGAGCCGCTCCTTGTAGCGGCGCAGACGCTTTTCCAGACGTTCGGCGGACTGGTCGAAAGTGGCGTAGGGCTCCTGGGCGCGGCCGTCGGCCTGAAGGACGGCGCCGGAGGTCAGATGCAGGCTGATATCGGCGCGATAGCCCGAGCCCTCGGGCGCGATCGTGACATGGCCGCTGACGCCGCCGTCGAAATATTTTGAGGCCGTCTGCTCCAGGCGCTGCGTGATATGTGTGCGCAACGCTTCGCCGATATTGATGTTCTTGCCTGAAACTCTCAGGGACATATGCTCTTGCCTTTCCGGGATGCGGCCGGTCACGCGGCCGGGGGCGGATCACGCCTGGCCACGTTACAAGCCGATTACGGATTTTTGCTTTACTGCCAACCGGCGTTCAGGCGGCGTTCAAGGTTCCCCTCCCGAAGCGCGCGCCCGGTTTTCGCGCAGCGTTAGAAGGGTGCGCGCGCGAAGTCAATGGGAACCTCTTCCGGCGCGGCTTGCGTCCTTTCGCTCAATGCGCCAGCTGGGCCTCGCGCGACAGCGCCATCTTCGCGCGGCGGCGGTCCACCGAGGAGGGAATCCTCAGGCTGTCCCGATATTTGGCCACGGTGCGCCGGGCAATGTCGATATCCGCCGCCTTGAGCCTGGCGACGATTGCGTCGTCCGAAAGAACATCGTCGGGCGCCTCGCGGTCGATCATCTGCTTGATGCGGAACCTGACCGATTCCGCCGAATGCGCCGCGCCGCCGCTGGTGGTCGCGATGGAGGCGGAGAAGAAATATTTGAGTTCGAAGATGCCCCGCGGCGTCATCATGTATTTGTTGGAGGTGACCCGCGAGACCGTCGATTCGTGCATGCCGATGGCGTCGGCGATGGTGCGAAGGTTGAGCGGGACGCAGATGCTCCACGCCCCTTGCGAGAAAGGCGTCCTGAAGGCGCACGATCTCGGAGGCGACCTTGAGAATCGTGCGGCTGCGCTGCTCCAGGCTCTTCGTCAGCCAATTGGCGTTCTGCAGGCAGTTCGAAATGAACGTCTTGTCGCCGTCGCGGGCCCCGGCGCTGACCTTGGCCGCATAGCTGTGATTGACCAGAACGCGGGGCAGCGCGTCTGAATTCAGCTCCACATGCCAGGAGCCGTCCGTCGCCGGGCGTACGATGACGTCGGCCACGAGCGGCTGGATCGGCGCGTCGCCAAAGGCGCGGCCGGGCTTGGGGTCGAGCGCGCGCAGTTCCGCCGCCATATCCGCGACATCCTCCGCATCGACGCCGCAAAGCCTTGCGAGCTGGGCGAAATCCCGTTTGGCGACGAGCGGCAGATTGGCGACGAAAATTTCCATCGCCGGATCGTAGCGGTCGCGTTCCTTGAGCTGGATCGCCAGACATTCGGCGAGGTCCCGCGCGCCGACGCCCGAGGGATCGAAGCTTTGCACCAGCGCCAGAACCGCTTCGGTCTCGGCCAGATTGGCGTCCAGCCGGTCGGCGATGTCGGGAACGCTCTCGCGCAGATAGCCGGTCTCGTCGATCCCGTCGATGATCGACTGGCCGATGAGCCGGCGGCGGGGATCGGGACAGGCGAGCGAAAGCTGCTCGGCAAGATGCTCGTGCAGGCTTGGACGCGCCGCGACATAGGCCTCGAGATTGGGCGCCTCGCCATCCTCGCCGCCGCCGCCGGCGCCGTTCCAGGACGTCGCGGAAAGGCCGGCGCCTTCGAGCGCCTCGCGCGGCGCCGAGGCGGTCACCGAAGGGCCGTCGGGCTGGAAGGCGTTGCTCATATCGGCGCCGAGGTCCGAGGAAAGGCTGGCGGCGTCCACCGCGAGAGTGTCCCGCGCCCAGTCGCCCTCCTGCGGCTCGCCGGAGAAATTCTCGGTCGCGCCGGCGTCGAACTCCGCGGCGAAGGCTTCGGCGGTCTGGCCGTCGCGCGCCGGCGCGTCGTCGCCGTCCTGCGTCTCGAGCAGCGGATTGCGCTCCAGCTCCTCATGCAGAAAGGCCGAAAGTTCCATGTTGGAAAATTGCAGGAGCTTGATCGCCTGCAGGAGCTGGGGGGTCATGACCAGGGTCTGGCCCTGGCGCATCATCAGCTTGGTCGACATCGCCATCTGCAAACACCCGCACGCAAGTCGTTTCGTGTCGCTTTCCGGCGCCCAACGGCCGCCGCGTCGATGGAAAGCGTTCCAGCCACAGGCCAGCATTGCGGCCTGTTTCTTGCTTATATCACGGGAGGGAAAGCGCGGCAGGACCAAATAGTCGGCGCCTCGGCGAAGAAGCGCACAAGGGTTAATCACAAAGGCGCAGCCAGGCGCGGCCCAATTTGGGGCTCTGGTCCTAAGTCCCGCCGCTACATGCGGAAATCTTCACCGAGATAGATGCGCCGGACATCCGGATTGGCGACGATGTCCTCCGGCGGGCCTTCGGTCAGCACATGGCCGTCGTAAATGATATAGGCGCGGTCGGTCAGTCCCAGCGTTTCGCGGACGCTGTGGTCGGTGATGAGCACGCCGATGCCGCGCGCCTTCAGATGGCGCACGAGATCCTGAATGCCGCCGACGGCGATGGGGTCGATGCCCGCGAAAGGCTCGTCGAGCAGCATGAAGGACGGATGGCCCGCGAGCGCACGGGCGATTTCGCAGCGCCGCCGCTCGCCGCCCGACAGCGCGACCGCCGGCGTGTGGCGCATGCGCGTGAGCCGGAACTCCTCCAGAAGCCCTTCGAGCTCGTCGGCGCGCTTCTTCTCGTCCGGCTGGGTGATCTCCAGCACGGCGCGGATATTGTCCTCGACCGAAAGGCCCCGGAAGACCGAGGCCTCCTGCGGCAGATAGCCGATCCCGAGCCGGGCCCGGCGATACATGGGCAGGGGCGTGACGTCGTAGCCGTCGAGCGAGATCACGCCCGCGGTCGGGCTTCACGAGCCCGGTGATCATGTAGAAAACGGTCGTCTTGCCGGCGCCGTTGGGGCCGAGCAGGCCAACGGCCTCGCCCCGGCGCACATGCAGGCTCACATCCTCCACCACCCGACGGGCCTTGTAGGATTTGGCGAGGTTATGGACCGAGAGCAGGCCCTGCCCGTCGAAGCCCGGCTCTTCGAGATAGGAGCCTGCCTTGAAGTCCCTGTTTTCGGGCGGTTCGGCGCCCTCGCCTTTGGCCTGCGCCCAGATCGGCGCATCCTCCGGAGCGGCGCCTGAAATTTCGGCGCCCAAGTCCCCCCGCCAATCGGCTTCAGTCAGATCGTCGCGCTTGTGGGAGGCGGTCGCCGGCTGCAGACGCGCCCGAATCGCGCCGAGAGTCCCGGGAAGGGACTGCGCAGCGGCGCGGAGGCGGGTCGAAAGGGCGGCGAAAATGCTCAATGGGCGACCGTCGCTGAAGGAAGAGCGCAACACTCTCGATGTCGGCCCGCCGCGCGCTCTTCCGTCGGGCGGCGTTTATGCTTCCTAACGCAGGCTCGCGCCCCCCGAAAGGGGCGCCCTGTCGCGCGCGAGCTCAAAACCGGGATCCCTACGCCCAGGGACGGGACCGCGCAGCGGCCTTCTCGAAGGAATCGATCTTGTCCGCCTTCTGAAGGGTCAGCCCGATGTCGTCCAGCCCATTGAGCAGGCAGTGCTTGCGGAACGGGTCGATGTCGAACTTCACGACGCCGCCGTCGGGACCGCGAATTTCCTGCGCCTCGAGATCGACCGTCAGGGTGGCGTTGGCGCCGCGGCTGGCGTCGTCCATGAGCTTGTCGAGCTCGGCCTGCGACACCTTGATCGGAAGAATGCCGTTCTTGAAGCAGTTGTTATAGAAAATATCCGCAAAGCTCGTGGAGATGATGCAGCGCAGGCCGTAATCGAGGAGCGCCCAGGGCGCGTGCTCCCGGGAGGAGCCGCAGCCGAAATTGTCGCCCGCGACGAGAATGCTGGCCCCGCGATAGGCGGGCTTGTTGAGGATGAAATCGGGATTGTCCGAACCATCGTCGCGATAGCGCATTTCGGAGAAGAGGCCCTTGCCGAGGCCGGTTCGGGCGATGGTTTTGAGATATTGCTTGGGGATGATCATGTCCGTATCGACGTTCATGATCGGCAGCGGCGCGGCGACCCCTGTCAGCTTGGTGAATTTTTCCATTTCCGGCCCGGCGCGTTTGCGTGGATTTGACGCGCCCTTTAGCAAATTGACAGGCTGAGGCAAAGGGGCGCTCGCGGACCGGTCACGCCGCGCCTGGAGCGAGGCCTTGTCGCGCGCCGGCGTTCAGAACATAGCCGAGGATGAAAAAGGCCGCTCCCAACAGGATGAAGCCCCAGTCCCGGAACACCCATTGCGAGACCGGGACCTGCTCGTTGACGCGCCGACGCAGAGCAGGGTGAAGAGATGGAAGAGCCCGTCCCAGAGCGTATTGGCTTCGAGATTTTCGATCGAGGTCGGCAGGCGCCAGGGATTTTTGCTGCGGCGCATTCCATGCGTGAGGAAAGCGCGCTAAGAAGGCGTCGCGTCTGCGAATATCGGGCTTTCCATGATCCCTGAGCATTGGCTTGTCGAGGCGATCGGCTATTGCGCGGCGGCGGCGAATATCTTCGTCTTCGTCTCCAATACGATGATCCCGTTGCGCCTCGCGGCCATTCTCGCCAACGCCCTCTTCGCCGCCTATTTCTACCTCAAGGGCTATCTGCCGCTTTTCGCGCTCAACGCCTTCATGGTTCCGCTCAATGTGCTCCGCCTGCGCCAGATGCGCCGCCTCATCTCCGACGTTCGGCAGGCGACGCAGGCCGCCGACGATGGCGACTTCGATTACGAATGGCTGCGCCCCTACATGAAGCAGCTGACGCTCTCCGAAGGCTTCACCCTCTACCGCAAGGGCGACATCTCCGAGGACGCCTTCTTCCTCGTGCATGGCGAGATCCTGCTTCCCGAGCCGCAGGTGACGCTGAAGCCAGGAACGTTTTTCGGCGAGATGGGTCTTTTCACCGAGGAAAATCGCCGCACGGCTTCTGCGGTCGCCATCACCGACGTTGATCTCCTCTGTGTGCGCTATGACGCGCTGCTGGAGCTGGCGGCGCAGAATCCCCAGTTCGGCTTCTACCTGATGAAGCTGATGATGGGCCGAATGCAGCACAATGTGGAGATTGCGCGCGCCAGCGCCGCCCACGCCAATGACGCCGCCTGAGGCGTCGCGCGCCGGCCGCTTGCATTTCGAACCGCGGCGTGACGGGATGCCCCACATATAAAAACAGGAAGAAACGTCCGGAGCAGCCCATGTCCGAGAAACTCTACCCGGTCCCCGACGCGTGGAAGACGCGCGCCCGAATCGACGAGGCGGCCTATCAGGCGCTTTATCGGCGCTCGCGCGAGGACCCGCAGGGCTTCTGGGCGGAGCAGGCGCGGCGCATCGACTGGATCACGCCCTTCACAAAAGTGAAACATACGAGCTTCGACATGCATGACGTGTCGATCCGCTGGTTCGAGGACGGCACGACCAATGTCGCCATGAATTGCGTCGACCGGCATCTGCCCCATCGCGCGCATCAGACCGCGATCATCTGGGAAGGCGACGATCCGGCGGTCTCGCGACATATCACCTACGGCGAATTGCACGAGCAGGTCTGCCGCTTCGCCAATGTGCTCAGAAAGCATGGCGTCAGGAAGGGCGACCGCGTCACCATCTATCTGCCCATGATTCCAGAAGCCGCCTTCGCCATGCTCGCCTGCGCGCGCATCGGCGCGGTGCATTCGGTGGTCTTCGGCGGCTTCTCGCCGGAGGCGCTCGCGGGACGCATCGAGGACGCGGCGTCGCAGGTCGTCGTCACCGCCGACGAGGGGCTGCGCGGCGGCCGCAGGGTTCCTCTGAAAAGCAATGTCGATGACGCTCTGGAGAAGGTCGATGGCGTCACATCCGTGATCGTCGTGACGCGCACCGGCGCCGAGATCGACATGACGCCGGGCCGCGATTTCCGCTACGAGGAAGAGGCGGCCAAGGTCAGCGCCGATTGCCCCTACGCCGAAATGCATGCGGAAGATCCGCTGTTCATTCTCTACACATCGGGCTCGACCGGAAAGCCCAAGGGCGTGCGTGCATACGACCGGCGGCTATCTCGTCTTCACCGCGCTCACCCATGAAGCGGTTTTCGACTATCGCGACGGCGAGGTCTATTGGTGCACCGCCGACGTCGGCTGGGTGACGGGCCACAGCTATATTCTCTATGGTCCGCTGGCCAATGGCGCGACGACGCTGATGTTCGAGGGCGTGCCCAATTATCCGAACGTCTCGCGCTTCTGGGAGGTGATCGACAAGCACAATGTCAGCATCTTCTACACGGCGCCGACGGCCATCCGCGCGCTGATGGCGGCGGGCGAGGAGCCCGTGAAGAAGTCGAGCCGCAAATCCTTGCGCCTTCTCGGTTCGGTGGGCGAGCCGATCAATCCCGAAGCCTGGGAATGGTATCATCGCGTCGTCGGCGAGGGCCGCTGCCCCATCGTCGACACATGGTGGCAGACGGAGACGGGCGGCGTTCTCATCTCGCCGCTGCCCGGCGCCACGGCGCTGAAACCCGGTTCGGCGACTCGGCCGCTCTTCGGCGTCTTTCCCGAAATCGTCGACGCCGCCGGCGTCGTGCAGGAAGGCGCCTGCGAGGGCAATCTCGTCATCGCCGATTCATGGCCGGGACAGGCGCGCACCGTCTTCGGCGATCACGAGCGTTTCGCGCAGACCTATTTTTCCGCCTATCCCGGCAAATATTTTACCGGCGACGGCGCAAGGCGCGACGCCGACGGCTATTACTGGATCACCGGCCGCGTCGACGACGTGATCAATGTCTCGGGCCATCGCCTCGGCACGGCGGAAATCGAAAGCGCGCTCGTCGCCCATGAGAAGGTTTCCGAAGCCGCCGTCGTCGGCTATCCGCACGATCTGAAAGGTCAGGGCATTTACGCCTATGTGACGCTGATGGAAGGCGCCCATGCGAGCGACCATTTGCGCAAGGAGCTGGTCAAATGGGTGCGCGAGGAGATCGGCCCCATTGCCTCGCCCGACGTGATCCAGTTCGCGCCGGGCCTGCCCAAGACGCGCTCCGGCAAGATCATGCGCCGCATCCTGCGCAAGATCGCGGAAGGGGAGTTCGGCGCGCTTGGGGATACGTCGACGCTTGCCGATCCGGGGGTGGTGGATGAGCTGGTGAAAGGCAAGGCGGGGACGTGAGTCTCGGCCCTATTCTTTTTTGCTCGGGCTCGTCACGCACTGGCGCTTGCTGCAACTTGCTTCGGTGTCGCTGGTCGACGTGCCGAGGCAGAAGGGGAAAGCGTTGATCAGCGCCTCTCGCGCTTCGTCGCGATAGGCCGTGTTCACGGCGAGGTCCGACTGACAGGGGACCGAAACCAGCGCGCAGTCTTCGGAAGATTTGCAGGCGAACCATTCCTGCGGAAGGCTCGCCTCGGCGCGTATGCGCGCGTCGTAATCATCGAGATGATGAGCAACGGCGGGTTGAAGTGAAGCAATCAGAAACAGCAGACCCAGATTCCGTTTCATCACGGCTCCGACCGACGCTGAATATAAAATGCTGAAGTCCATATTATGACAGCGCCCTCTATCGAAACAGCGCCAGCGCCTCTTTCGCCAGCACGCCGCCGGTGATTTCGATCTTCGCGAAAGGCGCGTCCTTCGCGAGCGCTTCGCTCGTCTCCATGATCTGGCCGATGCGCGACGAGAGTTCGGCGATCGACGCCCCATAGACCAGACGGCCGAAGCCGCACCAGAGGATCGCGCCCATGCACATGGGGCAGGGTTCCCCGGTCGTGTAGATCGTCGCGCCCTTCAGTCCGTCGGCGGGGTGGCGGGAGAGAAAATGGCGAATAGCGACCATCTCGCCATGTGCTGTGGGGTCGTTGGTCCTGATCCCCATATTGCGCCCGGTCGCCACGACCTTTCCGTCGCGGACAATGACCGCGCCAAAAGGAAAATCGCCCTTCGCGGCCTGCGCAAGCGCAAGGCGCATGAAGCCTTCGTCGGCAGATTGCGCTGGCGACAGCAGCGCCTCGGCGCGGGCCCCCGTCGCGCCAATCCCGACGCAGATCATCGCCGCCAGCGCTTCGCGCCTGTTCCAGCAGCCTCCGCCGCAGCCGCATCTGTCTGTCGCCATTTCCTGCCCCGTCATTCCTGCGCGCCAGGCGCACCCTCGCGGGGTCGGGTAGGGCAAAGCCGGCCCCGGCCGGCAGCCTCCGGCTTCCCGCCAACCGCCCGCCAGCTTGACATGCGGCGCTCCCCAATGTCACTCGCGGCGCATAATCGCAGAAAGAAAAGGGCGGAAGCGCATGTCGAAGGCGTTCATATTTCCCGGTCAGGGCTCGCAGGCGGTGGGCATGGGCAAGTCGCTTGCCGAAAATTTCGCGCCCGCGCGCGCCGTGTTCGAGGAAGTCGATGCGGCGCTGTCGCAGAAGCTCTCGGCGCTCATGTTCGAGGGGCCGGAAACGGAGCTGACGCTCACCGCCAACGCCCAACCGGCGCTGATGGCCGTCTCGCTCGCCGCGATTCGCGTGCTTGAGGCCGAATGCGGCCTCGATCTCTCCCGCGACGCCGCCTTCGTCGCGGGTCATTCGCTCGGCGAATATTCGGCGCTCGCCGCCGCCGGCGCGCTCTCCATCGCCGACACGGCGAAGCTGTTGCGCATTCGCGGCGACGCCATGCAGAAGGCCGTGCCGGTGGGCGAAGGCGCCATGGCGGCGCTGCTCGGCGCTGAGCTCGATCAGGCGCGCGAGATCGCCGCCGCCGCGGCCGCGGCGCAAGGCGCCGTCTGTCAGGTCGCCAATGACAATGGCGGCGGACAGGTCGTGATTTCCGGCGCCAAAACCGCCGTGGAAAAGGCCATGGACATTGCAAAGGAGAAGGGGATCAAGCGCGCCGTGCTGCTGCCCGTATCCGCGCCCTTCCATTGCGCGCTGATGCAGCCCGCCGCCGACGCCATGGCGGAGGCGCTCGCGGGCGCCGCCATCTCCGCGCCCTGCGTCCCCGTCGTCGCCAATGTCACGGCGGCGCCGGTGAGCGATCCGGAGACGATCCGCAGGCTGCTCGTCGAGCAGGTGACCGGCGCGGTGCGCTGGCGCGAATGCGTCGCCTGGATCGCCTCTCAGGGCGTGCTGAAATTCGTGGAATGCGGCTCGGGCAAGGTGCTTGCCGGCCTCCTCAAGCGCATCGCGCCGGGGGCGACGGGGATCTCGGTCGGCGGCCCCGCCGACCTCGACGCCTATCGCGCTTTCTGAACGACGAAGCCCGGCCGACGCCGGCCGGGCTCCTTATTGCCAGGGGGATGATGGCCGATCAGTAGGCCGCCGCGATCGGCGCGGCGCCGCCGAACATGTTGAAGTGGTAGTTCACGCCCAGCCGCAGCGTGTGGAAGCGGGTGCGGTTGTTGATGTTGTTGAGCGAAAAGCCCGGATTCCACCAGAGGTTCTGCTGATTGCCGCTCAACTGCGTGTAGAGATATTCGCCCTTCACGGACCAGCGCGGCAGGAACATCCATTCCGCGCCGCCGCCCGCGGTCCAGCCGGTCTGAACCACGCTGTTGTTCGACCACCAGAAGTTACGCTGCACGTCGCCATAGGCGAAGCCGCCCGTGCCGTAGATCAGGAGGCCGGACATGCTGGGGAAGGTGACGCCGGCGCGGCCGCGAACCGTGCCGAACCAGTTGATGCGCGCCGTGTCGACGCCGCCGCCCCAGCCCTGCCAGGCCATCGCCCAGCCGTTGTTGGCGCCGTTCGAGCCGATGCTCGTGCCCTGAAAATCGGTTTCGACGCCGACGACCAGCCAGGGCGAGAACTGATAGTTGTAGCCGATCTGGCCGCCGCCCACGACGCCGCCGGAGCCGCCGGAATTGCCCGAGCCCCATCCGCCCCAACCGGGGTTCCAGCCTGGACCATTCCAGGCCCAGGCAGGATTCCAGACGTTGGAGGAGCTGGCGTCCTGCCAGCCGCCGCCGAGGTTGAGACCGCCGTAGAGGCCGGTCCAGGTCATGATCGGCGGCGGGGGAATATAGGCCGGCGGGGGCGGCGCCTTGCGATAGGGCAGATCCGCGGCCTGCGCCGCGCCGGCCGCGAGCAGGCCGGCGAGAGCAAAAACGGACAAAGCTGTCTTCATGTTTGTGGAACCTCAAACGATACGTCAGCCCGCGCGCCCGGCCATCAGGCCGGGAGGCCCCAAGACGCAGCCACAGTGTTCGCCGAGCCGCGTTCAAGGCAAACTTGGCCATAGGGAAAACCCTCCCGGAGGGTCGAAACGAAACCCGCTGTTGCATATTAACCACAGAAAAAGTGTCGAAATTTCATATAGTTGGGCAGAACAATGGCCGAGCGTACGGACGTCGTTGCCTGTCGTGACGAATCTTTGCTCCCGCCGGGCGCGATTGCCGCCGCCTGATTTGGGTCTCGCAATTTTTCAATTTCCCTTTATGGGGAAGCCCGGAACAAAGACGGCCATCCGACCGAGCCGCGACCAGGGGAGAGATTTTCCATGTTCGATCTGACAGGCAAGACCGCGCTCGTGACCGGGGCGAGCGGCGGCATCGGCAAGGACATCGCCCGCGCGCTCATCGGGGCGGGCGCCACAGTGGCGCTCTCCGGCACCCGCCGCGAGGCGCTGGAGTCGCTTGCGGCCGAGATCGGCGGAACCACCCACATCGTCCCCTGCAACCTCGCCGACAGGGAGGAGACCGAGAAGCTCATCCCCGCCGCCGAGGCGGCGATGGGCGGGCTCGACATTCTCGTCAACAACGCCGGCGTGACCCGCGACATGCTGTTCATGCGCCTGAAGGACGAGGACTGGGACACGGTCCTCAACATCAATCTGACCTCGGCCTTCCGGCTGTCCCGCGCGGCGCTGCGCGGCATGATGAAGAAGCGCTTCGGGCGCATCATCGGCATCACCTCGGTCGTCGGCGTCACCGGAAATCCGGGGCAGGGCAATTACGCCGCCGCGAAAGCGGGCATGATCGGCATGTCCAAATCGCTCGCGGGGGAGGTCGCCTCGCGCGGGGTCACGGTCAACTGCATCGCGCCGGGCTTCATCGAAAGCCCCATGACCGACGCGCTGACCGACGCCCAGAAACAGGCCATCCTCACGCGCGTGCCGGCGGGACGGCTCGGGACCGGGGCCGACATCGGCGCCGCCGTGGTTTATCTGTCGAGCGTCGAAGCCGGCTATGTCACCGGCCAGACGCTTCATGTGAATGGCGGCATGGCGATGATCTGACGGCGAGGGGGGCGGCTTTGCGTCCTGCGCAGGCTGCGGCTTTTTGCCCTCACGGAGAGCACGAAAGCCCGCATTTTCGCGCCGCGGCGCCGGTTCCGCCCTCTCGCCAACCTGAATGAAGTATGTTACCAGAGCGACGCCGCGAGAGGGGCGGCGCCGTCCGATATCCGGGACAAAAAGGCCCGAGCGCGTTTTTTTGCGCGCCGCCTTTCGGAACATGGCCGGCGCGCGGAAATCTTTGTGAGAACACGGTGAGCGGGCTGAAATCCTGCTGCGCTGAAAACGGTGCGTGCACCATAGCAACTAGGGACGAAATCAATGAGCGATGTCGCCGAGCGCGTGAAAAAGATCGTTGTCGAACACCTCGGCGTCGAGCCTGAGAAGGTCGTCGACAAGGCTAATTTCATCGACGATCTGGGCGCCGACTCACTCGACACTGTCGAGCTGGTCATGGCTTTCGAGGAAGAATTCGGCGTCGAGATCCCGGACGACGCCGCCGAGACCATCGTGACCGTCGGCGACGCCGTGAAGTTCCTGGAAAAGGCCAAGGCCGCCTGATTTCCGAAAACCTCCACTGAAAAGCGCGCCGGCGGAGACGCCGCGCGCTTTTTGCGTAAGAGCCGTCCGTAAGCGGAGCGGCGAGAACAACAAAGAAGAAGAGAGCAGGCCATGCGCAGGGTGGTCGTCACCGGGCTTGGAATCGTGTCGCCTCTGGGCTGCGGCGTCGAAACGAATTGGCGACGGCTCGTCGCCGGCGAACACGGATTCCGCCGCATCGACATGTTCGAGGTCGACGACCTCGCCTGCCAGATCGCGGCGATCATTCCGCGCGGCGACGGCTCCAACGGCTCCTTCAACGCGGACGACTGGTTCGACCCCAAGGAGCAGCGCAAGGTCGACGACTTCATCATCTATGGCACGGCCGCCGCGACGCAGGCGCTCGCCGACGCCGGCTGGAAAGCCGACACCGAGGAAAAAGCCGAAGCGACCGGCGTCCTGATCGGCTCGGGCATCGGCGGCCTGGGCGGCATTTACGAGACCTCGATCACGCTGAAGGAAAAGGGGCCGCGCCGCGTGTCGCCCTTCTTCGTTTCCGGGCGCATCATCAATCTCGTCGCCGGCTATGTCTCGATCCTGCACAATCTGAAGGGTCCGAACCATGCTGTGGTGACGGCCTGCGCGACCGGCACGCACGCCATCGGCGACGCCGCCCGCATCATCGCGATGGGCGACGCCGACGTCATGGTCGCGGGCGGCGCCGAATCGCCGGTGAACCGCATCGGCGTCGCGGGCTTCGCCGCCTGCCGCGCGCTCTCGACGGGCTTCAACGACCGCCCGGCGGAGGCGTCGCGCCCCTATGACAAGGATCGCGACGGCTTCGTGCTCGGCGAAGGCGCCGGCTGCGTCGTGCTCGAGGACTATGAGCACGCAAAGGCCCGTGGCGCGAAGATCTATTGCGAGCTGATCGGCTACGGCATGTCCGGCGACGCGCATCACATCACCGCGCCCTCTCCGGAGGGCGACGGCGCCTATCGCTGCATGAAGATGGCGCTGAAGCGCTCGGGCGTTTCCGTCTCCGACATCGACTATGTGAACGCGCATGGCACCTCGACGCCGCTCGGCGACGAGATCGAGCTGAAGGCCGTGGAGCGGCTGATCGGAAATGTCGAGCCGCGCCTCTCGATGTCGTCGACCAAATCGGCGGTCGGGCATCTGCTCGGCGGCGCCGGCGCGGTGGAGGCCGTCTTCACCATCCTCGCCATGACGCACAATGCCGCCCCGCCGACCCGCAATCTCGACAATCCCTCGGTCGAGACGGCGATCGACCTCGTGCCGAAAGTCGCGCGCGCGCGCGAGATCAACACGGCGCTGTCGAACTCCTTCGGCTTTGGCGGCACCAACGCGTCGCTGCTGTTCCGCAAGCTGTCCTAGACCAGGCGCTCGCCAGCTTCGCGACCGCGTCGTTTAACTCGTGTGAAAGTCTTTCTGCCGGATAAGTTCGGCGGGGTTCCTGATTTTGCCATATTGACGCCTAGTGTGGCTCGGTTGGCGATCATTCCCTGATGGTCCCGCTGTTGCGTCCGATAATGCGGGGATTTTCGTGGTGACGATGATGAGCGACGAGACGGGCGACACGCCGGCGACACCCGACGAACCGGCAAAAACCCCAGGTTCCGAACCGGCGCCGGCCGCGGTCGACGCGAAGAGCGAAACCGCGCCGTCCACGGGAACGACGGCCGAAGCCGCCCCTGCCCCCGAGCCCGACAAGGCGCCGAAAGCTGAATTGCCGGAACCGCAAAAATCCGAAGCGCCGGCTCCGGCGCCTGTGGTGGCCCCTCCCGAAACCGCAAAGGCCGAGACCCCGGCGCCTGTCGTAATTCCTCCTGAAGCAGTCAAGGCCGAAGCGCCGGCTCCGGCCCCCGTCGCGATTCCGCCTGAGCCCGTCAAGGCGGAAGCGCCGGCGCCTGTCGAACTCGCGCCGCCGCCGCCGCCATCGGTCGAGCCGCCGCCACCGGCGAAAGGCCCCGCGGAAAAGGCTGGATCCTCGATTTTCAGCCGCCGCCGCCAGGGCGCCCAGCAGACCATGCAGCCCGAGGCGCCGCCCGCCCGGCCGCAGAAGAAAAAGAAAAAGCGCCGTGACGGCACGCTCTCCGTGATGAGCGGCTTTCTGAGCTTCATGCTGGTGGCGCTGGTCGCGAGCGCTTTCGGCATCGTCGCCGTGCTGCACAAGCTCAAGGAGCCGGGTCCGCTCGCCGCCGACAAGATCCTCTACATGCCGCCGGGCAGCGACGTTCCGGAAATGCTCGCCCAGCTGAAAGGCGCGGGCGTGATCGACAGCCCCGGGCTGATGAATTTCGCGCTGCTCATCCAGAACGCGCGCGGCAAGATCAAGCCCGGCGAATATCTGTTCAAGAAGAGCGTCAGCCTGCGCGAGGTGATCGACGAAATGGTCGCCGGCCGGCAGGTCATGCACAGCCTCACCATTCCCGAAGGGCTGACGAGCGAACAGATCGCCCAGCGCCTGCGCGATTCGGACCTGCTCGCCGGCGATATCCGCGAAACGCCGAAGGAAGGCGCGCTGCTGCCGGAGACCTACAAATTCCCGCGCGGTTTCCAGCGCGGCAAACTGATCTCCAAGATGCAGGACGATCAGCGCAAGCTCGTCGATCAGATATGGGCGAAGCGGGCCAGCAATCTTCCGCTGCGCTCGCCCTACGAGCTGGTGACGCTCGCCTCCATCGTCGAGAAGGAAACCGGCAAGTCCGAAGAGCGCCCGCGCGTCGCCGCGGTCTTCGTGAACCGGCTTCGCAAGGGCATGCGCCTGCAATCCGACCCCACGATCATCTACGGCCTCGTGGGGGGCAAGGCGACGCTCGGGCGCGGCATTCTGCGCTCCGAGATCGAGAAATGGACGCCCTACAACACCTACGCCATCGACGGCCTGCCGCCGGGGCCCATCGCCAATCCGGGCAAGGCCGCGCTCGAAGCGGTCGCCAATCCGGCCCCGACCAGAGACCTCTATTTCGTCGCTGACGGAACCGGCGGCCATGTCTTCGCCGAATCGCTCGACCAGCACTCGCGCAACGTCCAGAGCTGGCGCAAGATCGAGCAGGATCAGAAGGCCAAGGCGGGCGAGCAGCCCGACCAGGCCGTTCCCGCCGCCGTGCCGCCCGCCGCGCCCAAGAGCGACAAGCGCACCGAGGCCCCGATCGGCCGGCTGGTGCGGCTCGGCGCGCGTCAGGAAGACTATCCGCCGCCGGGGCGCGATCCGGCCCGCGACATGGCGCCCGACGACGGGGCGACCCATCGGCTCGGCAAATACGGCCCCGCCGGCGCGGCCTTCGAACTTGGCGGCCTCGAAGACCCCACCGCCGACGCCGCCCCGCATCTGGCGCGCCTGCGCGTCGCCAGGGCCTATTTCACCCAGAAGGCCGCCCAGCGGCGCGCGCCAGCCGAAGGCTTCGACCCGTCGCAGCTCGTCGCCCGTGCGACGGCGCCCGATGCGGAAGAGGAGGAAGGGGCGATCGGGCCGGACATGATGGCGCGCGAAAGCGCGGACGGCAAAGCCCTGCCCGACGGAGACATCGCCTCCTACCCGGTCTCGCCGGCGCGGCGTGCGGAGCTCAAGGCCCGGGCCACCCGGCTCGGCCTCTCCACAGGTTCCGACGAATTGCCGGCCGGGGCGCTCGGCGAAAAGGTCGCGCCCGAGACCGAGACGGCGCGCCCGGTTTCGCAGGAGGCGCTGGCCCTCGCGCCCACGACGGCGCCGCGTCGCCCCCGCGCTTTCGACGCCTCGGAAGGCACGGCGCTCGATCCCCTGCGCGACAGGAGCTGGGATCTGACCTCCGCCAAGACCGTCCCGTCGACCGCCAGCCTCCGCTGATGGCGCAGGTGAGCAAGGCCCCCGATGGAGGGCGCCGATGACCGTCGCCAGCATGACCGGTTTCGCCCGAGCGCGCGGCAGCCTCGGGCCCTGGACTTATGTCTGGGAGATAAAAAGCGTCAACGCCAAGGGGCTCGACCTGCGCCTTAGGGTTCCGCCCGGTTTCGACGCGGTCGAGATCAAGGCCCGCGCCGCGCTCGCGGCCCGCCTCGCCCGCGGCTCGGTCTTCGCCAGCCTCACGGCGAAGCGCGCCGAGGACGAGGGCGTCGCGCGCGTCAACCGCGCCGCCCTCGACAAATTGCTCGCCGCTCTCGACGACGTGCCGCTCCATGCGAATTTGCGCCCCGCCTCGCTGGACGGGCTGCTCGCGGTCAAGGGCGTCGTGGAGGTCATCGAGCCGGAGGACGACGAGGTCGCCCGCGCCGCTCTCGATGAAAGCATCCTCGCGGCCCTCGCCGTCGCGCTCGATTCGCTCGCAGCGGCGCGCGAGGCGGAGGGCTTCGCCATGGCCGCCGTGCTGACCGCGCGGCTCGAGCGTATCGGGACGCTGGCCGCCGAGGCGGACGCGCTGCCGGGACGGCAGCCGGAGGCGGTCCGCCAAAGGCTCGCGCAACAGGTGGCGCGCCTCGTCGAGACCGCGGAGGGGCTCGATCCGGCAAGGCTCCATCAGGAGGCCGTGCTCCTTGCCGTAAAGGCGGACGTGCGCGAGGAGCTCGACCGGCTCGCCGCCCATGTCGGCGCCGGCCAGAAACTTCTCAAGCAGGGCGGCCCGATCGGACGCCGGCTCGATTTTCTGGCCCAGGAACTGTCTCGCGAGACCAATACGCTCTGCGCCAAATCCAACGATCCGGCGCTGACGGGCATCGGGCTCGATCTCAAGATCGAAGTCGAGCAGCTGCGCGAGCAGGTGCAAAACATCGAATAGGCGCCGGCGACGGTTGCGGGAAACGCGCTAATTTCCTATTGGGCCTCAACCCGCAGTTCCGAGGAAAGCGTTTTTCGCCTGAGCGGACGCCAATTCGGCGACAGGAAACGCGCGTAACAAAGCCACATGGATCACTCTCTCCCGCTGCGCCGCGGCGTCGTCCTCATCCTTTCCTCGCCCTCGGGCGCCGGCAAGACCACGCTGACGCGGATGCTGCTGCAGGATCGCGACCTCGACCTCACCCTGTCCATTTCCGTGACGACGCGGACGCGACGCTCGAGCGAGGTGGACGGCATCCATTATCGCTTCATCAACGAGCGCCAGTTCATCGCCATGCGAGATGCGGGCGACCTCCTGGAATGGGCGGAGGTGCACGGCAATTTCTACGGCACGCCGCGCGGCCCGGTCGAAGCCGTGCTGGCGCAGGGCCGAGACTGCCTCTTCGACATCGACTATCAGGGCACGCAGCAGGTCCGCGAGAAGATGGGCGCGGATACGGTGACCGTCTTCATCCTGCCGCCCTCGATGAAGGAATTGCGCGCGAGGCTGGAGCGGCGCGCGGAGGATTCGGCCGAGGTGATCGAGAAGCGCCTGCAGAACGCCCGCCGGGAAATCGCCCGCTGGAAGGATTACGACTATGTGATCGTCAACGACGATCTGCAGCGCTCCTTCGACGATCTGATCGCCATTCTGCGGGCGGAGCGTCAGCGCCGCCCGCGCCGCGAGCGCGGGATCGCCGAATTCGTCGATCGGCTTTTGAGCGAGTAGCGCGCCTAACCCGCGCCGGTCCCCGTCGGGCAGGAAAGGCCCGTGCCGCCCAATCCGCAATAGCCCCCCGGGTTCCTGGCGAGATACTGCTGGTGGTAGGCCTCCGCGTAATAGAAGGGCGGCGCGAGCGCAATTTCCGTCGTGATCGCCCCCAGGCCGGCCTTGGTCAATACGCGTTGATACGCGACACGCGACGCTTCGGCGGCGGCAAGCTGCTCCGGCGTCGTCACATAGATCGCCGAGCGATATTGCGTGCCGACGTCATTGCCCTGCCGCATGCCCTGCGTCGGGTCGTGGCTCTCCCAGAAGAGCTTCAGCAGGCTCTCGAAGGAGATCGCGGCCGGGTAATAGACGACGCGCACGACTTCGGCGTGGCCGGTGCGGCCGCTGCAGACGTCCTCATAGGTCGCATTGCGCGTCGTCCCGCCGGCGTAGCCGACGGCGGTCACATAGACCCCGTCGCCGGCCTGCCAGAATTTGCGCTCCGCGCCCCAGAAGCAGCCCATGCCGAAGAAGACCTCCTCGGTCCCGACTGGAAAAGGCGGATCGAGCGGGTGGCCGTTGACGAAATGACGCGCGCCGTGATCGACGGGCGCGGCGCGGTCGGGGAGAGGCCCGAGCATCCGGGCGAGGTCGAGTTTGTCGAAGAGAGCCATGCCCTAAAGATAAGGCAGGGCTCAGCGGCGCCAATAGCGATCGGCTTCGCGTTTGTGACTGAAAACGATGAGCAGCGCGCCCAGCGCGCCGAGCGAAAGGCTGATCGGCAGGGTCATCAGCGGCGCCATGGCCATGTCCAGGGCCGATTTCGCGGCCATTTCAGACACGAGCGAATTGTATAGGGCCGGCGTCGCTTCCGAGAGGCCCCGGCGCAGCGTCGTCACCAGCAGTTCGCCGCCCGCAATCGAGCGCGTGCCGTCGACGATCAGGGCGATGAACCCTCCCGCGAGCAGCAGCAATCCGAGAAAACGAGTGAGCAGGCGAAGCATCGATTGCAGACCATAAGGGGGAGCGCGCCTTCTGTCCACGATGTCGCGCGTGTTGGGCGCCAAGCACAACCTATCCTTTTTGGCGGAAAGTTAACCTTAACTGTTTCAAATGGCTGGGAGAGCGAGCGCCAAGGGGTCGGCGTCGCGCCGGCAGGTCGGAATATGCGCAATCGTCATCAGCTTCCTCACGTCGACGCATCCGGGGATTTTATTCTCCGCCTATCCCGGGGCCAGCGCGTCCGCTCGTACCGTCTCTCGCCGGCGGCGCTGACAGGGGGGATCGCCCTTGTCCTGCTGGCCGTCGCGGGGGTCGCCGGCGCCGCCGCCTATCTTGTCTTCCACGATGAGCTCCTGGCCACGCTCGTGGATCGCCAGACGCGAATGCAATACGCCTATGAGGACCGAATCGCCGCCTTGCGGCTGCGCCTGGATCAGGTCGCGAGTCGGCAGGTCATCGATCAGGACGGCGTTGAGGGGAAGGTTCAGAGCCTGGTGCTGCGTCAGGCGCAGCTCGAAACCAGGGCCGCGGTCGTGGCCCAGCTCGTCGAGCGCACGATCCGCGGCGCGGGCGCAAACCCCGTTTCACCCGCCCGCACGGAATCCGTGGCGCAAGCGACGAAATCGCCGACGACGACGATCGCCAGAGAAGCGTCGCCGGCGCGGCCGGCCGTCGAGGCGATCCCCGAATCAGCGAAGCCCGAGCCCCAGGGGATGGAGTTGCGGCGCGGCGACGCTGACAAGCCGACGCCCGAGGGGCCTGCCGAAGCCGCGCCCCGCCAGCGGGAAGGGGCCGCATTGCTCGACGCGCCCATCTTGCCCCGCGCCGCCACGATCGCTCAGGCCTCGACGCTCCTGCAGGCCTCCCCATTGTCGCAAGCCGCGGATCCGGACGCGCCGATTCAGCATCGGCTGGAGCGGCTCGCGCATTCTCTCGACAGGATCGAGCGCGATCAGACGCGCCGGCTTTCCGGCATTGTGCAGCCCGCGGTCGAGGCGGCGACACGGCTGCGCACGGCCTTCGATATCGCCGGCCTGCCCGTCGAACGCTATCTCGCGCACGCCCGCCGCAAGCAGAGCGGCGCCGCCATGGGAGGTCCCTTCGTCGCCGCGCCGCTGGATGAACAGGGAGCCGCTTTCGAGAAGAACCTCGCCGTCGCCCAGACGGCCGTCGCGACTCTCGACGGCCTTCGCCGCGCCCTCCCGACGACGCCGCTTCGCAAGCCGCTGGCGGGAGCGCTGCAGATGTCCTCCGCCTTCGGTTTTCGCACGGACCCGTTTTTCGGACGCCCGGCGCTGCATAGCGGCGTCGATCTGCGCGAGGATCTCGGCGCGCCGGTCCGGGCGACGGCGGCGGGCGTCGTCACCGCCGCCGGACCGCAAGGCGGCTACGGCAATCTCGTCGAAATCGATCATGGGGGCGGGCTTCTCACGCGCTACGGCCATCTCTCCGCGATCAATGTCGTTCCCGGCCAGCAGGTGGCGCCCGGCGCCGTCGTTGGTCAGGTCGGCTCCACGGGGCGTTCGACGGGCCCGCATCTGCATTACGAGGTGCGCATGGACGGCGAGGCGGTGGACCCGGCGCGCTTCCTGAAGGCGGCCTCGGCGCTGGGCGGCATTATTCAGTAGCGCTCGCCGCTGTGCATACGGATATTGACAGGCTGCCCGGCGGATGGGACCCTGCCGTTCATGGCGACGACCAGGGTCTTCAAATCCGGCAATAGTCTCGCGGTTCGACTGCCGCGAGAGCTCGCCTTTCCGGAAGGCGCGGAAGTGGTGGTGACGCGGCAGGGCGAGAGCCTCGTCGTTTCGCCCGCGCGGCTCGACATGCCCTCGCTTGTCGCGCGTCTCGGACTGGGTCCCTCGCCCGGCGCGCTCGAGCGGCCCGAATTCAAGCCGCCCAAGCGCGACTGGTCCGGCGACTGATGGCGCAATATCTCCTCGACGCCACGACGCTTTTCGCCGCCGCTGCGGGCGACTCCGCGACGCTGTCGAAACTCTCCCGCCTCCCCATCGGCGCCGTCGCGATTTCCGCCATCGCCTATGGGGAATTGCTGACAGCCGGCGCCAGCGCGGGGCGCAACCCGCGTCTGGCGGAGAATCTGGCGCTGATCGCGCAGAACCTCGACATCCTGCCCTTCGACCGCAAGGCGGCCGACGCTTATGGGGCTTTGCTGCGCAAGACCGAGCCCAAACGGCGGCGCATGCTCGACCGGATGACCGCGGCCCAGGCGATCGCCGGGGGCCGCACGCTCCTGACCCTCGCGCCGCAGGATTTCGCGGACCTCCCCGGCCTCGCGCTCGAAAGCTGGGCCTGAGGAACGTCGCCCTGAGGCGCGCGCGTCTGGAAGGCGAAACAGATCACTCGACGTCGTCGACCGCCTCCGGCCCGCCGCCATAGATGCGCTGGGCGAGGGAGGCCTGCATGAAATCGTCGAGATCGCCGTCGAGCACGTCGGCGGGCGTGCCGGAGGTCACGCCGGTGCGCAGATCCTTCACGAGCTGATAGGGCTGCAGCACATAGGAGCGGATCTGATGGCCCCAGCCGATGTCGGTCTTGCTGGCGGCGGCCTTGTTGGCCTCGGCCTCGCGCAATTCCAGTTCGCGCTCATAGAGGCGGGCGCGCAGCATGTTCCACGCCGTGGCGCGGTTCTTGTGCTGCGAGCGCTCGGCCTGACAGGCCACGACGATGCCGGTCGGCAGATGGGTGATGCGGATGGCGGAGTCGGTCGTATTGACGTGCTGGCCGCCCGCGCCCGACGATCTATACGTGTCGATACGGCAATCCGACTCGTTGATATTGACCTCGATCCGGTCGTCGACGACCGGATAGACCCAGACCGAGGCGAAGCTCGTATGGCGGCGCGCATTGGAATCGAAGGGCGAGATTCGCACGAGGCGATGCACGCCTGATTCGGTCTTGGCCCAGCCATGGGCGTTGTGGCCCTTGACCAGCAGCGTGCCGGATTTGATGCCGGCCTCTTCGCCGGCGGTCTCCTCGATCACCTCGACCTTGAACTTCTTGCGCTCGGCCCAGCGGGCGTACATGCGAAACAGCATGCGCGCCCAGTCCTGACTCTCGGTGCCGCCGGCGCCCGAATGAATTTCGATAAAGGTGTCGTTGCCGTCGGCTTCGCCCGCGAACAGCGTCTCGATCTGGCGGGCCTGGGCTTCCTTCAAAAGCGCCTTGAGCGCCTCGACGCCTTCCTTTTCGGTCGCCTCGTCGCCGGCTTCCTCGCCGAGTTCGACGAGCGTCAGCGCGTCCTCGAGCTCGCGCCGCAGTTTTTCGACCGCGCCCATCTGCTCTTCGAGCTGGGTGCGTTCGCGCATGAGCTTCTGCGCTTCCTCGGGGTCGTTCCAGAAATTGGGGTCTTCGGCCTTGACGTTCAGTTCGGCGAGACGGCGGGTCGCTGTCTCGACGTCAAAGATGCCTCCTCAGCAGTCCCACCGACTGCTCGATCTGTTCCTTGAGCGCAAGCGGCTCGGCGCGCATGTGACTGGTTCTTTCAGCTGAATCGGGAGCGGCGCTCCGGAAGTCGCGCGGAAATTAGGCGGCGCGCGGCGCGTTGTAAAGCAAACCGGCTGTCGATTTCTAGAAGTTCTCATCCGCCGGCCGCGAGGCGGGGGCAGGCGCGCGCGGGCGGCTCTCTTCCGAGTCGGCGTCGCTGGTGAAGCCCCAGCGGCGCATCAGCAGCAGCACGAAGCCGGCCGCCACCATGCAGATGAGGGTGGCGTAAATCGTGCCCTCCTCGCTTTCGGCGAAGGGCAGGTTCTTGAGATTCATCCCGAAGAAGCCGGTGACGAAGGTCGCCGGCAGCAGCAGCGTCGTCACCACGGTAAGGACATAGAGCCGATCGTTGGTTTCGAGGTTCAGCATCGCGTTGAGTTCGTCCTGCAACAGGCGGGCGCGATCCTGAAGGCTCTGCATGTCGCGCCCCAGCGAATCCGTGTGCTGAACCAGCCGCGCCGCCATTTCCCGCAGTTCATTGTCGGTCGCGTCCTCGGGATCGTCCTCGATGTCCTCCAGACGGGCGAGCGTCGAGACCAGACCCCCGACGTGACGAGAGAGCCGGACGGCGTCGCGCCGCGCCGCGCCCAGCAGCGGCCGCGCCTTGCGGCAGCGCCCGTCGATGATGAGATCCTCGGCGCTGTCGAAGGACGCGCCGACGTCATTCGCCATGCGGCTCAGCTCGTCGACGAGATCAGTCGCCATCAGCTCGAAAAGCGCCAGCGGCGATTCCACCGAAACCCCGCGGCCGACCATGCCGCGCGCCGCCTCGACGCTGCTCATGGGCCGGCGCCGCGACGTGACGATAAAGCTCTCGCCAATGGCGAAACGCAGGTAATCCGTGCGCGAGGCCGGCCCCGCGAGGGTGCGCTCGTGATCGAGCAGCGCGCCGCTGACCAGCCCTTCCGCATATTCGAGATATTGATGGTCGAGGGGCTCGCAGAGCGCCTCGCGGGCGTTCTCCGAGAGCGCCGCGATCCGGCCGATGAGAGGCCGCGCGCGCACGTCGGTGAGATCCATATGCAGCCAGATGAATCCTGGCTGCGCCGCGCCGAGCGCGTCGAGATCGGCCGGCGATCCCGGCTCGGCGCGGCCCTCCGCATTGAAACGGATGATCCAGAGGCAGCCGGGGATATTGGCGTGCATGGCGTCGTTCGGACGGTCGGCGGTCTTTGTCTGGCGCATGGCCCGATCAAAGCCCGCCGATCGATGACAGTTCTATGACGGTTGCGAACGTCCGTCGCTTACATCCCGCCCAGATACTCGGCGACCGTGAAGATGTCCTTGTCGCCGCGGCCGCACATGTTCATCACCATGAGGTGATCCTGCGGCTTCTGCGGCGCGAGGTCGAAGACCTTGGCGAGCGCGTGCGAGGGCTCAAGCGCCGGGATGATTCCCTCCAGCTTCGAGCAGAGCTGGAAGGCGGCGAGCGCCTCCTTGTCGGTCGCGCTGATATATTTCACGCGACCCGTCTCATGCAGCCAGGAGTGCTCCGGGCCGATACCGGGATAGTCGAGACCCGCAGAGATCGAATGGCCTTCCAATATTTGGCCGTCGTCGTCCATCAGCAGATAGGTGCGGTTACCGTGCAGCACGCCGGGCTTGCCGCCGGTCAGCGACGCGGCGTGGCCATTGGGCACGTCGATGCCGTGACCCGCCGCCTCGACGCCGTAAATCTCCACCGAGGGATCGTCGAGGAACGGGTGGAACAGGCCGATGGCGTTGGAGCCGCCGCCGATGCAGGCGACGAGCGAATCAGGCAGGCGCCCCTCCATCTCCTGCATCTGCACGCGCGTCTCATTGCCGATGATCGACTGGAAGTCGCGCACCATGGCCGGATAGGGATGCGGGCCGGCGGCGGTGCCGATGCAGTAGAAAGTATCCGAGACGTTCGTCACCCAGTCGCGCAGCGCCTCGTTCATCGCGTCCTTCAGCGTGCGCGCGCCCGACTGCACCGGGATCACTTCGGCGCCGAGCATCTTCATGCGGAAGACGTTGGGCTTCTGCCGCTCGACGTCGACCGCGCCCATGTAGACGACGCATTGCAGGCCGAAACGCGCGCAGGCGGTGGCGGTGGCGACGCCATGCTGGCCGGCGCCCGTCTCGGCGATGATGCGCTGCTTGCCCATGCGCCGCGCCAGCAGAATCTGACCCAGCACATTGTTGATCTTGTGCGCGCCGGTGTGGTTGAGCTCGTCGCGCTTGAAATAGACCTTGGCGCCTTTGCCCGGCTCCGCCGTGGCGCGCACATGTTCGGTGATGCGCTCGGCGAAATAGAGCGGGCTCGGGCGCCCGACGTAATGCTTGTGGAGACCCGCCAGCTCTTCGTGGAAGGCGGGGTCGTTCCTGGCGTCCGCATAGGCCTGTTCGAGATCGAGCACGAGCGGCATCAGCGTCTCGGCGACGAAACGTCCGCCGAAAATGCCGAAGCGGCCGTTCTCGTCGGGGCCGGCGCGGAACGAATTGGGAAGCGGCTTGGTCACGGGGCGATCCTCTCTGCGGCGCGACTCTTTCTTTGGCTAAGACCTTTAGAGCCTTCGCGCCGCGAATTAAAGCGATCGCGCCGCCTTTATGAATTCGGCGATGCGCGCGGGGTCCTTCACGCCGCGCTCGCGCTCGACGCCGGAAGACACATCCACCGCCGGCGCTTTCGTCGCCCTCAGCGCCCCGGCGACATTTCCGGCGTCGAGACCGCCGGAAAGCATCCAGTTGGCCGCGCCGATGTTGCGCAGCAAATTCCAGTCGAAGGCGACGCCCGCCCCGCCGGGAACGGCGGCGTCCGGCGCAGGCTTGGCGTCGAACAGCAGAACATCCGCGACGCCCTGATAAGCGCTGGCCCGCGCCACATCCTCGGCGCTCGCGACGCCGATGGCCTTGATCACGGGGAGGGAATAACGCGCCTTGACCGCCGCGACCCGCGCGGGGCTTTCCGTCCCATGGAGCTGCAGCATGTCGGGGCCGAGCGCCTCGACGATCTCGTCCAGCGCAGCGTCGCCGGCGTCGACGGTCAGCGCGACCTTCGAAATACGGTCCTGCGCCATCAGCCCCAGCGTGCGGGCGGTTTCGAGGTCGATATGGCGCGGGCTCTTCTCGAAGAAGACGAAGCCCGCCATATCGGCGCCGGCGGCGATGGCGGCGAGCAGCGTCTCGGGAGAGGAGAGGCCGCAGATTTTGACGAGGGTGGGCAAGCCTTGGCTCCAGCCGCGTGGGCGACGCCCCTCCTGCTTCGAGACGCCGCCTTCGGCGGCTCCTCGGCACGAGGGGCTTCTCCTCACTGTGCGTATCTAGGCCTCATCCCGAGGAGCGAGCGAAGCGCGCGTCTCGAAGGACGAGGCCGTCCCGATCAGCCCCGATTATACACATCCTCGAAGCGGACGATGTCGTCCTCGCCGAGATAGGAGCCGGTCTGCACCTCGATCAGCTCCAGATCGATCTTGCCGGGATTGGTGAGGCGGTGCTTGCAGCCGATCGGCAGATAGATCGACTCGTTTTCGTGCACCAGATGGATTTCCTCGTCGCGGCCGACCTCGGCCGTGCCGCGCACCACGATCCAGTGCTCGGCGCGATGGAAATGCTTTTGCAGCGACAGGCGCTCGCCCGGCTTCACGACGATGCGCTTCACCTGATAGCGCTGGCCCTCGTCGATCGACTGGTAATAGCCCCAGGGCCGGAAGATGCGCTTGTGCGCGCCCGCCTCGCGACGGTTCTGGATCTTGAGCTCGTCGACGAGCTGCTTCACCCGGTCGCCATGCTCGTGGTTGAGGACCAGCACCGCGTCCTGCGTCGTGACGACGATCACGTCATTGACCCCGACGACCGTGGTCAGGATGTCCTCGGAGCGGACATGGACGTTTTTCGCGTCCATGACCACGCCCTCGCCGCGCACGGAATTGCCCAATGCGTCCCGGTCGGAAAGCTCCCAGACCGCGCGCCAGGTGCCGACGTCCGACCAGCCGATGTCGGCCGGAATCAGCGCGGCCTTCTCGGTCTTCTCCATCACGGCGTAGTCGATGGATTTCTTGGGCGCGCGGGCGAAGGCCTCGGCGTTCAGCACCAGAAAACCGAGATCGCTCGCCGCGCCCTCGATCGCCGCTTCGGCGGCTTCGGAGATCGCCGGTTCGAAATGGGCGATTTCGGCCTGCATCACGTCGGCGCGGAAGATGAAATTGCCGCTGTTCCAGAAATAGCCGGCCTCGATGTAGCGCTCCGCCGTCTCGCGGTCGGGCTTTTCGACGAAGGCTTCGAGCTTGAGGACCTCGCCGCCCCGATGGGTCGGCGCGCCGGGACGCAGATAGCCATAGCCGGTCGCCGGGCTGTCGGGCTTGACGCCCAGCGTGACGATGAACCCTTCAGCGGCGGCTTCGCACGCTTTCTTGCACAAATCGACGAGACCGGCGCGGTCGCGCACGACATGGTCGGCGGCGAGCACGACGACGACCGTGTCGGGCGCGCGCCGCGCGGCGAGGCCGGCCGCGACGGCGACCGCCGGGCCCGAATCCCGGCGCGACGGCTCGAGCACGATGTCGGCCTGCGCGCCGATCTGGCGCAATTGATCCGCGATGAGGAAGCGATAGTCGGCGTTGGAAATGACGATGGGCTTCTCGAAAGCCGGGTCGGCCAGCATGGCCATGGTCGTCTGGAAGGTGGAGCGCTCGCCCACGAGGGGGATGAACTGCTTGGGGAGGGTCTCGCGCGATTCGGGCCAGACCCGTGTGCCGGAGCCGCCGCACATGATCACGGGCAGGATTTTTTTCATGTTCAATTCCCCTCCAGCCCCTGCGAATACTGACGCCGCCTCGGGCGCGCCCAAGGCTCGGGATTCACAGGATGACGGCTTCAAGCAATCGCCCGCGGAAAATCCAGGCGGGCTTTCGACAAATCACTTGCGCGCGCCGCGGGACGCGCTCCGGCTCCAGCCTCGCCTCCTTCAATCCGCCCGTTTCTTGGCGAGAATTTGACGCAAAGCCGAACCGGCCGGTCAGGCCTTGCCTTTCTTCTCGAGCTCGGCTTTGAGCGCGGCGAGCTTGGCGAAGGGCGAATCCGGGTCCGGCTGCCGCTCGCGTTTCTCCGCCGGCGCATAGCCGCCGGGACGCCCGCCGCGGCGGTCGTCGCGCGGCGCGGGGCCGCGCGGCTTGTCGAAACGCGGCTTGTCGAAACGGGGCTTGTCGAAGCGCGGCTTGCCCGCCGGGGCGCCCTCTGCGGGCGCGGCTTCCGCCTGGCGTGGCCGGTCGCGGCGGGGGCCGCGACGCTCGCCCTCCGCGCCTTCGCGCGGGGCCCTCTGCTGCTGGGGCGCGCCCTGCTGGCGCCGCGGACCGCCCGCATGGGCATGGCGGACGGGCGCCCAGACTTCAATGGTCGCGGGCGCTTCCGGCGCCGCCGCTTCCACGCCCTCGGCGGGGACAGCCTCGGCGGCGGCGGTCTCGGGCGCTTCGGCCGCTTCGGCCTCGGCGATCGGGGCCGGGGCTTCGGCGGCGATCGGCGCTTCCGGCGCGGCCTCTTCCGCAACGGCCTCGACGGGCGCGGGCGCCTCGCTCGCGGCTTCCGGCGTCGCCTCGGCGACGGCTTCCTCGCCGGCGGATTTCGGCTGGAGCGGCTCGGTCGCGGCGGCCGCGATCAGCGGCACGGTGATGGCGGGGCCGGGACGCTGGGTCGCGCCATAGCCGAGCGACTTCAGGATCGAGGAGAAGGCCTCGCCCGAGCAGCCGGTGAGCGAGGTCATGGCGACGGTGACGACGAAACTCTCGCCGTCGGCGGCGCCGGCTGGCGGATCGCCGGCGGTGACGCCCGGCTTATAGGCGATGGCCGGACGAATCAGGTCGGCGAGACGCTCCAGAATGTCGACGCGGACGACGCGATCGCCACAGACGCGGAAGCCCGCCGCGCGATAAAAACCCTTGTGGATCGACTGGTCGGCGGCGAAGGAGGTGCGCCCCGAGGCCGCGAGATGCGGCACCTCTTCGAGCCCCTTCACATTGTCGAGCCCGCCGTGATGGAGCGCCCAGAGCAGCGACGCCAGCGTGCGCGGCGCCGGCTTCAACAGCTGCGGCAGATAGATGTGATAGGCGCCGAAACGCACGCCGAGCTTGCGCAGCGCGCCGCGGTCGTCCTGCGAGAAGGCCTTGACCTCCTTGGCGACGCGGGCGCGGTCGAGGACGCCCAGATCCTCGGCGAGCTGAAAGGCGACGCCGCGCGTCACGCCTTCGAGCCCCTCGCCCTTTTCGAGCTGCTCCAGCGGCCCGAGCAGCTTCTTCACATGCTGGGTCAGCCAGAGGTTGAGGCGGGTCTGGACCTTTTCCAGCGCCGCGCCGGTCAATTGCTCGTCGGCGAGAATGCGGGTCGTCGGGGAAAGCACCCCGGCGCCGGCGGCGATTTTGGCGACCGGCTCGCCCAGCCAGCGAATGACGCCGTCATTGCCGAGCACGAAGGCGTCGTCCACGGCGTCGAAGACGCGGGTGGCGCGCGCCTCGAATTCGCCGGCCAGCGCCTTCTGGGCGGCCGCGCTCAGGGCGCGGGCGGCTTCGCCCGACGCGCCGGGATCGGGGGTGAAGCGGAAACCCTGAAGGCTTCCGACATGCTGGCCTTCGACCAGGACGTCACCGGCGGCGTTTATTTCGGCTTCGAGCATTGCATTCTCTCTTAAGCGGCGCATCAGCACGCTGGTGCGGCGATCGACGAAACGCTGGGTCAATCGTTGATGCAGCGCGTCGGACAGGCTGTCCTCTACCCGACGCGCGACGCTCTGCCAATGCTCGGCGTCGTCGAGCCAGCCCGATCGGTGCGCAATGAAGCTCACCGTGCGCACCTGCGCGAGCCTGTAGGAGAGCGTGTCGATGTCGCCGTCGACCCGGTCGACGGCGTCGATATGGCGGGCCATCCAGTCCGCCGGAATCTTGCCCTTGCGCGCCACGAAGCTGAAAATCTGCAGCGCGAGATCGGCGTGGGCCTGCGGCGAGGTCTTGCGGTAATCCGGGATTTGACAGGCTTCCCAGAGCCTTGCGACATCGGCCGGCGTCTTGGCGTTCCTGCTCGCGGTCTCGTCGCGGCTGAGCGCGTCAAGCGTGAGCTGATCGACCGCAATGGGCGCCCGGGTGAAGCGCGGATGGTCGGGCGTCCTGTCGAGGGAATGGCTGAGCGCGCGGATCGAGGAAAAATCGAGATCGCTGTTTCGCCACTGGAGAAGCTGCGCCGGATCGAAGCGATGGTCCTCCAGCGCCTCGATCAATTCTTCCTCGAAAGGCGGGCAGCGCCCGGTCGGGCCGAAGGCGCCGTCGCTCATATGGCGGCCCGCGCGGCCCGCGATCTGGCCGAATTCCGCAGGCGTGAGGCGGCGATAGCGCCAGCCGTCGAATTTCCTGTCCGAGGCGAAGGCGACGAAATCGACGTCGAGATTGAGGCCCATGCCGATCGCGTCGGTGGCGACGATGTAATCCACGTCGCCCGACTGGAAGAGCTCCACCTGCGCATTGCGCGTGCGCGGCGAGAGCGCGCCCAGCACCACCGCCGCGCCGCCGCGCTGGCGCTTGATCCATTCGGCGATGGCGTAGACCTCCTCGGCCGAGAAGGCGACGATGGCGGTCTTGGGCGGCAGGCGCGAAATTTTCTTCTCGCCGGCGAAGCTCAGGCGGGAGAGCCGGGGGCGGGTGAAGATCGGCGCGCCGGGAAACAGCTCGCCGATCAGCGGCGCCATCGTGCCGGCGCCGATCAGAAGCGTCTCATGCCGCCCGCGCCAGCGCAGCAGCCGGTCGGTGAAAATATGTCCCCGGTCGAGATCGGCGGCGAGCTGGATCTCGTCGATCGCGAGAAAGTCCACGTCGATGTCGCGCGGCATGGCCTCGACGGTCGAGATCCAATAGGCCGGCGCGCGGGGTTTGATCTTCTCTTCGCCGGTGACGAGGGCCACGCTCTGCGCGCCCACTCTCGCGACCACGCGATTATAGACCTCGCGGGCAAGGAGCCGCAGCGGCAGGCCGATGGCGCCGCTCGGGAAGGAGAGCATGCGCTCGATGGCGTGATGGGTCTTTCCGGTATTGGTGGGGCCGAGCACGGCCGTAACGCCTGTCGTGGCGGGGCGGCTTCCCGGCGGGAGCGGCGGCATCAGCTTTGTCGCTTCTTTTCTTTTCTCTGCGGGCGCGCGAGCGCCGGTGTCTCATATCGGAACTTCGCGCTGGGCGCGAATTTACGTCTCGAACGGCGGGCGAACAAATCGCGGCCGAATCGGCGACCCGGTGTGAGTCCTGCTTCGTTCTCACAAGATATAGGGGTCGCCGCGCGCCGGCGCGCGATAAATATCTCAAGCTTGAAGATACGAAAATCCCTGTCGACATCCTGCGGGAGGGCGGCGCGGCTCTTTGCTTTCGCGGCGCCCCTTCGCTACAAGCCTCCCTCCGTTTCTGGAGAGAGGGTGCAGATGACATCAATTGTCGAGCGGTTGAGCGGCGAACTGGCGGCGAACCCCTGGCAGGTGGAGGCGGCGATCGGCCTTCTCGACGGCGGGTCCACCGTTCCGTTCATCGCGCGTTATCGCAAGGAAGCGACCGGCCAGCTCGACGACATACAATTGCGCAAGCTCGAAGAGCGGCTGCGCTATCTGCGCGAGCTGGAGGAGCGCCGCAAGGCGATTCTCGAGTCGATCGAGAGCCAGGGCAAGCTGGACGACCCGCTGCGCCGCGTCATCATGGAGGCCGACAACAAGGCCCGCCTCGAAGACATCTATCTGCCCTTCAAGCCCAAGCGCCGCACCAAGGCGCAGATCGCAATCGAATCGGGTCTCGGGCCGCTCGCCGACATGCTTTTGTCGTCCCCGGACAAGGACCCGAAGGTCGAGGCGGGAGCCTTCGTCGACGCCGAAAAGAATGTCGCGACAGTGGACGCCGCGCTCGAGGGCGCCCGGGCGATTCTGGTCGAGCGCTTCGCCGAGGACGCCGATCTCATCGGCGCGCTGCGCGAGATTCACTGGTCGCAGGCAGTGATGAAATCGAAGCCGCGCGAGGGCAAGGAAGCGGCGGCCGCGAAATATTCCGATTACTTCGAGTTCTCGCAGCCCATCTCGAAACTCCCGTCGCATCGCATTCTGGCGCTGTTTCGCGGCGAGAAGGAAGAAATGCTGGAGCTCGAAATGGCGCCGGAGGCGGAGCCCGGCCTCGGCGGCTATGAGAGCCGCATCCTGCGCCGCTTCAATATCGAGGATCGCGGCCGGCCCGGCGACAAATGGCTCGCGGAGACGGCGCGCTGGGCCTGGCGCACCAAGATCGACCTGCATCTGTCCGTCGACGCGCGGTCGCGGCTGTGGCGGCTCGCCGAAGAAGAAGCGATTCGCGTCTTCGCCGAAAATCTTCGCGACCTGCTGCTCGCGGCGCCCGCCGGCGCGCGCGCGACCATCGGCCTCGATCCGGGCTTTCGAACCGGCGTGAAAGTCGCGGTGATCGACGCGACGGGGAAGATCGTCGCGACGACCGCGATCTATCCGCATGAGCCGCAGCGACGCTGGGACGACTCCATCGCGACGCTCGCAAGCCTCGCGCGCCAGCATAAAATCGAACTCATCGCCATCGGCAATGGCACCGCCTCGCGCGAGACCGACAGGCTCGCCGCCGAGCTGATGTCGAAACATCCCGAGTTGAAGCTCACCAAAATCGTCGTGTCGGAAGCGGGGGCCTCCGTCTATTCGGCGTCGGAATACGCCTCGAAGGAATTGCCCGATCTCGACGTGTCGCTGCGCGGCGCCGCCTCCATCGCGCGCCGCCTTCAGGACCCGCTCGCGGAGCTCGTGAAGATCGAGCCGAAATCCATCGGCGTCGGGCAATATCAGCACGATCTCTCAGAGATGAAGCTCTCGCGCGCGCTGGACGCGGTGGTGGAGGACTGCGTCAACAAGGTCGGCGTCGACGTCAACACCGCCTCCGCGCCGCTGCTCGCGCGCGTGTCCGGGCTGGGTGAAACGCTCGCGTCCAATATCGTCGCCTTTCGCGACGCGAACGGCCCCTTCCGCACCCGCGCGGCGCTGAAACAGGTGCCGCGTCTGGGGCCAAAGGCGTTCGAGCAGAGCGCGGGCTTTTTGCGCATCATCGACGGCGACGATCCGCTCGACCGCTCGGGCGTGCATCCGGAAGCCTATCCGCTGGTGCGGCGCATTCTGGAGGCGGCGAAGAGCGACATTCGCGCGCTGATCGGCAATTCGGCGGAGCTGCGCCGGCTGAAGCCCGCGCAATTCGCCGACGCGACCTATGGCTTGCCGACCGTCACGGACGTCCTTGCCGAGCTGGAAAAGCCGGGCCGCGATCCGCGCCCGGCCTTCAAGACGGCGACCTTCCAGGAGGGCGTCGAGACTTTGAAGGATCTCAAGCCCGGCATGGTGCTGGAAGGCGCGGTCACCAATGTCGCGGCCTTCGGCGCCTTCGTCGACATTGGCGTGCATCAGGACGGGCTGGTCCACATCTCCGCCTTGTCGAAGGAATTCGTCAAGGACCCCCGCGCCGTCGTGAAGCCCGGCGACATTGTGCGGGTGAAGGTCATGGAGGTCGACGTCGCGCGCAAGCGCGTCTCGCTGACCATGCGTCTCGACGACGTTCCCGGTCAGCAGGCGAAGGGCGGGCAGGGACCGGGCCGCGACCAGAACCGACCGCGCGGCCCCCAGCAGTCTCAGGCCCCGCGTGGCGGCAAGCCATCGGGTGGTCCGGGCGGTCTCGGCGAAGCGCTGCTCGCGGCCATGAAACAGAAGGGCGGGGGCTGATCGCCGCCCCGGCCCTCCCCCTTATGGGGGGAGGGCGATCGGTCACACGGTTCAGAACGACCAGCTCAGTCTTCCTCTCGCGGCGTGATCCTGCACGCGGTCGGAGATCTGGCCGGCGTAGGAGACGCCGATGGAGGCGTTGCGGGTGATGGCGAGGTCGAAGCCGCCTTCGGCGAGCAGCGCGTCGCGGGCGATCGGCACGCCGAAGGTCGTGAAGCTCGCTCCCGGCGTGGTCGCGAAAGCCATCACGCCTGTCGGGGCGATCCCGCCGAAGGCGTGCCGCCAGGCGAAGGTCGCGCGCGGCGTCAGCCTGGTTCCGGCGCCCGTGTCGAACACGGTCGAGAAGCGTGCGCCGACATTGGAATAGCCGACGTCGAAACTCGTCCCCGAGACATTGAGCCCCGCCGCCATCGCCTGTTCGACGACATTGTCGGTCTTCACATGCACGAAGGCGCCGCCGGCGAAGGGCTCGACCGAAAGTTTGGCGAGCTTGAAGCCATAGCCCGCCTCGCCGAAGACCTGCGCCGTGCCGCCGCTGTAGGAGGCCGAGGCGCGGTCCATGAAGCCGGGGAAGGCGATGGTGCGGTCGGTGACGATGGAGTGGAAGGAGTAGGCTGCGCCCAGCCGCAGATCGATGGGGCCGAGACCGGCGCCGCCATAGGCCGAAATATTGGCGGTCTCGATATTGGAGAAGCCGCGCGCGTCGATGCGGTTTTGCGAACTGGTGTAGCCGGCGGCGACGCCGGCGCGGCCGAAGTCGCCGAGCTTTGCGTCCATGCCGCTCATGAAGCCGGCGGCGTCGCGATGCAGCGTCGCGGCGTTGACATCGCCGCCGATGCGGCCCCAGGCGCCGAAGCCCTGCGCCCAGAAGGCGACGGTCGAAAGGCGCGGCGCATATGACGGCTTCTCCGACACGCCAGCTGTCAGTTTGCCGGCCTGAGTCGGCGCCAGCGCCATCATCTGCCCGTCGCCCGGGGTGGCGCCGGTTGCGCCGGTCTGGCGCAGGCGGCTCAGGATTGCGCCGCGCACATAGGCGCTTTCTTCCTGCAGAGCGCTGGCGGTGGAGACGTGAACCTCGCCGGAAAGCGAGTCGAGCCCCGAAGCGAGCGACGTTCCGCTCAGATAGAAGAGCCCGAGGCCGCCGGGAACGACGCCGCCGGCGTTGAAGGCGGCGTTGAGCGCCCCGGCCGCCGAACGCTGGTTGAAGGTCAGCGGATCGTTGCGGCCCAGCGCGGCGGTGACGTTGAGCAGCACGGCGTTCGGCGCGTAGCTGAGCGACGTGACAAGGCCGGCGGGGGCGCCGCTGAGGCCCGAGAAGGTCGTGCCGCCGAACCCGCCCGCGGCGGTGAGGATCGTGTATTGACGCGTTGCATAGGCGCCGGGCGCGAAGATCGTCTGCACGGTCGCGCCCGAAAGGTTTGCGGCGCCCGTCGCATTGGTGCGGTCCGCGGCCGTCGGCGACACCTCGACGCGGTAGAACGAGCCCGGCCCGAAGGCGAGATTGCCGTTGACGGTGAGCGTGCCGATGGAATTGCCGGGCGCGAGAACACCGCCCGCGCCCAGGGTTATCGAACCCACCGAGCCATTGCCGCCGAGCGCGCCGCCCGACAGCAGGACGTCGCCGGCAAGGCTGCCATTGACCGACAGAACGCCGCCCGAGATCGTGGTCAGGCCGGTGTAGCTGTTGGCGCCGGTGAGGATGAAATTGCCGGTTCCGGTTTTGGTCAATCCGCCCGGTCCGGAGATGGTTCCGGAATAGGTCGTCGACCTATTGTCGCCGCCGGTCGTGAGCGTTCCGGAGCCGAGCGTCACCGCGCCGGCGCCGGAGAGGGAGCCGATTGTTTGGTTCTGGCCGTTGACATTGAGCTTCGCCCCGCTGGCGACAATGTAGGCGCTCGTTGGAGAGAAGACATTGACGTCGCCGGCCAGAAGCTCGCCCTGGTTGACGAGGGTCGGGCCCGAATAGCTGCTTTTTCCCGTCAGGATGAGCATTCCCGCGCCCTCCTTGGCGAAGGCGCCCGCGCCACTGATGGAGCCGCTGAGGAGCATCGTCTGGCCATTGGTGTCGAAGACGCCGCCATCAGCGCCGAGCGTCACCGCGCGGCTCGACACGACTGTCGCCGTGATCTTCAGGACGCCGCCGTCGAGCGTCAGCCCGCCGGTCGCGTCGCCGAGATTTCTGTCGTCCGAAATCGCCAGCGTTCCGTTGAAGATCGTGGTGCCGCCGCTATAGGTGTTGGCGCCAGTGAGCGTGAGAGTCGACGGGCCCATCACCGTGAGAGATCCGGCGCCGGAAATCTCGATTCGAAAGCGTCACGTCCCCGAAGCCGGTGATCACACCCAGCGCCCCGGATGTCTTGACGCCGCCGAGCAGCGTTCCCCCGGGAACCAGATACAGCGAATTGGAGCCGCTGAGATCGAGCGCGAGCCCGGTCCTCGCGCCCAAGCCGTCTAAGCCGCCGGAAATGGCGCCCCCGGCGGCTAGAGAGATGATGGAATCCTGGGCCACCAAGCCAGTGCCGCCCGCGCCTATGGCGCCGCCGTCGGACCCAACCCCGCCATCGCCGCCGATGACCGTGCCGAGGACGCCGATAGTAGAATTGGTCGCCACGAGGCCGTCGCCGCCCGCGCCGCCCGCGCCGCCAATCGCGTTGTTGTGCGAAACGCCGGCTCCAACCGCGCCGCCCGCGCCGCCGTTGCCGCCCGCAACAATGGCGTCGATATTAAGAAAGCTGTTGTCGATCGAAAGACCCACGCCGCCGCCGCCGCCGCCGCCGCCGAATCCGGGTCCTCCGGCACCGTTACCCCCCCGACCGCCGTCGCCGCCCGAGCCGCCGGTGACATTGACGGTGAGCACAACATCGTTGACGGGGGCGGTAATGACCGCGCCATAGCCGCCCGCGCCGCCGCCGCCGCCGCTGCCGCCATAAGGGGGGAATAAACCGGGCGACCCAGCCCCGCCAGCCCCGCCGTTCCCGCCAACCTGCGAGGTCGTCGGCAAGGTGGGCCCAGTGTAGCCGGTCGTGCCGCCGTCGCCGCCGTTCCCGCCCAATCCCCTTTGCCCATCCGAGCCGCCCATGCTGCCCTTGCCGCCCGGGCCGCCGCCGCCGCCGCCCTCGCTGCTCGACCCGGGATCCGTCAGACCCGGGGCGTCGGGAGACGTCGCCGTGCCGCCGGCGCCGCCGGTGAGAGTGGGATCAGCCGGATCTGCGCCGCCCTTGCCGCCGACCGGCGTTCCCGCCTGCGCGATCTGAATGGTCAACAGCAGCGCGGCCGGGAGGCTCACGCCGGCAAGAAGCGCGCGCTTCGCCCAGCGCGTTGCAGTGGAGGGCGTCAGCGCGCGCGCCGACCCGATTTCTGGAGACATTGGCTAGGTCCTTTCTTCGCAGGCGATTTCCGCGGGTGTTCATGAAATGGAGAGGCGATGACGCAACGCGCTGGCCGCGCGAGGCGTCCAGCTGAGCTTTCCTCCGGGGGCTCAGGCGTCTTGATCGATGATCAGAGGGATGCCGCCGACGAGAGACGAGCCCGTTCCGCCCACGGCTTGCGCCGGCGCCGGGGGCGGCGTCTGTTTCGGCTCCGGCCATCAGCGCTGGCGGGCGTGGGGATTTCATCCGAGCCGATTGTCCGTGGGACCAATCGGGATGCGTGAAGCGCATGAAGCCAAATCCGAAGAGCGAATCTTACGGTCAAGCTTAAGATAAAAGAACGGGAAGCTCCACAACCTGAGCGAATGTTGAAGCAACTATGGTAATTTTATTTTGAATCGCCTGTTTTCAATTTATCAACGATTGACTGTTGCTGAATAGATACGAATCAGTTCAGTGGGAATCAAACAAACGGGCGCAAGGACTGCGTTGAAGCAGAAACGCGTTCTTGCATATCGATAAATCGTAACAGCCCCGTTCGACAGGCGCAGGCGCGCCTCACTTTCCCGCTCCCACAGGCGAAGAGAGGCCCGCTTCTGCGGGACAATTCGATTGTGCAGGATCGGCGGGGAGTGGAGCGGGTGAAGGGAATCGAACCCTCGTATTCAGCTTGGAAGGCTGCTGCTCTACCATTGAGCTACACCCGCGGCCCTTTTTCTATGCCAAGCCGCGCGGCGCTTTGCAATGGCGGATTGCGCGCCGGTCGGAGCGTTCATTTATCCATTTGACAGCGCCGCCGGAGCCAACTAACCCGGGCGCCCGATGGTCAATCATCAGGCGGGCGTTTCCACGCTGCTTCTCTTCGCAAGGATTATCGAACCGTGGCCAAACCCGAACTCGGCGCCAAGCGCCAATGCCAGTCCTGCGCGACGAAATTCTACGATCTCAATCGAGACCCCATCATCTGCCCGAAATGCGGCGCCATTTTCCAGCTCGCGCTGACCCGTGCGCCGGCGCCGAGTCGAGCCGGAGGAAGACGTCGAGACCGAGAAGGAGGGCGTCGAAACCGTTTCGCTCGACGAGGTCGAGGAGAATGAGACCGCCGCCGAGGCGATCGACGTCGACGAAGACGTGGAGCTCGTCGACGATGCGGACGACGACACCTTCCTCGAAGAAGAAGAGGGCGAGGACGACGACGTCACAGGCCTGATCGACGGCGATATCGAAAGCGACGACGAGGGCTGACGGCGCCTTCCCGCACAAAAAACCCGCGATTCCACTCGGGAATCGCGGGTTTTTCTTTGCCATTTCGGCTGATTTATTTGCCTCGCCGGCGGCGCTGCTGGCCGAGGCCCATCTGCTTGGCGAGATTGGAGCGCGCCTGCGCGTAATTCGGGGCGACCATCGGATAATCGGCCGGCAGACCCCATTTCTCGCGATAGTCCTCCGGCGAGAGGCCGTATTGCGTACGCAGATGGCGCTTCAGCGACTTGAATTTCTTCCCGTCTTCGAGGCAGACGATGAAGTCGTTGCTGATCGAGCGCTTCACCGGCACGGCGGGCTTCGGCGGCTCGGTCGGCTCGACCACCGCGCCCGAGCCCACTCGCAGCAGCGCATTGTAGACATCGCTGATCAGGCTCGGGAGATCAGCGGCTGGAACCGAATTGTTGCTGACATAGGCGGACACAATATCCGCCGCTAGTTCTATGTTGTTACTAAGGGTCATAGGGGCGCCTATTTGCCTTGGGTTGACATGGATCAGCGTGAAATCCAGCGCTGAACTTCAGCGGAAGCGTTGACGCCCCCGGAGAACTCGAACAAAACCGTTCCTACCCAAAAGGTTTGCCGAATAAGGAAGATTTGTTATCCATTTAACGCAGATTTCCTTGGCCAGCAAGAATTATCACTTGGAAGAGCGCATGAAACGGGCAGCTTCAGCAGATGTTCTCCTGTCTTTCTCTAAGGGTGCGGATGACCCTGAACAGCAACCACAAGTTTAGAAAACGCCCTTTCGCTCACTAGACGCAAAACCCGTTCCAGTTGAGCCGACGCAAGGCGCCTTGCGGTGGTTAAAACTGATGACACACAGTCAAAAAGGCGGATGATCATGTCGTGTTTCAGGTCGATCAGAATTGATCGGAGCGAAAATTCTTATGACGCCCGCTACGTCGACATGGACGAACGCGACCTGATGCCCGGAGACGTCGACCTCGACGTCACCCATTCTGCGATCAATTACAAGGACGGGCTGGCGGTAACGGGCAAGGGCGCCGTCGTGCGGCGCTTTCCGATGATTCCCGGCGTCGATCTCGCCGGTCGCGTCACGAGATCGAACCATCCCGACTTCGCCGCCGGCGACGTCGTCGTCGGCGACGGGCTGCGGGATCGGGGAATCCCACTACGGCGGATTTGCTCAAAAGGCCCGGCTCTCGAGCGAGTGGCTGGTGAAGCTGCCTGAGGGGCTGACGCCGGCGCGCGCCATGGCGGTCGGCACGGCGGGACTCACCGCCATGTTCTGTGTATTGGCGCTCGAGCGCCACGGGCGGGCGCCGGCCGATGGCCTGGCGGTGGTCTCGGGCGCTTCGGGCGGCGTCGGCTCCTTCGCCGTGGCTCTGCTCGCCGCCGCCGGCTGGCGCGTCGCCGCCATCACCGGTCACCCGGCGGAAGGCGATTATCTCAGATCGATCGGCGCCGGCGAGATCCTGGCGCGCGAGGATTTCTCGCAGCCGGGCAAGGCGCTGCAATCGCAGTGCTTTGCAGCGGGGGTCGACACGGTGGGCGGCGTCACCCTCGCCAATCTCCTCGCCCGGATGCAGTTCGACGGCGCCGTCGCCGCAACCGGCAACGTCGGCGGCATGGACCTGCCGGCGAGCGTCGCGCCCTTCATCCTGCGTGGCGTCGCGCTTCTGGGCGTGGAAAGCGTGCGGCCCCGGCTCGCCCTGCGCCGCGCCGCCTGGGCGCGCATCGCGACAGACCTAGACGCCGGCCTTATCGACGCCATGTGTGAAATTATCCCCTTCGATCAGGCGCTGGCGCGCGCGCGGGGGATCGTGACGGGAAAGATCAGGGGGCGAGTCGTGATCGAGATGCCCTGAGCCCGTCGACGGCGACGGCGTGACGCCTATTGTCGCAGCGACGGCGGGCGTTCTCGACTTTCACGCCCGGCTCGGTAGTAATGATTGTCATTCGGCCCGCTTCAGGGCCGTTTGCTTTTTCTCGCCCAACGCGGCGCTAAAGGTAGGACGCATGAGTTCGGCTTTCACCAAGGAACAGGAAGACGACAATCCCCGCGAGGATCTTCCCGATCGCCCCGTCAGTCCGCATCGCAATCTCGTGACGCCGGAGGGACTGCAGCAGATCGACGACGCGCTGACGCGTCTGCATGGCGCGATCGAGAAGGCTTCGGCCGCTGACGACAATCACGCGCTGGCGGTGGCGCAGCGCGATCTGCGCTACTGGTCCGCGCGGCGGGCCAGCGCCGAGATCGTGCAACCGATCAAGGATCATTCGCATGTCCGCTTCGGCCATCGCGTCGTCGTGGAGCTCGAGGGCGGCGAGAAGCGGGTGTTTCGTCTCGTGGGCGAAGACGAAGCCGATCCCGCCAAGGGCCTCATTCCCTATGTTGCGCCGCTTGCGACTGCGTTGATGGGAAAGAGCGTCGGCGACAAGGTCGAGGTCATCCACCACAGCGCCAAGATCATCGAGATCGGCTGATATAAAAAAGCCGCGCTGTGACGCGCGGCTTTTGTTTCCTTGCCTTGATTTGTTCAGGCCGCTTTCTTCGCCGGCTTTCGGGCGACGGGCTTCGGGGCCTCCGCTTTCGGCGCCTCGCTGGCCTTTGCAGGCGCTGACGCTGGCGCTTTCGCCGCCGGCTTGGCGGCGCGCTTCAGGCGGCGCTTGATCGAGCCCCACAATTCTTTCGTCTCCAGCGCCGCGACGCCATCCGGATTGAACTCCGTGACGCCGAGACCCAACCGGGCCGCTTCCTGATAATCGACGCGGGCGGAAACGAGCGGGGCCAGAAGGCCGCCGATCGCCTGCAGGGCCTTGGCGCCGAGTTCGACGCGGGCGGTCTGCTGGGAAGGCGGGCATTGATTGAGCAGAAAGGCGTAATCGACGCCGGCTTCCTTCACCTGCGCGCGCGTTCTCTCGCTTGCCCAGAGATCGAAAGCGTTGGGGCGGGCGGGAATGATACAGAGATCCGCGGCGCGGATGGCCGCAAGCGTTTCCTCGCCGCCCTGGCCGGGCGCGTCGATCACGACGAGCGTGACGCCTTTCTTCTCGAGCGCGGCAAGGGTCTTCGCGAGCTTCGCCGGCGGCAGATGTTCGACCGCCAGATTTGAATCCCTGCGCGTCGCGGACCAGGTCACCAGAGTCTGCAACGGATCGAGATCGATAACGACGACGCGCTCGCCGGCCGCAACGGCCGCCACGGCGACGCTGCTGGCGAGCGTGCTCTTGCCGGCGCCGCCCTTTTGCGTAACGAAAGCTATAGTCCGCATTGTGATTTTCCGTAGTCGGCAGGTGGGGAGAGCCTTGAAACGGCTTTACGCGGGCGAACGCAGACGGGAGCGCGTCCGAATCATTTACTTGGCAAATGGTAATCTTTGCTTTTCTCGCCGTCGAGATGGTAATCCACTGTAAACTTACACAAGTATTCGTCATGCGCTAAAACAGGTTGCCATGTCCGACCTCTTCGCCGCCGCGCGTCTCGACGACACTGCTCCCCGGCCGCTCGCCGATCGCCTGCGGCCGACGCGTCTCGACGAGGTCGTGGGCCAGGATCATCTGCTGGGAGCAGACGGCGCGCTCACGCGTCTCGTTCGCGGCGGCTCGCTTGGTTCGCTGATCCTGTGGGGCCCGCCAGGTTCGGGCAAGACGACGGTCGCGCGTCTGCTCGCACATGAAACCAATCTTGCCTTCGTTCAGATCTCGGCGATCTTTTCCGGCGTCGCGGAGCTGAAGAAAACATTCGAGGCGGCGCGCGCAAGACGTGCAACCGGGCAAGGAACTCTACTTTTCGTTGACGAAATTCATCGGTTCAACCGCGCGCAGCAGGACAGTTTCCTGCCCGTGATGGAGGACGGCACCATCACGCTCATCGGCGCGACGACGGAAAATCCGTCTTTCGAACTCAACGCCGCGCTGCTGTCCCGCGCCCGCGTGATGACGTTCAAATCGCTCGACGCCGCGGCGATCGAAAAACTGCTGGCGCGCGCCGAGTCTGTTGAAGGCAAACCCTTGCCGCTCGACGCGGATGCGCGCGTGGCGCTCGTCGCCATGGCCGACGGCGACGGCCGCGCGGCGCTGACGCTCGCGGAGGAAATCTGGCGCGCCGCGCGCCCCGGCGAAAACTTCGATACCGCGGCGCTGGCCGAGGTCGTGCAGCGCCGCGCGCCGATCTACGACAAGGCGCAGGAGGGGCATTACAATCTGATCAGCGCGCTGCACAAATGCGTGCGCGGCTCCGATCCCGACGCGGCGCTCTATTATTTCGCGCGCATGCTCGACGCAGGCGAGGACCCGCTTTTTCTTGCGCGACGGATCGTGCGCATGGCGGTCGAGGACATCGGCCTTGCCGATCCGCAGGCGCTCGTCGTCGCCAATGCGGCGAAGGACGCCTATGACTTTCTCGGTTCGCCCGAGGGCGAATTGGCGCTGGCGCAGGCGGTGATTTATGTGGCGACGGCGCCCAAATCCAACGCCGCTTATGTCGCCTATAAAAAGGCCCGCCGCCTCGCGCAGGAGAAGGGCTCGCTCATGCCGCCCAAGGTCATCCTCAACGCGCCGACGAAGATGATGCGCGAGGAAGGCTATGGCGAGGGCTATGAATACGACCATGATTCGCCCGACGCCTTCTCCGGGCAGAATTACTGGCCGGAGGCGCTCGGCCGGCAGAAAGTCTACGCGCCTGTCGAGCGCGGCTTCGAGCGCGAACTTGCGAAGCGGCTCGACTATTGGGACAGGCTGCGGCGCGAGCGCGCCGGCAAGAGTTGAGCAAAGTCAGCTAGAGGTTGATTTCTGTTGCGCATTTGTCACGTCGGCCTGCAAACGCACCGCACAAGGCTTCATCACCCCGCCTTTTCATTGACCATTTCCGAGGATCAGCCGTATCTCTTTCATCGATAGCGGGACGTTGCCACCACGTCGGCCGCAAATTTTCAGAGGGACTTGAGGGGTCAAGATGGCCAAAGCTTCATACTTAGCCGGCGTCTCGCTGGCTCTTATCGCCGGTTCCGCGCTCGCCGCTGATCTCCCCTCACGCAAGGCCCCGCCGCCGGCCTTCGTTCCCCCGCCGCCGGCCTTCACCTGGACCGGCCTCTATGGCGGTGTGAACATCGGCTACGGCTTCGGCGCCGGCGGCTCGGTCACGGGCGGCGAATTGGTTGCGCAGCGCCGCGGCTGCGGCTTGCCCGGCTCTGGCTCCGCTTGACGTCCCGGGCGGCGCCTGGAACGTCCCGGTCAATCTGAATGGCGTGGTCGGCGGCGGTCAGCTCGGCTATAACTATCAGTTCAACCCCTATCTGGTGATCGGCGTCGAGACCGACGTTCAGGCGGCCGATCTGCGCACCAACCAGAACGCGAGCACTGCTTATCCGTCGGCCCTTGGTCGTCATCCGGCCATCGTCGGCTACATGAACTCCAATCAGTATGTCGACTGGTTCGGAACGGTCCGCGGCCGCCTCGGCCTGACCCTCCCGTCCTACCCGAACTTCATGGTCTACGGCACGGGCGGCTTCGCCTATGGCTCGGTCGAGTCCGCGCATCGCTACACCCGCTTCGACACTGGCGCGGCCCCGTCGGGACCTCGCTTCTCAGGCGTCGGGGACGACGACCAACACCAACACCGGCTGGACGGCGGGCGGCGGCGTCGAGTGGACCCCGATGGCCTTCCCGTCCTGGTCGCTCAAGGCCGAGTATCTCTACACCAACCTCGGCCCGGTCAATCAGAATGGCGACCGGTTACTATAGCGGCTCGACGTTTGCCGCTAACTGCCAACGGTCTTGGCGGCGCTGCCTCAACGGAACGACCGTTCTGGCGACGACCAATCAGGCCTCTCTCAGCTGGCACACGGTCCGCGTCGGCGTGAACTGGCACTTCAATCCGTTCGCTGCGGTCGCGCCGGTTCTCGCGCCTTCCGCTCCCTCCGTCCTGGCGGGCCTGCCGAACACCAAGGCGCCGCCGCCGGTCGTCGAGCCCTTCCATCCCTTCCAGGTCCGCCTGAAGCTCGGCGGCGTCGTCCCGACGGACGGTTCGGCCTATATCACCGACCGCGGCACGGGCGACTATCTGCGGCGGACCGATCATCGCGGCGGTGACCGGCTACAATTATCCCGTGACGGCGCTCAACGCCCTTGGCTGGAGCGGCGGCCCCGGCACGCAGTGCTTCGGGTCCAACACGAAGATCTCGTCCGCTGTCATCCCGACGATCGACGTCGCCTATTATCTGACCCGGAACTGGGCGATCGAGGCGATCTGCTGCGTCACCCCGCATCACGTGACCGGCGTCGGCCCGCTTCAGGGCGCCAGCGTCATCAAGACCTGGGTCTTCCCGCCGTCCCTGATGCTGCAGTATCACTTCACCAATTTCGGCGCCTTCCAGCCCTATCTCGGCGTCGGCGTGAACTACACCGCCTACTGGGGCACCCGCCCGGGCAATCAGACCGCCGCCTTCCCGGCGCTGAATCCGAATATCAACAGCACTTCGCTGTCGGCAGCGCTCTCGAGCCCCTTCACGGTTTGGGCGACCGCCACTTCGGCGAGCATCACCCCGTCCTGGGGCGTCGTGGGCCAGGCCGGCGCGGACTATATGTTCAACGACCGCTGGGGCGTGAACGTCGACGTGAAATACATCATGATGGAGCCGAACGCGCATGTCTGGGCCGTCGCCAACACGACGCCGGCCAACGTCGGCCCGGTCAACGTCCCGCTCAATCTCGCGGTGAAGATCAATCCGCTCGTCGTCTCCGGCGGCCTCACCTACCGCTTCGGCGCGGACTGGGGTGTGCCGAAGATCCTGCCCTTCTGATCGGAACGGCAAAGTCTCAAAAAGAAAACCGGCCCCTCGCGGGCCGGTTTTTTTATATCTGGGCGCCTCGCCTTCATGAGGCGCCTGCGCCGCTCCGGCCGTCAGCGGAAGAGACCCTCATCGCGCTAGAGTTAAGACTTAAAAATCAATTCAGGATCGCGTATGGGGATAAGCGCCTATCTCCTGCTCCGTCCAATGGTCTCCCGCCGGCGCCGATGTTACTCCTGACAGGGTCGCTCACTGTCGCGATCTGGAGCCCGTCCAGTCCAAATGCCCCGTAAACTCGTCCTCTTTCTGGTCATTGCGGCGAGCCTCGCTGTCGGCGCGGCCATGCCCGGCCTCCTTGCGCGTTTCAGCGGCCCCGGCGCCCCGGCGCCCGGCGCCCAACAGGAAGCCGCGGGCCGTCCCGCTGCGGAGGGGCTGATCCCGCTCACGGCGGCCCAGATCGAGGCGGCGAAAATCACCGTCGCCAGGGCCGGACCCGGCGTGATCCGGCGGCAGCTCACGGTTCCGGCGACGCTGAAGCCCGATCCCGACCATCTCGCCCGCGTCGCCGCCAAGGTCGCCGGCGTCGTCGCCGAGATGCGCAAGAAAATGGGCGACGAGGTGGCGAAGAACGAGACCGTCGCCATCATCGATTCGCGCGAAGTCGCGGACGCCAAGAGCGAGTATCTCGCCGCGCGCGCGAATTTCGACCTTCAGTCGCAGCTCTTCCAGCGCGAGAAGGGCCTGTTCGAGAAGAAGATCACCGCCGAACAGCTCTTTCTCAGGGCGAAGGCGACCTTCACCGAGGCGAAGCTGCGGCTCGATCTCACGCGCGGCAAGCTCGCCGCGCTGGATTTGTCCGAAAGCGAGATCGCCGCGCTCGGCGCGCAGCCGATCGCGAAGCTGCGCGAGAAGGAAATTCGCGCGCCGATCAAGGGCCGCGTCATCGAGCGCCTGACCAATATCGGCCAGCCGGTGACGGCCGAAAGCCAGCTTTACGTGCTTGCCGATCTCTCCGAGGTGGAGGCCGAACTTGCCGTTCCGGTCGCCGATCTCGCCAGCGTGCGCGTCGGCCAGCCGGTTGTGCTGAGGGGTCCGGACGGGCGCCGGTTCGATGGCGTCGTGCGCGTCGTCAACGCGCTCATCACGCCGGAAACGCGCACAGGCCATGTTATCGCCTCCTTCAGTAACCCTGATTACGCGCTGCGCGCCGGCGCGCTCCTCAATGCGGAAATCGCTGTGGAGCAAAGCCCGGCGAAAGTCCTCGTTCCACGCGTCGCCGTTCAGCTCGTCCACAATGAGCCGACGGTCTTCGTGCGGGTGAAGGACGGTTTCGAGAAGCGCGCGGTGGAGCTCGGCGACGGCGACGAAACCGCCGTCGAGATCGTAAAGGGCCTGTCGGCGGGCGAACCAATTGCAATCGAGAACAGCTTCGTGCTCAAGGCCGAAGCTGGCAAAGGCGAGATTCCCGAGGAGTGACGGCTCAAAGACCATGATGCAGCGGATCATCGCCTTTTCGGTCCATAGCCGCTGGCTGGTCGTCCTGCTGGTCGCGCTCGTCGGGGCCTTCGGTCTTTACGCGCTCGCGCATCTGCCGATCGACGCCGTCCCGGACATCACCAATAATCAGGTGCAGATCAACGCGCGCGCGCCGGCTCTCTCCGCTTTCGAGATGGAGAAGCAGGTCGTCTATCCGATCGAGAATGCGCTCGCCGGCATTCCGGGCCTCGAATATACGCGTTCGCTGTCGCGCAACGGCTTCGCCCAGGTGACGCCGGTCTTCGCCGACGGCGTCGATATTTATTTCGCGCGCCAGCAGGTGAACGAGCGCATCATGCAGGCCCGCGAGGATTTTCCGCCTGCTGTGGAATTGCGGGTCGGGCCGATCGCGACCGGGCTTTCGGAAATCTACATGTGGACGGTGCGCTACCGGGAGCCGCATGTCTTCGCGAAGGAAGGCGAGCCCGGCTGGCGGCGCGACGGCGCGTATCTCACGCCCGAGGGCGCGCTGCTGCGCACGCCGGTCGAGCTGGAATCCTATCTGCGCACGGTGCAGGACTGGATCATCCGGCCGCAGCTGCGCACCGTGCCGGGCGTCGCCGGCGTCGATTCGCTCGGCGGCTATATGCGCCAATATCATGTGCAGCCGGACCCGGCGAAGCTGATGTCGCTCGGGCTTTCCTTCGGCGATCTCGCGGCGACGATCGAGAAGAACAATGTCAGCCGCGGCGCCGGCTATGTGGAGCGCAACGGCGAGGGGCTCGTCGTGCGCAGCGGCGGTCGCCTCGAGAACGTCGAGGACATCGGCAATGTCGTGGCGACGACGCGCAACGGCGTGCCGGTGCGGGTGCGCGAGATCGCCAATGTTTCGATCGGCAAGGAGCTGCGCACGGGCAGCGCCAGCCTGAACGGCGAGGAGGTCGTCATCGGCACGGCGCTGATGCTGATCGGCGCCAACAGCCGCACTGTCTCGGCGGCCGTCGACGAGCGCATGAAGCTGATCGTCAAATCGCTGCCGCCGGGGATCGAGGTCAGGACGATCCTCAATCGCACCGTGCTCGTCGACGCCACCATCAAGACCGTCGCCAAAAATCTGCTCGAGGGCGCCGCGCTCGTCATTCTCGTGCTGTTCGTGATGCTCGGCAATTTCCGCGCGGCGCTGGTGACCGCGACGGTCATTCCGGTGACCATGCTGTTGCTCGCCATCGGCATGTATGTCTTCAAGATCAGCGCCAATCTGATGAGCCTCGGCGCGCTCGATTTCGGCCTGATCGCCGACGGCGCCATCATCGTCGCCGAAAACAGCCTGCGTCGCCTCTCCGAGCGCCATCATGCGGCGGGGCGCCCGCTGACGACCGACGAACGGCTCGATACGGTGATCGATGCGGCGGTCGAGATGCGGCGCCCGACCGTCTACGGCCAGTCGATCATCATCCTCGTCTATCTGCCGATCCTCAGTTTTTCCGGCGTCGAGGGGAAAATGTTCCACCCGATGGCGATGACCGTCATCATCGCGCTTTTGTCGGAGTTTTTTCTGTCGCTGACCTTCTTCCCGGCGATGATCGCGCTTTTCGTTTCCGGCCGAGGGCGAGGAAGGCGAGAACTGGCTCGTCCGTTCCCTCAAAAGCCAATACGAGCCGGTGCTGCGCTGGGCGATGCATGCGCCGTTGAAGGTCATGGCGATTGCCGCGGGCGCATTCGCGGTTGCGGTGCTTCTCTATCTCAATCTCGGTCAGGAGTTCATCCCGACGCCTCGACGAGAAGAATCTCGCCATGCAGGCGAACCGAATTCCGAGCACGTCGCTCACCCAGTCGCAGGCGATGCAGCTCGATCTGGAGAACGCGATCGGCAGCCTGCCGCAGGTGGACTACGTCTTCTCCAAGACCGGCACGGCGGATATCGCGACCGATCCGATGCCGCCGAATCTGACCGACACTTTCATCATGCTGAAGCCGCGAGAGCGAGTGGCCCGATCCGCATCTCCCGAAGGACAGAGCTGATCGAGGACATCACCGCGAAAATCTCTCAGCTTCCCGGCAACGCCTATGAATTTTCGCAGCCGATCCAGCTGCGGTTCAACGAGCTGCTCGCGGGCGTGCGCGGCGATATCGCGGTCAAGGTCTTCGGCGAGGATTTCGACGCCATGCTGAAGGCCGCCAATCAGATCGCCGCGATCCTGCGCGCGACGCCGGGCGCGACCGATGTGAAGGTGGAGCAGGTGACCGGCCTGCCGGTGCTCGACATCAAGGTGGATAAGGCCGCCATCGCCCGTTACGGCCTCAGTCTCGGCGCCGTGCAGGACACGCTCGGCGCGGCGATCGGCGGCGCGCCGGCGGGCGTCATCTTCGAGGGCGACCGGCGCTTTCCGATCTTCGTACGGCTGCGCGACAATCTGCGCGAGGACGCAAGCGCGCTGGAGACGATCCCCGTCTCGCTGCCGCCGGACGCGCAGGGCCATGTCGCGACGATCCAGCTCAAACAGGTCGCAAGCTTCAAGACGCTCGAAGGCCAGAACCAGATCTCGCGCGAGAACGGCAAGCGGCGCGTCGTGGTCAGCGCCAATGTGCGCGGCCGCGACATCGCCTCGGTCGTCAATGAAGCGCGCGCCAAGGTCGACGCCAAGGTGCGCATCCCGCCCGGCTACTGGATCGTATGGGGCGGGCAGTTCGAAAATCTCGCGGCGGCGCGGGCGCGGCTGCATGATCGTGGTGCCGATCTGCTTCTTCATGATCTTCCTTCTGCTCTATTCGGCGCTGGGCTCGGCGCGCGACGCGCTGCTCGTCTTCACCGCCGTGCCGCTGGCGCTCATCGGCGGCGTGATGGCGCTGTGGCTGCGCGGCATGCCCATGTCGGTTTCGGCGGCGGTCGGCTTCATCGCGCTCTCCGGCGTCGCCGTGCTCAACGGCCTCGTGATGCGCACCTATATTCATCAGCTCATGGTGAGCGGCGTGCCCGAGCGGGACGCGATCTTCAGAGGCGCCATGACGCGTCTGCGGCCGGTGGTGATGACGGCGCTCGTCGCCTCGCTCGGCTTCGTGCCCATGGCGCTCGCAACGTCGACCGGCGCCGAGGTGCAGCGGCCGATCGCCACCGTCGTCATCGGCGGGTTGATCAGCGCGACGCTGCTGACGCTGATCGTGCTGCCGGCGCTCTACGCCTTCTTCGGCGAGGACGAGAAGGCGCTGGCCGCGGCGCGGGAAAGGGCGGCCGTTTGAGACGCTGCGCCGTTCCTCGTTCTTTTCGCCCTTGTGGCCGCCGCGCCGCCGGCGCGCGCCGAGACGCTGAACGGCGCCCTGCTGCGCGCCTACAACAACAGTCCCGTCATCAATTCCAGCCGCGCCGGGGTGCGCGCGCTCGACGAGAAAGTGCCGCAGGCGCTTTCCAGCATGCGTCCGCGCGCCAGCGCCGGCGCCTTTCTCGGCGTGCAGGAAAATCGGATGGTGTCGAAACAGCGGGACATTCCGCTGACCGACTCGACTCTGGAAGGACCTGTCAAGAGCATCCAGAGCGGCGGCAGCGTCCCGCGCTCCGCCAATCTCACGATCGAGCAGCCTGTCTTCGACGGCTTCAAGGCGTTGAATAATACGCGCATGGCGGAGACGGGCGTTTTCGCGGGACGTGAAAGGCTGCGGCTCACCGAGCAGCGCGTGCTGTTCGGCGCCGTCTCGGCCTATATGAATGTCCTGCGCGACACGGCCGCGCTCAGATTGCAGGAAAGCAATGTCTCCGTGCTTGCCGAGCAATTGCGGCAGACGCGCGAGCGTTATCTCGCCGGCCAGATCACGCTCACCGACATTGCGCAATCCGAAGCCCGGCTTGCGGCCGGCCAGTCGCTCGCGAGCCAGGCGCGCGCGGCGCTCGAAGCGAGCATCGGCGCCTATCGGCAGAGCATCGGCGTCGAGCCAAAAAAACTCTCGCCGGGCGCGCCGGTCGACAGCCTCATCCCGAAATCTCGCGAAGAGGCGGAGCGCGTCGCGCTCGCCGAACACCCGGTCATTCTCGCCGCGCTGCACGACGCCGACGCCGCCGACATCGACATCAAGGTGATCGAGGCGGATTTCATGCCGAAGCTCTCCATCGTCGGCAACGCCTTCACGCAGACCGATACGTCCGGCATCTACAACCGCAACATCGGCGCCTATGTCGGCGGGCGGCTCAATGTTCCGCTTTACGAGGGCGGGCTCACCTCGTCTCAGGTGCGCGAGGCGAAGGAAGTCGCGGGGCAGCGACGCCTCGACGTCGACGTCGCGCGCGCGGATGTTCTCGCGCTGGTGCGCGCCAATTGGGGCGCGCTGCAGGCGGCCAAGACCCAGGTCAGCGCCGCGCAGACGCAGATCGCCGCCGCGGAACGCGCGCTCTATGGCGTGCGCGAGGAGGCCAAGGCCGGCCAGCGCACGACGCTCGACATTCTCAACGCGCAGCAGGAATTGCTCAACGCCCGCATCGGCCTGATCATCGCGCAGCGTGAGCGCGTCGTCGCCTCCTATGCGGTGCTCGGCGCCATGGGGCGGCTGTCGACGGAGATGCTGCGCCTCGACGCCGCCTATGATCCGGCGATCCATTTCGATCAGGTGCGCGACCTCTGGGGCGGCACGGACACGCCCGATGGGGCGCGCTGAAGACTTTTGTCGAAAATCGCTTTACTCTCCGCGCCAATCGCCCGGAAAAGGGCGACGCAACGAAGAGGAAACCCATGCGAGGCGTGTTTGTGAAAATTTTGGCCCTGACGCTCGCCGCGGCGCCCTTCGCCGCCGGACCGGCGCAGGCCTATTGCATGTTCGGCTGTGACCCGACCGAGGACCAGGCGAAGCAGATCATGGAAAATCTGCTCAAGCAGCGCTTCGACAAACCGGCGAAGATCGTCGAATTCAAGCAGACGATGGCCGAGAAGCTGGAAATGCACGCGACGGGCGAGAAGGGCTATGAGATTTTCTTCAACGCCAAAGTGCAGTTCCCCGAGGGCGCCAATCTCGACTGCAAGCCTGATGACGCCGGCAAATACAAGGAAGGCTGCTCACCCAGCAAACATTATGTGACGGCGCCCCGCAATTCGGATCCCAAGGGCAAGCAATATGTCGCGCCCGGCGAGACGGTGCTCTTCGACGAGGAATACCGCTTCTACGAAGACCCCAAAGGCTGGAAGGGTCCGGACGGCAACGTCTATTCGCAGTAGCCGATCCTGCGGCCCGCAGGCGGGGAGACGGAATTGGCTCGTGACCGGCGTCGCCGATGAGGGTCCTCGCCTCGCTCCTTTCCCCGCTTGCGGGAGAGGGCGGAGCGAGGGGCGAGGCCGCTACGCGAACCCCAAAAAATTATGGGCGCGCAGTGACTGCGCGCCCCAATTCTCTCTTTCCTCGATATAAGGAAAGCGTCCCGATTACTTCAGCAGGGAGTTGTTCTGCGGGCAGCCGGCCTTCTCGTTGCACGCGTTGAAGTTGGCGCGGAGCTCGGCCTTGTCGGCGCCGTAGTTCTGCGAGCGAGCCAGATACTCGTCATAGCACTTGGAAGCCGCGTTGGCCTGCTTGTCCTCGTCGGCCTTGCGGGTGTCGCAATCGGCGAAAGCCGGGGTCATCATGCCGGCAAACAGGGCGGCCGCCGTGACAAAGGCGAATTTATTCATCTTGACGTTTCCTTTTCTTTGATCTTTTCGGCTGTTTGCCTGCGCTGGGCATAACCCTCCCCGCCGATAACAGTAGCGGCCCCTCATAACGCGCGAAGCGGCCGAACGATGGGGTAAGAAGCGGCCTGTGTCAATCGCAGGTCAGTCATATGACGGCGAAGACGCCATTCGACGCGGGAGGCGCAGCGCTTTCCTTCAGCGCTGAATCCAAAGGGGCAAACGCCGGCGGCGCCTTTTTTCTGCGTCACCTTGTCGCCGCGATTCGACCTTTGAGCGACGCAAAAAGGGGCGCGCCAAAGGCGCGCCCCGTCATGATGTTTCGATCCGAAACGCTCGGCTCAGAGGCCCTTCGAGTTCTGCGGGCAGCCGCACTTCTCGTCGCAGGCCTTCTTGTTGGACTTGACGGCGCTCATATCGGCGGTCCAGCCCTGCTGATCCTTCAGATAAGCGTCTTCGCACTTGGAGGCGCAGACGGCCTGATCGTCCTCCGCGTGGGTGTCGCAGCTCGCGAAGGCGGGGGCGGTCATCGCAGCAAACATCGCGATAGCCGTGGCAATGGAGAACTTCTTCATCCTCAGGTTTCCTCTATCTTCCCGTTTTATTTTTGCTTCTTGCGCCGCGTCTCGACGGCGCCGCCCCGAGGGGCGGCGCGGGAGGTCCCACGCTCGAGCGTCATGAAGATGTCGCATCAAAACTAAGCCGTCAACGCGCAAAAAAGCGCGTCAGGAGGCAAGTTGTCGCAGGACGTAGGGCAGAATGCCGCCGTTGCGGAAATATTCCAGCTCGTCCAGCGTATCGATGCGCAGCAGCAGCGGCGTCGAGATGGTCTTGCCATCCGGGAACGTGATTTCCGCCAGGAGCGTCTGGCGCGGAGAGAGGCCCGACTCGAGCCCGCGAATGGCCACCGTCTCCTCGCCGGTGAGGCCGAGCGTCGCCCAGCTCGTCCCCGCCTCGAAGGTCAGGGGCAGAACGCCCATGCCGACGAGATTGGAGCGATGGATGCGCTCGAAGCTCTGGGCGATGACGGCGCGCACGCCGAGCAGCGCCGTGCCCTTCGCCGCCCAGTCGCGCGACGAGCCATTGCCATATTCCGCGCCCGCGAAGACGATGAGCGGCTTGCCTTCGGCCTGATAGCGCATGGCGGCGTCGTAGATCGAAAGCGTCTCGCCTCCGGGGTAGAATTTGGTGAGCCCGCCTTCCGGCACGACGCCGTCGGCGCCCTTCATCATGTGGTTCTTGATGCGGATATTGGCGAAAGTGCCGCGCATCATGACTTCGTGATTGCCGCGGCGCGTGCCGTACTGGTTGAAGTCCGCCTGCGCGACGCCCTGGTCGAGAAGCCATTTGCCCGCCGGCGAGGACGCCTTGATCGAGCCTGCCGGCGAAATATGGTCGGTGGTGATCTTGTCGCCGAAGAGCGCCAGAATCCCGGCCCCGACAATGTCCTTGACCGGCTTGGGCGCCTTGGTGAGGCCGACGAAATAGGGCGGGTTGCGCACGTAGGTCGATTTGTCGTCCCAGACGTAGGTCTCGCTTTCCGGCGCCGCGACCGCGCGCCAGTGTTCGTCGCCGGCAAAGACATTGGCGTAGGTGTCGCGATAGAGTTGGCGCGTCACATTCTGCCGGATGAAGCTGTCGATCTCCGCGTTCGACGGCCAGATGTCGCGCAGGAACACCGGCTTGCCGTCCTGACCCGTCCCGAGCGGCTCCTTGGTCAGATCGATGGCGACCGTCCCGGCGAGAGCGAAGGCGACGACCAGAGGCGGCGAGGCGAGATAATTCGCCTGCACGTCCGGGTTCACGCGGCCCTCGAAATTGCGGTTGCCGGAGAGGACCGACGCGGCCACGAGGTCATGGGCGTTGATGGTCTTCGACACCGGCGCCGGCAGCGGGCCGGAATTGCCGATGCAGGTCGTGCAGCCGAAGCCGACGAGGTTGAAGCCCAGTTCGTCGAGCGACTTCTGCAGGCCGGAATTGGCGAGATATTGCCCGACGACCTGGCTTCCGGGCGCGAGCGAGGTTTTCACCCAGGGCTTGACCTTGAGTCCCTTGGCCACGGCGTTGCGGGCGAGAAGGCCGGCGCCGATCAGCACGCTCGGATTCGACGTATTGGTGCAGGAGGTGATGGCGGCGATGACCACGTCGCCATGGCCGAGATCGTAATTCGTCCCCTCGACCTTGTGGCGCGGGCCGAGACCGCCGTCCTTCTTGTATTCGCCGGCGAGCGCGGTCTCGAAAGCCTTGCCCACGTCTTCGAGCGCCACGCGGCCCTCGGGGCGCTTTGGCCCGGCGAGCGAGGGTTTCACTTCCGCGAGATCGAGGGCCAGCGTGTCGGTGAATTCCGGATCGGGCGAGGCGGCGGCGCGCAGCATCCCCTGCGCTTGCGTATAGGCCTCGATCAGGGCGATGCGCTCGGCGGCGCGGCCGGAGGTGTTCAGATAGGCGAGCGTTTCCGCGTCGACGGGGAAGAAGCCGCAGGTCGCCCCATATTCCGGCGCCATATTGGCGATGGTCGCGCGGTCGGCCAGCGAGAGGTGATTGAGGCCCTCGCCGTAGAACTCGACGAACTTTCCGACCACGCCCTTTTTGCGCAGCATTTGCGTGACCGTCAGCACCACGTCGGTGGCGGTGACGCCTTCCTTCGGCGAGCCCGTCAGCCTGAAGCCGATGACCTCCGGCGCGAGCATGGAGAGCGGCTGGCCGAGCATGGCGGCCTCCGCCTCGATGCCGCCGACGCCCCAGCCGAGCACGGCGAGGCCGTTGACCATCGTCGTGTGGGAATCCGTGCCGACCAGCGTGTCGGGATAGGCGACCTCGGCGCCGTCCTCGGTCCGGGTCCAGATCGTCTGGGCGAGATATTCGAGATTGACCTGGTGGCAGATGCCGGTGCCGGGCGGCACGACGCGGAAATTGTCGAAGGCCGACTGGCCCCATTTCAGGAAGCGGTAGCGCTCGCCATTGCGCTGATATTCGAGCTCGACATTCTGCTCGAAGGCCCTGGGCGTTCCGAATTCGTCGACGATGACCGAATGGTCGATGACGAGATCGACGGGCACCAGCGGATTGATCTGCTGCGCATTGCCCCCGAGGGCGACCATGGCGTCGCGCATGGCGGCGAGATCGACCACGGCCGGGACGCCGGTGAAATCCTGCATCAGCACGCGCGCCGGGCGGAAGGCGATCTCGCGCTCGGACTTGCCTTTCTCGGTGAGCCATTTGGCGAAATCGAGGATCGTGTCCTTCGTGACCCAGCGGCCGTCCTCGTTGCGCAGCAGATTTTCGAGCACGACCTTCAGCGAATAGGGCAGGCGCGAGACGCCTTCGAGCCCATTGGCCTCCGCCGCCTTCAGGGAGAAATAGTCATAGGTCTTGTCCCCCACGACGAGCTTCTGGCGGGACTTGAAACTATCGACTGAGGTCATGGAGATATCCTTGCAGGCATAAAGGCGGGCGTCGCCTTTCTAGAAAATTCCGTGCCATGCGCACAAGGCGCGATGGAACAAAGATAGGTCAATGTCGCCGCTCGCCACGCAGGGGCAGTTCCTCCATTCGCGCCATGAAGGCGAAGGACAGGCCCATGCAGACCGCAAGCGCGGCAAAAACAAGACGGAAACTCCCCGCGAGCCGCGTCAGCTCCTCCGGCGTGAGGCGCGTTTCGGCGATATAGGCGGCGCGGCCGCCGCCCAGCGCCAGCGCCGCGAAGAGCGCGACGATCACCGCCGCGCCGAGCTGCCGGAAAAACTGCGTCGTTGCGGTCGCTGTGCCCAAATCGCGGGCAAGCACGGCGTTCTGCACGGAGACCGTCGCCACCGGCAGCATGGCGCCCACGCCGAAATTCACGACGACGAGCAGCAGATTGAGCGTGGCGAAAGAGACGCTGTCGATCTTCCAGGCGGCGACCGCTGCGGCGATCGCCCCGACGCCAAGCCCCACGAGCGGGAAGATTTTATAATGGGGGGTGGTCGACATGAGCTTCCCCGAGAGCGTCGCGCCCGCGACGGTCGCCACCATCAGCGGGATCAGCACGAGGCCCGAATCATGGGCGCTGAGCCCTGCGCCAACCTCGTAATAGATCGGCATGACCACGGAGAGGGCGACAAAGCCGCCGAGCCCGAAGGAACTGGAGACGATGGCGTCGCGCACGATCCTGAGGTTCAGCACGCGCAGGGGGATGAGCGGCTCCTCCGCCCGGCGCGTGCGCCAGACGAAGCCGGCCCAGAACAGGGCCGAGAGGGCGAGAAGCGACGTGATCTGAGCGGACGCCCAGGGGTAACGGTTGCCGCCCCAGCTCAGTCCCAGAACCAGGGAGCCGGAAGCGACGATCAGCAATGCGGCGCCGGGATAGTCGACGCTATGCGGATGGCGGCGTTCGGGCAGGCGCTTCAGCCGCGCATTGGTGATGAGGAGCGCGGCGAGGCCGAGCGGCAGATTGATCCAGAAGATCAGCGACCAGTGCAGATATTGCGCGAAATATCCGCCGAGCGCCGGCCCCGCGACGCTGGAGGTGACGAAGACGGCGGCGAAATAGGTCTGATAGCGCCCCCGCTCGCGCGGCGAGACGAGATCGGCGACGATGGTCTGGGCGAGCGAAATGAGCCCGCCGCCGCCCAGGCCCTGTAAGGCGCGCGCCGCCGCCAGCGCCGTGATGCTCGGCGCCAGCGCGCAGGCGACGGAGCCGAGGATGAAGATCGCGACGCCGATCAGCAGCACGATGCGGCGCCCGTAGACATCGGCGAATTTGCCGTAGAGCGGCGTCACCACCGTGGCGGCGACGAGATAGGCGGTGACGATCCAGGGCAGATTCTGCGGCTCGCCGAGATCGGCGCCGATGGTCGGCAGGGCGGTGACGACGATGGTCTGATCCATCGCCGAGAGCAGCATGGCGAGGCCGAGCCCCACCATGACCTGCCGCATTTCGGCGGGAGCAGTGGGCGCGGCGGCTTCCATGGCGATCGTGACCTTGGTGGGAGGGTGCACGCCGCTTCTATCCTATCGCAGGGCGCGGGGGAAACCTCAGCTCTCGCCAATGCTCCGCGCAATCACGCTCAGGAAAGCCTCCGGCTCCGCGACCGCCTCCATGAGCGGATCGTCGACGCGGGTCGGCCGGCGCTGCGCGAGCGCCCGCAAGGCGTCGTCGCTGGCGATCCGCCGGGCGGCGCAGCGTCGCCTGCGGGCGAGCGCCGCCCGCTCGACTTCGAGCGTGCGCAAAAGCCGCATCTCGGCGACGGTGAGGCGCGGGCCGGCGGACGGCGCCGCTTCCCCTACGGGCGCCTCCGCCGGGAGCGGGTCCGGGAGCGGCTCCTCGACGGGCGCGGCCGAAAAGTGCAGGAGCCGGCTCTCGGCCGCCGCGCGCCAGCCCATGACGCCTGCGCCGAGGCGTCGGGGCCAGGCGAGCGGCCCGCCCCGGCAATGGTCGCATTTGCCGCAAGCGCCGCTTTCCTCGCCGAATTCGGCGAGCAGGGTCTGGAAGCGGCAGGCGGGCGTCACGCAGAGCCGCGCCATGGCCTTGCGGCGCGCATAGGCGCCGGCGGCGGCTTCGTTTTCCGGCGGAATCTCGGGCGCGCCCCAGCGCAACGCCAGTTCGCGCGGCTCGAAAAGCGCGAGCGCGCGGGCGGGCGCGCCGTCGCGCCCGGCGCGGCCGATCTCCTGATAATAGCCCTCGATCGAGGCTGGCGGATCGGCGTGGACGACGAAGCGCACATCGGCCTTGTCGACGCCCATGCCGAAGGCGATGGTCGCGACCATGACGACCCCCTTTCGCGCGAAGAAAGCGTCCTGATGGGCGCCGCGCGTATAGGCGTCGAGACCGGCGTGATAGGGCGAGGGCGTCGAAGCCCTGCCTTGCGAGATCGGCGGCGAGCGCGTCCGCCATGCGGCGCGAGTTGCAATAGACGATGCCGCTTTCCCGCTCCCTGCCGATGAAGCGGGTGATCTGTTTCAGTCCCGGCTGCTTGCGGGCGAAGGCGAGCGACAGATTGGGGCGGGCGAAGGAGCGAACAAAGACTTCGGGCTCGCGCGCGAAGAGAACGCGGCTTATGTCGGCGCGCGTGCGCGGCCCGGCGGTGGCGGTGACGGCGAGAACCGGCGCGCCGAGCTTTCGCGCGATCTCGCCGAGACCGCGATAGTCCGGCCGGAATTCGTGACCCCAGTGCGAGACGCAATGGGCCTCGTCCACGGCGAAAAGCGTGACGCGGTTTTTGCGCAGCAAATCCTGCGTCCCTTCCTGTGCGAGCCGCTCCGGCGCGGCGTAAAGAAGCCGGGCCCGGCCGCACGAAAGAGCCTCGACGGCGGCGATGGCCTCGTCGTCGTCCTGCGCGGAATGAAGCGCGACGGCGGGGACGCCCTTGTCGGCGAGCGCGCGGAGCTGATCGCGCATCAGCGCGATCAGCGGCGAGGCGACGACGACGAGCCCCGACCCCGCCGCCGCGGGAAGCTGATAGAGGAGCGATTTGCCCGAGCCCGTCGGCATGACGGCGAGGGCGTCGCGCCCGGCGAGCACGGCCGCGATCACCTCCGCCTGTCCCGGCAGGAACTCCGAATAGCCGAAATTGCTGCGCAGCAATTCGCGCGCTGCGGCGAGGTCATGCTGCGCGGCAGACGTGTGCGAAGACATCACGGCAGGGCCGCCAGAAGCGCCGTCGCGATCTCGGCCCACTCCTCGTCGAGCGGGCCGTCCTGCGGCGGACGACCGGCGCGGGCGTACCAATAGCGCGCGTTCGCGACGTCGCCTTCCTTGCGGTGCAGATAGGCGTGGACCCACATGCTGTTAGCGTCGTCCCGCGTGTCGACGCATTTATGCGCGCCGTCCCAGTCGCCGCGCGCGTCGAGCCAGAGGGCGCGCAGGGGCGGATCATCGGGCGGGGCGGTGGCGGCGCGCAAGGATGAGAGCGTCGGCGGCACGGGCAGGAGCCTTTCCTTTCAGGCCACTATGGCGCCGTTGCGCGCGGCGTCGAGTTTCCCGGAGGAAACAGCCCTGATCGACAACCGGCCTGCCTTATGCTCAAGTCTAAGTCCATCTGATTGACGCCCTCACGACTGTGTATTATTTTCCACATGATTGATGTCCGCCAGACCAGAAAATTCGCAAGCTGGCTCGATTTTTTGAATGACACCCGCGCGAAGGCTCGCATTGTCGCCCGCATCGCCCGCCTTCGCGCTGGAAATTTTGGCGACGTAAAGCGGGTCCGGAACACCGTGTCCGAGCTGCGCGTCGATTACGGTCCCGGATACAGGATTTATTTCACCATGAAAGACACATCCCTGGTCATTCTCCTATGTGGCGGGGACAAGAGCGCTCAGTCCGCGGATATCGCAGCGGCCGAGCGCATAGCGGAGGAACTGTGATGCCTCTGGAAACCAGAGTCTTCGATGCGAATGAATTCATCAAGACTCCACAGGAGCAGGCGGAGTATCTGCGGGCCGCGCTCGAGGACGGGGACGTGGACGCAATCGCCATCGTTCTCGGCGATATCGCGCGGGCGCGGGGAGCCAGCCAGTTCGCAAAGGATACCGGCCTAAGCCGCGAGACGATCTACAAGGCCTTCCGACCCGGCGGAAATCCGCGCCTCGATACGCTGGCAAGAGCGGTCAGGGCGCTCGGCTTCCGGCTCACCATCGAGCCGATCAAGGCCGCCGAGTGATTTGACAGTCCGCGTCTCCTCGGCCATCTGCGTGGCTGAAACGAGAGGCCCCGATGGTTGAAAGTCCCTGCAACAAGATCTGCACGCTCAACGCCGACCATATCTGCGTCGGCTGCGGCCGCAGCCGGGCCGACATCGGCGGATGGTCGCAGATGAGCGACGCCGACAGGACGCGCGTCGTCTCAAAGGCGAAGGAGCGTCTCGCGGCGATGGGCGGGAACAGGAAAGCTGAAAGACCCGCCCCGGAGCCCGTCTAGAGTTTCCCGCGTTCGCCCTTGCTGAAATTGGAGAGATCGCCCTCGGCGGCGGCGCGCCGGCGCCAGGAGCGGGCGATCGCCGGATATTTGATCTCCTTGCTGATGCGCGAAACCTGCTGCGTGAGCTTTTGAGATTTGCAGGCCGGGCATTCGGGCGTATCGGAGGAGCGCACCAGAAGCTCGAACTCGGCCTCGCAGGCGTCGCAGGTGTAAGCGTAGAGGGGCATTGTTTCCTCGCGCGAAAAGTCGACGCGAGAGAGAAGCAAGGAGCGTTCCGGACGCTTCTGCTTTTTAATCAGTTGGTTGCGCAGATTTGGTTCTTGTCCGCTTTCCGACAATGACGACCGCCGTCATCGCGAGCAGAGCGAAGCGATCGAGAGCCTCGCCATGGCTGTGGATCGCGTCGTCGCTTTCGCTCCTCGCGATGACGGGGCCGGCTATTTCTTCTTCAGTCCGAGAATGTAGGAGGTCACGGAATCGATCTCCTCGGAGGAGAGGATGAAATTCGGCATGTTCTTGTGCGAGGAGCGCAGGAACACCTTGAGCGACAGTTCCGTCGTCGAGGGCATCTGTGCGACCAGCGCGAAAGGCGGCGCCTCGGAGTTGGGGCTTTTCACATGCGGATTGGCGCCGACGGCGTGGCAGTTCGAGCAATGCTCCTCCGCGAGACGGGCGCCCGGCGCCGGATCGGCGCCCTGCGCCATCGCCGAGATCCCGGCCGACGAAATTCCGGTAAGGAAAGCCAAGGTCGACACAAGCGCCAGTTTCATCGGAATGCTCCTAGATTATTCGCCGCCGTTCAAATCCTCCGGGCGGGGCTGCAGCATGATGTTGTAGCCCGCGTCGACGAGATGGATTTCGCCGGTGACGCCGCCGGAGAGCTCAGACAGGAAATAAAGCGCCGAGCCGCCGATTTCATCGAGCGTGATCATTCGCCGCAGCGGGCAATGCTGCTTCTGGAAGGCGCCCATCGCCCGCGCGCCGGTGATCCCGGCGCCGGCCATGGTCCGCACCGGCCCGGGCGAGAGCGCGTTCACGCGAATGCCCCGATCGCCGTAATCCGCGGCGAGATAACGCACGGATGAATCGAGCGCGGCCTTGGCGACGCCCATCACATTGTAATTGGGCATGACATGGGTGCCGCCGCCGAAGCTCACCGTCACCATCGACCCGCCGTTCTTCATCATCGGGGCCGCGCGCTTCGCCGCTTCCGTGAAGGAGAAGCAGGAAATGACCATGGTGCGGACGAAATTTTCGCGCGAGGTGTCGGCGTAGAGGCCTTTCAACTCGCTCTTGTCGGAATAGGCGATGGAATGGACGAGGAAATCCAACTCGCCCCATTCCTGTTCGAGCCGCGAGAACACCGCGTCGACAGTGGAAAGATCCTCAACGTCGCAGGGCAGGACGAGACTGGAGCCCAACTCCTCGGCGAGCGGCTTCACGCGCTTGCCGAGCGCTTCGCCCTGATAGGTGAAGGCGAGTTGTGCCCCATGGCGCGCGAGCACGCGGGCGATGCCATAGGCGATCGAATGGTCATTGGCGACGCCCATTACGAGCCCGCGCTTCCCCTGCATCAAACCAGTCGCAACCGTCATTTCCATTTTCTCTATCGAAGGCGGGTTCATCTGCGCCGCTCGTTCGAAAGGCCCAGCCCCATTTGAAAAATCAAAGCCTGAAAGCGGCGCCGAATCCGGCGCCGCGCACGTCAAGCGTCAGGATGTTTGAAGATCAGCGTAGCGTTGGTCCCGCCGAAGCCGAAGGAGTTCGACAGCACCGCGCCGAGCTTCACATTGTCTCGACGCGCGCGCATGATCGGCATATCGGCGAAGTCGGGATCGAGCTCCTCGATATTGGCGCTCTCGCAGATGAAGCCGTTCTGCATCATCAGCAGCGAATAGATCGCCTCCTGCACGCCGGTCGCGCCGAGCGAATGGCCGGTCAGGGATTTCGTCGCGGCGATCGGCGGACATTTGTCGCCCGTGCCGAAGACCTCGCGCAGCGCCTCGATCTCCTTGGCGTCGCCGACCGGCGTCGCGGTGGCGTGCGGGTTGATGTAGTCGATCGGGCATTTGACGGTCGACAGCGCCTGACGCATGCAGCGCACGGCGCCTTCGCCCGAGGGCGCGACCATGTCGAAGCCGTCGGAAGTCGCGCCATAGCCGGCGACTTCGGCGTAGATCTTCGCGCCGCGGGCTTTCGCGTGCTCATATTCCTCCAGCACCAGCACGCCGGCGCCGCCGGCGATCACGAAGCCGTCGCGATTCTTGTCATAGGCGCGCGAGGCGGTGGCCGGGCGGTCGTTATAGGACGAGGACATGGCGCCCATGGCGTCGAAGAGGACAGAGAGCTCCCACTCCAGCTCCTCGCAGCCGCCGGCGAAGATCATGTCCTGCTTGCCGTATTGAATCATCTCATAGGCGTTGCCGATGCAATGGTTCGACGTCGCGCAGGCCGAGGAGATCGAATAGTTCACGCCCTTGATCTTGAACCAGACGGCGAGCGTCGCCGAAGCCGTCGAGGACATGCATTTCGGCACGGCGAAGGGGCCGACGCGCTTGGGGCCCTTGGTGCGGGTCGTGTCGGCGGCCTCGACGATGGTTTTGGTCGAGGGGCCGCCCGAGCCCATGATGATGCCGGTGCGCTCGTTGGAGATGTCCGCTTCGGTGAGGCCGGCGTCGCGGATCGCCTGATCCATGGCGACATGGTTCCAGGCCGTGCCGGTGGCGTGGAAGCGCATGGCGCGGCGGTCGACGACCGTGGAAGGGTCGAGCGTCGGCATGCCGTGGACCTGCGAGCGGAAGCCCAGTTCCGCGTATTTATCGGCGCGCACGATGCCCGGCTTCGCCTCGCGAAGAGAGGCCAGGACCTCCTGCGTCGTATTGCCGATCGACGATACGATGCCCATGCCGGTGACGACGACACGTCTCATCTTTTCTCTCCCTTCGGCGGCTTCGCGCCGCTTATCCTCAGGGCTTGTTTTCCTCGCCCTTCGAGACGGCGGCTTCGCCGCCTCCTCAGGGTGAGGAAAACGGCAGTCCGCTCACTTCGACCTGATCCACGAACCTCATCCCGAGGAGCGCGCGACGCGCGTCTCCAAGGATGCGCTTCAACGACTCACGCCGAAGGCGCCGGCGCGTTGGCGAGGCCGACCTTGAGATCCTTCGCCTCATAGATGCGTTCGCCGTCCGCGGCCACCCAGCCGTCGGCGAGGCCGAGCACGAGCTTGCCGGTGCGAATGCGCTTGAAGTCAATCCCGTAGGTGACGAGCCTGGTGTGCGGACGCACCTGGCCGGAGAATTTTACCTCTCCGACGCCCAGCGCCATGCCGCGGCCCGGATTGCCGAGCCAGGCGAGATAGAACCCGACCATCTGCCACAACGCGTCGAGGCCGAGGCAGCCGGGCATGACGGGATTGCCCTTGAAGTGGCAGTCGAAGAACCAGAGACTCGGTTTGATGTCGAGTTCGGCGCGCATATAGCCCTTGCCGTGCTCGCCGCCCTCCTCGAAAATCTCGGTGATGCGGTCGAACATGAGCATCGGCGGCAGCGGCAATTGCGCATTGCCCGGGCCGAACAGCTCCTCGCGCCCGCAGGCCAACAAATCCTCATAGCCGAATGACGAGCGCCGTTCGCTCATGTCTCGTTGCCTCCGCTGGAGCTTTGAAAGCTCTCTCCCATTCGATCGCGCCGGCCCCTGAAAGGCGGCGCGTCACCCGCTTGTTTTTGGCTGTCAGCGTCCCAACTGGCCGCTGGCCGCCCGATGCAGGCCGTTGTTCCGTAACATAGCCAGGGGCGCGCCGGAAGCGCCCGCGTCTCTCACGGCGGGCCCGGCGCCGGAAACCGGCGCGAAAGTTGAGGTTTCCGCCGGTTTTTGGTATAGGTCAAAGAAATCCGAAGGTCTTACGAGACGCCCCCCGATGGACGCTTTCATCAAATCGACCGCCTTCGCCCGAGCTTCCGGAGCGCCGCAAATCCACCCATGAAATGCTCGTCGAGGCCGGCCTGCGCCCGACGCGGCAGCGCATGGCGCTGGGCGAACTGCTGTTTGGCGGCTGCGACCGGCATGTGACGGCGGAGCGTCTCTTTGACGAGGCGGTCGCCGCCAAACTCTCCGTGTCGCTGGCGACCGTCTACAATACGCTGCACCAGTTCACCGACGCCGGCCTTCTGCGCGAGATCGCGGTCGACGGGACGCGGGTCTATTTCGACACCAATGTCCATGATCACCACCACTTCCTCGTCGAGGAAGACGGCGAGCTCTACGACATTCCCGGCTCGAATGTCGCGGTCGCCAATCTGCCGACGCCGCCCAAGGGGCTGCGCATCGATCGGGTGGACGTGGTCGTGCGGCTGCGCCGGGACGAGGGCTGACCTCGGCGTTGTGAGGCGTTTCCGATACCTCCCCCTTGCTTGCGGGGAGGTCGGCGGTCGCAGACCGCCGGGTGGGGGTCCGCGCCGCTACGACTGTGATGGGGCTGCACGCGACCCCGCTTCGCGGGGCCACCCTCCCACAGCCCTCCGTGTCGGGGGCCGTTGCTGAATAGTCCTACTCCACCTTCTCGCCCGGATAGACCCCCCAGAGATGGTCCTGCTGCATGAAGCCGTCGAAGTCCTTGCCGGCGACGCGGCACCATTTGCCGTCGCAGCCGCGCAGCGTGCCGATCACGCCGGGGCCGAGCTTGGCGACGGGCGTCGTGTGGTCGGCGGCGTAGAGCATTTGCGGCTCCTTCTTCGCGACCAGCGCCGTGCGCCGGCCGGAGAGCAGCGAATGCAGGACCCAGCCTTCCGATCCTTCCGAATCGCGTATCTTCCGCCAGGTTTCGAATTCGGCGGTGATCTCCACCGGCAGGCCGGCGCGCTGGTAGATCCAGACGGTGGGATGCTCCTTGCTCGGCCCCTCGCGCACATTCACGCGGTCCGATTTGAGGCTGACGTAGCGGGGCAGCGGGAGGTTGCTCACCGGCCCCTTTTGCGGCTCCTGCGCCAATGCGGGCGCCGTGAAAATAAGCGCGATGATCCCGAGGATTGCGTACAGGCCTGTCAAAATTCTGCTCTCCGGGCGCCTTATGGCGCTTGAAAGTCGCTCGTCTTGTCTTTGGCCCGTCATCTGCTAGGAAACCAGGAAAGCTGCAGCGCCGGGCGGCGTATTGGATTTGTCGCCCATCGTCGTTAAGACCGGGTTGAGGCGGGCGAGGCCCGAACTCGCCCACAGGCGGCGACAGCCGCTTGTAGCGAAGTTTATGGATTTTTCGCCAAAAAAGAGCGAGCCGAAGGGACGAAGCGCCACATGCCCAAGAAAAAGCCGCTTGTAGTCGTGACGCGCCGACTGCCCGAGGTGATTGAAACCCGCATGTGCGAGCTCTTCGACACGCGGCTCAATGAATCAGACCGGCCGATGACGCATGAGGAACTGGCCGACGCCATGCGCACGGCCGAGGTTCTCGTGCCCACCATCACCGACCGCATCGATTCGAGCCTGATCGCCCAGGCCGGCGAGCAGATGAAGCTCATCGCGAACTTCGGCAATGGCGTGGACAATATCGACGTCGCCTCGGCGCTCGGCCGCTCCATCACCGTCACCAATACGCCGGGCGTTCTGACCGAAGACACGGCGGACATGACCATGGCGCTGATTCTCTCCGTGGCGCGCCGCCTCGTCGAGGGCGCAGGCGCGATCCCGGAAGGGTCGTGGGCCGGCTGGTCTCCGACCTGGATGCTCGGCCATCGAATCACCGGCAAGCGGCTGGGAATCGTCGGCATGGGCCGCATCGGCCAGGCGCTCGCGCGCCGGGCCAAATCCTTCGGCCTGTCGATCCATTACCACAACCGCCGCCGAGTCCCGATCGAGGTCGAGGAGCAGCTCGAGGCGACCTATTGGGAATCGCTCGACCAGATGCTGGCCCGTGTCGACATCGTCTCGATTCACTGCCCGCATACGCCGGCGACCTATCACCTTCTGTCGGCGCGTCGTCTCAAGCATCTGCGTCCGCACGCCATTCTGGTGAACACCGCGCGCGGCGAGATCGTCGACGAGAATGCGCTGGTGCGCATGCTGGAGGCCAATGAAATGGCCGGCGCGGGCCTCGACGTGTTCGAGCACGAGCCGGCCGTCTCGCCCAAGCTGCTCAAGCTCGCGCAGAGCGGCAAGGTCACACTGCTGCCGCATATGGGCTCGGCCACCATCGAGGGCCGCGTCGACATGGGCGAGAAAGTCATCATCAATATCAAGACCTTCATGGACGGCCACCGTCCGCCGGACCGCGTGCTTCCGAGCATGTTGTGATCCGCCGCGGTTCGTCCTAGCGTCGCTCGCGCAGCGCGCGACGCTGCGGCTCGCTCTCTACGGGCGCAGCCGTCGCCAACAAATCTAAAAGCTCGCGCGACGCCGGCGGAAAACGGCCGGACGCGCGCGAGGGAGGACGCAAGATGAAGAAGCTTTTCCCGATTCTCGCGGCGATCGTAAGCGTCGCAATGGTCGCGGCGCCGGCCGAGGCCAAGAAGAAAGCCAAGCCCGCCGAAGAGGGTCAGGCGCAGGAACAGCCGCAGCAGCAGGAAGGCGGCCCCGCCCCCTCGGACCCGACGGGCATCCCGCGCTACGTGCCCTTCCCGCACTACCGCAACTTCGTCCTGAAGGAGATCAACGGCAAGGCGCCGCCGCCGGTCGACATCTGGATCAACATCGACGCCACCGGCCGCGCCAACGGCTTTTCGGGCTGCAAGAACTGGTCGGGCGTCTTCGTCATCGGCCCCGACCGCCTCGGTCCCAAGGCCATGCCGGCGGTCAATGAGCGCCAGTGCGACGGCAATCTCGCCGGCGTCGAGAAGGAGCTTTGGGGCGTGCTGCTCTCCGGTCCCTATTGGGACGTGAAGGGCGACGAGCTGACGCTCAAGGGCGCCAAGGGCGGCGTGCTGAAGTTCCAGCGCTCGCTGTAATCACGCCGAGGGGCCGGCGCGGCCCCTCTAAAACTTGACCCGGGGCGATTTCCGCGCGACTGAGGGCGAAAGAGCCTCACGGAGCCGCGACGAAAACCATGACTGACGCGACCGAGTCCCGCCTGCCCGATCCGATTTCCGCCGAGCCGGCGAAGCGCAAGAAGACCTGCGCCGTCCGCGTCGGTTCGGGACCGGGCGCAGTGACCGTCGGCGGCGGCGCGCCCATCGTCGTGCAGTCCATGACCAACACGGACACGGCCGACGTCGAGTCGACCGTGGCGCAGGTCACGGCGCTGGCGCAGGCGGGCTCCGAGCTCGTCCGCATCACCGTCGACCGCGACGAGGCGGCGGCGGCGGTGCCGCATATTCGCGAGAAGCTCGACAAGAAGGGGATCAGCGTCCCGCTCGTCGGGGATTTCCATTACATCGGCCACAAGCTTCTCGCCGATCATCCGGCCTGCGCCGAGGCGCTCGCCAAATATCGCATCAATCCCGGCAATGTCGGCTTCAAGGACAAGAAGGACCGGCAGTTCGGCGCGATCGTCGAACTCGCCGCCAGGCACGACAAGGCCGTGCGCATCGGCGCCAATTGGGGCTCGCTCGATCAGGAGCTGCTCACCCATCTCATGGACATCAACGCCGCCTCCGACCGGCCGATCGACGCGCGCGCGGTGACGCGCGAGGCGCTGGCGCGCTCGGCGCTGATCTCGGCGCAGCGCGCGGAGGAAATCGGCCTCGCCAGGGACCGGATCATCATTTCGGCGAAGGTCTCGGCGGTGCAGGATCTCATCGCCGTCTATCGCATGCTCGCCGAGCGCGGCGATTACGCGCTGCATCTGGGCCTCACCGAGGCCGGCATGGGCTCCAAGGGCATCGTCGCCTCGGCCGCCGCGCTGGGCGTGCTGCTGCAGGACGGCATCGGCGACACGATCCGCGTCTCGCTCACCCCCGAGCCCGGCGGCGACCGTTCGCTCGAAGTGAAGGTCGCGCAGGAGATCCTGCAGACCATGGGCTTTCGCACCTTCGTGCCGCTCGTCGCCGCCTGTCCGGGCTGCGGGCGCACCACGTCGACGGTGTTTCAGGAACTCGCGCGCGACATTCAGGCCCATATCCGCGAGCGCATGCCGGTCTGGCGCGCGCAATATCCGGGCGTCGAGACGCTCAATGTCGCGGTGATGGGCTGCATCGTGAACGGCCCCGGCGAGATCGAAACACGCCGACATCGGCATTTCCCTGCCGGGCACCGGCGAGACGCCCGCCGCGCCGGTCTTCATCGACGGCAAGAAGGCGATGACGCTGCGCGGCGAGGGCATCGCCGAGGAATTCACGCGCATCGTCGACGACTATATCGCGCGCCGTTACGGCGGCGTGAAGGAAGGCGCAGCGGCGGAGTAAGGCGGCCTTCAGTCGTCCAAAGCCGCCGCCGCGGCGCGCAGACCGCGCCACGCCGTCGGCTTCAGCGTCCAGCTCTTCAGGATCGAATCCAGACTGTTGAACACGAAGCCCTGCGCGACATGGTCGCCGCAGCGGACGTCATATTGCTTGCCCCGGAGCTTGCCGAGCGGTTCGTCCGTCTGCAGCAGCATGCGCGCCGGCGCCTCGCCGAAAAGCAGAAGAACTTTCGGCCGCGCCAGCTCGACGTGGCGGCGCGCGAAGGGGGCGAGAATCGCCATCTGCTGCGGGGTGGGATTGGCGTCGCCCGGCGGGCGCCAGGGGATGGCGTAGGCGAGCCAGGCGCTCTCCCGGCTGCGGCGGATTGCGGCGAGCATATTGTCGAGGAGCCGCGCGGAAAGCCCGCTGAAGGCTTCCCCGGTCAATTCCTCCGTCGCGCCCGGCGCGGCGTCGAGGACCATGAGCGGCGCGCCCGCCGTGCCCGTGCTGAACAGGAAATGCTGCGCCATCTCGCGAAAGGGCGCGTGCGGGAATTCGGCGAGCGCGACGGCGAGCGCGTCGAGACTTTGCGCTGCCGCGGCAGCGGCTTCGGCGGCGCGCGCGGCTTCATCGGGGGGCGCGATGATCGTGACCGGACGCGCGGCGGGTTGCGCCTTCTGCGCCGGCGCGCTCTGGCGTGGTTCAGGCGCTGCGGCGGCCTCGGGCGCCGCGCGGGCGCTGTCGGCGTAGCGGTCGTGCGGGACCTCGTCGAGCGCGACGTCGACCCCGCTCTCGACATACCAGTCGAGGAGCGCCAGCAGCGCGCGCGGGTCGGGGGTGCCGGGCAGGTCCATGCGCGACCTTACCGCTTTCCGCCCGCCCCGTCATGGCGTGGGGGAATCGTCAGAAGCGCGCCGGGCGTGAGCCGACCCTTCTTCAGCCCGGGATTGACGGCGGCGATGTCGCGCCAGCGTTTGGCGTCGCCATAGAGCTTGCGCGCGATACGCTGCAGCGTGTCGCCGCGCTGGACGACATAGGTTTCCACGGCTGGCGCGGTTTGCTCTTGCATCGTCTGCGCGGCTTCCTCAGGGGCCGTCGCCTTCGCGACCGGCGGCGCGGCGCCGGGTTCGATCACCTCGAATTCGCCGCGCAACATGCCCATCCAGCAGCTCCAGGGAATGATCCCGCTTTCCGTGGGCGTGAAGTCGATGGTTTGCAGACCCGGCTCAAGATCGAATTCGAGATGAAGCGTCGGAACCACGATTCTGTGATTGCAGCTTGTGATGTCCGTGGCGTTGATCACCCATTTCACCGGAACGCCCCTGATCAGCGTGAAGCGGCAGGGCTCGTAGCCGAGCGCATTGGCTTCCATCTCGATCGTCTGAAATTCCGCAGGCGTGGGCTGCACGGCCGGGGCGGACGCATCCCGCTCGCGCAGGCGCGCGACGATGGAGGCGAGATCGGCGCCCGCGCCGGTGAGGATCAAGCCGCGATTGATCATCACCGCGCCGAGCGCCACGACGATGATCCCGGAGGCGCGCAGCAGGCGGTGGGTGAGGGCGCTGGACAGCATGGAGGCGACGGCGCCGAAGGCCAGCATGACGGGCAGCGTGCCGAGGCCGAAGGCGAAGAGCATCTTGGCGCCTTCGACCGCGCTGCCCGTGCCGGCGGCCATGACATACATGGCCTGAAGCGGACCGCAGGCGATCATCAGCCCGTTGAGAAGGCCGATGACGAAAGGCCTGTGGCGTCCATGCGCCTCGCGAAACACCCACGCCTGAAGCGGCCTCGGCAGGCCCAGACGGAAGCGCCGCAAAGGCGCGAACAGCCCGAGCATGTTGAGCCCGAAAACGATGAGGAAAAGCCCCGCCGCGACTCCGGCGGCGCCGCGCAGCGTCGGCGTGAAGGCGATGAAGGCGCCGACGGCGCCGAACAATGCGCCGATCGCCGTATAGGAGAGCGTCTTGCCGGCGCCGAAGGTGAGATGCGAGGCGAGCGAGGATCGCCCCGCGCTGGCGTCGGCGCCGACATAGCTCACGACGAAGCCGCCGCACATGCCGATGCAGTGAAAGCCCGTGACGAGGCCGAGCACGAAGATGAGCCACAGGCTCATGCGCTGCGAAATATCGGGCGCGCCGCTCTGGCTGATCCAGCGCGTATCGATGAAGATGAGCGCCGCAAGTCCGGCGAGGGCCGCCGCGACGCGCGTCAATCGCTGCAGGAAAGGTTTGCGCGGACGCGCTTCGTCTTCGACGCGATAGCCGAGCGCCGCGACCGCCGCTTTGATCTCGGCAACATCCGCCGTCGCCGGATCGAAATCGACGGCGACGGTTTCAGTGGGATAGCGCGCTTCGACGCGACGAACGCCCGCGAGCTTGCGCAGCGCCGTCTCGATGACATGCTCGCATCCATGGCAATGCATGCCATGGGCGAGGAAGCTTGTCGTCTCGTCGCTCATCGATCGGCCCGCCGCCGCCTCGATTTGCGCTCGTTATTTGCCGAGCGTGTTCACGCCGAGAAGCTTATACGCGGGGCAGAAGTTGATAAAGGCCGTCGCAAGAGGGACGAGACCGATCAGGCCCCAATATGTCTTCGGACCAACGAAGACGAGGCTCAGAAGCAGAAGACCCGCCGCAATGCGGATGATCCGATCTGTTTGGCCGACATTCGCTTCCATTTCATTTCTCCCTTTGCGTTTATCTCACACAAAGAGATGCGCCCGCGCGCGGACCTTCGCCATGACTTAGTCACCAAGGCGCGCGCGTCTCTTCGTCGCGGCTAGCCGCGGCGCTCGTCGTCATCGTCGAGCTCCAGCCACATGGCGTTGAGAATGCCGAAGGCGCAGGCGAGGCCAAGGCCCAGAATCCATGAGAAATACCACATGCTTGCATCTCCCGATCAGTAATAGCTGTGATCGCCGCGCTCGATCGCCGTCTCCGTCACCGGGCCGCGCAGCACGTAATAGACCCAGGACGTATAGGCCAGCACGATCGGCAGGAAGAACAGCGCCGCCGCGAGCATCAGCCCCAGCGTGGGCTGGCTCGACGACGCGTCCCACACGGTCAGGCTCTCATTCGGATGAGACGAGGAGGGCAGCAGGAAGGGAAACATGCTGAAGCCCGCCGTCGTGACGACCCCCGCCGTCGCGACGCTCGACGCCAGCAGCGCGACGCGTTTGGCGCCCGCCGCGAGCGCCACGGCCGCAATCAGTCCGCCGACGAGGCCCGCCGCCGGCGCCAGAACGCTCAGCGGATGGCGGGCGTAATTGAGGAGCCAGTCGCCGGCGCCACGCGTCACCTGCTTGCCGAAAGGATTGGAGGGCCCGGCCGGATCGACGACGGAATCGATGCGATAGCCGTCGACGCCGACCGCGATCCACAGACCGGCCGCCAGAAACAGCGCGACCAGCGTCAGCGCCGCGAGCGCGCCGATCCGCGCCGCCCGCGCGGCGACCTCGCCTTCGCCCTTGCCGGCGAGCCAGGCGGAGCCCTGCATCAGCAGCATGGAGACGCTGATCGCGCCGCAGAGCAGCGGAAAGGGACGCAGCAGGCCGAGAAGGCCGCCCTCATAGGTGAAGCGCAGGCCGGCCGCGAAATGGAAGGGCACGCCGAGCAGCACATTGCCGAAGGCGACCCCGAAGAGCAGCGACGGCAGCACGCCCGAGACGAAAAAGATCCAGTCCCAGGCGGCGCGCCAGCGCGGGTTGTCCATCTTGCCGCGAAAGACGATCGAGACCGGGCGCAGGATGAAGCCGATCAGCACCAGCAGCATGGCGAGGTAAAAGCCGGAAAAGCTCGCCGAATAAAGCGGCGGCCAGGCGGCGAAGATGGCGCCGCCGCCGAGAATGAACCAGACCTGATTGCCTTCCCACACCGGGCCGATGGCGTTGATCACCACGCGGCGCTCTATGTCCTTCCTCGCCACGAAGGGATGCAGCATGGCCGCGCCGAGATCGAAGCCGTCGAACATCGCGAAGCCGACCAGCAGCACGCCGAGCAGCGCCCACCAGATGACGCGAAGCGTCCCATAATCCAACATGCGTCTCTCCTGTCAGCGCGAGGCGTCGTAAGCGGGCTGCGCCTCGGGCAGCGGACCGGCGACGGGGTCATGCGGTTCGGGCGCGCCCGGTCCCTTGCGGATGTATTTGAGGAGCAGCGCCACATCGACGACGGCGAGCGCCGTATAGAAAACGACGAAGGCTGCGAGGCTCGCCGCGACATTGGACGCCGGCACGCCGGAGACGCCGAGGAAGGTCGGCATGACGCCGTCGATGATCCACGGCTGGCGGCCATATTCGGCGACGATCCAGCCGAGCTCCGAGGCGATCCACGGGAGCGGCAGGCTCACCATGCAGAGCCGCAGGAACCACGGCCTGCCGCATTTGCGGCGGCTCGACAGATAGAAGGCGACGGCGAAAAGCGCGATGAAATAGAAGCCCAGCGCCACCATGATGCGGAAGCTCCAGAACAGCACCGGCACGTCGGGAATCGTCGAGCGCGCGGCCTGAGCGATCTCCTCCGGCGTGGCGTGCTCGATGTCCTGTCGCACGCGCTTCAGCAGCAGCGCATAGCCCAGATCCTTCATCGAGACGTCGAGTTCGGCCGGCACGGCGGCGTTGGGCTTTCCGCCCTGATCGGCGATCCATTTATAGGCCGGCAGGCCGTTGCGGATGCGCTCTTCATTGCGCGCGACGAGCGGCTTGATGCCCTCGACCGGCTTGTCGAGGGAGCGCGTCGCAATCAGGCCGAGGACATAGGGAATGGTGATCTGATAGCGCGTCGTCTCGGACTCGAGATCGGGAAAGCCGAACAGGGTGAAGGAGGCCGGCGGCGGCTCCGTCTCCCACATCGCCTCGATGGCGGCGATCTTCATCTTCTGGCTTTCGCCGGCCGTATAGCCGCTTTCGTCGCCGAGCACGACGACCGACAGCGCCGAAGCGAGACCGAAGCTCGCCGCCACGGTGAGCGAGCGGCGCGCGATCTCCACATGGCGCTGACGCAGAATGTAATAGGCCCCGACCGACATGACGAAGACAGACCCCGTCACATAGCCGGCGCTGACCGTATGCACGAATTTCGACTGCGCGACGGGATTGAACAGCACCTCCATGAAGGAGGACAGCTCCATGCGCATGGTCTGCGGATTGAACGTCGAGCCGACGGGATTGCTCATCCAGGCGTTGGCGACGAGAATCCACAGCGCCGAGAAGTTCGATCCCAGCGCCACGCACCATGTGACGATGAGATGCTGCACCTTTGTGAGGCGGTCCCAGCCGAAGAAGAAGAGTCCGACGAAGGTGGCTTCCAGAAAAAAAGCCATGAGGCCTTCGATGGCGAGCGGCACGCCGAAAATGTCGCCGACATAATGGGAGTAATAGGCCCAGTTGGTTCCGAACTGGAACTCCATTGTGATGCCGGTGGCGACGCCCATCACGAAATTAATGCCGAACAGCGTGCCCCAGAATTTCACCGCGTCGCGCCAGACCGTTCGGCCGGTCATCACATAGACGCTCTCCATGATGGCGATCAGCAGCGCGAGACCAAGCGTGAGCGGCACAAAAAGAAAGTGGTAGAGAGCGGTCAGCGCGAACTGCAGGCGCGACAAAGTGACGACGTCGAGATGCTCGAGCATTGATGCTTTCCCGGATTAGCGCGGCGGGGCTTTCTCCGCGAGGGCGGCGGCCATGTCGGCGGGCGACACATGAATTCGATGCGCCGGGCCGAAGAACCACAGCCACAGCAAAAATATTGCCATGATCTTGAAGATGATCGCCAGGGTCAGCTCGCGCCGCAACGTCTTGCGCGCCATTTTCCTGGTCCTTGTCTTGCGGCCGCCTCTCCGGCCAGACGCCCTCCCCGTGCGGGGAGGGACGGCGGGCGGCCGTCTGTCTCAGAGCGCGTTGCGCAGGCGCTCGATGCCGAGGAGCTTCATGATGTAGCGTTCATAGACCGGTTCGCTCTGGCCCTTGCGAACTTTGCGCAGAAAGTATTTCTCATAGGCGACCTTGGCAAGATGCACCCAGCGTCCCTCGCTCGACCAGTTGACGTTGCGCGGCGGAATCTGCGGTTGGGCCACGAAGGCGACGCCGCGATCGCCGAAATCGGCGAGGCAGACGGCGTTCCAGGTGCCTTCCTCCTTCGCTTCCCTGCCGTCGAGGATCGCCGCAATGTTATGGGCGGTCGCCGTCACCATGGATTCGATCATATAGCCGGTCTTGGGCATGCCGGTCGGCACGGGCGTCGGCTCCGCCGGCGGGATGGCGACGCAGACGCCGACCGCGAAAATATTCGGATAGGCCGGGTTGCGCTGCTTCTTGTCGATCAGAACGAAGCCGCGCGGATTGACGAGGCCCTCGATCCCCATCAGCGCGTCGATCCCTGTGAAGGCCGGCATCATCATGCCGAATTTGAAGGGGACCTCATGCGACTTCTTCACCGAACCGTCATCATTGAGCTCGTCGCATTTCAGCAGGCCGGGCTCGACGGAAGTCGTCTTCGCGTTGGTGATCCATTTGATGTCGCGGTCGCGGAAGGCGGATTCCAGCATGCCCTTCGTGTCTCCGACGCCGCCGAGGCCGAGATGGCCGATATAGGGCTCGGCGGTCACGAAGGTCATCGGCACCTTGTGACGGATGCCGCGACGGCGGAGATCGGTCGAGACGATCATGGCGTATTCATAAGCGGGACCGAAGCAGGAGACGGCTGGCGCGGCGCCGATCACGATTGGGCCCGGATCCTTGCAGAATTCGTCCCAGGCTTTCGATGCGAGCTCGGCGTGCTGGAGCGTGCAGATCGAATGCGTGTTGCCGCCATGGGGCCCGAGGCCCGGAATTTCGCCGAAAGCGAGCTTGGGGCCGGTCGCGATGACGAGATAATCGTAAGTGAGGCTCTCGCCATTGTTCAATTCGATCCGGTTTTCCGCCGGATGGACGCGTCTGGCGCCGGCGTCCGTGAAGCCGATGTTCTTCTTCCTGAACACCGGCGCAAGCGGAACCTTGAGTTCCTCGGGCTTTCGCCAGTTGACGGCAAGCCAGGGATTGGAGGGGGTGAACTGGAAATTGGGAAGGTCGGATACGACCGTTACCTGATGGGCCTTCTTCAGCGCGTCGCGCACCTCGATCGCAGCCGCGACGCCGCCGATGCCGCCGCCGAGAACTACCACATGAGCCATTTTGAAATCCTCCCCGGGTCGCGGGGGGCCGCGACCTCTTATATATTCAATTAATCTAAATTAGGAGAATTTAACTGCGACTTAGTCACGCTCGGCGTCGCAGAGCGCGCGCAGGGCGCCTGCGTTGGTGATCTCCGCGCCGCCGCGCGAGAGCTTGACCCAGCCGGAACGCTCGAAAGTCTTCAGCGTGCGTCCGACCACTTCGCGCGCCGTTCCGAGATCGGCCGCGAGCGCCTGCTGCGTGACGTTGATGCGATTGTCGGCGCCCTTGAGCGCGAGAAGCCGTTCGGCCAGACGCACATTGATGCGCGTGCAGACGATTTCCTCGATGCGCGACATCAGCGTGGCGATGCGCTTGCTGTAGCCGTCGAAAACAAGCGCGCGGAAATCCGCCGAGGCGTTCATCATGGCCGCGAAGCGATCGGCGGGAACGATGTAAGCGGTGATATCGGTTTCGGCGACGCCTTCGGCCGAATAGGCGTCGTCGGCGAGGAGCGACGCCGTGGTCAGAATACAGGTTTCATTGTTGGAGACCCGGTAGAGCACGATCTCGCGGCCCGACTCCGTCACGCGCTGCACGCGAACCGTGCCCGCCACGATGAGCGGGAAATGAACGCATTGATCGCCGGGTCTGAACAGCACGGCGCCGCGCGGAATCTGCTTGCGGACCGCCGCCTCGCGCAGAAGTGCGCGCGTTGGCTGGTCGAGCCGACGCAACAGCGGAACGTCCTCGATCCAGTCTGACGCCATTTTCACGAAATCTCTAGAACGCCGCGCCCGGCTTGACGCCGAAACGCTTCAAGGCCATCGCCAGAGGGCAAATGCCGGTGAAGCTCGCCTGAAGGAGATTCAAGCCGACAAAGGCCGCGAGCAGCATCCACCAGGGCGAAAAGAAATGAGCGAGCGTTACGCTGAGAAGAACCATGGCTCCGGCGAAAGCCATGACGATGCGATCAATGCTCATGACTCACATTCCTCTATTTCTGGCCGCGCGCCGCGCTGCGGGCTTTTTGACGGACGTCGTGTCGACGCCGCATTCCGCCGCGCAGAAGACTTCATAGAGAAGCGCGATGAAGCGTGACACATTCTCATCGGCGAGGGAATAGAAGATCGTTTGCGACTCGCGGCGGGTCTTGACGAGCTTGTCCTCGCGCAGTCGCGCCAGATGCTGCGACAGCGAAGACTGGCTCAATCCGATCGCTTCCTGAAGCCTGGTCACCGATTGCTCGCCCTTGTGCAGTTCGCACAGCACCATGAGGCGATGGCGGTTCGCCAGCGCCTTGAGAAAGCTCTCGGCCTGGGCCGCCTTGGGCGCGAGTTCAACCAGGTTTATATTCATCCTAGCTAATTTAAGACTATTGAATATGATGTCAAGTGGCGCCAGACGCAGGCCCGAGCCTGTTTGTGTCTCCTTCCGGGCGGGCCATTAAATTCGTCCTTGCTAAATTAGATATATATAATATATTGTCGCGTAACGCATTGGGAGATTCCGCGTGAGGGAATTCTTGGGACGTATTTTTATTCTCCTTGCCGCCATGGCGGCGGCGCCGGCCGCGCGCGCCGGCGAAGTCACCGTCCATGTCGCGCCCATCGACGACATGAAGGCGGTCGTCGCCACGGTGGAGCCCGTGCATCAGCTCGTCGCCCGCGCCCGTATCGGCGGCACGGTGACGACGCTGAAGGTGAAGGAGGGCGACACGGTCGCGGCCGGCGCCGAGATTGCCGCCGTTGCGGACCAGAAGCTCTTTTTGCAGATGCAGGCGCTCGATCAGCGCATCCGGTCGCAGCAGGCGCAGCGCGACAAGGCCAAGGCGGATTTCGATCGCGCGCAGGAGCTTCTGCGCCGGGGCGTCTCCACCAAGGTCATGTTCGATCAGGCCAAGACCGCGCTGGACGTGGCCGACCGCAATCTCTCCGCCCTGCAGTCGGACCGCAGCGTCATCGAACAGCAGGCGGCGGAAGGCTCGGTGAAGGCGCCGGGACCCGGCCGCATTCTCACCGTGCCCGTCTCCGTCGGCCGCGTGGTGATGCCGGGCGAGGTCATCGCGACGCTCGCCGAGGACAATTACATTCTCCGCCTCCAATTGCCCGAACGACATGCGCGCTTCATGCGCGCCGGCGACCGCGTCGAACTCGGCGAGCGCGGCCTTCACGCAAACGACAGGGGCGCGCGCAAGGAAGGCCGCGTGCGCCTTGTGTATCCGGAAATTCAGGGCGGCCGCGTCGTCGCCGATGTCGACGTCAAGGGGCTCGGCGACTATTTCGTCGGCGAACGCGCGCGCGTCTATGTCACGACCGGCAAGCGCGACGCCATTCTCGCCCCCAGGGCCGCCGTCTACCGGCGCGCGGGCGTCGATTTCGTCAAGCTCGCCAATGGCGCCGAAGTGGTCGTGCAGACAGGCGACGCGCATGGCGAGGCGATTGAAATTCTCTCGGGTCTCCATGACGGCGACGTGGTGGTCACGCCATGAGCGCGCCGAAAGAGTTCCACCCGGGCATTTCCGGAACGCTCACGCGGACCTTCATCAATTCGCCGCTGACGCCGCTTCTGCTTCTCGCCTCCATTCTCGTCGGCCTCATCGCGCTTCAGGCGTTGCCGCGCGAGGAGGAGCCGCAGATTTCCGTTCCCATGGTCGACATCATGGTGCAGGCCAATGGCTATAAGGCGGAAGACGCGATCGAACTCATCACCCGCCCGCTCGAGGACATCATCAAGGGCGTCAATGGCGTCGAGCATGTCTATTCGCAGACGCGCGACGATAATGTGATGGTCACGGCGCGCTTCTACGTCGGCACGCCGCAGGACAACGCCGTGCTGCGCGTGCACGATAAAATACGCGCCAATATCGGCGGCCTGCCGAAAGGCATTCCCGAGCCCATCATCATCGGGCGCGGCATCGACGACGTCGCCATCGTCGTCCTCACGCTCTCGGCGAAGCCCGAGCGCGCCGCCAACTGGACCGACAATGGCGTCTATCAGGTCGCCGAGGAACTCCAGCACGATCTCACCAAGGTCGAGAATGTCGGTCTCAGCTACATTGTCGGCGGCAGTCCCAACCAGATTCGCGTCGAGCCCGATCCCGAGCGGCTCTCGCAATATGGCGTGACGCTCAATCAGCTCATCGACAAGCTGACCAACGCCAACCGCTCCTTTCAGGTCGGCGCCTTCCGCGAGGGCAATCGCTCAATTCCCGTCGTCGCCGGGCAGACCTTGCAGGGCGTGCCGGACATCGGGCTTTTGTTGCTGACGACGCGCGACGGCCGGCCGGTCTATGTGAAGGACGTGGCGGAAGTGATCGTCGGCGCCGCCGAGCCCGACCGGCGTAGCTGGACCATGACGCGCGACAAGGCGGGAAACCTCGAAAAGCGCGCCGCCGTCAGCATCGCCATCGCCAAGCGCAAGGGCGCAAATGCGGTGATCGTCGCCGAGGATCTGCTGAAGCGGCTGGAAGTCGGTGAAGGGCCGCATCGTTCCCGAAGATCTCGAAATCACCGTGACGCGCAATTATGGCGAGACCGCCACGGAGAAGGCGAACGAACTCCTGTTCCATCTCGCGCTCGCCACCGTCTCCATCGTCCTGCTGATCGTGGTGATGGTCGGATGGCGCGAGGGCGTCGTGGTCTTCGTCATCATCCCGACGACGATCCTGCTCACCCTCTTCGCCTCCTGGCTGATGGGCTACACGATCAACCGCGTCAGCCTGTTCGCGCTCATCTTCTCCATCGGCATTCTCGTCGACGACGCCATTGTCGTCGTCGAGAATATCGTGCGCCACTGGCAGATGCGCGGCGAGCGCGGCCTCATCGACACCGCCGTCGAGGCCGTGGCGGAGGTCGGCAATCCCACGATCGTCGCGACCATGACCATCATCGCCGCGCTGCTGCCGATGTTGTTCGTCTCGGGGCTGATGGGGCCCTATATGAGCCCCATTCCGGCGAACGCCTCGCTTGCGATGGTGTTCTCCTTCTTCGTGGCCATGACGATCACGCCCTGGCTGCTGCTGAAGATCGCCGGCAGGCGTTTCGAACAGGAGGGCGGCCCCGGCCATGGTCACGACGAACGCGGCGCCATGGGCGATTTCTACGCCCGCATCGCCAAGCCGCTGCTCGAGGGGCGCAAAGGTTCGCAGCGATTCCTCATCGCCGTGGGCGTGGCGACGCTGCTGAGCATGGCCCTCTTCGCCACCAAAAGCGTGCGCGTGAAACTGCTGCCTTTCGACAACAAGTCGGAGATTGCGCTCGTCGTCGATCTGCCGCGCGGCGCCTCTCTGGAAGAGACGGATCGCGTGCTGACGGCGGCGGCCGAGCGGCTCAAGGACATTCCCGAACTCACCTCGGTCCAGTCCTATGCGGGCACGGCCGCGCCCTTCAACTTCAACGGCCTCGTGCGCCATTACTATGTGCGCATGGCGCCGGAGATGGGCGATCTCGCCATCAATCTCCTGCCCAAGGACGAGCGCAAGCGCGCCAGCCACGCCATTGCGCTGGAGATTCGCGAGAAGCTGAAAGGTCTCGCCGTTCCCGAACATACGGCGATCAAGGTCGTCGAAGTGCCGCCGGGCCCGCCCGTGCTCTCGACGCTGCTCGCCGAAGTCTATGGGCCCGACGCCGAGACGCGGCGCGAACTCGCCGCGAAACTGCGCAAGGCCTTCGAGGCCGTCGATTTCGTCGTCGACGTCGACGACAGCTACGGTCAGCGCGCCGAGCGCCTGCGCTTCGCCATCGATCAGGAGGCGCTGGAATATCATGGCGTCGAGGAGCGCGCGGTCTATGACACGATCGGCGCGCTCGTTGGCGGCGTGAAGATCGGCTTTTCGCAAAAGGGCGGCGGCGCCAAGCCGATCGACGTGACGGTCGCTCTGCCGCGTTCGCAGATGACGAGCGGCGAGCGCATTCTGTCGACGCCGCTTCCCGCCGGCGGCACCCCGCGTCAGGGCGCCAATGTCGAACTCGGCGATGTGGTGAAGGCGACGCGCGAACCGGGCTCCTACCCCATCTTCCGACATAACGGCCGCTTCGCCGAAATGGTCAGCGCGGAAGTGGCGGGCCGCTTCGAGGCGCCGATCTACGGCATGTTCGCCGTCGAGGACGAGCTCGCGAAGATCGACTGGGGGCCGAACGGCCAGCCCGTCGTCAAATATCACGGCCAGCCGCTCGACGACGCGCAGCCGACATTTTTGTGGGACGGAGAATGGGAAGTGACCTACGTCACCTTCCGCGACATGGGCGCCGCGTTCATGGTGGCTTTGCTCGGCATTTATCTGCTCGTCGTCGCGCAGTTCGGCTCGTTCAAACTGCCGCTCGTCATTCTCGCGCCGGTGCCGTTGACGCTGCCCGGCATCGTGCTCGGGCATCTCGTCTTCAACGCCGCCTTCACGGCGACCTCGATGATCGGCTTCATCGCGCTCGCCGGCATCGTCGTGCGCAATTCGATTCTGCTCGTCGATTTCATCCGCCATCTGCGCGAGAAGGGCATGCCTTTGCGCGCGGCGCTGGTCGAGGCGGGCGCGGTGCGCTTCAAGCCGATCTTTCTCACCGCGGCGGCGGCGATCATCGGCGCGGCCTTCATCCTCACCGATCCGATCTTCCAGGGGCTGGCGATCTCGCTCGTCTTCGGCCTCGCCTCGTCGACGGCGCTGACGCTGCTCGTCATCCCCGCGATTTACGTCGTCCTGCGCGACGACGAACGTCCCCCGGCGCCGATGGCGCCGCAAACAGGGAGGTCCGCATGACCAACGACTGGCCCGATCTCGTCAAGACGCTCAACGCCGACATTCGCAATCTGCGCGTCGGGACGCCCGAAGTGATGAAAGCTTTCGGCGGCATGGCGATGAGCGCCGGCGCGTCCGGCGCGCTCGACGCCAAGACGAAGGAATTGATCGCTCTTGCGGTGAGCGTCGCGGTGCGTTGCGACGACTGCATCGGCTTCCACGCCAAGGCCGCCGCATCGCGGGGCGCGACGCGCGAGGAAGTGATGGAGACGCTCGGCATGGCGATCTACATGGGCGCCGGACCTTCCGTGATGTACGCGAGCCATGCGCTTGCGGCCTTCACGCAGTTCGACGCCGAAAAAACCGCCCAGCCCGCTGCGGACTGACGGCGAAAGAAAGGAAGAAGCATGTTCTCAGGTCTGATGTCGAAACTCGCCCGCCGCGGCGCTGCGCTGCCGACCATCGAACACGATGAATTCGCCGGCGTGGTGAAGGATGGCTCCTGCGCCATCGTCGATGTGCGCGAGCCGAACGAATATGCCGCCGGCCATGTGCCGGGCGCGAGGAATCTGCCGCTGTCGCAGTTCGATCCGGCGAAACTGCCGAAGGGCGATTGCGTGATCATCTGCCAGGCGGGCGGCCGTTCGGCCAAGGCGCTGTCGCAGGCGATGCAGGCCGGCCGCAAGGATGTGCGCCATTACGCGCCCGGCACCGGCGGCTGGCGCGCGCGCGGCGGCGCGGTGAAGGCGTAAAACCCGGATCGTGAGCAATCCCTCCCCCTTGCGGGGAGGGTGGCCCCGCCGAAGGCGGCGGGCGAGCCCAGCTCTACGGCAAACGCCGTTCAGCCGGCGTCTTTCCGCCTTCCCTCAGCCCGTTCTTCGCACTAGCTTCGCAAGCAAACCGCGAAGGACGTGATTCCATGGCCCCCATCGACGCCGTTCTCGACACGATCGACGCCAATCTCCCCGCGTCGACGCAACGCCTTTTCGATCTTCTGAGCATCCCCTCGGTCTCGACCGACCCCGCCTATACCCAGCACTGCCTGCGCGCGGCCAACTGGCTCGCGGACGAATTGAAGGGCCTGGGCTATACGGCCGATGTGCGCGAGACGCCCGGCCATCCGATCGTCGTCGGCCACGCCAGCGCAAAGCGCAAGGACGCGCCGCATGTGCTGTTCTACGGCCATTACGACGTGCAGCCGCCGGACCCGCTGGAGCTTTGGGAGGCGGACCCCTTCGCGCCCCGCCTGGCGGAGGGCGCGAACGGCAGGGAGATCGTCGCCCGCGGCGCCTCGGACGACAAGGGCCAGCTCATGACCTTCGTCGAGGCCTGCCGCGCCTTCGAGCAGAACGGCGGCCTGCCCTGCCATGTCACCTTTCTGTTCGAGGGCGAGGAGGAGACAGGCTCGCCGTCCCTGCCGGATTTCCTGGCGAAGCACCGGGAGGAGCTTTCGGAGCCGGGCGTCGCTCTCGTCTGCGACACCAGCATGTGGAACCCGACGACCCCGGCGATCACCGTGATGCTGCGCGGCCTCGCCCATGAGGAAGTCACCATCCGCATCGCCAGCCACGATCTGCATTCGGGCATGTTCGGCGGGCCGGTGAACAATCCCGTGCATGTGCTCGCCAAGGTCATCGCCGATCTCCACGACGCCGACGGCAAGGTGACGCTGCCGGGCTTTTACGACGGCGTGCCGGAAATTCCCGAGGATGTCGCCGAGCAGTGGCGCAATCTCGAATTCGACGAGAAGAAATGGCTCTCGGAAGTCGGCCTGACGCGCGTCGGCGGCGAGACCGGGCGCGGCATCATGGAGCAGATCTGGTCGCGCCCGACCTGCGACGTGAACGGCATCGTCGGCGGCTATACCGGCAAGGGCACCAAGACCGTGCTGCCCGCGCAGGCCTCCGCGAAATTCTCCTTCCGCCTCGTCGGCAAGCAGGACGCCGCGACCATTCTCGAAAGCTTCCGCGCCTTCGTGCGAGAACGGCTGCCGGCCGACGCCAAGGTCGAATTCGTCAGCCACGGCGCCTCGAATGCGTTGCAGCTTCCCTTCGATTCGGAGGCGCTGAGCCGGGCGCGGCGCGCGCTGGCCACGGAATGGGGCAAGGAGGCGGCGCTGGCGGGCTGCGGCGGCTCGATCCCGATCGTGGGCGCCTTCAAGCGCGATCTGAACATGGACGCGCTGATGATCGGCTTCGCGCTCGACGACGACCGCATTCATTCGCCCAATGAGAAATACAGCTATACGAGCTTCCACAAGGGCGCGCGGAGCTGGGCGCGGGTGCTGGACGCGCTGGCGGGGTGAGGTCGGAATTAAGACCTCATCAATGACGGCAAGCGTTTGGTTGCGGCGTTGGACAGAGCTCCGCAAGCCTCGAGAAAGGTCCTTTTCGGGATAAACGACGTCTCAACCAGGGGCCCGTTTGATGATCCGGCCCAAGACCGTCGAAACGGGCAAATCAGATTGCCTTGCGCGGACGCGCAGATAGGGGCCCGGAGCCGGCTTCTGCGGGCTGCGCCGCGACCTCGTGGCGCCATCGGTTTCGTCGCCAGCGGACGTGGCGCCGCGGCGCAAGACGCTGCTAACACGCGTCAATCCGCCACTCGCAATCCTGCCCAGGATCGGCTATGTAAGAAACCGTCCAAACTGGCGAGCAGGCGGGACGGGGCCGCTCAACGGGGCGTTGGACGTCCAGACCGAGGGTTTCCAATGGTGTATCGGCGATATTTCGAGGCGGCCGTCTCCCGTCTGAAGGACGAACGCCGCTATCGTGTCTTCGTCCATCTCGAACGCGACGTCGAGAGCTTTCCGCTCGCCCGCTGGCATCGCGACGACGGCTCCGTTCAGGACGTGACCGTCTGGTGCTCGAACGATTATCTCGGCATGGGCCAGCACCCCGAGGCGATCTCCGCCATGGTCGAGACCGCGAGCAGGGTCGGCGCCGGCGCCGGCGGCACGCGCAATATTTCCGGCACGAGCCACGCAATCGTCGAACTCGAGCGCGAACTCGCCGATCTCCATGGCAAGGAGGCGGCGCTCGTCTTCACCTCCGGCTGGATCTCCAATCTCGCGGCGATCTCGACGATCGCCGATCTGCTGCCGAACTGCCTGATCCTGTCCGACGCCTCCAATCACAATTCCATGATCGAGGGCGTGAAGCGGTCGCGGGCTGAGCGCAAGGTCTTCCGCCACAACGATCTCGCCCATCTCGAAGAGCTTCTGATCGAAGCCGGCGACCGGCCGAAGCTGATCGTCTTCGAGAGCCTCTATTCGATGAACGGCAACATCGCGCCGGTCAAAGAGATCGCCGATCTCGCCGAGCGTTACGGCGCCATGACCTATGTCGACGAGGTCCATGCGGTCGGCATGTATGGCCCGCGCGGCGCCGGCATTTGCGAGCGAGACGGCGTGATGGACCGCATCGACGTGATCGAGGGAACGCTCGCCAAGGGCTTCGGCGCCATGGGCGGCTATGTCGCCGGCGACGCCCTGGTCATCGACGCGATCCGCTCCTATGCCGGCGCCTTCATCTTCTCGACCGCCCTGCCGCCGCCGGTGGCCGCCGCCGCCTGCGCCTCCGTGCGGCTGCTGAAGCGCCGCCCCGATCTGCGCGCCGCCCATCAGCGCGCGGCGCATATCACCAAACATGCGCTCGCCGCCGGCGGCCTGCCGGTGCTCGAAAACGGTTCGCATATCGTGCCGGTGATGGTGCGCGACGCCGAACTGTGCAAGGCCGCGAGCGATCTGCTGCTCACGCGTCACCACATCTACATTCAGCCGATCAACTATCCGACGGTCGCCAAGGGTTCGGAGCGCCTGCGCGTCACGCCGACGCCGCGCCACACGCAGGAGCATATCGCGCATCTCGTCGAGGCGATGGTCGACGTCTGGCACACGCTCGGCATCCCCTTCGTGGAGCCGCCGTCGCATCTGCATGTCGACGAAAAGAGCGCGGAACACTGCACCTATCCGGAGATCAAGCTCGCGGCGCAGTGAGGCTGGCGTTCAGTTGGAAATGAAAAAATGGCCGGGCTTGTCCCGGCCATTTTTATTGCGGACGCCTGGTCGGCCTCGTCCTTCGAGACGGCCCTTCGGGCCTCCTCGGGATGAGGCCGCCCGCGCCACACGCCCCTCATGCTGAGGAGCCGCCGAAGGCGGCGTCTCGAAGCACGAGGGGCGCCGTCCCTTACACCGCGCGGCCGATCTGCGTCGCCTTGGCGACTTCGACGAGCTTGCCGGTCTTCACGTCGTAGATATAGCCGTAGATCGGAATGTTTTTCGGCACGAGCGGGTGCGAGCGGATGCGCGCGACGTCCTGCGCGACGCTGTCTTCCTGATTCTTGATCGTGTGCCATTTGATGAAATGGCCCGCCGAGCAGCCGCCGCCATGCTGCGGGTTCGACCATTTCAGCGTCGACATGTCGAGCGCGGCGGTGGAGAGATTGTCTTCCAGAAGATCGCCCATCACCTCGTCGCAAAACAGCTCCATGCCGCAATTGGTGTGGTGAATGACGAACCATTCCCTGGTGCCGAGCAGCTTGTGCGAAATGACGAGCGAGCGGATCGCGTCGTCCGAGGCGCGGCCGCCGGCGTTGCGGATCACATGCGCGTCGCCTTCCGAAAGGCCCGCGTATTTGGCCGGATCGAGGCGCGCGTCCATGCAGGTGAGGATCGCGAAACCGCGCGCCGGCGGCAAAGCGAGATCGCCCTTCGATCCGAAGCCTGAGACATAGGCGGCGTTTGCCGCCAGAACTTCATCGAGAATTTTGCTCATCTTGTTTTTCTCCCGCCGGGCTGTGACGCTTCGACGCGTCTATCAATCAGGCAGGCGCCAGATTTTCCGTGACAATGTCGCTTTACGGGAGGACAGGAGACAAACAAGTCGAGATAACGGATGTTACAGTATAACATCCGTCCTGGTCGGTCTTCTTCGGGGGCTTTGAAATGACCCCATCACGTTCGGTGGCGACGCGCGCCCTGGGCGAGACTCTTGGCGGCAAGACGGTCGCGGTGGCGCTCGGCGGCGGCGGCGCGCGCGGGCTTGCTCATATCAGCGTGCTGCAGGCGCTCGACGACATGGGCGTGCGGCCGGTCGCGATGGCGGGAACCTCCATCGGCGCCATCATCGGCGCGGCCTATGCGGCGGGCTTCTCCGGCGCCGAGCTGCGCGTCCATACGGAAGAAGTGCTGCGCAATCGCCTGAAGCTGGCGCGGCGCCTGTTTCAGTCCCGCGCGCGCGGGCGCAAGCGGCTGTTCAAGGGCGTCGGCCATCCGCTGCTCATCGACGGCGAGAGATTTCTCGACGTCTTTTGGCCGGCGGGCGTGCCGGAGACCTTCGAGGAGCTTCAAATTCCGCTCACCGTCGTCGCGACGGATTTCCGCCGCCGCTGCGAACTGGTCTTTTCGAAAGGGCCGTTGCGCCCCGCCGTCTCCGGCTCCATGTCGATACCGGGCGTGGTGCGCGCGACGAAATTCGAGGGACGCTATCTCGTCGACGGCGGCCTCGTTAATCCGCTGCCCTATCATCATCTCGCCGGCAAGGCGGACATCATCGTCGCGGTGAACGTCTCCGGCAATTCCGGCGCGGAGAGCGACACGCGCGCGCCGACCGCCTTTCAGACGATGATCGTCGCGACGCAGATCCTGATGAGTTCGCTCAGCGCCCGCATGCTCGAGGAGAATCCGCCGGACGTGCTGATTGCGCCCGCAGTTCATCAATATCTCGCGCTCGACGTCTTCAAGGCGTCGCGCATTTTCGAGGCCGGCGACACCTGCCGGGAGCTTCTGCGCGAAGGGCTGTTGCGCGCGGCCGGCCGGCTCGAGGCTCAGCGTCTCGACTGAAAGAAATCGCGCAGCATCGCCGCCGCCTCGCTCTCGCGAATGCCGCCATAGACTTCCGGCGCGTGATGGCAGGTCGGCTGCGAGAAGAAGCGCGGCCCATGCTCCACCGCCCCGCCCTTGGGATCGTCGGCGCAGAAATAAAGCCTGCGGATGCGCGCGAAGGAAATCGCCGCCGCGCACATGGCGCAGGGCTCCAGCGTCACATAGAGATCGCACTCCGGCAGCCGCTCGCTGCCGAGAGCGCGGCAGGCGTCGCGAATCGCGATCATTTCGGCGTGCGCCGTCGGGTCTTTATCGCGCAGCGTGCGATTGGCGCCGGTCGCAATGATCGCGCCGTCGCGCATGATCACGGCGCCGACGGGCACTTCCTGCGCGGCGGCCGCTGCGCGCGCCGCCTCGAATGCGATTGCGAAGGGATCGGGTTTCATCACGCGCGTGTCTTACCCTGCGCCGCGCCTCATTTCGACTCTGGTCGCTTATGACGCTTCAAAGCCATCGCGGCGCCTGCTATCAAAGACCATGGCCGACAAGAAACCCAGCACGCGCTCCGGCGCGCCCGGCGGCGACCGCCCCATGCGCCGCCGCGATCCGAATTCCGACTCACGCGCCGAACCGCGAGGCAAGAAGACCGGCCCCGCCTTTGACGGGCCCGGCGGCGGCAAGGGCGCGAAAGCGCACGAGCCCAAGCGCGGCAAGGCCGCGACGCCCGCGAGAAAACTTCCGCCGCCGCCTGAAAAGACCAGCGCCTTCGAGGGCGAGCGCATCGCCAAGGCGATGGCGCGGGCCGGCGTCTGCTCGCGTCGCGACGCCGAAGAGTGGATCGCCGCCGGCCGCATCGCGGTCAATGGACGGGTTCTGACGAGCCCGGCGGTCAATGTGACCGAGTCGGACAAGATCACCATCGACGGCGCGCCCATGCAGGCGCGCGAACGCACGCGGCTGTTCCTTTTCCATAAGCCCGGCGGCTATGTCACCACGGCCCATGATCCGGAAGGGCGGCAGACCGTCTTTTCCTATCTCGAACAGCGGCATTCGGATTTGCCGCGCCTCGTCAGCGTCGGGCGGCTCGACATCAATACGGAAGGCCTGCTGCTGCTCACCAATGACGGCGGCCTCGCGCGCACGCTGGAACTGCCGGCGACCGGCTGGACGCGGCGCTATCGCGTGCGGGTCCATGGCGACATCGATCAGGCGCGGCTCGACGCGCTGCGCGCGGGCGTGACCGTCGACGAGGTGGCCTATGCGCCGATCGAGGCGCGGCTCGAACGCGTGCAGGGCGCCAACGCCTGGATCGCCATGGCGCTCACCGAAGGCAAGAACCGCGAAATCAAGCGCGTGATGGAGCATCTGGGCCTCGCGGTGACGCGGCTCATTCGCATCTCCTACGGCCCGTTCCAGCTCGGCGATCTCGACGAGGGCGCGGTCGAGGAGGTGAAGCTCAAAGTGCTGCGCGATCAGCTCGGCAAGAGCCTCGCCGAATTCGCCGGCGCCGACTTCGCCTCGCCGCTGCGCGAGGCGACGCCGGCCGAGGCGCAGGAGAAGCGCGAACGCATCGAGAAGCGCCCGCGCAAACATGTCTCCGTGCTGCGCAAGCAGCGTGAGGAAGAGAGCGAGAAAGGGCCGCGCGCGCGCATCGAGCGCGGCGCCACCGCCGACCGCAAGGGCCGCGCCGTTGTCGTCGAGCGCGTGACGCCCACGCGCCGCAAGCCCGCCGCCGAAGAGGCGGCGCCAAGTCGCGCAACGCCAGACGTTTCGAGGCCATGCGCGGCGGCCCGCGCAAGCCGCGCGCCGAGGCGGGGGAGTTCGAGCGGCCGGCGCGAGGACGCGCGCGGCCGGAGGGCGAAGGATTCGATCAGCGTCGCGCGCCGCGCGGCGAAGGGGCCGAGCGTCCGGCGCGATCGCCGCGTGGCGTGGCGGAGCGGCGCGGGCCTGCAGGGCGTGTCCCTGGCGAGCGCGACCATGGCGACGTGAGAACAGCCCGCGATCACGCCCGCGGCCGGCCGCCGGAAAATGAAGGGCGTTTCGAGCGCCGCCCGCCCCGGCGCGACGACGCCCGGCGCGATGACGCCCGGCGGACGGCGCCGGCCCGCAGGAGCGCGCACCGCGTCGGTCACGCGACGAAGGCGGACGGTTCGAAAGATTCGAGCGGCCCGACCGCGTCGGCGGCGAGGAGCGGCGCCCGGGGCCCCGGCGGTCAGCCGAAGCCGGTTCGCGGGAAGGACGGGGGCCGCGCGGCCCCCGCGACGACCGCGCGCGGCCTGAGAGAGTCGACCGGCCCCGCACGCGCGGCCCCGACGCCGGGGAGCGCTCGCGCGACAGGGCCGGAGCGTCCGAAGGGTCCCGCCGCCCGCCGCGCGGCGGCTCCGAGGCGTTCGAACGCCCGCGTCAGCGCGCCGGCGGAAAGCCGGGAGAGGATCGCGCGCCGCGCGGCGCGCGCCCGCCTCGGGACGCAGCCAGTGAGCCGAGAGGTCGCGGCCGTCCCGGCGACGCGCCGAGAGGACCGGGCAGGGGTCCGGGCAAAGGGCCCGGCGCCGGTCCGGGCAGGGGACCGGCCAAGGGACCGCGGCAGAGGGCCAGCAGGCAAGGGCCCCGGCAGAGGTCCCGCAAAAGGTCCCGGCAAGGGGCCGCGCAAGCCTCGCGGGTAATCCATGCGCATTGTCGGCGGCGCGCTGCGCGGGCGCGCGCTTTCCGGGCCCCGCTCGCAGTCGATCCGCCCCACCTCGGACCGGCTGCGCGAATCCGTCTTCGACATTCTCGCGCATCGCTTCGATGATGTTGTCACGGGCGCGGCGGTGATCGATCTTTTCGCCGGCGCCGGCGGGCTGGGGCTCGAGGCGCTGTCGCGCGGCGCGGCGCGGGCGCTTTTCGTCGACGACGGCGCCGAGGCGCGCGCGCTGCTGCGCGCCAATATCGAGACGCTCGGACTCGGCGGCGTCACCCGCGTCTTCCGCCGCGACGCGACCAAGCTCGGCGCCGCGCCGCCGGGCGAAACCTTCTCCCTCGCCTTTCTCGATCCGCCCTACGGCAAGGGCCTCGCGGAGCCGGCGCTCGCGGCGCTGATCGACGGCGGCTGGCTCGCGAAGGACGCGCTCGTCGTCATCGAGGAAGCGGCCGGGGCGGAAATCGACCTGCCGCCCGCTCTTGCGGCGGAAGATACCCGTCGCTACGGCGACACGCAGTTCGTCTTCGCGCGCTACGTCGGCTAAAAACCCGGCTCTGCGTCATGGCCGCGCTTGTCGCGGCCATCCACGCCGCGACGTTGCGGGGTCGTTAGACCGGACGCGGAACAATTCCGCGCGTTCCGCGGTCGTCCTGGCGTGGATGCCCGGCACAAGGTCGGGCAGGACGGTGGAAACCGTTCACGTTCATCCGGGTTCGGAGCCCTGCCTGTCCCGACTCCCCGCTTGACTCTTCCCCTAACGAGAACAAATATCGAACACGCGCCGTGAGCGCCTTCTCCAATTTCGGGATTTCTGGGCCGATGTCGCTGGGCGGCGTTTCGGAACGCATCTGTCTTTTGCGCGCCCGCATCGCCGCCATCGAGGCGGACGGGCGGGCGCCGCCGTCCGCGCCGGCCTTTGGCGCGGACAGGCTCGACGCGCTCTTTGGCGCCGGCCGGGCAACCTTGAGCGAAATCTTCCCCGCCCGGGCGTCGGACGCGCCGGCGGCGGCGGCTTTCGCTTTCGCCATGGCGCTGCGGGCGCGGGCCGCGCGCGGCGGCGGGGCGGTGGTCTTCATCGTCGAGGATTTTTCCGCGCAGGAATTCGGCCTGCCCTATGGGCGGGGCCTTGCGGCGGCGGGGCTCGATCTCCCCCGCTTCGCCCTCATCCGCACGCGCCGCCCGCGAGAAACGCTCTGGGCGATGGAGGAGGCGCTGAAAAGCCCCGCCTGCGCGGCCGTCGTCGTCGAGACTTTCCTCAACGCCCGTCTCTACGATCTTTCCGCCTCGCGACGGCTGCTGCTCGCGGCGCGGCGCGGCGGGGCGCTGGGCCTCGTGGCGTCGCTCGCGCCGCCGAAAGGCATGGAGGCCGCGCGCTTCTCCAGCGCCGCCGAATTGCGCGTCGAGGTCGCCGCCGCCCCGCCGGGCGCGGCGCAAGGCTTTGCGTCCCGTGGCCCGCCGCTCTCGCCCCTGGCGCCCTTCCGCTGGCGGCTGCGTCTCCTCAAGGCGCGCGCCGGGCGCTGGGGCGAGATCGATCCGGCGCAATGGCGCGAGATCGCCTTCGATCCCGAACAGACCGTGTTTCGTCATGCGTTTCCTGAGCGTCTTCCTTTCGAGGCTTCCGACCGACCGGCTGCTGCGGACCCGCAGCGGCGCCGCGCCTGAGGCCTTCGCCCTCTATGCCCGCGTGAAGGGGGCGGAGCGGCTTTCCGCCGTCGACGCCGGCGCGCAGAAACGCGGGCTCCTCCCCGGCATGGCGGTCGCCGACGCCCGCGCCCGCTGCCCGGCGCTGGCGCTCGCCGAGGCCGATCCGCAGGCCGACGCCGCGACGCTCGCGGCGCTCGCCGACTGGAGCCGCCGCTTCACCCCGCTCGCCGCGCCCCACCCGCCGGACGGGCTCATGCTCGACGTGACCGGGGCGGCGCATCTTTTCGGAGGCGAGGCGGCGCTCCTCGACGAGATCGAGGCCCGCCTTGCGCGTCAGGGCTTCAGCGCCCGCGCGGCGCTCGCGCCCGGCCCCGCGCTCGCCCGCGCGCTGGCCTGCTTTTCGAGCGTCCGCCTTGTCGCCGAAACGGCGGGGCAGGGGGAGATCGACCGTCTCGCCGCGTCGCTCCCGGTCGAGGCGCTGGGGGTCGAAGGGGACGCCGTCGCGGGGCTGCGCCGCGCCGGGCTGCGCCGGATCGGCGATCTTCTGGCGCGTCCCCGCGCGCCGCTCGCCGCGCGTTTCGGGCAGGCGGCGCTGACGCGGCTCGACGCGCTCACCTGCCGCATCCGCGATCCCATCTGCCCGCGCTTCGAGGCGCCGGCCTTCATCGCCGAGCGGCGCTTTCCCGACGGGCTGACCCAGCGCGCCGACATAGAGGCGACGCTGACCCGCCTCGCCGCCGATCTCTGCCCTCTGCTGGAGCGTGCGGGGGTCGGCGCGCGGCGGCTCGAGGCCGTCTTCTACCGCGTCGACGGCGCGGTGAAGCGGATCGAGGCCGGGACGAGCCGGCCGCTGCGCGATCCCGCCCGGCTCTCGGCGCTACTCTTCGAACGCCTCGCCGCGGTCGCCGAGGAGGGACTCGACACCGGCTATGGCTTCGACGTGCTGCGGCTCTGCGCCGCCGAGACGGAGCGCGTCGGGGTCCCGCAGACGAGCCTCGTCGCGCCCGTCGAGCGGGGGGCGGCGGATGACGCCGATCTCGGCGATCTCATCGACCGGCTCGGCGCGCGGCTCGGCCTGCGCCGGGTGCTGCGGCTGCATGCGGAAGCCGCGCATCTGCCGGAATTCGCCGTCGCCGCGCTTCCCGCCGCCCTTGGCGCGCCGGCGCCTTTCCCGGCGCAGGCGGCGCCGCGTCCCCTGAAGCTGTTCGAGCGCCCGGAGCCGGTCGAGACCATGGCGCTTTTCCCCGATGGGCCGCCGCTGCGGTTCCGCTGGCGGCGGGTCCTGCACGAGGTCGTGGCCTATGAGGGCCCCGAGCGCCTCGCGCCGCCCTGGTGGGGCGAGGCCGGCGCCGCGCCCACCCGCGATTATTTCCAGGCCCAGGACAGGGACGGCCATTTGTTCTGGCTGTTCCGGGAGGGGCTCTACGGCCGCGAGACCGAGGCGCCGCGCTGGTTCCTGCATGGGCTGTCGTGAGGGCGGTTTTTACGGGCAAGCCGCCTGTGCGCCGGGCGAGGATTTGGCCCGCTCTCCTGAAGCGCTGCTTGACTTGGAGCTGAAGTCCCCCAAGCTAGAAGCGGTTGCGCGTCATGCTGGCGTCATTTTCTTTGTGACGAAGTCTTGTGGCGATCGCCGCGCCGATCGCGCCTCAATGAGCCGTATATGCAGGAAGACGAGGACCTCGCCATTTCGCCGCCAAGCAATCTGCCGGTCGTGATCCCCCGCAAAGGTTTTTTCGAGGCGCTGCGGGACCGCCTGCCGCATGGCGCGCTGCATATTCTCGGCGCGCTGGCCAGCGTCGCGCTGTTCGCGCTGGCGGCCTATATCCTCGCCAATGTCCTCTCCACCATCAGTTTCGCCGACATTATCGAGGCGGTGAAGGGAACGAGCGCCGGGCAGATTTTCGCCGCGCTGTTCTTCACCGCGCTCTCCTATGTCGCGCTCACCGGCTATGACGTCTCGGCGCTGTGGCAGATCGGCGCCCGCGCGCCCTATCGCGTTTCCGCTCTCGCCGCCTTCGCGAGCTACGCGATCTCCTTCAATCTCGGCTTTCCCATCATCACCGGCGCCGCCGTGCGCTACTGGATTTATTCGCGAATCCAGATGACCGCGCTGCAGGTCGCCAATGTCACGGTGATCACCGGCGTCACCTTCTGGCTCGGCATGACGGCGGTGATCGGCTTCACCCTCGTCAAGGCCGCCGAGCCGCTCGCCGCGCTCGATCATCTGCCCCTGCCGCTGCACATCGCGCTCGGCATCCTGATCCTTGCGGGCGTCGCGGGCTATTGCGCCTGGGTCGCGCTGGAGCCGCGCCGCATCCGCCTGCGCGGCCATGTGCTGGAGCTGCCCGGCCCGGGCGCGACGATCGCACAGCTCGCCGTCGGCGCCGCCGATCTCTGCGCGGCCGCGGCGGCGCTCTATGTTCTGCTGCCGGCGGGCGTTGATCTCAATTTCACGGCCTTCCTCGCCGTCTATGTCCTCGCCTGCATTCTCGGCGTCATCAGCCATGCGCCGGGCGGCATCGGCGTTTTCGAGGCCACCATGCTCAACGCCTTGCCGGGCGCCTCGCAGGGAAGCGTGCTGGCCGCGCTGCTCCTGTTCCGCGTCATTTATTATTTCGTTCCCTTTATCGTTGCGCTCGCCGTGCTCGGCGCCGACGAGGGGCGCCGGCGCTGGGACGCGTTGCGTGACGCGGTCGTGCGCATTATCGAAGAGCGCACCCCCTGAGCGCCGGACGAAACGCCATGCCGCCGCAACTCAAATGGCCCGCCGAGGAGATGCTCGGCCCGGTGATCGAGGCGCTTCCCGAGCCCGTCTTCGTCATCGACGCCGAGACCCACGCCCTCGCCTTCAACGCCGCGGCCCATGCGCTGGCGCCGGCGTTGCGCGTGGGCGAACCTCTGTCGCGAAGCCTGCGCTCGCCCGACATGCTCGACGCGGCCATGCGCGTGCTCGCCGGGGGCGAAGCCGAAAAGGCGTCCTGGACCGAACGCCTGCCGGTCGAGCGCTGGTTTTCGGCCCATATCGCGCCGGTGCGCTTTCCCGGTTTTCGAACGGCTGCGATGATCAGCCTGCGCGATCTCACCGAGGCGCATCGCGTCGAGCGCATGCGCGTGGATTTCGTCGCCAACGCCAGCCATGAATTGCGCACGCCGCTCGCCTCGCTTCTCGGCTTCGTCGAGACGCTTCAGGGTCCGGCGAAAAACGACGACAAGGCGCGCGACAAATTCCTGAGCATCATGCGCGAGCAGGCCCAGCGCATGGCCCGCCTCATCGACGATCTTCTGTCGCTGTCGCGCATCGAACAGCACATGCATGTGCGCCCCGTCGAGGCGGTCGATCTCACCGTGCTCGTCGCCCATATCGTCGACACGCTCACGCCCATGGCGGATGAAAGCGGCGCGCCGCTCTCGCTCGATCTGGAGCCGAACGTCATCGTGCCCGGCGATCGCGACGAGCTGGCGCGGATCATCGAGAACCTGATCGAGAACGCGATCAAATATGGCTGCGCCGAGACCGCGCCGCCCGTGGAGATTTCGCTTGGGCGCAGGGGGTCGAGCGCCGTTTTTTCCGTGCGCGATCATGGGCCGGGCATTCCGCCGGAACATATTCCCCGCCTCACCGAGCGCTTCTACCGGGTCGACGCCGGAAAGAGCCGTGCGAAAGGCGGCACGGGACTCGGACTCGCGATCGTCAAGCACATCGTGCTGCGCCATCGCGGCCGGCTTGCGATCGAGTCCACGCTCGGCGAGGGCGCGCTGTTTCGGGTGACGCTGCCGGCGGCTTAGTTTGCGACAGGCGGCCTGCCCCTCACCCCACTTGCGAGGAGAGGGTTGAGGTGAGGGGCAATGCCGGAAGGCGATATTGCAAGTCCTTTTAGCCAAATCGTTTTTACTGTCATATTCCTGTAATCTAAATGTCACAAAACCCTGTTGGCGCGACGATAGAACCCACTCGTGACAGGCGCCATCGCGCTTTTCGTCATCTGTTCACGAGCTGAAAGCGACTCTCGCATGTTTTCCAGAATTCTCACGCGCGCCGCGCTTGCGGCGACGGTCTTCGCGACCATGGCCGGCGCGGCTCTGGCGCTGGACATTTCCGGCGCCGGCGCGACCTTCCCCTATCCGATCTACGCCAAATGGGCGGAGACCTATAAGAAAGAGACCGGCAACGGCCTCAACTATCAGTCCATTGGCTCCGGCGGCGGCATCAAGCAGATCAAGGCCCGCACCGTGACCTTCGGCGCCTCCGATCAGCCGCTCAAGGCCGAGGATCTTCAGGCCGCCAATCTGATCCAGTGGCCGCAGGTGATCGGCGGCATCGTGCCGGTCATCAACCTCGACGGCGTCGCGCCCGGCGAACTCGTTCTCGACGGCCCGACGCTCGCCAAGATATTCCTCGGCCAGATCACGAGCTGGGACGATGCGGCGATCAAGAAGCTGAACCCGAAGGCGAAGCTTGCCGCGACCCCGATCGTCGTCGTGCATCGCTCGGACGGCTCGGGCACGACCTTCAACTTCACCAATTACCTCTCCAAGGTCTCCGAGGACTGGAAGACCAAGGTCGGCGAGAATTCGGCCGTCGAATGGCCGGCGGGTCTCGGCGCCAAGGGCAATGAGGGCGTGGCCAACAATGTCGCCAACACCAAGGGCGCCATCGGCTATGTCGAATACGCCTACGCCAAGCAGAACAAGATGACCTATACGAAGATGATCAACGCCGCCGGCAAGACCGTCGCGCCGGGCATCGAAAGCTTCCAGTCCGCCGCCGCCAGCGCCGACTGGGCGAAGTCGCCGGGCTTCTACCAGATCATCACCAATGAGCCGGGCGCCAAGTCCTGGCCGATCTCGGCCGCGACCTTCATCCTGCTCCCGAAGGACTCCAAGGACGAGGCCGCCACGGCCGAGGCGCTGAAGTTCTTCGGCTGGGCCTTCGCCAACGGGGCCAAGCAGGCGGAAGAGCTGGATTACATCCCCATGCCCAAGCCGGTGGTCGAGCTCATCAAGAAGAGCTGGGGCGAGATCAAGGGCGCCGACGGCAAGCAGCTGGCGACGCATTAAGGGCCGCCGAAGGTCGCGCTTGCGGCCTTGCCCCTCAGCTGCCCTCTCCCCGCAAGCGGGGAGAGGGTTGGGCCGAGGACGAAGCGGAATAAGCGCGCCTTGCCGCGCCTGCGCCAGGGGCTCAAGATTGGCCGCCAACGACAAATTGACGCCGGCTCTTCTCGGAGCCGTCGTCAGGAGACGCAGATGACGACCGAACCGCGTGCGGAAGGCGGAGTGACGCAAATGTCCGATGTTGCGATAGAGGGCGAAGCCGTTCGCCAGTCGGTTCCGGATCGCGCCCGGGCGCTGGCCGGCATCGCGCTCGCCGACCGCATCTTCCATCAGCTCACCCGCGCCGCCGCGATCATCGTGCTGGTCATCCTTGGCGGCGTGATCGTCTCGCTCATTCACGGCTCGCTGCCGTCGATGCGGGCCTTCGGCTTCGGCTTCTTCTTCTCGCAGGCCTGGAATCCGGTCACCGACAATTTCGGCGCGCTGCCGGCGATCTACGGCACGATCGTCACGTCCTTCATCGCCATGCTGATCGCCGTGCCGGTCGGGCTCGGCGTCGCGACGTTTCTCACCGAACTCTGCCCGCATCCGCTGCGCCGCCCGATCGGCGTCGCCATCGAGCTTCTCGCGGGCATTCCCTCGATCATCTACGGCGTCTGGGGCCTTTTCGTCTTCGCGCCCTTCGTCCAGACCTGGGTGCAGCCGCAGCTGATCTCGCTTTTCGGCGACGTGCCGGTTCTCTCGTCGCTCTTCGCCGGGCCGCCCTATGGCATCGGCATGCTGACGGCGAGCTTCATCCTCGCCATCATGGTGCTGCCCTTCATCGCCTCCATCTCGCGTGACGTCTTCGCGACCGTGCCGCCTGTGCTCAAGGAGGCGGCGACCGGCATCGGCTGCACGACCTGGGAAATGATGCGCTACGTCGTCCTGCCCTATACGCGCGTCGGCGTGATCGGCGGCGTGATGCTCGCGCTCGGCCGCGCGCTCGGCGAGACGATGGCCGTGACCTTCGTCATCGGCAACGCCCACAAGGTGTCGCCGTCCCTGCTCGCGCCGGGCACGACGATCTCGGCGACCATCGCCAATGAATTCACCGAGGCCGTCGGCGACATCTACACGTCGGCGCTGATCCAGCTCGGCCTCATCCTCTTCATCATCACCTTCATCGTTCTGGCGATCGCGCGTTACATGCTGATGCGCATCGAGCGGAACGCGGCCTGACGAAAGGCGCGACCATGTCGCTTTACGCCACGCGCCAGAGGCGCAATTCGATGGCCACCGGCCTTGCCTGGGGAGCCGCGATCTTCGGCCTTGCCTGGCTGTTTCTGATCCTCGGCGTCGCTGCTGTTTCAGGGGCTGCGCGGGCTCTCGCCGGCGGTCTTCACCGAAATGACGCCGCCGCCGGGGAGCAAGGGCGGCCTGCTCAACGCCATCGCCGGCTCGCTCGTGATGACCGCGATCGGCGTCGCCATCGGCGCCCCGCTGGGACTCCTCGCCGGCACCTATCTCGCCGAATATGGGCGCGGCACGAAGCTCGCGACCGTGGTGCGCTTCGTCAACGACATTCTCCTCAGCGCGCCCTCCATCGTCATCGGCCTCTTCGTCTATACGATCGTCGTCGCGCCAATGGGTCATTTCTCCGGCATATCGGGCGCGGCGGCCCTGTCGCTGCTCGTCATTCCGGTCGTGTTGCGCACGACCGAGGACATGCTGCTGCTCGTGCCGGGCTCGATGCGCGAGGCGGCGGCGGCGCTCGGCGCGCCGCGTGCGGCGGTCATCTCGCGCGTCGCCTATCGCGCCGCCAAGGCGGGCATCGTGACGGGCGTGCTGCTCGCGGTGGCGCGCGTCTCCGGTGAAACGGCGCCGCTGCTCTTTACCGCGCTCAACAACCAGTTCTGGAGCTCCGACCTCAATGCGCCGATGGCGAGCCTGCCGGTCGTCATCTTCCAGTTCGCGCTTTCGCCTTACAAGGACTGGCAGCAGCTCGCCTGGACGGGAGCGCTGCTCATCACCGTCGCCGTGCTCACTCTCTCGATTGTCGCCCGCGCGCTCAGCGCTGGCCGCAGGAAGTAAAAGATGAACGTAGCCGCTCACGCTCACACCCCGACGCCGAAAGTCTCGGTTCGCGCGCTCGATTTCTTCTATGGCAAGACGCATGCGCTGAAGAACATCTCGCTGTCGCTGCGGACGAACAAGGTCACGGCCTTCATCGGCCCTTCGGGCTGCGGCAAGTCCACGCTGCTGCGCGTGCTCAACCGCATGTACGATCTCTATCCGGGCCATCGCGCCGAGGGCGAGGTGCTGCTCGACGGCGAGAATATTCTCGATCCGGCAGTGGACGTGAACGCGCTGCGCGCCCGCGTCGGCATGGTGTTCCAGAAGCCGACGCCCTTCCCGATGACGATCTATGAAAACATCGCTTTCGGCATCCGGCTCTATGAGAAACTCTCGCGCGCCGACATGGATGTGCGCGTCGAGGAAGCCCTGCGCGGCGCGGCGCTCTGGGACGAGGTGAAGGACAAGCTGCACACGAGCGGCCTCGGCCTCTCCGGCGGTCAGCAGCAGCGCCTGTGCATCGCGCGCAGCGTCGCGGTGCAGCCGGAAGTCATTCTCTTCGACGAGCCCTGCTCGGCGCTCGATCCGATCTCCACCGCGAAGGTGGAGGAGCTGATCGAGGAGCTCGCCGCGCAGCTACACGATCGCGATCGTCACCCACAACATGCAGCAGGCGGTGCGCGTCTCCGACTACACCGCCTTCATGTATCTCGGCGAGCTTGTCGAATTCGGCGACACGGACGAGGTCTTCAACAAGCCGCGCGAAAAGCGCACGCAGGATTATATCACCGGCCGCTTCGGCTGAGGAAAGACGCCGACATGAGCGAACATATCGTCAAGTCCTACGACCGCGATCTCGAGGCCCTCGGACGCCGCATTTCCGAGATGGGCGGCGTCGCCGAGAAAATGCTGGCGGAGGCCATGGAGGCGCTTGTCCATGTCGAATGTCGACCTCGCCCGGCGCGTGGTCGAGAGCGACGCGCGTCTCGACGCGCTTCAGCGCGAGATCGAGGAAAACGCGGTTCTGACCATTGCGCGCCGCCAGCCGCTCGCCATCGATCTGCGCGAATGCATCGCGGCCATCCGCATTTCCGGCGATATCGAACGGATCGGCGATCTCGCGAAAAATATCGCCAAGCGCACGCTCAAGATCGCCAAGGAGACCCGTCTGCCGCGCGCCATCGTCGGGCTGAGATCCATGCATGAAATCGCCGCGACGCAGCTCAAGGACGCCCTCGACGCCTATGCGCTGCGCGACGTCGAGCGCGCCCGCGCGGTCTGGGAAAACGACGCCGATCTCGACGCGCTGGAAGACTCGGTGTTTCGCGACCTTCTCACCTTCATGATGGAAGACCCGCGCAACATCTCCTTCTGCACCCATCTTCTGTTCTGTTCGAAAAACCTCGAGCGCATCGGCGACCACACCACCAATATTTCGGAGACGGTCGTCTATCTCGTCACGGGCGAAGCCATGCCGACGGAGCGTCCGAAATCGCGGCGGGCTCGGCGGCGGGGAATTTGACACGCAATGAACGAAACGCTCAATCAGCCGCTTGCGCGCGAACTCCGGGGCGACCGTCCGCCGCGCATCCTCGTCGTCGAGGATGAAATCCCGCTTGCGACCCTGCTCATCTACAATCTCGAAGCCGAGGGCTATCAGGTCGAGCATGTCGACAATGGCGACGAGGCGGAGCTGCGCATCGCGGAGTCGCCGCCGGACCTTCGTGCATGCTCGACTGGATGCTGCCGGGGGTCTCGGGGCTCGAAATCTGCCGGCGCCTGCGCGCGCGCGACATCGCCCGCGACATGCCGATCATCATGCTGACGGCGCGCGGCGAAGAGACCGAGCGCGTGCGCGGCCTTTCGGTCGGGGCCGACGATTATGTCGTCAAACCCTTTTCGACGCCGGAGCTGATGGCGCGCGTGCGCGCCCTGCTGCGCCGCGCCCGTCCCGAGCGCGTCGCCTCGAAACTGGTCGCAGGCGACATCGACCTCGACCGCGACACGCGCCGCGTGCGCCGCTCGGGTCGCGAGATCCACCTCGGGCCGACGGAATTCCGCCTGCTGGAATATCTGATGGAGAAGCCGGGGCGCGTCTTCACCCGCGGGCAGCTGCTCGACAGCGTCTGGGGCATGTCGGCCGAGATCGACGAACGGACTGTCGACGTGCATGTCGGGCGCCTGCGCAAGGCGCTGATCCGCGGACGCGAGAAAGACCCGATCCGCACCGTGCGCGGCTCGGGTTATTCCTTCGACGAGACATTCGGTCGGGAATGAACGGGCGGAGCCAGCGTCTGGCTCATCGCCCGCGCCCTCACCCCGGAGGCGGGGAGAGGCGTTCAGTCTTAGGTCAGACGCGGCGGCCGCAGCGCGTCGCGGCTGCGGCGGCGATCCTGCGCCGGCTGATAGGCGACGCCAGCGTGATGGCTGCAATACGGGCCGCCGCCGATCGGCGAATAGGCGCCGCAGAAACGAAATTCGGGCGTCGTCGGATCGCCCAGGGGCCAGCGGCACATGGACTCGCGCAATTCCATCAGCGTCACCCGCTCCGACATGGGGATGACCACTTCTTCGTGAGGGGTCACCCGCGCGACCGCCATGGTCTGCGGCGCGAAGGCGAGCGCGACATTGCCGTGGATCGCCGGCCCGCTATGAACCGTATGGCCGCCGCCGCCCCGCGAGACGGAGACGGACGCGCCGCCCGAAACGGAAGCCTGCTGCTGGCGCGGCGCCTTGGCCGCGCGCGGCCTTGCGCTGGTGGCGGTTTTGGCGCGCTCGGCCAGGCCGAGACGATGGATCTTGCCGATCACGGCGTTGCGCGTGATCCCCGGGCCCAGTTCGGCCGCCACCTGGCTCGCACTCAGGCCGTCGCTCCACAATTTGCGTAGAAGCTCGACGCGTTCGTCGCTCCAAGACATGCTTATTGACCTCCAAAGCGGTCCGAGCGGTCATGGCAAAACACAGCCATTCGCCTCGCCGGGACAACCGGCGGCGTGAGACCCGCAACGAAACTCGAGAAGCGCCATGCGGCTGAAAAACGCGTCCGCATCGACGAGAAAAACTTGACGAGCCTTTTGAATCACGGGCGCAGACTCGCTGGCAAGCACAAGGGGACGTTCTCAACAGGGTTTCATTAACTTTCATCGCGACTGTTGCCGGCGCGACTCACCTGCGGGGGTTTTTTGATTGTCAAGCGGCCTGATGAATGCAGACTGCCTCTGTCCACGGAATTGACCGATGGCGCGCCCGCGCATAAAATCATTAGCCAGATAGCCGCCCCGCAAAGGGCGGCGCTTTGTTTTTGGGGCCCGGCCGAGCGCGGGTCTCGCCGTCCTGGAGCATTGTTTTGACTTCTGCGCTCTATCCGACCTATGCGCGGGCCGATATCGCCTTCTCCCGGGGCGAAGGCGCCTGGCTTTTCGCGGAAAATGGCGACCGCTATCTCGACTTCGCCTCGGGCGTCGCGGTGCTGTCGCTCGGCCATGACCATCCGCATCTCGTTGCGACGCTCAAGGCCGCGGCCGAAAAACCCTGGCACGTCTCCAATCTCTACCGCATCCCGCAGGCGGAGCGCCTCGCCGAACGCCTCGTCGCGGCGACCTTCGCGGATTTTGTCTTCTTCACCAATTCCGGCGCGGAAGCCGTCGAAGCCGCGATCAAGACAGCGCGCAAATATCATGCGGCGAATGGCCAGCCCGAGCGGTTCCGTCTGATCACCTTCGAGGGCGCCTTTCACGGGCGCACGCTCGCGACCATCGCCGCCGGCGGCAATCCCAAATATATCGAGGGCTTCGGCCCGCCGGTCGAGGGCTTCGACCAGGTTCCCTTCGCCGATCTCGCCGCCGTCGAGGCCGCGATCACGGAAGAGACCGCCGGCGTGCTGCTGGAGCCCGTGCAGGGCGAAGGCGGGCTGCGCGTTTTCCCGGCCGACTTCCTCAGGAAGCTGCGCGCGCTTTGCGACGCGCGCGGCCTGCTGCTGGTTCTGGACGAGGTTCAGTGCGGCGTCGGCCGCACCGGCAAATTTCTGGCGATCGAACATGCAGGCGTCGACGCCCGACATCGCGGCGCTCGCCAAGGGGCTCGGCGGCGGCTTTCCGATCGGCGCCTGTCTCGCGACGCGCGAGGCGGCCAAGGGCATGACGCTTGGCACCCATGGTTCGACCTTCGGCGGCAATCCGCTCGCGGCTTCCGTCGGCGGCGCGGTGCTGGACGTCGTGCTGTCGGAGGGCTTTCTGGATCGCGTCGCCGCGCTCGGCGGCCTGCATGCGCCAGCGCCTCGCCGAACTCGAAGACCGCCACAAGCACATTATAGAGACGGTGCGCGGCGAGGGGCTGATGTTCGGCGTCAAGACCCGCGTCCCCAATGGCGAGCTCGCAGCCGCCGCCCGCGCGGAGGGGCTCCTCACCGTTCTCGCCGGCGATAATGTCGTGCGTCTGCTGCCGCCGCTGATTATCGACGAGAGCGACATCGCCGAGGCCGTCGCGCGGCTCGATCGCGCCTGCGCGCGTCTGACCGCGGCGGCGGCGCAACGGGGAGCGGCGTGATGTCCGCGCATTCGATGACGAGGCCGCGCCACTTCCTCGATCATTTGCGATTTCCCGCACGCCGAGCTGCGCCACATCCTCGACCTCGCCAAGTCGCTCAAGGCGAAGCGGGTGAAGGGCCTGCCGCCTCTCGAACGCCCGCTCGCCGGCAAATATCTCGCCATGGTCTTCGACAAGCCGTCGACGCGCACGCGCGTCTCCTTCGACATCGCCATGCGCGATCTCGGCGGCGAGTCGATCATGCTCACCGGCGGCGAGATGCAGCTCGGCCGCGGCGAAAGCATCGCCGATACGGCGCGCGTGCTGTCGCGCTTCGTCGACGCGGTGATGATCCGCATTCTCTCGCACGAGGATCTGATCGAGCTGTCGCGCTTTGCGACCATCCCGGTCATCAACGGCCTGACCAAGCGCTCGCATCCCTGCCAGATCATGGCCGATCTTCTCACTTTCGAGGAGCGGCTCGGCGCGATCGAGGGCCGCACCGTGGCCTGGGTCGGCGACAGCAACAATGTGCTGGCGAGCTGGGTGCACGCCGCCGCGCGTTTCGGCTTCACGATCAATGTCGCGACGCCGGGCGAACTGGCGCCGCCGCAAAGCCTCCTCGACTGGGCGAAGGCCGAGGGCGCGGCGCTGAATGTCACCCGCGATCCCTATGAAGCTGTCGCGGGCGCCGACGCCGTCGTCACCGACTGCTGGGTGTCCATGGGCGACGCCGACGAGGACTTTCGCCGCCGGGTTCTCGCGCCATATCAGGTGAATGCGCAACTCATGCGCGCCGCCGCCAGGGACGCCGTCTTCATGCATTGCCTGCCTGCCCATCGCGGCGAGGAAGTCACCGACGAGGTGATGGACGGACCGCAATCGGTCGTCTTCGACGAGGCCGAGAACCGCCTGCACGCGCAAAAGGGCGTGCTCGCCTGGTGCCTCGCGCCGGGGATCGATTGATGCCGGAGGGCCCAAGCCGGCTCGGTTTCGGCCGAAGCGCGCGACGATCGCGTCACGCCCTTCGCCGTGGAGGCGCTCGATCTGCGCGGGCGGCTCGTGCGGCTCGGACCGACGGTCGACGCCATCCTCGGCCATTATGACTATCCGCCGCAGGTCGCGCGTCTTCTGGGCGAGGCCGTCGCGCTCGCGGCGCTGCTCGGCTCCATTCTGGAGTCGCATGGCCGCTTTCAGTTGCAGACCCGCAGCGACGGCCCCGTGGACATGCTGGTCGTCGACTATGACGCGCCGGGCAAGCTGCGCGGCTTCGCCCGTTTCGACGCGGCGCGCCTCGCGGAAGTGACCGACCCGGCGCCCGCCGCCCTGCTCGGGCGCGGCCATCTCGCGCTCACCATCGAACGCGAGGAGGACGCCGCGCGCTATCAGGGCGTCGTGCCGCTCGAAGGCGAGAGTCTGGCGGAAGCGGCCCATGTGTATTTCCGTCAGTCGGAGCAGATCCCTTCTTTCGTGCGCCTCGCGGTGGGCGAGCTGGTGACGCCGCAGGGCCGTAGCTGGCGGGCGGGCGGATTGCTGCTGCAATATCTGCCGGTCGCCGGTTCGCGCATCCGCGAGCTGCCGCCGGGCGACGCGCCCGAAGGCGAAGAGACTGGATTGTGGAGGAGGACGACGCCTGGACCGAGGGTCAGGCGCTCGCCGGGACGATCGAAGACCATGAGCTGGTCGACCCGACGCTTTCCGGTGAAAGGCTCTTGTTCCGGCTTTTCCACGAGCGCGGCGTGAAGGTGTTCAACGAACGCCCGCTGACGGAATTCTGCCGCTGCTCCAACGAGCGCGTCGAGCGGCTCCTGAAAAGCTTCTCGGCCGAGGAGCGCGCCGACATGGTGGGCGACGACGGCCGCATCGGCGTCACCTGCGAATTCTGCGCGACGTTTCGCAGTTTCGATCCGTCGGACTTAGGTTAGGCCGCAATTACCTCGCGCCGGCTGTCGCCGCCAATTCTCTCTTCAGAAACCCGAGCGCCTTCTCGCGCGACTCCCGCGCCTCCGGAATGAACGGCATCAATTGCCAGCCATGCGGAACGTCGGGCCAGAGCTCGATGTGAGCCGTGACTCCAGCGTCTCTCGCGCGCTCGACGAGACGGGTGGAGTTGTCGCGCAGAACCTCATCCGCGCCCGCATGTACGAGAAGCGGCGGGAGGCCCGAGAGATCGGCATAGACGGGCGAAGCGAGCGGATTGCGCGCGCTCGTCCGGCCCAGCACGGCGCGGGCGCCGACGAGGATCAGGCGGCGGGTGAAGAACGCGTCCTTCGCTTCGTTCTCGCGCGCCGAGGCGCCGGTCGCGGCGAGGTCGGTCCAGGGGGAGAACAGAGCGGCGGCGACAGGAAGCGGCGCGCCTTCGTCCCGCGCGCGCAGCATCAGCGACACGGCAAGCCCGCCGCCGGCGGAATCGCCCGCGAGAACCACGGGGCCGGGCTTCGCCGCGAGAAGCGCGCGGTAGGCGCGCATCGCGTCGTCGAGCGCCGCGGGAAACACATGTTCCGGCGCGAGCCGATAGGCGGGCGTGAAGACGTCGAAGCCCGCCCGGGCGAAGCCTTTCGACACATAGTGAAAGAGCCGGGGCGAGCCGAGCAGGAAACCGCCGCCATGCAGATAGAAGAGCGTCGCGGCCGCCTCGCCGCCTTCGGCCGTCAGCCAGTCGCCTGCAATCGCTTCTCCGAAGGGCGCCATTTGCTGCGGGAAATGCTGCGCAAAAAAATGCTGCGCGGCCTGCCCCCGGCGCACGAGCGCTTCGAAGCGCGGCTTGACCAACCGGCGCAGCAGCGCCGCCGTGCGGCGGGCCGGCGCGCTTCCCTGCGCTGTCATTTCGTGGGCGGAGCGGGCGGCGTCGGGCTTTTCGGCTCGGCCGGCTTTTGCGGCGCCGCCGGCGTTTTCGGTTCTGCGGGCTTTTGCGGCAAGGCGGCGTTGGAGAGGAAATCGAGCGAGGGGTCGTTCAATCCCTGCTCCTTGGCGAGATCCCGCCACTCCTTCGCCTTGACGAGATCAACCTCCACGCCGAGTCCCTCCGCGTAGAGATGGGCGAGCCGGTTGCGCGCCACGGCGTTGCCCTTCAGCGCCGCCTTGCGAAGGAGCATCACGGCCGCGGCGCGGTCGCGGTCGACCCCGACGCCGTTGAACTGCATGATGGCGTATTCGACCATGGCCGGCGGGAATTCCACGTCGACGGCGCGCTTGAACCAGTTCGCCGCTTCATGGTCGTCCTTCGCAACGCCCTTGCCGGTTTTGTAGAGCACGCCGATGGCGTAATCGGCGTCGGCGCTGCCGGCGGCCGATGCGCGCCTGAAAAATCTCATGGCGTTTTCGAAATCCGGCTCCCGCCCGTCGTTCTCCAGCGCGATCTCGCCGAGAAGATGCAGCGCCGCGGCGTGCTCCTGCGCGCCGGCCTTTTCGAGATAGGCGCGGGCGCGGACGCGGTCTTTGGGAATGTCGATTCCTTCCAGCGAGGCGACGCCATAGAGATAGGCGGCTTCGGCATTGCCCGCGTCGGCCCCGCGCCTGAACCAGTCCATCGCCTGTTTCACGTCGCGCTTGACGCCGGAGCCTTCGAGATAGAGGCGGCCGATCAGGGTCAGGGCGGCGGCGTCCTTCGGATTGGCGTCGACGCGCTTCTTCGCCTCGCTCATGGCGCCTCTGTAATCGCCGCGCTGATAGGCGCCGAAGGCGAGGTCGCGCGCGTTGGCGGGCGTCGCGGGAGCGGGAGCCTCTTCCTTCGCGAAGGCGGGGAAACCCAGAGCAAGTGCGACGAGCGCTATCGACAGGCGCATTTTCATGACTGCGGTCTCTCCGCTTCAAGCGCCGCCCGCGCGTCCGCAACCGCCGCGGCAGGACCGCGCGGATCGCTCCAGACGGCGTCGTCGAGCATCACGAAATCGGCGCCCGCTTTGGCGAGCGGCGCGATCTCGGCGAGCGTCTTCGCGCGCGCGACGCAGGGGATGTTGAAGAGCTCCGCCCACCAGCCGACGCGCTCGATCAGCGCGTCCGGATCGTCGCTCTCGAAAAGCACGTAATCGACGCCGATCTCGCCCGCGCGCATGGCGTCGTCGCGCGTCGGCAGATCGCCGGCGCCGACGATATATTTCGGCGAGAGTTTCTTCGCCGTCTCCACGAGCGCCTCGCCCGCTCCAAAGATATGCGCGCCGTCGGCCTGGGCGCGCAGCGCCACTGTGGCCGAATTCTCGACAAGAACCGCGACGCCCTTATTCTGCGCGACAGGCGCAAGCGCGCGCACGATCTCTTCATTCTTGCGCGGATCGTCGCCCGCGAGCCGGATGAGCAGCGACGCGACCTCGCCAGCCGACAGCGCGCTCGTCAGCTGCGGGAGAAAGTCGCGCGCCTCGGCGAGCGGCGGGGTTGCGAGATAGAGGCGCGCGGCGTCGTCGCTCATTTTTGACCCTTCAGGCAATCCAGCCAGTTTTGCGCCGAGCGGCGCACATTCTCGGGCGCCGTGCCCCCGAAACTCGTGCGGCTCTCGACGGACTTCTCGACGCCGAGCACTTCGAACACTTCCGCCGTGACGCGCGGCTCGACGCCTTGCAGATCGGCAAGCGTGAGGTCTTCAAGCCCGACGCCCCGACCTTCGGCCAGCGCCACGACGCGGCCCGTCACATGATGCGCCTCGCGGAACGGAAGGTTTAGGCGGCGAACGAGCCAGTCGGCGAGATCGGTCGCGGTGGAGAAGCCCGCGCCGGCGGCGGCCTTCATGCGCTCGCGATTGACTTTCATGTCGCGGACCATGCCGGCCATGGCGGCGATGCAGAGGGAGAGCGAGTCGAGCGAGTCGAAGGCGCCTTCCTTATCCTCCTGCATGTCCTTGGAATAGGCGAGCGGCAGGCCCTTCATCACGATCAGCAGCGCCTGCAGCGCGCCGATGATGCGGCCCGATTTTCCGCGCACCAGCTCGGCCGCGTCGGGATTGCGCTTCTGCGGCATGATCGACGAGCCGGTGGTGAATTTGTCCGAAAGCGAGATGAAGGCGAATTGCGTCGTTGTCCACAGCACGATCTCTTCGGCGAAGCGCGACAGATGCGTGGCGCAAATGGCGGCGGCCGCAAGCGTCTCCAGCACGAAGTCGCGATCCGACACGCTGTCGAGCGAATTGGCGGTCGGGCGGTCGAAGTCGAGCGCCTTCGCCGTCATCGACCGGTCGATGGGGAAGGAGGTGCCGGCGAGCGCCGCCGCGCCGAGCGGACATTCGTTGAGCCGCGCGCGGGCGTCGCGGAAACGCCCGCGATCGCGGCCGATCATTTCGACATAGGCGAGCAGATGATGTCCGAACGTGACCGGCTGCGCGCTTTGAAGATGGGTGAAGCCCGGCATGACGCTCGCGGCCTCTTCCATGGCGCGTTCGACGAGCGCGAGCTGAAGATCGGCGAGCTGCGCGTCGAGCGCGTCGATCTCGTCGCGGACGTAGAGGCGAAAATCGGTGGCGACCTGATCGTTGCGCGAGCGCGCCGTATGCAGGCGCCCCGCAGCAGGGCCGATGAGGTCGGCGAGCCGCAACTCGGCGTTCATATGAATGTCTTCGAGCGCGCGGGAGAAAGTGAAGTCGCCGCGCTCGATCTCGCCGGCGATCTGCGTCAGGCCCTGCGTGATCTTTTCGGCGTCTTCGCTGGAGACGATCCCCTGCTGGCCGAGCATGGCGACATGGGCGAGCGAGCCGCGAATGTCCTGGGGGCCGAGACGCTTGTCAAAATCGATGGAGACGTTAATGGCCTCCAGCACCGCGTCGGTTGCGCTCTGAAAGCGACCGCCCCATATCTTGCTCGTCATTTTTACCCCGGAGCCTGCGCAGATGAGAAAACCCGCCGCCTTTCCGCGTCGTCTTGCGACTTTAGTTATGGCGGTGGCCTGCGCCGGGTTTTTATACGCGGGCGGACCCAGCGGCAAGGAAGCCCGCGCCGCCGACTGCGCCGCCGCCGCAAAGACGGCCGAGGCGGTGAAGGATCTCGCCAAGGGCGAGGTCGCCGCGATGAATATCTCAAAGGCTCCCGAGAAGCTCCCCGACTTCGCCTTCAACGATCCGGACGGAAAGCCCGTCTCGCTTGCCGCCTTCCGGGGCAAGACGGTGCTGTTCAACGTCTGGGCCACCTGGTGCGTCCCCTGCCGCGCCGAAATGCCGGAATTGGACAAGCTTCAGGGCGAATTCGGCTCGGACAAGTTCCAGGTCGTGGCGGTGAACATCGACACCTCGCGCCCGGAACGGCCGAAGAAATTCTTCGAGGAGACGGGCGTGAAGGCGCTCACCCTCTACGCCGACCCCAAGGCCAATGTCTTCTATGAGCTGAAACAGTCGGGCAAGGCGCTGGGCCTGCCGGTGACCATTCTGCTCGATCCCGAAGGCTGCCAGATCGGCCTGATGAACGGCCCGGCCGCCTGGCACTCGGCGGACGCCAGGGCGCTGGTGACGAAAGCGCTCGAAGCGGCGGCGCGCTGACAGCCCCTCATTCAGAGGAGCCGCAAAGGCGGAAAACTCGAAGCACGAGGGGCGACCGCCCGCCGGCCGAAGGCTCGGGTGAATTTTCGAGCAGGACGCCCTATCTCTTCCTTCAGCCGCCTTGGCCTTCGCACAGGCGGCGCAGGGGAGGGTAGCTGCCAATGCATGTGACCATGGATCAGGCGGAGCGGGCGGTCGCCGCCGCGCGCCGCAAGGCAATCGAACTCAACACGCAGATGTGCATCGCCGTCGTCGATTCCGGCGGCGAGTTGAAGGCGTTTCACCGCATGGACGACGCCTGGGTCGGCAGTATCGACATTTCCATCAAGAAGGCGAAGACGGCGGTCTTCTTCGGCATGCCGACCGGCGAGATCGGAAAGCTCTCCCAGCCGGGCGGCCCCCTCTATGGCATCGAGCATTCAAACGGCGGGCTCATCACCTTTCCCGGCGGTCTGCCCATCGTGGATGCGGATGGCGTCATGATCGGCGCGATCGGCGTCAGCGGCTCCTCGGTCGATAACGATCATGCCGTGGCGCAGGCGGGCGTCGCGACGCTCGGCGTCGGCGCCCTCCCGGCGCATCCCTGGCGGACCTGAGGGCGCGGGCGGGCGACATCGCCCGCCCTGCGCGCCAGATCAGCCCTCGTGTTTGTGCTTTTTATGCTTTTTGGCCGGCGCCGGAGCGGGCGCGGCGGGTTTCGCCTCTTCGGTTGGCGCAGTGGCCGCCGCAGGAGTGGGGGGAGTCGCAGCGGGCTCGGCGGCCGGGGGCGCGGCTTCGCTCTTTTGCGGCGCGCTCTCCGTTCCGGTCGCGGCCGGCGGCGTCTCCCCATCGGTCGGGCTCGACGCGGTGCGCGTGGTGAACAGCCAGGTCAGGCCGGCGATCACGATCACCGCAGCGGCAAGGCCGAGCCCGATCAGGCCGGAGTGTTTCAGGGGCAAGGCCGCTGCGGGCGCGGCCGCGGCCGGCGTCTGCTCGGGCTCCGCCGGCTCTGCTGGTCGGGCCGGTTCAGCCGGCGCCACGCCGCGATAGTGACTCCAGACCCAGGCGGCCGGCGGCTGCCCCTCTGGTCCTGCGCTATTCGTCATATTGAAACCCTCCGGGATGCGCGCGGGCTCGCCTTTCGAGCCGATGATCATGTTGCAATGCCCCAGCGTCCTCGACAAGCGCTGCGACGCGAAGCGGTAAACAGTGGTCTGCAAAGGCAAAGTCGGAAATTGCGACGGTTGGTGGGGACAAAATCGCAAATCGCGCTAAGTAAGGGGCGATTCTTTCCACGTCACTTACAAGGCGAGACACTCATGACGATCAAGGCCGGCGACAGAATTCCCGAGGTCACCCTTACCATCATGGGCAAGAACGGCCCGGAGCCGATCAAGACGACCGATTATTTCAAGGCCCGCAAGATTGCGCTTTTCGCGGTCCCCGGCGCCTTCACGCCCACCTGCCACGCCAAGCATCTGCCGGGCTTCCTGTCACATTACGACCAGCTCAAGGCCAAGGGCGTCGACGCCGTCGCCGTCACGGCGGTCAACGACGTCTTCACCCTCGACGCCTGGCTCAAGGACCGCGGCGCTTCCGGCAAGATCGACGGCCTCGCCGACGGCTCCGGCGTCTTCGCCCGCGCCCTTGGTCTGGAGCTGGACCTTTCCGAATTCGGGCTCGGCGTGCGCGGAAAGCGCTTCTCCGCCATCGTGACCGACGGCGTCGTCGACTGGATCAATGTCGAGGAGAATTCGAGCCTCGCAACAGTCTCGAGCGCCGAGGCGACTCTCGAGAAACTCTGAGCACGAAGCGCTGCCGCGACGAAGGGGACGGGATCACCGCCCCTTCAGCCGCGCGAGCACATCCTTCGTCGCGAAACCATCCGCCGGCTGTATCCCTTCCGCGAGCTGGAAGGCGTGGACGGCGTTGCGGCTGGTGCGTCCGAGCTTTCCGTCGATGGTCCCGTGATAATAGCCCTTCTGCGTCAGCAATTGCTGCATCGCCTTGACGTCCGCCGTCGAGAGCGGCGCGACGCGCGGCCATGAGGCGAGCGGTATGTCGCGGCCGGCGATGCGCTCGGCCAGCACCGCCACCGACATGGCGTAGGCGTCTGAGGTGTTGTATTGCCGGATGACCTCGAAATTGTCGGTGATGAGAAACGCCGGGCCGTTTGCGCCCGCCGGCAGATAGAGGCTCGCCGCGCCGCTCGCCGGCAACGCCTCGCCGTCGGCGCGCGTGACCCCGAGCGCCCGCCAGCGTGAAAGATCGAGATCGAAGGCCGCGTAATCGAAGCCGTCGGGCAGGCGGATTTCGACCAGAGCCGGAAGGCCCGCGACCCAGCCCGACTTGGCGAGGAAATTGGCGATGCTGGCGACGGAGTCGGCGTGCGAGCGCCAGATGTCGGGCGCGCCCGATCCCTCGTCGCTTTCGGCGAATTTCAGATAGGCGGACGGCATGAACTGCGGCTGGCCCATGGCTCCCGCCCAGGAGCCGCGCAACTGCCCGCGCGTCGCATAGCCCTTTTCGAGCATGACGAGCGCGTCGACGAATTCCTCGATGAAGGTTTCGGCGCGATGGCCCTTCCAGGCCAGTGTCGCCAGCACTTTGAGCGCGTCGGCGCCGCCGGTCGCGGTTCCGAAATTGCTCTCCACGCCGAGGATCGCGACGATGATCTCGCCGGGAACGCCATGGCGCGAGGTTGCGCGGCGCGAGCGGCGCGGCAAGCGCGGCCGCCGTCGACTGGCCGCGCGCGACGCGACTATTTGTCACTGTCGACGCGAGATAGGCGGGAATGGAAATCGTGAACTCCGCCTGCGCTTTCGGCTTGGCGAGCACGCCGGGTTCCGGGGCGAGGCCGGCGACGGCGGCGTCGAAGGTCTCCCGCGAGACCCCCGCCGCCTGCGCGGCAGGCCAAAGTCCCTCGACAAATTCAGCAAAATCGGCCGCCGCGACGGGGGAGGCGTATGCGGCCAGTATCGCCGCAAGCCCGAGAAGCGTCCGGCGCCGATCGAGAGCTGCGAAGGAGGAGGTGTTTCGGGTCATGGTCCTACAGGGGCCTGCTTGTTTGGAAATCTTTCATCTTGCAGCATTTGACAGGGCTGGCGGGCTGCCGTCTACTGGTAACGATAGAGGTCAAAAAGGGGGCGAGAGAGCTCGCTGTCGGTTCTTCCATGACGCATCAGCCATTTGCCAGGAGTTTCGACAATTCGCGCCGCCTGCGCGAGCAGCCGGCGGGCGCGCCGGTCGACCCCAAGACCCGCCTGCGCAACGCCGGCCTGCGCCCCACCGTGCAGCGCCTCTCGCTCAGCAAGCTGCTCTTCGGCAAGGGTGATCGCCATGTGAGCGCCGAAGCGCTTCATGCCGAGGCCCGCGAGGCCGGTCTGACGATGTCGCTCTCGACCGTCTACAACACGCTCAACCAGTTCGCCGAGGCGGGCCTGCTGCGCGAGATTGCGGTTCAGGGCCCGCGCACCTATTTCCACACCCGCACCTCGCCGCATCATCACTTCATGGACGAGGCGACCGGCCGCATGTTCGACGTCGCCGACGGCTCGGTTGAGTTCGCCCGGCTTCCGGCCCCGCCCGAGGGCATGGAGATCGTCGGCTGCGACGTGATCATCCGCATCCGCCCCAAGAAGGGGTGAACGAAAACGCGCCAGCCGACCGCAAGACGGGCGCATGGGCGCGAAAGATCTGGCTCGCTTACACGCTGATTGCCCTTGCCGGCGCGCTCGCGCTGCTGGCGGTCTACGTCAACGCCTATGACGATTACGACATTGGCGACCGGCTGCGCGGCCTCGGACGTTTCACCCGAACGTCCATGTCCCTTTTGACCTTTCCTCTCGGAATGCCCGCCGGCCTTCTCGCGGATGGCCCCCTGCGCGCTGCTTTCGGCTGCGGCGAGGCAAACGAGCCCTGCGCCATCTTCGTGACCTGGCAGGTTCAGTTCACGGCGCTGGTGGCGCAGATCGTTTTCTTGCGCTGGCTCATCGCCCGCCGCTTTCAAAGCGGCGCGTGAGTCGCATATAGCTTTCGCTCATGAGCGACAAACCGATCCATCCGCTTGCCTTGCGGCTCCTGCATTGGACAAACGCGCTGGCGGTCTTCATCATGATCCTGAGCGGCTGGCGCATCTATAACGCCGCGCCGATCTGGCCCTTTGTCTTTCCGCCGGGCTTCACGCTCGGCGGCTGGCTTGCGGGCGCGCTCGCCTGGCACTTCGCCGCCATGTGGCTGCTCGGCGCCAATCTCCTCGCCTATCTTCTGTATGGGCTGCTCACAGGCCATTTCCGACGCCGCTTTCTGCCCTTCGCGCCCGGCGACGCCGTGCAGGACCTGCGCAACATCACGGCCGGACGCGCCGCGCATGAGCCGGGTCGCTACAACGCCGCGCAGCGTCTGGCCTATGCGCTTGCGATCGTCGCGATCGTCGTCGCCATCCTCTCCGGCCTCGCGCTGTGGAAGCCGGTGCAGCTTCAGGAACTCGCCGCGCTCATGGGCGGCTATGAAGGCGCGCGGCGGATTCATTTCGCCGCCATGACGGCGCTCGTTCTCTTCATTGTGGGACATGTCTGGATCGCGCTGCGCGCAGGAGTCGTCGGGCCGATGATCACCGGGCGGCTGAAGAACTGATTTTCGCAACCTGATCTGTGTTGTCACGAATATCCACAACCTGAAATTGTGCCTGCCGAAATGTCGCCTGAATTTGAACGCGCGCCGAACAGGCCGCGGGCGAAACATCTCCCTGCTTGCGAAGCCAAATTAACCATGGGCCAAGTCGGCGATTCGCCGACGCGCGGGGGTTTCGTGAGAGGGGATTTCGATGATCCAGAACCGACCCTGCGTTAACGGCATTGTCGCCGCCGTCTTGTCCGCGAGTATCGTTCCCACGCATGGCGCGCTGGCGAAGGAAAAATCGCTCAGATTGCTGAAGATCAACTCGAAGCCGGCGGCGCCGAAAGTCGAGGCGCTCGCAGTGATCGGCGCCGTGCAAGCCCCGACGCCGAACGCCGCTCTCGTTCAGTAATCCACGGCGACGAGATAGAGACCGTGCGGCGGCGCGACCTGTCCGCAGCGCGCACGGTCTTTCGACGCGAGGGCGTCGGCGAGATCGTCGGCGCTCCATTTGCCCGTCCCGACATGTTCCAGCGAGCCGGCCATGGAGCGCACCTGATTGTGCAGGAAAGCTGCGGGCGCAGGTGACGATCTCGATACGGTCGCCGTCGCGACGCACGTCGAGCCGCTCCAGCGTGCGGATCGGCGAATTGGCCTGACATTCGGAGGCGCGAAAGGTCGTGAAGTCGTAGCGGCCGACGAGCCGCTGCGCGGCCGCATGCATGGCGTCGGCGTCGAGCGGGCGCTTGACGTGCCAGGCCCGGCCGAGCGTCACGGTGAGGGGCGCGCGCCGATTGTCGATCACATAACGATAATGCCGACGGATCGCCGAGAAGCGCGCCTCGAAAGTTTCGTCCACCTCACGGGCGCCGACGACGGCGATCGGCGCCGGCTTGAGATGGGCGTTGAGCGCGTCGCGCAGCCGGTCGACGCGCCACTCGCGGATGAGATCGACATGGGCGACCTGCCCCAGCGCATGAACGCCGGCGTCCGTGCGGCCCGCGCCATGAATGACCGCGCGCGCGCCATTGATGGCGAGAACCGCCTCCTCGAGTCGCTGCTGCACCGACATTCCATTGGCCTGCCGCTGCCAGCCGACAAAGGGTCCGCCGTCATATTCGATGGTGAGCGCGTAGCGGGGCATTCAGGCTTGCGTCGCTCCCGTCATTGCGAGCGCAGCAAAGCCATCCGGAGCCTCATCACGGCTCTGGATTACTTCGTCGCTCACGCGCCTCGCAATGACGAAACCGGAGGCGCTCATCCGAGCACCGCGCCCTTCGAGAGCCTGCGCCCGCGCAAAAACTCCTCGATCCCCATCTCGCCCTTGCCCGCCCGCTGGACCCGCAAAAGACGCAGCGCGCCCTCGCCGCAGGCGATGAGCCCGGCGTCGTCGAGGATCGTTCCCGGCGCGCCCCTTCCGTCCTCCACCGCCGTACGCAAAACCTTCACCCGCTCGACGCCATGACCGAGATCGCCTTCGAAAAAGGCGCCGGGAAAAGGCGTCAGTCCCCGCACGTGGTTGTGCAACTCCGAAGCCGGTCGCCGCCAGTCGATGCGCGCCTCGGCCTTGTCGATCTTGGCGGCATAGCAGGCGCCCTCCTCGCGCTGCGGCGTGAAGATCAGTTCGCCCCTGGCCAGAAGATCGAGCGCATCGGCCATCAGCGGCGGGCCGAGTTCGGCGAGGCGGTCGTGCAATTCGCCGGCGGTCATGTCCGGGCCGATCGGCGTTCGGGCGGTGAGCGCCACCGGGCCGGTGTCGAGACCGGCGTCCATCTTCATCACTTCGACGCCGCTCTCGGCGTCGCCCGCCATGATGGCGCGCTGGATCGGCGCCGCGCCGCGCCAGCGCGGCAGCAGCGAGCCATGGAGATTGAGGCAGCCGTGTTTCGGCGCGTCGAGAATGGCTTGCGGCAGCAGGAGCCCATAGGCCGCGACGACCGCGACATCCGCGCCGAGCGCCGCAAAGGCCTCGACCTCCGACGCGCCGCGCAGGCTTTTCGGCGTGCGCACGGGAAGTCCCCGGCTCTCCGCAAACTGATGAACGCTGGATTTCTTTTCCGACATGCCCCGGCCGGCCGGGCGCGGGGGCTGGGAATAGACGGCCGCGATCTCATGACCGCGGGCGCAGAGCTCCTTCAGCAACGCCGTCGCGAAATCCGGCGTGCCCATGAAAATCACGCGCAAGCGTCAGGCCTCGGCTTCTTCCGCCTCGTGGGCGCGGGGCTCGGCGCGCCGTTGGCCCGTGAGCTCTCCGAAGCGCGCGGCCTTGGTGAATTTCTTGACGACCCGTTCGCGCTTCAGCCGCGAGAGATTGTCGATGAAAAGCCCGCCCTCGAGATGCTCCAGCTCATGCTGCACGACGGTCGCGAGCAGGCCGACGGCGTCGAATTCCTGCAACGCCCCCTCGCGGTCGAGATGGCGGACCTTCACCATCGCCGGGCGCTTCACATCGTCGAAATAGTCCGGCACCGAGAGGCAGCCCTCGTTGTAGGAGGAGAGTTCCTGCGAGGCCCAGACGATTTCCGGATTGACGAGAAAGAGCGGGCTGCGCTCCTCCTCGGTCTTGCCGACGTCGACGACGACGATGCGCTTCGCCACGGCGACCTGGATGGCGGCGAGCCCGATGCCGGGCGCCTCGTACATGGTCTCCAGCATGTTGTCGAGCAGCCTGCGGATTTCGGCGTCAACCCGCTCCACGGGCTCGGACACCTTGCGCAGCCTCGGATCGGGCAGGGTGATGATGGGCAGTATGGCCATGGCTTTTCGTCTGGGATTGTTGCGCTTCTTGCGAACCGTTTGGTCAAAGAGATAGGCGCGGGCGGCGCTTGCGTCAAATGCCGCGATGACCCGCCTTGCTCTCGGCGCCCCAGCGGATAACATCGGCGGGCGCGAAACGCGCATCCGAAGGGGAGGAACGCTGCTATGGCGCTTTTGGTCTTACTGGGGCTCGCCGCCGCCGTCGGCCTGTGGCTCGTCGGCGTCTACAATGGGCTCGTCAATCTGCGGCAGCGCTGCCGGCAGGCTTTCTCGGACATCAACGTCCAGCTCAAGCAGCGCCATGACCTCGTGCCCAATCTCGTCGAGACGGTGAAGGGCTACGCCACCCACGAAAAGTCGACGCTCGAAGAGGTGATCCGCGCGCGCAACGCCGCCGTCGCCGCAGCCGGGCCGGACGCCAAGGGCGCGGCCGAGGGCGCGCTGACGGGCGCTCTGTCACGCCTGATCGCGCTCTCGGAGGCCTATCCCGATCTGAAGGCCAATCAGAATTTCCAGCAGCTTCAGTCGGAGCTCTCGGACATCGAAAACAAGATTTCGGCCGCGCGCCGTTTCCTCAACAATACGGTCGCAGAATATAATGCAACGCGCGAAGGCTTCCCCGGCTTCCTGATCGCCCAGCGTTTCGGCTTCGAGCCCGAGGAATATTTCAACCTCGAGCCGTCAGAGCAAAAGGCGATCGAGGCCGCCCCGAAAGTCGAGTTCTAACTCCCCGTCGTTGCGCGCGAAGCGAAGCAATACAGGGGCAACATCACGGCTGCTTGGCTGTCCAGCAGGCGCAGCCGGCCGCCAAGCAGGACGCTCATGTTCAAAGCCTATGGCCTTTACTCCCATATTCGCGCCAATCGGCTGCGATCCGCCTTTCTGCTCGCGGGCTTCGTCGCGCTGTTGCTGGCGCTGATGTTTTCCTTCTCCCTGCTGTTCGAGGCCTTCGCTTCGGGGGAGGAGCCCTTCGACGTCATTCTGGCGCGGGCGGCGTCCGATTTCCGCGTCAACTGGCCCGTCGGCGTCGCGGCGGCCGGCGTCTGGTTCGTCATCGCCTGGCTCTTTCACCAGCGGATGATCGATTACGCCACCGGCGCGCGCGACGTTTCGCGCGCGGAATCGCCGCGTCTCTACAATCTTCTCGAAAACCTCTGTATCTCGCGCGGCGTGCCGATCCCGGCGCTGCAGATCCTCGAAAGCGACGCGCTCAACGCCTATGCCTCCGGGCTGAAGGAAGGCGAGTACAAGGTCGCGGTGACGCGCGGGCTTTTAGTCGAGCTCACCGACGCCGAAATCGAGGCCGTGCTCGCCCATGAGCTGACGCATATTCGCAATCGCGACGTTCAGCTCATGGTGGTCGCGACGATTTTCGCCGGCGTCTTCGGCTTCGCCGCCGATCTCCTCATCAGAAGATGGGACTTCCCCTTCGGCTTCTCGCCGCATCGGCCGCCCGAGCGCGAGGACAATCGCCGCGAGAGCGGCGCCGGGCTCGCCATTCTGGTCGCGCTGGCGATCATCGCGCTGAGCTGGGGCGCCTCGGTGCTGATCCGTCTCGCCCTGTCGCGCTCGCGCGAATATCTCGCCGACGCCGGCTCGGTGGAGTTGACCAAGAACCCGGACGCGATGATCTCGGCGCTGCGCAAGATCGAGGCGCATTCGGCGATGCCGGCCATGCCCTCGCGCATGCGCGCCTTCTTCATCGAGAGCCCGGCGCGGGTGCAGGAGTCCGGCTGGTTCGCCACCCATCCGAGCGTCGACGAGCGCGTGCGGGCGCTGATCGATTTCGCCGGCGGGCATGACGTCGTCATCATCGCGCCCGAGCGGTTTCCGGTAGAGGACAGTCAGGCGGACGGCGCGTTTCCGCCGCTCGGCGACGGCGGCCAACCCGGCTTTCTGCCGCCACAGGGGCGTCATCCGCTCGATCCGCCGCAAAGAGGTCCGTGGGGCTGACGCGGTCGGCGGAATTGGGAGGCAGAAGAGCCCTCTCAACAAGGCGAACGCCGGGCTACTCGCGGGGTTCGGGTTTGCGCTCTTCGAGCGGATGTTTCGCCGCCTCCCAGCCATCCGTTCCGTCCGGATACCAGAGGACGTTTGCATAGCCGAGCGTCATGGCGCGTTTTGCCGCGTTCCACGACATCCAGCAGTTCTTCAGACAATAGAAGACAAGCGGCTTGCCTTTATCGCCGGCGCTCGCCCTGGCGAGACCTTTTTCGAGATAAAGCTGCGTCGCCTCGGAAAGCGCGCCATAGCCCGTGTCGGGAAGCCAGACGCTGCCGGGAATGTCGAAACGCGGCTGCTCCCGCCAGACGACATTCCTGGGCAGGCCTTCCGGCTTGGGCGCGTGGGGCAAGGCGTCGATGAACGCCGCGGCCTTGCGGCTCCATAAATCATGGGCTTTCGTCGTGTCGATGACCGTCGCGCCCTTCAGCGTCGCGGGCACGGGCGCGCGATAGGCGTCCATGCGATAGCCGTCGGGCTCGGGTGGCGGCGATGACGGCTCAGCGCTGGCGACGCCCGTCGTCAGGACGAGCGCGAGGATCGAGGCGAAGGCGCCTCTCACGGCGCCTTGCCCCCCGGCTGGCCCGCCTCGTCGAGCGTGGGGATCCCATAGTCGGCCAGAATTTTATCGATCTCCGGCTTATTCTGCGCGAGCAGATTATTGAGTTCGCGCTTCCAGTTCTGGTCGGAGTTGCGCACGCCGAAGGCGATGCGGAAGGCCATGCGCGTGCCCGGCGTTTCGGGGAGCGGCGTCACATGCAGCTTCGCGCTCGAATGTTTGGCGTAATAGCCCGCGATCGGTCCCCACAGCAGCGCGACGTCGATGTCGCCTGTTTCGAGATCGTGGATCATCGAGGCGCTCGGCGATTCGACGCGCGTGTCGACCATCAGCGCATAGGGTTTCACCGAGCCCATGAGTCCGTTCTTCGCGAGAATATTTCCCGGCGGCGTATTGGCGACGAGGCCGATGCGGCGCGGCTTGTCCTTCAGCCGCGGATCGTCGAGCGTCGTCATGCCGTCGAGTTCCGATCCCTCGCGCGTCACGATGGCGTAGGTGGTGCGGTAATAGGGATTGGTCGGCTGCACGAGATCATTGCCCTGCGGCATGCCGAGGATCACGTCGCACAGATGGGCGTTGAGCGTGTTGCGCACGAAGCCCGTGGCGCCGGGATAATAGGCGTAGGCGAGCTCCTTGTTGAGCTTTTTCGCGAGAAGCTCCGCGATCTTGTTCTCGAAGCCCTCGCCCTTCTCGTTGGAGAAGGGGAGATTGTTGGGGTCGGCGCAGACGCGCAGAACCTTGGGATCGATCAGCTCGATTCCTCCCGAATTGTCGGCGCCCCTGGCGCCGTGATCGGGACCCAGATTTTGCGCAAGGGCGCCCGGAGCCGAGAGGCCCGCGGCGACGGCGAGCGCGACGATGGCGGCGCGGGGCATGCTGTGCTCACTCAACGCTTCAACTCCTGTCCTCGTGGAGGATGTCTCGGTGGGCCCCGAGCCCCTCATGCCGAGGAGGCGCTGAAAGCGCCGTCGCGAAGCACGAGGGGCTCTGAAGCCGATTGCCGTTTCTGTCCGCGACTAAATATGGCGCTGGCCCGGTTGGCAATGAAGGGTTTCGGCCCTTCGAACGAATTCGGCCCGAAAGCAGGAAAGCTTCCGGGCCGATATTTCAAATTCGCGAGCTGGCGCTTACTTCGCGGCCATGCACTCGGCTTCGGCCTTCTTGAAGGCCTCGGGAGCGGCTTCCTTCTTCTCCGGGCGGCCGGGCTGCACGGCGCCGGTCGACAGCGCGCGGAGATAGACGTAGAGGTCGTCGATGTAGCAGACGGCGTTCTTGTTGTCGGCGAAGGCCGGCATCACGCTGTTGCCGTTCTGACGGCCGCCGATCACGATGCCGGCGAACTCGGCGTAATTGAAGCGCTTCACCGACTCCTTCAGCGCCGGCGCATAGGTCGAGCCGCCGCCGTTCGGGCCGTGGCAGACGTGGCATTCCGCGTGATAGCGGCGATAGCCGGAGAAGGTGTACCAGTCCACCGCGCCGTCAGCGTTGACGTTATAGGTGGGATCGCCCTTCGCGTCGAAATATTTGCCGTCGACCGATTTCACGGCCTTGGGGTCTCCGGGCGCCTCGGCCATGGCGGAGGTTCCCACAAAGCTCATGACGCCCAGGGCCAGCGCCCCGAAAAGCGACGATCTCATCTCACTCTCCCTGATCAGTTTCTTCTACCCGATGAAAAGACGGCGCCCGGCGACGCCATAAAGGGTCCGCCGGGCGCCTTTCGTTTCTGGCTGAAAGGCCTGCGCGCTGCTTAGTTCGGCAGGCCGAAGACCGTCAACACGCCGCCGAGCGCCGTGTAATTGGCCAGCGAGGCATAGTTGCCGACCGCGCCGAGGCCCTCGTTCGACTTGGACAGACCCGCCGCAAGGCCGATGCCCGCCCAGCCGCCGACGCCCGACAGCACCGCAACATACTGCTTGCCGCCTAACTCATAGGTGATCACATTGCCGATGATGCCCGACGGGGTCTTGTACTTGTAGAGCTCCTTGCCGGTCTTCGTGTCGACCGCCTTCAGATAGCCCTCCAGCGTCCCATAGAAGGTCACGCCGCCGTCGGTCGACACCGCGCCGCCCCACGCCGAGAACTGCTCCTTGTTCGACCACACGATCTTGCCGGTCTTCGCGTCCCACGCAATGAAATTGCCGGTGTGGTTCGTGCCGTCGCCCAGGACCTTGCCCGCCGGGAACATTTCCAGCGTCGCGCCGACATAGGGCTGGCCCGCCGTGTAGGACACGCGGAACGGCTCATAGTCCATGCAGACGTGGTTCGTCGGCACAAGGAACAGCTGCGTCGCCGGATCGAAGCTCGCCGGCTGCTCGTCCTTGGAGCCAAGCGCCGCCGGGCAGACGCCCTGCGTGTTGGTGTCCTCGCCATTGTGCTGCGTCGAGAACTTGTCGACGACCAGCGGACGCCCATAGGTCTTCGACGACTTGTCCATGTCGACCTTGGTCGCCCAGTTCACCGCCGGATCATATTTCTCGGCGACCAGCAGATCGCCGTTGGTGCGGTCCAGCGTATAGGCGAAGCCGTTGCGGTCGAAATGCACCAGCGTCTTGACCTTCTTGCCGCCAATGTCCTGGTCGGCGAGGATCATCTCGTTGATGCCGTCATAGTCCCACTCGTCGTGGGGGGTCATCTGGTAGAGCCACTTCGCCTTGCCGGTGTCGAGGTCGCGCGCCCAGATGGTCATCGACCAGCGATTGTCGCCCGGACGCTGCACCGGGTTCCAGGTCGAGGGGTTGCCCGAGCCGTAATAGACGAGGTTCAGCTCCGGATCATAGCTGTACCAGCCCCAGGTGGTGCCGCCGCCGGTCTGCCACTGGTCGCCCTGCCAGGTCGAGATGCCCGAATCCTTCTCCACCGGCTGGCCGAGATGGGTGGTCTTGCCCGGCTCGATCAGCGTGTCGGCGTCCGGGCCCATCGAATAGCCGCGCCACACCTGCTTGCCGTCCTTCACCGAATAGGCGGTGATATGGCCGCGCACGCCGAACTCGCCGCCGGCGATGCCCACGAACACCTTGTCCTTGAACACATGCGGCGCCGCGGTCGAGGTCTGGCCCTTCGACGGATCGCCGTTCTTCACCGACCACACCAGCTTGCCGGTCTTGGCGTCGAGCGCGACCAGCGTGGTGTCGGCCTGCGCCAGGAAGATCTTGCCGTCGCCATAGGCGAGGCCGCGGTTGACCGTGTCGCAGCACATCACCGGCACGACCGACGGGTCCTGCTTGGGCTCATATTTCCAGAGGATCTGATGCGACGGATCCTTCAGGTCGAGCGCATAGACGATGTTGGGGAACGGCGTGTGCAGATACATCACGTCGCCCACGACCAGCGGCGCGCCCTCATGGCCGCGCAGAACGCCGGTGGAGAACTGCCAGGCGGGGGCCAGCTTGCCGACGTTGTCGGGGGTGAGTTGCTTGAGGCCCGAGTGACGCAGGTTCCAGTAGTCGCCCGTCGGCGTGACCCACTGCTTGGGGTCCTTCTGCAGGGTCAGCAGCTCGTCATCGGCGTGCGCCGCGCCGGCCGCGACCAGCGCGAGGATACCAACAGAAGTCGACAACAAAAGCTTATGCATGAGCATTTCCTCCTGAGACGCCGAGGGGCGCCTTATTGTTGCGCCGCCTCCGACGTCGCGCCTCTCGATGGGCGCCTCGACATTGGGAAGGCGTTTTCCGTTTCGGACCCGCGCCGCCCGCGCAAACTCGCCACGGCGTCAGGCTGCTCCCGATTCCCGTTCGGGAGACGTGTTCTTAACTCGGAAACGGCCGGATAATATGTCTTGACCGGAGGAATCGCAATGCCAAAAAACGGAGGCCTCGGCATTCCAGCCCGAGCTGGAAAAGCGTCGATGTATCTCAATATGTTGCGTAACTTAGCGGCGTCGCTCGCGGTGTTCTCGGCGTCGCTTTTTTCTGCGTCGGCCGGGGCTGCGGGCGCGGTCTTCCGGCTCGAGGAAATCGCCCCCGGCGTCTACGCCCATCAGGGCGAAACCGCCCTCATGACGCGGGAAAATTTCGGGGCCATCGCCAATCTCGGCGCCATCGTCGGGGATGAATCGGTCGCCGTGGTCGACACGGGCGGCAGCCTCGTCGAGGGACGGGCCTTTCTGGCGGCGCTGCGCGAAAAGACGCAAAAGCCCATACGCTACGTGATCAACACCCACGCCCATCCCGATCACGTCTTCGGCAACGGCGCCTTCGCCGGGCCGGGCGTGACCTTCGTCGGCCACAAGAATCTCCCGCGGGCGCTGGCCGCGCGCGGCGAACATTATCTCTCCGCCTTCCGCGCGACCATGGGCGACGCGCTCGACGGCGTGACCATCATCGCGCCGACGCTGACGGTCGCGGAAAGCCTGACTCTCGACCTCGGCGGCCGCGAGATCGAGCTGACCGCCTGGCGCACGGCGCATAGCGAGGCGGACCTGACCGTTCTCGACAAAAAGACCGGCACGCTCTTCGCCGGCGATCTGCTCTTTCTCCAGCATGTGCCGGTGGTGGACGGGAGCCTGCTCGGCTTTCTGGACGTCGCCGACCGGCTCGCGGCGATCAGGGCCGAGCGGGTCGTGCCGGGACACGGGCCGATGGTCGCGCCCTGGCCGAAGGCGCTCGACGACGAGCGCGCCTATCTGACGCGCCTCACCGCCGATCTGCGCGCCGCGATCAGGAAAGGCGAGAGCGTGAAGGCCGCCGCGTCGGAAGCCGCCGCGCGGAGAGCGCGACAAATGGCGCCTCTTCGAGGACTATAACGCGCGCAACGCCACGGCGGGCTTTGCGGAGCTGGAGTGGGAGGGGCCGTGACTTTGTCGCTGCCCGCGCGCCAGGGTTTTGCTAATCTCGGGGCAATCCGGGAGGATCCGATGCAAAGAAGAATCCGCGCGGCGGCCTTTGGCGCCCTGCTCGCCGCCGTCGCCTCGGCTGCTCATGCCGAAAACGCCCCCGACCCCTGGCCGGGCCTCGTCACCGATCTGTTTCAGGGCCGCGAGATCGCGCTCGCGGACGGCGCCATCTCGCTGGACGCGCCCAAGCGCGCCGAGGACGCCGCCATCGTCCCCATGACCATGCGCTTCGCCGACCCCGCCAAAGTGAAGGTCGCGACGCTGGTCATCGACCAGAACCCCATGCCCATGGCGGCGAGTTTCACGTTCGGCGACAAGGCCGGCGTCGATTTCATCGAGACGCGGGTGCGGGTGAATTCCTACACCAATGTCCACGCCGTGGCCGAGACGCGGGACGGGAAGCTTCACTCGGAAGCCAAATTCGTGAAGGCCTCGGGCGGCTGCTCGGCGCCCGCCGGCAAGGACCCCGACGAGGCGAAGGCCAATCTGGGCAAGATGAAATATCGGGAATTCAGGAGCGCTGTCGCCGGAAAACGCGAGGCGCAGATCATGATCCGCCACCCCAACGCCTCAGGCATGCAGATGGATCAGATCACGCGCGCCTACACGCCTGCGCATTATGTCGACGCGGTGGAGGTCTGGCAGGGGGACGAATTGATTTTCAGGATGGAGGGCGGAATTTCGCTCTCGGAGGACCCGAACTTCCGCTTCACCTATGCGCCCAATGGCGCGAAGACGCTGCGGGTCGTCGCCCATGACAATCAGGGCGGCGCGTTCAGGGCGGAATGGCCGATCGCCGAGGCGTCGTAGGCTTCGCCGTGGCCATTGCCGCAATCCGGAGCCTCGAGGCGGCTCTGGATTGCTGTGCTTCGCTCGCAATGACGGAGGATGTCTCAGCCCAAAATCGTCACCGCCGCGCAGATCGCCAGAGGCAGAGACGCCAGAGCGCAAATCGCCGTTACGCAGGCCACTCTTTCGAATGGCGGGGGCCTCGTCCCGCACTTTCCTGATCAACGCCATCTCACACACTCCCAAGCCACGCTTGCTGACCGGCGCGCTCGTTCGGACAGAGTGGCGCGCGTCTACTTAACGCGTAGCGAGGGAAATGGTTTCAAGTTTAACCGAGGCCGGCGAAAATGAGTCGTGGTGAAAAACGGCTTAAGCCCGCATCCTCGCCATTCTGGACGGCCGCGCGCCGCCTGCCGGGGCCTGCGCGCTCGTTTCGCTGAAGAGCTCCGCGAGCTTCTCCGTCATCGCGCCGCCCAGTTCCTCGGCGTCGACAATTGTCACGGCGCGGCGATAGTAGCGCGTCACGTCATGGCCGATGCCGATGGCGATGAGCTCGACCGGCGATCGGGTCTCGATGTCGTGGATCACCTGCCGCAGATGCCGCTCGAGGTAATTGCCGGGATTGACCGAGAGGGTGGAATCGTCCACCGGCGCGCCATCGGAAATCATCATCAGAATGCGGCGCTGCTCCTGACGCGCCAGCAGGCGCCGATGCGCCCAGTCGAGCGCCTCGCCGTCGATATTCTCCTTGAGCAGGCCCTCGCGCATCATCAGGCCGAGATTGCGCCGCGCCCGCCGCCAGGGGGCGTCGGCCGCCTTGTAGATGATGTGGCGGATGTCGTTGAGGCGGCCGGGATTGGGCTTCTTGCCCTCGTTGAGCCACAGCTCGCGGGACTGGCCGCCCTTCCAGGCGCGCGTCGTGAAGCCGAGAATCTCCACCTTCACGCCGCAGCGCTCCAGCGTGCGGGCGAGAATGTCGGCGCAGGTCGCGGCGACGGTAATGGGTCGCCCGCGCATGGAGCCCGAATTGTCGAGCAGCAGCGTGACCACGGTGTCGCGGAAATCCGTGTCCTTCTCGCGCTTGAAGGAAAGCGGCTGCTGAGGGTCGATGACGACGCGCGGCAGGCGCGCGGGGTCGAGCATGCCCTCTTCGAGGTCGAACTCCCATGACCGGCTCTGCTGCGCCATCAGCCGGCGCTGCAGGCGGTTGGCGAGGCGGCCGACCACGGAAGACAGATGCAGAAGCTGCTTGTCGAGATAGGACCGCAGCCGGTCGAGCTCCTCGGTGTCGCAGAGCTCCTCGGCCCGCACCGTCTCGTCGAAGCGGGTCGTATAGGCGTGATAGTCGGCGCCCGAGCGGTCGGCGGCGGGGGTCGTGGGGCGGCGCGCGTCGGGCGCCTCCTCCAGATCGCCGTCCTCCCCCTCCTCGGCGGATTCGCCATAGGGGGCCTCGGCGGAGTCGCTCTCGCCTTCCTGATCGGAGTCCTCCGCCGCGAGCGAGGTCTCCATTTCGGCCTGGCTCTTCGCCTGATCCTCTTCCTGCTTCTGGTCCTCGTTCTCCTCGGGATTTTGCGGCTGCTCCTCGACGTCCTCCGCCTCATTCTCATCCGGCGATTCGGCGCCGGCCATGTCGAGATGCGAGAGGAGCTCGCGCACGATATGGGCGAATTGCTTCTGGTCCTCGATGGCGCTGGCGAGCCGGTCGAGATCGGCGCCGCCGCGCTCCTCGATCACGCCGCGCCACAACTCGACGATCTTCGCGCCGTGGGGCGGCGGTTCGAGGCCCGTGAGCCGCTCGCGGGCCATCAGCGCCAGCGCGTCTTCGAGCGGGGCGTCGGCGCGGCTGGTGATCTTTTCCGTATGGCTGCGCGTGTAGCGCTCCTCCAGCATCGCGCCGATATTGGCGGCGACGCCCGCCATGCGCCGGGCTCCGAGAGATTCGACGCGCGCCTGCTCCATGGCGTCGAAAGCGGCGCGCGCCTCCATGAACTCGGGGGCGTAGCGGCGGTGGACGGCGTCGTCGTGACAGGCGAGCCGCAGCGCGATGGAGTCGGCCTGTCCGCGCACGACCGCCGCCTCTTTGGGCGTCAGCTTGCGCGGCGGATCGGTGATGCGGGCCTTGGCTCCCTCGGGCGTCGAAATCAGCGAGGGACGCTCGGCCGCGAAGACGACATCCAGTTTGGGGGTCTTGGCCATGGCGCGCATAGCGCCGGAAACCGCCCGCTTGAAGGGTTCCTGCGGGGCGTCCTTGGGAGAGGCGGGGCGGCGGTTCGTCGGGGCGGGAGGCATCGGCCACTATATGCGCAAGCGTGGGAAAAGGAGCAAGTCGGAAGCGTCGACAGCGCGGGCGCCGCGCCCTCTGTCACAGCCAAGCGGATTTGCGAATTCGCACCGCTCAGCGCACCTGCGCGGAGACGAAGCCGAAGGCGACGCGGGTCAGCATGTCGTTGCCGAAACGCTCCTCCGCGCGGCGCACGGTCTGGCCGCCGAGGCTGCGATAGAAGGCGAGGGCCTTCTCATTGTCGGCCAGCGCCCAGACGATCGTCGACAGATAGCCGTGCTCGGCGAGCTCCCGACGCGCGACGCTGAACAGGCGGCTGCCGAGGCCGAGGCCCTGATATTGCGGCGACAGATAAATCTCGAAGATTTCGCCCGAATAGGGCATGGACGGCACGCGGTTGCGTCCATAGGTCGAATAGCCGGCGATCTTATTGTCGAAATCGAGCACCAGCAGTCCCGTGCCGCGCTCGATCGCCGACAGCCACCACGCGGGCCCGCGCCGCGCGATCATGCGCTCCAGCTCCAGGCCGGGAATGACGCCGCGATAGGCGTCGCGCCAGGAGGCGTCATGAACCAGCGCGATTTCCTCGGCGTCGCCGGGACGGGCGTGGCGGATGGAGAAGGCGGTTTTGACCATGAGAAGGATGTTAGGGCTCATCCCGCCGTTTGGGCAAGAGCCACGATCGGTCAAAGGGCATAAAAAACAAAAGCGGCGAGGCTTAACTTTCGTTAATGTCGTCAAGGCTTTTCAGGAGCGTAAAAAAGCGGCGGCCATGACCCTTGCCTGCCGCAGCGCCTTTGCCTATCCTTGGGCGATCCGGCGCATGCGCCGTTTTTGCGAGGACAGTGAATCGTGGCCGTCGCCGCCGCCACATACAGAGCTTTCGAGACGCCCGCCCCGCGCGGCGTGACGCTCGATCTGCGCCTGCTCGCCGGCCTGCTGCTTCTTCGTCGCCCCTGACCGCCCGCCGGGCTTCCAGCCCAGGCCGTCAGGGGATCAGACGCAACCACGATCACGCCCGATCATAAGGGCAGAGCAGCTTTCAGGAAGTTTCCGACATGACCCATCCCGCGAACGGCTCCACGGACAGCGAGCGCGTCGTCATATTCGACACGACCTTGCGCGACGGCGAACAATCGCCCGGCGCCTCCATGACTCTCGAAGAGAAACTGGAGGTCGCCGATCTCCTCGATCAAATGGGCGTCGATATCATCGAGGCGGGCTTTCCGATCGCCAGCCCCGGCGATTTCGAGAGCGTCGCGGAAGTCGCGCGCCGCGTGAAGACCGCATCCGTCGCCGGTCTCGCCCGCGCGTCGGAAAAGGATATCGACCGCTGCGCCGAGGCGCTGCGCGAGGCGAAGCGCCCGCGTATCCACACCTTCATCTCCACCTCGCCCGTGCATATGAAATACAAGCTCCAGATGGAGCCCGAGCGTGTGCTGGAGCTGGTCGTCTCTTCCGTGACGCGCGCGCGAAACCATGTCGCGGATGTCGAATGGTCGGCCGAGGACGGCACGCGCACGGAGATGGATTTTCTGTGCCGCTGCGTCGAGGCCGCGATCCGCGCGGGCGCGACGACGATCAATATTCCCGACACGGTCGGCTACACGACGCCGCAGGAATATGAGCAGCTGTTCCGCACCGTGCGCGAACGCGTGCCCAATTCCGACAAGGCGATCTTCTCCGTGCATTGTCACGACGATCTGGGCCTTGCCGTGGCCAATTCGCTGGCGGGCGTGCGCGGCGGCGCGCGTCAGGTGGAATGCACGATCAATGGTCTGGGCGAACGCGCCGGCAACGCCGCGATGGAGGAGGTCGTCATGGCGCTGAGGACGCGCCACGACTTTCTGCCCTATCACACCAATATCGACGCGAAGCTGCTGACGCGCGCGTCGAAACTCGTGTCGGCGGTGACGTCTTTTCCGGTGCAATACAACAAGGCGATCGTCGGCCGGAACGCCTTCGCGCATGAGAGCGGCATTCATCAGGACGGCATGCTGAAGAATGCGCATACTTATGAGATCATGACGCCGGAGAGCGTCGGCGTGTCCAAGACCTCGCTCGTCATGGGCAAGCATTCGGGCCGTCATGCTTTCCGCGAAAAGCTCAAGGAGCTGGGCTATGATCTGGGCGAGAACCAGCTCAACGACGCCTTCAATCGCTTCAAGGATCTCGCCGACCGCAAGAAGTTCGTCTACGACGAGGATCTGATCGCGCTGGTCGACGACGAGATCGTCAGCGCGCATGATCACATCAAGGTGCTGGCGCTGATGGTGATGGCGGGCACGCATGGGCCGCAGTCGGCGGCGTTGACGCTCGATATCGAGGGCGACAAGGTCACGCATCAGGCGACCGGCAACGGTCCCGTGGACGCCATCTTCAACGCCATCAAGGCGCTGGCGCCGCATGAGGCGACGCTGGAGCTCTATCAGGTTCACGCCGTCACGGAAGGCACGGACGCGCAGGCGGAAGTGTCGGTGCGTCTGTGCGAGGACGGCAAGTCCGTCACCGGCCGCGGCGCCGATCCCGACACGCTCGTCGCCTCGGCGCGCGCCTATGTGTCGGCGCTGAACAAATTGATGGTGAAGCGCGGCCGCGCCAAGCCGGAGGCCATGCAGGCGGTGTGAGCGCAGCCTGGCCCTGAGCGCATCGCGTCCCCTGCGCTTCGAGACGCTCGCTACGCGAGCTCCTCAGCATGAGGGGCTGTTGCGTTGATCACTCCGGCCTCACCCTGAGGAGCGAGCGAAGCTCGCGTCTCGAAGGGCGAGGCCGCTCCCTCGGATGATCGGCCGAGCGCTCACGCCACTTATCCTCGCTCATCGAGCGGCACATAGTCCCGCTGCGCTTCGCCGGTGTAGAGCTGGCTCGGATGCCCCATCTTGTAATTGGGGTCCTCGATCATCTCTTTCCATTGCGCGAGCCACCCGACCGTCCGCGCCACGGCGAAGAGGGCGGGGAACATGGATGTTGGAAAACCCATGGTTCGTAAAATCAGCCCCGAATAAAAATCGACATTCGGGAACAGCCGCCGCTTGATGAAATACTCGTCTGACAGAGCGACGCGTTCCAGCTCATGCGCCACGTCGAGCAGCGGGTCGCTGACGCCGATCTGGCTGAAGACCTCATGCGCCGTGCGCTGCATGATTTTCGCGCGCGGATCGTAATTCTTGAAGATGCGGTGGCCGAATCCCATCAGCCGGAAAGGATCGCTCTTGTCCTTGGCCCGCTCGATAAAGTGCGGAATGCGCTCCGGCGCGCCAATCTCCGCCAACATTTTGAGCACCGCCTCGTTGGCGCCGCCATGGGCCGGTCCCCACAGCGAAGCGATGCCGGCTGCGACGCAGGCGAAGGGATCGGCGCCAGACGAGCCCGCAAGCCGCACCGTGGAGGTCGACGCGACCTGCGCGAGATCGGCGTGCAGGATGAAGATGCGATCGAGCGCGCGCGCGAAAACCGGGTTGATTCTATAGTCCTCGGCCGGCACGGCGAAGCACATGCGCAGAAAATTCGACGTGTAATCGAGTTCGTTGCGCGGATAGACGAAGGGCTGGCCGATCGAATATTTATAGGCCATCGCCGCAAGCGTCGGCGTCTTGGCGATCATGCGCATGGAGGCGATCATGCGCTGCGTCGGATCGCGGATGTCGGTCGAGTCGTGGTAAAAGGCGGAGAGCGCGCCGACCGAGGCCACCATGATCGACATGGGGTGCGCGTCGCGGCGGAAACCCTGAAAAAACCGCGCCATCTGCTCATGCACCATCGTGTGATGGGTCACGCGGTAATCGAAATCCTCCTTTTGCGCGCGCGTCGGCAATTCGCCGTAGAGCAGCAGATAGCAGACCTCGAGATAGTCGCCGCGCTCGGCGAGCTGGTCGATGGGATAGCCGCGATGCAGAAGAATTCCGGCGTCGCCCTCGATATGCGTGATCTTCGACTCGCAGCTCGCCGTTGAAAGAAAGCCGGGGTCGAAACTGTAGAGGCCTGTCTGTGCGGCGAGCGTGCGCATATCGATGACGTCGGCGCCGAGCCGGCCTTTCAAAAGCGGAAGTTCGGTGACTTTGCCATCGATGTGGAATGCGCCCTTCGCCTCGGTCATGACACGCCTCGCGCATGAATAAATTGGCCTTCGAGCAAATAACTCGATGCAATTTTCGCACCGCAGGCGGCGGCGGAGCCGCGCGGCGCCTAAAAGCGCGTCTGCAGCCGCAACGCCATATAGGTCGCGCGCGGCTTCAGCGCGTTCCAGGGCTCCACCACCTGCAGGTCGCCGGAGAGGCGCAGCCAGGGGGTGATCGCCCAATTATAAAAAGCTTCAACGCCGCCTTCGCTACGCCGGTACAATCCACGGTCGGCAAGCCCCGTGAGCAGCGGCTGGGTCAGCCCATAGTGGAAAAAGCCGACGCCCCATTTGTCGTCCGCGCGGCCGGGTAGAAGATTATTGCCCCCGATCCCCGCAAGCGCGCTCCATCTGACCGGGTTGGGATTGCCGTCCGAGAGCGTGGCGACTCCGAACAATCCCCAGCCGACATCCGGATTGTCGGCGCTCTGCACGAGATATTGCTGAAACGAATAGGCGGCGAGCCAGAAACCCTTTTTCGTCACGGTCTGACGCGCCGCAAGCCGCGCGCGAATATTGTCGTTCTCGTCGAGATCGAAGCCGCGCGCATTGCTGTAGCCGCCGCGCAAGCTATGGAATGCTGAGAGACCCAGGATCGTCACGGGCACGGTGACGCCGCCGACGGCCACGACGCCCCGTTCGAAAGGCCGCTCCAGCACGCGCGGGTTCTGGGCGTTTCGCGGATCCGCAAAGATGAAGGTGAAGGTCGCGGGCTGCGTTTTCAGCGTCGCAATGGCGGCGAGAAGATAGGGCGGCGAGACGATGAGCCGGTCCGACACCGTGCCGGGCGACGCGACGCCGATGCCGGTGGATGGCAGAGCGAAGGCGCGGTTCATGAAGGTGTCGAGCCCGCCGCCGCCAATCAGCGGCGTCTGCGAGGCGACGGTCATCATGTTGAACTTGCCGGCGCTGACCGACAGCTCCTTGCTCAATTGTTGGGTGACGACCACTGACAGCGCCGAGTGATAACTGTCGTTTGCAATGAACGCCTGTGCGGCGTTCACCGGCACGAGCGCGAAATCCTTGTTGTTGATGTTGCGGCCGAAGTAATGCTCATATTGCGCGCTGACGCGCAGGCCCTGCCACAGGCCGAGCTTTTCGCCGTCGATCTTGAGGAAGGCGTCGAGTTTCCCGCCATAACGCGAGACGCCATTATTGCCGCCCGCAGCAATCCCCTGGAAGAACTGCGTCACCCACACGTCGACGTCGATGCCGAGGCGGCGCAACTGCTCTTTTGGCCCGTCGGGCGTATCTGTCAGGGATTTCTGCTTGAGCAGAGAGACCGTCCTGGGCTTTTCAGGCTCCTTCGCATGGACGGGGCGCAGAACGAGGGCCGCCGCTGCGAGGATCGTCAGAATTATGAGCCGAGGCCTTTGCAAAAGCGCCGTCTCCGTTGCGCGCCGAAAAAGACGCAGCCGAGACTGCATGTTTAGGGCGCGCGCACAAGAGCCGCGGCGCAACAGCTTGCAAAGAAAGGGGTCGCGAACGGCGCGGCTTGCAAAACGATGGTCCGCGCCTATCTCTTCAACGAGCCGGCGGCCTGGTCCGCCGGAGAAAAACGGCCCGAGCGCGGATGTACCGCCGGGCCGTTTTTCACATCATGTTCACCAGCGGCGGTAGTGACGCCAGCCGTAGCCGTAATGGCGGTGATAGGGGCGGCCATAACCGTAGCGCGGACCATGCCGGTGATTGGCCGTCATCCAGCAGCGGCCCCAGCGATTGCAGACGCGCACGACATGCGCATTCTCCGTCATGGGCGCGACGTCGACGCCGGTCCTGGCCGCGGGCATGGCGGAGGCGGAGCCCGAAGCGAGCGCCGCGAAGCCGCAGGCGAAGACCGCCGAGATCACGAATTTGACAGGCCTGTTCATATGAATCGTCCTTCTTTCCACGCTGCGCGCGCGCAGCGGCAAGGCAGGGACCGCGCTTGCATATCGGCGAAAGCGCGATGGAAGGAACCTGTCGTTGTTTGCCTCTCTTTCAAGCCCTCATGAGCGCGCGCGCTACTTTCTCACACGCCCAAGCGTTTTTTCGAGCTCGACGATTCGTTTTGTCGTCTGCAGTACCGTGTCAGGGTTGAGACTGATCGAGTCGATCCCGAGACGCACGAGAAACTCCGCCATTTCGGGATAATCGGAAGGCGCCTGACCGCAAATACCGATGTGGCGCTGATTGCGCTTCGCGCCCTCGATCGCCATGCGCAGGATCGTCTTCACGCCTTCGTCACGCTCATCGAAATCAAAGGCGACGACCTCGGAATCGCGATCGACGCCGAGCGTGAGCTGGGTGAGATCGTTGGAGCCGATGGAGAAACCGTCGAACTGCTTTCGCGAATTCGTCGATCAGCAGCACATTGTTCGGAATTTCGCACATGACGTAAACATCAAGCCCATCCTTGCCGCGTTCGAGGCCGAGTTCCGCCATCAGCGCCATCACCTTTTTCGCTTCATCGACGCGGCGGCAGAAGGGGATCATCAGCTTGACGTTCGTCAGCCCCATCTCCTCGCGCACGCGTTTCATCGCGGCGCACTCAAGCGCAAAGCCTTCGCGATATTTCGGATGGGCGTAACGCGACGCGCCGCGAAAGCCGATCATCGGATTTTGCTCGATATCCTCGAAGGCTTCGCCGCCGATGAGCGATCGATATTCATTGGTCTTGAAATCCGACATGCGTACGACGACGGGCTTCGGATAGAAAGCCGCCGCAATCGCGCCGACGCCCTCCGACAGGCGCTGAACAAAATAATCGCCTGGGCTCGCATACTGCGCAGTGAGCCGCGCGATCTTTTGTCTGTCCGCGTCGCTCGTCACCCTGTCGGGATGAATCAGCGCCATCGGATGCACGCCGATCGATTCATTGATGATGAACTCCATGCGCGCCAGCCCCACGCCGTCGTTGGGCAGCGCCGCGAGGCCGAAGGCGAGTTCGGGGTTGCCGACATTCATCATGATATGCGTCGCGGGCTTCTGCAGGTTGGAGAGATCCGTCTCGATCACGTCGAAATCGATCTCGCCCTTCATAGACCCTGCCGATGTCTCCTTCCGCGCAACATACCGAGATCATGTCGCCGGTGCGGATGACATGCGTTGCCGCGATCCGTGCCGACGATGGCGGGAATGCCGAGTTCGCGCGCGACGATGGCGGCGTGACAGGTGCGGCCGCCGCGATTGGTGACGATGCCGGCCGCCGCCTTCATCACCGTGCCCCAGTCGGGCGAGGTCGTGTCGGCGACGAGGATCTCGCCCGGAACGAATTGCGACAATTCGCTCAAATGCTCGATGACGCGCGCTTTGCCGAAAGCGATCTTGGCGCCGACGGCCCGGCCCTCGACCTTTAGCGCGCCGTGCTTTTTGACATTGAATTCCTCGAATGACGTTTCGGTTTTTGCGCGAGGCGACGGTCTCGGGCCGCGCCTGCACGATATAGAGCCGCCCATCGACGCCGTCCTTCGCCCATTCGATATCCATGGGGCGATGCTCGCCGGCCTTCGCGCTGTAATGCGCTTCGATCGTCATGGCCTGCCCGGCGAGCGACAGCGCCTCCGCGTCGCTGATGCAGATATTTCACGCTGTCCTTGTCGTCGGTCGGAATATTGCGCGTCGTGACGCGGCCGCGATCCGAGAAGATCATCTTGATTTTCTTCGGCCCGAGCGAACGCTTGAGGATCGCCCGCTTGCCCTGCGCGATAGGTCGGCTTGAAGACATAGAACTCATCGGGATCGACGGCGCCCTGCACGACATTCTCGCCGAGCCCATAGGCGCCGGTGATGAAGACGACGTCCTCGAAGCCGGTTTCCGTGTCGATGGTGAAGATGACGCCGGACGCGGCGAGATCGGAGCGCACCATCTTCATGATGGCGACGGAGTTGAACACCTTGAAATGATCGAAATCATTGTCGATCCGATAACGGATCGCCCGATCGGTGAAGAGGCTCGCGAAACAATGGCGCACGGCGTCGAGCACCGCGGCCTCGCCGTGGATGTTGAGATAGGTGTCGTGCTGGCCGGCGAAGCTCGCGCCGGGCAAATCCTCCGCCGTCGCCGAGGAGCGCACGGCGACGGAAAGCTCGGGGCCGTATTCCTCGACGAGCCGCTTCATCCCGACGCGAATGTCGGCTTCGACCTCCGCCGGCAGGCCGGCGCTGTAGACGATGTCGCGCGCGCGCTTGGCGCGGCGGGCGAGATCGTCGACGTCTTCGGGATGGAGGCCATCGAGCGACTCCTTCAAAGCCGGCCAGGCGCCGGCGGCGTCGAGCGCGTGGCGATAGGCTTCGGCCGTGACGGCGAAACCGTTGGGAACGAGAATGCCTTTGGCCGTCAATTCACGATACATTTCGCCGAGCGAGGCGTTCTTGCCGCCGACAAGCGGCACGTCGCCGATCCCGATCTGCGAGAAGAAGCGAATGTAGCGGTTCTTTTCTGTCGTGTCGGTCATTGGCGCCGTCTCGCTGGAGTCGCAGTCATCGAAAAATAGACCTGCAGTTTAACAGGGCGAAGATAAGTCGCGGGCGTGGGGCATTTAGCCGCGCGGGCCAAAGCGGTCGAGCAGGGCGATCACCTCGCTGTCGTCGATCTGGTGGAAATCAGCGAAATAGCCGCCGACGCCGCGAAACCAGTCATGCGCTTCGAGACAGACAATCTCGTCGGCCTCGGCGCGCAACGCTTCGAGCGCTTCGGTGGAGGCGACCGGAACCGCGAGGATCAGGCGTTTCGGCGCCTGCGCGCGCACGGCGCGCAGGGCGGCGCGGGTCGTGGCGCCTGTCGCGACGCCATCGTCCACCACCACGGCGATCCGCCCCTTCACAGCCGCGCGCGGCCTGTCGCCGAGATAAAGCTCGCGGCGGCGTTCGATCTCGGCGCATTCGCGCGCGCAGGCCTCGTCGAAGCGCGCCGCGCTGACGCCGAGCGTATCGATGACGTCGTCATTGCGCACGACCACCGGCTTGCCGCTGTCGGCGACGGCGCCCATGGCGAGCTCAGGCTGATAGGGCGCGCCGATCTTGCGCACCAGCACGAGATCGAGCGGCGCGCCGAGCGCCGCCGCGATTGGCGCCGCGACAGGCACGCCGCCGCGCGGCAGAGCGAAGACGACGACATCCGCGCTCTTGAGCGAGGCCAGCTCTTCCGCGAGCGCGCGGCCGGCCTCCTCGCGATTCATGAAAGCCACAGGGTTTCCTCTTCCAGCAGACGCGCGCCAATTGAGAGATAGCGCTTTGCAAGCGGCGCCCATTTCTCGGGCGTGCGCGCCGAAGGTTCGAGAAGATGCGCGAAGGAAAGCCGCGCGCGCAGCGCCGCGCGCCAGGCGCCGTAAAGAGCGACGAGGGCCTCCGGCGCGGGCGTGTCGAGACGCGCCGCAAGCGCTTGAGCGAAGCGCGCCAGCAAATGCGGCGCGCCGAGTTGGGCGCATTCGACGCCGAGCAGCGCGATCTCGTCGAAAGGATCGACCTGGCGCAGGGCGGCGTTGAATTCGAGACAGTCGAAAATCTCGATCGGCCTATTGAGGCAGACATGTTCGGGGCGAAGATCGCCATGGCCGTCGACGACGTGACCCTCGCGCACGCGCGCTTCGAGCATCATGCGCGATGACGCAAGTCGGGAATCGAGACGATCGAGAAACTGCGTCGCCTCGTTGCGATGGGGGAAGTCATCGCTGGTGAGAACGTCACGATTGAGCCGCATCTCGTCGAAGAAACGCGACAGATAGTCATCAGGCGTGATCGTCGAGCGCTCGGCGCCGCGATAGAAACGCGCCAGCGTGTCGCAAAGCGAGGCGATAGAGGCGTCCTTCACGCCGTCCCCGGCAATGAGTTGGTCGAGCATTCTTTCGCGCGGGAGGCGGCGCATTTCGACGATCCAGTCCACGACCTCCCCCTTGCCGCCAAGCGAGAGCCGAGCGTCTTCCGCCGTCAGGGGAAGAACGCCGAGATAAACATCCGGCGCCAGCCGCCTGTTGAGGCGCAGTTCCTCACGGCAGTCCCGCTCGCGCGCCGCAAGGGTGGAGAAATCCAGAAAAGGATAGCGCACCGGCTTCTTGAGCTTGTAGGCGCGCACGCCGGCGAGAAACACATAGGACATATGGGTCTCGATGATCTCGACCGAGCCGGGATGAAAAGCATAGGCCTCGGACACGCTGAGAAAACGCAGCTTGTCAGCAAGAGAAACGCTTTCCGTCACGGTCACGTCACTGCTCCGCTTGCGCTCGCGCGCCGTCGCTTTCTTCATTCATTATGACATATGATAGCCCGCGCCGGAGCGAGACGGAAAAGCGATGCCCTGGGACAACTGGACGCGGCAGATGTGGGCCTTGCCTCTGGCCTCGCTCGAGATATGGCGTCGCGCGCTGGCGCCCGACGAAACCGCGCAAAGACCGCCTCCGCCATGGATGACGCCCACGCGTCTCGCGCTTGACCTCGCCGCCCTGCGTCTGTGGGATTTTTCGACCGGCGCGGCCGGGACGGCGGTGGTCATCGTCACGCCTTACGCTTTGCATGACGCGCAGATCGCCGATCTCGCGCCGGGGCACAGTCTGATTTCGGTTTTGCGACGCCATGGCTGCGCGCGGCTGTATCTCGTCGAGTGGAAATCGGCGACGCGCGCGACGCAAGGCTACGGCGTCGACGATCTTCTCGCCGCGCTCAATGTCGCAATCGACGATGTCGGCGGGCCGGTCGATCTCGTCGGCCTGTGTCAGGGGGGCTGGCTTTCTCTTGTTTATGCGGCGCGTTTTCCCGACAAAGTGCGACGCATCGTCGCCGTCGGAACGCCGGTCGACGTGAGCGCCGCGCCTTCCGTGCTTTCCGAGCCTGTCGAAAACACATCCGAGGCGCAGCTGATTCAGCTCGTGGAGTCAGGCGGCGGCTGCGTGCGCGGCGCGCAGATGACGCATCTCTGGCCGCGTGAAAGTGACGGGGAAACCCGCCTGCGCGACTCGCTGCAGACGGAGCCCGACTCGCCCGAAACACCGCGCGCAGCCTTTGAGGCCTGGGACCGGCGCGTGGTGGATTTGCCGGGGCGTTATTTTTCCGAGGTGTATCACTATCTCTATCGCGACAATGCGCTCGCGAAAGGAGCCTTTCCGGCGCTCGGCAGGAAAGTCGATCTCCGCACGCTCGATCATCCGCTGTTCCTGCTCGTCGGCGAAAGAGATGTCGTCGCGCCGCCGGCGCAGGCGCTGGCGGCGGCGCAGCTCGTTCGGGGCAAGGTCGAAAAGGCGCTTGCGTCCTGCGGCCATCTCGCGCTTTTCCTGGGACGCAGGACGCTGGCGGAAGAATGGCCGCGCATTGCCGACTGGTTGAACAGGGAAGCGGGATGAAGTCTCTTTCGGTGTTCGCGCTCGGCTCCAGCCGTGACTTCGGCGCCTCGGTCGCGGCGCATCTTGGCGTCAACCTCGCACCGCATGAGGATCGCGCCTTTGAAGACGGCGAATATAAGCTGCGCCCGCTCGAAAGCGTCCGTGGCCACGATGTCTATGTCATTTTCAGTCTCTACGCCGAAGTCGGCGTCAGCAGCGCCGACAAGCTGCTCAAACTGCTCTTCTTCATCGGCGCCTTGAAAGATTCCGGCGCCGCGCGCGTCACGGCAGTTACGCCCTATCTCGCCTTTTCCAGAAAGGACCGTCGGACGAAACCGCGCGATCCGATCACAACGCGCTACGTGGCGCAGCTATTCGACGCGATGAGAGCGGACGCCGTCATCACAATAGACGTGCACAATATCGCAGCCTTCGAGAACGCTTTTCGCTGTGAAACCATCCCGCTCGACGCCCATGCGCTGTTCGCCCGCCATTTCGCGCCGCTCGTCGGCGAGGAGCCGGTCGTCGTGGTCTCGCCCGATCTCGGCGGCGAGAAGCGCGCCGAGCTCTTCCGGCAGCGACTCGAAACCGCGCTGGGCCGCCCCGTCGGCAAGGCGTTCATGGACAAGACGCGCAGCGAGGGGCGTGTGACGGGCGACATTTTCGCCGGCGACGTCGCGGGCCGCGTCGCGATCATCCTCGACGATCTGATCGCCGGCGGCGGCACGATCGCCCGCACTGCAGCGGCCTGCCGCGCGCATGGCGCGGCGCAGGTTTGCGCCGCTGCGACCCATGGGGTTTTCACCGGCAAGACCCCCGAAATCCTCAGCGCCGCGTCGCTCGACGCCATCGTGCTTGCCGACTCCGTTCCGCTAAGCGAGGCGGCTAAAGATGCGCTGGGAAATCGCTTGACGATCCTTTCGCTCGCGGGACTTTTCGCCGAGGCGATCCGCCGCAGGCATGAAAACGGCTCCATCACCGATTTACTGGCGAATGGCCCATGAAGCCCTGTCGCGGAACCGCTACAATTGCAAATTATGACAATGGGAAGATTCAAGGAGCGCCATGAGCAATACACTGAAGCATTTGGTCGCCGTCGCGCCGGAGCGTCGCGCGGCGCCGCCGCTCATGCCGCTGGTGCATCCGCAATCCTTCGAGACGGTGGACCGCGCCCTGCGTGCGGCCGCCGCCCGTTTCACCCACGGCATCTCGCCTCATGCGCAATTGTCGGCCTGGTTCGACTGGACCGCGCATCTCGCGCGCGCGCCGGGACATCAGCTCGAACTCATGTCCGAGGCCTTCGCGTCGAGCGCGCGGCTTGCTCATTTCAGCCTGCACAATCTCTTCAGCGATCATGCGCAGCGTCCCTTCGCGCCCGATCCCTCCGATCATCGCTTCGACGATCCGGCCTGGGGAACCTTTCCCTACGCCCTTATCGAACAGGCGTTCCTCGCGCAGCGCGACTGGTGGAGCAAGGCCACGCGCGAGCAGCGCGGCATGCGGCCCAATACGGCGGCGCGCGTTTCCTTTCTCGCGCTCAAACATCTCGACGCCTTCGCGCCCTCGAATTTCCCCTTGCTCAATCCCGTGGTGATCGACCGCATCCAGCGCGAGGGCGGCGCCAATCTCCTGCGCGGCCTTGAATATTTCCTTGAGGATTTCTCCGATATCGCGACGCAGTCGAATGGCGAAGGCAATGGTTTTGTCGTCGGCAAGGACGTCGCCGCGACGCCGGGCGAGGTGATCTATCGCAATCATCTGATGGAGCTGATCCAGTACAGCCCTGCGACGGAAAAGGTGCGCGCGGAGCCGGTCCTCATCGTTCCCGCCTGGATCATGAAATATTACGTGCTGGATCTTGCCGCGCATCATTCTCTGGTGCGCTATCTGGTCGAGCGCGGCTTCACCGTCTTCATGATCTCCTGGCGAAACCCGACAGCCGAGGATCGGGACATTTCCTTGAATGATTATCGCACGCACGGCGTGATGGCGGCGCTCGACGTCGTCAACGCCGTCGTCCCCGGCCGCAAGGTTCATGCGGCCGGCTATTGTCTGGGCGGCACGCTGCTCTCCATCGCCGCCGCGACCTTGGCGCGCGACAGTGACGACCGGCTCGCTTCGGTCACGCTGCTCGCCTCGCAGACGGATTTCAGCGAGCCCGGCGATCTCATGCTCTTCGTCGACTGGGCGCAGGTCGCCTTTCTCGAAGACATGATGTGGGATCAGGGCTATCTCGATACGCATCAGATGGCCGGCGTCTTCATGGCGCTGCGCTCCAACGAATTGTTCTGGGCGCGGGCCATCAAGGAATATCTGCTGGGCGAGCGCGAGCATCCGACCGACCTCATGGCCTGGAGCGAGGATCAGACGCGCATGCCCTACCGCATGCACAGCGAATATCTGCGCGGGCTATTTCTGGAGAACAGGCTCACCGCCGGGCGCTTCGCGGTGGAGAATGAGGTGATCGCGCTCAAGGACATCAACGCGCCCATGTTCGTCGTGGGCACGGAGACGGATCACATCTCGCCCTGGCGTTCCGTCTACAAGGCGCATCTTTTCACCGACAATGAGATGACCTTCGTGCTGACCAACGGCGGCCATAATGCGGGGATCGTCTCCGAGCCGGGCCATCCGGGGCGGCGCTTTCATGTCGGCGTCCGCGGGCGGCAGGAGCCTTATGTGAGCGCGGATCACTGGCGCGAGCGCGCGCGGCTGATCGAAGGTTCATGGTGGCCGGCCTGGGCCGCCTGGCTCGAACAGCGCGGCTCCGCCGAGCCCGTCGCGCCGCCGCAGATGGGGGCGCCCGATAAAGGCTTCGTGGCGCTCGAGCCGGCGCCGGGCGCCTATGTGCGTCAGCGCTGATCGCGCGTGGGCGGAAAGATGGTTTTCCAATCGTTTTTCATGCTGACGAGAGTCCAGCCGCGCTTGCCGGCCTCGTCCAGACCACGATCGAGCCGCCCGACGGGCGACTTGCGGTCATAAGCCGCTTCGCGCGCTTCATCGTCATGATGCAGGATCAGGCCGAAGCGCGGCCCGGCCCCGGCTGTCGTCCATTCCAGCATCTGAAAATCCCCGTCTGAATTTCCGAAAGCTGCGATGGGGCGACGGCCGATGACGCGATTGATGGCGACAGGCTTGCCCGCCTTGTCGTCGATGAAGTCGATCTTCGCCTCGCGCAGGAGCGTCGGCTTGCCGTCGACAACCTCATATTTCGTGAGGATGCTCGATCCGATGATCTGTTCCGGCGGCGCGCCATAGACGCGCTCGGCGAAGGCGCGCATGAATTCGACGCCGCCCCCGGAGACGATATAGGTCTTGAAGCCATTGGCCCGCAGATAGGCGAGAAGCTCCAGCATCGGCTGATAGACGAGGCGGTCGTAACGCGCCTTGAATTTCGGATGCTCCGCGCTCGCCAGCCATTGCGCGACGATCGACTGAAACGCCTCCGGCGTCTGTCCGGCATGGGTGGCGCCGATGATCTCCACCGCGCCTTTCTCGCCGCTTGCCGCGAGCGTTCGCATGTCGCCGGCGAGCGCGGCCTTGAAGGGCTGCTTCTTGCGCCATTCGGGATGGCCCGGCGCGAGCGCCTTCACACGATCGAGCGCGAAGAGCAACTGGGTGTAGACAGGCCACTCGGTCCAGAGCGTGCCGTCATTGTCGAAGACGGCGATGCGATCCTCGGGCCTCACGAAATCGGGCCCCGGCGTCGTGACTTTGGCAACGAAAGCGACGATGGCCTGTCTGGCCGGTCCCTCGTTCCAGGAGGGCAGCGCTTCATCGGCTCGCAGAGGGGACGCGACGACAAGGAGGATGAGGATCGGAAGAGCGCGAAGGGATCGCAGCATGCGTGTCTCCGGGGACGTTCGCGGCAATCAGTCAGGCTGCCTGAAGACCCACAGTCCGATCGGAACGAGAGCCAGTTCCATGAAGACGTAGAGCAGCAGCAGCGGCGCCGGGCGCCCTTCGACAAGGAGGCTGACGAACCGCCCGGACACGAGGCCTCCCGAGAAGATCACGGTCGTCAACACGGCGGCGTTGCGATACGGCTCGTGAAAGGCCGCGTAGAGCCAGAAGAGGCCGAGCGCGAGATAGAGCCCCATGACCGCCCGCAGAATATGCGCGAGACCGGCGTCGAGATCCGCCAGACCGAGAAAACTGCGCGCAAACCATTGCGGCGAGACGCCATAGAGCAGCGCGATGACCGAGACGGCGCAAAAGGCGAAGATCAGATAGGCTTTCTTGATCTGCATGAATGTGCCTGCGAGCAAAGGCGGCCGCGTGAACGCGACCGCCTTGAATGGGCGTCAATCGCCGCCGCCGGCGGCCTCGATCTGTTTCTGGATTTTTTCGAGGTTGAAGGAGCCCGGCGTCTGGCTTGGCGGATATTGCTTCATCGACATCAGGAAGTCCGCCGCGAGCTTCTGCATCGGCGCGACGATGAAGGGACGCTCCAGGAACCAGTCGTTATAGGTGTTCGAATTGTGCTGCGCGCGCTCCAGCGGGTCGCGCCGCAAATTGAACAGCAGCGGCACGCGCAGCTCGACGAACGGCTCGCGCCAGACGCCGAAGGCCTCGCCGCGATTTTCGAGAAACACCGCCTTCCAGTCCTGATAGCGGATGGCCACGATCTGGCCGTCGTCGTTCACATAGATGAATTCTTTGCGCGGCGAGTTTTTCGCCTTGCCGGAGAGGTAATCCAGCAAATTCTCTCCGTCGATCATATTGTGATATTTGCGGCCGTTGATCTTCACGCCCGAAGCGAGCTTCTGCCTGATGTCGGGATCGCCGCCGACGGCGGCGAAGGTCGGCAGCCAGTCTTCATGCGAGACGATGCCGTTGAGCGTTTCCCCGGCCGGGAAGTGCTTCGCCCAGCGCACATAGGCCGGCACGCGATAGGCGCCCTCCCAGTTGGAGTTCTTCTCGCTGCGGAAAATGGTCGTGCCGGAGTCCGGCCAGGTATTGTAATGCGGACCATTGTCCGTCGAGTAGAAGACGATGGTGTCGTCGGCGACGCCGAGATCGTCCAGCAGTTTCAAAAGGTCGCCGACATGCATGTCGTGCTCGACCATGCCGTCGCTATATTCGTCCTGACCGGAAATGCCGCGATGCTCCGCCTTCACATGGGTGCGGAAATGCATGCGCGTGCCGTTCCACCAGGTGAAGAAGGGCTTGCCCTCTTTCACCTGTCGCGTGATGAAATCCTTGGCGGCGGCCAGAGTCTCGTCGTCGACCGTCTCCATCCGCTTCTTGGTGAGCGGGCCGGTGTCCTCGATTTTCTGCCCGCCATTGCCGTCCGCCCAGGCGTGGATCACGCCGCGGGGGCCGAATTTCTTGCGGAATTCCGGATTGCTCGGATAGTCGAGATTCTCCGGCTCCTCCTCGGCGTTGAGGTGATAGAGGTTCCCGAAGAATTCGTCGAAGCCGTGCATGGTCGGCAGATGCTCGTCACGGTCGCCCTGATGGTTCTTGCCGAACTGGCCGGTCGCATAGCCGAGGCTCTTCATCACTGTCGCGATGGTGACGTCGGTTTTCTGCCAGCCTTCCTTGGCGCCGGGCAGTCCGACCTTGGTCATGCCCGTGCGCACCGGCACATTGCCGCCCAGAAAGGCGGCGCGTCCCGCGGTGCAGCTCTGCTGGCCGTAGTAGTCGGTGAAGGAGAGACCTTCCTTTGCGATGCGGTCGATGTTCGGCGTCTTGTATCCCATCATGCCCCTGTTGTTGGCGCTGATGTTCCACATGCCGATGTCGTCACCCCAGATCACCAGAATATTGGGCTTCTTTCCCTGCTCCGGCGCTGCTTGCGCGAGGGTCGGGGCCAGGCACGCCACGGCGAAGAAAAACAATAGGATCCGCATTCGCATAAGGGCCTCCCATGCTTTCGAAGGCCGCATGTGGAAAGCGGCCAATCCCGCGTCCGCCCGTTAAAATTGTTTGATATCGGCGTTGCAACGAAAGCGAGCGCCACGATAGCAGAAGGAAGCTTGACGACAACCATATTTTCAGCGGATTCGCCATGCCTTCCTTGTTGGCGCCCGATTTGGGGCGGTCGAAAAATCTCGAGGCGGAATAGAAGCTTCCGGAAGGCGCGTTGCATGAAAATGAAGGCGCCGCGCGGCCTTCGGAATCGGTTTATCTTCGCGGCGTGATTCGCGAGAAGGGGAATGCTATGGCGACGTTCAGGCCTGATCAGGAGAATTCCGTCTATATCGGACAGGGCGTGGAGCTCACCGGCGAGATTCGGGCGCGCGACGTCATCGTCGTCGACGGCGCCTATGACGGCGAGATCGTCTGCAATCATCTGATCGTCGGCCCGACGGGCTCGGTGAAGGGCAAGATCACCGCGACGAGCGCCGAAATCTCCGGCCATGTCAGCGCCGAGATCGCGACGAAGCAGCTCATGGCCGTGCGCAGCACCGGCCGCGTCGAGGGCAGCTGGGACTGCGGCGCGATCGAGGTGGCGCGCGGCGCCGTTCTGAACGGCTCGGCCAATGTCGCGGAATCGACGCCGGCCCAGCGCGCGGAAGCGAAGCCGCGTCTGCCGGAAATCGCCTATTCGCAAGCCGAGGAAGAGGAGGACGAGACCGCCGGGGCCGTCCCGGCGCTCAACGGCCCTCGTCGGCTCACACGTCTGGCGTTGCGGTCGCCGCGCCGTTCGGCGGGTTGAGGTCAGTCCCCGCCCATCGTCATACCTCGACCCGCCAAATTTCCTCGGCATATTCGCGGATCGTGCGATCCGAGGAGAACCACGCCACCCGCGCCGTATTGAGGATGGCCGCGCGGGTCCAGGCGTTCTGGCTCCGCCAGCGCGCGTCGGCGTCGCGCTGCGCGGCGCAATAGCTGTCGAAATCCTTCGTCACCAGAAAGTGATCGTAATAGGTCAGCGTATCGACGAGCTGCGCGTAGCGATGCCTGTCGTCCGGCGAGAACATGCCGCGCGCGACCGCGTCGAGCGCCGCCGCGAGGCGAGGGCTCCCGGCGATGGTCTCGCGGGCGTCGATGCCGCGCGCGCGGCTTGCCGCCACCTCCTCGGCCGTCAGACCGAAGATGAAGATATTCTCGTCTCCCACGCGCTCGCGGATTTCGACATTGGCGCCGTCCAGCGTTCCGATGGTGAGCGCGCCATTCAGCGCAAATTTCATATTGCCGGTGCCCGAGGCCTCCATGCCGGCGGTCGAAATCTGCTCGGAGAGATCGGCGGCGGGAATGATCTTTTCGGCGAGGCTCACATTGTAATTGGGAAGGAAGACGATCTTCAGAAGCCCGCGCGCCGCCGGATCGGCGTCGACGACCTGCGCGACGTCATTTGCGAGCTTGATGATCAGCTTCGCCTGATGATAGCTCGCCGCCGCCTTGCCCGCGAAAATCTTGACGCGGGGCACGAAATCCTGCGAGGGCTGCGAGACGATGTCGAGATAGAGCGCCACCGCCTCCAGCACGTTGAGGAGCTGGCGCTTGTATTCGTGAATGCGCTTGATCTGGACATCGAAGAGCGCGGCCGGATCGACGCGCACGCCGACGCTGTCGAAGATCGTTGCGGCAAGACGTTCCTTGTTGACGCGCTTCGCCGCCGCGAAACGCTGCTGGAACAAAGCGTCGTCCGCGAAAGCTTCCAGCCTTGAAAGCTCCGTCGGATCGTCGAAAACCTGTGGGCCGATCGTCTCGGCGAGCAGCGCCGAGAGGGCCGGATTGGCCTCGAGCAGCCAGCGCCGGAAGGTGACGCCATTGGTCTTGTTGACGATGCGGTCCGGATAAAGGCGATGAAAATCCTTGAACACGGTCTCCTTGACGAGCGCGCTGTGCAGCGCCGAGACGCCATTGACCTTGTGCGAGCCGAGAAAAGCGAGATGGCCCATGCGCACATGGCGGCCATTGTGTTCGTCGATGAGCGAGACGGGGGCGAGCATATTCGCGTCGCTGACGCCTTTCTCCCGCAGTCCGTCGAGATGAATGGCGTTGATGAGATAGATGATCTGCATGTGGCGCGGCAGCAGCTTTTCCATCAGCCACACCGGCCAGGTCTCCAGCGCCTCGGGCAGCAGCGTGTGGTTCGTATAGGAGAAGGTCGCCTGCGTGATGCGCCACGCCTCCTTCCAGTCGACGCCATGCACGTCGACGAGCAGGCGCATCAGCTCGGCGACGCCGATCGCGGGATGGGTGTCGTTGAGCTGAATGGCGACCTTGTCGGCGAGCTTGGTAATGTCGCCGGTCTGCTTCATGTGGCGGCGGATGAGGTCCTGCAACGAGGCGGAGGCGAAGAAATATTCCTGCCGCAGTCGCAGCTCCTGACCGGCCGGCGTCGAGTCGCTGGGGTACAGCACCTTCGAGATCGCCTCGGCGCGCATCTGTTCGGTGAGCGCGCCCACGTGATCGCCCTGGTTGAAGGCGTCGAGACGCAGCGGATCTGGCGCGCGCGCCGACCACAGGCGCAGCGTGTTCACATGTCGGCCGCGCCAGCCGACGACCGGCGTATCATAGGCGACGGCGACGATGGTTTCGCCCGGAACCCAGACATGCGCGAGCATGCCGTCGGCGAGCCGCGCGCTTTCGACATGGCCGCCGAAACCGACGTCATAGGTGATCTCGGGGCGCGGGAACTGCCAGGGGTTGCCGAAGGAAAGCCAGTCCTCCGGATATTCATGCTGCCAGCCGTCCTTGATCGTCTGGCGGAAGAGTCCGTGATCGTAGCGGATGCCATAGCCCATCGCGGCGATTTCGAGCGTCGCCATGCTGTCCATGAAACAGGCGGCGAGTCGGCCGAGGCCGCCATTGCCGAGCGCCGCGTCGGGCTCCACCTCGCGCAGCTTGTCGAGATCGACGCCGAGTTCCGACAGCGCGTCGCGCATGGCGGCGGTGAGGTTGAGATTGGTCAGCGTGTCGATCAGCAGGCGGCCGATGAGAAATTCCAGCGAGAGATAATAAACGCGCCGCCGGTCCTTTACGTAGTTGCGCTTCGTCGCGGCGAGCCAGCTTTCGACGAGACGGTCGCGCGTGGCGAGGGCGGTCGCGACGAACCAGTCGCGCGGACTCGCGGCGGCGTTGTCCTTGCCGATCGTATAGGTGAGACGGCGCTGCACCTCGCTTTTCAGCTCGGCGACGGTAGCGGCGTGGGAAGGGTCGTGGGCGTTCAAATCTCGTCCTTCCAGGCTGGGCCTCGTTCGCCGGCGTGGCCGGCGCGCGCGATTTGCCGAGCAAAAGCTGTGCGGAGCGCCGGCGCGGCGAGATTAGACAAGGAGATTGCGCGGGTAAACAACGCCTTGCGCCAATTCGCGAAAGCGCGGCGCGGAAGCGTCGTCAGCGCAAAATATAGTCAATGGCGCTCTCGCCGCGGCGCGGCTCCTGCCCGCTTGCGCAGCAGCGGACGGCCGTGATCTTGCGCCCGGCGACGCCTTCGCGACGCAGATAGCGCGCGACGGCGAGGGCGCGGCCTAGCGCCAGCGCTTCATTCGCAGCGCCCTCGCCGGCATGGCCGCGCACCTCGATCGTCGCCTGTTCCGGACAGCGGCGGATCGCCTCCGCCGCCTTGTCGAGCGCCAGCGCCGCCCGGCGGTCGATGGTCTCGCGGGCGCGGGGGAAGGCGACAGGATCAGCAGCGACGACGGCGTCGAGCGCGCGTTGACAGGCGCTCGCGACTTCCGCCTTTGTCGTCGCCTCCGCCGGGGCAGGTCGCCGCCAGACGGCGCGGGCGGCGGCTGGGTTGGCTCCGGCGCCTTTTCGATTTGCGCGGGCGGCGCGGCTTGCGCGACGGTCACCCGCCGCACGCCCGGCGCGGCGACGACATGCGCCACCAGTTCCCTGTTGTCGCTCATGGCCGGGGGAAGGGTGACGTCGCGCCCCGCGACGCTGACTCCGGCGGGGTCGACGCCCGCGTCTTTTGCAAGCGCGGCGACGCGCGCGAGCACATGCGCCTCATAGGCGGCGCCGCCGATCTGCACGGCGGCGACCCACAGCAGCGCGGCGGGCAGGAGGCCCAGCGCCCAGCGTTCGTTGGCGGCGAGCGTCCCGCGGAACGCCGCGACGACCGCCGCGCCGGTGACGAAGGCCGCAAAACAGGCGAGAGCGCTTTCGAGCGCCGCCGAAACGACGCCCTCGACCGCGCCGAAGGAGAGAGCGAGCGCGGCCGCGAAAAAAGCCGCGCCGAACCACATGAGCCAGCGCGCCGGCCGCTTCTGCGGCGCCGCGTCTCGCGCGAGCGCGCCGGTCGCCGCGCCGATAGCAAGGCAGGCGGCGAGCCAGGGCCAGAGAAAACTGAGGAAATCGAGCATGGGGCCGTTTTTGCGCGCGAAAAATGCTCTCGAACAATGCCGCGCCCAAGAAAGGATCGCAAGCGCGGCGCTTTGGCGCCGTTCCACGCGCCCGGGTTTGACTTTAGGGCGAGCCCGCGCACATCCTCGCCCGAAGCTTTCGAACTTCGGGCAACAGATGAATTTTCAGACCATTCTGGCCGTCAATCTGATGGCGCTGTCCGCCCTCTCGCTGGCGCTCCTCCTTCTGCAGCGGCGCGATGGCGCCCGCAGCCTCGCGCTGGTCAATGCGCTGGTGCTCATCGTGGGAGCCTACGGCCTGTGGCGCATCCCGCAGGAGGCGGGTTGGCTGGTGACGCTCGTCTTCTTTCCGCTGGTCGCGGCGCCGATGGCGCTGGGCGCGCTGCAGGCCCGCCACACCCGCGCGGGACGGCTCGAAACGGCGGCGCGCTGCGCCGATCTCGCGGCGTTGTTTCATCCTACCGCAAACATGCGGCTCTCCGCCGCCTATGCCCGCGCGGCCGCTATCGAGGACCCGCGCGAAAAGGCCCGGGCCTTCGCGGCGCTCGCCGCCAAGGCGCCCCCCGAACAGGCCGCCGCCATCGAGACGCGGCTCCTCGCCGAACGCGGCGACTGGGAGAAGGCGCTGGTTCTCGCGCAAAATCCGGAAAACGCCCGCCAGCTCGCCGGCTATCGCTTTCGGGCGCTGGGCGAGACCGGGCGCATCGAGGAGCTTATGCGCGATTACAATCGCTCGGCGGATTCGACGCCTCTGGAGCAGACCGCCTTTTCCTGGCTCTTCGTCCTCGCCTTCGGCGGACGCCCGCGCGCGGTGGAGGAGCTCGCGACGAAGATCATGCATCTCGATCAGGATACGACGGACTACTGGATCGCGGTCGCCGAACGCCAGGCCGGCGCGGCGGCGCCCGCCCGTGCGACTTTCGAGCGCCTGGCTGTGAACGTGAAGGAAACGCCCTCCGCCATCGCGGCGCGTCGACAGCTCGCCGGAGACTGGACGCCGCCCCCGCCGCTTTCGCCCCGCGCGCAGGAGATCGTCGACGGCGTGGCGGCGCGCGTCGCTTCCGAGAGCGCGCGTCAGGCGCGCGGCTGGCGCCTGCCGCCGGTCACCTTGACGCTCATCGTTCTCAATGCGGCCATGTTCGCCGCCGAAGTCGCGCTCGGCGGCTCGCAGGACCTCTCGACGCTGATCCGGCTCGGCGCGCTCTGGGCGCCGCTCGTCTTCGAGGGACAGATCTGGCGCGTCGTCAGTTCAACCTTTCTGCATTACGGCCCGCTGCATTTCTCGCTGAACATGCTGATGCTGGCGCTGATCGGCCGCGAGGTCGAACACGAGACCGGCGCCCTGCGCACGCTCGTCGCCTATATCGGCGCCGCGCTCTTTTCATCCTTCATCGTGCTGGCGGTGATGATCATCGGCGCGGGCTATGGACTTTATGTCGGCGCCTCGGGCGCGATCTTCGGCCTCTTCGGCGTCGTCGCGGCGCTGAGGATAAAGGATTGGCTGCGTCATCGCGAGAGCCTCGACTCCTTCCGCGCCACGGCGCTCGGAGTCGCCATGATGGTGCAGATCGCCGCCGATTTTCTGCTGCCGATGTCGAGCCTCGCCGCGCATCTGTCGGGATTCTGCTTCGGTCTGCTGGTGGGCTTTCTCATCAAGCCGGGACGCGCCTGATCGAACATGATTAAATCAAGGCGATTATTTTTCCGCCCGTTCGCCGAAGACCCATGCGCGTGAGGTCCTATTTACATTTGTGAAAAAAACGCGCGAATTTTTAAAGGCGGAAAAACATCTGATTTCGTTAGGAGACCCGCATCCTGCACGGCTTGCATCATCAAACCGCAATAAAGCTGAAACGGGCGAGACATAAAAAATAGCCACTAGCCTCGACGTCCGCGGCCTGTCCGCGCTTTCGGAAGTGATTGAGGCAAATCGTGAGCTCACTTCTTTTTCGATCTTTCGCCGTCGCTCTCGGCGCGGCTTTCTCGTCAACCGCTCTTGCCCAGGCGATCGGCCCGAGCACGACCACCGAACCCTTCGTGCTGCCGTCAATCCCCGGCGTCGCCACCAAATCGATCCTGACGGCGGGCAATTCGGTCCAGGGTTACCGGTTGGTCGGCGTTCCCGACGGCATCGGCTTGCTCGAACGGGAAGATGATCGGTTCGACATTGCGCTCAATCACGAACTCGGCCGTGACAAGGGCGTCACGCGCTCTCACGGCTCGATTGGCTCCTTCGTCTCCCGCTGGTCTCTCAGCCGCAGCCTGAAGGTCAAGGCCGGCCGCGATCATATCGCCAATCCGGGCAGTCTGTTCCTCGCGTCCAACAGCCAATGGGTCGCCGGCGCGACCGCCTTCGATCGCTTCTGCTCGGGCGATCTCGCCGAGCGCAGCGCTTATTCTTTCGGCGTCTTCGGCACGCGCAACCGGATCTATCTCAACGGCGAGGAGACGACGCCTCCGTCCGCCGCAGATCACGGGCGAATTTTTGCGCATGTTCTCACCGGCCCGGACGCCAACAAGACGTTCCAGCTGCCGCATCTCGGCCGCGCCGCCGTGGAGAACGCCCTCGCAAGCCCCTTTCCGCAGCTCAAAACCGTCGTGATGGTCTCCGACGACGCCAATCGCTCGACCGGCCTGACGAAAAGCACGGTCTGCCGCTCGCTGGGCCAGACATCCTGCGACGAACCGCCGAGCGAACTGATGATGTATGTCGGGATGAAGCAGATCCGCGGCAATGACGTTCAGCGCGCCGGCCTCGTCGGCGGCAACCTGTTCGGCCTGCGGATCGTGCTTCCGGGCGGGACGAAGGTCGCGGCGGAGAACAAGGATTATGTCTTCGGCACGGCCGCTCCCGCGATCACGACAGCGCGTTTCGAACCCGTCAGCCTGGGCGACGTTTCCGGCAAGGCCGGCGTCGATATTCAGGACCTGCTGATCGATAATCAGGTCACGCAGTTCGTTCGCATCGAGGATGGCGCCTGGGACCCGCGCCCGGGCAAGCAGCGCGACTATTACTTCGTGACGACAGGGCGCCTCGACGCCGATCTCGCCACATGGCGTCCGTCGCGACTCTGGCGGCTGCGCTTTGACAATATCGCCAGGCCCGAACTCGGCGGCGAAATTACCATGCTGCTGAGCAACGCGTATTATGCCGACGCGGCGACGACGCCGGACAGCGATCCGAACTATCAGATGTTCGACAACCTCACGATCGATCGTCTCGGCCGCATCGTTCTTCTGGAGGACGTCGGCCGCAACAACCGTCTCGGCAGAGTCTATGTCTATGGCATAGACAGCGGCAAGCTGGTGCAGGTCGCGGCGCATAACCCGAAGTTCTTCAGCCCCTCGAGCGCGGGCCTCCAGACGATCGACGAGGAGGCTTCCGGCGTGGTGGACGCCGAGGAGTTTTTGGGTCGCGGCTGGTTCCTGTTCGACAGTCAGAACCACAAGCCGTCGACCGACACGGAACTGGTCGAGTCCGGCCAGTTGCTCGCGCTCTACATCGACCCGAAGATCGCGCGTTGAAAAGCGCCCGCCGTTGAGAAACGGCGGCGCTCGCATAGCGGGTTGCGATAGAGAACATCCGGCCGGCGCCTGTGCGCCGGCCAACTTCCCGGGGTCACACCCGCATCGGCATCAGCACGTAAAGCGCGTTGGCGCCGTCGCGGTCCTGGATCAGCGTCGGCGAGCCGGGATCGGCCAGTTTGAACAGCGCCGTGTCGCTGTCGAGCTGCTGGGTGATGTCCAGCAGATAGCGGGCGTTGAAGCCGACGTCGAGCGGCGCGCCGTCGTAATCCGCCTCGATTTCCTCGACCGCCGATCCCTGATCGGGATTGGTGACGGAGAGCACCAGCTTGCCTTCGGTGAGCGCCAGCTTCACGGCGCGGCCGCGCTCGGAAGAAATGGTCGAAACGCGGTCGACCGCCCTGGCGAAGACGTCGCGCTCCACCGTGAGCCTTTTGTCGTTGCCTGCCGGGATGACGCGCGCGTAATCCGGAAATGTGCCGTCGATGAGCTTCGTCGTCAGCAGCGCGTCTCCGAAGGAGAAGCGCATCTTGTTGGGCGACAGTTCGACCAGCACCTCGCCCTGCGCGTCCTCGATGAGACGCAGCACTTCCTGCACCGCCTTGCGCGGCAGGATCACGCCGGGCATGCCGGAGGCGCCTTCGGGCGCGGGCAGTTCGAGACGGGCCAATCGGTGGCCGTCGGTGGCGACGGCGCGCAGCATCATCTGGCCCTCGACCTCCATCGCGTGGAAGTAGATGCCGTTGAGATAATAGCGCGTCTCCTCGCTGGAGATGGCGAATTGCGTCTTCTCGATCAGCCGCTTGAGATCGGCGGGCGGCAGCGAAAAGCGATGGCTGAACTCGCCCGAGGTGACGTCGGGAAAATCGCTCTCCGGCAGAGTCGAGAGATTGAATCGCGAGCGGCCCGAGCGCAGGGTGAGCTGGCCCGTCTCTCCCGTCTCGTCGAGCGAGACCTGCGCGCCTTCGGGAAGCTTGCGGACGATGTCGTAAAGCGTATGCGCCGGCAGCGTGGTCGCGCCCGGCTGCCCCACCTCGGCGGCCGCCTTTTCGGTGATTTCGAGATCGAGGTCGGTGGCCTTCAGCATGAGGGCGCCGTCGCGGGCGTCGATCAGCACATTGGCGAGGATCGGAATGGTCGTGCGGCGCTCGACGACCCGGTGAACATGGCCGAGCGCCCGAAGCAGCGCCGCTCTTTCAATCGTGACCTTCATCGCCGCAACTACCATCCGCGTCTTCTTGGGCGCATACGCGCCGGGGGCGAAGACTTTGGCAAGCCCCACGTGGAATCGCAAGTGGCGAGGAAAAGCTATTGTGGAGAAAGGAACTCTTAACCAGCCTTTAAACGGCCTTTCTTAAGGTGAATCCGATACGCGGAGGCTTGGCGGAAGCCTCGGGGCGGGAGTGCTATGGCGCGCAACGGCAATCGCCGGGAACCCAGGTTCGACGAGGACGATGACGACGATCTCCGGGCGGAGCCGCGCCGGACGTCGCGCGCGCGCGCCAGATCGCAGCCAAAGCGGCGCTCCGGCTCGCTGATCGGCGGCCTTTTCTATTGGGCGCTGACGCTCGGCGTCTGGGGCGTGATCGGCGGCGGCGCGCTCATGGTCTATTACGGCTCGCAGCTGCCGCCCATCGACCAGCTCTCCGTGCCCAAACGTCCGCCCAATATCGCGATCATGGGCGCGGACGGGGCGCTGCTCGCCAATCGCGGCGACACCGGCGGCGCCGCGGTCCGCATCGCCGAGCTGCCGCCCTATTTGCCCAAGGCCTTCGTCGCCATCGAGGACCGCCGCTTCTATTCGCATTGGGGCGTCGATCCGCAGGGCATCGGCCGCGCGCTGCTGCGCAATGTCGTCGGGACGCGGCGGCATGCAGGGCGGCTCGACGCTCACCCAGCAGCTCGCCAAGAATCTGTTCCTGACGCAGGAGCGCACGATCTCGCGCAAGATCCAGGAGGCGATCCTCGCCATCTGGCTCGAGCACAAGTTCACCAAGGACCAGATCCTCGAACTCTATCTCAATCGCGTTTATTTCGGCTCCGGCGCCTATGGCGTCGAAGCGGCGACCCAGCGCTATTTCGGCCATGGCGCGAAGACGGCGACGCTCTCCGAAGCCGCGGTGCTGGCCGGGCTGATGAAGGCGCCGAGCAAGCTCGCGCCCGACCGCAATCCGGAAGGGGCCACCGAGCGCGCCGGCGCAGGTCATCACCGCCATGGCGCAGGAAGGCTTCATTTCCGACAAGGCCGCCAAGGGCGCGCTCGCCGCGCCGGCCCGCACGCAAAAGGAAATTGGCGGCGGCTCGATCAATTACGCGGCCGATTACGTGATGGACGTGCTCGACGACACCGTCGGCGCCATCGACGAGGACATCGTCGTCACGACGACGATCGATCCGCGCCTTCAGGCCGTCGCAGAGGGGGCGCTCAAGGAGGAGCTCGACGCGAAGGGCGCGAAATTCGGCGTTTCGCAGGGCGCGATCGTTTCGCTCGATCCGACGGGCGCGATCCGCGCCCTCGTCGGCGGGCGCGACTATTCCGAAAGCCAGTTCAATCGCGCGGTGTCGGCGAAGCGCCAGCCGGGCTCGGCCTTCAAGCCGTTCGTCTATCTCGCCGGCGTCGAACATGGGCTCACGCCCGAAACGGTGCGCGAGGACGGCCCGCTCAACATCAAGGGCTGGACGCCGGAAAACTACAGCCATCAATATTTCGGCCCGGTGACGCTCACCAAGGCGCTGGCGCTCTCGCTCAATACGGTGGCGGTGCGCGTCGGCATGGAGGTCGGGCCGAAAACGGTGGTCAAGACCGCCCATCGGCTCGGCGTTCAGTCGGAGCTTCAGCCCAACGCCTCCATCGCGCTCGGCACGTCGGAGGTGACGCCTCTGGAACTCGTTTCAGCCTACGCGCCCTTCGCCAACGGCGGCTTCGGCGCGCAGCCGCTATATCATTTCGCGGGTGAAGTCCGCCGGCGGCAAGACGCTCTACAGCCGCAAGGCGCCCGCGCCCGCCCGCGTCATCGACCCGCAATATGTGGCGCATGATGAACGACATGATGCAGGAGACGCTGCTCACCGGCACGGCCCGCAAGGCCGAGCTGCCCGGCTGGCCGGCGGCGGGCAAGACCGGCACCAGTCAGGATTTCCGCGACGCCTGGTTCATCGGCTACACGAGCCGGCTCGTCACCGGCGTGTGGCTGGGCAATGACGACAGTTCGGCCGACGAAAAAGGCGTCGGGCGGCAATCTGCCGGTCGAAATCTGGAGCCGCTACATGAGCATCGCCCATAAGGGCGTGGCCGTCGCCGCCCTGCCGTCGACCGGGTGGCGCTCCGAGGGGGGCCTCGACGACGTCGTGGCCAAGCCGCTCGACGATCTGATCGGCCTCTTCACGGGCGGCGCGGCCGAACAGCCGGCGCCTGCGCCGCCGCCCCGCCAGCGGCAGACAGCCTCCAGGCCGCCGCCGGAACCCGCCTATGAGCCGCCGCAGGACGATCTGACGGCGACCATTCCGCCGCCGCCGGCGGAGCGCCCGCGCGCGCGGCAACGCGAGATCGACGAGCTTCTCCCCCCGGAAGACATTCCGGACGCCGGCCCCCCGCCGCCCCCGCCGCCGCGCGGAAGACGGCAGGCGGGGCGCGAGAGGAACATCATCGAGCAGCTGTTCGGCGATCAGTGATCGTAAACCATCGGACGATGAAAAGCTGCGCTTAAGTCATGCCTTAACGGCCGCGCTCCATCCTTCGCGCTCATGGAGAGGCAGGGAGGAGACGCGCATTTGCTGGCCAGGATCGTGGTGGCTGCGATTTCGTTGATCGCCTACTTCACTTACACGAAAATCGGCAGCGGCCCTGTCACCGGCCATTTCGGCGGTTCGGGCTACATCGTCGAGAACAAGAAATATAGATACGACTATGCGGTAAGCGGCGGATCCAGCTTTGGCGGCGTGTTGATCGCCACAGGGCGCCAGCAGGGAATGTCTCAGGGCGGCGTCACGGCGGCGGTCCATTATTTCGACGAGTTCGAGCGCCTCGGAATTCGTGCGGACACAGAAGCCGGGCCATTGTTCGGCGGAATTCTTCAACGCTCACGCCCAGCTCAAGCTGCTGATCCCGGCCACGTTGGAGGTGCAGAAGCAGCTCGCCGCTCTCCGGTTCGACGATCACGACGACACCTCGAGCTGGCGGCGCTTTACGCTCAAGGGTTACTGCGTCAGCCGGGCGAACAGCGTTACGATCGACGGCAAGCCCGCCGTCGCCCCGTTCAACATGTTCGACAATTGCACGACCATGGTCGCAACGGGCGTCGCGGTGCAGCCCCAGCCGCTACCACAATTTGCCCGACGATGACGCCGCTCAGTCCGACGTAATGACGACCGGCGGCATCTCGTCGTTTTCCTCACGGTCGAGCCCGTCCTCCTCGGCGAGTTCGACGCCGGTGATGCAGACATCCTCGCCGTCGATGACGACGGGGATTTTCTCGAGCGACGCGCCGGTGCAGGGGCCGTCGATACATTTGCCTGTCGTGATCTCGAACAGAGCGCCGTGCTTGCCGCAGATGATGGCGCGATGGCCCTGGTCGAGGAAGTGCCCCGGCTGGAAGTCGATCCGGGCTCCCTGATGCGGGCAGCGGTTGACATAGGCGTGGTATTGTTTGCCCTGCCGCACGATCATGATCGGGAAGGGCACGGTCTTGTCGCCGTCACGCCGGGCGAGCACAAAACCAACCGCGCCGCGCTTGGCGACGTCGTTGACATGGCAAACGGCGAAAAGCTCCTGATCCATTGGCGGCTCCCGGGCGACATCTCTCTCGTCGCGGAAGCAATATCCTTGCCTTCTAGGGAATAGCTGGAGCGCAGCCTCCAAGTGGAGCCTCCAAGCGCCGCCCCTCGGCGCGCCCGGCGGTTGGCGAAGTTTAGTGCAGGCTGACCATCGTGAGGTCGTTTTCGCGGGCGTTGCCGATCGCGCCCTCTTCGGAGTCGGCCAGGACGATCGGGCTGCCGTCCGCCCCGAGCAGCACGAAGATCGTGAGACCCGGCTCGATATGCGGCGCCTGCGGATACAGACGATTGACGTCCTCCGACCGCATTTCCCGCACATAGGCGATCATGCCTTCGCCCAGGTTGGCGAACTGCTCTGGCGTCAGAAGAGGCGCCTTCGGTTCGATGTCTGTTTGTTTTTGCATGTGCTCCTCCTCGGCGTCCGGTGACGACCCGCCCGTCGACGCCTGCTCAGCAGCGCGTCTTGCAGATAAATTTGTGCGCTTTGGAGCAGTTTTAAAGAGGTTGAGAAAGCAATAATGCGGCCAGAGCGGAGCCGGGCGCCGGCGAGGCCCAAGAGGCGCTCCCAAGCTCGCCGAGCGTCGTGGCCGGGCTTGTCCCGGGCGTGGATGCCCGGCACAAGGCCGGGCAGGCCGCGGGAGGGCGGGGGCCGCCGTCAAAGCGCCAGCGCCAGCCGGCCCGGATCTTCCAGCGTCTCCTTGACGCGCACGAGGAAGGTCACGGCCTCCTTCCCGTCGACGATGCGGTGATCGTAGGAGAGCGCCAGATACATCATCGGGCGGATCTCGACCTTGCCGTCGACGGCGACGGGCCGCTCCTGAATCTTGTGCATGCCGAGGATGCCGGACTGCGGCGCGTTGAGGATGGGCGTCGACATCAGCGAGCCATAGACGCCGCCATTCGAGATGGTGAAGGTGCCGCCCTGGAGATCGGCGATGTCGAGCGCGCCTTCGCGCGCCTTCTTGCCCAGCGCCGCAATGCCCTTTTCGATCTCGGCGACGCTCATGCGGTCGGCGTCGCGCAGCACCGGCACGACGAGGCCCTTCTCCGTGCCGACCGCCACGCCGATGTGGCAATAGCGCTTGTAGACGATGTCGGTCCCGTCGATCTCGGCGTTGACGGCGGGGACTTCCTCGAGCGCCTGACAGCAGGCCTTCACGAAATAGCCCATGAAGCCGAGCTTCGCGCCGTGCTTCTTCTCGAAGAGCTCCTTGTATTTCGCGCGCTGCGCGATCAGCGCCGACATGTCGACCTCGTTGAAGGTCGTGAGCATGGCGGCGACGCTCTGCGCCTCCTTGAGCCGGCGCGCGATGGTCTGGCGCAGCCGCGTCATCTTCACGCGCTCCTCGCGCGCGGCGTCGTCGGGCGCCGAGGGCGCGCGGGGAGCCGGGGGCGGCGCCTCGACCGGCGCGGGGGCGGGCGCCGGCGCGGCGGCTCGGGCGGCAAAGTCGATGACGTCGGACTTCAGCGGCTGACCGCGCTTCCCGGACCCGGCGACCTGCGAGACGTCGATGCCCTTGTCGGCGGCGATCTTGGCGGCGGCGGGCGAGGGCGGCATGGCTGTCGCCGGCGCTGCTGCGGCCGGCGCAGGCGCAACCGGCGCGGGGGCCGGTTTCGCAGCCGGGGCAGGGGCGGCGGGCGCGGCGGTTGCGGCGCCGCCCGGCGTGATCTGACCCAGAAGCGCGCCGGGCTGAACCGTCTCGCCCTCCTTGGCGACGATCTCCGCGAGCACGCCGGCGGCGGGCGCGTTGACTTCGAGAGTCACCTTGTCCGTTTCGAGTTCGGCCAGCGCCTCGTCGGCGCGCACGACGTCGCCCGCTTTCTTGAACCAGCGGCCGATGGTCGCTTCGGTGACGGATTCACCGAGCGTGGGGACTCGAATTTCAGTCATGCTTTATCGTCCTTGGCGGCGCCTGCCCCCCTCCCTGCGGGAAAGGGTTGGGGTGAGGCGACCTCGACAGTGTTGATGCGAGACGCGTTATTCAAATCTCCATTCGTGAGGGGGCTTGCCCCTCACCCTGACCCTCTTACGCACCGAAAGCGTCGTCGAGGAAGGCTTTCAGCTGCGCCAGATGTTTCGACATGGTGCCCGCCGCCGTCGACGCCGAGGCCGGGCGCCCGACATAGCGCGCGCGCTTCGCCTTGCCGCCCACCTGGCCGAGCACCCATTCCAGATAGGGCTCGACGAAGAACCACGCGCCCATGTTCTTGGGCTCTTCCTGACACCAGACGACATCCGCATTCTTGAAGCGCGCCATCAGCGTCACGAGACCCTTGAGCGGGAAGGGATAAAGCTGCTCGACGCGCAGCAGGTAAACGTCGTCGACGCCACGCTTCTCGCGGTCTTCAAGGAGATCGTAGTAGACCTTGCCCGTGCACAGCACGACGCGCCGGATCGCGTCGTCGCCCTTGAGCATCGACTGTTCCTGCGTCGCCGTCTCGGCGTCGTCGAGAAGAATGCGCTGGAAGCTCGACGCCATGCCCATCTCGCCGAGCCGCGACACGCAACGCTTGTTGCGCAGAAGCGATTTCGGCGTCATCAGCACGAGCGGCTTGCGCATGTTGCGATGAAGCTGGCGGCGCAGGATGTGATAGTAATTCGCCGGCGTCGAGCAGTTCGCGACCTGCATATTGTCTTCGGCGCAAAGCTGCAGATAGCGTTCGAGACGCGCGGAGGAATGTTCCGGCCCCTGTCCCTCATAGCCATGCGGCAGCAGGCAGACGAGGCCCGACATGCGCAGCCATTTGCGTTCGCCGGCGGACAGGAACTGATCGAAGATCACCTGCGCGCCATTGGCGAAATCGCCGAACTGCGCCTCCCACAGGACGAGCGCGTCAGGCTCGGCGAGCGAATAGCCGTATTCGAAGCCGAGCACCGCTTCTTCGGAGAGCATGGAATTGATCACCTCGAAGCGTCCCTGCTTCGGGCTGACGTGATCGAAGGGGATGTAGCGCGCCTCCGTCTCCTGATCGATCAGCACGGCGTGACGCTGCGAGAAGGTGCCGCGTTCGACGTCCTGTCCGGAGAGGCGCACGACATGGCCTTCCGCGAGCAGCGTGCCGAAGGCGAGCGCCTCGGCCGTCGCCCAGTCGATCGCCGTTCCCTCCTCGATCGCATTGCGGCGATTGTCGAGGAAGCGCTGGATGGTGCGATGAACGCGGAATTCCGGCGGAACCGTCGTGAGCTTTACGCCGAGCTCCTTCAGGGATTCGAGCGGCACGCCGGTCTTCCCGCGTCGCTCGTCCTCGGAGGCCTGATAGCCGGGCTTCAACCCCGCCCAGCGGCCGTCGAGCCAGTCCGCCTTGTTGGGCTTGTAGCTTTGTCCCGCCTCGAATTCGGCTTCGAGCTTCGCGCGCCAGGCCTCCTTCATCCCGTCGGCTTCGGCCTGCGTCATCTGACCTTCCGAGACGAGCTTTGCGGCATAAATATCCAGCGTCGTGCGATGCGCGCGGATCTTTTTATACATCAGCGGCTGGGTGAAGCCCGGCTCGTCGCCTTCATTGTGGCCGTAGCGGCGGTAGCACCACATGTCGATGACGACGGGCTTCTGGAACTGCTGGCGGAACTCGGTCGCCACGCGGGCCGCGAAAACCACCGCTTCCGGATCGTCGCCATTCACGTGGAAGATCGGCGCCTCGACCATCTTCGCCACGTCGGACGGATAGGGCGAGGAGCGCGAGAAGCGCGGATAGGTGGTGAAGCCGATCTGATTGTTGATGATGAAATGCACCGAGCCGCCGGTGCGATGGCCCTTGAGCCCCGAGAGGCCGAAACATTCGGCCACAACGCCCTGACCGGCGAAGGCCGCGTCGCCGTGGATGAGCAGCGGCAGCACCGAACGTCGGTCGCCGCCATGCTGGTCCTGCTTGGCGCGCACCTTGCCGAGCACGACCGGGTCGACGATTTCGAGATGCGACGGATTGGCGGTGAGCGAGAGATGGACCTTGTTGCCGTTGAATTCGCGATCCGAGGAGGCGCCGAGGTGATATTTCACGTCGCCCGAGCCTTCGACTTCGTCGGGCAGGAAGGAGCCGCCCTTGAACTCGTGGAACAGCGCGCGATGCGGCTTGGCCATCACCTGAGAGAGCACGTTGAGGCGGCCGCGATGGGCCATGCCGAGCACGATCTCCTGCACGCCCAGCGCGCCGCCGACCTTGATGATCTGCTCCAGCGCCGGAACGATGGATTCGCCGCCGTCGAGGCCGAAACGCTTCGTGCCCGTATATTTGACGTCGAGGAATTTCTCGAAGCCCTCCGCCTCGACAAGCTTGTTGTAGATCGCGCGCTTGCCTTCGGTCGTGAACACGATCTCCTTCTGCGGGCCTTCGATGCGCGCCTGCAGCCAGCCTTTTTCGTCGGGGCTGGAGATGTGCATGAACTCGAAGCCGATCGAGCCGCAATAGGTGCGGCGAAGGATCGTGACCATTTCGAAGACGCTGGCGTATTGCAGGCCGAGCACGCCGTCGATGAAGATCTTGCGGTCGTAATCCTCGTCCTTGAAGCCGTAGGTCTCCGGATGCAGCTCGCCATGGTCGTGGCGCTGCTCGAGGCCGAGCGGGTCGAGATTGGCGTGGAGATGGCCGCGCATGCGATAGGCGCGGATCATCATCAGGGCGCGCACCGAGTCGCGCGTGGCGCGGCGAATCTCGTCTGCGGTGACGGCGGTGGGCGGCGGAACCGGCGCGCCCTTCGGCGCGGCTTTGGCGGGCGCTTTTGCCGGCGCAACGGGATCGTCGCCGGTGAGCGCGCTCACCCATTCGCCATTGGCGGCGGGCGGCCAGTCGCGGCGCGCCCAGCTCGGGCCGTTCGGCGCGGCGCCGGGGACGACGCCCATCTCGGTGAAGAATTTCGCCCATTCGGGGCTTACCGAGGCCGCATCGGCCTCAAAGGCGTCGAGCAGCCCCTCGAGATAGGCCGCATTGGCGCCCTGAAGAAAGGAGGTGGTTGCGAAGCTCTGGTTTTGCGCCGTGCGGGGCCCCCCGGGAGCGGCCGGCCCGCCGACGCCATCAGTTTCTAGTCGCGCCATTTATCTCGCTTCTCATGAAGCCGAGGCGGCGCGTCCGCAGGGTCGCTGCTCGAGTCGCCGCCGAAGGCTTGAATTCAGGGCGCCGCCTTTTTAAGCGGCGTCGCCCCTAATTTAAGTTCTCCGAGGCGGTAAAGAAGGGCGCTGCCGCGCCTAACCTTTAAGCACCTCGACCAATGTCTTGCCCAGACGCGCCGGAGAGGGCGAAACCCTGATTCCAGCCGACTCCATCGCCGCGATCTTGCTCTCGGCGTCACCCTTGCCGCCGGAAATAATGGCGCCGGCATGGCCCATGCGACGGCCGGGAGGGGCGGTGCGGCCGGCGATGAAGCCCACCATGGGCTTCTTGCGGCCGCGTTTGGCCTCGTCTTTCAAGAACTGGGCCGCTTCCTCCTCGGCGGAGCCGCCGATTTCGCCGATCATGATGATCGACTTGGTCGCCTCGTCGGCGAGGAACAGCTCCAGCACCTCGATGAAGTCCGTGCCCTTGACCGGGTCGCCGCCGATGCCGACGGCCGTGGTCTGGCCGAGACCCTCGCGGCTGGTCTGGAAGACCGCCTCATAGGTCAGCGTGCCGGAGCGCGACACGACGCCCACCGAGCCGCGGGAGAAGATGTTCCCCGGCATAATACCGATCTTGCTTTCCCCAGCCGTGACGACGCCCGGGCAGTTCGGCCCGATGAGGCGCGACTTGGAGCCGGAGAGCGAGCGCTTGACGCGGATCATGTCCTGAACCGGCACGCCCTCGGTGATGCAGACGATCAGCGGGATCTCGGCGTCGATCGCCTCGCAGATGGCGTCGGCCGCGCCCGGCGGCGGGACGTAAACGACAGAGGCCTCGGCGCCGGTCCTGGCGCGGGCTTCGGCGACCGTGTCGAAGACCGGCAGGTTGAGATGGGTGGAGCCGCCTTTGCCCGGGGAAACGCCGCCAACCATTTTGGTCCCATAAGCGAGCGCCTGTTCCGAATGGAAGGTGGCGGTCTTGCCGGTGAAACCCTGGGTGATGACTTTGGTGTTCTTGTCGATCAGCACGGACATGCAGCGATTCCTAAAGAGAATGGGCGCGCGGAACGCGCAAGCGCCCGGCGCCCCGAACGGCGGGCCGGCCCTCACGCCATGTTTTTCGCGGTCGCCAACCTATTGGCAAGCTCGCTCGGGCACAAGGCGGAAAGCGCGAAGAACGGGCAACTGCGGCAAGGGGCCGCGATGCGGCGCAGGCGGTCTGCATTGGAAGGTCTTAGGGGGAAGCTCAAACCCGCTTCGCCGTCATGGCCGGGCTCGTCCCGGCCATCCGCCCCGACCTGCAAGGCGTCACGAGCGGAGCGGGGGGACGCCCGGCCGAAGACCGGCGTGAGGTGAATGAGGCGATGGCCGATCAAAAGAAAAGGAGCCGGCGGTTTCCCGCCGGCTCCAAAATCTTCAGTCTCTTACAGTCCTTACGCCGTGGTCGCGCCCAGCGAGCCAACCTCGACCTTCACGCCCGGACCCTGGGTCGAGCTGATGGCGATGCGCTGGATGTAGGTGCCCTTGGCGCCCTGCGGCTTGGCCTTGGCCACCGCGTCGACGAAAGCCTTGATGTTCTCGACGAGCTTGCCGTCGTCGAACGAGGCCTTGCCGACCGTGCCCTGAATGATGCCGGCCTTCTCGACGCGGAATTCGACCGCGCCGCCCTTGGAGGCCTTCACCGCGCCGGCGACGTCCATGGTCACCGTGCCGACCTTCGGGTTCGGCATCATGCCGCGCGGGCCGAGCACCTTACCGAGACGGCCGACGAGCGGCATCATGTCCGGGGTCGCGATGCAGCGATCGAACTCGATCGTGCCGCCCTGGACGATGGTGACCAGATCCTCGGCGCCGACAACGTCAGCGCCCGCCGCCTTGGCTTCATCGGCCTTGGCGCCGCGCGCGAAGACGCCGACGCGCAGGACGCGGCCGGTGCCGTTCGGCAGATTGACCACGCCGCGGACCATCTGGTCGGCGTGCTTGGGGTCGACGCCGAGATTCATGGCGATCTCGACCGATTCATCGAACTTGGCCGTCGCGCGGCTGCGAACGAGCTTCACGGCCTCGTCGATGGGATAGAGCTTGGTGCGCTCGACGCCCTCGCGGGCCTTCTGGATACGTTTTCCGACATGCGCCATGGTCTTACTCCACCACCTCGAGGCCCATCGCGCGGGCGGAGCCTTGAATCATCGACATTGCCGACTCGACTGACGCGCAGTTGAGATCGACCATTTTCTTTTCGGCGATCTCGCGAATCTGCGCCTTGGTCACCTTGCCGACGACGTTACGGCCAGGAGTCTTCGAGCCCGAAGCCGGCTTCTTGCCGATCTTGAGGCCCACGGCCTTCTTCAGGAAGAAGGAGACCGGCGGCTGCTTCATCTCGAAGGTGAAGGAGCGGTCCTGATAGGCGGTGATGATGACGGGGATGGGCGTCCCCTTCTCGATCTGCGCCGTCTTGGCGTTGAACGCCTTACAGAATTCCATGATGTTGAGGCCGCGCTGACCGAGCGCGGGACCGATCGGCGGCGAGGGATTCGCCGCGCCGGCCGGCACTTGCAGCTTTATGTAGCCGGCAATTTTCTTCGCCATCTGCTTTCTCCAACGAATGACGGCGCCGGGGCGTCAGGGCCCAAGCGTCGCCGGTTGCAGTTCGTGGTCCGACGCGTGCTCCCCTGGCGAAAGGGGCGCGCCCGCCACGTATGATTTCCCGGATGGCGGGACCATCCAGGAAAGCGCCGCTTTTAGGGGAAGGCGGGAAAAAGCGCAAGTACGCGAGACCGGCCCGCTAGAACGCCGCCCGCAGCCTCAGCCCGAACACATTCACCGGCCCGCGCGCGCTATTGTGCGCCGGATTGACGAGCAGCTGATAATCGAGCGTGGCGTCGAGGTTCTTGCCGAAGCCCACCTTGTAATAGGTCTCCAGGTTCTTTTCGCCGCCATAGGCGAGGGCGCCGTCGCCGATATAGACGCTCAGACCGCCGAGTCCGAAGTAATTGACCCGCGGGCCGCTCAGCCCGCTGAAGGCGACGCCCCCGCCGATCTCGTCGTCGTCCCGGCCCCAGAGGGAGCCGCCCGCCACGAGGCCGAAGGCGACGCTGCGGTCGATGTCCGTGTAATCGACCGTCTCGAAGCGCCCGTCGGCGATGCTGGCGCGCAAAAAGAAGCCCAGATGCGGCATGAGCTGCTGTTTGATATTGATCCCGCCGCCGGTCTTGACCGACCGCTTGCGGACCGAGTCGACGGTGGGCGGAAATTCGCCGGTGACATAGGCGTAGCGGATCGCGTCCTCGACCTTGTTCAGATAGCCATTGTCGCCATAGGCCAGAAACTTGATCGCGCCCGGCTGGCCGAGAAGCTCGTAGCGCGCTTCGAATTCGGCGACGCCCATGAATTGCCGGAACAGCACGGGCTCGATGTCCTCGCCGTTGGGAACGGTGGAGAGCTGGAACACGCCGCCGCGCGCCGTCCACCAGTCCTGCTTCCATTCGACCGCGAGACCGTGCGTATAGCCCCAGGAGTCGGCCGCGTAGTCGAAGGCGCCCATCGTATTGAAGGCGAAGTTGAGGAAGCCGGTCGTTGGATCGTGCGCATAGACATTGTCGTCGAAGACGTCGCCGACGGCGAATTTTCCCAGCGTGACGACGACGCGGTCCCTGTCGACGCGGCCGGAAATCTGGTTCTGGGTCGACTCCAGCACCTCGTTTCGGGAGCCTTCGTCCGACGACTGTTCCGTCGCCGAACCATCGAGTCCGATGATCTGCCGCAAGAAATAGCGCTGGAAACGCATATAGGGGGCCGCGCGCCCGACCTTGGCGACGGCGCCGTCGACATAGGACGCCGCGCCCACCGAATTGGCGAGGCCATAACCCACGTCCACTTCCGGGATTCAGATAGACCGCGCCGCCCTGCCAGAGTCTGAGACCCATGAAGATATTCGACGTCGATCCGACATCCGCCTTGCCATGGGAGGGAAAACTGTTCGGACCGTCGTAAGCGGCCGGGAATTTCGGATAGGCCTGCCCGACATTGGTGGTTTGCCCATGGACGCTGTATTGCTCTTCCGTGGCCTCGTCACCCTCGCCATCGCGGCCGTTATGGCCGTTATGGCCGTTATGCTGCTGACCATACTGGATGGCGCCGGGAATACGGTTCTGATCGCCGAAATGATAATTGAGACCGAAACTGAGAATGTGGTTCTGGTTGTCGACGCGTGAGGCGTAGACATAGCCCTCGCCATTGTCGAAATTTTGCGTATTGAGCGACTGGCTCAAAAATCGATATTCCGCGCGCGCCGACCAGTTGTCGGCGAAGGCGTATTCGAAGCCGGCGCCGACCGCATATTTCATGCGTGAGGACTGGGAATGGCCGGCCGCGAATTCCGACCCGCCGATCGTGAGGGTCGCAGGGCCCCGTCCCCCGCCTGCCGCGACCCCGCCCGTGAGATAGAAGAGCCACCGATCCCAGGCGACGCCGGCCCGACCGCGAATGCTGGCGAAATAAGTGGCGCTCGGCCAGTATTCCAGCGAGAAGACGGGTGCGCCGGAATAAGCGGGCGTCGCGGCGAAGGCTCCCACCGGCGGGCGTCGGCCGTCGAGGAGACTGAAATCCGTTTCGAAACCCCAGACGTAGGGTCCCCGCTGCCAGTTGTAGCCAGCCTGCGCGCCGACCGTGACGCCCGGCCGCGTGAAGGACGGCGGAATAAGATCATAGGCCGGGGAGGGGAAGCCGCTCGCCGCCTGCAGCCGCTCGGCGCCGTTGAGCGGAAAGCCCGCGCCGAGATTGGCGCCGAGATAGAGCCCCGCCCAGTTGAACGCCGGCGGCGGCGCGTCCGCCGCCATGGCGGCCACTGGCGCCATTGCCAACAAGAGCGACGCCACTCGCATTCCTCGCCGAATCAGCGGAAGAAGGGCGGGTTGTCGCATCCGTTTCATGTTGACTGTCTAGCGCAGAAAGCGCCCGGAAATCATCGGAACCGCGCAGTCAAGACGGCGCTCTCGCGTCAATATCGCGGCTGTGTGTGAATCCCGTGACAGCAGACAGCCGCGCAACTGGCACGCTTCTTGTGTCGAACCCCTGCAGCGTGACGCCGCGACGCCCAAAACAAGCGGGCGCCGGCAAAAAAGGAGCGTCGTTCCGTGGATCATCGCGTGGCGCAATTCGATGAAATGGGCGGCGCCGACGGCGCGACCCGCGTTCCCTATCAGAAGCTTGCGCAATGGCTGGCCAGCGCCCCGCCGGAGCTCCTCGCCTCCCGGCGCGAACAGGCAGAGTTCCTCTTCCGCCGCATCGGCATCACCTTCGCCGTCTATGGCGCCCAGGAGGCGACCGAGCGGCTCATCCCCTTCGACATTCTGCCGCGCATCATCGCGCGCAGCGAATGGAGCGCGCTGGAGCGCGGCCTCGTTCAGCGCGTGACCGCCCTCAATCTGTTCCTCAAGGACATCTACGGCGCCGGCGAAATTCTGAAGGCGGGCAAGATTCCCGCCGAACTGGTGTATGGCAATCCCGGCTATTGCCCCGAAATGGCGGGCCGGCGCGTGCCGCACGACGTCTTCGTCCATATCGCCGGCGTCGACATCGTGCGCACCGACGACCACGGCTTCTATGTGCTCGAGGACAACGCCCGCACGCCCTCCGGCGTCTCCTACATGCTGGAGAACCGCGAAGTGATGATGCGGCTCTTCCCCGATCTCTTCGCCCTGCATCGCGTCGCGCCGATCGAGGATTATCCGGACGAACTGCTCGCGACCCTGCGCTCGGTCGCCCCGCCGCGCGCCGGCAATGAGCCGACGATCGCGCTGATGACGCCGGGCCAGTATAATTCGGCCTATTACGAGCATTCCTTCCTGGCCGACAAGCTGGGCGTCGAACTCGTCGAGGGGCGCGATCTCTTCGTCAAGGACGACATCGTCTATATGCGCACGACCGAAGGGCCGCGCCGCGTCGACGTCATTTACCGACGCATCGACGACGACTTCCTCGATCCCCTGACCTTCCGTCCGGATTCGGCGCTGGGCGTCGCGGGTCTGATTGGCGCCTATCATGCGGGCAATGTGACGCTCGCCAATGCAGTCGGGACCGGCGTCGCGGACGATAAGGCCATGTATACCTACATGCCCGACATCATTCGCTTCTATCTCGGCGAAGAGCCCCTGTTGCAGAACGTCCCGACCTGGCGTTGTCGCGAGCCCGAGGCGCTTCGCTACGCGCTCGATCATCTCGACGAACTCGTCGTGAAGGAGGTCAACGGCTCGGGCGGCTATGGGATGCTGGTCGGTCCGCATGCGTCGAAGGCGCAGATCGAGGAGTTTCGCGCCAAGCTGAAGGCTCAGCCCGATAATTTCATCGCGCAGCCGACTCTGGCGCTTTCCACCTGCCCGATCTCCGTGGCGCAGGGAATTGCGCCGCGCCATGTCGATCTGCGGCCCTTCGTGCTGCAGGGCGCGCATGGCGTGCGCGTCGTGCCGGGCGGGCTCACCCGCGTCGCCATGACGGAGAAATCGCTCGTCGTGAATTCGAGCCAGGGCGGCGGCACCAAGGACACCTGGGTGATCGACGACGCGATCATGGGGCGGCCTGATGCTTGACGGCCGGCGCGCCTTGGAGGATTTCTCCCGGCGTAGCCATGACGCCGTCGACGCAGCGCCCCGCCTCCCGGCGCCGCTGGCCACCATATCCCAGGACATCAAGCGCGAGCGCGCGCAAACGGAACGCCACATGCTTTCGAGCACCGCCGACAATCTTTACTGGCTTGCGCGCTATATGGAGCGCGCCGATTTTCTCGCCCGCGCCATCGAGGCGTCGCGCCGCCTCGCCGCTCTGCCGAAAGCCTATGGCGGCGCGGACAGCGAATGGGAGAGCGTGCTGCTCTCCTCGGGCGCGGATGACGCTTTCGAGGCGACCGGCAAGCCGGTCAATGAAGCGAATGTCATCGAGTTCCTGACCTTCTCGCGAGACAATCCCGGCTCGATCCGCAACTGCATCGAATGCGCGCGCACCAACGCCCGCGCCGTCCGCACCGCGCTGACGGTCGAAATGTGGGAGGCGATCAACGGCGCCTATCTCGAACTGAAGGCGATGGAGGGGCGTCGCGGCGACTATTCTGGCGACGACCTCGGGCGCTTCCTCGAATTCGTGAAACATACCTCGCTCACCTATGACGGCGGCGCCTATCGGACCATGCTGCGCAACGACGCCTACTGGTTTTCGCGCGTCGGCCTGTTCGTGGAGCGCGCCGACAACACGGCGCGTCTGCTCGATGTGAAATATCATGTGCTGCTGCCGGAGAAGGAGCTTGTCGGCGGCTCGCTCGATTATTTCCAATGGGCGGCGATCCTGCGCGCCGTCTCTGCGCATACGGCCTATCACTGGGTCTATCGCACCAGCATGAAGCCCTGGCTCGTCGCGGATCTTCTGATCCTGCGGCCGGAGATGCCGCGCTCGCTCATCTCATGCTATGAAAGCATCGTGCGCAATCTCGACAATCTGGCCCGCGCGCATGGGCGTCAGGGCGCGTCGCAGCGTCAGGCGCGCGGCACCTACGGACGGCTCGAGACGCTCTCCATGGAAAGCGTGTTCCAGGGTGGCCTGCATGAATTTGTGCAGAGCTTCATCAGCGAGAACAACAAGCTTGGCGCGCTGATCTCGGAGCAATATCTTTTTTAGCTGACGCGACGAACCGGTCTGACGCCCCCATCCCGGCGACGCCTTTCAGGAAGGCGCCGGGCGCGCGGCCTTCCAAAACAGGCTCCTCACATGCGCATCCGCATTCGACATGAAACGAGCTACCGCTATCTGGAGCCCGCCAAGTCAGCCATTCAGCATTTGCGGCTGACTCCGCGCAATTTCTACGGCCAGCATGTGACGGACTGGCGAATCGACGTCGACCGCGATTGCCGGCTGATCAGTTCGGAAGACGCCTTCGGCAATATCGTGCATCGCTTCACCGTCGACGGCCCGCTCGAATCGATCACCACGATGGTCGAGGGCGAGATCGACACGTTTGACACCGCCGGCGTCGTCTCCGGCGCGCTGGAGCGCTTTCCGCCAGGGCTCTATCTGCGGCAGACGCCGTTGACGGCCGCGGATGCGGCGGTGCGGGATTTCGCGCGCGCCGCAACGGCGGGCGAAACCAGCGCGCTGTCGGCGCTCCATGCGCTGCTCGCGGCGATCTTCGAAAAAATGACTTTCGACACGGACGCCACCCACTCCGCGACCACGGCGGCGGAGTCCTTCGCGCAGGGGAAGGGCGTCTGTCAGGATTTCGCGCATCTCTTCATCGCCGGCGCGCGCGCGATCGGAACGCCGGCGCGTTATGTCAGCGGCTATTATCTGCGCAGCGATGGCGACGAGCAGATCGCCGGACACGCCTGGGCGGAGGCTTATGTTCCCGATCTCGGATGGGTCGGTTTCGATCCCGCCCATTGCGTGTCTCCCGGAGAACGCCATGTGCGTCTGGCCGTCGCGCTCGACTATCTGAGCGCCGCGCCCATCCGGGCGCCCGCTCCGGCGGCGGCGGCGAGACGATGGAAGTCCGGGTCCGCGTCGCAGGGACGCAGACCCAAAGTCAGAGCCAGTCGCAGTAAGCGGCTGGCGTCAGGCCGCCACCCGATCCTGAGCGGCGGACGCCTCGTCGCCGGCGGCCGGCTTTTCGGTCCAGCGCAGCCCGGCTTCGGTATAGCTCAGGCTGGCGGCGCCCTGCCGCTGCAGCGCATCGATGACGCGCGGCCAGACGCCCTTTTTCTCCCAACGGTGGTATCGCGTATAGGTTGTATACCACTTCCCGAATTCGGCGGGCAGGTCGCGCCAGGGCGAGCCTGTGCGGGCGATCCAGAAAACGCCTTCGAGAAAGAGACGGTTGTCCCGTCCGTGGCAGCCCGGATCTCCCTCTTTTCCCGGGAGAATCGGCGCGACGGCCGTCCATAGCTCATCTGTCAGAATTCTATCGGCCACCCAGCCCTCCATTGGTCGCAATAGGGACCAGCCCCCTGGTCCGGGATGAAATCAGCGCCATCCGGGAATTTTTCGAATCAATTCCCCGATAACTTCCTGCAAATCATCTTGCGCTAATGCTACCTTAGGTTGTGCTCATGTCAACATAAGCTTTGCATTAAAATTTTGGTTAACGCCGGAAAGGTTTTTGGAGGGCCCCTGGACGGGCGGAAGGGCGGCTTCTCTTACGGCCGCCGCTTGCGACTCGCGCATGGGTGTGGCACAAGGCGCGAATTCGACGGCCGAAGGCCGCGGGATAAAGAGCGCTGCAGTAGCTCAGTGGTAGAGCACTCCCTTGGTAAGGGAGAGGTCGAGAGTTCAATCCTCTCTTGCAGCACCATCCACTCATCCAGCGCTTCTCTCCTCAAGGCAACGGCTTGACCGGAGGGTGACGCATGCTCCTGGCGAGGTGGAAGATCGTCGGAGGCGCCACTGGTTGTGTCGGATCAGCTTCCCACGACGAAGCAGGAGGAAGCCTCGGACACGTTCAGGCGTTGACTCGAGCGATGACGCGGCGCTTCGAGGTTTCAGAAAGCGCGATTGCGTGGCTGGGATGAAACCATTTTGAACCGGATTTCTCCCTGACCGAGAGGAGCGGTCGAGACGCGCCCTTCCTCTTCAACCCCGGAAGAAGCTTCAATTCAGAAATTCCGCAACCACTCTGTTCCGATCGTCAATTCGATTATATTTGAGAGCGCTCGCGAAGCGCTTGACGAGACCTACGCCGAGGCCGCCGGGCTTGAGCGCGTCGAGTGGTTGATCGACGCGCTTCGCCGGCGCGTTCACAATATCGAAGAAGACGCCATTGTCCTCGATCGTCAAAACGATCCGATCGGCCATCGCCTCGACGGTTACGCGCAGATGCAGACGATCGGAAAACTCGCTGTTATGCATGACGGCGTTCGAAACGAGTTCATCGGCGCAGAGCATCACAGCGTAGGATTGGTCGTCGCCCAACCGCAAGTCTCGCGTGATCAATTCGATCCAGGCGACAGAACGCGCAATCTCGGATAGGGAGCCGTCGAACTCACGGCTCCATTCCTTCGTTTGCGATCGTTGTGTCGGCGCGATCAATTGCTAAAGTCCGAAGACGAGATCGACTTCCGCGACGTCGCGGATGATTGGTATCAGCGTGTCGATATTGCTCTCCCTGAGAACTTTTTCCACATTGCGCTGAGGCGCGAGCACGACCAGTTTGCCGCCGATATTTGACGCTGTCTTGGCGCCGAGCACCAGGGTGCGGATCCCCAGCGAGGCCAGATAATCGACGTTTGAAAGATCGACCACGACATGTCTCTTTCCCGCCACCGCGTTCTTGAAATCCTCGTCGATCTCGAGGGCGCCATCGACATCCAGTCGGCCAGACAGGAGGATTTCCAAAACCCCATGGTCAAGCTCCGCAATTTCCAATTTCATCAAGTCTCTCCGTCTAGCGCAAGCGTTAGTGTCGCAGACCAAAGAACAAATCGACTTAATGTGTCAGTCAGGTGACGGCGCCCAGCCTATCCCGGCCGCGCCTGAAAATCATTCGCAAACAGCCGGCGCCATGTTGCGTCCGCTTTCGGCGGCGTAGGAAAGGTGAACGTGGCATTCGGTCATGCCCAGCGACGCAATGAGTTCGTCTTCGGGCTGGGGGTCCGGTATCCACAGGCGGCCGTCATAGCCCATGACCAGCGTCTCGCCGGCAGTGGCGAGCCTGATGCGCGTTCCCGCCGGTAGGAAGGCGCCCTTTGCGTCCCTCAGCACGACGATGGCGCCCGCCTGGCGGCGCTTGCCGGCGAAGTCGATGGCGACGCCCGCGCCCCGCGCCGGGCGCACAAGGCGCTCGGACTCGGCGACCAGGCGATTGACGGGTAGCGTCCGCACGTCGATCGCCAGCCGGTTCTTCTCGAAGGCCCGCAGATTTGGCACGACGAGCGCGCCGAGAAAGTTGGTTTTGCCGATCGGGCGATTTTCGGAGAGCACCTGCACGCCCGGCGCGCCCGCCTGCACCATCGCGAAAGCGTCGCCGATGGAATTGCTGAGCCCGACGCCGCCGCCCCAGACGCCCGCGACGGCGCCCTCGACATCCGCATAGCCGCCGACATTGCGCCCCATCTGCGACGCGCCGGCCTCGACGCGCCCATATTCATGCCGGTAGCCGATAGAGGCCTCACGATATTGCGTGTCCCGGACAAGACCGATATTGCGAACGCGCCAGCCCCAGGAGCCCGGCTCCTGTCCGATGGAGCGTCCGGCGTCGACCATGACCGACGCATTCTTGCCGTTCGGCCTGAAGGAGGTCGAAACCGTCGTGGATTGGCCGATCGGCATCGACAGGCCGGCGAAAATGCTGCGCTGCGCCGGATTCCTGAAGTCGTAGGTGACCGCGAGATAGGCGGAGATGTCCCAGAAAAAGCTGCGCGTCGCGCCGAGCGTAACCATCTGCGAACTCAGCGCGCCCGGTCCCTGCTCGATATTCGCCAGCGTCAGATTGAGCGACGTCTTCTCGTCGAAGGGCGCCTGGAACCCGAAGGATACGCGATCGATGGCGCGCGGCGGCTGCACCGTCGTGTAATAGAGCGAGCCGAAGCTGGTCGGATACATGCGTCCGGCATAGTTGAAATTCAGGTCGTATGGCTGATTGTACAGATTGAACGTCGGCGCCGAGACCGAGGCCAGATCGTTGAACGTTCCCAGCGTGCGCTGCGAGGAGAGCGACATGGAGACGCCGAAAAGGCGCGTCTCCAGACTCGCATAGAAAAGGCCGCCGACCTGGTTCTTCCAGACGCTGCCGCCGGCGGCGAAAGTCGCCACGGCGCGATTCAGAAGGCGGACGTTCACGCCTGCGCTCGCATTGGCGAGCCGCGAGGAAGACGTCTCGCCATGCGCTTCGATCGTCAGCCAGTCCAGCAGGCCGCCGCGAAGCGAGCCGGATGCGACCGCCGTGCGTGAATATTGATCCGACATGACCGCGTAATACTGGCGCGGGAGACCTGCGTCGAAAGACCAGTCCCACATGCCCGGTTTGATGATCCTGCTGCTCACCATGAAGGGGGTCGAGGTTTCGATCACGCGGCCTGTCGCGTCGCGCGTCAGAACGCGGGTCTCGCCATTGCCGGCGATCGGGATGGAGTCGATGCGAAAGGGCCCTTCGTCCACGGGCTGCGTAAGCGTAAGATTATTGTTGACATAGACGTCGACCGTCGAGGGCACCGCCGCGGAGCCGCTGATCGACGGCAGCGCCGCCGTGACGAGATCGGGCCGCAGACCGAAGTTGCGCTGGATCTGCACGCCGCCGAGGCGAATGGAGCGCGCCCAGGCCGGTCCGGAGGTGATCGTGTCGCCGACGGCGTAGTGCATCAGCCGTTCGGGATCGTCATAGCTCCAGTTGGTGTCGAGCCGCACATTGGTGAAGCGATTGGCGACGGTCGACCCGACGATCGCCCCTGATCTGATCGTTCCGAACTGCGAGAAAAGGCGGGCGTCGAAGGTCGCCGAGGCGCCCTGATAATTGACCCCGCCACCGCGAAAATCCCGCATCACGCTGGTGCGCAGGTGATAATTCAACAGGCCGCCGAAAGAGCTTTCCAGCGGCGCCGTCTTCTGCGTTTCGGACGCCGCGCCATAGACGCGCTCGGCCATGGCCTCGGGCGCGAGCGTGATATTCATCTTCTGCGCCGGCGCGTCATAGTCGTAGGTCAGGCCGTCGATGGCGTCGAGCGCAATCTCTTCCTGCGGCGCGCCGGATCCCGGCGCGCGTATGCCCAGCTGCGCGAGTTCCGAGCGCGGCGACGAGAAATTGCCCTCGGGGTCGCGGCGGAATTTTGCGACGAGATGTCTTGGTCGCCCGTTGACCGAAACGTCGAGATGCAGGGTTTCGGCCTGCGTCGCGGCGGCGGGCGGGCGGCGGCCCCTCCTGCGCGGCGAGCCCGCAGGACGCGAGCGTCAGCGCCCCCGCGAGCAAATATCGGAAAGCGGGCGTCCGAAGGAAGAGCGCGTCAGCGCTGTTCGACGGCCTCGCCATTTATGGGTCCCATGTCGGATTGCGCGGTTACTTTGGACGGGCCGCCGGAGAAGCCCTTTGAGGCACGCGTCCATACAACTTGGGAATGGGCCAGCGCGTAGCCGACCAGACCTGCGCCGAAGCCTACCGTGGCGCCGGCGCTGTTCTTGAGAGTGAGATTCGATATTTTGATATGCTGATCGCCGTCGTTGCGCAGAGTGAGCGCGACGCTGCCCTTACTTTTCTTGTAGCTCCAGGAAAGTTTCGGAGGCTCGCCGTCGGCCTGCTCGAAAAAGACCGGAATGGAATAGCGCATCACCATGTTGACCGTGCCGGGGCGCGGCGTCGCGGAGTCGGGCAGTTCGTCGACGAGGAGGCGATAATATTCGGATTGCGTCACCGGCGTTTCGTCCGTGCGCACGATGCGCACCGAATAAGTCTGATCGCCGGTCAGATCGATGGAGGGCGGACTGGCGACGACGCTTTCGGTCGGCTCCAGAACATCCTCGCCATCGGCCTGCGTCCATTTGAAAACGCGTATCTGCGCAGACAGGGGCTTGGCGCCGCTGTTGCGCAGCGTGACGACGGCGGAGGCCCCCGATGGCGGGATGTCGATTGTCACCGGCGACACCTGCAGGGAGGTGGCTTCGCAGGTCTTCACGGCGGCAAGGCCGATGATGAGGCTCAGATAGAAGGCGCGGCTGGATCGTGTCATCTCTTTGCCTGTTGAAGATCCGGGCATTGGCGTGGGTGAGCGGAGCCATCGGAAAAGCAAGCTTTTCGACCGGCCTTTTCAACATCCGTCAGTATTCAATCTGGCGTCGCGGGAATGGAGACGACGCATCTCGATGTGATGGCGATCTGCGTGCTCAGTGTCGCGCTCGTCGCGGCCATCACACCTTGCCCGCTGACCGCCAGAGCGGCGGTCATGGCAAGCGTCCCTACGCGCCTGATAGGCCTCTCCTGCATGAAGCGCCGTTCGCGGTGGTCGAGTTCACTGCGAAAGCCCACCGGCGTCCGTAACTCAGTAAGTGACCACCAGCTGCACGGTGTCGGCGTAGGTCCCGACGGCCGGCGACGCCTGCACGGGCACGCGTCCATAGACCGTCAGGGTCTGCGCATTGCCGTTGCCCGTGCCGGCCACCGTATTGGTGCCCACCGTGTTGCCCCATACGGTTGCACGACCGGAGTCCTGGAAGAGCGAATAGTTGATGGTCGCGGCGCCGTTGGTCATCTTGCGCGTTGCGACCGTCGCGCCAGATCCCGTGCCCTGGTCAAACCCCACAGTGTACGGTGTGCCAGTGGTGCACTGAACGGATATTGTCGCTGACGTGTCGACCGCCGTAGAAATAACGCCCGTCGCAGGGAACGTCATCGTCGCCGCGCTTGTGATGCATTGGGCCGAGATCGTCATCGACACGCTCAGATTGGCGGTCGTCGTCGCCGCGTCGGCTTTCGATCCGCTGATTGCCAGCCCGGCTATCATGGCGATTGTTGTTACGCGCCTCATACGCTTCTCCTGTGTTGGCGCCAGATCAGATTTGCATGTTTATAGTTACGCTTTAGCCTAAAAATTCCATTAACCCGTTATGGTTGTGTATCTTTTCGGTCTCAACCATAGATTGGCGTGCGCTCGCGCCAATGGACAAAGGAGGGCGCGGGTTCGAGCGAGGCGGCGCGTGAGGATCCACGGGTATTTGAGGGAGCGCGCGCGGCAAGCGCAGAAAAAATGCGGGCGAAGATTGATGCTCGGATCCGCGCCGCCCAACGCGGCTCGATCGCGAGTTGCGCGCGAGTGTCGACGCGAGACGTCAGTCGATCGAGAAATAGAAGAAGACGAGGCTCGCGATGATCATCAGGATGGCGAAAATAAGCGACCAGGCCATCCAGATCTTGAACAGCCGCTGCTCCACCAAAAGCCCTTCCGTTCTCTTCGCCCTGCGGATGTAGAGGCCGATCAGAAAGACGGCGACGAGGCAGATGTAGATCGAGATGAGCGCGGTGAGCTGCGCGCTATAGGTTTGCGCCGCCTGAGGCGACGGCGCGCCATTGAAGACCGCCACGATGAGCTCGCGCAGTGAAGCTCTCATTGCCGGCGCCCCTCTTCAGGAGGCTTGGACTTGCCGGCGCTGCGTGACAAACTAGGATGATCACGGGAGATCGCAGCATGCGCGTCAGGACCGTTTCTTTGATTGTGGCCCTGCTGTTTGTCGCCACGCCGGCCGCCGCGGAATGGCGCCTTGCAGGGCAGGACGATTTTTCGACGATCTATTTCGATCCCGCCTCGCGTCGCGCGCTCGCCGACGGCGCCGTCCTCCTTCGCGCGCTGACCGATTACAATCCGAACTCGCCGCAGGCCGAGCCTTTCAAACTTTCCCAGAAGGGCCTGTCGGAAATCGAGACGGCCGTTTTCGACTGCGCGAAAGCGTCCTATCGTTCGGAGGGCGGCAGCTGGTTTGCGGGACATATGGCGACAGGCTCCGTCAGAAGCGACTATCCGGGCAAAACCGCCTGGTCCAAAGTTCCCTCCTTCTACGCCGACCTTTTCGCGAAAGCCTGCGCGCCGAATTAATCGAGAAAGCGGCCGGCCGCTTCCGAAAAGCTGAACCCCGCCTCGGCGACATAATAGGCGCCGATGAGCGCGAGCCCGAGATAGGCAAAGCGCCCGGCGTAGGGGATGAGGGTCACGACGAAAGCGGCGATCAGCGCTCCCCACCAGGGCAGTTGAAACCACCGCATCAGCGTCACGACGCTCAGCGGAATCGCCAGAATCGAGAAAAGTAGAAACGCCCATCCGAGCGTGAAGCCGAAAAGCCTTTGCAGCGGCTGCGAAATTTTCTCGAACATGGCTGGCGACCGCCTCCTGTCGACATCATCGCGTAGTGCGGGGCTTTCGCAAAGCGCCGGTTTGCGCCGAGCGCCGGCCAAAAGTCGCCAAATGTCTGAAAATCCGGTGCGCTTCCTTCATCCTGCCCGAAAATGCGCGAATTCGTCACCTTCAGCCAAGCTTTGGCCACTAAGTTTCTAAACGTCCGCATTGCGGAGAATGTCGTCTTCAGTAACGGATTGTCGATGAGCGCCATGGATTTCAATGTCGACAGCAAGCGCCTGCGGCTTGCTTTGGAAGGCCGCTACATGATTGTCGGGTCTACCGAGGAATACGCTTGCACGACCTATGAAATCTCGCCGTCGGACGCGGCCCTGTTCGCCCCGGTCGCAGCGCCGCCGGGGACAAAGGTGGTGCTTTATCTGAAGGAGCTCGGGCGTTTCACCGGGCCTATTCTGCGAACGACGGAATTGGGCTTTGAAATGCGTCTCGAGCTGACGCCGCAAAGAAGCGACAAGCTCGCCGTGCAACTCGCGTGGCGCAATGATCTGGCTTCCATGAAAACCGAGGAGCGCCGAGGTCGCGACCGTTTCGTGCCCCTCCACGACATGACCATCCTGAGTCTGCCGCGCGGCAGGGAATGCATCGCGCGCATCGTCAACATCTCGCTCGGCGGCGCCGAGATCGAGACGGACCAGCCCATTGCCGTGGGTACGGAAATCGTCGTGGGAACAACACGGGCCAGAGTTCTGCGTCTGGTCAAAAACGGCGTCGTCTGCAAATTCCTGCGCGAATTCGAACCTGGCGAGATCGACGAGACGACGCGGCTGTAACGCTCAGGCGGGGCGCGGCGTCATCCAGGCGACGACGGCGCCGCCGGGCTCCGCGAGCACCGCCATTCGGCCGACGCCCTCTATGTCGAAAGCCTCCCTGCAGATGCGCGCGCCCGCCGCCACGGCCTTCTGCAAACGCGCATCGACGTCGTCGACCGCGATGTAAGTCAGCCAGTGATCGGGCACGCCCTCGAAGTTGGCGCCCTTCATCTCGAACATGCCGCCGACGCGCGCGGCGCCCGACATGATGATCCAATAGGTCATGTCGGGCATGGGCATGGCCTCGAAGCGCCAGCCGAGCGTTTGCGTATAGAACTGCTGGGCGCGGGAGATGTCATGGACGGCGAGCTCGCTCCAGCAGACGACGCCATGGGGCGTTTGCGTTTCATTGGCCATTTTTTCCTCCCGCCCTCCAGGCGGCGGCGAGTGTATCACTCGCCCGCCGCCTGTCGATTGCGCCTTGCGCAATCAGGAGGAGGACGACAGCCGCTCGCGTATCTTGTCGAAACCGAGATATCGCGCGACCAGCCAGTCCGTGAGACGCGCCGGCATCAGGCGCTGGGCGTAATGGCTGAAGGCGCGGTTGCCGAGCACAAGCATGCGCAGCGGCGGGCGCGGGGCGGTCAACGCGCGAAGCGCCGCCTGCGCCACATGTTCCGGCCCGACGGCGGCGCGGCCCTGCGTCACCGCCCATTTCTGCACCCGGCGCGCGGCGGGGCCGTAGATCGTCCCGTCGAAGGCGGCGAAGGCGCCATCCTCGGCCTTGTCCCAGATCGGCGTCGAAATCATGCCGGGCTGTATGACGACAACCTTGATTCCATAGGCCGTGAGCTCCCGGCGCAGCGCGTCGGAGAGGCCTTCGAGTCCGAATTTCGAGGCGTTGTACGGTCCGAAGAAGGGCCGCGCGATCCTGCCCGCGACCGAACTCATATTGACGATGCGGCCCGGCGGTCCGCCCTGCGGATCGCGGGCGCCGAGCAGGGGCGCGAAGGCCTGCGTCACCTGCATCTGGCCGATCAGATTGACCTCGAGCTGGCGACGCAGATCGGCGATCGGCACATGCAGCAACGGCCCGGGCACGGCGATCCCGGCATTGTTGACGAGCCCCGCGAGCGTGCGGCCCGAAAGCCAGTTCTCGACCTCCTTCGCCGCCCGCAAGACAGCCTCGGCGTCGGTCACATCGAAGAAGAGCGGGGCGAAATTATCTCCAAAACGCGCCTTCAGCCGTTCCGCATCGGCGGTCTTGCGGACCGAACCGAAAACCATGAAGCCTTTTTCAGCAAGGAGCTGCGCGCAAGCCTCGCCGATCCCCGTCGAGGCGCCGGTGACGACCACGGCTGGTCGCGAGTTCATTGGCAAACTCCGCGTGTTTCGAGAAGCCGGAGGAGCGCGTCGCGCGTCGAGGCGTCGGCGCGCCCATCGACGCGCTCGGTCCGGTAATGACGCTGAAAGGCCGCGACGGCAGTCGCCGTGTCTTCGTCATAGATTCCCGTCTCGATGATCTTGTAACCGAAGGCGCTCAACTGCCGTTGCAGCTGCGAGACGGTTTCGCCCCTCATCTCGCGTTCCAGCGCCTCGCCGCCGGCCGGGCCGGTGCTGACGCACTGGCCCACTCCCGCCGCCGCGAGCGTTTCCCAGGGGAAGAACTCGCCGGGATCGGTCTTGCGGCGCGGCGCGATGTCGGAATGGGCGAGCACGCGCTCGGGCGCGATGCCGCGTCGCGCGCAGATGTCGCGTGAAAGCGCAATCACCGCGTCGATCTGCGCCTGCGGATAGGGGCGCGGATCAATATGGCCCGGATGAACGATTTCGATCCCGATGGAGGCCGAATTCATGTCCATCTCGCCGGCCCAGTAACTTTGTCCCGCATGCCAGGCCCGCCGCTCCTCGGGCACGAGCTGCAGCACGCGCCCGTCTTCCTCGACGACATAATGCGCCGAGACTTCGCGAATGGGCGAACAGAGCATTTCAAGCGCGCCCTCCGCCGTCGGCATGCCGGTATAATGCAGCACCAACGCCGAAACCGGACGCGCGCGGGGGCCGTGATTGGGAGACGGCAGCACGCGCGCCCCGGCGTAATCGGGGATGAAGCTGCGCGTCAGCTCCGGCGCCTCGCGCCAGGGCGCCGTTGTGGCAATCCATTCGATCGTGCGCGTCTGCGGGTCGGGCGCGCGCAGAATGTCGGTGACGACGCAGGCGCTGTCGGCGCCGGCCGCGAGCGCGAGACAGGCGCGCGTCGGCGTCAGCCCGCCGATGGCGACAAGCGGAATGTCGCCGATGCGCTTCTTCCAGATGCTGAGTTTATCGAGCCCCTGCGGCGCGAATGTCATTTGCTTGAGCAGCGTCGGCCATACGGGGCCGAGCGCGATGTAATCCGGCGCAACGGACAAGGCGCGGTCGAGCTCCGCGCCGTCGTGAGTCGAGACGCCGATGCTGACGCCGTGACGGCGCAGGGCCGGCACATCGGCCCCGGCGAGATCTTCCTGACCGAGATGGACGAAGTCGCAGCCTTCGTCGATCGCGAGCTTCCAGTAATCATTGACGACAAGCTGCGCGCCTGTCCCCCGGCACAGGTCGCGGGCCCGGGCGATCTCCGCGCGCAGCTCCGCTTCGGGGCGATCCTTGACGCGCAATTGCACGAGCCTGACGCCAAGCGGCAGGAGACGCGGCAACCACGCCGAGCTGTCGACGATGAGATAGAAGGGATCGAGGCTCCGCGCGGTCAAAGGGCGCTCCGGCTGGGGTTCGTCGACTGACAGGCATAGCGCCGCTGCGGTCGCAAAGGAATAGAACGGGCGAAAAGCCTGACCGGATTCAACAGGAAAGCCCGATCACGCGGCGCCGTCGAAGGGCCGGCCGATCACCGGCGTCGAGGGCTCGGCCATGTCGCGGGGCGTCATGGGCCTGGCGTTAAAGGCCAGCCGTCCGGCCTCGACCGCCTGGCCGAAGGCGCGGGCCATCAAGACGGGATCGCCGGCGCGCGAGACCGCCGTATTGAGCAGCACGGCGTCATAGCCCATTTCCATCACCGCCGCCGCATGCGAGGGCGCGCCGAGCCCCGCGTCGACGACGAGCGGCACTCCGGGGAAATGCGCGCGCAGCGCCCGAAGCGCAAAGGGGTTGTTGAGACCGCGCCCCGAGCCGATCGGCGCCGCCCAGGGCATCAGCAGCAAGCAGCCGGCGTCGAGCAGCTTCTCGGCGACGACGAGATCGTCGGTCGTATAGGGAAAGACCTTGAAGCCGTCGGCGGCGAGCGTTTTCGCGGCCTCCACGAGGCCGAAGACGTCCGGCTGCAGCGTGTCCTCCTCGCCGATGACTTCGAGCTTGATCCAGTCTGTCTCGAAGACCTCGCGCGCCATTTGCGCGGTGGCGATCGCCTCCTTCGCCGTGCGGCAGCCCGCGGTATTGGGCAGCACGCGCACGCCCGTCTCGCGGATGAGGCTCCAGAAGCTCTCGCCCGCCCGCGACCCGCCCGCCTCGCGGCGCAGCGAAACGGTGACGATCTCGCAGGCGGAGGCGCGTATCGCCTCGGCGAGAATGGTGGGCGACGGAAAGCGCGCCGTGCCGAGCAGCAGCCGCGAACGCAGCCGCGCGTCATAGAACGTCAGAGGATCGGGCGTCATACGGCTTTACTTATCCCCCTTGCCGGGGCGTCACGATCTCCACGGCGTCGCCCTCCTGCAAGGGCTTGAGCTGGCGATCCCGGTCGCGCACGAATTCGTGGTTGACGCGCCGTGCCGACCTTCTGATCCTCATAGCCCAGTTCACGCAGCAGCGCCTCCAGCGTGGTCGCCGAGACCTCACGCGGGCGCCCGTTCACCTGAATCCGCATCCGAGACCTCCGGAAAATGTGCGCCGTGCAGGACGATTTCCGCCACGCGGCGCGCGAGCGCCGGGGCGAGCAGAAAGCCGTGCCGGTAGAGCCCGTTGATATAGATCGTCCGGCCGCGCCGCGTAAGGCGCGGGAGATTGTCGGGGAAGGCCGGCCGCACGTCCGAACCCATCTCGACGATCTCCGCCTCGGCGAAGGCCGGGTGGATGGCGAAGGCGGAGTTCACGAGCTCCACCACGGAGCGCGCCGTCACCCGCGCGCGTTCCTCGTTTTCGATCATGGTCGCGCCCACCATGAACAGCCCCTCGCCCCGCGGCACGATATAGGCCGGGCGGCGCGGGTGCAGCATGCGCACCGGCCGCGACAGCGCGACGTCGGCGCTGCGCAGAATGATCATCTCGCCCTTGACGCCGCGAAGCCTCGGCAGCGCGTCGCGGGCGGCGAAGCCCCGGCAGTCGATCGTCCAGTCCGGCCGCGTCGCCAGCGCCTCGGGCTCTTCGCAAAAATGCTGCGCAACATTTTCCATGCCCGCAAGGCGTTGCGACAGCGCCAGCATCGCCGCGCGCGGGTCGAGATGCGCTTCCTGCGGGAAGAAGAGGGCCTCGTCGAAGCGCCCGGCGAGGTCGCTTTCCAGCGCCGCGACGCCCGCCGCGTCGAGACGCTCGAAGTGATCCGTGCGGCGGGCGAAATCAGTCAGTTCGGCGCGCTCGCGCGGCGCGGCGACGACAAGACTGCCGGCGACCGTCGCGACCGGAACGTCCTGCGTCCAGAAGGCGAGCGCCTCCCGGCCGAGTTCGGCGACGATCGGCTCGGCGCTTTCGAGTTCGCACCAGGGCGCGATCATGCCGCCCGCAAAGCGCGAGCAGCCCTGTCCGGCCGAGGGCTGACGCTCGACGAGCTCGACCTCGACGCCGGCGCGCGCAAGCGCATAGGCGGCGCAGAGTCCGGCGACGCCGGCGCCGATCACCCGCGCGCGCATGGCCCGTCCCTGAAGGCTGAAAAGCGAAACACCATCCCTCCGCCAGCATCGAACTGGATCAGGTTCAAAGGGTCGCGACGTCCCGGCGCCTCACCGACGCCCCCGCAGCCTCTCAGCCCCGTGGCGGCGCGCCGCGCCGCCGGGAGGGGCTCCCCCGGTGAGGCGGAGAGTCGCGCAAAAGGCGCCTCCGCGTCAAGCGCGGCGAGAGCGTTCGGCGGCGGGGAATGGCGGCTCACTGGCCGGCTGCGCCCTTGCAAGACGGGCGGGGATAGCCCACCTTCGGGAGAGAACGCGCGCCATCAAGAACAAACAGGCGCGCTCACAGGGGAGTGAAATTAAATGCGATTTTCCACCAGGACGGCGGGCCTGCGCCTTGCTCTTTCCGCCGCGCTGATCGTCGGCGCGCTCGGCCTTGCCGTCCCGTCGCAGGCCGCCAAGCTCGGCCCCTATTTCCCCATTCCCAATGGTTTCAACCTCAACGGGGTTCCACGCGACGCGCTCCTGAACATTCAGGCGAGCTGGCTCAAGAATGGCCTCGACAGGCTGGAAAAGGCCAGGAAAGAGACCGAAGACGCGCTGGAGAAGGCCAAGGGCGGCGCGCAGGATCAGGTCGCCGGGCTGGAGACGAAGCTCAAGGACATCGACAAGCAGATCGAGGACACCAAGGCCGAGATCGCCATCGCCTCCGACACGACTCCCGGCGAGGCGCAGAAGGCCCGCAAGGACAAGCTGCTGACGAATGTGAATCAGTGGATCAACGAGCTGGAGCACATGGCGACGGAGCAGATGAAGATCGCCATCATGTCGGACGGCGGGGTCGCCATGACCGCCGAAAAGATGAATCAGCAATATTCCCAGTTCGCGGACGACCTTCAGCACGCCAAGCGCGACGCGAGCGTCGAGAACTGGGGCAAATAGGCAGGGTCGCCGATGACTTCCTCATCCTGAGGAGCGCGCGCAGCGTGCGTCTCGAAGGACGAGGAAGTCATGCAGCATTTGCAGAGCGGCCCATCCTTCGAGACGGCCCTTCGGGCCTCCTCAGGATGAGGGGGTGAAGCGGCCTTCTCAGGATGAGGGCGTGAAGGGGGTTCCTCAGGATGAGGGGTGAAGCGGCTCCTCATCACCCCGTATTGCGCAGGCCCGCCGACACGCCGTTGATCGACATGAGAATCCCCTCGCGGATTTCCGCGTCGGTCATGCCGGCGCGGTGGCGGCGGATCAGCTCGGCCTGAATATAGTTGAGCGGCGCGATATAGGGGAAGCGGTGCCGGATCGAGCGCGCCAGCGTCGGATTGTCGGCGAGCCGCTCCTTCGTTCCCAAAATCTTCTCCAGCGCGTCGACGGAGCGCGTGTGCTCCGCCTCGATCATGCCGAAGATGCGCTCGGCGAGCGCGCGGTCCTCGACGAGTTCGGCGTAGCGGCGCGCGATTTCCAGATCGGTCTTCGACAGGATCATGTCGATGTTCGAGAGGAGAGAGCGGAAGAAGGGCCATTCCTTCGCCATCTGACGAAGGGTTTCGAGCCGCGCCTTGCCGTCCTTCTCCAGAAAGCCCGCGATCGCCGAGCCGAAGCCATACCAGCCGGGCAGGGCGACGCGCGCCTGCGCCCAGGAGAAGCTCCACGGGATCGCGCGCAGATCCTCGATCTTGCGCGAGGGTTTGCGCGAGGCGGGACGCGAGCCGATGTTCAATGACGCAATTTCGGTGATCGGCGTCGACGCGAAGAAATAATCCACGAAGCCGTCGGTTTCGTAGACGAGCCCGCGATAGGCGTCCATGCCGGCGCGGCTCAGCCCCTCCGCAATCTCCAGAAATTCCGGCGGCGGCGCCTTGTGCTGCGAGAGCAGCGTCGCTTCGAGCGTCGCCGCGACGAGAAGCTCCAGATTGACATGGCCGATCTGCGGATTGGCGTATTTCGCCGCGATCACCTCGCCCTGTTCGGTCAAGCGGATCTGGCCGTTCACCGTGCCGGGCGGCTGCGCGAGAATGGCGTCGTAGCTCGGCCCGCCGCCGCGACCGACCGTGCCGCCGCGGCCGTGGAACAGCCGCATGGTGACATTGGGCATCGACGCGAAGAATTCCGCGAGCGCGGTCGAGGCGCGGTAAAGCTCCCAGATGCTCGTCAGAATGCCGCCGTCCTTGTTCGAATCCGAATAGCCCAGCATGATGTCCTGCTGCGCGCCGGAATTGACGACGAGCCGCTGGACGCCGGGAAGCGCATAGAAGGCGCGCATGATCGGCGCGGCGTTGCGCAAGTCTCCGATCGTTTCGAAGAGCGGCACGATGATGAGATCGGCCGCGACGGCTTCCGCGTCGCGCGGATCGAGCGTGCCGCGCATCAGGCCGCATTCCTTCTGCAGCAGAAGCACTTCGAGAAGGTCGCTCACCGTCTCCGTATGGCTGACGATGTAATGGCGGATGGCCTCGTCGCCATAGAGGCGGCGCATTTCGATGGCGCGCTCGAAGATCGCCAGCTCGCTCATGGCGCGATCGCTGTAGGCGCGATCCGGCAGGCGCACCGGGCGTGGATCGGAAAGAAGCCGCATGAGCAGCTGCTGCTTCTCCATCTCGGAGAGCGCGGCGTAATCCTCGGTGATGCGCGCGGCCGCGAGCAGTTCCGAGATCGTCTCCTCGTGACGGTCGGAGCTCTGGCGCAGATCGAGCGTGGCGAGATGGAAGCCGAAGACCTCAACCGCGCGAATGAGCGGCTCCAGCCGGTGCGCGGCGATGACCTCGCTGTGGTGGATGCGCAGCGATTCGTCGATGGTGACGAGATCGGCGAGAAAGGCCCATGAATTGGCGTAGGGCTCGCCCGGCGCGATGGCGTGGCGCATGGCCTGACCGCCGGTGAGCTTTTCCAGCGTGCCGGCGAGGCGCGAATAGACGCCGATGAGCGCACGGCGATAAGGCTCGTTGTCGCGATGCGCATTGTCGTCGCCGGAGCGCGCGGCGAGTTCTTCCAGCGCCCGTGTCGCCCCGCCATAGCGTCGCGAGATCGAGAGTTCGGCGCCGAGCTCATGCACCTCGACCAGATAGAAGCGCAGCGCCGTCTCGCATTGCATGCGCATGGCGGTGGCGAGCGACTCGGCCGTGACATTGGGATTGCCGTCGCGGTCGCCGCCGACCCAGGCGCCCATGCGCAGGAAGGGCGGCACGCGCAGCCCGTCGAGCTTCGCCTCGATCTCGGCGTAAAGCTTCGGAATCTCGCGCAGGAAGGTCGAGCGGTAATAGCTCAGGGAGTTTTCGATCTCGTCGCGCACGGTGAGGCGCGATTCGCGCAGGAGCTCCGTCTGCCACAATTGCTGCACGCGGGCGCGCAACTGCATCTCATTCTGTGCGCGCTCGGCCTTGCCGCGCGTGTGCTCGCGGGCCGCGAGCAGCGTGAAGATGCTGCGCTCGGCGTCGAGCAGGCTCTTGCGGCGCACTTCCGTCGGATGGGCGGTGAGCACGGGGGAAATCCAGCCGCGCGACAGCGCCGCCGCGATCTTGCCCGGCCCGACGGCAGCCTTGCGCAGATGGGCGAAGGAGCGGGTGAGGCTCGGCTCGTTGAGCGTTCCGCCCTCGGCGAGCGTGCGGGCGCGCTCCTTGAGCGGATGCAGGTCCTCGGCGATGTTGGCGAGATGCGAGAAATAGCTGAAGGCGCGGATGACGCTGGTCGCCTCCTTCGCGCTCAGCGAGCGCAACAGCGCGTCGAGCTTGGCGGCGGCGTCCTGGTCCTTGTTGTGGCTCGCCGCGACGGAGAGACGGCGGATCGTCTCGATCCGCTCGAAGGCCTCATTGCCCTCATGTTCGCGCACCGCCTCGCCGAGCAGGCGCCCAAGGAGGCGAATGTCCTCATTAAGCGGCAGATCGGTTCGCCCCTCCGGCTCGGCGGCGAAGCTGAGCCGTGACGGGCGTTTCCTTCGTCTGTGCGTCGATCTGCATGATGAACCCTTGGAAATCGGACGCCCCGCGCCGGGGCTCGACCAAAGGCTATAGCAGGCTTGGGGCCAGTTTTCGACGGCGCGCAATGCGCGACGCGGGAAGCCGCGTCGCCGTGCATGCCGGATATCAGGTCTTCCGGGAGACCCTCAGTTGCGCGAGCGCAGATAGTCCTCGAGCAGCGCGACGGCCGCCTTGCGGTCCTCGTTCTTCGCCACGGCGAGCGCCTTGGCGTGGGCCTCGATGATCCACTGCTCATTGGCGCCGCCGCCCGCGACCGCGTCCCGCGCCAGCGTCAGATACATCAGACCGCGCGGCTTCTGCGCCGCGCCGCCCGCCTCGCCGCTGAACATCAATTCGCCCAGAACCGCCTGCGCCGCCGGGTGGCCCTTGCGCGCGGAAAGCTCCAGCCAGTTGACGCTCTGGCGCAGATCCTTCTTCACACCGACGCCGTCGAGATACATGCGTCCGAGATGATACTGCGCGTCCGCGTTGCGGAAATAGGTCGCCGCATAGCGGAACAGCTCGAAGGCGCGGTCGACGTCGGGCTCGATCTTCGCCGACGACAGGCCGTCGCGAAGGTAGACGCCGACAGCGACGAAGGCGTTGGCCGCGAGCGAGCGCTCGCGCGGATCGGGCTCCTCCTCGGCGAAATGATCGACGAGACGCGAGAAGTAGTCGAAAGCCTTGGCGTCGTCACGCGTCGACTCCGTCGCCGTCCGCATACATGCGTCCGAGCTTCCACTGGGCCAGCGGCTCGCCGCCCTCGGCGGCGTAACGCAGCGCGGTGACGGAGGTCGCGGCGTTGCCGGCGTGATAGCTCTCGAGACCGGCCCGCAGCGCGGCGCGGGGATTCTTGAACATCGGAAGCGGGGTCGTCTCCGGCGCGCGCGCCGGCGGCGCGTCGAGCGCCGGAGCCGGGTCGACGAAGGCCGTCACCAGCATGGCGAAGCTCGCCGCAAAAAGACTGGCCGGCAGGCCCGCGCGCTTCAGCTTACGCGATGCGGCGGCGGCGATGTCCCTATTCGCACATCCAAACATCTTTGACCCGACTTCCCTCAGACCGCGACGCGCCAATGAAGACCCGTCCTGACGCTATATATGGGCGACGGCTTGCATCCGCCCGTGTGTACGAACACAAAAGAAACCCGTCCCGAGAGGCTGCGAGCCGCCGGGGTGTCTTCCCGCATCTTTGGATGAGCAGTGACAGGACCGACCTTATCTCAGCTTTTATGGCTGAAAAGGGGCTCTTGCGCCCGCCGGGCAGGCGCCGAATGTTATGTTTTCGACTGTTGCAGCCAGAGCACAATGACTGTTGCAAAATTACACTAACCGGTCTTTTTGCGGGTGCGAAGAGCGGGCTCTCCTGCGGCGATTTCTTGCCGAAAGGTTACTTCGTCGCAGAGCCGGGCCGGACCGTTTCCCGCGCCCATCGAGTTGTGCTTTCATCCCCGCACAGCCGCACCCGCCGAATCGCTTCGGAGCGCCGGCCAGAAAGGACGCCCGTCAAATGTCTTCTTCCGCTCGCGCCACGTTTCTCGTCAGCCTCGCCGGCGCCATTGCGCTTGCCGTCCCCGCGCTTGCGGGAGACGCCAGGCAGGGGGCGGTCATCGCCAAGCGCTGGTGCGCGAGCTGTCATGTCGTGACGAAGGACCAGACCTCCGCCAACGCCGACGCGCCGTCCTTCTTCGACATCGCCCAGCGCCGCACGGACAAGAAGCAGATCGCCAATTTCCTCGTCGACCCGCATCCGCCCATGCCGGACATGCACCTGTCGAGGAAGGAAATCGACGACATCACGACCTATATCCGAAGCCTCGACCCTCGGCCGCAGCCCGGGCGCGAGCCCGACGGCAAGGACGAGGAGCTTCCCAAAAAGGGGTGACGCGCCTTTCCTTGTTGAACGGAACGGGTAAAGGCTTTAGCAGGCGGCTGACGCGAAACCGCCTGCGGGAAGCGGGTTGATGCGAAGGGCGGCCGCAATCGCGCCAGACCCGACCGGGGACCCATGGCCTATTCAGTCAAGGAAGCCTTCAAGACGCTGCAGGGCGAGGGCCGTCATGCGGGCCGCGCGGCCGTGTTCTGCCGTTTCGCCGGCTGCAATCTGTGGAGCGGCCGGGAGGCCGACCGCGCCGCGGCGCAGTGCAGCTTCTGCGATACGGATTTCGTCGGCGTGGACGCCGAGGGCGGCGGCCGTTTCGCTGACGCGGCGGCGCTCGCGGCGCATCTCGCCGCGCTCTGGGGCGAGGGGCGGGAGGGGCGTTTCGCCGTGCTGACCGGCGGCGAGCCCATGCTTCAGATCGACGCAGCCCTCGTCGACGCTCTGCACAAAGAGGGCTTCGAGATCGCCGTCGAGACCAATGGGACGCTGGAGGCGACGCCCGGCGATCGACTGGATCTGCGTTTCGCCGAAGGCCGGGACCGAGCTGAAGCAAAGGCGCGGCGACGAATTGAAGCTCGTCTATCCGCAGGAGGGGGCCGAGCCGGCCCTGTATGAGGGGCTCGACTTCCGGCATTTCCTGCTCCAGCCCATGGACGGGCCGGAAATTCTGCGCAATACCAGCGCCGCGGTCGACTACTGCCTCGCCCATCCGCGCTGGCGCCTGTCGCTGCAGACCCACAAGATGATCGGGGTGAAGTGACCCCACCGACCGAAAGCGGGCGGGCAAAGGAACAGGGAAGTGGCGAGTTTCGAGGTCTACCGCGAATTCTACTTTGAGGCGGCGCACGCCCTTTACGACCCGGAGGCGGAGAATGGCGGCAAATACCGCAACCTTCACGGGCATTCCTTCCGCGTGCGCGTGACGCTGAGCGGCGAGCGCCAGCCGGAGGAGCAGTGGGTGATCGACCTCGGCAAGCTCGGCCGCCGGCTCGCCGAGCTGCGCGAGAAGCTCGACCATTCCTTCCTCAACGATCTGGAAGGGCTCGGAAAGCCGACGCTCGAAAATCTCTGTCTCTATATCTGGCGGGAGCTTCTGCCCGATCTTCCCGACCTCTCCGAGGTCGGCGTCTTCCGCGACAGCTGCTTCGAGGGCTGCGTCTACCGAGGCGATTGAGACGCGGGTGAACCCGGTTCGGCGCGAGAAGGGGCGGAGCCGGTCGCGTCGAAATGGCCTCTAGCAATCCTGCGGCATCGTCGCTATTGCGATTTGCAGGCGCGGTCTCTACCCTTGCGCCCATCATTTCAGCGAAAAGCCCGCCAAAGCGGCGCGCCCCGGCGCCCGCTCATACAGAAGCGGACTCGAGGGGAAACCTAAAAGGCATGGCGAACAACAAAGTGATCAGCGCCGACGAGGCGATCGCGCTCATCCGCGACAACGATGTGGTCACGACGACGGGCTTCGTGCAGAGCTGCATTCCGGAGGCGCTTCACGCCGCGCTGGAAAAGCGCTTCGTCGAGACGCAGCATCCGCGCGACCTCACCCTCATCATGACCGCCGGCGCCGGCGACTCCAAGGGGCTGGGCACCGGCCGCCTCCATCACGAGGGGCTGCTGAAGCGCGTCATCGCCGCCAATTTCGGCCGCATGCCGAAGGTCGCCCAGGCCGCGCAGGAGAACAAGATCCTCGGCTACAATCTGCCGCAGGGCGTCATCTCGCAGCTCTACCGCACCTGCGCCTCGGGCCAGCCGGGCCTCTTCTCCAAGGTCGGTCTCTATACCTATGTCGATCCGCGCTTCGGCGGCGGCAAGGTGAACGAGGTCACGACCGAGGACATCGTCAAATATCACAACATCCAGGGCGAGGAGTGGCTGTTCTACATCGCCACCAAGATCGACGTCGCCTTCATCCGCGGCACCTCGCGCCGATCCGTCGGGCAATATCTCGATGGAGAAGGAGGCGCTGGTTCTCGACAATCTCGCCCAGGCCATGGCCGCCCACAATAATGGCGGCCTCGTCATCGCCCAGGTGGAGCGCATCGTCGAGCAGGGCTCGATCAAGCCGAAGGACGTGCATGTGCCGGGCATTCTGGTCTCGGCCGTCGTCGTCGCCGATCAGCCGGAAATGCACCGCATGAATTACGGCGTGATGTACAACGCCGCGCTCGCCGGCGAAGTCCGCGTGCCGGTCGAGAAATTCGCCAAAATGACGCTCGACGAGCGCAAGGTCATCGCGCGCCGCGCCTCCTTCGAACTGCCGCCGAACGGCGTCGTCAATCTCGGCGTCGGCGCGCCGGAAGGCATCGCCGCCGTCGCCAATGAAGAGAAGCTGACGCCCTACATCACGCTGACGACGGAAGCCGGCGCCATCGGCGGCGTGCTCGCCTCGGGGTCGAGCTTCGGCGCCGCGACCAACGCCGACAGCATCATCCAGCAGAACCAGCAGTTCGACTTCTATGACGGCGGCGGTCTCGACATGACCTGCCTCGGCATGGCCGAATGCGACCTGCAGGGCAATGTCAACACGTCGAAATTCGGCGGCCGTCTCAACGGCTGCGGCGGCTTCATCAACATCAGCCAGAACGCCCGCCTCGTCGTCTTCGCCGGCACCTTCACCAATGGCGGCCTGCGCGTGGAGATCGCCGACGGCAAGGTCAATATCGTTCAGGAGGGCCGGAACAAGAAGTTCCTCAACTCCGTCGAGCAGACGACCTTCTCGCGGTAAATATCGCGCAGAAGCGCAAGCAGCCGGTCTATTACGTGACCGAGCGCTGCGTCTTCCAGCTCAAGGAGAACGGTCTGGAGCTGATCGAGGTCGCGCCGGGCGTCGACATCGACAAGCACATCCTGCCCTTCATGGACTTCAAGCCGATCATCAATGAGCCGGTGTCTGATGGACAAGCGCATCTTCATCGACGAGCCCATGGGCCTGATGAACGATCTCCTCAATCTCAATCTCGATCAGCGCATCAGCTACGACCCGGCGCGCAATATCCTTTTCCTCAATCTCGAGGGCTGGCACGCGCGCACCAAGAAGGACATCGACGAGATGCGCAAGGCGCTCGTCACCGCCTGCGAGAAGGTCGGCAAGCGCGTCAACTCGGTCGTCAATCACGATGGCGCCGCATATAAGCGAAGCGCTTTACGACGATTACGCCGAGATGATCGAATATCTGAGCCAGCACTATTATCTGACGACGACGCGCTATGCGACTTCCGCCTTCGCCCGCATGAAGATGAAGGAAGCCATGGCCAAGCGCGGCCTGCAGCCGCATGTCTTCGAACGCCGCGAGGCCGCAGAGACCTTCCTGCAGGTCGTCGCCTCCGAGGACGAGAAGGCCCCGGCCTAAAGCGACAGGCGGCCCGCGCGGCCTTTGCCTGAACATCAGCCTCCCACGCCGGCCCGGCGCGGGAGGCTTTTCTTTTTTGGCCATCCGACGCCGTCATCACGAAGAGCGCAGCGACGAAGCGATCCGGAGCCACATTACGGCTCCCGGATTGCGTCCCTCCGTAGGCAATGACGGCTACGCCCGCTTTTGCCCTCTTGCGCGCCACGCGTTTGTTCTATATCTGTTCTTTATTCGCGCTATGTTCCGCTTCGGAAGGTCGAGCCGGAGCGGGGCGTAAAGTCCCCACAAGTCGCGAGAATGGGAGGCCGGCGCGTCCGGCCTCCCATCGAAAGTTTCAGATCGGGAAATGGTCATGGGCCGGCTCGCGGAAATTTCGCCTCAATCGGAAATCGCGACGGGCGTCGTCGTCGGCGTCGAGAGACGGCGCGGGCGCGGGACGCTGACCAAGCGCAGCGGCCGTTTCGAGAAAGAAATCCGCGAGGAGATCGACGACGGCTGGGGATCGCTGGAAGCGCTCGAAGCGCTGAAGACGAATGTCCACACGGAAAAGCCGCGCTCGATCATTACAAAGAACGACTCGCCCGACATTTCCTTCGACCGCTCGATCAATCCCTATCGGGGCTGCGAGCATGGCTGCGTCTATTGTTTCGCGCGGCCGACCCACGCCTATATGGGCTTCTCGCCGGGGCTCGATTTCGAGACGGAGCTTTTCGTCAAGGAGGGCGCCGCGCAGCTTCTGGAGCGCGAGCTTTCCGCGTCGAACTACACGCCCAAAGTCATTGCGATCGGCACGAACACCGATCCCTATCAGCCGTTGGAAAAACGCCATCGCGTCATGCGCTCGGTTCTCGAAGCGCTGGCGCGCGCCAAACATCCGGTGGCCATCGTCACCAAATCGGCGCTGATTCTGCGGGATCTCGATCTTCTCGCGGAGATGGCCGGTCAGGGTCTCGCCAAGGTCGCTTTCTCCGTTACGACGCTCGATCCCAAACTCGCGCGGATCATGGAGCCGCGCGCCGCGACGCCGGCGCGCCGGATCGACGCCATGGAAAAGCTCGCCGCCGCCGGCGTCCCCGTCGCGGTGATGACCGCGCCGATCATTCCGGCGATCAATGACGACGAGATCGAGGCGATACTCACCCGCGCCCATTCGGCCGGCGCGCGCGAGGCCGGCTACATCATGCTGCGCCTGCCGCTCGAAGTTCGCGATCTTTTCAGCGAATGGCTCGTCCAGCATTTCCCCGACAAGGCGCGCCACGCTCTATCGCTCGTGCGTTCGACGCGCGGCGGCAAGGCCTATGACGCGACCTTCGGCAAGCGCATGACGGGCGAGGGCCCCTATGCCTGGATGATCGGCCGCCGCTTCGAACTCGCCGCCAAACGGCTGGGCTTTTCCGCGACGTCGACAAAATTGCGCACCGACCTGTTCGAACCGCCGCGTCGTGGGCCACAGCAGCTGAAGCTTTTTTGAAAGGCGGCTGTTGCCCATTGCCAATTGCTGACGGATTGGCTTTTCTGCGCGGATGCGCAGCGTCTTCGCCAAAGCGGCTTTGCCCCTCACCAAGCCTCTCCCCGCAGGCGGCGACAGACTTGGCGTGACGGGCAAGGCCAGCCAGCCGGACCCGCGCTCATGAGCGCCGGCCCCGATTTTCGCCTGGAAGGCCGCCTCCGACGGCAGGGAGTTTGGCCGGTCGCGGGCGTCGACGAGGTGGGTCGCGGGCCGCTCGCCGGTCCGGTCGCGGCGGCGGCCGTCATTCTCGATCCGAAACGCCTGCCCGTCGGTCTCGACGATTCCAAGGCGCTCACGCAGAAGCAGCGCGAGGAGGCCTTCGAGCGGATCATGGCGCAGGCGATTGCGGTCAGCGTCGCCTTCGTCACCCCCGCCGAGATCGACGTCATGAACATCCGCCGTGCGTCGCTCGCGGCCATGATGCGCGCGGTCGCGGGTCTCTCTCACGCGCCGTCCTATGTGCTCGTCGACGGCTCCGATCCGCCGTCTTTCGATTGCCCCTGCCGCGCCATCGTCAAGGGCGACGCGTCGACGCTCTCGATCGCGGCGGCCTCCATCGTCGCAAAAGTTTCGCGCGACGCCATGATGCGCCGTCTTGCCGCACATTTTCCGCAATATGGTTTCGAGACGAATGTCGGTTACGCCGCGCCGCGCCATCTCGACGCGCTGCGCGATCACGGTCCAAGTCCCGCGCATCGCTTGAGCTTTTCGCCCATGCGCGACGGACGTTAAGTTTTCCCTTATTGCTAAGCTTGTTATTGCATTAACAAAATCGTCCGAAAAAGGGACGGCTCCGTCGACGTTCCCTATACGCGCCCTTTACTTCGTTCCGTCATCTTCATGCGTGTTGGTAGCGTATGTGGTGTTGCGTAAATGAGTAGCGCGCGCGTCGGGGCGGCCCGCCTGACAACCCGGATCAAGGTTTTGCGTACCGGGGGTTCCAAGGACGGACCGCGCCGCGCCGCGCCGGATCCCCGCAACGTGATTTTGCAAGGCGACTGCGTGTCGCTGATGCGGGGATTGCAGCAGGAAAGCGTCGATCTCGTCTTCGCCGATCCGCCCTATAATCTTCAGCTCGCAAACAAGCTGACCCGGCCGGATCAGAGCCTCGTCGACGCCGTCGACGACGACTGGGACAAATTCGCCGACTTCGCGACCTATGACGCGTTCACGCGCGAATGGCTTTCCGCCGCGCGGCGCGCGATGAAGCCCACCGCGACGATTTTCGTCATCGGCTCCTACCACAATATCTTTCGCGTCGGCGCGATCATGCAGGATCTCGGATTCTGGATCCTCAACGACATCGTCTGGCGCAAGAACAATCCGATGCCGAATTTCCGCGGCCGTCGTTTCACCAATGCGCATGAAACGATGATCTGGGCCGCGCGCGACGCTTCGGCGAAGAATTACACTTTCAATTACGAAGCCTTGAAGGCCGGCAATGAAGATTGCCAGATGCGCTCGGACTGGCTGCTGCCGATCTGCACAGGCGCAGAGCGCCTCAAGGATGCGGAGGGCCGCAAGACCCATCCCACGCAAAAGCCCGAGACGCTTCTCGCGCGCGTCATTCTCTCCGCGTCGAAAGCGGGCGACGTCGTGCTCGATCCCTTCTTCGGCTCCGGCACGACAGGCGCCGTCGCGAAGCGTCTGCGCCGCGATTATATCGGAATCGAGCGCGACGCCGTTTATGCGAAGGCCGCCGCCGCACGCATTCTTCAGGTCGAGCCCTTGTCACAGGAAGCGGTCGCCGTCGCGCCCTCGAAACGCAGCGAGCCGCGCGTCGCCTTTGCAAGTCTCGTCGAGGCCGGTCTGCTGGCGCCGGGCGTCGTCCTCACCGACGCGAAGAAACGTCATTCGGCGATGGTGCGCGCGGACGGCGCCGTCTCGCTATCGGGCTTCGTCGGCTCGATTCACAAGACCGGCGCGCTGGCGCAGGGGCTTCCCGCGTGCAACGGCTGGACCTTCTGGCATTACGAGGAAAACGGCCGCCTGACGCCGATCGACAATCTGCGCTCGCAAATTCGCGAGAGTTTACGCGCGGCTGAGTGATTTCCGGGCTATCCAGAAAAGAGACGGTCTGCGTGCTCATCCCTCCCCCTCGCGGGGAGGGAGGCGCGCATAAGCGCGCCGGGTGGGGGGCAGTTCTGCGCCCCCCAGTAATCCTTCAGCTCAGCACGCCAGCATAAAAGCCCACCAGCAGCACGACGCCGATGAAGGCGCGATAGGCCACGAAGGGCCAGGCCGAGAAGCGTTCGAGAATCCGCAGCAGGCCCCAGATCGCGACGAAGGCGGAGAGCGACGCGACGATCAGGCCGAGGGTCAGCACCGACCAGCCGTGCAGATCGAGATGCGCCTTGTGCAGCTCCCAAAGCTCCTTCAGCCCCGCGAGCGCGATCGCCGGCAGGCCGAGCAGGAAGGAGAAGCGCGCGGCTTCCTCGCGCTTGAGATCGAGAAACAACGCCGCCGTCAGCGTCGAGCCGGAGCGCGACACGCCGGGGATGAGCGCGCCGACCTGCGCAAGACCGACGATCATGGCGTCCTTCAGGGTCACATGATCGAGCGAGCGCTTGTGGTTGCAGTAGAGCTCGGCGATGGCGAGCAGCGCCGCCATGACGATGCAGGAAATGCCGATCACGGGAAGCGTGCGCAGCGGCGAGCCGCAGGTGTTGAGCGTATGCGACAGCAAGAGGCCCGCAAGTCCGATGGGGACGGTCGCGAAGCCGATCCACATCACGAAGCGGAAGGTCCAGTCGTTGAAGTCGCGACGGCGCAGGGCGCTGACCGACCCCACCGCAAGCGTGCGGATGTCGTCCCAGAAATAGCTGATCACCGCCGCGAGCGCAGCGAGCTGCATGGCCGCGGAAAAGGCCGAGCCGGGGTCCTTCCAGCCGAGCAGGGCCGGGACGATGCGCATATGCGCCGTGGAGGAAATCGGCAGGAGCTCCGTGATCCCCTGCACGACGCCGAGCGCCGCAACCTTCAGATAGCCGAGGTCGACGAAACCCGTGTCGAGACCATTGGTGCAAGCCGTCGCCATTTTCCCTCCCGCTGGAAACGGCGCGTTAACGGGACGCGCCGGGGCTTACGGAAATTTTACTGTGCCCATATTTGGTTAATGGAGAGAAAACATGGCGGGGGCGCGTCCTCGAAGCGGGATAATCACAAAGGCGGTCTCGTTCTTCGAGAGGCGCGCCTGGCGCGCTCCTCAGGATGAGGCTCAAGCGAAAGCAGGAGGAACGAGCGCCGTTCAGTGGAACAGCGCCAGCGCCTTGATCACGGTCATCGACACGCCCCATGCGAGGGGAATGCCGACCGCCGCCCAGGCGAGCAGCAGGACAGGCGAGAAGGCGCCGTTGCCACGCGTGCGAATCGCCACGGCCGGCTCCGTTTCCGGCTCCAGCGCATCCTCGACATAATCCTCGAAATCGGCGTGCGGCTCTTTTTCTTCCTCGCGGACGGCGGCGACGCTCGTCTTCTTCGTCGCGGCGACCTCTTCGTCGGTCATGTAATATTTCTCGTCCACCGGGCGGACGAGCAGATTGCAGATGAGCCCGACGACCAGCAGGCCCGCGAGCACATACATCGTCTGATTATAGGCGGCTTCGCGCGGCACGCCGATCGAGAGCTGATATTCGCGAATGTAGTTCACCAGCACGGGGCCGAGCACGCCGGCCGTCGACCAGGCGGTGAGCAGGCGCCCATGAATGGCGCCGACGAAATGGGTGCCGAAAATATCTGCGAGATAGGCGGGGATCGTCGCGAAGCCGCCGCCATACATGGTGATGATCACCGCGAAGAGCAGCACGAAGAGAAAGACGATTCCTCCCTTGGCGGCGAAGGGCACGGCCCCGTAGAGCAGCAGGCCGAGCACGAAGAAGATGGCGTAGGTTCCCTTGCGCCCGAATGTGTCGGAGGCCGACGCCCATCCTATGCGCCCGCCGATGTTGCACAGGCTCAGGAGCCCGGTGAAGCCCGCCGCAATGGCGGCGATCTGCTTCTTCTGGTCGGCGGTCAGCGTGTCATAGCCGATGTCCACGCCGATAAGCTTGCCGCCGAAGACCTCCTGCAACATGGGCGAGGCCATGCCGAGCACGCCGATGCCCGCCGAGACATTGAGGCAGAGCACGCCCCACAGCAGCCAGAACTGCGGCGTCTTCCACGCCACGTCGAGATGCACGTGGCGATGGGTGACGAGCGCGTTGGCGGCGGGCGCGGGCGGGGTCCAGCCCTTGGGCGCCCAGCCGTCCGGCGGCACGCGATAGCCCAGCGCCCCCGACACCATGAAGACGAAATAGATGGCGGCGAGCGCCACGAAGGTCTGCCAGACGCCGGGCGACGTCGGCGTCGCGAAGAAGCCCATGAGCTTGTCGGCGAGCGGCGCGCCGATCATGGCGCCGCCGCCGAAGCCCATGATGGCGAGGCCGGTGGCGAGGCCGCGACGATCCGGGAACCATTTGATCAGCGTCGAGACGGGCGAGATGTAGCCGAGCCCGAGCCCGACGCCGCCGATGACGCCGGAGCCGAGCCAGAGCATCCAGATCTGATGCAGATAGACGCCGAGCGCCGAGATCAGCAGGCCGCCGCACCAGCAGAAGGCGGCGGCGAGGCCGGCCTTGCGCGGGCCGGCGGTCTCCAGCCAGTGGCCGAAAATGGCCGCCGACGAGCCGAGCAGCACGAAGAACAGCGTGAAGGTCCAGCCCAGCATGCTGATCTTCCAGTCGCAGTCCGTCGCCACGATGGTCGAAAAGAAGCCCATGTCGGCGGGGCATTCCTTCGGGCTGGCGCCGCCCACGACGCGCGAGAGCGGCAGCCAGAACACCGAGAAGCCATAGGCCATGCCGATGCACAGATGAATGGCGAGAGCGGCCGGGGGGACGAGCCAGCGATTGAAGGAAGCAGCGGCGATCGTCCGTTCGCGGGACAGGAAGCCTGGTTGCGGCGCGACGGCGACGTCCATCTCTCCACCTTTCACGGCGCGCGGTACGCCGAATGACGCGTGTGCAATGACCGGTCCTTTGCATATCGCGCTGCGAGAGATTGTTCAATTGAAGGCCTGCGGCGTTGCAGGCCGAGATTGGCCGGCTCACGCGTTCAGCGGGACGCAGCGCAAGACTCAGCTGGAGGTCGGCGACGCAACGCGGCGCTTACTCGATGCCGGCTTCGCGGCTTCGCGTTTTCAAGGCTTCGCTAAGGTGCTTCGAGATTGCGCCCGGATCGGTGATCGGCTCCTGCGCCGCCGCAAGCGCGCCCCGCACAGCCGAGGCTTCCTCGGCGGTCAGGACGAGCGGACCCGCCATATGCGTCGCGTTGGGAATCGCCGCCAGTATGGCTTTGCGATTGGGGTGGCTCTGGACCTCGACGATCCGGTCCGCAACCGGGTCGCGCCCCACGCAGACATAGGGACCGATGACCTCGACCGCGCGGCCATCGGAGGTGTTCCGGATGAATGTCACTTCCATGCTCGTCACCATCCATGTTCGGTTGACGCCGACGCGGATAGGCAAGCAATTCGGGCGCCGTTTGAGCGCCCGAAACCCTCAGTTCACGCTCTTCTCGATGATCCCCGCAAGGTCGGTCATGATGACGTTGAGGTCGTAGTTCTTGGGCGTATAGACGGCCGCGACGCCCGCATCGAGCAGCAGCTTCTCGTCGGCCGGCGGAATGATGCCGCCGACGACGAGCGGCGCGGAGACGCCTTCCTCCTTCATCAGCCGCATGACCTCATGCGCCAGCGTCACATGCGAGCCGGAGAGGATGGAGAGGCCGACGCAATGGACGCCCTCCTTCTTCGCCGTCTCGACGAGTTCGGCCGGGGTGGAGCGGATGCCGGCGTAGATCACGTCGAAGCCGGCGTCTCGCGCGCGCACGGCGATCTGCTCGGCGCCATTGGAATGGCCGTCGAGGCCCGGCTTGCCGACGAGGAATTTGGCGCGCTTGCCGATCTTCTGCGAGACGCGCTCCACCTCGCCGCGCACCGTGTCGAGCTGCCCGCCGACCTGACGCGCCGTGGAGGAAACGCCCGGTGGGCGCGCGATATTCGCCGAAAATGCCGCGCAGCACGGAGCCCCACTCGCCCGTGGTGACGCCCGCCTTGGCGGCGGCGATGGAGGGCTCGACCATGTTGCGGCCTTCGCGGGCGGCGCGGGCCAGTTCCTCGATCGCGGCCTGCGCGGCCTTGTTGTCGCGGCTTTCGCGCCAGGCCTTCAGCCGCGCGATCTGCCCGGCCTCGACCCCTTCCGGCACGACCATGATGGCGTCCTCGCCCGTGGCGAGCGGCGAGGGTTCCGTCGAGGTGAATTTGTTCACGCCGACGACGATCTGCTCGCCGGCCTCGATGGCTTCGAGACGCGCCGTGTTGGACTCGACGAGCTTCGATTTCATATAGCCGAGCTCGACCGCCTTGGCGGCGCCGCCGAGGTCGTCGATCTTCTTCAGTTCGGCCATGGCTTCGGCCTTGAGCTCGGCGACCTTGCGGGCGATCTCCGGATTGCCGTCGAAAATGTCGCCATATTCGAGCAGGTCGGTCTCATAGGCCATGATCTGCTGCATGCGCAGCGACCACTGCTGATCGAAGGGACGCGGCAGACCGAGCGCCTCGTTCCAGGCGGGAAGCTGCACGGCGCGGGCGCGGGCGTTCTTGGAGAGCACCACCGCCAGCATTTCGATCAGAATGCGATAGACGTTGTTTTCCGGCTGCTGCTCGGTCAGGCCGAGCGAATTGACCTGCACGCCATAGCGGAAACGGCGCAGCTTCTCGTCCTTCACGCCATAGCGGTCGCGGGTGATCTCGTCCCACAGCTCCGTGAAGGCGCGCATCTTGGAGAGTTCCGTGACGAAGCGCATGCCGGCGTTGACGAAGAAGGAGATGCGGCCGACGACCTGACCGAAATCCTCCTCCGACATGCCGGCCGCCTTGACGCCGTCGAGGATGGCGACGGCTGTGGCGAGCGCATAGGCAAGCTCCTGCGCCGGCGTCGCGCCTGCTTCCTGCAGATGGTAGGAGCAGACGTTCATCGGATTGAACTTGGGGCATTCCTTGGTGGTGAAGAGAATGAGGTCCTGCGTGAGCCGCAGAGACTGCGCCGGCGGGAAGACATAAGACCCGCGCGACAGATATTCCTTGATGATGTCGTTTTGCGTCGTGCCCTGCAATTTCGAGCGGGGCGCGCCCTGTTCTTCGGCGGCCGCGATGTAGAGCGCCATCAGCCACACGGCGGTGGCGTTGATGGTCATGGAGGTGTTCATCTCCGCCAGCGGAATGCCGTCGAAGAGGGTGCGCATGTCGCCCAGATGGGACACCGGCACGCCGACCTTGCCGACCTCGCCGCGCGAGAGAATATGGTCGCTGTCGTAGCCGGTCTGGGTGGGGAGGTCGAAGGCGATGGAGAGACCGGTCTGCCCCTTGGCCAGATTGGAGCGATAGAGCCGGTTCGACGCCTCGGCGGTCGAGTGACCGGCGTAGGTGCGGAACATCCAGGGCTTGTCGCGGCGGGGGGCGGTGGTCTCGGTCATCGGGTTCCTCCTCGCCGCTGCGATAGCACAGCCGGAGGTTTTGACAAGTTCGGCGGGGCTCCGCCGATGATCCTGTTTCCGATGGGGCCGCCGCCAAACCCCGGGCGCGGCAACCCCGCCCGTTTGCGAGCTTGCCGGGCGACCAAAACCGGCTAAGACTTAGCGATAAGACTGTGAGCGGCCAATTCGGGCGTCGCGACGGGGGCATGAATGGTAGGCCGTCATATCGTGCCGCAGAGGGCGTCGATTACGCGAGCGCAGCGCGCAGAACGCGTAGGGCATCGCGCCTGTGTCCTGTGGTTTACCGGACTCTCCGGCGCAGGGAAATCGACGCTGGCCAATTCAGTCGAGCAACGTCTTTTCGAAAGCGGCTGCCAAACCTTTGTCCTGGACGGAGACAATTTCAGGCATGGGCTCTGCAGCGACCTGGGTTTCGATGACAAGGACCGCGACGAAAACATTCGACGCGCCGGTGAGGTCGCCAAGCTGTTTGTCGACGCGGGCGCGATCGTTTTGGCGGCGTTCATCAGCCCTTTCAGAAGCCACCGTGAATCCGTGAGGCGTATCCTCCAGGAGGGAGAATTTCTCGAAATCCATTGCGCCGCAGGCATCGATATCTGCGAGGAAAGAGATACGAAAGGGCTTTATAAAAAAGCAAAAAGAGGAGAGATCGCCAGGTTTACCGGAGTGAGTTCTCCCTATGAGGTTCCGGAAAACCCGGAACTGAAAGTTGAGACCGGCAATGAGCCTGTGGAGGCGTCGGTGCGGAAGATTTTACGACTTCTGGAGGCCCGTAGCATTGCCCGGCTGTGAGCCGGCGCCTCACTCTCCTGTCCGCGCGTCAGCAAGATTTTGAGCTTCTTGCGGCCACAGGGTCCGCAGCGGCAGCGGCAGGCTCGCTATGACCTTGGCGGTTTCGTTGAAGTCGAGGCGCCGCCACATCAGCTGGAACACCGCCCGCGCCGTCGCCTCCGGGTCGACGCGGAACCCCTGCGGCAGTTCCTGCGCAATCCGCGCCTCGAAATCGTCCACGCGCCTTGTGACGTCGGGCGTGCCGGCGGGACGCCAGCCGGCGTAATAGAGGCCGCGCACCAGCAGCGGAAGCTGGGCGCCGAGATGCACCGCCTGCTCGGGCTCCAGCCGGTCGCGCAGCGCATGGAGCACGGCGCGTAGCGCGCTGTAGGCGTGGGGACGGTCGCCGAGGTCATGCTCTTCGGCGAGCTCCTTCAGCCAGACATTGGTTTCCTGAACCGTATGGTCGAGCGCCGACACCTGTGTTTCGCTCATGGCTGGTCTCCAAAGTCCTCAGCCGCCGATCCAAGGCCAGATAAGCGGCGCGTCCGCCTCCGCAACCCCGTCCTGCGTTCAGGAGGGCGCGGTGTCGCGCAGCGGCTTTACGCGCCGCGCCTGCGGGCCCCTGGCGCCGTCTTCCTCCAGAAACTCGACCCGCTCCCCAACCTTCAGACTGCCGAAGCCCGGCTCCGCGACGCTGTTGCGATGGAAGTAGATTTCGCGGCCGTCGACACTCTCCAGCAGGCCGAAGCCATCCGCCGGCGAGAGGCTTTTGACGACGCCTGTCGGCGCGGCTTCGTGATGCTTGACGTCGCCGCGAATCTCGCGAACCGCATCCTCCAGCTGCCGGTCGGCGCGGCGGAAGGCGTCGCCGAGCGCGAACCAGACGTCCTGAAAGCGCTCGTCCGGGTCCGCCGCGCGGCTGACGTCGACCTCTCGCCCGTCGGGAAGGGCGATGCGGATGTTGACGTCGTAGTGGCCGCCGGTCCTGTGATGGCCGCCCGGACCCTTGACCACGACCCGGCAGGCCGTCATGCGCCCGTAAAGCTTCTCGAGATGGGCGATTTTTTCGACGATTTTCGCGCGCAGATCGCCGCGCGGCTCCAATCCCTGAAAATCGATCTCGGGCAAAGTTTCCATGGCCGTCGTCCCATGCGCGCGGCCCCCTGCGATGAAGATAAGGCGCTGCGCGGCGCGCGCCATGCCTGGAAGCCATTCGCAGGCGTCCGCGCGCCGTTCCATCGGCAAAACCTGCCTGACCCATCGATATTTTCACCCTATGCCGGGCGTCGCGGGGCCAGTATAAGCTCGCCGGATATTTGTGCGGTCGACAACCGGTTCCGGAGTGGAGGGAGCTTTACCTTGAGCGAGAAAAAAGACCTTTACGAGTTGGGCGAAATCCCGCCGCTCGGCCATGTTCCCAAGAACATGTACGCCTGGGCGATCCGTAAGGAGCGTCATGGGCCGCCGGATCAGGCGATGCAGCTGGAGGTTCTCCCGACCTGGGAGCTCGACAGCCACGACGTGCTCGTTCTCGTAATGGCCGCCGGCGTCAACTACAACGGCGTCTGGGCCTCGCTCGGCGAGCCGATCTCGCCGCTCGACGGACACAAGGGTCCCTATCACATCGCCGGCTCAGACGCCTCGGGCATCGTCTGGGCGGTGGGCTCCAAGGTGAAGCGCTGGAAGGTCGGCGACGAAGTCATCATCCACTGCAACCAGGACGACGGTGACGACGAGGAGTGCAACGGCGGCGATCCTATGTTCTCGCCCTCGCAGCGCATCTGGGGCTATGAAACGCCGGACGGCTCCTTCGCCCAGTTCTGCCGCGCGCAGGACCGCCAGCTCATGGAGCGCCCGAAGCACCTCTCATGGGAAGAGGCGGCCTGCTACACGCTGACTCTCGCCACGGCCTATCGCATGCTGTTCGGCCATGAGCCGCATGAGCTCAAGCCGGGTCATAATGTGCTCGTCTGGGGCGCCTCCGGCGGCCTCGGCGTCTTCGCCGTGCAGCTCTGCGCGGCCTCGGGCGCCAACGCCATCGGCGTCATTTCGGATGAGTCGAAGCGCGATTACGTCATGTCGCTCGGCGCCAAGGGCGTAATCAACCGCAAGGACTTCAAATGCTGGGGCCAGCTCCCCAAGGTCAATTCGCCCGAATATGTCGAATGGACCAAGGAGGCGCGCAAGTTCGGCAAGGCGATCTGGGACATCACCGGCAAGAAGGACGTCGACATCGTCTTCGAACATCCGGGCGAAGCGACCTTCCCGGTCTCCTGCCTCGTCGCCAAGCGCGGCGGCATGGTGGTGTTCTGCGCCGGCACTTCCGGTTTCAACATCACTTTCGACGCCCGTTACGTGTGGATGCGCCAGAAGCGCATTCAGGGCTCGCATTTCGCGCATCTCAAGCAGGCCGCGGCGGCGAACCAGTTCGTCATCGACCGCCGCGTCGACCCCTGCATGTCGGAGGTCTTCGCGTGGGATAAAATTCCGCTGGCCCATATGAAGATGTGGAAGAACGAGCACGCCCCCGGCAACATGGCTGTGCTGGTCAATGCGATCGAGCCCGGCCTGCATACCGTCGAAGACGTCGTCGAGGCCTACGGCAGGAAAAAGTAAAACTTCTGCGACAAGGAAGTTTTTGCGGCGCGCAGAGAAATCTGCGCGCCGTTTTTTGTGCTATAAGGCTTCGTCACGGAATCTTTTTTGACCGAATAGCCATTGCCGTCATGTCGACGTCTCGAAATTTGAAAACAAAGCTATAGCTCAGGAAGTAACTTCGCATCGGTTCCAAAAATCGACAACGAGTAAGGGAGAGAACGCATGCGATCGAAGTTCAGACGCTCCGTCCTGTTGACAGTCGCCGCTGTCGCAATCAGCGCCACTGGCGCGATTTCGGCTTTTGCCGAGGGGGATCCCCGTCCAAATCAGTTCTGGTGGCCAGACCAGCTCGACCTCTCGCCGCTACGCCGCAACGCAGCAGAATCCAATCCGCTCGGCGGAAATTTCGATTATGCCGCGCAATTCAAGACGCTCGATCTGGCGAGCGTCAAGAAGGACATCAAGGCGGTCCTGACCTCCTCGCAGGATTGGTGGCCTGCGGATTATGGAAACTACGGGCCGTTCTTCATCCGCATGGCGTGGCATGGCGCGGGAACCTATCGCGCGCTCGACGGGCGCGGCGGCGCCAGCGGCGCCCAGCAGCGTTTCGAGCCCCTCAACAGCTGGCCGGACAATGGCAATCTCGACAAGGCGCGCCGTCTGCTCTGGCCGGTGAAGAAAAAATACGGCCAGAAGCTCTCCTGGGGCGATCTCATGGTTCTGACCGGCAATGTCGCCATGGAGTCCATGGGCTTCAAGACATTCGGCTTTGCGGGCGGCCGCAGCGACGATTGGGAGCCGGACCTTGTTTACTGGGGCGCCGACAAATTCATGGCGAGCAACCGGGACAAGAGCGGCGCCCTGGAGCCGCCGCTGGCGGCGCTGCAGATGGGCCTCATCTACGTCAATCCCGAGGGACCCAACGGCAATCCTGATCCGCTCGCGGCGGCGAAGGACATTCGCGAAGCCTTCGGGCGCATGTCCATGAACGACGAAGAAACCGTCGCCCTCATCGCCGGCGGCCACACTTTCGGGAAGGCGCATGGCGCCGGATCGCCCGCCAAATGCGTCGGCCCGGCCCCGGCCGGCGAAGGCGTCGAACATCAGGGCTTGGGATGGGTCAATCGTTGCGGCTCGGGCAAAGGCCCGGATGCGATCACCAGCGGTCTGGAGGGCGCATGGACGGCCGATCCCGTGTCCTTCACGACGCAATTCTTCGATAATCTCTTCGGCCATGAATGGGTGCAGACGAAAAGTCCGGCGGGCGCGACGCAGTGGAAGCCGAAGGACTCAGCCGGCGTGACGCCGGACGCCTTCGACGCCACGAAGACGCATCCGCTGATGATGCTCACCACCGATCTCGCTTTGAAATTCGACCCCGAATACAGCAAGATCTCCAAGCGCTTCCACGACAATCCGGAGGAGTTCAAGACCGCCTTCGCGCGGGCCTGGTTCAAACTCATGCACAGGGACATGGGTCCCCGCGCGCGCTATCTCGGCGCCGAGGTCCCGAAGGAAGAGCTGATCTGGCAGGATCCGGTTCCCGCCGTGGATTATCGGCTGATCGGCGAGACAGACATCGCCGGCCTCAAAGCCAAAATACTGGCGTCGGGATTGACAGGCCCCGAGCTCGTCAGGACCGCATGGGCCTCGGCCGCCTCCTTCCGTGGCACCGACAAGCGCGGCGGCGCGAATGGCGCGCGCATCCGCCTCGCGCCTGAGAAAGACTGGGCCGTCAATGATCCGGCGGAACTCTCGAAGGTTCTCAAGACCCTGCAGGGCGTTCAGGAGAGTTTCAACAACGGGCGCTCGGACGGCGTGAAAGTCTCTCTCGCCGATCTGATCGTTCTGGGGGGCAATGCGGCCATCGAGGACGCCGCCAAAAAAGCGGGTTACGCGGTCACCGTGCCTTTCACGCCGGGACGCGCGGACGCGTCGCAGGCCCAAACCGACGCGGCTTCCTTCGCCGCTCTCGAGCCGAAAGCCGACGGCTTCAGGAACTATGTGGCGAAGGACGTCCATAAGTCGCCGCCGGAGCTGCTCGTCGAACGCGCCGCCGCCCTGACTCTCACGGTTCCCGAAACGACCGCTCTGGTCGGCGGCCTGCGTGCGATCGGCGCCAACGCCGGCAATTCCCAGCTCGGCGTGCTCACCACTCGGCCGGGCGCCCTGAGCAACGACTTCTTCGTCAATCTGCTCGACATGTCCGTCGAATGGAACAAGAAGGGGGATGGCGTCTATGAGGGCCACGACCGCAAGACCGGCGCCCCCAAATGGACCGCCACTTCCGTCGATCTCGTCGTCGGGGCCAATTCGGAGCTGCGGGCGGTGGCGGAGGTCTATGCCTCGGACGACGCGAAGGAAAAATTCGTGCGGGACTTCGTCGCGGCCTGGACCAAGGTGATGAACCTCGACCGGTTCGACGTGCAGAAGCACTGATCCGGCGAAGCGACGAAGGTCGAAGGGAGGCGCGCGTTCGCCGCGCGCCTTCGCTCCGAGACTTCAGAATTGACTCGCCGGCCATTCGGACCTAGAGACCGGGGTCAATCTCGGTCACGAGAAAACCATTAACCAGCCGAGCCGCCCCATGAGACGGCAGGCCCACGTCCGGCAGCGCGATGCGCCCCCGGGCGCGTTTTGCTTTGGAGCGGCGGCTGAGCCGTCGCGGGAGAGAAAACATGTTCGAGAGCCTTTCCGACAAGCTCTCCGCCGTATTCGACCGGCTGACGCGGCGCGGGTCGCTCACCGAGGCCGACGTCGGCGAAGCGCTGCGCGAAATTCGCCGCGCGCTGCTCGAGGCCGACGTCGCCCTCGACGTGGTGCGCTCCTTCTCCGACAAGGTGCGCGATCGCGCGGTGGGCGCGGGCGTCATCAAGTCGGTCTCGCCCGGCCAGATGGTCGTCAAGATCGTCAATGACGTTCTCGTCGAGACGCTGGGCGAGACCGCGCAGCCGATCGATCTGGCCGCAAAGCCGCCCGTCGCCATCATGATGGTCGGCCTTCAGGGCGCCGGTAAAACCACGACCACCGCCAAGATCGCGAAGCGCCTCAAAGAGCGCCACGACAAGCGCGTGCTGATGGCCTCGCTCGACGTGAAGCGCCCGGCCGCGCAGGAGCAGCTCGCCGTGCTCGGCCGGCAGGTCGAGGTCGACACGCTGCCCATCGTCGCCGGCCAGACGCCGATTCAGATTTCCCGCCGCGCCATGGAGGCCGCGCGCCTTCAGGGCTATGACGTGGTGCTGCTCGACACGGCCGGCCGCACCCATATCGACGAGCCGCTCATGCAGGAGATGGCGGACATCAAGTCCTACGCCAGCCCGCATGAAATCCTGCTCGTCGCCGACTCGCTCACGGGTCAGGACGCGGTCAATCTCGCCAAGAACTTCGACGAGCGCGTCGGCCTCACCGGCATCGTATTGACGCGTATGGACGGCGACGGACGCGGCGGCGCGGCGCTCTCCATGCGCTACGTCACCGGCAAGCCGATCAAGCTCATCGGCACCGGCGAGAAGATGGACGCGCTCGACGAATTTTCGCCGAGCCGCATCGCGCAGCGCATCCTCGGCATGGGCGACATCGTCGCCCTCGTCGAAAAGGCGGCGGCCGCCATCGACGCGGAGGAGGCGCGCAAGACCGCCGCGCGCATGGCCAAGGGCAAATTCGACCTTCAGGATTTGTGCGACCAGCTCGCCCAGGTCGAGAAGCTCGGCGGTCTCGGCGGCATCATGGGTTTGCTGCCAGGCGTCGGCAAAATGAAGGACCAGATCGCCAATCTCGACGAGGGGCTGATCAAGCGCCAGCGCGCGATCATCCTCTCCATGACGCCGCAGGAGCGGCGCAATCCGGACCTCCTCAAGGCCTCGCGCAAGAAGCGCGTCGCGGCGGGCTCCGGCGCGCGGGTCGAGGACGTGAACAAGCTCCTCAAGCAGCACCGGCAGATGGCCGATCTCATGAAGTCCTTCGGCGGCGGCAAGCGCGGCGGGCTCATGGGCAAGGCCGCCCAGATGATGGGCCTCGGGCCTGCTGGCATGCAGATGCCGTCGCAGGAAGAGTTACAGAAGTTGCAGGAGAAGCTCGGCGGCGCCCCTCCCGGCGCCCCCGGCCTTCCGGCCGCTCCCCCGGCCGATCTCCTTGCGCAAAAGCCGAGCCTTCCGGGGCTCGGCGGCGGACTGCTGAGCGGGCTCAATCCGTTCGGAAAGAAAAAGTAACCAACGACCAAAAGGAACCTGAACATGTCTCTCAAGATTCGTCTCGCCCGCGGCGGCGCCAAGAAGCGTCCCTTCTATCGCGTCGTCGTCGCCGACTCCCGTAGCCCCCGCGACGGCCGTTACATCGAGAAGCTCGGCACCTTCGATCCGCTGAAGGCCAAGGACGCCGCCGACCGCGTCGTGCTCGACGCCGAGAAGGCCAAGGACTGGATCGCCAAGGGCGCGCAGCCGACCGACCGCGTCGCCCGCCTGCTCGACGCCGCCGGCGTGCTGAAGCGCGACGCCCGCAACAATCCGCAGAAGGCCCAGCCGAAGAAGAAGGCGCAGGAGCGCGCCGCCGCGGCCGCCGAAGCCGCCGCCTCCGCCGACGCCGCCGAGTAAGGCGCGCTTTCGAGACGACTCGCTCGCTGCAGCCCCATCCCACCCCTTTACGGGGAGGTGGCCCCGCCGTCAGGCGGGGTCGGGAGGGGTCAGCCGCAACAGCGCTGCAGCGGCGAGGACCACACCCGTCGCGCTTCGCGCGACACCCTCCCCTTAAAGGGGAGGGACAGGCTCACGCCCGGCGTTCCAGCTATGACCAAAAGCCCTCTCGTCCTTCTCGGCCGTTTCGGCGCGCCGCATGGCGTGCGGGGCGAGATTCGTCTGCAGAGCTTTACCGGCGAGCCATCGGCCATCGCGAGCTATGGCCCGCTGACCGACAAAAGCGGCGCGAAAAGCTTCACCCTTGTTTCCGTCCGCCCGCAGGGCAAGGACATGCTCGTCGCCCGCGTCGAAGGCGTCGACGATCGCACAGGAGCCGAGCGACTGACGGGCGTCGAGCTCTACATCCCGCGCGACAGGCTTCCCCCGCCGGAAGACGAAGACGAGTTCTATCTTGCCGACCTCGTCGGACTTCGCGCCGAGACGCGCACGGGCGAGGTCATCGGAACGATCCTCGCGGTGCGAAATTTCGGCGCCGGCGACATTTTGGAAGTCTCGCCGATCAGCGGCGGCGAGACGCTGCTCTTTCCCTTCACCAAGGCGGTGGTTCCCGTGGTCTCCATCGCGGAGGCGCGTGTGGTGATCGAGCCGCCTGTCGAAGTCGAAGGCGAAAAGGACGAGGGCTAGCGGTTCTCGCCGCCCCCATGCCATAAGCGCCCCATGTGGCGCGCGACGATCCTCACGCTTTTTCCCGAAATGTTTCCCGGCCCGCTCGGCCTGTCGCTTGCGGGCGACGCGCTGGCGCGCGGCGTGTGGGAGCTGGAGACGCGGCAGATTCGCGAGCAGGGGATCGGGCGTCATCGCGCCGTCGATGACACGCCCGCCGGCGGCGGCCCCGGCATGGTCATGCGCGCCGATGTGCTGGCGGCCGCGATCGACGCGGCGTCGCCCGCCGACGATCCGCGCCCGCGCCTGCTGATGAGCCCGCGCGGGCTCCCGCTGACGCAACAGCGCGTGCGCGACCTCGCGGCGGGGCCCGGCGCGATCATCCTCTGCGCGCGCTTCGAGGGCGTGGACGAGCGCATCATCGCCGCGCGCAATCTCGAGGAGGTCTCGATCGGCGACTACATCCTCTCGGGCGGCGAGATCGCGGCGCTGGCGCTCATGGACGCCTGCGTGCGGCTGCTGCCGGGCGTGATGGGCGAAGAGCTGTCGGGGGCAGAGGAAAGCTTCGAGGGCGGCCTGCTCGAATATCCGCAATACACGCGTCCGCGCGAATGGGAGGGCAGGGCGATTCCGGACGTGCTGCTGTCAGGCGATCACGGAAAGATCGCCAAATGGCGCCATGAGCAGGCGCTGGCGCTGACGCGGGCGAGACGGCCGGATCTTCTCCCTCGAAAGCGGGACTGAGGCTCTCTCCGCGTCATGCCCGGCCTTGCGCCGGGCATCCACGCGAGGGTTGACCCACGCTCGGCAAAGCGGCCTGGCGTGGATGGCCGCGACAAGCGCGGCCATGACGCGTGATTGTGAGGGGAAGGCGTTACCTCGCCGGCTTCAGCGCCAGCGCCTTTTCTATCTCGGGCAGCGGATGCTTGGTGAAATCCTTGTCGAGTTCGCCCGCGACCTTCCCCTGCGCCTTCACGGACAGGTCCTTGCGGATTTCGCCCAATGTCCTGGGCGGCGCGACGATCACGATTTCCTTCATCGCGCCGCTCTCGGCGGCGGCGTTGATGCGGTCGGCCATGGCGCGGGCGAAGCGCTCTTCCTCGAGCTCGTGCCAGTCGACATTGCCCATGCTGCTGCGCGCATGCGAGCCGGCGGAGGCAAAGGCGCGGCCGGGAGCGTCGGAGCCCTGGTCGCGGGTCGGAGGATTGATGTCGACCCGCGTTTCGATGACCCGCAGATCGAGGATTTCGGCGTCGCCGTGATTTTCGAAGAACAGGGCGCGCCGGCCGTCTCCGACGAGCACCCACGCGCCATTGTGCACCGCAATCGAACTCATTTCGTCCCCTCGTCATTGAAACCGTCGCCACCTGATGTGGCGGGTCGGCGAGGGGAGAGCAAGCTCGGCCACGCGCGCCAAAAAGACGCGGGTGGTTGCGAACTCTTGTGTCAGGCTGCGAGCTTATTGGCCTCGTCGGCGCGCTGTTTCATTTGCTCGACGACGCTCATGAGCTCGCTATGGTCAAAAGGGCCGGCGCTCGCCGAGGCCCGGATCCGGCGATGAATACGCGCTTCGTTGACGGCCCAGACGACGTAGCAGACGGCCGCGATGAAGAAGAGCGCCGTATAAGGCTCGCCATTGCCGAGAAAGGAGAGATCGGGCGCGCATTCATTGGCGTATTCGCAAGCGTCCGACCAGTCCTGCAGATACTGTCTGACTGATTCCAACATCGAAACCTCCTTGCCGGCCCACGGTCTGAAAAAAACCTTTCCGCTTCGTAGACGGCATCCTAGCGCAACTCTGCCACGCTGCTTGTGCACTGCAGCATATAATGCGCTTCGAAACTTTCGCTAGAGTAAATTTTATCTTTGCCGTTAAAACTATCCCGAAGAATAACAAGGCTGTGCGCTATATTGCCGCACTGCGAAAAATACATGCAGGGAGCCTAAAAACAGGTCTCAAGATTGTCTGAATACCAACAAAAGGGGCCGCCTATTCCCCCTCATCCGGCGCTTCGAGTCCCCTTCCCCGCGAGGGGGGAGGGGCTGCCTCGAAGCGAGAATCGACCCTGACCCTTTAACCCTCCAGAAGGCGACGCGCGATGACCTGCGCCTGAATCTCCGCCGCGCCCTCGAAGATGTTGAGGATGCGGGCGTCGCAGAGGACGCGGGAGACCGGATATTCCAGCGCGAAGCCGTTGCCGCCGTGGATCTGCAGGGCGTTGTCCGCCGCCGCCCAGGCGACGCGGGCGCCGAGCAGCTTGGACATGCCGGCCTCGAGATCGCAGCGCTTGCCCTCGTCCTTCTCGCGCGCGGCGAAATAGGTGATCTGGCGGGCGATGTGAATCTCGACCGCCATGGAGACGATCTTGTTGAAGACGCGCGGGAAGGCGAAGAGCGGCTTGCCGAACTGGATGCGTTCCTTGGCGTATTTCAGGCCGAGGTCGAGGGCGCATTGAGCGACGCCGAGCGCGCGCGCGGCCGTCTGGATGCGGGCGGACTCGAAGGTCTCCATGAGCTGCTTGAAGCCCTTGCCCTCCTCGCCGCCGAGGAGGTTCGCCGCCGGCACTTCGAAATTGTCGAAGCCGATCTCGAACTCCTTCATGCCGCGATAGCCGAGCACCTCGATCTCGCCGCCGGTCATGCCCTTGGCCGGGAAGGGCTCGGCGTCCGTGCCGCGCGGCTTCTCGGCGATGAACATGGAGAGGCCCTTGTAGCCCTTCTCGTTGGGATTGGTGCGGGTCAAAAGGGTCATGATGTCGGCGCGGACCGGATGGGTGATCCAGGTCTTGTTGCCGGTGACCTTGTAGACGTCGCCCTCGCGCACGGCGCGGGTGCGCAGGCCGGCGAGGTCCGATCCATTGTTCGGCTCGGTGAAGACGGCGGTCGGGAGCGTTTCGCCCGACGCGATCTTGGGCAGATATTTGTTCTTCTGGTCGTCCGTGCCGCCGACGAGGATCAGTTCGGCCGCGATCTCGGAGCGCGTGCCGAGCGAGCCGACGCCGATATAGGCGCGCGACAGTTCCTCGGAGACGACGCACATGGCGATCTTGCCCATGCCCGAGCCGCCGTACTCTTCCGGAATGGTGAGGCCGAAGACGCCCAGCTCCGCGAGGCCGGAGATGACCTCGAGCGGGATATATTCGTTCTTGGCGTGCCACTCCTGCGCGAAGGGCGTGACGTTGTCCGCCGCGAATTTGCGCATTTCGCTGCGGATGGCTTCCAGAGTCTCGTCGAGGCCCGTGGCGCCGATGGTCTCGGCGGCCGCGTGATGGTCGATGAGCTCGGCGAGGCGCGCGCGATTGGCCGGCGTATTGCCGGAGAGAATGAGGCGATCGACCGAGGCCGGACGCTTCGCGGCGACCTGCTGGCCGGAAAGGCCGAAGTCGCTGAGGCGGACGATCTCGCCCTGACTCATCGGAATGCCGCCATAGACCTGGGCGAGCAGTTCCGCATAGCCGATCTGGTTGAGAAGCTCCTCCGTCTCGCCATAGGCGCCCTCGGCGGTCAGGCGCTCGGCGTAGTCGATCAGCTCCTTGAGCCCCTGAACATAGGTCGCGAACCAGGCGAGGCCGTGGGCGGCGTGCTGGTCGGCTTCGATCAGCTCGTTGGAGAGCTTGCCGTCCTTCGTGACGCGGGCGCGGACGCTGGCGAGCGCCTCATTATAGAGGCCTTCGACGGCGGTGAGCGCGTCTCTGGCGTCGGCGAGCCAGCTGGCGGGTTCGAGTTTCAACGCGACGGCTGCGGTCATCTTGTTTCCTACCCGGAATGAGGCCCGTTGCAGGGCGGACTGATCGGAAATTTGAGGTCCTACATGCCGTCATTTCGGCTGCGACGCAACAGGAACGCCCTGCGCCGCTTCATCGCGGGCGATGGCGAAGTGGGCGATCGTTTTTGTCTATGGCGCGAGGCGGCGGAAGCCCCGCGCGGCCAATGCCGCCAGCAGCAGCGCCGGCGCCGCCACGCCGATCAGCGCCGCCATGACTCCCGCGCCGCTTGCCGGCGCTTCTGCATAGCGCGGCAGCGCGTCGTAATCGGCCGCCGTCAGCGACGCGCCGGCTTGCGCGCGGGGCAGGAAGAACGCGCGCCATTCGACATGGAAGGCGCCGATTTGCGCCAGAAAGTCACGATAGCGCGCGTCGCCCGCGCCCGCGACATCGGCCAGCGCGCCATAGGCGAGCAGCGCCGGCGAGAGGAAGCTCAGCCGGTCGGCGAGCGCCCGCTGGCGGGAAAGCTGCGCGTCATGCTGCGCGATCACGCCCTCGACGCGCTGGAACGCCGCCTCCTGCGTGGCGAGGCGACGCAGCGTCCCTTCCCGCGCGCCGCCGCTCCCATGCCTTTCGCCGGGATGTTCCTCGACATAGCGGGCGAGAGCCGCGTCGCGGGCCTTGTCGGCGTCGGTCGAGGCGGCGCGGGCGGCGAGCGTCATGTCGATGCGCGACGGCGCGGGATGGGCGAAGGCGGCGAGGCTGTTGATCGCGGCCGGCGCGATCAATGCGAGCGCGACCCAGGCGCAAATGAGGGTCAGCGCGTTGAAGGCCGAGCTTTTGCCGAGCCCGTCTATGGCCGCCGCGAGCGCGGCCCAGAACAGGCCATAGACGAGAACGACCGCCGAAAGCCGCAGGAAGTCCGCGCTCGCAAGCGCCGCCGCGCCGGCGAAGATCGCGACGCCGAGCGCGCTCGCGAGCAGCGTCACGCCGATCGGCGCGGCGACGCGGGCGACGAATTTGCCGGCGAGCGCAAGCCCGGGCCGGCGCGCGGCGGCGAGCGTCATGGCGAGCGTGCCCTGTTCGCGTTCGCCGGACAGCAGGTTGAAGGCGAGCGCCAGAACGACGAGCGGATAGACGTATGTGACGATGAAGGCGAGGTCGGTCGCCCCGGCCGACAGATGCGCGGGGTTTTCGATCTCGTCGGCGAAGAGAAAACTGTCCTTTGAGGCGGTCGTCACTTTCACGACCGGCGGATAAAGATCGCTCTGCCCCGTCGCGATCAGCGCCAGCGGCCGAGGGCCCAGCGCGGCGACGCGCGCGGCCGGGCCGGCGCCCATGAAGGCGGCGTTGCGCGGATCGCGATAGGGCGGAAGCTCTTCCTTCGTCTCGCCCTTTTCGAGTTTCACGAGGCTTTTCTTCAGCCCCTCGATGCGTTGCGCCTCCTCCACGCGCGCGGCCTCGGCGATGTCCTTCTGCGCCGCGACGCGCGCGGCGCCCGTGTAGAGGGAAAACAGCGTCGCGGCGGCGAGCGCGAGGAGCGCCAGCCAGACGGCGCGCTCGCGTCTCAGGATCAGGGCTTCGGCGCCAAAGCCCGCGAGGAAGGCGTTCATAGCGGCCTCAGACGGCGCAGGGCGGCGCGCGCAAAAACAACGGTGACGAGCAGCCAGCCGGCGAGCCCGGCAATGGCCTCGCGACTGCCGGCGGCGGCGAAGCCGGCGCCCGGCGCGCCGTAAGCGAAAGAGGCGATGCGCTTCCACAGTTCCGGCCCGGCGACATAGGCCGCGTCGCGCTGGAAGTGGATGATGTTGTCGCTCACCTCGTTCTGGATCATGCGGCGATGCGCTTCGGCGGCCGTGGCGAAATCGAATTGCGCCCGGCTGTCGGAGCCCGCGAAGGCCATGGAGAAGGGCCGCATGGCGAGCAGCGGAAACAGAAAGCCCGGCGCCTCGCTCAACGCGTCCTGCCTCTCGAAAGCGGCCTGCAGCGCGCCGAAATGTCTGTCGTAAATGGCGTAGCCGTTTTCGTCGTCCTTGCGCAGGCTCAAGCCGCGGAAACTCACCGGCAGATCTTCGACGCGCGCGACGCCATATTGCTTCAGCACGTCGTCGCGAAAGGCCTTGAAGGCCGGGTGCGTTTCGTCATGACCGAAGGTCTGGGCCTTGTCCTTCGCAATCGCGGCGCGGAATTGCTGCGCGGTGGGCGTCGGCGCGAGCGCGCGGGCGACGTCGGCGGCAAGCCGCGGGGCGACGAAGGAATTGACGAGCCAGAAGGCCAGCAACGCGACGAGCGCGGCGCGGCTCGTATTTGCCAGCGCCGAGACGCCGAGCGTGAGAAAGGCGAAGCCCGCGAGATAGACGCCGTAGCCGAGCGTCAGCGCGCCGAGCCGCAGGAATTGGTCGGCGAGCGAAAGTTTCGTCGTGTCGGTGAGAAGCGACAGAGCGAGAGCCGCTCCGGCCGCGGCGGGCGCGAGCAGAGCGAAAGTCGCGCCGATCAGCGCCAACGCCTTGCCCGCGAGAAGATCGCCCGGGCGCGCGCCGACGCTCAGAAGCTGCTTCAGCGTCCCGCTCTCGCGCTCGCCGGAAAAGCTCGCAAAGCCCGCGAGCAGCACGATGAGCGGCGCGACGACCTGCAGGATGAAGGCGAGCGACAGGCCGCCGAGTCGCGCCGCCACGCCGCCGTCGCGCGCCGCGCGAAACTGCGCCTCGTTCTGCTTATGCGCCTCCAGCCACACGGCGGCGCCGACATAAGGATCGACGCCGGGGTCGGCGAGGGCGAGGGGGCTCAGGGGCTTGAAGGCGTATTGGCCGAAATGCGCGGCGGCGTGCGGGTTCTTGGCGCTCTGGCCCGTCCACAGCTCGCGGTCGGCCTGCGCGGCGGCCGCGCGTTCGCGCGTGACGCGGGCGTTTTCCACGGCGCCGAAGGCGAGCGCCGACGCCATCAGCAGCAGGGTCACGAGGAACAGCGCGAGGAGGCGCCGGTCGCGGCGCATGTCGAGCCATTCCCTGGCGGCGACGGCGCGGATCAGACGCCAGCGACCCTGCGCGGGCGCGCGCCCGGCGGCGGGGGCGAGGACGAGATCGCTCATGCCGCGCGGCCCGTCGCGAAGAGATCGAGATAGGCGCGCTCCAGCCCCAGATGGTCGACGTCCTCGGCGCCGAAAACGCGCGCGAGCCGGCCGCGCGCCATGATCCCGATGCGGGTGGCGCATTGCTTGGCCAGGAAGAGGTCGTGCGTGACCATCAGCACCGCGAGCCCCTCGCCGCGCAGCCGCCCGATCAGCGCGGCGAATTCATTGGCGGCGAGCGGATCGAGGCCGGAGGTGGGTTCGTCCAGCACCAGCGCCCGCGCGCGCCGCGCCAGCGCAATGGCGACCCCGACCTTCTGGCGCATGCCCTTGGAATAGGACCGCACCGGCCGCGTCGCCGCCTCTTGAGGAAGGCCGGCCTCGACGAGGCGCGCCAGCAATTCCTCGCGCGTCGCCGGCACGCCCGAGACCTCGACGAAATAGCTGAGATTTTCGAGCCCGGTCAGCGCGCCATAGAGCATGACGGTTTCGGGGATATAGGCGAGCTTTGCGCGCGCGCCGAGCGGGTCTGTGGCGGCGTTGATCCCGCAGACCAGAGCCTCGCCCGCGGTGGGCTGGATGAAACCAAGGAAGAGATTGACCGTCGTGGTCTTGCCCGCGCCATTGGGACCCAGCAGGCAGAAGGCTTCGCCGGGTGGGACCGTCAGGTCGAGACGATCGAGCGACGGCGTGGCGGCGCCATCGTAAATTTTAGTGAGATTGCGCGCTTCGAGCATTGCCGCACCCTGTCGTGCCATGCGCGCGTGGCCTCGCGCAGAGCGGCGGCATTGAGACACTGGCGCGGTGAACAGTCAAGGCTCGGCGCACACCGCCGTCGGCGGCCTCGTCCTTCGAGACGCGCGCTTCGCGCGCTCCTCAGGATGAGGCCTGGGTGATCCCCGCAAGGCGGATAAGCCCCTCATGCTGAGGAGGCCCGCAGGGCCGTCTCGAAGCATGAGGAGGCCCGCAGGGCCGTCTCGAAGCACGAGGGGCGTCGCCGCCACTCTGTTGGCAACACTCAGAGCCCGTAGATCTTCGCGAAATCCGCGTCCTTCGCGGCGACCTGCTTGGCGAGATCGACCACCACCTTGCACTGCTTCCAGGTCGCGTCGTCCTGCATGCGGCCGTCGATCATGACCGCGCCGGTGCCGTCGGGCATGGCTTCCAGAACGCGCTTGGCGAAGGCGACTTCCTTCGGGTCGGGCGAGAAGACGCGCTTGGCGATCTCGATCTGGGTCGGATGCAGCGACCAGGCGCCGGCGCAGCCGAGCAGGAAGGCGTTGCGGAACTGCAACTCGCAGGCCGGCGCGTCGGAGAAATCGCCGAAGGGGCCATAGAAGGCCTTGATGCCGGCGGAGGCGCAGGCGTCGACCATTTTGGCGATGGTGTAGTGCCACAGGTCCTGCTGATAGGTCGCGCGCAGGCCCGCGCCCGGATCGGCGTCGGCGATCACCTTATATTCCGGATGGCCGCCGCCGACGCGGGTGGTCTTCATCGCGCGCGAGGCCGCGAGATCGGCCGGGCCGAGCGAAATGCCGTGCATGCGCGGGCTGGCCGACGCAATGGCGTCGACGTTCTTGACGCCCTCGGCGGTCTCCAGAATGGCGTGGATCATGATGGGCTTGGTCACGCCGTTCTTCGCCTCGAGCTGGGCGAGGAGCTGGTCGAGATAGGCGATGTCCCAGGGGCCTTCGACCTTGGGCAGCATGACGACGTCGAGCTTGTTTCCAACCGCGCCGACGATCTCGATCATGTCGTCGAGCGCCCAGGGGCTGTTCAGGGAATTCATGCGGGTCCACAGACCCGTGGAGCCGAAATCGGTCGACTTCGCCATCTCGATGAAGCCGGCGCGGGCCGCTTCCTTCGCGTCGGCGGGGATCGCGTCCTCGAGATTGCCGAGCACGACGTCGACCTGCTTGGCGATGTCGGGAACCTTGGCGCGCATCTTTTCCATGTGCGGGGGCACGAAATGGATCATGCGCTCGACCTTGACCGGCGGCTCGCGGAAGGGCGCCGGCGCGCCAATGGCCAGCGGACGGTAGAACTGATTGGGAAGCTTCATGAGGGCAAGGCTCCGGCGGCTCGCGTTTCGGTCTTTCCGGGACGCTCGAAAAAGGATGCGTCGAGCTAACGCAGACGGGGCGCGAAGGCAATGGCGCCGCTGAATGGCCCCGTCTTCGCATGTCCGCCCGGTCTACGTAAGAAAGCCGACACAATGCCGAGCGACGCGCTGCGGACTTTCCTCGCCCAACACGGCTACGCGCCGGACGACGTCAATGGCGCCGACAGGGATGGCGTTACGCCGCTGATGCTCGCCGCCCGGCTCGCCACGCCCGCGCTGACGCAGGAGCTGATCGAGGCGGGCGCCGACCTTCACGCCGCGAACGCCGACGGCAATCAGGCGCTCTGGCTCGCCTGCGTCACCGAAAATGTCGAGACCATGGGGGTGCTGATCGAGGCGGGGATCGACGTTCAGCACGTGAATGCGACAGGCGCCACGCCCCTGATGTTCTCGGCCTCCTCCGGCCGGGCGCGGGCGGTGGCGCGGCTCCTTGCCGCCGGCGCCGATCCGCTGTTCGACACGGGCCTCGGCCTGACCGCGCTCGACATGGCCTCGACCGCCGAATGTCTTCGCCTGATGCGCGAGGCGGCGCGCCGGAGGTAGGACTGAGAGCCCCGGCGGTCGCCAGGCGGACTCACACAGCTCCTCCGCCTCGCCGCACGCGCGCGGCGCTATTTGTAAAGCTGAAGGTTGCGTTTGTCCAGCTTCAGGGGCAGACGGTCTTCACGACGATTCCGTCGCGATGGTTGAAATATTCGACGCAGCCGCGCTCGTTCACCAGCACCGGCCGCTTGCCGATCTCGGCCGCTTTCAGAAAATCGAGAAGCGTCGTGTGGCCCTTGCTGTCCCAGTCCATCTCCGCCCAGTCGTAGCCGGACCGCCAGGCGGAGAAGACCCGCGCCGAGAGGAAGAACGTGGGCACGACAAGCAGCGCGATCAGGCTGGTGACGATGAGGCGGCGCTTGCCGAAGGGTGAAGAGGGCGGCGACATGGGCGGCTCCGGGAATGCGTGTCGAAACACTAACTGCACATAGACTTAGGCGTCCGTAAACGTCCCGGCCAAGCGCGCCGTCCCGTTCCGGGATGGCGGGACGAAAACCGGCACAAAGCGCGTCCGAATCGGCAGCGCTTGATTCGCGTGGCCTTGCCGTGAAAAAAGCCTTAACCGGCACAAAGGAAGGTCTCATGAGCGACGTGGCGTCGACGTCCCGCACTCTCTGGCGCGGCGCGCTGATGAAATGCCCGCGCTGCGGCGAGGGGCGAATCTTCAGCAGCTATCTGAAGCGGGAAGATGCATGCCCGCATTGCCGCGAGAGCTTCGAGGGGCTCGACGCCGACGACGGGCCGGCCTGGCTGACGATCGGCCTCGTCGCCCATATCGTCGTGCCGCTCTTGATCTTCCTCGAACGCGGCCCGCTCATGCCCTATTGGCAGGAGGCCGGGATCCTCATTTTCGTGACGATCGTCGCGGGGCTGTTTTTTCTGCCGGTCGCGAAGGGGTTTTTCGTCGCGGCGCTCTGGCTGATCAACCGCAAGCCCGGCTAGGCGCCGGCCTTATGCGGTTTCACCTCGGTGAGCGTCCAGTCCGCCGATTTCTCGCGGCAGGCGGCGCCCTCCAGCTTTTCGACGTCGTCCTGCGCCGAAATTTCAGCGACGAAGGCGCGGCAGACCTTGGCGTCGACCGGATAGGGCTGCCCCGACGGCGTGAAGGAGCCTTTGGCGCCCGATTGCGGATTGTCCCAATGCACGCTGGCGCCGCTTCCCTGCGGATCGAGAGCGGTTTCCAGCGCCGCCATGGCGCGGCGGATATCTTCCACGTCGAGCCGGCGCGAGAGCTTGGGGGCGGGTTTGGCGATCGAGCCGGTCGCATCCTCCGGGGCGCCGCGCCACAGGGCGGAGTTGGAGGACGACCCCACGGGAATGGCGACGGAGCAGCTCGTCAGAGCGCAGGCGGCGATGATTGTCCCGACCACGCCGGCGCGCGGGAATTGAGCAATTGGGCCGGCGGTTATATGTCTGGTACACGAGAACAGCAAAGCGCCACCTTACAAACGCGAAGCGCCGGGACGGCGGCGCTCGAGAGAGGATTTTCGCGTGAACGCGTTAACGACGGGTGACTTTGTCGAGGCAGCAGAGCCTTTTGCTCTCTTCGGCCAGTGGTTCGAGGCGGCGCGGGAAAAGGAGATCAACGATCCCGAGGCGATGTGCGTCGCGACCGCCGACCCGGACGGATTGCCCGACGCGCGCATGGTGCTGATGAAGGAATGGAGCCCGGAGGGCTTCGTCTTCTACACCAACGCCGAAAGCGCCAAGGGCCGCCAGCTCACCGCAAACATGAAGGCGGCCGCCCTGTTTCACTGGAAATCGCTGCGCCGGCAGGTGCGTCTGCGCGGCCCCGTGGAGGCGGTGAGCGACGCCGAATCCGACGAATATTACAACAGCCGTCCGCGGGATTCCCGCATCGGCGCCTGGGCCAGCCAGCAATCGCGGCCGCTCGAAAGCCGCTTCGCGCTGGAGAAGGCGGTGGCGACCTACGCCGCCAAATACGCCATCGGCGAGATTCCCCGCCCGCCCTACTGGCGCGGCTTCCGCATCAGGCCGGTGGCCATGGAGTTCTGGCAGGACCGCCCTTTCCGTCTGCACGACCGCGTCCGCTTCTTCCGCGACGCGCCGGGCGCGGACTGGCGCAAGGAGCGACTTTACCCATGAAGCGGAGCCTTCTTCTTCTCGCGCTCGCCTGCGCCGGTCTGACCGCTTCTCACGCGGCGGCTCAGGGAATTCTCGATATTTTCGGCCCGGACCGGCCCGAGCGCGCGGCGCCGCGCGCGGCTCCGGAGCCCGCGCGGGCTGAAAAGCCGAAGAAAAAGACCGACGCCGCCAAGAAAAAGCAGGACGCCGCGAAGGCCAAGACGGATGCGGCGAAACCCGACGCCGCCGCCAAGCCCGGCGCGTCCGGCGAGGCGCCGCCGCCGCCCTATGAGCCTCAGCTCGTGCGCCTTTCGGAGCTGCTCGGATCGCTCGCCTATCTGCGCGACCTCTGCGGCGATAAGGACGGCGACGACTGGCGCGGCAAAATGTCCGCGCTGATCGAGGCGGAGGCGCCGAGCGGCCCGCGGCGCGACAAATATGTCGCGGCCTTCAACAGAGGCTTTCGCGGCTATGAGCTGACGTACCGGCGCTGCACGCCCAACGCCCGCGACGTCACCGCCCGCTATCTCGACGAGACCGCGAAAATCTCGAAGGACGTCAGTTACCGTTTCGGGACCCCGTGAGGCTTTCTTCAAGCCGGAATTAACCTTTTGGAAAGAGGCGTGTCGCGCGGGGGCCGCATCTTGTCCTAAAGTGCCGGCCATGACGCAATCGACATTCGCTTCTCTGGAAGAGACCGGCCGCGAGCAGCAGAGCGCCGCGCTTGCCTATGTGACCGAGGCCTTCGCAGAGGCCATCCTCGCGGGCATCGAGAGCGACTCCTTCGCCCATGCGGCCCTCTCGGCCGCCCTGCGCGAATTGGTCGCGACCTATGGCGAGGAGGCGGTGGCGACCTTCACCGAGAGCCTGTCCGATCGCATCCGGGCCGGGGAGTTCACCCTCTCCGCGCGCCACTGACGCCCGCCGCGGCAAAAGGGCGACTGACTTTTGCGCGCAAATGAGGCAGAACAGCCCGGCGCAATGGCGCGGCGGGCGAATTTTGCGCAAGGCCCGCGCGCATAAAGGCCCGGCCCGCGCGCCCGCGCCTCGACGAGCGATGACCCGGACAATTCTCTGTCTCGCCCGCCATGGCGAAACCAACTGGAACATCGAGCGGCGCTTTCAGGGCCAGTTCGACATCGCCCTCAATGCGCGCGGCCGCGCACAGGCCGAGGCGCTCGCCGGCGAACTGAGGGGCGCCCATTTCGATCGGGTCTATTCGAGCGATCTGCGCCGCGCCATGGCTACGGCCGCGCCCATCGCCGAGCGGCTGGGGCTGCGCGTGCTGGCGACGCAGCGTCTGCGCGAGAAGGACGACGGCGCCTGGCAGGGCCACACCCACGCCGAGGTGCAGGTCAAATACGCGGCCGATTATCCGCACTATCTTTCCCGCAAGCCGGACTTCGCCGCGCCCGAGGGCGAGACGCTGGAGGAATTCTCCCGCCGCGTCCGCAGCGTGCTGACCGACATTGCGCGGGAAAGCGCCGGCCTCACCGTGCTGGTCGTCGCCCATGCCGGCGTGCTCGACATCGCCTGGCGCATGGCCACCGGCAAGCCGCTTTCCGAAAAGCGCGAGCATCCCGTCCTCAACGCCACGCCCAACTGGATCGCCTTCGAGGACGGCAAATGGTCGCTCGTCGACTGGGCGACGACGGAGCGTCCCGAGATCGCGGCACCCTGGGACGGACTGCCGCTGCCGCGCCGCGAAGCGGCCCGCGCATTGATCGTCAATCCGAAGGGCGAGGCGCTGCTGATGCAATACGCCGGCGGGCTCTCCCCACATTTCATGGCCCTCGGCCATCATCATTTCTGGGCGACGCCCGGCGGCGCGCTGAAGGAGGACGAGAGCTTCGAGACGGCGCTGCGCCGCGAGATCTGCGAGGAGACGGGGCTCATCCTGCCACGGCGACGTCGGCCCCGTCGTCGCCACGCGCGAATTCCCCATGGAGCTCGGCGACGATTGGCAACAGGCGGTCGAGCGCTATTTCCTGATCGAGACGGAAGAATTCGCGCCTGCGCCGCAAAAGCTCACGCCCGAGGAAAAGGTCCATCTGCTCGGATGGCGGTGGTGGTCGGCGGATGAGATCGCGGCGTCTCAGGAGCTGATCTTCCCCGAGGGCCTCGAAGCCTTGCTGCGCAAGGTCACTTCATAAAGGCGCGGCCTCCCGCCGCCGCGCGGGAGGCTTTCACGGTGAGTTCTGCGCCCTCGATGCGCGGCGAATTGCGCCGCTCCATCATCGTTCCCGACGGCGACAGGCTCTTCAAACGCATCTTCGTCTTTCTGGGCCCGGGCTATCTCGTCGCCACCGGCTATATGGACCCCGGCAATTGGGCGACGGCGCTGGCCGGCGGCTCCAAATTCGGCGCGGCCCTGCTCTTCGTCGCGGTTCTCTCCAGCCTGATGGCGATCGTGCTGCAATCGCTCTCGGCGCGGCTCGGCGTCGGCGCAGGGCTCGATCTTGCGCAGGCCTGCCGCGCCCATGCGCCGTTCCCGGTTGCCGTCGGCCTGTGGCTGTTGGCCGAAGCGGGGATTTTTGCGACCGACCTTGCCGAGGTCATCGGCACGGCGATCGGGCTTCAGCTCCTCTTCGGCCTGCCGCTGGCGCTGGGGATCTCGCCACGGTGCTCGATACGTTTCTCGTTCTCGGATTCGAGCGGCTGGGCTTTCGCAAGATCGAGCTTTTCGTCGTGGCGATGCTCGGCCTCATCGGCTTCTGCTTCGCCGCGCAGCTCGTGATGGCGCGCCCGGAATGGGCCGCCGTCGCGCGCGGGCTGATCCCGACGTCGCGCTTCTTCACCGATCCGGAGATGCTCTATCTCGGTCTCGGCATTCTCGGCGCGACGGTGATGCCGCATAATCTCTTCCTGCACTCCTTCGTGGTGCAGACGCGCGCCGTGGGGGTCTCGACGCGCCAGAAGCGCGAGGCCGTCCGCTTCGCCGTGATCGACAGCACGCTGGCGCTGTTTTTCGCGCTGTTCGTCAATGGCGCGATCCTGGTGCTGGCGGCGTCGGTGTTCCACGCGAGCGGTCACACCGAAGTCGCCGAACTCGGCGAAGCGCATCGGCTGATCGCGCCGCTGCTCGGCGAGCCTGTCGCCGCGAAGCTTTTCGCTGTCGCGCTGATCGCCTGCGGGCTCAATTCGACCATCACCGCCACGCTCGCGGGGCAGATCGTGATGGAAGGATTTCATCCGCCTGCGCCTCGCGCCCGCGACGCGGCGGCTCATTACTCGCGCCATCGCCATCGCGCCGGCAATTGCGGTGACGCTTTACGCCGGCGAGAGCGCGACGGCGCGGCTTCTGGTGCTGAGCCAGGTGGTGCTGAGCGTGACGCTCCCCTTCGCCGTCGTGCCGCTCGTGCTGTTTACGGCGCAGCGCAAGGTGATGGGTGAGCTGGTCGCGCCGCGCCGCACGACGCTCGTTGCGTCGCTCATTGCGGCGGCGGTGATTGCGCTGAATTTGAAGTTGCTATGGGACGCGGCGACCGGAGTATAATTCGTCTTTGTGACGAGCGAAGCGACGAAGCAATCAACAACACCGAAAAGCCCGCTCGCCGCCAACGCCAAAGCGCGCATTCTCCCTTGCGCGGAAAAACTCCGACTGCGTCATGATCCGCGCGCCCTCATGCGTGGCGCGCATATGGGCGACATAGGCGTCGTAATCGCCCTGTCCGACCATCAGCCGCGCGCCGTCGCGCAGCTTTGTCGCGAGCTTCGAGAGATCAAGCCCCGGCAGGCTGCAGCACTTCATCCGACGTCTCCCTTGTCGTGACGACGTCCGCCGCGCGCGCCGCCCTGATGGCGCGCAGCGCGAAGCCGAGGATGGAGAGGACCAGCAGGATGTAGATCGTGCAAAGTCCCGCATCGACGTAATCGTTGAAGATCACGCGTTGCATTTCCTCGACCGTCTTGGCCGGCGCGAGCAACTGTCCCTTGTCCAGCGCCGCGGCGAATTTCCTGGCGTGCGACAGAAAGCCGATGCGCGGATCGTCGTGGAAGATTTTCTCGAGCCCCGCCGTCATGGTGCAGATATAGAGCCATGCGGTGGGGATGATCGCGACGAAGGCGTAGCGTTCGCGCTTCATGCGATAGAGCACCACGACGCAAAGCGTCAGCGCCATGGCGGCGAGCATCTGATTGGCGATGCCGAAGAGCGGCCACAGCGTATTGATGCCGCCGAGCGGATCGATGACGCCCTGATAGAGGAAATAGCCCCAGCCCGTCACCGCAATGCCCGTCGCGGCGAGATTGGGCCCCCAGCTTTGCGTCTGCCGGAAGGCGGGGACGAATGTTCCGATCAGATCCTGAATCATGAAGCGCGCGACGCGCGTGCCGGCGTCGATGGTGGTCAGGATGAACAGCGCCTCGAACAGAATGGCGAAGTGATACCAGAAGGACTTCGCCGCAACGCCGCCAATCACCGACGAGAGAATATGCGCCATGCCGACGGCGAGCGTGGGCGCGCCGCCGGTGCGCGAGAGAATGCTCTTTTCGCCGACGTCCTGCGCGACGCCGGCAAGCGTCTCCGGCGTGACGGCGAAGCCCCATGCGGAAATCGCGCTCGCCGCCGCCTCCGGCGTCGCGCCGATGACGCCCGGCGCGCTGTTCATCGCGAAATAGACGCCGGGCTCCAGCACGCTCGCGGCGATGAGCGCCATGATGGCGACGAAGCTTTCCATCAGCATGGCGCCATAGCCGATGAAGCGCGTCTGCGTTTCATCCGCGATCATCTTCGGCGTCGTGCCGGACGACACCAGCGCGTGGAAGCCCGAGACCGCGCCGCAGGCGATGGTGATGAACAGGAACGGAAACACGCTGCCGGCGAAAACCGGCCCCGTGCCGTCGATGAAGCGGCTCACCGCCGGCAATTGCAGATCGGGCCAGACGATGAAGATGCCCAGCGCCAGCGACGCGATGGTGCCGATCTTCAGGAAGGTCGAGAGATAATCGCGCGGCGCGAGCAGCAGCCACACCGGCAGGACCGAGGCGACGAAGCCATAGGCGATCAGCATGAAGGCGAGCGTCTCGCCCGTGTAGGTGAACAGCGGCGCGAGGGTCGCGCTCTCCGATACAGTGCGCCCGAAGGCGATGCTGGCGATGAGCAGCACGAAACCGATGAGCGACATTTCGCCGATATGGCCGGGGCGGATGTAGCGGCCATAGACGCCCATGAAGACGGCGATGGGCAATGTGGCGAAGACGGTGAAGGCGCCCCAGGGGCTGTCGGCCAGCGCCTTGACGACGACGAGCGCCAGCACCGCGAGCAGGATGATCATGATCGAGAGAATGCCGACCATGGCGATGACGCCGGGAACCTCGCCCATCTCGGTCTTGATCAGATCGCCGAGCGAGCGTCCGTCGCGGCGCGTCGAGATGAAGAGGACGAGGAAATCCTGCACCGCCCCGGCGAAAATCACGCCGGTGAGCAGCCACAGCGTGCCGGGCAGATAGCCCATCTGCGCCGCGAGCACCGGGCCGACCAGCGGGCCGGCCCCGGCGATGGCCGCGAAATGATGGCCGAACAGCACCCATTTGTCGGTGGGCACATAATCGAGCCCGTCATTGCGCCGATGCGCCGGCGTCCGCCGCCGCGCGTCGAGGCCGAGCACCGTGTCGGCGATGAAGCGCGAATAGAAGCGATAGCCGATGGCATAGACGCTGATCGCCGCCGTGACGAGCCACATGGCGTTGACCGGCTCGCCCCGCACGGTCGCGAGCGTATAGAGCGCGTAAAGCGCCAGCGCGAAGACGAGCGCCCAGGGCGCGAGGGCAGGGAAACTGGTGCGGGCCGGATGTGCAGACATGAAGCGCATTCTCGGGGAAAATTCCAAAGGCGGCAATCACTCCCTCTCCCCGTTTTGCGGGGAGAGGGAATCAATTCATTACTCCGCGGCCACCAGCGCCGCCGGCTCGTAATTGAGGATCGGCCCCAGCCAGCGCTCGACCTCGCGAACAGACATGCCCTTGCGGCGCGCATAGTCCTCGACCTGATCGCGCTCCACCTTGGCGACGCCGAAATAATGCGCCTGCGGATGGCCGATATAAAGCCCGCTTACCGAGGACGCCGGCGTCATGGCGAAGCTCTCGGTGAGCTTCACGCCGGTGCGCTTCTCCACTTCGAGCAGACGGAACAGCGTCTCCTTTTCCGTGTGATCGGGCTGCGCCGGATAACCCGGCGCCGGGCGGATGCCGGTATAGGGCTCGGTGATCAATTCGGCCGGCGTAAAGGCTTCGTCCTTCGCATGGCCCCAGAATTCGCGGCGCACGCGTTCATGCATGCGCTCGGCGAAAGCTTCCGCGATGCGGTCGGCCAGCGCCTTCACCATGATCGACCCGTAATCGTCATTGGCGCGAGCGTAGCGCGCGGAAATCTTTTCTTCCTCCGCGCCCGCGGTGACGACGAAAGCGCCGACATAATCCCCCTTGCCGCTCTCCTTCGGCGCGACGAAATCGGCAAGCGCAATATTCGCCTTGCCGTCGCGCCTGCCGAGCTGCTGGCGCAGGGTGAAGAAGGTGGCGAGCGCTTCACTGCGCGACTCGCCCGTGTAAAGCGCAATGTCGTCGCCGACGCTGTTCGCCGGCCAGAAGCCGATGACGGCCTTGGGCGTGAACCAGCGCTCCTCGACGATGCGCTTCAACATGGCCTGCGCGTCGTCGAAGAGACGGCGCGCCGCCTCGCCGCGCTCGGGATCGTCGAGCAGCGCCGGATAGCGGCCCTTGAACTCCCATGTCTGGAAGAAAGGCGTCCAGTCGATATAGGGAACGAGCTCCGCGACATCATAGCTCGCGAAGACGCGCGCGCCGAAGAAGGAGGGCTTCGTCGGCGTAAACGCCGCCCAGTCGATTTTGTAAGGATTGGCGCGCGCCTGTTCGATCGAGACGCGATGCTTGTCGGCCTGCGACTTTGCATGCGCCTCGGCGACGCGCTCATATTCCGCGCGCGTTTCGGCCATGTAGCCGGCGCGCGTCTTTTCCGAAACGAGCGCCTGCGCCACGCCCACCGCCCGGCTCGCGTCGGTTACATAGACCGCCTGTCCGCGCCGGTAATTCGGGCTGATCTTCACCGCCGTATGCACGCGGCTCGTCGTCGCGCCGCCGATCAAGAGCGGCACGTCGAGGCCCTCGCGCTCCAATTCGGAAGCGACGAAGCACATTTCATCGAGCGAGGGCGTGATGAGGCCGGAAAGGCCGATGAGGTCGACCTTCTCCCTCTTCGCCGTTTCGAGGATCTTCGCGGCCGGCGTCATCACGCCGAGGTCGATCACCTCGAAATTATTGCAGCCGAGCACGACGCCGACGATGTTCTTGCCGATGTCGTGCACGTCGCCCTTGACGGTGGCGAGCAGGATCTTTCCGGCCGAGGAGCGTTCGCTCTTGTCGGCTTCCATGAAGGGCATGAGATAGGCGACGGCCTGCTTCATCACGCGCGCGGATTTGACGACCTGCGGCAGGAACATCTTGCCCTGTCCGAAGAGATCGCCGACCACATTCATGCCGGCCATCAGCGGGCCTTCGATCACATCGAGCGGGCGCGTGGAGCGCTGGCGCGCTTCCTCGACGTCCGTCTCGATATATTCGGTGACGCCGTTGACCAAAGCATATTCGAGACGCTTCTCGACGCTATGCTCGCGCCAGGCCGCGTCCTTCTCGGCGGATTTGGCGCCCGCGCCCTTGAACTTCTCGGCGGCCTCGACGAGACGCTCGGTGCCATCCTTGCGGCGGTTCAGCACAACGTCTTCGCAAAGCTCGCGCAGCTCGGGGTCGATCTCCGCGTAAACCGCGAGCTGGCCGGCGTTGACGATGCCCATATCCATGCCCGCCTGAATGGCGTGATACAGGAACACCGAATGCATCGCCTCGCGCACGGGCTCATTGCCGCGGAAGGAGAAGGAGAGATTGGAGACGCCGCCGGAGACGTGAACATGCGGCAGATCGCGCCTGATCACGCGCGTGGCCTCGATGAAATCGACGCCGTAATTCTCATGCTCCTCGATGCCCGTCGCCACCGCGAAGATGTTGGGATCGAAGATGATGTCCTGCGGCGGGAAGCCGACTTCCTCGGTGAGGATCTTGTAGGCGCGCGCGCAGATCTCGACCTTGCGCGTGAGCGTATCGGCCTGGCCGGTTTCGTCGAAGGCCATGACGACGACCGCGGCGCCGTAACGGCGCACCTTGCGCGCGTCCTCGATGAATTTCTCTTCGCCTTCCTTCAGCGAGATGGAGTTCACCACGCCCTTGCCCTGAAGGCATTTCAGGCCCGCCTCGATCACCTCGAATTTGGACGAGTCGACCATCACCGGCACGCGGGCGATGTCGGGCTCGGCCGCCAGCAGATTGATGAAGTCGACCATCGCCTGCTGCGAGTTGAGCAGGCCCTCGTCCATATTGATGTCGATGACCTGCGCGCCATTGGCCACCTGATCGCGCGCCACATCCAGCGCGGCGGTGTAGTCGCCATTGGTGATCAGCTTGCGGAACTTCGCCGAGCCCGTGACATTGGTGCGCTCGCCGACATTGACGAAAGGAATGTCCTTCGTCAGCGTGAAGGGCTCGAGTCCCGACAGCCGCAGCAGTGGCTCGATCTTCGGCACGACGCGGGGCTTCATGCCCTTCACCTTTTCCGCAATGGCGCGGATATGGTCGGGCGTCGTGCCGCAGCAGCCGCCGAGGACATTGACGAGGCCGGCGGAGGCGAATTCGCCGACGAGCTCCGCCATATATTCGGGGCTCTCGTCATAGAGGCCGAATTCATTGGGCAGGCCGGCGTTGGGGAAGGCGCAGACGCGCGTGTCGGCGACGCGGCCGATCTCGGCGATATGCTGGCGCATCTCGCGCGCGCCGAGCGCGCAGTTGAAGCCGATGGAGAAGGGTTTCGCGTGCGACAGCGAGTTCCAGAAGGCGACGGCGGTCTGGCCGGAGAGCGTGCGGCCGGAAAGATCGGTGATCGTGCCCGAGATCATGATCGGGAAACGCGTGCCGACTTCGTCGAAAGCGTCTTCGAGCGCATAGATCGCCGCCTTGGCGTTGAGCGTATCGAAGACCGTCTCGACCAGCATGATGTCGGCGCCGCCCTCGATCAGGCCGAGCGCGGCTTCCTTGTAGGCGGCGCGCAGCTCGTCGAAGGTGACGGCGCGAAAGCCCGGATTGGAGACGTCCGGAGATATGGACGCGGTGCGGTTCGTCGGCCCGATGGAGCCGGCGACGAAGCGGCGCACGCCGGTCTTCGCCGCAACCTCGTCCGCCGCCTCGCGCGCGAGCTTCGCGCCTTCGCGATTGAGCTCGAAGGCCAGAGCCTCGAGGCCGTAATCGGCTTGCGCGATGGTGGTCGACGAGAATGTGTTGGTCTCGATGATGTCGGCGCCGGCTTCGAGATAGGCGACGTGGATCGCCTTGATCGCGGCCGGTTGCGTGAGGATCAGCAGATCATTGTTGCCGCGCAGATCCTTCGCATGATCCTTGAAGCGGCTCCCGCGAAAATCCGCTTCCCCGAATGTGTGGCGCTGGATCATCGTGCCCATGGCGCCGTCGAGAATGAGGATGCGGCTCGCCGCCGCCTCTTCCAGCGCCTTGAGGATTTTCGGGCCGTGCACTTTGTCGAAAATCATGCGTCTACTTTCTCGCGAAGGGGACGAACGCCGAGCAGATGGCAGATGGCGAAGACCATGTCGGCGCGATTGTTGGTGTAGAAATGGAATTGGTCGACGCCCGCGCGGGCGAGCCCCATCACCTGTTCGACGGCGGTGGTGGCGGCGACGAGCGCGCGGGTCTCCGGGTCGTTGTCGAGCCCCTCGAAACGCTCCTCGATCCAGCGCGGCACGCTCGCCCCGGCCTTGGTCGCGAAATTGGCGACCTGACGGAAATTGCGGATCGGCATGATGCCCGGCACGATCGGGATCGTGATGCCCCTCGCGCGCGCCTTGTCGAGAAAGCGGAAGTAGATGTCGTTGTCGAAGAAGAACTGCGTGATGGCGCGCGTCGCGCCCGCGTCGATCTTCGCCCGCAGCGCGTCGAGGTCCTGTTCGACCGATGCGCTTTCGGGATGGCCTTCGGGATAGGTCGAGACGGAAATCTCGAAATCATGCAGGCGGCGGATGCCGCGCACGAGCTCGCAGGAGCGGGCGTAACCGTCCGGATTGGGCGTGAACGTCGTGCCGACGCCGGTCGGCGGATCGCCGCGCAGCGCCACGATATGGCGCACGCCCGCGTCCCAATAGCCATGCAGGATGTCATCGATCTCCGCGCTGGACGAGGATACGCAGGTCAGATGCGCGGCGGGCTTCATATGGGTCTCGCGGGCGATGCGCGAAACGATGGCGTGGGTGCGCTCGCGCGTCGAGCCGCCCGCGCCATAGGTCACCGAGACGAAATGCGGCTTCAGCGCTTCGAGGCGCTTCACGCTCTGCCAAAGCTGCGCCTCCATTTCCGGCGTCTTCGGCGGGAAGAATTCATAGGAGATGTTGAACCGCTGGCTGGAGGCGGTCGGGTGGAGCGCGTTGAACATCAGGCGGTCTCGTATGATGAAGCGGGAATCTTGTCTGCGATAACGCGCGGGTCCTGCGCGAGCCATAAGGACACGGTGAGCTTGCCGCCCTCCTTCGCGTCCGGGGCCAGCTCGCGATGCAGAATGGTCTCCAGTCCCGCCTGAGCGAGAAGGTCGGTGATCTCCGTATCGGAGAAACCGAGACGGCGATGGGCGTGCTTGTCGCGCAGCGCTTCTTCCTGATGGGGCGCGAAATCGACGACGATCAGCCGCCCGCCCGGCGCCAGCACGCGCGCCGCTTCGCGCAGCGCGCGCGCCGGATCGTCGAGATAATGCAGCACCTGATGCATGATCGCGAGATCGACGGAATTGCGCTCCACCGGCAGAGCGTAAATGTCGCCCTGACGCAATTGCACATTGCGCAGCCCGGTCTCCTCCATGCGCCCGCGCGCGACGGCGAGCATGGCGGTGGAGAGATCGACGCCGACCGCCTGCTGGGCGAGCGGGGCGAAAAGTTCGAGCATGCGGCCGGCGCCCGTGCCGAGATCGAGCACGCAGCGCACGGGCCGCCCGCCGACGGCGTCGCGCATCGCCGCTTCGACCGACGCCTCGGGAACATGGAGCGAGCGGATATCGTCCCACTCCGTCGCATGGGCGGCGAAATAGCGGGCGGCGTTTTCGGCGCGCGCCTGGCGAATTTCGGCGAGGCGGGTCTGATCCTCCGCCAGCACCCGGTCGGCGGGATCGAGCCAGGCCGACAGCTGACGCGCCATCGCGCCCGCTTCGCCGGCCGGCGCGAGGCGGAAAAAGGCCCAGGCGCCTTCGCGGCGCCGCTCGACGAGGCCGGCCTCGACCAGAAGCTTGAGGTGGCGCGACACGCGCGGCTGCGACTGGCCGAGAATGGCGACCACTTCGCTGACCGTGAGTTCGGACTGGGCGAGCAGGGCGAGAAGCCGCAGCCGCGTCTCCTCTGCGGCGGCGTTCAGCGCCGCGAGGGCCGGCTCCATTCTGAGCTTGAGGTTCTGCGGGGCGACCATCTGCTTCCTCGTCCGCCAAGATATAAAGATATCTATATACGTCGATTATCTACGAAGCAAGCGGCGGCAACATCAAAAAATCCGTAACTTGGCGCTTGACGGGAATCGGAACCGGGAGCATCCTTTCTTCATATCGCACCCGTCTCCGACACATCGCGAGGCGGGACCGCTCGGGCGGGACCTCGAGGCGGACCGTGATATCAGGACGCGTCGGCGGACTCCCCTGTCGTCGGCGAAGCCGAAGCAACAAGGTTGCGAGAGGAGCATGACGCCACCGGGTCAGATTGCTTGACCGGTCGTTTCGTTCCGGTCAGACGGACTGTCAGGATAAGCGCTGCCTGACGCCGACCTCCACATAGATACCCTTAACCAGGGATGGCCCGCCGCAATGGCCAAGAGGCGGGCAATCCTCCCCGACTGGATAATCCCAGACCGCTTCTCGCTTGAAGAAGCATCCGGCCCCGATCGCCATAGGCGACGGGGCCTTTCACGTTTCAGGGCTCAAGACGCCCAGGCCGTCATTGCGCGCGAAGCGAAGACGCCCAGGCCGTCATTGCGGGCGAAGCGAAGAAATCCAGAGCCGCATCACGGCTCTGCATCGCTTCGTCGCTACGCTCCTCTTCGTGATGACGGGGCGACTGGTAGACGGGCGACGCGCGTTTGCCTCACCGCACCAGAATATTCCTGAACTGCCAAGGATCGCTCTCGTCGATATCCTCCGGGAACAGGCCCGGGCGGCCGTCGAGCGGCGTCCAGTCGGTGTAATAGCCCTTCACGGGGCCGAGATAGGGAAGCTGAACTTCGAGGCAGCGCTTGTAATCGACCTCGTCGGCCTCGACGATGCCGGCCTCCGGATTCTCCAGCGCCCAGACCATGCCGGCGAGCGCCGCCGAGGAGACCTGCAGGCCGGTGGCGTTCTGATAGGGCGCAAGATCGCGCGTCTCTTCGATGGAGAGCTGCGAGCCGTACCAATAGGCGTTTTTGGCGTGGCCATAGAGCAGCACGCCGAGTTCGTCGATCCCGTCGACGATTTCATGCTCGTCGAGGATCTTCCACTCCGGCTGCATCTTCCCGGCGGCGCCGAAGATTTCGTGCAGGCTCAGAACCGCGTCATTGGCCGGGTGGTAGGCGTAGTGGCAGGTCGGGCGATAGACCGCCTTGCCGGCGGCGTCCCGCACCGTGAAAAAATCGGCGATCGAAATCGACTCATTATGCGTGACGAGGAAGCCATATTGCGGGCCGGGCGTCGGGCACCAGCTCCGCACGCGCGTATTGGCGCCGGGCGACAGCAGATAGATTGCCGCGCCGCAGCCGGTTGAGTGCGAGCGGCCGATATCGGGCAGCGCCTTTTCATGCGTGCCCCATCCGAGTTCCGCGGGCTGCATGCCCTCGGAGACGAAGCCCTCGACGGACCAGGTGTTGACGAAGACATTGAGCGGCTTGGGGTCGCGGGCGCGCTGCGTGTCGCGCTCGGCAATGTGCACGCCCTTGACGCCGAGCTTCTGCGCCAGGGCGCCCCATTCGGCGCGGCTCGCGGGCTCCTTCTCGAAGGCGCCGGTGTCCTTGGCGATATTGACCAGCGCCTGCTTGACGAACCACGAAACCATGCCGGGATTGGCGCCGACGCAGGAAACCGCCGTTGATCCGCCGGGGTTCTTGCGGCGCTCTTCGAGGATCGTCTCGCGCAGCGCGTAATTGGTGCGCGCCTCATTGCCCTTGCTCTTGTCGAAATAGAAGCCCGGCCAGGGCTCGACGACCGTATCCACGTAAAGCGCCTTCAGCTCGCGGGCGAGCTGCATGATGGCGAGAGAGGAGACGTCGACCGAGAGATTGACGATAAAGCCCTGTCCGCCGCCTTTGGTCAGCAGCGGCGTCAGCAATTCGCGATAATTGTCGGGTGTGAGCTTGTCCTTGACGAAGGCGACGCCGCGCTCGTCGAGCAGCCGGCGATGCGTGTCGACCGGGTCGATCACCGTGAAGCGGGATTTGTCGAAATCGAAGTGCCGTTCGATCAGGGGCAGGATGCCGCGCCCGATGGATCCGAAGCCGATCAGAACGATCGGGCCGGTGATTTTGCCATAGACGGGCCAGACTGACATGGTCGCGGGTCTCCTGCGGATTACTGGTTTGTGCGGCGCGATAAAGCAGGGGCGGGCGTCTTAATCAAGTCCGCCCGCTTTGGGCCGCCGCGCTTGACCCACGCGGCGCGACCGCCAGAATCTGGCCTCGGGGCATGGAGAGGCCGATGAAACTGGCGAAAGGCGACGATCCAACGGAGGTCGCGCGCCCGGAATCGTCGCGCCTCGCGCCAGCCGAGCAGGTCGAGCAAAAGGCGAAGCCGGTCAAGCTTCTCAAGAGCGATTCGGTCGAGGACGCCGCCGTCTGCGTCTTTTCCGCCGCCCTCGATCATTTCGAGGCCAATATTCCGGTCTTCCTCGGCGCACAGTCGGCGGAAAGCGTGCATCAGATGCGCGTGGCGCTGCGGCGGCTGCGCGCCGCCATGGGGCTGTTTCGGGGCGCCCTCTCCGGTGAGACGCTGGAGACGGCGCGGGATCGGGCCCGAAGTCTTGGCTCGACGCTCGGAGACGCCCGTAACCGGGACGTGTTTCACGACATGCTGTCGCAGGGGCCGGGCCCGGCGCTCGGCGGCGACGATCCGAGCCTTCGCGCGCTTCTCGATGCGCTCGAACGGCGCCGGGCGGTCGCCTATCGCGTGGCGCGGGACGCGGTGGGCGGAAAAGAGACGGAAGTCTTTCTCGCCGATTTCCGCAAGACCATCGCCAGCCGCGATTGGGAGCCGGCTCCGGGCGCGGCCGATGAAGGCTCGGCGGCCGATTTCGCACGGGAAGCGCTGACGCGGCTGCGCAAGCGCGTGCTGAAGAAGTCGAAGAACCTCGCCGAGCGCAGCACGGAGGAACGCCATCAGGCGCGCATCGCGCTCAAGAAGGCGCGTTACGGCGCCGAGTTTTTCGAAAGCCTCTTCGACAGGCGCGCGGCGGCGGATTTTTCCGCGACGCTCGCCAAAATGCAGGACCGGCTCGGCGCCTTCAACGACATGGCGATGGCTGGCCGCCTGCTCGACGACATCGACCGCGACGGCGCGGCGACGCTGCGCGCCTCGGGCTTTGTGCGCGGCTGGTTCGCGCATTCGGCGCAGGACGCCGTTGATCACGCGCGCAGGAGCGAGAAGAGGCTAAGGGAGTTGAAGCCGTTTTGGGAATGAGACGCTCAGTCGACTTCCAGCTTTTGTCCTCGAAGACGGCCAGTCTGCGATAAACGCGCCCTCACCCCGAAACGGACGCGCCGCCCCCTTCGATACGCCCCATCAGCCCATTGGGCAGGCGCGGCCCGCCGCCGAGATAGCGGTTGCGGTCGCGCACCAGTTTGGTCACGCCCGCGAAATCGATCTTGCCCGAGCCGAGCAGGGGCACGCGCTCGACATAAAGCACCTCGGCCGGGATCGACAGATCGGATGCGCCTTTCGACTTGGCGTAGGCCATGAAGTCGGCGCGGGTCGCGTCCTTCTGCTGCGTGACGAGCACGATGCGCTCGCCCTTGCGCGGATCGACTTCCGTCGCGGCCGCCGACATCGCCTTCGGCCAGAGTTCGGCGGCGAGCTGTTCCACCGCGGCGAGCGACACCATCTCGCCGCCGACCTTGGCGAAGCGCTTGGCGCGGCCCTTGATCGTCAGGAACCCTTCCGTGTCGATCGTGACGATGTCGCCCGTGTCGTACCAGCCCTCCGGCGGCGGCTGAAGCTCGCCGGGGCGGTCGGCCTTGAGATAGCCCATCATCACATTGGGGCCGCGCACCAGCAGTCGCCCGCCTTCGTCGACGCCCGGCACGGGTTCGAGCTTGTATTCCACGCCCGGCATCAGCCGCCCGACCGTGCCGAATTTGTTGAACATGGGCGTATTGAGCGCCAGCACCGGCGCCGTCTCGGTGACGCCGTAGCCTTCGAGAATGCGGATGCCGAATTTTTCGCACCAGACGTCGCGCGTGGACTGTTTCACCGGCTCCGCGCCGGCGACGACATAGCGGATCGAGCGGAAGTCGTAGGCGTGGGCGCTGCGCGCATAGCCGGCGAGGAAAGTGTCGGTGCCGAAGAAGATCGTTGCGTTCGTGCCGTAAACGAGTTCGGGCACGATCCGGTAATGGAGCGGCGACGGATAGAAATAGACCGGCACGCCGGAGATGAGCGGCAGCATGAAGCCGATCGTCAGGCCGAAGCTGTGAAACACCGGCAGCACGTTGAACACCTTGTCCTGGCGGCCGAAGTCGATGCGCGCCGCCGCCTGCGCGGCGTTGGCCAGCATGTTCCGGTGGGAGAGCGCGACGCCCTTGGGCGTCCCTTCCGACCCCGAGGTAAAGAGCACGGCGGCCATGTCGTCCGCCTTGCGGGGAACGACGGCTTTCCTGAATTTGCGCGCGGCGCGCAGCCGGTCGACGAGACCGATGCTCGCGCGCATGTCTTCCAGATAGACGAGCGAGACTTTTTCGCCGAGCGCTTGCGCAAGCTTGTCGAGCTTGCCCTTCTCGATGAAGCTTTTTGACGTGACGATCGTCGTTATCCGCGCCGCTTCGCAGCCCGAAAGGATATTGGTCGCGCCGGCGGTGAAATTGATCATCGCCGGAACGCGGCCCGCAGAAATCACCGCCAGGAACGTCACGCCCGCCGCATTGGCGTTGGGCAGCATCACGCCCACGATATCGCCGGGCTGGCCGATCTTCGCGATCTTCTCCGCGAGCGCGCGGGCGCCGATGAGAAGGCGGCGATAGGTCAGCGCGCCCGAGAGCGGGTCTTCGATCGCGACGCGCGACAGGCCGTGCCTGTCGGCCGCGCGCACGACCGCCTCGAAAATGCTTTCGCCCGTCTTCGAGGTGCGAAACACGAGATCGGACATGATCTGATAGAGCGCCGCGCCCGCCGCCATGCGCCGCGCCTTGCCTTTCAGTTCGTCGTCGACATTGAGCCGCACGGGCTCCTGAATCGTGAGCGTGAATTTCGGGAACCAGCGGCGCGGCGCCTGTTCGCGGGTGAGGCGCGAGAACATGGTCGCTTCCGGCGCCGTCGATCTTTACGGGCACGACGAGCGCGCCGGATTTTTCCGCGATGAGTCCGGCGCCGTCATAGACCTTCATCAGGCTGCCGGTGACGGTGAGACGCCCCTCGGGGAAGATCACCAGCGGATCGCCCGCCTTCACTGCGTTGACGAGCGTGCGCGTGCCGATCGGCTTCGTCGGATCGAGCGGAATGGCGCGGGTGAAATGCAGGAAGGGCTTCACCCACCAGCGTTGCGAGATGCCGGAATCGATGGCGAAGACCGGCTCCTTCGGCATGACCGAAAGGATCGCCGCCGCGTCGAGGAAGCTCACATGATTGAGCGCGACGATGGGGTTCGGCCCGGCCTTGTCGAAATTCTCCAGGCCCTTCACCTCGAGCCGGTAGAAGGCGCGAAAGTAGATCGACAGCAGATCGAGCAGCGGGTTCTTGACGACCCGCGCGCGTATCCAGATGGCGGAAAGAAAGGCGACCGCGCCCATGCCGAGGAAGAGCGTGGCGAGCGTGACCCCTTGCTTTGCAGAAAGGCGACGCCGGCGCCGCCCAGCGCCATGAAGGCGGCGTTGTGCACATTGACCGCCGCGACGGTGCGGGCGCGCTGATCGGCCGGGCTCTGCGCCTGAATGGCGGCGAAGGACGGCACAATCATCAGACCGCCGGCGAGCGCCAGAACAGCGAGGTCGACGGAGGCCCGCAGCGCGCCGGGCTGCTGGAAATAGTCGGCAATGTCGAGGTTGGCGACGCCCTCGACCGCCGGGCGCCAGAGCTCGGCGAGGCCGAGATCGATCGACGAGGCGGCGACCAGCAGCGCGCCGATGGCGGCCGGCAGCAGCACGATGCGGCCGGTGAGCAGAAAGGCGGCAAGGCCCGAGCCCACGCCAATGGCGATGGCGAAAATGGCGAGGTGCAAGGTGACGACGCTTTCCCCGCCGTGCAGCGAATGGGTGACGAGCGGCGGCATCAGCGACATGGCGATGGAGCCGATAAAGCCAGAAGAGGCTCGTCACCGTGGTGAGGCGCTTCAGGACCGGTTTGGCGCGCAACGCCTGCAGCAGCCTGAAGGTCGAGCCGAAGATATTGGGATCGATCCGCAGATCGGCGGCGGCGCGGGACGTCGAGGGGATGAACCAGGCGGCGACGCAGCTTGCGAGCGATACGGTCATGATCCCGGCGACGAAGGCGACGGCGCCGAAATGGTCGTCGTGCCACTGCATGGCGAGGCCGCCGGCGATCGTGCCGGAGAGAATGGCGAAGAAGGTCGCGCTTTCGACCAGCGCATTTCCGGCGGGAAGCTCCTCCCGCGTCAGGTGGTCAGGGAGAATGCCGTATTTGACCGGTCCGAACAGCGCGCCGGTCACGCCGAAGCAGCGCCAGCGCGGTCAGCAGCGTCGTTATATTCTCGAAATAGAAGCCCGCCGCCGAGAGGCCGGCGACGCCGATCTCCGCGACGCTGAGCCAGCGGGCGACGATCGCCTTGTCGAATTTGTCGGCCATCTCGCCTGCGACGCCGGAGAGCAGGAAGAAGGGCGCGATGAAAATGGCGCCCGCCAGCGTCACGAGCGAGGCGCCCTCGGCTCCGCCGATCTTTGCGAGGATCAGCAGCACCAGCGCGTTCTTGAGGAAATTATCGTTGAAGGCCGCAAAGAACTGGCGCCAGAACAGCGGCGCGAAACGGCGTGTGGCCAGAAGCGATTGCGACATGACGTTTTATCCAGGGCGGCGGGCCGGCGAGATTTGACCATAGCTGATTAAGGATAGGTCAAGACGCCGGCCGGTTTAATCATCCCGCTTACGCGGTGGTTTTGGCGACGTCCATCAGAAGCCGTTCCGCACGGGCGTCCTCTATGCGGTTTACGAGCTTTTCTGCCTCGACATTGTCGCGGATGGTCTTGGTGAGGATGATGCAGGACTGGACCAGCATCACAATGCCCATGAGCAGAAAACCCTTCATCCAGAAGTCGATGGGCATGACGAAGACGCCGCCCGACACCATGGCGGCGGCAAGGCCGAAGGAGGCGTAGGAGAAACTCACGAAAGCGGCTGAGTGCTTGATCGGCTGTGCGGACATATCACGATCCTTCTAACTGGGGTTTGGGGGTTCACGCCGGAATGCCGGCCTTTTCCTTCAGCCGCGCCAGCACATCTGCGGCGCGCGGCTTCACCGGCGGGCCGAAACCCGCTTCGGCGAGGGTCTCGTTCACGCTTTGCGCGCGGGGCGGGACGTCCAATGCGTCAAGCGCCGCTTCGGCGGCGCAGGCTTCGGTCTGCTTTTCACGCAGCCGCGCGAGCGTCGCTTCGGCCTCGGAGAGCGTCGCCTGCGTGCAGGGGGCCGGCTCCAGCCGTCCCCGCCGGGCGATCCGCACCGCCTCGGCCGCGCGGGCGAGCCGCCGCCCTCGGTCGAGTTCGGCAAGGCGCGCGGACTGGTCTCGGACATGGCTTTCGAGCCGCCCGATCTCGGCTGCGAAGATCGCCCGCGCCTTCTCTGCCGCCTGCGCATCCGCCTCGCGGGCGGCGATGGCCTCGGCGGCCCTTTCGGCCAGCTCGGCGCGATCCGCCTTCAGCGCCTCGATGGCGCGCCCCTCGAGTTCTGCGACCTCGGCGCGGGCGGCGGCGAGCTTGCGCCCTTCCGCCTGATCCTGCGCCATGGCCAGCGCCAGCGCCCTTTTCGCCCGCTCGACGGCGCGGGACGCGTCCCGCATCTGCTGATCGAGAATGGACAGGGCATGTCGGTCGGCAAGTCGCTCTTCGGCGTCCCACGCCTGGCCCCGCAGGAGTGTAACAACTGTCTTGAACATATGCGCTTTCTCCTGAACAGTGTTCACAGGCTAATTGATAACCCTTTCTTGAACTCAGTTCAAGAGGAAAATTGAACGTCGTTCGGATTCATGCTCTACCACCGAGCGGAGTTAAGGAACCCTTGTGGCTCCTTCGCGGTTTGTCGAATGAACGACAGTCAGACCCGCGATCGGCGCGGACGGCGCCTCAAGCGCGCGTCTTTGAGGATGATGCGGTGAGCGAGACCAGGACGGAGGCCGGCGCGCAGCGTCGGACGAAACTGCGTGAGCGTCTGCTCGACGTCGCGCGTCAGTCGATCGCGGCCCGGGGCCTCTCGGGGCTGAAGGCGCGCGATCTCGCTTCGGAAGCCGGTTGTGCGCTGGGGGCGATCTATACCGCCTTCGACGATCTCGACGAACTGATCCTGCGGGTGAATCTTTCGACCCTGCAGCGGCTCGGCGAGGCGCTCGACGCGGCGCTGGCCTCCGCGCCGCCCGCCGGCGCGCTGCAGGCGCTCGCCCGCGCCTATCTCGACTTCGCGCGGCGCGACGAACCCAGTTGGCGCACGCTCTTCGAGCATCGGCTTTCCGGCGGCGCGCCGGTGCCGGACTGGTATTCCGACGCGCGCAACCAGCTTTTCTCGCGTCTTGAGGGACCGCTGGCCGCGTTGCTGCCGCATCGAGAGGCCGACGATCGCGCCCGCCTGGCGCGCACGCTCTTTTCCGCCGTGCATGGCGTGGTCACGCTTGGGCTCGAGCAAAAGATCGCGGCGACTCCGCCCGAAACGCTCGAGGCCGAACTCGACCATCTTGTCCGGCTCATCGCGGCGGGCCTCGAAAAAGAGGCCCGCGCGCAAGGAAACTGAGCCTGCCGCTTGCCATGGGCGCCGCGACCTGAGATAGGCGCGCATGGCTTACCTTCTGCTCTTCGTCGTCTCGCTTTGGGCGGGCGTGCAAAACGCGCTCGCTGGCGGCGGCTCGTTCCTCACCCTGCCGGCGCTGATGTTCACCGGCATGGACGCGCTCGCCGCGAATATCACCTCCTGCGTCGCGCTGTTTCCGGCGCAGATCGCAACCGGCTGGACAGGGCGTCGCCACGCCGCCGGCGTGGGCGAGGTGACGTTGCGCTGGCTCTTCGTCATCAGCGTCGTCGGCGGCGCCGTCGGCGCCGTCATCCTGCTCGCCACGCCGCGCGGACTGTTCGCGCATCTCGTGCCCTGGCTGGTGCTGTTCGCGACCGGGCTGTTCGCCTGGGGGAGTTTCTTCCGCAAGCCCGGCGGGCTGCACGGCCATCTGAGCCCGGCGGGCGTCGGGGGCATCCAGTTCCTGATCGCGACCTATGGCGGCTATTTCGGCGGCGGGGCGGGCTTTCTGATGGTCGCGGCGCTGACCATGGCCGGTCAGGCGGTGCGGATCGCCAGCAATACGAAGAATCTGCTCGCGGGCGTGATGAACGCCTCGGCGGTGGCGATCTTTCTGTTCTCTCCCGATCTGCACTGGCCGCAGGCGCTGGTCTCGGCGGCCGGGGCGACGATCGGCGGGGTCGTCGGCGCGCGGCTCATTCACGTGATCGACGAGAAGCTCTTGCGCCTTTTTATTATCGTCGTCGGCTCGGCGCTGACGATCGGGCTTTTCATGAGAGCGGGATAGAGCGGCGCGCCGCTCTATTTGCCCATCGCTTTCCTGATCTCAGGCACGAGCGTCGTCGCCGCGGCCGAGGGCGTCAGCGGGCCGATGAATTTATAGGCGATGGTCCCGTCGCCCTTGACGACGAAAGTCTCCGGCACGCCATAGACGCCGAAATCGATCGCCGTGCGGCCGGCGGGATCGACGCCGACGCGCTGGAAGGGATTGCCTTCATCGTGCAGGAAGTTCAGCGCATTGGCCGCTTCGTCCTTGTAGGAGAGGCCATAGAGTTCGACGCCGAGCCCTGTCAGCGTCTCGTCCCTGGCAAGCGACATGAGCACCGGATGCTCCTGCCGGCAGGGAGCGCACCAGCTGGCGAAGATGTTGATGACGCTGACATGGCCCTTGCGCAGATCCGCGGTGGAGAGTCCCTGCGCGCCGAGCCCGGACAGCGCCGGCAGGTCGAATTCAGGCGCAGGCTTGCCGATGAGCGCCGACGGGATGCGCGAGGCGTCGCCCGCGAAGAGGCGCACGAGAAACACCGCCGCGAGCAGCGCGAAGACGACAAGCGGCAGAAAGCGCAGCGGCGAGCGCCGCGGCTCGGAGAGATCGCTCACGCGGCGCCTCCGTCCTGGGCCTTTGCATTCTGTCCCTTCGCGTCCTCGCCTTTGGCGCCGAAGCGCGCGAGTTCCGCCCGCAGGCGGCGATAGTCGAGAAGGATGCGCGCCGCCATCCCGCCGATGGTCAGAAAGGCGATCAGATAGGCGAGCGTGACGAAGCTTGCATGTTCGCTCATTGCGCGGCCTCGAAGTTCGAGGGCGAGGGGCCTTCGTCCGGCGCGCCTTGCTGAAGCGCCTGCATCGTCAGGCGCGCGAGGCGGCGGCGCAGGATTTCATTGCGGATCGCCATGATGTGCAGGGTCAGGAAGAGCAGGGTGGCCGCCAGCGCCATGACCAGCAGCGGCCACAGCATGGAGCCCGAAATCGTCGGCCCGCCGATGCGAAACACGGAGGCCGGCTGATGCAGCGTGTTCCACCAGTCGACCGAATATTTGATGATCGGAATGTCGATCGCGCCGACCAGCGTCATGATGGAGGCGATGCGCGCGCCGCGCGGCGTGTCGTCCATGGTCTGGCGCACGGCGATGAGGCCGAGATAGAGCAGGAACAGCACGAGCATGGAGGTCAGCCGCGCGTCCCAGACCCAATAGGTCCCCCACATCGGCTTGCCCCACAGCGATCCTGTCACGAGGCAGACGAAGGTGAAGGCGGCGCCGAGCGACGCGGCGGTTTTTTGCGCGGCGTCGGCCAGCGGATGTTTCCACACCAGCACGCCGAGCGACGCGGAGGTCATCACGACATAGGCGAAGATCGCGAGCCACGCCGAAGGCACATGTATATACATGATCCGGACGGTCTCGCCCTGCTGATAATCGGGCGGCGCGGTGAAGGCGCCGTAGAGCCCGATCGCCAGCAGCGCGAGCGTGAGGCCCGAGAGCCAGGGTAATACGATGCGCGCGAAATTGAGGAAGCGCGTCGGATTGGCGTAGTCGAGGATATTCGGCATTCTGGACCTGATAAACGAAAACGGACGCCCCTGAAAGTGGCGTCCGTTGTGTCTCGGGCTTCTAAAAACCGGATGGCGCGCCCCCAGCTTCCGTCCGCTTTTCAGCAGTTAATTCGCCTTGGTCGCGGCCTTTGTCGAGTCCTTGGCGACTTCCTTGGTCTGCTCGGTCATGATCTGGGCCCTCGACTTGCCGTGAAGAAGCTCGACGGCGGCGATGAGCTGCTTGTCCTTCTTCTCGTCCGGCGGGACATAGGCCTGCGAGCCGCTCTTCTCGTCTTCGCCGTTCTTGAGATGGCCCTTGAGCGAGGCCTCGCCCTTGGTGTCGTCCTTGCCCTTCAGCTCATCCGGCACGTCCTGCAGGATGATCATGTCGGGATCGATGCCCTTGGCCTGGATCGAGCGTCCCGACGGCGTGTAGTAGCGCGCCGTGGTGAGGCGCAACGCGCCGGCAGAGCCGCCGAGCGGGATGATGGTCTGCACCGAACCCTTGCCGAAGGAGCGCGTGCCGATCAGCGTCGCGCGCTTGTGATCCTGCAGCGCGCCGGCGACGATCTCGGAAGCCGAGGCCGAGCCGCCGTTGATCAGCACCACGACCGGCTTGCCCTTGGAGAGATCGCCGGGACGGGCGTTGTAACGCTGCGTCTCGTCGGCGTTGCGGCCCCGCGTCGAAACGATCTCGCCCTTGTCGATGAAGGCGTTGACAACCTGGATCGACTGGTCGAGCAGGCCGCCCGGATTGTTGCGCAGATCGATGATGTAGCCCTTGAACTTGTCGGCCGGGATTTCCTGGGCGAACTTGGCCATGGCGTTGCGCAGGCCGTCAGCCGTCTCCTCGTTGAACTGGGAGATGCGGACATAGCCGATGTCGTCGTCCTGCTTGCGCGAGCGCACCGACTTGATGTGGATCTCGGCGCGGGTCAGTTTGACCTCGACCTTGTCCTTGTCCTTGCCGCGATAGATCGTCAGCTTCACGGGCGTGTTGATCGCGCCGCGCATCTTGTCGACGGCCTGATTGAGGGTCATGCCCTGCACGCTCTCGTCGTCGATGGCGCCGATGAGATCGCCCGACATGACGCCTGCGCGCGAGGCCGGCGTGTCGTCGATGGGGGTGACGACCTTCACGAGCCCGTCTTCCTGAGTAACCTCTATTCCGAGGCCGCCGAACTTGCCCTCGGTCTGGGTCCGCATGTCCTTGAAGCCCTTGGCGTCAAGGTAGCTCGAATGCGGATCGAGCGAGGTCAGCATGCCGTTGATGGCGTTTTCGACGAGCTTCTGCTCGTCGGGCTTCTCGACATAGTCGGCGCGGACCTTGTCGAAGACGTCGCCGAACAGGCTCAGATATTTGTAGGTGTCGGCGGTTGCCGCGACCGCCGGCGTGCCGATCAGCGCGCGGGCCTGTTGGCCGAGCGTCGCGAACCCCGCACCGATGGCGATCCCGGTAGCGAGTAGTGCAGTTTTGCGAATCATCCGCCGACCTTCCGACTGTCTGACTTTGCCCACCATGGGCTCGAGTTCGATCGAGGCTCCGTCCTTGCGGAACTCGACATATAAAATGGGCTGCTTTGCGCCGACCGCTATGGCCGCGGCCGTCTGCGCGGCCCCGTCTCCCATGCTGGCTACCGGCTCTCCCGCCAGAACAAATTGTCCGACGTTCACATTCGAGCGACTCATGCCAGCCAGGACGACATAATAGCCGCCGCCGGCGTTAATGATCAAGAGTTGTCCGAAAGTTCTGTAAGGTCCTGAAAAAGCGATCCATCCGTCGCAGGGCGCGACCACGACGCCATTGTCGCGCGCGCCGATGAAATAGGCCTTTTCCTTGCCTCCGAACCCATCGGGCGCGCCGTAGCGCCTGAGCACCTCGCCCGCCACCGGAAAATTGAGCTTGCCCCTGAGATCGGCGAAGGAGACCGCCGGCGCGAGGCGCGCGGGGTCCCGGAAGGGGGCGGCGAGCGCTTTCTCGCGCTCGGCCGCGTCGAGCTTCGCCTGGGCCGAAATGCGGTCCTCGTCGGCCTTGCGGGCGGCGCCGGCGGCCTTGCGGGCGGCCTCGCTTTCCGCCTCCATCCGCGAGATCAGCTCCTTCAGGGTGAAGGCCTGACGCGCGAGTTTCTCGACTTTCTCGCTTTCCCCCTGCAAGGCGGTCTGCGTCTCCGCCATGGCCTGCTGGCGCGCGGCGATCAGCTCGCCGAGCCGGTCGCGCTGCTCGGCGAGCGCCGTCTTTTCCTTCGTCAGGCGCGCCTGCTCCTCGCGGGTCGCCTCGCGCAGCCGAACCAGTTCGGCGAGATCCCGCTGCAAATTCTGCACTTCCACGCGCATCTGCGGCAGAAGGTCGCCGAGCGCCAGCGCCGCGCGCAGCGCTTCGAGAATATCCTGCGGCCGGGCGAGAAGCGCCGGCGGCGGGCGGCGACCCATGCGCTGAAGAACCATCAGCACTTCGACAATGAGCGCCCGACGTTTTTCGAGAGAATCGGTGATCTGCTTTTCGTCGGCCGCAAGCTTGGCGAGACGCGCCTCGGCCTCGTCCGCCCGGGCCTCCGTTTCCTGGAGCCGGCTGGTCGCCGCAAGCAAAGTCTTGTTGAGGTTCTCGCGCACCGCGGCGTGCGCGGCCATTTCTCCCTCGAGCTGGCGCCTGTGTTCGGCCGTCTCGCCGATGACGTCCTCGACGCCGCGCAGTTCGAGCCGCTTCAGGGTCAGATCGTTGGCTTCCGGCGGTTTTGCGGGTTTTTCCTCCGCTCGCGCGACAGACGCGGCCGCGAGAGTCGAGACGAGGGCCAGCCAGCCAATCGCGCGCCTGCGTCCCTCACCCGTCAAACGCTCCGCCGCTACGCTCATGCGCGCCCTTGCTCTCGATCAATGTTCCGCGAAATATGCCGCCGAAATATCGTCCAGATTGCGGCGCCGAAGGCCGTCGAGGATCGCCAGAGCCCGGCGTGTCGCAAAAAGCGACTCAGCCGGCGCGCGCAATTTCCGTCGCCAATTATCGCGTTCTCGGTCCGTGCCTGGGAGATTCACGGCAACGGTTTCGCCGGCAAGGTCGTCGAGCTGCGCCACGGCCAGAGTGCATGGCGTGCGTGCGACGAAGGCGTGCAGCGCCTGCGCCAGGGCGTCGTCGAAGGGCTCGCTTTCACGCCGCGCGCCGATGAGCCCTTCGCCGCGCAGGGCGGCGAGCAGCGCGCCCTTGTCCGTTTCGCGTCTGGCCCGATCGGCGTTTGCGGTTTCGGACGAAACCAGACCCAGCGCCTGCTTCTCGGCGATGTCGGCGCCCTCCCACCAACCGGCGAGCGTGGGGAGATCATGGGTCGAGACGCAGGCCATGGCCCGCGCCGGATAGTCGCGCGGCCGCAGGAAGCCTTCGCCCGCGCGCTCGAACCAGAGGACGCGGTAGCTCATCACATTGGCGGCCTCGAGCCGCTCCCGGAATCCCCATGGCAGCGTGCCGAGATCCTCGCCGATCACCGCGCAGCGGGCGCGTCGGCTTTCGAGCGCGAGATTGGCCAGCATCAGTTCGAGCGGATAGGAGACATAGGCGCCGGCCGACGCCTTCTCGCCCTGCGGCACGAGAAAGAGCCGTGCGAGCCCCATGACGTGATCGACGCGAAGCGCCCCGGCGTGCCGCATGTTGGCGCGCAGCAGGTCAGCAAAATCCGCGCCCCCGTCTGCGTTGACCGCAAGAGGATTGGGCGCGGGCAGGCCCCAGTTCTGGCCGTCGCGGCTGAAGGGGTCGGGCGGCGCGCCGATGGAAAAGCCGTCGATGAGCGACGCCGCATTTCGCCAGCTTTCGCAACCGTCGGGCGCCGCGCCGACCGCCAGATCGCGGCAGATGGGCGCGGCTTTTGCCGCTTCGCCGAATTGCCGGTCGGCGCGCCATTGCAGGAATTGATGGAAACGCAGGCGCGTCTCATGGGAGCGCGCGAAACAGGCGAGCGCCATTGGATTCGGCGTCGCGCAGAGCCTGCGGCCAGTCGGCCCAGCTTTGCCCGCGTCGCTTTTCGCTAATCGCTTCGAAAAGCGCGAAGCGCGCGAGCGCGTCGCCGCCTTCCGCACGGAATGCGTCGAAGTCGACCACCGGCGCCGCGCCGGGCTGGCGGCGCGCGAGATCGTCGAAAGCGGCGAAGGCCTTTTCGAGAGCGGCGGCCTTCAAAGCCTGCACGGCCGGATAATCGACCATGTCTGCATTACGCAACGCGCGTGCGGCCGCGACGTCGAAAGCTGCGTCGGTCACATCGGCGAGGTCGATGTAGAGCGGATCGAGAAAGCGCCGGTCGGACGGGTAATAGGGGCTGGCCCGCATGCGGTCCTGCGGAAAGAGCGCATGTAAGGGGTTGATCGCGACAAGGGCCGCGCCAGCCTCGCGGCATTTCTGTGCGAGACGCGACAGCGTCGTGAAGTCTCCGATGCCCTGATCGCCGTCGCGGCGCAGCGCATAGAGCTGCGCGGAAAGGCCGAAGACCCTGCTGTCGCCCGCGCTCCAGCATTGTGACGGGCGCGACGATGAGCGCGCACTGCGTCTCATCATCGGCGCGCAGCCTGTAGCGCCCGGCGGGGAGCGCTGGCAATTGCGCGCGCCAGCCGTGACAGGCGCGGCCGTCCGCGCCCCGCCAGTCGCAGGGCTGCAAGGCAAGCGCGACGGCTTCCTCGCGCCCGTCTTCATGCGTCAGAAAAAGCCGCGCCGGGGCGCTCGCGTCCTTCGGATGAAGGCGCAACGTCGCCGGCTCGTTCTCGCGCGCGACGACGCTCTGCGGAAGCGTGCGTCTGTCCTGCGTCTTGGCGAGCAAGGCGAGGCTGTCGCGGGCGTCGGCGCGCGTATTGGCAGGAAGGCGGAGACCGGCGAGCAAGGCGCGCAGCGTGTCGCGCGGAACGTCGTGATCCACGCCTTCGACGTCGCGCCATTGCGTCGCGACGCCTGCGCCCTGCGCGAGTTGCGCGAGCAAAGCGTCATCCACTGCGGGCGCGGCGACGGCCCTCGCGCTTTTCTCTTCGACGAGAAGCAGCGCCGCGCGCGGCGGCGTCGTGATGAGAGCCTCGCCGAGCCGGGCGCCGCCCTGCGAGGCGTCGAAGGCGAGGCGCCATTCAAAGCCTTCGCGCGGCTCGGGCGCCGTCACCTGCCGCGCGGTTTCGCCGCGATGCAGAATGACGAGAGCGCGATTGCTCCTTCGCATAAAGCGCCGCGATCAGGGTTTCGGCGTCGCCGCGCCGCCAGTCTTCCTCCTGCATGGGCGCGCCATCCGGGCGCAGCCATTGCACGTCGGGGAGGAGCGCGGCGTCATGCATGTCGCCGTCGAGAAAGCGGTCGTCGCGCAACGCGATATTCCCCTTTCTCAAAGCGATAAGTCGCGCCGTCGTGTCGATCAGCGCGCCATCGGCGTTCGCCCAGTCGAGCCAGCCTGTCTCATTGTCCTGCGCATAGGCGTTGTTGTTGCCGTTTTGCGTCTGGCCGAGTTCCGAGCCCATGGCGAGCATCGGCGTTCCGCGCGAGAAGAGCAGCGTGGCGAGAAGATTGCGCTGATCTTGCGCGCGAGCGGCGAGGATGGCGGGATCGTTCGTCTCGCCCTCGGCGCCATTGTTCCAGGAACTATTTTCATTGGCGCCGTCGCGATTGCTCTCGCCGTTGGCGTCGTTGTGTTTGTGCGAATAGGAGACCAGATCGCGCAGCGTGAAGCCGTCATGGGCGACGATGAAGTTGACGCTTTTCGACGGGTCGCGGCGCGCGAAGACATCCTGCGAACCGGCGACGCGCGTCGCAAGCTCGGAGACGCCTGTGGCGTCGCCCCGCCAGAAGCGGCGGGCGCTGTCGCGATAGCGGTCGTTCCATTCGGCGAAGGGCGCGGGGAAGCGGCCGAGCTGATAGCCGCCGGGACCAATGTCCCATGGCTCGGCGATGAGTTTCAGTTCGCGCAGCACAGGGTCCTGCCGCAGCGCTGTCAGAAAGGGCGCGTCGGGATCGTAGCCGTTCGCGCCGCGCGCCAGCGTTGTCGCGAGATCGAAACGGAAGCCGTCGACGCCGCCGTAAATCGCCCAGGCGCGCAGCGCGTCCATGGCGAGGCGCACGACCGGCGCGCGCTCGAAAGCGAGACTATTGCCGCAGCCAGCGTCATTGACATAGCGCGTCGGGTCTTCGGCAAGGCGATAGTAAGTCGCATTATCGAGCCCGCGAAAAGAGAGCGTCGGCCCGAGTTCGTCGCTTTCGCCGCTGTGGTTGAAAACGACGTCGAGAATGACTTCGAGACCGGCGTCATGCAGCGCGGCGACCGCTTCGCGCACCTCTTTCCAGCCGCCGGGCGCAAGACGTGCGTCGGGCGCCATCATGGCGATCGGATTGTAGCCCCAGTAATTGGAAAGGCCGAGCGGCGGCAGATGGCGCTCGTCGATCCAGGCGGCGCAGGGCAGGAGCTCGATCGTCGTCACGCCGAGTTTTTTGAGATGCCCAATCGCCGCTTCATGCGCGAGGCCTTTGAATGTTCCGCGCAAGGCTTGTGGAACGTGGGGATGCGTCGCGGTGAAACCCTTGACGTGAAGCTCATAGATGATCGTGTCGCGCCATGGCGTGCGCGGTCGGATGACCGGCGCCGCCGCGACGCGTGTCATTACCGATTTTGCCATGAAGGGGGCGCTGTCCGCATCGGCGGCTTCTCCGTAAGCGAAGAGGCTCGAATGCAGTTTCAGCGGGCGGTCCAGCGCCAGCGCATAAGGATCGACAAGCAATTTGGCGCCGTTGAAGCGATGGCCGGGCGCATCGGGGCCATAGGCGCGAAAACCGTAACGCTGGCCTTCGCTCAGTCCTCGCACATGCGCGTGAAAAACGTCGCCGCTGCGCGAGAGGTTCTATTCGCTCGGACTCCCGATCCGCTTCATCGAAGAGGCAAAGGTAGATGGCTTCCGCATGAGCGGAGAAGACCGAGACATTGGCGCCGGCCTCGTCGAGCGTGACGCCGAGCGGTTCCGGGGCGCCTGTCGTCACACGGCTCATGCCTGCGTCATCCACGCGCCGCGACGGCGTCACGATAGAGCGCCGCATAATGGCGCGCGGGTTGGCGCCAGGAGACGTCCGTCCGCATGCCGTTCAATTGCATGCTGCGCCAGGTCGCCTTGTCCCTGAAAAGTTGCTCGGCCCGGCGCAGCGCCAAGGCGAAGGCTTCCGCTGTCGGCGGTGAAAACTGCACGCCGGTCGCCACGCCCGCCTGAAGCGCCATTTCATTGGCGTCGACGATCGTATCCTTCAGGCCGCCGACGCGCGCGACGATCGGCACGGCGCCGTAACGCAGCGCGTAAAGCTGCGTCAGACCGCAGGGCTCGAAACGGGACGGCACAAGAAAGGCGTCGGCGCCCGCCTGAATGAGATGCGCCAGGTCCTCATTATAGCCTGCGCCTATTCCCACGCGGCCCGGATAGGCTTCCTGCGCGGCAAGAAAACCTTCCTCGAGATGTTTGTCGCCGGCGCCGAGAAGGGCAAGCTGCGTCTTGCGCGCCATCAGCGCCGGCAGATTGGCGAGCAGCATGTCATGGCCTTTCTGCCAGGACAGGCGGCTCACGACGCCGAGCAGGAAAGCGTCAGGATCATGATCGAGCCGCAGACGGCGTTGCAATGCGCGCCGGTTCTTCGCGCGCTTTTCGAGCGTCGCCGCGTCATAGCGCGCGTCGATTCGCATGTCGGTCGCCGGGTTCCAGACGGTCTCGTCGACGCCGTTGAGAATGCCGCTCACCACATCGGCGCGGGCGCGTAGAAGACCGTCGAGACCCATGCCGAAGTCGCTTGTTTCGATCTCCAGCGCATAGCTCGGCGAAACGGTTGTGATGCGATCGGAGAGTTGCAGGCCGGCCTTGAGAAAACCGATCGCGCCGTAATATTCGACGCCGTCGATCTCGAAGGATTCCTCCGGCAGGCGGAGGTCTGCCAGCAGTTCCCGCGCGAACTGACCCTGAAAGGCGATATTGTGAATCGTGACGATGGCGGCAGGGCGTCGTTTGCCGCTGTAATGGAGGTAAGCCGGCGCCAGCGCCGCCTGCCAGTCATGCGCGTGCAGCACGTCGGGCGCGAAATCCGCAAGCGCCCCCTGCGCGATCCGCGCGCCCGCCCATGCGAGCGCCGCAAAGCGAAAGGCGTTGTCGGGATAATCGGCGCCGTCGGCGTCCGTGTAGAGACCGCCTTCCCGCGCATAGAGATGCGGCGCAACCAGCGCGTAAACGACGGCGCCGTCGAGGCGTCCCTCATGCACCCAGGCCGGCCCGCCGAAGAGATCGTCGAAGGAGAGAACCGTTTCGCCATGCCCCAGCGCCGCCAGCACGCCGGGATAGCCGGGGATGAGCGTGCGTATCTCGACGCCCTCAGGCGCGAGCGCCGCGGGCAGCGCGCCGACGACGTCGGCGAGGCCGCCCGTTTTGACGAGCGGGCTCATCTCCGAGGCGACCGCGAGAACGCGCAGTCCCGTCATGTCGCCAGCCTGTCGATCATCGGCTGGGTGATGAGACAGATTCCCTGCTCGGTGCGGCGAAAGCGCGCCGCGTCGAGTTCCGGGTCTTCGCCGACGACAAGGCCCTGCGGAATGCGCACGCCGCGATCGACGACGACATTGGTCAGGCGCGACGACCGGCCCACGTCGACATAAGGGAGAACGACGGCGTTCTCCACAGTCGCGTAGGAATTCACCCGCACGCCGGTAAAGAGCAAGGAGCGGCGCAGCGTCGAGCCCGACACGATACAGCCGCCGGAAACGAGCGAGGACAGCGCCTGTCCGCGCCGCCCGACCTGATCGTGCACGAATTTCGCCGGCGGCGTGATTTCGGCGTAAGTCCAGATCGGCCAGTTGCGATCATAGAGATCGAGCTGCGGCACGAAATCGGTGAGATCGATATTCGCCGCCCAATAGGCGTCGACCGTGCCGACGTCGCGCCAGTAAGCGTGCGGCTCGCTCGCCGAGCGCACGCAGGAGCGCGAGAAATGATGCGCCACGGCTTTGCCGTGCCTGACGATATAGGGGATGATGTCCTTGCCGAAATCGTGCGAGGAGTTTGGATCTTCCGCGTCGCGGCGCAATTGGTCGTAGAGAAATTTCGCCTCGAAAACATAAATGCCCATGCTTGCGAGCGAACGGTCCGGATGGCCGGGCATGGCCGGCGGATCGGCGGGCTTTTCGTAGAAGGCGACGATGCGGTTTTCGTGATCCACATGCATGACGCCGAAACCGGACGCCTCGCTGCGCGGCACTTCGAGACAGCCCACGGTGACGTCGGCGCCCTGCTCCACATGCTGCTGCAGCATGTGTTCGTAATCCATCTTGTAGACGTGATCGCCGGCCAGCAGCACGATATATTTCGGATCGTAACTCTCGACGATGTCGATGTTCTGATAGACCGCGTCGGCCGTGCCCAGATACCAGTGATCTTCGGACACGCGCTGGCTCGCGGGAAGAATGTCGAAGCTCTCGTTGCGTTCCGTGCGAAAGAAGCTCCAGCCGCGCTGCAAATGGCGGATGAGGCTGTGCGCCTTGTATTGCGTGGCGACGGCGATGCGGCGGATGCCGGAGTTGAGCGCGTTGGAGAGCGCAAAGTCGATGATGCGCGACTTGCCGCCGAAATAGACGGCGGGCTTGGCGCGGCGGTCCGTCAATTCCATCAGCCGCGAGCCGCGCCCGCCGGCGAGAACATAGGCCATGGCGTGACGCGCGAGCGGCGCATTGTCAAAGCTTGCCATGAGTCGCTTCCTGTGGCGATTCGTGACTCATTCTACCCCATCGTCATCGGGTTCGAAGAATAAAGCGGCGAGCGGCGGGACCTCGATGTCGACGCTGGCGGGAAAGCCGGCGAAGCCCTCCGGCCGTGCATGAATGGCGCCGAGATTGCCGACGCCCGAGCCGCCGTAGATTTCAGCGTCGGAATTGAGAATCTCCCGCCAGCGCCCCGCGCGGGGCAGGCCGAGGCGATAGGCGTGGCGCGGCACGGGCGTGAAATTCGCGACGACGAGAACCGGTCGCGCGCGATCTGCGCCATAGCGCAGAAAGGCGAAGACAGAACTTTCCGTATCGTCGACCACGACCCATTCGAAACCGTCGCTCTCGCAGTCGCGCGCATGAAGCGCGTCGCGGCTGCGATGGAGCCGGTTGAGATCGCGCACATAGTCGCGCAGGCCCCTGTGCAGGCCGAAGCCGAGGAGGCCCCAGTCGAGCCCGTTCGCGAAATTCCACTCGCCGGTCTGGCCGAACTCCTGCCCCATGAACAGCAGCTTCTTTCCGGGATGGCCCCACATGAAGCCGTAATAGGCGCGCGTTCCCGCGAAGCGGCGCCAGTCGTCGCCGGGCATTTTGGCGACGATCGAACCCTTGCCGTGGACAACCTCGTCATGGGAGAGCGGCAGCACGAAATTCTCCGCAAAGGCGTAGAGCAGGCCGAAGGTCAGCTCGTTGTGACGCCATTTTCGGTAGACCGGATCGCACGACATGTAGCGCAGCGTGTCGTTCATCCAGCCCATGTTCCATTTGAAGCCGAAGCCGAGCCCGCCCGCGAAGGTCGGCTTCGTCACGCCCGCCCAGGCGGTCGACTCCTCGGCAAGCGTGATGGCGCCGGGATAAAGGCCATAGACGAGTTCGTTGAACCTTTGAAGAAAGCGCACGGCGTCGCGATTGTCGTTGGAGCCGTCGGGATTGGGCGCCCATTCGCCCTCCTTGCGCGAATAATCGAGATAGAGCATGGAGGCGACGGCGTCGACGCGCAGTCCGTCGATATGGAAACGGTCGAGCCAGTAGAGCGCATTGGCGAAGAGGAAATTCGCCACCTCGCGGCGCCCGAAATCATAGATCGCCGTGTTCCAGTCCGGGTGAAAGCCGCGGCGCGGGTCGGAATGTTCGTATAGCGGCCCGCCGTCGAAATGGGCGAGCCCATGTTCGTCGGTCGGGAAATGCGCGGGCACCCAGTCCAGAATGATCGAAATCCCCGCCTGATGGGCGCGGTCGACGAAACGGCGGAAACCTGCCGGGTCGCCATGCCGGCGCGTCGGCGCGAAAAGCCCGATCGGCTGATAGCCCCAGGAGTCGTCGAGCGGATGCTCGTTGATCGGCAGCAGCTCGATATGGGTGAAACCCATGTCGGCGACATAGGGGACGAGCTGGTCCGCGAGTTCGTCATAGGTCAGGAAACGCCCATCCTCGCCCTTGCGCCAGGAGGGCAGATGGACCTCGTAGACCGACATGGGCGCCCGGCGCGGGTCGTATTTGACGCGCTCGGCCATGTGGATGGCGTCGCCCCATTCGTAGGGCGCGTTCTGCCGCCACGACCGAGGCGGTCGAGGGCCGCAGCTCGGCGGCGAAGCCCAGCGGATCGGCCTTGAGCGGCAACAGGCGGCCGTCCCGTCCGAGGATCTCGTATTTATAGACCGCGCCGGCGCCGACGGCGGGCAGGAAAATCTCCCAGATCCCGCTGTCGACGCGCTTGCGCATCTGCGCGCGCCGACCATCCCAGTGGTTGAAATCGCCGACGACGGAGACGCGCCGCGCATTGGGCGCCCAGACGGCGAAGCTGGTCCCCTCGACCCCTTCATGCGTGACGAGTTGCGCGCCGAGCCGTTCGTAGAGCCGCTGATGCGCGCCCTCGACCAGCAGATGATCGTCGAGCGGCCCGAGAACGGGCGGGAAGCTGTAAGGATCGGCGAAGCGCCAGACGGCCTCCGCGTTCGACGCCGCGAGACGGTAGGGCGCGCGGGGGGAAAGCGGCGTCAGCCCCTCGAAGAAGCCGTCGGGGTGGATGCGCTCGAGTGGGGCGACCGTGACCCCGTTCGGCGTCTCGACCTCGACGGTCTGCGCGCCGGGGACCAGCGCGCGGATGACCGTGCCCGCTTGCGTGTCATGCGGGCCGAGCAAAGCGAAGGGGTCGCCGTGACGGGCCTCCACGATCGCCGCGATGTCATCCGGGGTCGCGCGCCAGTTGGGTTTTGTCATGAACGATCCGAAGGAGCCGCCGCTATCGGGAATGATGGACCCTCGCACGCCTTCCGAAAAGGTCCCGCAGAAGGCGCGAGTGTCGCACAGGCGAGAAAGTCACGGAAGAAAGCATTCATGGTAAGTCGCGCGTCGCGCTGGTTGACAGGGGCTCGGGTTTTCCTAAACTCGCCACAGGCGATGGGGTTCGCCTTGTAACCGCCCTCGGGGCCGATGACTCCTGCTTGCGACCGCACGCCCGGAGTCCGTCTTGGTCCTGATCTCCTTCGCCAATGCCCGACACGCCAGAATGATCCGGAGGTGCGCGTGACGCCGCCCGCCGACGAGAGGCTTACCGGCTGGCGCTTCCTGCTGTTCAGCGTCGCGCTCGCGGTCGGCAATGTCATCGCCCTGTCCAATGTGCCGGGCTACACGGTGCTCGTGCCCTATGCGGCGGGAAGCCTTCAGGGCGTCAATCCGAGCTTCGGCACCTGGGCGACGACCGACCACATGATGGGCATCGTGCTCGGCCTGCCGCTGGCGCGCTGGTTCTCGGGGCGCTTCGGCGATCATCGCACCTATGCCGCAGCCTTCGTGGCCTATGCGCTCTTCTCCTTCGCCTGCGCCACGAGCGAGACCATCTGGTTCTTCGTGCCCATGCGTTTCCTGCTCGGGCTGGCGGGCGGGATCATCCTGCCGCTCGGCCAGGCGCTCATGCTCAACGAAATTTCCGGAGGACCGCCGCGTCTATGGCGTCGCCTGGTGGGGCGTGCTGAGCATGGCGCCTTTCACGCTCGGCGTCTTCATGGGCGGCTTCTGGGCGGAGTATGTCAGCTGGCGAATGCTGTTCTATTCGAACATCCTCCTCGGCCTGCCCATTGCCGCCCTCGTCGCCGCGCTGTTTTACGGACGCCCGAACAGGCGCAAAATCCTGCGCTTCGACACGGTCGGCTTTATTCTCATTACCGTCGTCCTCGTCGGCGTGCAGACCATTCTCAATCAGGGCAATGATTTCGACTGGTTCGGCTCGCCGATCCTCGGCGCGGTTCTCATCGCCGTGATCGTCGCGCTGCCCGCCTTCGTGGTCTGGGAACTGGGCGAGCGCAATCCCGTGCTCGACATCCGGCTCTTCCGTCATCGCAATTACGCCGTCGGCGTTTTCTGTTCCATTGCGGGCTTTCTCGTCATTCAGGGCACGCTGTCGGTCTTCGTCGGGCAATTGCAGACGCTGCTTGGCTATACGTCGTCGCTCGCCGGGGTCGTCTATCTTACCATGGCCGTCTTCGCCGCGCCCTTCGTCTCGATCATCCATCTCATGGTGCGGCACGTGGACCTTCGCTATTTCGCGATGGTCAATTTCATCGGCTTCGCCGTGACGCTCACCTGGCTCGGCGAATATGACAAGGTCGCCTCCTTCGATCAGATCACGACGCCGATGCTGTTCTTCGGCTTTTTTCTCGCGACCTTCTTCGCGCCGCCGGCGGCGATCGCGGTGCAGGGGCTTGCGGGCGCGAAGCTCATCCGCGCGGCGGAAGAACTCGCCATGCTGCGCACGGCGTTCGGCGCCTATGGCATCACCTCGCAGGCGGTGGTGCAGTTTCGCCGCGCGCCCGTGCATCAGCTCGGCATGGCCGACCATCTCGGCGGGCGCGAGTATCCCTCGCTCGACGTGCTCGGCGCGCTGACGAGGAAGCTTCAGGATCTGGGGCTGAGCGAGGCCGTGTCGAATGCGCAGATCGCGCGGCTGATGCGCCAGCAGGCGCTGTTGCTGGGCCTCGACGACGCCTTTTATTTCGGCGCGCTCGTTTTTGTGTTTCTTTCGGGAATCATCTGGCTGGCGCGTGCGCCGTCGAGGCCGGAGCGAAAGCCGGCGCTCGCCGATTTCGAGGCGGAGGAGTTGATGGAGTAGGGGCGATTTCCTCACCCTGAGGAGCGCGCAAGGCGCGCGTCTCGAAGGGCGAGGAAATCTGCGCTGCGGCCCATCCTTCGAGACGGCCCTTCGGGCCTCCTCAGGATGAGGCTTTCGGTTCAGGACCGAACGTCCGACGTCTCCAGCGCCAGTTCCTCCGCCTTCTCGTCCTTGGGCAGATGATGCCGCGGCAGGTAATAGCGGTTGGCGATCAGCGTCGGTATCACCGCCGTCCCGATGATCGCCGCGACCAGCGTCGAATATTGCGCCTGGTCGATGATCTTGTTGGAGAGGCCGAAGAGCGCGGAGATGGTGCCGAAGGTCAGTCCCGAGGCCATCAGCAGCGTCGTATACATCGCGTCCTTGTGCGGCGCATCGAAACGGCGCGCGACGGGATAGACGCTCGCGACTTTCGCGCCGATCTCGATTGCGAGAAAAATCGACCACGCCGAGCGGCGCAGCCAGCACCGCCGGCAGCGAGACGAAATAGCCGGCGCGGATGAAATAGAACGGCGTCAGCAGCCCGATGGTGATGGTGCGCAGGCGCCGGATCAGCGCGGCGTCGCGCCCGACGCTTCCGGCGAGCGCCATGCCGATGAGATAGGCCGGCAGCACCGCTTCGCTTCCCGCCCATGTCGCGAGCGCGCCCAGTCCCATCAGCGTGAACAGCAGGAATTTCGCCTCGAACTCCGACGGCCGCCCGCCAAACAGCGCGAAGGCGCGCGGCGTGATTTTCGGCAGATAGACGAAGGCTGCGACGAGCACGGCGGCGAAGAGCAGCGTCTTCCACGTAAAGGGCGCGAAGACGAGGCCCAGCGTCACCACCGTGCCGAGATCGGTGATGAAACAGGCGGCGAGAATGGTCTTGCCGTAATCGGTGCGGTTGAATCCATATTCCATCATCACCGTGTAGACGACGGCGACGGAGGTGGCGGCCAGCGCAATGCCGGCGAGGAGGGCGGGCGAGGACTCCCAGCCGAGCAGATAATGCGCGCCGGCCCAGCAGGCGATCGAGGGAACGAGGAAGCTCGCGCCGCCGATGGCGGCGGCTTCCTTCCACTGTCGCTTGAAAACGTCGGGATCGAGTTCGGCGCCGGCGAGGAAGGTGAGAAGGATCGCGCCGATCCCGGCGAGGGTTTTCACCCAGGGCTCCTGAACGGCGAAGATCCATTCATAGCCGATGAGGCCGAGAACGGCCTGCGCGGCGAGACCGACGAGAATCTCGACGAGCGCGGTCGAGAGTCGAAACCGGCTGGCGATGAGGCCGGCGATCAGCGCCAATCCAAAAACCAGCGCCGCCTGCGCCCAGATCGGCGTCATGACATGTCCTCGCGCTTTGATCACGTGGCTCGATTTTCCTCATCCTGAGGAGCGCGCAAAGCGCGCGTCTCGAAGGAGGAGGAAAATCCGGCGGCGCGAACGCATCCTTCGAGACGGCCCTTCGGGCCTCCTCGGGATGAGGAGCGTGAAAGGCTTACTTCACGCCGAGCAGTTCGACGTCGAAGATCAGCCAGGAATTGGCCGGGATGGCGTTGCCCATGGCGCGCGGGCCATAGCCGAGTTCCGGCGGGATGATCAGCGTGCGCTTGCCGCCGACCTTCATCGTCTCGACGCCTTCGTCCCAGCCCTTGATGACCTGGCCCATGCCGAGCGGAAATTCGAAGGGCTCGCCGCGGTCGCGCGAGCTGTCGAATTTCTTGCCCTTGGCGCCGTTCACATAGAGCCAGCCCGTGTAATGGACGGTGACGGTCTGGCCGACCTTGGGCGAGGCGCCCGTGCCCGGCTTGGTGTCGATATATTTGAGGCCGTCGGCCGTGAGCGTCGTCTCCGGCTCGGCGCGCAGCGCCGTCGGCGCGACAACCAGCCCGGCGGCGGCGGCCAGAAGAATGGCGGCGAGCGTCTTGTTCACAATGCGCATTTCATTTGCTCCCGTTTTCGAATCAGGCGAGAAGGCCGTTGTCGCGGGCGAGCTGCCGCAGATCCTTGAGCGGACGCGCGCCGACATGTGAGATGATTTCCGCCGCCGCGAGCGCGCCGAGCGCGGCGCTCTTTTCATGCGGCAGGCCCCTGGCGTAGCCCGTGAGGAAGCCGGCGGCGAAGAGATCGCCGGCGCCGGTCGTGTCGACGACTTCCTCGACCGGGAAGGCCGGCGCCGCGACGAGGCTCTCGCCGGCTCGCGACGACGCAGCCCTTCTCCGAGCGCGTCACGACGCCGAGCAGGCCGTCTTCCGCGCGCAGCGCCGCGACCGCCGTGTCGAAATCGGCGGTTTCATAGAGCGCGTGCAATTCGCTTTCATTGGCGAAGAGAATGTCGACCACGCCGGTCGCGAATGAGCGAGAGAAACTCGTCGCGATAGCGGCCGACGCAGAAACTGTCGGAAAGGGTCAGCGCCACCTTGCGGCCATTGGCGCGCGAGATTTTCGCGGCGCGCAGAAAGGCCTCCTTGGCGCCCGGCGGGTCCCACAGATAGCCTTCCATGTAGAGAATCTTCGCGCCCGCGACGGCGGCGTCGTCGATGTCCGAAGGGCCCAGCGCCTGACAGGCGCCCAGAAAGGTGTTCATGGTGCGCTGGCCGTCGGGCGTCACGAAGATCAGGCAGCGGGCGGTCGCGGCGCCGTCTGTCGCGGCCGGCGTGTCGAAGGCGACGCCGGCCTTGCGAATGTCGTGGGTGAACTCCTTGCCCGCCGCATCGGCCTTCACCTTGCCGACGAAGCCGGCCGTCGCGCCGAGGCTCGCAATTCCCGCCATGGTGTTGGCCGCGGAGCCGCCGGAAATGACGGTCGTCGGCCCCATCAGCTCGTAGAGCTGGTCGGCGCGGGCCTCGTCGACGAGCGCCATGGAGCCCTTGACGAGGCCTGCGTGGACAAGGACGTCGTCCTCGGCGCGCGAAATCGTGTCGACGATGGCGTTGCCGATGCCGAGAACGTCGAGGGAAACAGACATGCCAATTCTACCCGCGCTGCAGGGCCGCGCCTGTTGCGTCGCGGCCGAAAAAACGAAGCGCGGGCTTCCTAGCACCCCGATCGACAAATAGACAGGGGCGCCCTCGTGAGGAGCGCCCCATCGGCAGTCCGGGCGGGAGCTTCAGTTCGTGGTCACGCGGACGCCGAGGCGCACCTCTTGAGCGGTGATGTCTTTGGAGACCGGGAAGGCGGTCGTTCCATAGCCGGCAAGACCCGTGAATTTGCCGGCGTTCAGATAGCGATAGCCGAGATCGACCTTGAGGTTTTGGGCGAGGTCATAGGTGACGCCCGCCATGACGTTCCAGGCGAAATGCCAGCCGGATTTGCTCTGCGACGTATTCCAGTTGGTCGGGCCGAAGGGAATCTGGATCGGGAAGAGGGTCTGGCCGTCGACATAAACCCATCTCGGAACCTGTCCGCTCGGCAAGGTCAGATCGGGGGCCCAGAGAGCGCCGTCCGAATTGCGGAAATACCCGATGCTGGACGCGGCCGAATTATAGGTCATCCCGACGCCCGCGCCGACATAGGGCGTCAGGCCCCAGAAATGATAAATATCGAAATAGGCGTTGGCCATAACGCTCGTTCGCACCAGCGACGCCGTCGCGATTCGTGAACAGGTGTCGTTGGGGTTGGCGAAAATGCCGACCTTGTGGCCGGTTACCTGATCGATAAGCCCCACCATCTGATAGGGGCACCAGAGCTGGCCGATGGTCCCGCTCTTGCGGAACACGCTGCGGTCCACCGTGACGTCCGCGCGGAGCCATTCATTGAACTGATAGCCGCCGCCGATCGCGCCCATGGCGAGGTCCGCGTTGTTCAGGCTCGACGTGAATTCGCCGCTCATGGCTGGCACCTTGATCTGCTGCCAGCCGATGTCGCCACGCAGATACCAGTTCGAGCCCCATTCCACCGGCTCTTCTGGCAGCGCCGGCGCTTCCGGCAGGCTGAACAGGTCGGCCGCCTGCGCCGGGGCCATGAACATGCCAATCAGCGCGGTGAGGAGCGTCGCGCGGGCGCGCAAGAACGGGCGGGGCATCTTCTGTCTTCCTTGACTAAGCGCCGGCCGGCGCGACGGCGCGGCGCGGGTGTGAAGGAAGAGTGAGCAAATATGCTTAATTACGGATTAACGTACTGAAATGCTTGCATTTTCGAGGCTGGCGCCCGGCTCCCGAGCGCCAGCTAAGTTTAAGTCAGGCCTGGATAAATCCAGAGATCAGAACTTGATCGCCGCGAGCACGACTTCGATCATCAGCACGTAGAGCGTCGCCGCCGCGAAGGCGGGAATCGGCTTCAGCGACACATGACGCAGCAGAAACGCATACATGAAGGCCGTCCAGACGATGATCGGGAAGAGAAGGAAGCGCGCCAGTCGGTCGGTCGGCAGCGGCGGCGGCAGGGCGACGCCCACGATCAGATGCAGGATGATATAGGCGAGCGCGGCGATCGCCCCCATGACGGCCATCGCCGTCAGGGTCTTGATGAATTTCTCCTCCTGCCCGAGGTAGCGCAGCAGCGAGCGGGTCGCGGCGTAAAGCACGATGGCGCTGGAGACGCCGTAGAAAATGCTGACGGGGAGGCTGTGCGAGAAGAACTGCGCGGCCGCCTGCAGGACGACATAGGCGGCAAGCGCTCCTTTCATGAGCTGATCTGATTCGGGCAACGACAGCTGCGACGCTTCCAGATTGAGCATCTTGAGGAAGGTGCGCGGCGTCGGATCGTTCAGAAGCGGAATATTGAGCGCCATTGTGAAGTCATCCCCTGAGGCGGCGCGAAGCGGCCGCAAAACAAGCGAAAAGCCGCGCGGAGGCCCGACTGGGCGCGCGCGACCGATTGTCGTTTCTCTAACATGCTTTGGCCCGGCTGCGAAACAAGGCGCCGCATTGCTGGTCAGTCGAGGCGTATCAGCCAGTCTTCCTGCGCGACGATCTCGACGATCCGTCGGGCCGACTCCGCCCAGGCCACGTTGAGCGCCTTGCCCGGATCGGCTGTCTTCCGACCCGAGAGAAAATCCTCGATCGTCGCGGCGAGAGCCGGGGCGTCATTGACCGGGAAATAGAGCGCGCCCTCGCGTCCCACTTCGCGAAAGACGGGGATGTCGCTGCAGATCACGGCGCGCCCGTGCCGGGCCGCCTCCACGATCGGCAGGCCGAAGCCCTCCGCATAGGAGGGCAGGATCAGGGCGCGCACGCGCGCGTAGAGCCAGGACAGCTCCCGGTCGTCGGCGTCGTTGAACCAGAACAGCCGCCGATCCTTTTCCCGGTGGCCCTCGATGGCGGCGACAAGCGCCTCCTCGAGCCAGCCGCGCCGGCCGACGATCACGAGCCGCGCGTCGACGCCCTTTGCCCAGAGGGCGTCGAAGGCGTCGAGCGCAACGTGATGGCCCTTGCGCGGCTCGATCGTCCCCACCATCAGGAAAGCCGGCGCCCCGCCCGCGACGGCGGCGGCGATCCTTTCGCGCGGATGATCCGCCGGCGGCGCGGCGAGGTCGGCGCCCAGGTGAAACCAGCCGATCTTGAGCCCCGGCCGATGCGGCAGCTTCCTGGCGACGACGTAAGCCGCGAGTTCCTCCGCGACCGTGCGGGAGATGGCGAGAAAGGCGTCGCTTTCGACGAGCGCCCGGCGCAGCCAGGCGCCATAGCGCGGCGGCGTCGCCTCGTGACAGGCGTATGGGTGCAACTCGGGAATGAGGTCGAAGATACAGGTGACGATCTCGCCGCCGCCGGCGCGTATCCTCCCGAAAACGGGGGCGAGCTCGTCGAAGGCGTTCCAGCTGTCCGCGAGGGTGAGAAAGCGGTCCCCCGGCTCGATGGCGATTTCGGCGTCGGCCGCCGCCGGCGCGCCGGTCAGGCGCGCGACAAAGGCGTTCGCCGCGAAGACGCGCCCGCCCTCGCAGCGGACGGCGAAGGCGGGAATGTCGAGCGCCTCGCCCGAATGGCAGGCGCGGGCGACTTCCTTCACGACGCGCTGGATGCCCGTGCCCATGTCCATTTTGGCCGTGGCCGTCACGTCGATCAGCAGGCGGCGCGCCGGCAGGGCAGGCGCCGCCGTGGCCGGAGGCGGAGGCGCCGTAGGGACCGGCTCGGGCGCCGCCGGCTCTGTCGGCCTCGGCCGCAGCTTCGCGAAAACCGCGGCGCCGGCGTCGGCGATGCGTCGCTCGATCGGGCGCAGGAAATTATACAGATGGCCCGAGGCCGAATAGATCAGCCGATAGCGCTCATGGGTGAGATGCAGCGTTTCGCGGCGGAGTTGCTCGAGTTGGGCTTCGAGCAGCCGGATGCGCGCGCGTTGCGCGGCCTCTGTCGTCGTGCCTTCGTCGCTCACGAGACTTCCGCCCGCCACTGATCGAGCAGCGCGCCGAGCATGTCCGTCATCGTGTAGCCGGGCCGCCAGCCCGTCGCGGCGCGAAGCTTCGATGCGTCGCAGCGCACGCAGGGGAGATCGATCGCGGCGGGCCGGAGACGCTTCGGATCGACCGCCACCTCGAAAGGCCGCCGCGCCATGCCCCGCATGATGTCCAGAAGCGAGGCGATGCTATGCGCCTCTCCCGAGCCGATGTTGAAGACGGAGCGCGCCGGAAGATCCTGTGACAGCGCAATCAGCCGCAGATAGGCGTCGACCACGTCGCGCACGTCGAGAAAGTCGCGCGCCTTGGAAAGGTCGCCTACTTCGAGACGCGGCTCTGCCCGGCCCGCCTCGATTTCCGCGATCTGCCCCGCGAAGGAGGCGAGAACGAAATCCCGGCTGCGCTGCCCCGGCCCCGAATGATTGACCGGGCGCGCGACGATCAGGCGTGCGCGGGGGCCGAGCACATCCGCAAGCGCGGTCTCGGCCGCCGCTTTGGAGCGGCTGTAGACGTCGAGTGGCCGCAGTGGCGTGTCCTCGGTCGCCGCGCCGTCGAGAAAGCTCGCCCCATAGGCGGTTGCGGTGGAGGAAAAGAGCATGACGGCCTGCGGCGCATGTCGGCTGATCGCCGCGCCGAGACCGAAAGCGCCATGGAAATTGGCCCGCCAGGTCGCCTCCGGCGCGTTGGCCGACTGGCCGATTGACGCCTGCCCGGCGAGATGGACGACGAGATCTGGAACGATGTCCGCGACAAGCCTGTCGACCGCCGCCTCGTCGGTGAGATCGCAGACGGCGGCCGAATAGGCCGGATGGCCGCCGCCTTCGCCGGGTCGCATCAGCATGACGCGAAAGGCGTCCGGATAGGCCGACGCGAGCGCGGCGGCGACATGGGAGCCGACGAATCCGCCGCCGCCCGTCAGCAGGATACGTTCAAAGGCCGCCGCCATGCCGTCGCGCCTTTCGCGGGTCAGACTTCGTGTTTCAGTCTTTCGAAATCCGCGTCGACCATTTCGCGGATCATCTGGTCGAGCGTGATCTCGGGCTTCCAGCCCAGAACCTCGCGCGCCTTGCTGGAATCGCCGAGCAGGACGTCGACTTCCGCAGGGCGGAAGAAGGCCGGGTCGATGACGAGATGCTTCTCCATGTCGAGGCCGGCATGGTTGAAGGCGATCCGGCACATGTCGCGCACGGTCGTCGTCACGCCTGTCGCGACGACATAATCGTCGGGCTTTTCCTGCTGGAGCATGAGCCACATGGCGCGGACATAGTCGCGCGCATGGCCCCAGTCGCGCTTGGCGTCGATATTGCCGAGCCGCAATTCGCTCGCCCGCCCCAATTTGATCTGCGCCACGCCCTGCGTGACCTTGCGCGTGACGAATTCGACGCCGCGCAACGGGCTCTCGTGATTGAAGAGAATGCCCGAAGAGGCGTGCAGGCCGAAGCTTTCGCGGTAATTGACCGTGATCCAGTGGCCGTAGAGCTTCGCCACCGCATAGGGCGAGCGCGGATAGAAGGGCGTCTTCTCGCTCTGCATGGGCTCCTGAATGAGCCCGTACATTTCCGAGGAGGAGGCCTGATAGAAGCGCGCGCCCGGCGCGGCGAGGCGCATGGCTTCGAGCACATTGGTCACGCCGACGGCGGTCACATTGGCCGTCAGCACCGGCTGGCGCCAGGACGAGGCGACATAGGACTGCGCCGCGAGATTGTAGATCTCGTCCGGCCGCACATCCTCGACGGTGCGGATCAGGCTCGAAAGGTCGATGAGATCCGCGTCATGCAGATGGACCTTGCCGCTGATCCCGAGCCAGCGCAGCCGGTGATCCTCCACGCCGCGATGGGACGAGCGACGGACGACGCCATGCACCTCATAGCCCTTCTCGAGCAGAAACTGCGAGAGATAGGCGCCATCCTGGCCGGTGACGCCCGTTACGAGTGCGCGCTTCGTCATTCAACTTCCTTGTCGAGCCGTTCGGTCGAAGGCTCTACTGAATCGGCCCCCCTGAGGCAAGTCGGCGGGTCCGGCGGCGACCCTTCACCAAAAACGAAAACCGCCGGAAATCATCCGGCGGCTGTCTAACTCCCGAAACTAGTTAGGCTTTCACGACTTTTTCGTATCGTCCGGCAATTTGCCCTGAGGGGTCGCCTTATCGATGGCGACGGGCAGATATTCGGCGAGAAGGTCTCGCGCCTTGTTGACGTCGATCCCGGCGGATTCGGCCAGTTTCTTGAGCTTCTCGATGCCGATCGCCTGCCCGACCTCGATGCTGCTGATCGCCTCATTGGTCCCGGTCGACACCCAGGAATCGACTTTCTTCTTGAAGCCGCCGTTCTGGAAATCCTTGACCACGGCGTCGAGTCCGCCCTGCTTCTCGACATAGGCCTTAATCAGGGTGAGCGCTTCCGCGCCAATGGCGCCGCCGACGATCGCCTTCAGCCAGCTCATGCGAAACCTCCTACTCAAATCGGGCGGCCGTTTGCCGCGCCCAAGAAAGATAGGGGCGTCGCCTTGACCCTACAATAAGTCAGGCAACAGTTTTTTGCCGCGCCGCACTCAAAACAGCGGCTCGCCGGCCTTTTCGCGCCAGTTTAGAATGCTTTGCCATATCTCCTGGGCCGTCTCGGCATAGCAGAAGAGCGCGCGGTCCTCCGACGCGATCACGCCCTCCTCGATGAGGAATTCCGGATCGAAAACACGCCGCCACCAGGCCTCGCCGACCAGAATGATGGGCAAGGGCTTCATGACGCGGGTCTCGGCGAGGGTGAGGGTCTCGAACAATTCGTCGAGCGTGCCGAAGCCCCCGGGGAAGGCGACGAGCGCCCGGGCGCGCAGAACGAAATGCAGCTTTCGGATCGCGAAATAGTGGAAACGAAAGCAGAGTTCCGGCGTCAGATAGGGGTTCGGGAACTGCTCGTGCGGCAGGGAAATGTTGAAGCCGACAGTTTCGGCGCCGACATCGAAGGCGCCGCGGTTCGCCGCCTCCATGATGCCCGGCCCGCCGCCGGTGACGATCGCGAGCCGCCCGCCGCCGGGCAATGCGCCCGCGGCGCCGACGATGCGCCCGAACTCGCGCGCGATTTCGTAATAAGCGCGCCTTTTGAACGATGCGCTCGGCCACTCCCGCGCGCCGCGCCGCTTCCGGATCGCCGGGATGAGCGGCGGCGAATGCCCTTGCGTCGGCGAGCCGGGCCTGCGCCGCTGCGGGCTCGACGATTCGGGTGGAGCCGAAGACCACGATCGCGTCGGTGACGCCGTGCCGGCGCAGCAGCAGCTCGGCCTTCAGATAGTCGAGTTCGAGGCGTGGCCCGCGCGCTTCGGCGCTGTTGAGAAAGTCGATGTCCGAATCCGCCTCCCGATAGGAGGGGCTGGAGAGCAGCGCGGCGACGCGCCGCGCGGCCTGCGGATCTTCCTGCAGGGGTTTGGGGCGTTCGTCGGGAAGCGGTTCCCGGCGGCGCGGCGGCGGCGGCGCTTCATCTCCGTCGGGGGGCTGATCTTCAGGTCCCATGGCTCGGCTTTCTTTATTTCCGTGGCGGCGAAGGGTATAGACGGCGCGAACGCCGAATGGCGAATTTGAGAGGATTAAAGGGCGAGAAGCGATGGCCGGGCATAGTCAGTTCAAGAATATCATGCACAAGAAGGGCAAGCAGGACGCGATCCGCTCCAAGCTCTTCTCCAAGCTTGCCCGCGAAATCACCGTCGCCGCTAAGGCGGGCCTGCCCGATCCGAACATGAACGCGCGCCTGCGCGCCGCCGTTCTCGCCGCCAAGGCCGAGAACATGCCCAAGGACAATATCGACCGCGCCATCAAGAAGGCCTCGGGCGCCGACGGCGAGAACTATGACGAGGTGCGTTACGAGGGCTATGCGCCGGGCGGCGTGGCCGTCATCATCGAGGCCCTGACCGACAACCGCAACCGCACGGCGGGCGAGGTGCGCTCCTATTTCACCAAGGCTGGCGGCGCGCTCGCCGAAACCGGCGCCGTCTCCTTCATGTTCGACCGCGTCGGGCTGATCGAATTCGACAGGAAGGTCGCCTCCGAGGACGCAATGATGGAGGCCGCCATCGAAGCCGGCGCCGACGACGTGTCGACGACGGAGGATGGCCACGAGATCATCACCTCGATCGAGAGCCTGCGCGACGTGGCCAAGGCGCTGGAGGAGAAATTCGGCGACTCGAAAAAGGCGACGCTGGTCTGGCGGCCGCAGAACACGATCAAGGTCGACGACGAGGCGGGCGAAAAGATACTGAAACTCGTCGGCACGCTGGAAGACAATGACGACGTGCAAAACGTCTACGCCAATTTCGAGATCTCCGACGCGCTGATGGCCAAGCTCGCGGGGTGAAAAGACAGTCAGGCGGGTTGATCTCCCATACCTCTCCTCTAGGGGGAAGTCGGCGGCCGCAGGCCGCCGGGTGGGGTTCAGGCCGCTACGACCGTCGATGGGGTTGGACCCCACCCGATCAGGGGAGGGATGAGCTCACGCCCGACGCGGTTGGAATATTTTTCGGGCGAACTCATGCACGTAAAGCGCGGCTACCATCACGGTTCGCTGAAACAGGCGCTGGTCGAGGCGGGGATCGCGCTTCTGGCCGAGGGCGGGCCTTCCGCCCTCACCCTGACCGAAGCCGCCCGCCGCGCCGGCGTCACGCCCGCCGCTCCCTATCGCCATTTTTCCGGCCGCGACGCGCTTCTCTCCGAAATCGCCCGGCAGGGTTTCGAGAGCTTCGGCGCGCGGATCGAGGCGGCCTGGAACGAGGGTCGCCCGGACGCGCGCGCGGCCATGCGCGCCATGTGCGCCGCCTATCTCGCCTTCGCCCGCGAGGAAACGGGGCTCTACGCCGCCATGTTCGGCCAGGCGGCGACGCTCGCCGATCCGCAGGCCGGCGGCGCGGCCGATCATGCGCTGGAGATCTTGTGGCGGGCGGTCGTGGCCTGGCTGCAGGAGGCCGGGGCGCCTGCGCAGGGCGCGCGGCATGTGGCGCTCCAGATCTGGGCCATCGCACATGGCGTCGCCATGCTGACGATCTCGGGCCATTTCGACGCGGGGAGGACCGCCGATCCCGCGGCGGTGCTCGACGGGGCCGTTGCGGGGGTGATGGCGGCGGCGGTGGGGAAGAAGGCGACACCCTAAGTTGCACCCACAAAAAGGCCGGCTTCCGCCGGAAGCGTTTTTTATCTCCCCTAATTATCGCATGGCGTCCCTCCCACCGGAGCCTCCACCATGCTCACACTTTATTACCACCCCGGCGCCTGCTCGCTCGCCGCTCACATCGCCCTCGAATGGATCGGCGAGCCCTACAAGGCGGTCGAGGTCGAATTCGGCGACAAGGAATATCTCAAGATCAACCCCGCCGGGGCCGTTCCCGCGCTCGACGACGGCGCCGGCTGGATACTGACCCAGGACGCCGCCATTCTGCGCTTTCTCGCCCGCCGCCATCCGCAGGCCGGGCTCGCCATCGAGGGCGACGAGAAGGCGCAGGCCGAGGCTGATCGCTGGAGCTTCTTCATCACCGGCGACCTCCACCCCGCCTTCTTCCCGCTGTTCTCCCCCAACCGCTATACGCGGGCGCGTGAGAAGGCTGCGTTCGACGACATCCGCGAGGCGGCCAAGACGCTCGCGCACAAGAAATTCGCCCTCATCGACGCTCATCTGACCGGCCGGCGGTTCTTCCTCAATGAGAAGCGCAGCTATCTCGACGCCTATGTCTTCCCCATGGAGCGCTGGGCGCAGACTCTGTTCGACGACGGGCTTTCGCAATTCCCGGCGGTGCGGGCGCATCACGAGATGATGGCGGCCGACCCGGCGGTGCGGAACGTGCTGGCGGCGGAAGGGGCGTGAAGGCGCGGCGCGCTTCGAGACGCCCTGCGGGCCTCTCATGCTTCGAGACGGCCCTGCGGGCCTCCTCAGCATGAGGGGCTTATCCGCCTTGCGGGGATCACCCAGGCCTCATCCTGAGGAGCGCGCGAAGCGCGCGTCTCGAAGGACGAGGCCGTCTCTGTGGCTGTTCCCGCCGCCGCCGCGCGATCGGCGCTTGATTCTCTCCCCCGCCTCCCGTAACTTCGGCGCGTCAAGGATAAGCGGAGGCGCAATGCGCGGTCTTCTCGTCGTAGATGAGGCGCCGGAGACGGAGCGGGGTTAGACCCCGACTGCCGCCGAAGGCGCTTGACCCAGGGCCCCGAGAGGGCCTTTTTTGTTGCCCGAAACCTGCAGGTTTTTACTCAAACGGAAAAAGACCATGTCGAAGGAAATGACCGGCGCGGAAATGGTTGTCGAAGCCCTGAAGGATCAGGGCGTCGAGATTCTGTTCGGCTATCCGGGCGGCGCGGTCCTTCCGATCTATGACGTGCTTTTCCATCAGGAGAAGGTGAAGCATATTCTCGTGCGTCACGAGCAGGGCGCGGCGCATGCCGCCGAGGGCTATGCGCGCTCGTCCGGCAAGGTCGGCGTGCTGCTGGTCACCTCCGGCCCCGGCGCCACCAACACCATCACCGGCCTCACCGACGCGCTGATGGATTCGATCCCGCTCGTCTGCATCACCGGACAGGTGCCCACGCATCTCATCGGCTCCGACGCCTTTCAGGAATGCGACACGGTCGGCATCACCCGCCATTGCACCAAGCATAATTATCTCGTGAAGAACATCGCCGACCTGCCGCGCGTGCTGCACGAGGCCTTTTACGTCGCGAGCTCCGGCCGTCCCGGCCCGGTCGTCATCGACATCCCGAAGGACGTGCAATTCGCGCGCGGCGTCTATACGCCGCCGCGCGGCGCCGCGCACAAGACCTATCAGCCCAAGCTCGACGCCGACATGGAGTCGATCCGCGAGGCGGTGAAGCTCATGGCCGCGGCCAAGCGGCCGATCTTCTACACCGGCGGCGGCGTCATCAATTCCGGCCCGGCGGCCTCGACGCTGCTGCGCGAACTGGTGAGCCTCACGGGCTTTCCCATCACCTCGACGCTGATGGGTCTCGGCGCCTATCCGGGCTCGGGCCCGAACTGGCTCGGCATGCTCGGCATGCACGGCACATACGAAGCCAATAACGCCATGCACGACTGCGATCTGATGATCGCCGTCGGCGCGCGTTTCGACGACCGCATCACCGGCCGCCTCGACGCCTTCTCGCCGGGCTCGAAGAAAATCCACATCGACATCGACCGCTCGTCGATCAACAAGAATGTGAAGGTCGATCTCGCCGATCGTCGGCGACTGCGGCCATGTGCTGGAGGCGCTGGTGCGCACCTGGCGCGCCGAGGCGATGCACGCCGAAAAGCAGCCGCTCGATCACTGGTGGGCGCAGATCGACGAATGGCGCACCAAGAAATCGCTCGCCTATCGGGCACTCCGAGACGACCATCAAGCCGCAATATGCGGTTCAGCGGCTCTATGCGCTGACCAAGCATCGCGACGTCTATATCACCACGGAAGTCGGCCAGCATCAGATGTGGGCCGCGCAGCATTATCACTTCGAGGAGCCCAATCGCTGGATGACCTCCGGCGGCCTCGGCACCATGGGTTATGGCCTGCCGGCGGCGATCGGCGCGCAGCTCGCGCATCCCGAACGCGCTCGTCGTCGACATCGCCGGCGAAGCGTCGATCCTGATGAACATTCAGGAGATGTCGACGGCGATCCAGTATCTGCTGCCGGTGAAGGTCTTCATCCTGAACAATGAATATATGGGCATGGTGCGTCAGTGGCAGGAACTGCTGCACGGCGGGCGCTATTCGCACAGCTATTCGGAGGCGCTGCCGGATTTCGTCAAGCTCGCGGAAGCCTTCGGCGGCAAGGGCATTCGCTGCTCCGACCCGAAGCTGCTCGACGCCGCCATTCAGGAGATGATCGACTACGACGGGCCGGTGATCTTCGACTGCGTCGTCGACAAGGTCGAGAACTGCTTCCCGATGATCCCCTCGGGCAAGGCGCATAACGACATGCTGCTCGCCGATCTCTCCGACGACGCCGGCGTCGACATCGGCGCGATCATCGACGAAAAGGGCAAGATGCTGGTTTAAGGCAGTCGGGATTAGGCAATCGGCAGTCGGAAGGGCTGCCCGACTGCCCATCTGCCGATCTGCCGACTGCCGAAGGACACCAATGAACGCTCCCGCTACGCCGCCCTCTCCCTATTCCGCCTCGACGGGCAGTTCGAAAGTCGAGTCGCATACGCTTTCCGTGCTGGTCGACAACGAGCCCGGCGTGCTGGCGCGCGTCGTCGGGCTTTTTTCGGGTCGCGGCTACAACATCGAGAGCCTTACCGTCGCCGAGGTGACGCACGCCGAACATCGGTCGCGCATCACCATCGTCACCTCGGGCGCGCCGGAGACGATCGAGCAGATCCATCATCAGCTCGAACGCATCGTGCCGGTGCGGCAGGTGACGGATCTGACCGTCTCGAGCCGCTCGCTGGAGCGCGAGCTGGCGATGGTCAAGGTGCGCGGACGCGGCGACAACCGCAATGACGCGCTGCAGCTCGCCGAAGCCTTTCGCGCCCGGGTCGATCGACGCGACGACCGAGAGCTTCATCTTCGAACTGACCGGCAAGCCGGAGAAGATCGACGAATTCGTCGATCTCATGCGCCCGATCGGCCTCGTCGAGGTTTCGCGCACGGGCGTCGCCGCGATCTCGCGCGGGCCGGAGCCGATCTGAGGTTTATTTGCGCGCAGAGGCGCGCTTTCAGTCTCGATTAACCCTGTTTGGAACCTCGTCCTTAACCATCGTCGCGCGATCTTTACCGCCGTTCCCGCCATGCGGCTGGAAGCGTGGGAGCGCCCGATGGTCAAGAATGCCGTGTCCGCCTGTTTTGTCGCGCTCGCGGCGATCACCGCCGCCCCGACGACGCTGGCCGCCGACCTTCCCGCGCGAAAGGAGCCGCCGCCAGTCGTGGCGGCGCCCGTCTTCACCTGGACCGGTTTCCATCTGGGCTACAACCGGGGCTATGGCGGCGGCGTCTATGAGGCCAGCGCCGGTCTCGCGGCGCCTCCCTACGGATGGGCGACGCAGACCTCCGACCGGGCCAGCGGCTGGATCACCGGCCTCCAGGCGGGCTACGACCGCCAGTTCGGCAATAACGTCGTCCTCGGCGTCGAGACCGACCTTCAGTGGAGCGACATACAGGCGTCCCATCAGGAGGCGACGGCGACCTCCGATCCGTCGCTCGCGGCTGTCGTGAACACCAGCCAAAGCCTCGAATGGTTCGGCACGACGCGGGCGCGGCTCGGCTATTCCTCCGGCCGGCTGCTTCCCTATGTGACGGGCGGGGTCGCCTATGGCGAAACCTCCGTCAAAAGCGTGCAGGCGCTTCCCGGTTTCGTCCTGGGCGTCTCGCAGCGGTCGACCGGGGTCGGCTGGGCGGCGGGCGCGGGCCTCGACGTGGCGCTCTCGGACAGGATCTCGGCCAGGGCCGAATATCTCTATCTTCAATTGCCGGGCGCCGCCGGCCTCGCGGCGGGCGTCACGCCGACCATTCCGGCGCTGGCGGGAAGCTACAGGACAGGAACGACCGAGGCGCATCTCGTGCGTGGCGGCCTGAATTATCGTTTCGCCGGCTTCAACGATCTCATGCCGGCCTCGCCGCAGGGCGACCTCCTCGACACGATCAAGGGGATACTCTTTCAGGACCCCACGCTCGACTGGTCGGGCGTTTACGGGGGCGTGAGCGCCGGTTATGGCGGCGGCGCGCTAAATCTCCTGACGTCCGCCAGCACGCCGGGTTTCGCGCGCGCGACCAATCTGAACGACCGCTCCGGCGGCGCGATCGCCGGCGCACAGATCGGTTATCAGCGTCAGATCGCGAACCGCTTCGTGCTCGGCGTCGAGTCCGACGCGCAGTGGAGCGGCGTCACAGCCTCGCATCAGGAGGCCGCCTTCGCCCTGAACGGCGTCGCCGCCGGCGCCTCCTATGGCATGGACTGGTTCGGCACGACGCGCGCGCGCCTGGGCCTGGCCAGAGGGTCGTCGCTGACCTTCGTGACCGGCGGCGTCGCCTATGGCGGCGTAAGCGTGTCGGGGACGCAGGCAGGCGCGCTCCTTCCGGGCGACGGCCGAACGCAGTTCGGCTGGACCTTGGGCTCAGGAACAGAATATGCGCTGACGGACAAATTGTCGCTCAAGGCCGATTATCTCTACGTGAGCCTGAATGGCGTCTCGGGGCAGGGCCTCGCCTTCGCCCCTGCGCCGGTGGCCGGGAGCTACGCCACCGGGCGCCTTGTGACGCAAGTCACCCGCGTGGGTCTCAACTGGCGCTTCGGCTCCTCTCGCTGACCGCTCCCTTTCACGCAGGCGAGCGCGCGTCGCGTCGAGGCGGATGCGCGCGGATTTTCGCGCGGCCTTTGACGTTCCGGGCGCCGCCGCGTAAAAGAGCGCGCGAAATTCATGACGCAGGCTGAGGCGGTCCCGTCATCCGCCGTGTAACCGCCATGCAACCGAACATCCAGAGGAACGACAGGAAATGCGCGTTTATTACGATCGGGACGCCGACATCAATCTGATCAAGGGCAAGAAGGTCGCCATCATCGGCTACGGCAGCCAGGGCTTCGCCCACGCCCTGAACCTGAAGGAAAGCGGCGTTCCGGAAATCGCGATCGGCCTGCGTCCCGGTTCCTCTTCCGCCGCCAAGGCCGAAGGCGCCGGCCTCAAGGTCATGTCCGTGCCGGAGTGCGCCAAATGGGCCGACGTCGTCATGATGCTGACGCCCGACGAGCTGCAGGGCGACATCTACGCCAATGAGCTCGCCCCCAATCTCAAGCAGGGCGCCGCGCTGTTCTTCGCGCATGGCCTGAACATCCATTTCAATCTCATCGAGCCGCGCAAGGATCTCGACGTGCTGATGGTCGCGCCCAAGGGCCCCGGCCACACGGTTCGCGGCGAATATCTCAAGGGCGGCGGCGTGCCCTGCCTCGTCGCGGTTCATCAGGACGCCTCGGGCAACGCCAAGGACATTGCGCTGTCCTATGCGTCGGCGATCGGCGGCGGCAAGGCCGGCATCATCGAGACGACCTTCCGCGAGGAATGCGAGACCGATCTGTTCGGCGAGCAGGTCGTGCTCTGCGGCGGCCTCGTCGAGCTGATCCGCAACGGCTTCGAGACGCTGGTCGAGGCCGGCTATGCGCCGGAGATGGCCTATTTCGAGTGCCTGCACGAAGTGAAGCTCATCGTCGACCTCATCTATGAGGGCGGCATCGCCAATATGAATTATTCGGTCTCCAACACGGCCGAATATGGCGAATATGTCACCGGCCCGCGCATCATCACGCCGGAAACCAAAGCCGAGATGAAGCGCGTTCTCGAGGATATCCAGTCCGGCAAATTCACCCGCGACTGGATGCTCGAAAACAAGGTCAGCCAGACCTCGTTCAAGGCCACGCGCGCGCGCAACGCCGCCCATCCGATCGAAGAGGTCGGAACGCGCCTGCGCGCCATGATGCCCTGGATCGGCAAGAACAAGCTGGTCGACAAAGACCGCAACTAAGCGCATCTTTTTTGCGCGCGCGGACGAGCGGGATTCGCGCGCGCTGCAATCGCTGGCCAAGCTCGGGGGAGCGTGATGCCGGAGAGGGGAGAGCGCGCCGTCAAACTGAGCGCGACCGATATTCGTTTCATTATCGGCGAGATGCTGGATTGTCGCATGCGGCGGCAATACGACCGCTTTCTCTCGCATGTCGACCCGGAGGTGGTGACCCATTGCCACAGCTGGCGCGAGGGCGTGCTGGGTCCCAACGTCTGGTCCGGCGCGGACGGCTTGCGCGAACTCTTCCTTCGCACCGACGAGAATTACTTCCCCCGCGAACACGAGATTCTCGACATATTGGTGGACGGAGAGTCGGCGGCCGTGCGCTGGCGCGGCGACTGGAGCCGGCATGACAATGGCCGGGTCTACACGAACGACGCGGCGCATTTTCTGCGCTGGGAGAATGGTCGCGTCGTCGAGATGCACGAATTCTTCGACGCGCACAGCAAGTCTTCCACGGCGGGCTCCGCGCTGGGATTTGCGTCTCTTCTGACCCCGCCGCCACCGGGGATTGCGGCTGAAGAAATGCGGCGCCGGGCGCGGCGTCTTCTCCACTTTCAGGCCGGGCGGCCAGACCCGGACCTGCTGCGTCAATGGTTCGCACCCGACGTGATCTGCGAATTCATCGGCGACCGCATGCGCACGCCTTACGCTGGCAGACATGTTGGACTGGAGACGCTTCAGGGAATCATACGCGCCGTTCACGTGGAATTCGAGCAGCGTCCGCTTGCGCTTTCCGACATTCTTGTCGAGGGCGGGCGCGCCGCCGGCTGGCGCCATGTCGAATGGCGCCACCGCGGCACCGGACGCACCGGCGTTTCGGAGCTTGCGGAATTTGTCAGATTTGAAAACGGCTTGATCGTGGAGCTCATCGAATTCCGGGACACGGTCTCCTTGCTGCGCATGCAGGATTGACGCACAGCCGGGGGCGTCGCCGTCAGAGTGTAAAACATCCAGTCGACAACTGCCCTCATCCGGGCATAATAGCCGAAAATCGTTTGGTTCTTAGCTGTTGCTTGACAGTACGACCAGCCGGGCCTGAATCTCTTTCGGACGAAAAAAGAATGATGCATGGATTTGGCGGGCGATCCACGAGGAGCGCCGACAGCGAGACGCGCCGCCGCGTCCACGAACTCGTACGGCTTCGCATGGCGGGCCAGGTCGACGCGCTGCTCAGATATTTCGTGGAGGACGTCGAGCTTCGCTACAACAGCTCGAAATCGGGCCTGTTTCCTCTCGGCGGCTGGCAGGGCCTCGGGGCGCTGCGGGAATATATTCGACGCACCGACATAGATTACGAGCCGCTCGAGGCGGAGGTGCAGGACGTCATCGTCGAGGGCGACCGCACGGCGGTGCGCTGGACCGGGCGCTTTCGGCGCCGCGCGAATGGAAGCGTCCATGTCATGGACATGGCGCATTTCATGCGCTGGCGGAAGGACCGCATCGAAAGCCTCGACGAATATATGGACGATCACGCGGTTTCCCGTGCGACCGGCCCGCTGCCGCAAAAATTAGAGGATATGTCCGATCCGCGGGAGCCCGGCCTGTCGCGGGAGCAAATGGCGCGTCGCGTCATGGAGCTTTGCAGCTTTTCGCGCGCGGGGCCGAACATCGATCTGATCAGGCGATACTGCGCCTCCGACGTCGTGAGCGAATTCGTCGGTGACCGCAGCGTCATTTCCTACGCGGGGCGGCACCTGGGCGTCGATGCATTGACGAATATCATCCATTCGATCAACATCGATTTCGAGCAGGTCGGCTGCGCGACGCCGGAAATGGTGGTGGACGGGACGGGCGTCGCCGCGCGCCGCACCGTCGAATGGCGGCATCGCGGGACCGGCCGGCGCGGCATCGTGGAGCTCGCCGATTTCGTGCGTTTCGAAAATGGACTGATCATCGAGGTGGTGGAGTTTCGCGACAGCGTCGCCCTGCTGCAGATGCAGGGCTGATTCGAGACCGTGGCGCGCAGCCTCGTCTATCACCTTCTCGACGTCTTCACCGACAGGCGCTTCAGCGGGAATCCGCTGGCCGTCGTCGAAGACGCCGACGGGCTCGACGTCGCGACGATGCAGTCCATCGCCCGCGAATTCAACCTCAGCGAAACTGTCTTTCTGCTGGCCCCGCGCGATCCCGTCATGAGCGCCCGCATCCGTATTTTCACGCCGGCCAGGGAACTCCCCTTCGCGGGCCATCCGACGATCGGCGCCGCGGCGCTTCTTGCCGAAACCCGCGGCGCGGACGCGTTGGCCCGCAATGGTCTGGTCGTGGCGCTGGAGAGCGATGTCGGCGAATTGCGCTGCGACGCCCTGCGTGGCCGAAGCGGCGTCACTTATGCCGAACTGCTGTTTCCGGGATTGCCGCAACCCGGCGGCGCCGGGCCCTCACGTGAAGCGCTGGCCGCCGCTTTGTCGCTCGCGCCGACGGAGATCGGTTTCGACGCGCATGCGCCTTCCCGCTTCTCCGCTGGACCGGCTTTTCTTTTCGTCCCCATCGTTTCTCGCGCGGCTCTGGACCGCGCCCGGCGCAAGCCGGAGGCTTTCGCGGCCGTGATGGGCGAGGCCGCCGGCGCCTATCTTTACACAAGGGAGACGGTCGAACCCGCCGCAGCCATCCACGCCCGCATGTTTGCGCATGGGCTTGGCTTCGACGAGGATCCGGCGACGGGCTCCGCGGCGGTCGCCTTCGCCGCAGTGGCGCAGGCTTTCGAAAGCCCCGATGACGGTGAACATGAGCTGTTCATCGAACAGGGCTATGTTATGGGCCGGCCCTCGCGCCTCACGCTGCGTCTTTGGATCGAGAATGGAGCGCTCGCACAGGTCGCCGTCGGCGGGCAGGTCGTTCGGGTCGCCGAGGGGAGGCTGAGGCTTTAGATCATGGAACCCCGCTTCGCCGAAGTGGATCGGCTCGATTGCCGGCTCGCGCCGCATCGCTGGGATTTCGCGGAGGCCGAGGCGGCGCGGATCGACGCGCACTGGGCCGAGCGCCGCGCCCGTACGCCGGCGCTCTATGACGGGCCGGTTCTGCTCGCCCGCAGCGCCGCGATCGAGACCGCGGCAGGCGCGCGCGTCCTGCGTCTCGAAGCTTTCGAGACGCGCTTCTCCCGTTTTCTGGCCTGGCGCGATTTCGGCTGGTCGGACACGAGCGTTTTCAACTTCTTCGCCATGCCCGCCGTGTGCTCGACCGACGGCGCCTGGCTCGTCGGCGAAATGGGGCGGGACCATTCGGCGGCCGGCCGACGCTATTTCCCCGGCGGCACGCCCGATCCGGAAGACGTCCTCGAAAACGGCGCGGTCGATCTCATGGGAAGTCTGCGCCGGGAACTCGGCGAGGAGACGGGCCTTCCCGCCAGCGAGGGCGCCGCCGCCGAAGGCTGGACCATTATCTTCGACCGCCAGCGCGTCGCCTGCATCAAGCGCCTCGACTGGCCGGAGACGGCGGCGGCGATTCGCGCGAGAGTGCTCAAATTCATCGAGGCAGAGGCCGAGCCGGAGCTTTCGGACGTTCACATGATGGCGCCCGGCCGTCACGACGATCCGCGGCTTCCTTCCTTCATGCAGGCCTTTCTTGCGCGCGCCGCCGAGACGGGCTGAATTTCCGGCGCGCCCGGTATAGATTGCCGGCCATGATACGACCCCAAACCATTTCGACGCCGGCGCCGCCGACCGGCGCCGGGGACGAGCGCGCCGCCGCCGTTCGCGCGGCGCTGGCCGGACGCGCGCTCGTCTTCGTCGGCATGATGGGCTCCGGCAAGAGCGCCATCGGCCAGCGCCTGGCCGCGCGCCTCGGCCTTCCCTTCGTCGACGCCGACGCCGAAATCGTCGCCGCCGCCGCCGGCATGACCATTCCCGAGATTTTCGCCAAATATGGCGAGCGCTATTTCCGCGACGGCGAGCGCCGCGTGATCATGCGTCTGTTGAACGCCGGCGAGATGGTGCTCGCCACCGGCGGCGGCGCCTTCATGGACCCGCGCACCCGCGAGCGCGTCAGCGAGCGCGGCGTCTCGATCTGGCTCGACGCCGATCTCAAGACGCTGATGAAGCGCGTGCGTCGCAAGAACGACCGTCCGCTGCTTCACACGGACAATCCCGAGGAGACGCTGCGCCGCCTGCTGGAAACGCGGCGGCCGATTTATGAACTCGCCGACATCCGCGTCGAGTCCCGTGACGAACCGCAGGACGTCATGGTCGAGGAGACGCTCGAAGCGCTTGTCGCGCAACTGCCGCGCATCGACGCCGCGCGGCAGGCGCAAAAGAAGGATTTCGCCAAAGCTATGACTCATCTGCATCTGGAGCGCGTGCACGCCGATCAGGGCGCGACCCATCGCGAAACGATCCATGTCGCGCTCGGCGGCCGCTCCTATGACATTCTCATCGGCGCGGGGCTCGTCGAGGAGGCGGGCGCGCATATCGGCAGGGTCGCGCCGGGCGCCGCCTGCGCGATCATTACCGACGAAAATGTCGCGCGGCTGCATCTCCCGACGCTGCAGAAGAGTCTGGACGCCGCAGGGATTCGCCACACGACGATTGTCGTAAAACCGGGCGAGGGCTCGAAGTCGCTTGCGACCTTCGGGCGCGTCTGCGACGAGGTTCTGGCGGCGAAGATCGAGCGGCGCGACCTCATCGTCGCCTTCGGCGGCGGCGTGGTCGGCGATCTCGCCGGCTTCGTCGCGGCCAGCGTGCGACGCGGCTCGCGCTTCGTGCAGATTCCGACGACGCTGCTCTCTCAGGTCAACTCCTCGGTCGGCGGCAAGACGGGGATCAATTCCCCGCATGGGAAGAATCTCATCGGCGCCTTCCACCAGCCGTCGCTGGTGCTGGCCGACGTCGACGTTCTCCGCACGCTGTCGCTGCGCGAGTTTCGCGCGGGCTATGCCGAGGTCGTGAAATACGGGCTCATCGGCGACAAGCGCTTCTTCGAATGGCTGGAGGCCGACGCCGAGGCCGTGTTCCACAGCCGCGCCGAGCAGATCTGCGCCGTCGCGGTCAGTTGCGAAACCAAGGCGACCATCGTGGCGCGCGACGAGACGGAGCAGGGCGACCGCGCGCTGCTCAATCTCGGCCATACTTTTGGCCACGCCTTCGAGCTGTTGACGCAATACGACAGCGAGCGGCTGGTGCATGGCGAGGGCGTCGCGATCGGCATGGCCTGCGCCGCGCGCTTTTCTGCGCGCCTGGGACTTTGTCCGGTCGCGGACGCCGAGCGCGTGTCGAAACATCTCGCAAGCGTCGGCCTGCCGACGGAAATCCGCCAGATACTCGGCTTCAACGGCGACGCGCGGGCGATCCTCGACGCCATGTATCAGGACAAAAAGGTCGAGGGCGGCGCGCTCACCTTCATTCTGATGCGCGGGATCGGCGAGGCTTTCATCGCCAAATCCGTGGAGCCCGGCGAAGTTTCGAGCTTTCTCAACGACGAACTTTCGCGGGCGTAACGATCATGCATGGCCTTGGCGGCGCCGGCGGCGCGCAGTTTCAGTGGACGGATGTGCTCATCGTCTTTCTCTGCGTGCTCCTCTCGGCCTTTTTTTCCGGCTCCGAGACGGCGCTGACGGCGGCGTCGCATGCCCGGATGCATACGCTGGAGAAGGAGGGCGACCGCCGCGCCGGGGCCGTGAACCGTCTGCTGCGCCAGCGCAATCGCATGATCGCGGCGCTGCTGCTCGGCAGCACGCTCGTCAATATCGGCGGCTCCGCCTTCACGACGAGCGTGCTCACCGCGGTCGCGGGGGAGAATGGCGCGGTTTACGCGACCATTCTCATGACCGTGCTGCTTCTCGTCTTCGCGGAAGTGCTGCCGAAGACGGTCGCGATCAATTATCCGGACGCGATGTCACTGCGCGTCGTGCGCTTCATTACGCCCTTCGTTCTGATCTTCGGGCCATTGCTCGCGACGGTGGAATGGGTCGTTCGCGGGGTGCTCGGCCTCGTGGGCGTCGAGCTCCGCCATGGCCGCACCATGCTCTCGCCCTATGAGGAGCTGAAGGGCGCGGTCGATATTCTGCATGAGGAAGGCAATGTCGAGCGCGCCGCGCGCGACATGTTCGGCGGCGTGCTCGATCTGCAGGTGCTGCATGTCGCCGATGTGATGATCCATCGCACCAAGATGCGCACCATCGACGCCGATCTCCCCCCGCAGCAGATCGTGCGCGAAGTCCTCGCCTCGCCCTTTACGCGCATGCCGCTGTGGCGGGAGCGGCCGGACAATTTCGTCGGGGTGCTGCATTCGAAGGACCTGCTGCGCGCGCTCGACGCCGCCGGCGGGGACGCGTCGAAAATCAGCATCGACGACGTCATGCTGCAGCCCTGGTTCGTGCCGGAAGCGACGACGCTCGAAGATCAGCTCGAAGCCTTCCTGAAGCGGAAGACGCATTTCGCGCTGGTGGTCGACGAATATGGCGAGGTGATGGGTCTCGTCACGCTCGAGGACATTCTGGAAGAGATTGTCGGCGACATTCGCGACGAGCACGATCTCGCCGTGCAGGGCGTCCGGCCGCAGCCCGACGGCTCGGTGCTCGTCGACGGCGCCGTGCCGGTGCGCGACCTCAATCGCGTCATGGCCTGGAGCTCTCCCCGATGAGGAGGCGACGACGATCGCGGGGCTCGTTATCCACGAGGCCGGCGCAATTCCCGAAGCCGGACAGGTCTTCACCTATCACGGCTTCCGTTTCGAAGTGATGCGCAAGATCAGAAACCGCGTCACCGCGCTGCGCGTGACGCCGCAGGATGCGCCGGAGGCTTGAGGAAATCGCGGCGACGACGAAGGGGACGGTGCAGCTCAAATCTCCGCCGTCAGAGTCGCGCGCACGCCGTCCGGCTCGTAACAAATATCTATGTCGCCGCCGAACTGGCGGGTCAGCACGCTCTTCATGAGATATTGACCGACGCCCGTGCGGTTCGGCGCTTCGACCGGCGGACCGCCATGCTCTTTCCATTCCATCAAAAGTCGACGGCCCTCCGTGTCGGCGACCCGCCAGTCGACCGTGACCCGGCCCTCTGCGGTGGAAAGAGCGCCATGCCGCTCGGCGTTGGACAGGAGTTCATGGAGGGCCATGCCCAGCGCCAGCGCCACTTCCGAGCGCAGGTCGACGTCTTCGCCGGAAACGCTGATGCGGTCGCGCAGGGCGACGCTGTCCGACGCCAGCGCCGTGGTGACGAGCTCCATCACCGGCGTCTCGCTCCACGACCTTTTCACGAGCAGGGTGGAGATGCGGCTCAGGCACTGGATGCGGTCGGAAAAACTGCTCCTGAAGCCGGCGAAATCCGTCGCCGTCCGGGCCGTGATATTGGCGATGCCCTGGATCATGGCGAGCGAATTGTTGACGCGATGATGCAGCTCCATATTCATGACGCGGCGGTGCTCTTCCGCGTTCTTGAGTTCGTCGATATCGGTGACGCCGATGATCGCGGCGATGATTGCGCCGCGTTCGTTGCGGATGGGCGAGCCGACGATATTGATCCAGCCCCATGTGCCGTCGCCGCGCTGATAGCGGCATTCAAGCAGCGGGCGTTCTTCGCCGCCAAGCGCGCGGGCGAGCGGATATTCCTGCGGCGTGACGGGCTCGCCGTTTTCGTGAACGGCGACCCAGTGCCGGTAGCTCTCCAGATTTTCCGAATAGATGATGGGGCCGCGCAGGATCTTCTCGAGCGCCTTGTTGCCTTCGAGAATACGGCCGCTCGGAGCCTCTGCGATCAGGACGCCGACAGGCAGCGCGTCGATGATGGCGCGGAGCTGGTTGTTGAAGCCGTTGGAGCTGCCGCCGCCCCCGCGGATGACCTCCTCGTTGAGGCGCGTGAGCAGGGCGCGCTTGCGGCGCAGGCGATCATCGAATTCCTCCAGCGTCCGGGCGATGTCGTCGATATCGCTCACGCCGGTCGGCGTCCAGGTGGTCGGCGCGCCGGTTTTGAGCAAATGCGCGAGTTCCGCGAGCCTGTGGGTGGCGGCGGCGGTCTGGCGCCGGGTCGCGTTTTGTCGGGCGAGGACCATGAGCGTGAGCGCGAGGGCCACGCCCAGCGCGAGAGCGGCGAGGCTGACAAGTTCCGGCGCTTCCAGCTGTGACGGGGCAGCCGCTGCAACGACCGTGTCAGACGCAAAATTCGCTCTTGTTATCAGGAAGTCGAAAATCCAGCCCAGTCCGACCACCAGCAAACTCCGCGCGCCAATTGCGTCGTGGCGGGCCTGACGCCCCCCGCCACGGCTATCCGCGTCTTCTTCGGGGCCGCGCCCCCTTTCTCGCTGAACCAGCGAAGCCTTCACGGAGTTCCCGCCTGCGCAAGGCATGGGGCAAATTTGTTGAACCCGGTTTAAAGCGCCTTGGTGCTTTTGCGGGCGGCAAGACCAGTGATCGTGGGGTCGTAATCGATCTCATGCGCGCCATTGAGGCCGAGGTGCTCGGCGAGCTTGGCGCGGGCGCGGTTCAAACGGCTTTTCACCGTGCCGACGGCGATGTTGCAGACCTGCGCGGCCTCTTCGTAGGACAGTTCGGTGATGCCGATCATCAGCAGGATCTCGCGGTGTTCCGGCGCGAGTTTGTTCAGGGCCTTCTGCACGTCCTGCATGGTGACGTTCGATTCCTGCCCGCCCTTGACCGGTATCTGCTCGGCGAGAACATTGTCGCTGTCCTGCACCTCCCGGGAGCGCTTGCGATATTGAGAAAAATAGGTGTTGCGCAGGATGGTGACCAGCCAGGCGCGGAAATTCGTGCCAGGCTCGAAGCTGTCGGCATGCGACCATGCCTTTACCAGCGTGTCTTGGACGAGGTCGTCAGCGACGCTATATGAGCCAGAGAGGGAGATCGCGAAGGCGCGCAGATACGGGATCTGCGCAACCATCTCTTCTCCGAATGCAGCGTCAGTCATTTCTTCTCGCGCTGTTTGGCTTCGAGCTGGGCGAGCAGCATGACGAATTTGTCCGGGATAGGCTGTTGAACAAGGTCGTCGCAGAATGAGCGAAGCACCCGCCCCAATTGCTCCTGGATATGCGGCTCCAGATACACGCCGTCCGCGCCATCCATGGCGTCGGCGTGACCGTCGCCGTGCGCGCCGTCGCCATTCTCGCGCAGCGACAGCGCCTTCTCCTGTTCGTGCTCGTTGCCCTGCGTCATCTACCACCCCGAGAACGCTCGCCTATTTTGACGATGTCCCATTTGAGCGCCCTCGCTCCAGGCGCTCAAATAGGCAACCCCGGGAAGGCTCAATCGTTCCAGTCAGAAAAGTTGGATTCCTCATCCGGGGCGGCGTAAGGCTCGGTCGCCTCGGCCGCTTTCCACAAGACCGCAAGGTGTCGTCATGAACATCTCCCGCGAAATCGCACCGCATCTTCCCTATCTTCGCCGTTTCGCCCGCGCGCTCTGCGGCTCGCAGAAGAGCGGCGACGCCTATGTCGTGGCCACGCTCGAGGCGCTCGTCGCCGACATCGACGCCTTCCCGCCCAACATGTCCGCCAAGGTCGGACTTTACCATCTCTTCATGCGCTGCTGGTCCTCCATCACGCTCAACGTCGACGAGCGGCCGGAAGACGAGGTTTCGCCCGCGCAGCGCAACGTCAGCCTGCTGACGCCGCGCTCGCGCCAGGCCTTTCTGCTGCGCACGGTCGAAGGCTTCTCGGTCGAGGACGTCGCCGCCATTCTCTCGGTCACGCCGCAGGAGGTGGAATCGCTGATCTCCCAGGCCGGGCGCGAAATCGCCGAGCGGGTCGCCACCGACGTCCTCGTCATCGAGGACGAGGCGCTCATCGCTCAGGACATCGAGTTCATTGCGCGCGACCTCGGCCATAACGTCATCGGCATCGCCCGCACGCACAGGGAAGCGGTCGATCTTGCGCAGGGCCATCACCCGGGCCTCATTCTCGCGGATATTCAGCTCGCCGACGGGAGCTCCGGTCTCAACGCGGTGAATGAACTGCTGCAAAGCTTCGACTGTCCGGTGATCTTCATCACCGCCTTCCCGGAGCGGCTTCTGACCGGCGAGCGGCCAGAGCCGGCTTTCCTCATCAGCAAGCCCTACAAGGTCGATACGGTCAAGGCGACGATCTCTCAGGCGTTGTTCTTCGAGCGCAAGGCGTCGCGCGTCGCCTGACGTTTTTTGCGGCGCTCCGAGCGGGAACAAGACGGATGAAGCGCGCGTTGTCGCGTAACGCTGGAGGCTAAAGGAGACCAAGATGCCCCTTAACGTTTCGCAAAGCAGCGATACCGAACGCGTGTCGCTCAACACGCCGAGCGATCTCTCCGACGAAGCGACGGAGGTTTTGGCGGAGCGGATCAATCGCCTCGTCGCCGACGCTTATGTGCTCTATGTCAAGACCAAGAATTTTCACTGGCACGTCAGCGGTCCCAATTTCCGCGATTTCCATGAAATGCTCGACGAGCAGAGCGAGCAGATCCTCGAATCGATCGATCCGCTCGCCGAGCGGGTGCGCAAGCTCGGCCAGCCTACGCTGCATTCGCTCGGCGAAATTCTGAAACTTGCCTCGCTGAAAGAAAACAGCAAGGACTTCGTCTCTCCCTACGACATGCTCGTCGAGCTGATGAACGACAATGTCGCCATCGCCAAGTCGATGCGCGAGGCGCATGGGATCTGCGACGATTGGGAGGACATCGCGACGGCGAGCCTGATCGAGCAATATCTCGACGAGACGGAAAAGCGCACCTGGTTCCTCTTCGAGGCCGCCCGCGCCGCCGACGCCGGCGGGCACTGATGGAAGGCGCCGACAGGGCGCCGCACTTGCGAAGGCCGCACAAAGCCGCATAATTTCCCGCGAGTCGCGCGCCGACGGAAAGGCCGGCGCGTCTCTGCGCTGGAAGGGCAAGATGGCGGAACCCGAAAAGCTCCTGGACACTGTGACCTCGCATTATGCGGCGGCGCGAGGTTTTCTGGCGCGTCTCTCAACCTTCATCGCCCGCGTCACCTTCAAGATCCCCAAGGGCGACACCCCGGGCGAGACGATCGATGAAGTGGGCAGGCGCTGGGGCCTTTCGGAGGAAGACCGGCTGACGCTGCACATTCTCGTGCGCACCAAGCCCGGCCTCGCATTTTTCGATGAAAAGATTCAGAGCGTTAACCGCGCCGCTTTCCACCGCTCCGCCTTTCTGCTGAATGCGGCGACGCAGCTTTTGTTCGTCGACATGGCGGCGCAGTTTTATGTGTCCATGCTTTGGCTCAAGATTCTTTTGTTCGCCGCCAATCTGCTGCTGGCGCTGGTCGCGCATTTCGAAATGCGTTCTCTGGTGGCGGCGCTGATCGCGGGGCCCAATGCGCTTCCGCCCAAGCGCCGTTTTTTCGGGCTCTTCCCCAACCCCGAGTACAACCGCGCGGTGAAGAAGAGCTCCCGCCATTATGCGCGCAGCGCCTGGAAGGAGAAGTCGCTTTATCGGCCGGCCTATTTCATCAATGCGGCGTCGATCTTCATCGGCGCGCAGTTCATCCTGGCCCCCGAGCGGATCATCTTTCCCTTCGGCTTCATCATGGCGAAGGTGACCGGGCTGTTCACGACGCTGGTGATGATTTTCGACGTCTGGCGCGGCGTGCGGGCGGGGGAGGATGCGCGGATCGCGCGCGAGCGGGAAATCGCCGTTTATCGCGACCTCGACATTTAGCGAAAATAGACTGGCTCAGGCGTTTCCGTGGCTGTCCGGCCCGGTTAAGCTCTCACCGCTGAACCCGTCATTGTAAGCGGAGCGAAGCGTCCCGAGTCGCGCTATGGCTCTGGATCGCTTCGTCGCTTCCGTTCCTCGCGATGACGGAGAGTTACGCAGGGGGAAGCAGTCTATGTTTTCAAATTCCATCAAGCGCAAGATCATGGGCATCGCACTGGCCCTGATTGTCTTGATGGCGCTTACTTCCGTCCTGTCGCTCGTGATGGTGCGGCAGGTCGGCGCGCGTTTCGATGAACTCACGACAAGCCATGTGCCGGCCTACGGGAGCCTGGGGCGCGCGCATATCCGCTCGCTCGAGCGCGCGCTGGCGCTGCGGCGCATGGTTATCGAGGCCTTCCAGCCGGATGTCGAAGCCGCGAAATATGAGGAGACGAAAAAGGTTTTCATCGCCAAGGGGCAAGAGGTCGAGCGCGAAGTCGAGGCTGCGCGCGCGGCCATGGCGGCGCTGATCGGCGGCGCCAACCGTTTTGAGGACCAGAAAGCCTTCGTGCGGCTCGACAGCCGTCTCGAAGCGCTGATGACGGGGCCGCGCCACTTCCTCAATGAGGAAATCACCCGTCTCCTCGCTGCGCTCGAGGCGAAGGACAGGCCCCGACTTGGCGACGCGCTTTACCGCGTCGATCATCTGCGCGACGAGGTCAACGAGCAGTTCGAGGCCATTCGCACGGATATGCTGGCCTTATTGCGTTCGGACAGCGCGGCCACGATGGACACGCAGCAGCAGGTGGTGGCCATCGCGGCGGTGCTCACCCTGTTGGCCGCCGCGCTGGGCGTCGTCTTCTCGACTTTCGTCAGCGACGGCGTCACCAGCCCGGTGCGCCGTCTGCTGGAAGGCGCGCGCGCCGTCGAGTCCGGCCGGCTGGATCATGAGGTCGAAGTCACCACGCGGGACGAGATCGGCCATCTGACCCAGGCCTTCAACCGGATGGTTGAGCAATTGCGCCTGAAGGCGCGCATCCTCGACACCTTCGGACATTACGTCGATCCCCGCGTCGTGCAGGGGCTGATCGACAGGCCCTCGCTCGCCGTCGACGGCCAGCGCCGCGTCATGACGATCCTCTTCTGCGATATTGCAGGCTTCACGGCCGCGAGCGAGCGCATGACGCCGCAGGGGCTCGTCAAGATTCTCAACAGCTATTTTTCCACCATGTCGGCGCCGATCCGCGAGAATGACGGCATCATCGACAAATATATCGGCGACGCGATCATGGCCTATTGGGGTCCACCCTTTAACGATGCTGCCGAGCAGACGCGTCTCGCCTGTCTCGCCGCCGTCGCCATGCTGGAGCGTCTCGACGACCTGCGCGCGAGCTTTTCCGATCTGATCGGCGTGCGCACCGCGCCGATTTCCTTCGACCTCCGCATTGGCGTCGCGACGGGCGAGGCGCTCGTCGGCAGCATCGGCTCCGAGCATATGATGAATTACACGGTGATTGGCGACACGGTGAATTTCGCGTCGCGACTCGAAGGCGCCTGCAAGCATTACGGCGTGCGCGCGCTGATCTCCGAAGCGACGGCGCGTGCGGCGGCGGATGTGGTGGAGACGCGCGAAATCGACCTCGTGGCGCTTGCCGGGCAGGAAAAAGCGGAACGCATCTTCGAGATCGTCGGCCGCAAAGGCGCGCTGTCCGATGACCGCCGCGCGCTTTGCGGGGCCTTCAGCGACGGGCTTGCTTTCTACAGGGCCGGTGATTGGGCGGCGGCGCGGTCGGCTTTTTCGAGCGCGCTCGCGGCCGCGCCCAACGACGGGCCGACGCGCGTCTTTCTGCGTCGGCTCGACGAACTGGAGGCGGCGCCGAACCAGGAGAACTGGGTCGGCGCCTGGCGCCTTGCCGAGAAGTAAGCGGGGCGCCCAATCCCGGAGCGCTGGCGCCCGGGACGACGGCGCCGGTCAGACGACGTCGAAGCGGGCGAAGCGCGCGCGGCGCTCCAGATTGATCGGCCGCGCGCCGGCCCGCGGCATGCTCCAGGTCGATCGCGGCGCAAGGCGATAGGCAGCCGGGACAATAAGTTGTGCGTTACCGCCCCTGTCTTTTCGCGCGGTTGCGTGTTCGCGAGGCGCCGAGCCGGATTCATCGCTCCTGCGGTATTCGTCCATCAGCAGTCCTCCGCTCGCAGTAATACCTGCCGCGTCGTTGCTTATCTCGTGCCAGACCCTTGCAGACATTCTCCGAGCGTTGCGGCCGCGGCAGAAAGGTCCACAGGAGGCCTAATTCGATGGCGCCACGCTGTTGCGACGCACTCAGATGCGGCCGAGCAGCGCCATTACGAGCACAAGGGCGAGCACGGCCCCGACAACGCCGCCCGGGCCATAGCCCCAATCGGCGCTATAGGGCCAGGATGGCAGCGAGCCGATCAGCAGCAGGATCAGCAGGACGATCAGAACTGTGGACAACATGGCGGCGGCTCCTTCCTGGCGGGTGCGTCAAAGTGGTGGATTGAATATCCGGGCGCTGTCGATGACTCTGCGGTATGATCCGCCCGCAGATCGCCAACGCCGTTATCATGTCGATTCTCTTCGCGACGCTCGCCGGCGGCGCGATGCTGTCGATCGTGGGCGCCCCCGAGCTGCGTCGCCAGGCCGTGCGAAGCTGCGAACTCGGCGCGCAGGCGATCCTGTCCGCGCTCGAGAAATAGGTCAGCAGGCCCAGACCCAATCCCCGCGCTGGTCGTTCCAAGCCCAGCAGACTCCCGGGTTGGCGTAGCCGTAAGAATTACTCCAGTCGCGCTTCTGGTAACGCCACAGCCCGCCGTAGCGCTGGACGTTGCCCAATTCACGCTCGGGCGAATCCGCCAGCGCCGGCGCGGCGGCGAGAAGCGGGAAGAACATAACGGCGACTGCAAGCTTGCGCATGATTGCCTCCTTTCGAGGCTGCGAACGCCAGTGGCGTTGCAATGCGGGATGCGCGATAGGCGCTCTATGCGGCCTTTCCGCGCCTGATAGAGCGTTCTATGTGGAGGAGGCACGAATTGGAGCAAGGCCGATGGTCGACAAGCCAGTTTTCGCGCCGGTGGAATGGCGGAAGTTGATCCAGGCGCCGCTACTCGCGGGCTACGCCGTCAGCGCCGCCGATCCGAGCGGCTTCATCGGCCTGCTGCAGGAAGCTTTCGCCGCCGCGCGCGCGATCTCCGAGGCGCGCGCGAAGGCGGGCGACGAACTGATCCATAAAGTTTGCGAAGCGCTGGGCGGCTCGAGCGGCCGCGCGGAAGCGCGCGAAGGCGTGCGCAGCATTATCCAGGGGGCGGGCCTGGACGAGATCAAGCATCGCGCGCTCGACGGCCTCCGGGAGACGGCCGCCATCCTCGACGCCAAGGCGGGAGAACACGCCGCGCCCTACAAATCCTGGCTTGTCGACATTGCGCGGCAGGTTGCGGAAGCGGGGCTCGAGGACACTTTTCTCGGCTTTGGGGGCATTCGCATGAGCGAGAAGGAAAAGGCGACGCTGCGCGAGATTTCTGAAGCGCTCGGCCTGCCCGCGTCCGAGACGCCCGCGTCCGAGCCGCCCGCGTCCGAGCCCTCCGCCTGATAATTCCGCTGCCGCGCTTGCCGGTCTGCGCTCAAGGCGACAGCTCCCTCCTTATCTTCACGTGCGCTTGCGCACATTCGGCGGCCGCCGAAATCGTTAACAAGGAGTTAACGAAATGGAGGAAGCCATGAAAACAGTTGTCGCCACGGGCGTCTTCGGCGCGGTCGCCATTGCCGTCATGACGGAAATCATGAGCGTGGTGATGACATTCAGCGCCATGCAGCATGTCGCCTCCTACAATTCCTGGATGGCGATGTAGGTTTTCGACGTTAAAGTCCCCTCGACGCGGCGCGACCGGGGGGACGGATGAAGAAGGTGTCGGCGCTTTCAAAAAGCGCCATCGCCCTGATGGGCGCGCTCATTGTTTCGGATGGACGCGCCGAGACGATCTGGCCTCAGGATTTCACATCGCGCGTAGAGATTCTCGCGCTGGTTCAGACGCTGAACGCTTCTCTTCTCGCAAGCCGCAGCGCGACGGCGACGCTCGAGAAATGGTGCGCCGATCACAAGATGGCGGCCGAACCCAAGATCATCGCAAAGCGCGCCAGCGCTCCCGAAAAGGAGCCTGACGAGGAGACGCGCAAGCGCCTGGGCGTTCAGCCTGGCGAGCCCGTGAAATACAGGCGCGTCGCCCTGAGCTGCGGCGGCCACATCCTCTCGGAGGCCGACAACTGGTATGTGCCGGGTCGCCTGAGCGCGGAGATGAACCGCACGCTGGAGACGACGGACACGCCATTCGGCAAGGCGGTCGCGCCGCTTCAGCCTTTCCGCCGCACGATCGAGATGAAAATGAGCTGGTCGCCGCTGCCCGAGGGGTGGGAACTGTCTCCGCCGACACAACAGACGTCAGGCGCGCTCGCGCTTCCCCACGAGTTATTCGAACACAAGGCGGTTCTCTATACGGCTGACCAGAAGCCGTTTTCAGAGGTGCACGAGCACTACACGCGCGAAATTCTCGACTTCCCGGCGCCGGCCGCAAGTGGGGAGGGGCGCTAGGACAATCCTATTGGAAGGGCTCAGGCTGGGGGCTGCCCTGTTCCAGCTCCGCTGCGAGGAGGTCGCCTTTTTGGCCTTCGGGGACAATCCCCTTGCGGCCTTCGGCGACTTCGCGGATGCAGTCGCCGATTTCCGGGTTGCGCACAATGAGCGCCTGTAGGTCGAAAGCGTCGAGCACCAGCAGTTTTGTCGCCTCCACCGCCCGGACGTTCGCGGTGCGGCGCGTCTTGTGCAGGATCGCCATCTCGCCGAAAAACTGACCGACGCCGAGCCGGACGCTCTTGCCCGGCAGTTCGATGTCGACCTCGCCCTCGGCAATAAAATACATGGATTCCGCGACCTCGCCGCGACGCACGATCAGCGAGCCGGCTGGTATGGACTGCGCGCTGAGATAGCGCATGATTTCGGCGATATTCGTCGCGTCCATGGTCCTGAACAGGGGCACGCTTGCGACCATGCTCCAGGTGACGACGAACTGGCGCCGGTGAATTTCTTCGGCAAAGGCTGTGGCGACGATGCCGACCGGAAGGCCGAGCATCACATAGCCTGTGACCATCGTCACCGAGGCGATCAGCCGTCCAGCCAGCGTGACCGGCGTCACGTCGCCATAACCGACCGTGGTGATCGTGACGATCGCCCACCACATGGCGGCGGGAATGGAGCCGAAGGTTTCGGGCTGCGCATCGGCTTCGGCGATATGAATGGCGGTCGCCGAAAAGAGCACTGCGCCGAAGAGAAGAATCGAGGTCGCGACCAGCGCCTTTCCCTCGGCCTCCATGACGGCGACCAGCGTGCGAATTCCGGCCGAGTAGCGCGCCAGCTTGAAGAAGCGCAGCAGGCGGAACAGCACCATGATGGCGAGATTGGCCGAAAGGAAAAACGACAGATAGAGCGGCAGGATCGTCAGCAGGTCGATGATCGCCGACCAGGAGGTCACGAAGGCGAGACGCGCCCCCGTGGGGCTGCGGTCCGAATAGGGCGTGTGCTCCGGCGCCGACCACATGCGCAGAAGATATTCCAGCGTGAAACAGGCGACCGCGACATATTCCACATCCCGAAAGACGCGGCTGAAGCGGCGGTATTCGGGCACGGATTCGAGCACGACGGAAAGGACCGAGAGGCCGACGAGGGTGATCAGCGCGCGATGTACGAAGCGCGTCGTTCGATCATTGGCGCCGCCGTCCAGAACGACATGGACGCGGCGCCGAAGCCTCAGATACCAGTTCTCCCGGTCTTTTCCCGTCACTGCGCCGCCTTGGCCTTGAGCGCGTCCTCGACAGAGGCGAGCGCCTGTTCGATGGCGGCGGCGTTGGGGCCGCCCGCCTGCGCGAGATCGGGCCGGCCGCCGCCGCCCTTGCCGCCCAGCGCGACGCTGGCGACGCGGACGAAATCCACCGCGCTGTATTTTCCGGTCAGATCGTCGGTCACGCCGACGACAATGCCCGCCTTGCCGTCCGGCGAGGCGCTGGCGAAGGCGATGACGCCGGAGCCCAGGCTCTTCTTGGCGTCGTCGACGAGCGACTTGAGATCCTTGGCGTCGATGCCCTCGACCGCGCGGGTCAGAAGCTTCACGCCCGCGACCTCGCGCGCCTCGGGGCCGGCGCCATTGCCGCCGCCGCCGCCCATGGCCAGCTTGCGCTTGGCGTCGTTCAGTTCGCGTTCGAGCCGCTTGCGCTCCTCCATGAGCTGCGCAAGGCGGTTCGGCGCCTCCTCGACCGGGGCGCGCATCAGCGCGGCGATGTCCTGCAAGGCGCGGGACTGCGTCACCAGATGGCTGCGCGCGCCTTCGGCGGTGCGGGCCTCGATGCGGCGCACGCCCGAGGCGACGGCGCCTTCCGACACGATGCTGAGCAAACCAATGTCGCCCGTGCGCGACACATGGGTGCCGCCGCAGAGCTCGACCGAAAAGGCGTGAGGGACGCCGGGGTCCGGCCGGCCCATGGCGACCACGCGGACCTCGTCGCCATATTTCTCGCCGAACAGCGCGCGGGCGCCGGATTCGATCGCCTCATCCTGCGCCATCACCCGGGTCTCGACCGGGGCGTTGTCCTGAATGATCTCATTGGCGAGCGATTCGACCCGGTTCAGCTCCTCGTCGCTCAGCGGCTTGGGGTGGGTGAAGTCGAAGCGCAGCCGCTCCGGCGCGACGAGCGAACCCTTCTGCGCCACATGGTCGCCGAGCACCTGCCGCAGCGCCTCGTGGAGGATATGCGTCGCCGAGTGATTGGCGCGCGTGGCGCGGCGGCGCGCATGATCGACGTCGAGTTCGAGCGCCATGCCCGGAACGATCTCGCCCTCCTCCAGCACGCCTTCATGGACGATGACGTCGCCCAGCTTCTTGAGCGTATTCTCCACCCGGAAGCGGATTCCCTTGGCGCGAATCACGCCGACGTCGCCGACCTGACCGCCGGATTCTCCGTAGAAAGGCGTCTGGTTGAGCAGGATCGCGCCGCGCTGGCCCTGTTTCAAGGTAAAGGCCTCGGCGCCGTCGTGGACGATCGCCGTGACCACGCCCTCGCTGCGCTCCGTGTCGTAGCCGAGGAATTCCGTTGCGCCGAGGCGCTCCCTGAGCGCGAACCAGAGCGTCTCGGTCGCCGTCTCGCCGGAGCCCGCCCAGGCCTTGCGGGCCTCGGCGCGCTGGCGCTCCATGGCGGCGTTGAACGCCTCCTTGTCGACGGCGATGCCGCGCGGGCGCAGCGCGTCCTCGGTGAGATCGAGCGGGAAGCCAAAGGTGTCGTAGAGCTTGAACGCGGTCTCGCCGGAGAATTTTGCGCCCTGCGACAGCCCGGCGGTCTCCTCGTCGAGAATGGAGAGCCCGCGCGCGAGCGTGGCGCGGAAGCGCGTCTCTTCGGTCTTGAGCGTGTCGACGATCAGCGCCTGCGCGCGGATGAGCTCCGGATAGGCCTGGCCCATCTCGGCGACCAGCGTCGGCACGAGGCGCCACATCAGCGGGTCCTGCGCGCCGAGGATCTGCGCATGGCGCATGGCGCGGCGCATGATGCGGCGAAGCACATAGCCGCGGCCCTCATTGGAGGGCGTCACGCCGTCGGCGACGAGGAAGGAGGAGGCGCGCAGATGGTCGGCGATGACGCGATGGCTCGCCGCCTGCGGTCCGTTGACCGGGGCGCCGGTCAGATCGGCGACAGCGCCGGTGAGCGCGCGGAACAGGTCGGTCTCGTAATTGGAGGTGACGCCCTGCATCAGCGCGGCGATGCGCTCGAGACCCATGCCGGTGTCGATCGAGGGACGCGGCAGGGGCGCGCGGCTTCCCGGCGCGACCTGCTCATATTGCATGAAGACGAGGTTCCAGAATTCGAGGAAGCGGTCGCCGTCCTCGTCCGGGCTGCCGGGCGGACCGCCCGCGAGCGCCTCACCCTGATCGTAGAAGATTTCCGAGCAGGGGCCGCAGGGGCCGGTGTCGCCCATGCTCCAGAAATTGTCGGAGGTGGCGATGCGGATGATGCGGCTGTCGTGGAAGCCGGCGATCTTCTTCCACAGATCATAGGCCTCGTCGTCGTCGTGATAGACCGTGACCAGCAGGCGGTCGACCGGGAGCTGGAACTCCCTGGTGATCAGCCCCCAGGCGAGCTCGATCGCGCCCTCCTTGAAATAATCGCCGAAGGAGAAATTCCCGAGCATTTCGAAGAAGGTATGGTGGCGCGCGGTATAGCCGACATTGTCGAGGTCATTGTGCTTGCCGCCGGCGCGCACGCATTTCTGAGCGGAGGCCGCGCGCGCCTGATGACGCTTCTCGACGCCGGTGAAGACGTTCTTGAACTGGACCATGCCCGCATTGGTGAACATGAGGGTCGGGTCATTGTGCGGGACGAGCGGAGACGACGCGACCTTCTCATGTCCGTTGCGCACGAAATAGTCGAGGAAGGCGGAGCGTATCTGGTTGACGCTGCTCATTTTGCGTCTCTCTCAAGGCGACCGGTCACTCCCGGTCATATGGTGAAAGGTTATAGCTGGCGGAAGACCGCCCGCGCCGCTGAAGGCGGCGGCGAAGGACGGCGCTTGGCCTGTCGTGGCGGGATATGCCAGTCCGCAGCCGTTTCGGCAATGAAAAAGGCCCGCGCCGCGGGCCTTGGGCTGCTGAACGCCGCCTCGGAGCCGGTTCCGGCTCGCCTGCAGAAGCAGGGCCTGGTCAGCTATGCGGACGGGTGTGAGCGGGAAGCTTTGGGAATAGGCGGCCAAGGCTGTCCGCCGTGGCCGTTTTCATTTCGTCTTCCGGCGACGCAGTTTTCAAGACGTTGCGCGCAACGCCGTCACTGCGTCCCCAGAATGGCCTCCGAGCGGCGCGTCTGCTTCGATCGCGTCTTCTCCGAAAAACCCGGCCGATTGCGGGCCGGCAGCCCGGATTTGATGACGCCCTCAAGCCGAGGCGCGACGCTCATGATGAATTCCTTGATCGGGTCCCGATCCTGCTGAGCCCTTCTCATCTTACGAACCTCCTCGATCCTCCCTCAAAGAGGATGAGTGTTGACCTTGAGAGTAAGGGTCGTTCGATATCTGTCACAAATCAAGAGAGCCTGAAGACACAAAATGCTCTTTTTCGGGTTTGTTGCTTAATTACAGCAGTAGTTTTTGTGCATTGCGAATGTAAATCTCGCGAGTGCACAAGTATTTTTGCGACTGCGTTATGTGCGGTTGCGAAGACGGATTGCGCCTTCCTGCGGGAGCCGGCGGCTCTATTCTGTTTTGGGACCTACGATTGAGCCGGGGAGAAAGTGATCATGAGCGACGAATGGAAGCATCAGGTCCGTATCTATTTCGAGGAAGCGCAGGCGGAAGCCGTTCGCAATCAACCCCGGGACGCTCTCCCGCAGCCGCTCGCGGAAATTCTCGCGAGACACGACGCCACGATCAGCAATCAATTGCAGGCTTTCGAAGATTATGTCGCCGAGGCGGAGAAGGTCGGGGTCGAGTCGTTTCCGCTTTACAGATGGACGAAGGCGACGATCGAGAATCCCGAAAAGCGCAGGAAACATCTCAAGGCCTTCGCGATCGTTGTTTCCGGCGAGATCGTTTACGCGAAATCCATCGCCGACGCGCTCGCGGCCGATCTCGAACCGCTCGTGGGCAAAGGCCCGATTACGGGGCTTTCGCGGCATGACACGAATCCGGAAAACAACATCCGGCCTCCGGCCGATCTCGGCTGACGCGAAAGTTCGGCGCTCTGCATGCGCGCGGCGCCGGAGCGTTGATGGACTCCCGCGACTGGCCTATCCTTAAACGTCTACGCAAGCGTGGCTTTTCATTGGGAATAGTGAGAGTTGTTGAATGTCTTTTCTCAGTAGCGGCAGCGGCGCCAATTTCCGACAGCCGCGCATTCCCGCGCCCTCGCGCAGCGCGCTCGCCAATATTCCCGGTTCGAGCGGCTGGCCGATCGTCGGGCATACGCTTCAGCATCTGGCTGATCCCAAGGGCCTGACCGAACGCTTCGCCCGGCAATATGGGCGGGTCTTCCGGCATTACACACTCGGCGCGCACACGGTCTCATTGCTCGGTCCCGAGGCGAATGAATTCCTGCTTCTCGACGAGGCGAAGGTTTTTTCCTCCGCGCTGGGATGGGGAATCATATTGGACCGTATTTTTCCACGCGGCCTGATGCTGCTCGACTTCGACGAACATCGCCTGCACCGGAAGGCTCTGTCCGTCGCCTTCAAGGCCGGACCGTTGCAGGCCTATCTGGAAAGCATCAATAGCGGCGTCGCGGCGGGGATCGCGAAACTGCGTCGACCGGGCGAATTGCGCTTTTATCCGGCAATCAAGGAAATGACGCTCGATCTTGCCGCGATCTCCTTTCTCGGCTCGGACGTCGGCGACGATATCGGCCGCATAAAGAAGGCCTATGCGGATATGATCGCCGCCGCCGTCAGCGTGGTTCGCTGGCCGATGCCCGGCACACAGATGTATCGAGGCGTGAAGGCGCGCGCCGCCATGGTGGATCAATTCCGTCGAGAGGTCGTTCGCCGCCGCGTCAGCGAAGGAAACGATCTCTTCACGCAGCTCTGCAAGACGACCATGGAGGATGGCGCGCCGCTTTCGCCGCAGGAAGTCGCCGATCACATCAATTTCCTCATGATGGCCGCGCATGACACGCTTGCGACCTCCCTTTCCGCCCTGGTCTATTTTCTGGCGGTCAACAGAGACTGGCAGGAACGATTGCGGGAGGAAGCGCTTTCGCTGGGCCTCGCCGAAGGCGAGCCGCTTCCTTATGAGCGGCTGCGCGATCTGCCGCTCGTCGAGATGGCGTTCAATGAATCCCTGCGTCTGGTTCCGCCGGCGCCCTCGGTCTTGCGGCTTGCGCTGCGGGATGTCGATTTTTCCGGCTATCGAATACCTGCCGGCGCCTGTGTCGTGATCAACCCGCTTTATACGCACCACATGCCGGAGCATTGGCCGCAGCCGGATAAATTCGATCCCGAACGCTTCACCCCCGAAGAGACGCGCGCGCGGCATAAATACGCCTTCGTGCCGTTCGGCGGCGGCGCGCATATGTGTCTTGGTCTGAACTTCGCCCATATGCAGGCCAAATGCTTCGCCTATCATCTGCTGTCGACGACGAGAATCGTCGCCCCGAAGGATTACGCTCCCGGCTGGCGATACTGGCCGATCCCGCGCCCGCGCGACGGGCTGCGCGTGTCGCTCGAGCCCTTGCGTTGAGAGCTGCGCGAGCGCCACCCATTTCTGCAAGGACCGTCATGTCGAATGTTTCGAAGCCCGATCTCGCCGCTCTATGGGACGAGCACTGCCGATATGAGTTCGAGACGCGGGACGTCGACGCCACAATGGCGACGATGGTCGAAAGCCCCTATGTCAATCATATTCCGACCATGACCGGCGGCGTTGGCCACGATCAGCTCAATCGCTTTTACAAATATCACTTCATCGGCGCCAATCCGCCGGACACGACCCTGAAGACCGTCAGTCGCACCGTCGGCGCCGACAGTGTGGTCGACGAGATGCTGTTCTGCTTCACACATACGCATGAAATCGACTGGATGCTGCCGGGCGTCGCCCCGACGGGCCGCAGGGTCGAAATCCCGCTCGTCGCCATCGCGCAGTTTCGCGGCGGCAAGCTGGCGCATGAGCATATCTATTGGGATCAGGCGTCGGTGCTCGTGCAGATCGGCCTGCTGGAGCCGGGAAAACTCCCGATCACCGGCGTCGCGCAGGCGCGCAAGCTCACGGATCAGAGCCTGCCGAGCAATGAAATGATGACGAATTGGCCGAGCAGCGCCGACAAGCCGCTCTAAAGTTAAACGCGCGGATTACGCGCCGAGAGCGGCGCGCATCTCTTCGAGCTGGGCGAGCTTGTCGCTGGCGCTACGGCGGGCCTCGTCGGACTTGGCGTCGGCGACGTCCTCGCGGGCGTTCTTGATGTCGCCGTCGAGCTTCGCGGGGTCCAGATCGGAAAGGGGCAAGGCGAGCTCGGCGAGAATGGTGAAGCCGCTTGCGCTCACATCGGCGAAACCGCCGCGCACGAAGAGCTTCTCGACCTTGCCGTCGCCGCCCGCGACCGTGACGACGCCGGATTTCAGCGTGGTCATCACAGGCGCGTGATCCTTGAGGACGGTGAACTGGCCCTCGGCGCCCGGCGCCACGACGCTTTCCACGTCGCCCGAAAACAGGAGCTTCTCGGGAGAGACGAGTTCGAAGTGGAATGCGGCCATGTCAGTCTCCGGCGGGCTCTGTAGCGTCACGCGCGAATGGCCGGATCAGACCGGCCATCTCTCGAATGAGGTGATGGGCGTGGGGCGGCGGCTCGCCGCCCCTCCCGAATGGTTACGCGGCTTCCTTGGCGAGCTTGGCGGCCTTTTCGACCGCCTCCTCGATGGAGCCGACCATGTAGAAGGCGGCCTCCGGCAGGTGGTCGTATTCGCCTTCGACCAGACCCTTGAAGCCCTTGATCGTGTCCGCGAGGGAGACGAGCTTGCCCGGCGAGCCGGTGAAGACTTCGGCGACGTGGAAGGGCTGCGACAGGAAGCGCTCGATCTTGCGGGCGCGGGCGACGACCAGCTTGTCCTCTTCGGAAAGCTCGTCCATGCCCAGGATCGCGATGATGTCCTGCAGCGACTTGTAGCGCTGCAGCGTCGACTGCACCCGGCGGGCGACGTCGTAATGCTCCTCGCCGACGATGGCCGGGGAGAGCATGCGCGAGGTCGAGTCGAGCGGGTCGACGGCCGGATAAATGCCCTTTTCCGCAATGGAGCGCGACAGCACGGTCGTGGCGTCCAAGTGGGCGAAGGAGGTGGCCGGCGCCGGGTCGGTCAGATCGTCGGCCGGGACGTAAATGGCCTGCACCGAAGTGATCGAGCCCTTGGTCGTGGTGGTGATGCGCTCCTGCAGCATGCCCATGTCGGTGGCGAGCGTCGGCTGATAGCCCACCGCCGAGGGGATGCGGCCGAGAAGCGCCGACACTTCCGAACCCGCCTGGGTGAAGCGGAAGATGTTGTCGACGAAGAACAGCACGTCCTGGCCCTTGTCGCGGAACTCTTCGGCGACGGTCAGGCCGGTCAGGGCGACGCGGGCGCGGGCGCCCGGCGGCTCGTTCATCTGGCCATAGACCAGTGCGCATTTGGAGCCGGCGGTGGAGCCGTTGACGGGCTTCTTGTTGACGTTGCCCTCGATCATTTCGTGATAGAGGTCGTTGCCTTCGCGGGTGCGCTCGCCGACGCCGGCGAACACCGAATAACCGCCGTGCGCCTTGGCGACGTTGTTGATCAGCTCCATGATGAGCACGGTCTTGCCGACGCCCGCGCCGCCGAACAGGCCGATCTTGCCGCCCTTGGCGTAAGGCGCGAGCAGGTCGACGACCTTGATGCCCGTCTCGAGAATCTGCGCTTCCGTCGCCTGCTCGGCGTAGGAGGGCGCCGGCTGGTGGATCGCGCGCATGCCGCTCGACTTGACCGGGCCGGCTTCGTCGACCGGCTCGCCGATGACGTTGATGATGCGGCCGAGCAGTCTCCTCGCCGACCGGGACCGTGATCGGGGCGCCGGTGTCGGTCACCTCCTGGCCGCGGGTCAGACCCTCGGACGTGTCCATGGCGATGGTGCGGACCGAATGCTCGCCGAGATGCTGGGCGACTTCGAGAACCAGGCGCTGGCCCTGGTTTGTCGTTTCCAGCGCGTTGAGAATCTCGGGCAGGTGGCCGTCGAACTTCACGTCGACGACGGCGCCGATGACTTGGGTGATGCGGCCCGTGGGCTTGTTGGCGGCCATTTTACGTCCTCGTCTATTTTAACGATCAGAGCGCTTCGGCGCCCGAGATGATTTCGATGAGTTCCTTGGTGATCATCGCCTGACGCGACCTGTTGTACAGGGTCGTCTGCTTTTTGATCATGTCGCCGGCGTTGCGCGTGGCGTTGTCCATCGCGCTCATGCGCGCGCCCTGTTCGGAGGCGGCGTTTTCGAGCAGCGCGCGGAACACCTGGATCGAGATGTTGCGCGGCAGGAGTTCGAAGAGAATCTCGTCCTGGCCGGGCTCATATTCGTAGGAAGGCTGCGGGCCTTCCTGCGGGACCGCGTTCTCATTGGCGGCGATCTGCGCCGGGATGAGCTGCTGCGCCGTCGGGATCTGCGCGATCACCGACTTGAACCTCGAGAAGAACAGCGTGGCGACGTCGAATTCGCCCGCCTCGAACATGGCGATGATCTTCCGGCCGATCTCGTCGGCGTTCTCGAAGCCGATGGTCTTGAGGCCGCGCAGCTCGATCAGCTCGACGATCTCCTTCTCGTACTGGCGGCGGAGCTGGTCGTAGCCCTTCTTGCCGACGCAGAGAATCTTGACCGTCTTGCCCTGGCCCTGAAGGCGATGGACGTGCTCGCGCGCGAGACGCACGATCGAGGAATTGAAGGCGCCGCAGAGGCCGCGCTCGGCGGTGGCGACGACGAGCAGATGCACGTCGTCCTTGCCATTGCCGGCGAGAAGCTGCGGGCCGCCGGTGGAGACGCCGGCGGCGAGATTGGCGAGCACCGCTTCCATGCGCTCGGCGTAGGGACGCGCGGCCTCGGCCGCCGTCTGCGCGCGGCGCAGCTTGGCCGCCGCGACCATCTGCATGGCCTTGGTGATCTTCTGCGTCGCCTTGACGGAAGAAATCCGGTTTCGAAGATCCTTCAACGAGGGCATGAGCGTGCTTCTTGTCTGGAGGCCGTCGCGCGCCCGTTAATGGGCGCGCGAACCGTCATCTTCGGATCAGGCGAAGGACTTCGCGAAGGTCTCGACGACGCTCTTCAGCTTCGCCGCCGTGTCGTCGGTGAGATCCTTCGTGGTGCGGATGCTCTCGAGAATGTCGGTGTGCTGCGTGCGCAGCAGCGCCAGCAGGCCGTCCTCGAAAGCGCGGACGCGATTGACCGGCAGCGGATCGAGATAGCCGTTGACGCCGGCGTAGATCACGCAGGTCTGCTCTTCCATCTTCAGCGGCGAGAACTGCGGCTGCTTGAGGAGCTCGGTGAGGCGCGCGCCGCGGTTCAGCAGGCGCTGCGTCACCGCGTCGAGGTCGGAGCCGAACTGCGCGAAGGCCGCCATTTCGCGATACTGCGCGAGCTCGCCCTTGATCTTGCCGGCGACCTTCTTGGTCGCCTTGGTCTGCGCCGAGGAGCCGACGCGCGACACCGACAGACCGACGTTCACCGCCGGGCGGATGCCCTGATAGAACAGATCCGTCTCGAGGAAGATCTGGCCGTCGGTGATCGAAATCACGTTCGTCGGGATGTAGGCCGACACGTCGTTGGCCTGCGTCTCGATGACCGGGAGCGCGGTCAGCGAACCGGCGCCGCGATCGTCGTTGAGCTTGGCGGCGCGCTCGAGAAGGCGCGAATGCAGATAGAAGACGTCGCCCGGATAGGCTTCGCGGCCCGGCGGACGGCGCAGCAGCAGCGACATCTGGCGGTAGGCGACGGCCTGCTTGGACAGATCGTCATAGATGATGACGGCGTGCATGCCGTTGTCGCGGAAATATTCGCCCATGGCGCAGCCGGCGAAGGGCGCCAGGAACTGCATCGGGGCCGGATCGGAGGCGGTGGCCGCGACGATGATCGAATATTCCAGCGCGCCGCGCTCCTCGAGCACCTTCACGAACTGCGCGACCGTCGAGCGCTTCTGGCCGATGGCGACGTAGACGCAGTAGAGCTTCGCCTTCTCGTCGTCGCCTTCGTTGAGCGACTTCTGGTTCAGGATGGTGTCGAGCGCGATGGCGGTCTTGCCGGTCTGGCGGTCGCCGATGATCAGCTCGCGCTGGCCGCGGCCGATCGGGATGAGGGCGTCGACGGCCTTGAGGCCGGTCGCCATCGGCTCATGCACCGACTTGCGCGGAATGATGCCGGGCGCCTTCACGTCGACGCGGGCGCGGCGGGTGGCCTTGATCGGGCCCTTGCCGTCGATCGGATTGCCCAGCGCGTCGACGACGCGGCCGAGAAGCTCCTTGCCGACCGGCACGTCGACGATGGCGCCGGTGCGCTTGACCGTCTGGCCTTCCTTGATCTCGCGGTCGGAGCCGAAGATAACGATGCCGACGTTGTCGCTTTCGAGGTTCAGGGCCATGCCGCGCACGCCGTTCTCGAATTCGACCGTCTCGCCGGCCTGCACATTGTCGAGGCCGTAGACGCGGGCGATGCCGTCGCCGACCGACAGAACCTGGCCGACCTCGGTGACCTCGGCCTCATTGCCGAAGTTGGCGATCTCGTTCTTGAGGATCGCGGAAATTTCTGCGGCGCGGATATCCATCAGCCGACCTCTTTCATGCGTGTGCGGATTGAGTTGAGCTTGGTGCGAACGGAAGCGTCGACCATGCGCGAACCGAGTTTCACGACGATGCCGCCGATGATCGACGGATCGGTGCGAACGTTGAGGCTGACCGACTTGCCGCCGGTGACGCCGGAAAGCGCCTGGCGCAGCGCCGATTCATGCTCGGGGCGCAGCGGCGCGGACACCGTCACATCGGCGCGCACGAGGCCCTTGGCCTTGTCGTGCAGCTCCTGATAGGCGGCGATCATGTCGGAAAGAACGAAGAGGCGGCGCTTCGAGGCCACCAGCCGGATGAAATTGGCGGCGATGCCGCCGATGCCGGCCCGTGAGAGGACCGCGTCGAGCGCCTTTACCTGCTCTTGCGCGGAGAAGACCGGGCTTTTCACCAGGCGCTTGAGATCGGCGCTCTCATTGATGAGACTCTGGAACGCGGCGAGCGCCGCGGCGACCTCGTCGGCGGCGTATTTTTCCGACGCCAGTTCGTAGAGGGCGGAGGCGTAGCGTCCTGCGACGCCAGAAAGCGAAACTCCGTCTTGAGCCACTTGGATCGCTCGTCAAATTTCCGTCGTATCCTGCCCCGGCCACGGCGCAGAAACTGCGCGCGTAAAATCGCGGTCGGCTCGATAGCGGCGGATGCTGCAGGGGCAAGGAACAAAGGCGGCAACGCCCCAGTCCCAAGGCGAGCGTCACCTAACACAGCACATTTTGCGGCGCAACCCTGTCAGGCGCCTCGTTTTCAATCGCAGCCGCAGGTGAAAGCCTTTCGGAACCAGGCGCGGAAACCTTCCGCAACAGCGTGATACGCTGCGGCAGAGCGCGAAGCGCGGCGATTCTCAAAGGCCGAACGCGGTTATGCGGGGGCGCGCGAAACGCGGGCCGCGCCTGCGATCGGCGCCCAGGAAATTGGCGCCTGCGGCATTTTGGCAAGGACGCGAGCTGTGCTGGCCCGGCCGGTTTTTGCGTCTTCGCTTTGGAGACGATAACAAGTTCAAAAGTCGGGGCGCTCGCGCCGTTTTCAGAGGAGAAGTCGCATGGCGCAGGCGGTTGTCGGCATCATTGGGGGGTCCGGCGTCTATGAATTGCCGGGCGCCGAGAACGTCCGCCGCGAACGCGTCGAAACGCCCTGGGGCGAGCCTTCCGACGAACTGGTGTTCGGCGAGATCGGCGGCACGAAGGCCGTCTTTCTGCCGCGCCATGGACGCGGCCATCGGCTCGCGCCCTCCACGATCAACTACCGCGCCAATATCGACGCGATGAAGCGCGTCGGCGTGACCGACATTATCTCGGTTTCGGCCTGCGGGTCGTTCAAATCGCAGTTTTTTCCGGGTCTTTTCGTGCTGGTCGACCAGTTCGTCGACCGCACCTTCGGCCGCGCCTCCTCCTTCTTCGGCGACGGCTGCGTGGCGCATGTCTCGATGGCGCATCCGATCGCGCCGAAACTCTCGGCGCGCATCGCGAAAGCCGCGCGCGACGAGGGGATCGAGATCGCGGTCGGCGGCGCCTATGTCTGCATGGAGGGGCCGCAGTTTTCGACCTACGCCGAATCGCTCACCTACAAGGCGCTGGGCTATGATCTCATCGGCATGACCGCAATGCCCGAGGCCAAGCTCGCCCGCGAAGCGGAAATCTCCTACGCCACCATCGCCATGGTCACGGATTTCGACTGCTGGCATCCCGAGCACGACCATGTCGACGTCGCCTCGGTGATCGAGATCGTGCGCAAGAACGCCGCCGCGGCCGCGCGGCTCGTCGGCCGTGTGCTCAAGGATTTCCCCGCCGAGCACGAGGCCTGCCCCGTCGGCTCCGACCGCGCGCTCGACAATGCGATTCTCACCGCGCCGGAGGCGCGCGATCCGGCGTTGCTGAAGAAGCTCGACGCGGTGATGTCGCGGCTGAACGCGGGGAAATAGCCCGGCCTATCAGCCTCCCGTCTCTCCAGGGCAAAACAGAAGCGTGACGACGCTGGGATTCCCGAGTCTCTGTTCGCGGGCCTATGACACGCCGGCGCAGCAGAAGGCGGGAAAGCTTTTCATGTCGATGAATTACGAGACGCCGAATCTCGACGTCGCGTCGCTGATGGCGCAAGGGCTGGACGTCAAGGCGATCCTGTCCCAAAGCGTCGCGCCGGCGTCGTTCCAGCTCTATGGCAATATGTCCTGCATTCCGCAGTATCAGAACCGCGTGACGCCGATCTCCGGCTCGACCCGCTTTCAATTGCCCCGCACGTCCATCGCGACCCCGCAGCCGCTCTACGATCCGACCGCGGCGGCGAATTATTGCGCCATCATGGAGAATGTCCTGACGACGATGGGCTGCGGCGGCGTCCAGTCGGGAACCTATCCGCAGCGCGGCGATCACGCGGCCTGCACGACCCGCATGGCGACCGACGCCAGCCAGGGCGTGGTCAACACGGAGTTTCAGGTCTTTGGCGTCGATAATCTCTTCATCGTCGGCAACAGCGCCATGCCGACTCTCCCCGCCGCCAATCCGACTTTGACGCTCGTCGCCATGATGCAGATGATCATCCTCGACAGCGCCACGGCGCTCGGAAAGCTCCTCGGCGCGCCGCCGCGCCTGGCGACGGGAGGGGAGCGGGGATTCGATTACGCATTCTCCCCGGATCGCCCGCAGGTCGAATGAAGACGCCCGTCAATAATACCACCAGCCGTTGCGCCACTGGCCCTGCAGGCGCAGCGGCGGCGCGGGGCGGCGGGGGCCGGGGCTTGGTCGGTAATCGCCCATGTAACTGCAGCCGTAGCAGCCCCCGTAGGCCTGTTGCGCGGCGCCTTGTGGCGTCGGCTGTTGCTGCCATTGACCGCCCGACGGGACGCCGGGGACATAGGGCTGCGGCATTGGATAAACCGTCTGCGCGTTCAGCGGGAAAGAAGAAAGCGCGAGCATGACGGCGAGGACGAGGCGCATCCGGCGGAACCTTGGAGATTGGCGCGCTTGAGTGTATTCAGCTGCGCTGCGCGCGCCAGCGCGTACTCAACTTATGGTTGAGTTTGGCATAACACGCCTACCGAGGGTTTTTCGATGCCGCTGCGCGCCGCCATTCGCACGATCCCCGATTATCCCAAAAAGGGCATCCTGTTCCGTGACATCACGACGCTTCTCGGCGACGCCCGCGCGTTTCGCAAGGCGGTGGACGAGCTGGTGCAGCCCTGGGCCGGCTCCAAGATCGAGAAGGTCGCGGGCATGGAGGCGCGGGGCTTCATTCTCGGCGGCGCCGTCGCCCATCAGCTTTCGTCCGGCTTCGTCCCGATTCGCAAAAAAGGCAAATTGCCGCACGAAACTGTCTCCATTGCTTATGAACTCGAATATGGAACGGACGAGATGGAGATGCATGTCGACGCCGTTCAGCCCGGCGAACGCGTCATTCTGGTAGATGATCTGATCGCCACCGGCGGGACGGCGACAGGCGCCATTCGGTTGCTGCAGAAAATGGGCGCCGAGGTGCTTGCGGCCTGTTTCGTCATCGACCTGCCCGACCTCGGCGGCGCGAAGAAGATCGAGGCGCTCGGCGTGCCGGTCCGCACGCTCGTCGCATTCGAGGGCCATTGACGGAGGGGAGGCGCCTGGCTCAGGCTCGAGCGCCGAGAGGATTGAACGCCCGCGCATGACGCCGCGCCCGACCCATCTCCTGTTCGCCGCGCTCGCCCTCGCCGCGCTCGGGCTCGCCGTCGCGGCGCTGCGATACATGCCGAGCGCGGGTAAGGCGCGCTCCGCCGCGCCGGCGGCCGTCGCAGAGGCCGTCGCGCCGAGTCCAGCAGGCGGCGCCATCGTCCTGGGCCTGCGCCGGGCGCTGCCCGCCGCCTCCGACGCGCCGTCTGGAACAGCGTCCTCGCCCGCCACGAACACCGAATCGGACGCCGCCGCCGTCGCACAGCTGCGGGGCGCGCAGACCCCGGGATCGACCCAGACCGCCGCGCTGACGCCGCCGGGCGGCCCGGCCGAGGAGTCGTTCGAGGGAACCGTTTCCTTCCCGCCGGTGGCGCCGATCCCGCCCGCGCGGCCAATCGAAATGAGAACCGGCGACACGCCGCTGCCGCCCTCCCGGCCGCGCGATCTCGCGGCGCTCGCGACGCCGGAGCCGGCTGCGCCGGCGGCCCCTCAGGAGGGAGCCCCGCCAAACCAACCCGCCCCGCCGGCGTCGTCCGGCTGGTCCGCCTTCCAGTGGCCGCAAGCGATCCAGCCGGCGCCGGCGCCCCAGTCCACGACCGCCGCGCTCACGACGACATCGCCGGCGACGCCGGTTTACGCCGATGTCCCGAAGCCGCCGTCGCGGCCGGCCGGTCTCGATCGTGTTGCGAGCCTTTCGACGACTGACGCCGGCGCCTCGGCCGTCCAGCCCGCCGCGCCGGCCAGCCCCGAGGGCGCTCAGGTCGCGAAGCTCGAAGAGCCGACGCTCAGGCCGGCGCCGGACGACGCCTTTCAGCCGCCGCCCCCCAAGTTCGGCATGGGCGACCCCGTCTTCGTGCGCATCTTCAAGCAGGAGGGCCAGCTCGAACTATGGCTGAAGAAGAACGGCCGCTATGCGCTCTACAAAACCTTCCCGATCTGCAAATGGTCCGGGCGGCTCGGCCCGAAGCTGAAGGAAGCGGATTATCAGTCGCCGGAAGGCTTCTACAGCGTCTCGGCGAAGCAGCTGAATCCGCATTCCAATTATTACCGCGCCTTCAATGTCGGCTATCCCAACGCCTTCGACCGGCAGAACGGCCGCACCGGCGGGCTCGTCATGGTCCATGGCGCCTGCAAGTCTGTCGGCTGTTTCGCCATGACCGACCGGGGCATCGAGGAAATTTACGGCTTCGTCGAAGCGGCGTTGCGCGCGGGACAGAAGGAAATTCCAGTCCACATTTTTCCCTTCCGCATGACGGACGCGAATCTTGCGCGCGAGACCGGAACCGGCGGCGGCTGGCTCGCCTTCGTCAGCGGCGGCGGCGGTTATACCCAATGGGTCGATTTCTGGCGCAACCTCAAGCAGGGCTACGATCATTTCGAACAGACCGGCGAGCCGCCCGTCGCCTTCGCCTGCGGCGATCATTATGAGTTCGACGGCGGGTCCTCGGCCTGTCGCCGGGTCGCGGGCTGGTGACGTTCAGCTGGCTTTCATCAGGTGACGCCTAAGGTGTGATCTGCTGGCGCTCGTCGCGCCGGAAAGGAGAATCGTCATGCCCCTGTTCCGCTCCCCGCGCCTCCGTTCCTTGCTCGTCATAACCGGCGCGCTCGGCGCCCTTGTCGCCGCGACCGCCGCGCAGGCCGGTTCGAATATGGCCGCCTGCTGGGCGCTGTCGAACGAGTTCAACAAATGCGTCAGGGAATACCAGTATCCCAGCCGCGGTTATGGCCGCGGCTGGGGTGACGACGGGGGATGGGACGGGCGCGGCGGCTACGGGGGAGGGTATGGCGGCGGCTATGGCGGCGGTTATGGCGGCGGCGGCTGGGACGGCGACGATTGGCAGGGCCGGCGCCGGCGTCCGCGCGGCGGCGACGCGGCCGCCGCCTGCCAGAGCTGGCTTATCCAGATGAAAGCCGCCGGCTGTTTCTAGGGCGTCGTCGCCGCCACAAGACAAGGAATACAAAAGTTTAGGCGCCCGCACGCCGAAGCCCGCCGGATCGGGAAAGCGTCGAAGAGACGTCCTGTCGCAAGGGTTGCGCTTCCCATAAGGTTCGCGTCAGCCTAGAGTTCCAGCGTTTTTTCCATGGGGATTTAAATGAAGACACGGCAGGCGGCGGCGATCCTCGTCGCGATCATGATGGCGTCCCTCGGCGCATGTAACGACAAGAAAGAGACGACAGACGCGGCGCAGAAGTCCGAGGCGCAGGCCGGGCAGGAAGCCAAACAGGCCGAAGCGCTGAAGGCGGGCGTGGAGGCTGTCGTCTATGGCCTTCCGCTGGTCATCATGGATCTAACGAAAGACAAGCTGACCAATGTCGCGAAGCCGGACGCTTTCGCGGCGCCGGTAAATCAGTTCGTCAATGTGCGGCAGTTCCCCGACGCCTCATTCAAGGACGTCGTGCGCGCCAATGTCGACACGCTCTATTCCTCCGCTTTCCTCGACGTCTCGGCCGAGCCGATCGTGCTCTCCGTGCCCGATACGCACGGGCGCTATTATCTGATGCCGATGCTGGACGCCTGGACCAATGTCTTCGCCTCGCCCGGCAAGCGCACGACAGGAACGAAGGCCGGCAATTTCGCGATCACCGGCCCCGGCTGGTCGGGCGCGCTTCCCAAGGGCGTGACCGAAATCAAGGCTCCGACCAATTTAGTCTGGATCATCGGCCGCACGCAGACGGATGGGCCGGCCGATTATCCTGCCGTGCACAAGATCCAGGACGGCTACAAGCTCACGCCGCTCTCCGCCTTCGGAAAGCCCTATACGCCGCCGGCGGGCAAGGTCGATCCCAGTCTCGACATGAAGACGGCTCCGGTCGACCAACTCAAGAAGATGAGCGCCGAGACGTTCTTCAGCCGGCTTGCGACGCTCCTGAAATCAAATCCGCCTCCCGCTTCCGAAGCGCCCGTGCTCGAAAAGCTGAAGGCGATCGGCGTGGTTCCGGGAGAGAAATTCGATCCCGGCAAGCTCGATCCCGCCGTCGCCAAGGGGCTGGAGCAATCGGTGAGCGTCGCGCTGGACAAGCTGCTCGCGGCCTCGAAGGAAGTCGGCGCGCCGGTCAATGGCTGGCGGATACCGCCGATGATTCTGGGCAAGTATGGCTCCGACTACGGCGCCCGCGCGGTGGTCGCGCTGGTGGGCCTCGGCGCCAACCTCCCGCAGGACGCGGTCTATCCTTCCGCCTATGTGGACGGGGAGGGCAAGGGCCTCGACGGCGCGAACAAATATGTCATTCACTTCGACAAGGGCGCGACGCCGCCGGTGAAGGCCTTCTGGTCGATCACAATGTATAATCCGGAGTCTTTCTTCGTCGCCAATCCGCTGAACCGCTACGCGATCAGCAGCTGGATGCCGCTCAAGAAGAACCCGGACGGCTCGCTCGACATCTATGTGCAGCATGATTCGCCCGGCAAGGCTAAGGAAACGAACTGGCTGCCGGCGAACGACAAGGACTTCAATATGACGCTGCGCATGTATTGGCCGACGGAAAAGGCGCCGTCCATCATCGATGGCAGCTGGAAGCCGCCGGCGGTGAAGCCGGTTCCGTAATCGGCATGGCGCTCTCCCCTCTCCTTGCCCCGCGGGGAGAGGGGGGCGCGCCGGCATTGACAAGGCCGCCCCGGCGCGTTAGGCGTTTTTCTGCTTCGTCGCGGCGGTCTCGCCGCGTTTTTCTTTTCAAAGATCGAAGCGTAACCGGTCCAACTGCAAAAAAGCCGGCCCGCGGGACGAAAACGCCGAGAGGCGCGCCGTCCGAAAACGCGAGAGCCGGGCTCGAACACAGGAAAAAACGATGTTCGCAGTCATCAAAACCGGCGGCAAGCAGTATAGCGTGTCCGCTGGCGATATCATCACGGTCATGGCGCTCGATGGCGCGCCGGGCGACAAGGTCACATTCGACGAAGTGCTGATGCTCGGGGGTGACACCCCCACGATCGGCGCGCCAACGGTGGCCGGCGCCACTGTCTCGGCGGAAATCGTCCAGCAGGCCCGCAGCCCCAAGTCGATCGCTTTCAAGAAGCGTCGTCGCCAGAACTCCAAGCGCAAGCGCGGCCATCGTCAGGACTTGACGCTCGTCAAGATTCTCGCGATCTAAATCATCGGAATTCGGGCGGCCCCGGCGCCGCCGCGTAAAGAACAGGTTGGAGCAGGAAAATGGCTCACAAGAAAGCGGGCGGCTCGTCGCGCAACGGCCGCGACTCGGAAGGCCGGCGCCTCGGCGTCAAGAAGTTCGGCGGCGAGGCTGTCCTCGCGGGCAATATCATCATTCGCCAGCGCGGGACCAAATGGCATCCCGGCCGCAATATCGGCATGGGCAAGGATCACACGCTCTTCGCCCTTGTCGACGGCGTCGTAGAATTTCACGCGAGCCGCGGACGCTCCAGCGTTTCCGTGGTTCCGGCGGCGCAGGCCGCAGAGTAAGGCGGACGGATCGCAAGCGACCCGCCGCCGGCCATTTCCCCGGCGGACAGGTCGTATGACCACCGCGCAAGGAGCGACAAGGCTCCAGAGCGAATGTCCGGAAAAGGCCCGCAAGGGCGAAAAGGGGGAAGCGGCCGCCGTTTCCCCCTTTGTCGCGTCTGGAGCCGAGCTGGTTTTCGCCTGGAGTTGGTTGATGTTTCCCGAGATTACCCACGACGACATTTTCAGGCTGGAAACAGAGCGGATGTGGCTGCGCTGGCCGCGCCTCTCCGACGCGGAGTCCGTTACCCAGCTTGTCGGCGATCCCGAGGTCTCGGCCCGCACCGCAAATATTCCGCATCCGTACAATCTGCGCGACGCGGAGCAGTTCATCCGCCGCGCCCGCGCCGAGAACGAGTCGGGGCAGGGGCTTGTGCTCGCCCTCGCCTTCAAGCGCACGCCGAATGACGCGATCGGCGTGATCGGCGCGCATGGCTCCGACTTTCGCGGCACGGCGCTGCTCGGCTATTGGCTCGGACGGCCCTTCTGGCGGCAGGGGCTGATGACCGAGGCCGCGCGCGGCTTCGTCGATCTCATTTTCGGCGTGACCTCGCTCGGCGAGATCGTCTGCGACGCGACTGCCCGACAATCTCGCTTCACGGCGGGTGCAGGAGAAGCTCGGCTTCGTGTCTTTGGGCGAAATCGAGATCGACGCGCCGGCCCGCGGCGGGCGGATGAAGGTCGAGCGGACGCGTCTGTCGCGCGGCGCGGCCCATACCGCGTTTGGAGCCAGGCGCCCCAAGTTCACGTCAACGTGAGTCACCTATGAAATTCCTGGATCAGGCCAAGGTCTATGTGCGCTCCGGCGACGGCGGCGCGGGCTGCGTTTCCTTCCGGCGCGAGAAATTCATCGAATTCGGCGGGCCGGACGGGGGCGACGGCGGCCGCGGCGGCGACGTCGTGGCCGAATGCGTCGAGGGGCTGAATACGCTCATCGACTATCGCTACCAGCAGCATTTCAAGGCCAAGACCGGCACGCATGGCATGGGCAAGAACCGCGCTGGCGGGCGCGGCGCCGACGCCGTGCTGAAAGTGCCGGTCGGCACGCAGATTTTCGAGGAGGACGGCGAGACGCTGATCGCCGATCTCACCGAGGTCGGCCAGCGCGTCGTGATCTGCAAGGGCGGCAATGGCGGCTTCGGCAACGCCTATTTCACGACCTCCACCAACCGCGCCCCGCGCCGCGCCAATCCCGGTCTGGCGGGCGAGGAGCGCACGATCATCCTGCGCCTGAAGCTGATCGCCGACGCGGGTCTCGTCGGCCTGCCCAACGCCGGCAAATCGACTTTCCTGGCGAGCGTCACGGCGGCGAAGCCCAAGATTGCCGATTATCCCTTCACCACCCTGCATCCCGGCCTCGGCGTCGTGCGCCGCGACGGGCGGGAGTTCGTGCTGGCGGATATTCCCGGCCTGATCGAGGGCGCGCATGAGGGCCATGGGCTCGGCGACCGTTTCCTCGGCCATGTCGAGCGTTGCCGCGTGCTGCTGCATCTGATCGACGCGACCGGCGAACATGCGGGCAAGGACTACAAGACCGTGCGCGGGGAACTCGCCGCCTATGGCGCGGGTCTCGACGAGAAGCTCGAAATCGTGGCGCTCTCCAAGATCGACGCGGTCGACCCCGAGCATCTCAAGAAGCAGCGCGAGCGTCTCAAGCGGGCCATGGCCAGCGCCGGACCGCCAGCCGGCGCGCGCGGGCCGCTGCTGACGCTGTCGTCCGCGACGGGCGCCGGCGTCACCGAGGCGCTGCGCGCGGTCGGCGCCGCGATAGACGCCTCGCGCGCGGAGGAGGGCGCCCTGGCGGCTCCCGCCGAATGGCGGCCATAGGCGCGGGTCGCCATTGACGTTCACGGGGGCAGTGATTAGCTTTCAGCGATGACCCTCAGTAGCGAAAGAAAGCGGCACTTCGGCTCGACGGCGGCGACGCTGCTCGTCGCCTATCTGCTTATTCTGCAGGGTCTCGCCGCCGGCGCTGTCACCAGCGCCCGCGGGTCCGCGCTGTTTGCCGACGCCATCTGTCTGAACAAGGCCTCCGGCCCGGCGGACGACGGCGCGCCCGGCGCGCCCATCCGGCCCTCGCGCCATGGCGACGCCGCCTGCTGCGTCTTCCATTGCGCGTCTTTGGGCGGCGCCGCCGCGCCCTCGCCCTTCGTCGGCGAGACGCCTCCGGCGCTCTCCTACATCGAAGCGCAACTCGCCTTCGATCACGCGCTGTCGGGCTCGGAGGCGGCGACGCCGCCGCTGGGCTCCCGCGCGCCTCCCGCCCTGATCTGAGCCCGCCGCAACTCGCGGCGTCAAAACGCCCCGCTTTCCGGCGGGGTCTGGCGCAGGAAACGTCTCCCTAAAAGCGTTCACGCTATCGACCGAGGCAGGGGCAACAGGCCCCGCCCGACCATTTCCGTTAAGCGGACGCTGGAGCGTATCAGGGTGTTGTCATTTCGATGGAACAGAAACCGCACCGGACGAAGACGGTCAAAGCCGTCGCGCGTCTCTCCTCACGCGAGCGTCGCTGCTCGCAGAATGGCCAACTGACCGCCGCGGTCGACGGCGCCATTCGTCTCGCCGAGCGGGCCGAGGCTGCGTCCCAGAAGGGCGTGGTCGAGGTCGTCGAGGCCTATTTCGACGCCACTGGCCGCCCGATCAAGCGCAAGGGGCTCGGCGCCGCGCGGGTCGCGCGCGCCTATGACGCGCAGGGCAATCAGGTCGAGGTCGCCTATTTCAACGCCGAGGGCAAGCCGACGGTCGCCAAGGACGTGGGCGCCGCCCGCATTTCCTGGCGCTACGACGCGACGGGCCGCCGCGTGGAGACGGCCTTTTACGGCGCCGATGGCGCCGAGGTGCCGCAGCCGGCGGGCCACAAGCGCGCGCTCGGAGGCGTCTAGGCCAACTTCCCTCCGCGACCCCGCTTCGCGGGGTCACAGGAGGAGCGTCGCCCTGAGGCTATTGCTTCACCCGCGCGATGAGAAACCCGTCCCACCCTTTCGAGCCGACCGTCTGAATGGCGGTCGCGGCGACGCGCGGCTCCGCAGCGACGACGTCGAAAAGCCGGCGCGCGCCCAGCCCGCCGTCGTCGCGCGTCGCAGGATCGGCGACTGCGCCCTCGCGGACGACATTATCCACGATGATCAGCGCGCCCGGCCGCGAGAGTTTGAGCGCGTAAGCGAAATAGGCGGCGTTGTTGGCCTTGTCCGCGTCGATGAAGGCAAGGTCGAAAGGGGCGACGCCTTCCGCTTCGATCTTTGGAAGAACGTCGAGCGCGGCGCCGACGCGCAGATCGACTTTGTCCGAAAGACCCTCGCGCGCAATGTTCGCCCGCGCAACATCGGCGTGATGCGGGTCGAACTCGATGGTGACGATCTTGCCGCCAGCGGGAAGCGCGCGCGCAAGCCAAACCGTCGAGTACCCGCCCAGCGTGCCGATTTCGAGGATGCGCATGGCGCCGCAGCATGCGGCTAAAAGATGCAGCAGTTTCCCCTGAGGCGCCGAAACGTCGATGGCCGGAAGTCCCGCCGCGTGATTTGCGTCCAGGGTCGCCTGCTGCCTCTCCTCGTGAGAAATCAAGCGATCCGCGATAAAATCGTCCACTGCGCGCCAGTCAGTCGTCATTTTTGCGCCTCTCGTTTCTGACGGCAGCTTGACTCCAAGGCAGCCGATACCATTTGACCTCGAGCGGCTCTTCGTGCGAAGTGCCGCCGTTCGCGCTCATACAAATGAGCGGAACAGGGAAGGCTTGACGGCCGCATTTCTCAAGCCTCAGTCCTCCTGCGGCGATAATGCCGCCCATCCTGCCGAAATTTTATGGGAGCGAAACAGATGATCAAGCTTGCTTTGACAACGGCCGTGGCTGTCGTCGCCTTCAGCGCTTCGGCCTTTGCCGCGGGCTATAGCGTCACCGAGATCTCGACCTCGGGCATCAAGCGCGCCAATGGCACGTGGACGCTGACGACGGAAGGCGACAAGGTCAGCGGCAAGGCCGACCTGCAGCTCGATAACGGCACGCCCGTCACCTACAAGATCGACGGCAAGGTCGAGGGCGGCGCCTACACGCTGAACCTCAACGACCGCACCGACGGCAAGAAGGATTGCGTGTGGACCGGCAAGGCCAATGATAAGGGCAGCGTTTACGAAGGCCCGGTGACCTGCGGCAGCGAGAAGTTCGTGATCCGCGCCGGCGTTCAATAAGCCGTCGTCCGATCCTATTCCAAACGCCGGCCTTCTGGCCGGCGTTTTAATTTGTAGCCCTTGCTGCGGCGCAACGTCGCCGAGTGGCGTAAACCGGGCGTTAACCAAAAATTCCGTCTGGCGAGTTTTGCCGTCGTACTATACCTTTACGTGTAGCTTGATCGCATGCGTAGTGTTCAGTGCAGGTTTCAGCCGTATTCCCTGGGGTGTCTTCATGCGCGTCACAAAAGTTTCGAGCCCGATTTCCGCGTTGATGTCGATCGGGATGGCGGCCTCGCTGCTCGCTTCCTGTAGTTCGACAGCCCCGGACCCCGGCGTTCAGAGCGGCGTGCCGTCCATCCCCTCGACCATCGCGCCCGACTCCCTCGTCGGCCGCTGGGGCGTCGCCGCCTATCACCGCGACAGCGATCGCCCGCGCACCGAGAGCGAGGCGCGCCGCCAGTGCAGCAACGCCTATACGATCAAGCGCGGCCCCAATGGCGGCGTGATGATGCATCTCGCCGACGAGCCGGAAATTCAGGAACTGGTGCTCAAGGGCAGCCCGAGCGGCGTGACCTATCTCGGCCTGCCGGGCGCGGCGGCCACGGCGAGCGATCGTGAGATCGTCACGGTCAGCGACAACTCCTTCACCGTGAGATGGGTGAGCCCCGACAATTCGACCCGCTACGGCACGATGGTCTACATCCGCTGCTGAGGCGAACGCAGGTTGTAACGCAGACTGAGGAGTCATGATGGGTTTTGCACGGCCAACTCTCCGGCGCCTGATGATCGCATCGTCGGCGCTGTTGCTTTTGGGCTTCGCCACGACCGCGCAGGCGGCCGGCGCCCAGGAAGACGAGATGCTGATCGACGACCAGCCCGGCTATACGCCGAGCCCCGAGGAGGAGAATATCTCCGGCCCCTTCGAGCGGCAGGTCGTTTTCTTCCGCACCACCGAGGCGCCAGGCACCATCGTCGTGCATACGGCGGATCGCTATCTTTATCTCGTGCAGCCCAATAACCGCGCGATCCGTTACGGCATCGGCGTCGGCCGCGACGGCTTCCAATGGGCCGGCATGCACAAGATCGCCCGCAAGCAGGAATGGCCGGACTGGCGTCCGCCGCCGGAGATGATCCAGCGTCAGCCCTATCTGCCGCGTTTCATGGCCGGCGGGCCGGGCAATCCGATGGGCGCGCGCGCGCTCTATATCGGCACGACCGTCTATCGCATTCATGGCACGAACCAGCCGCAGACGATCGGCCACGCCGTGTCGTCGGGATGTTTCCGCCTCGTCAACAATGACGTGATCGATCTTTACGACCGCGTGCCGGTCGGAACCAAGATCGTCGTGAAACAAGCGGCCGATCTTTGATTTTTCACAAATCCTGAATCGAAAGAGGTCGTTATGCGCCTTTCACACAAGCGCTTTCGCGCGATGCTTTCCCTGTTGGCGGCCTCTTTCTGCCTTTTCGCAGCAGCCGCGTCGTCACAGGCCTCCACGCTCGATACGGTGAAGCAGCGCGGCAAGCTGATCTGCGGCGTGAGCACCGGCATTCTGGGTTTCTCCATCGCCGACGAAAAGGGCAAATGGTCGGGCTTCGACGTCGATTTCTGCCGGGCCGTCGCCTCGGCGATCTTCGGCGATCCGGAGAAGGTCGACTATGTGCCGCTGGCCGCGGATCAGCGTTTCGACGCGCTGAAGTCGGGCAAGGTGGATCTCCTGTCGCGCAATTCGACCTGGGCCTTCTCGAATGAAGTCGAGCAGGGACTGGATTTCGCGGGCGTCACTTATTACGACGGCCAGGGCTTTCTCGTGCCCAAGAGCCGCAAGGTCTCCTCGGCGCTCGAACTCGACGGAAGCAAGGTCTGCGTGAAGGCCGGCACCACGACCGAAGCCAATGTCACGGACTATTTCAAGCAGAACCACATGAAGTTCGAGACTGTCGAATTCGAACAGCTGCCGGACATTCTGAAAGCCTATGAATCAGGCCAGTGCAACGCCATCAGCAGCGACGTTTCGCAGCTGCATTCGAACCGGCTGGAACTGAAAAAGCCGGCCGAGCATGTCATTCTGGCCGACGTGATCTCGAAGGAGCCGCTCGGTCCTGTCGTGCGTCAGGGCGACGATCAGTGGCTCAATCTCGTGAAATGGGTGAATTTCGCGATGCTCAACGCCGAGGAGCTCGGCATCACCAAGAACAATGTCGAAGAGGCGAAGAAGTCGCAAAAGCCCGCCGTGCGCCGTTTCGTCGGCGCGGAAGGCGATATCGGCAAGCATCTCGGCCTGTCGTCGGACTGGGCGGTGAATATCGTCAAGAATGTCGGCAATTACGGCGAGTCGCTCGAGCGCAATGTCGGCAAGAAGTCCAAGCTCAACATCGCGCGCGGCCTCAACCAGCTGTGGACGATGGGCGGCATTCAATACGCGCCGCCCCTGCGCTAGATCGTCTGTTGCGCTCGCGCGGCCTCATCAGGCCGCGTGATCGTCCGCAAAAAGGAAAGTGGGCGCGGCGCTCGACATTTGAGCCTGCGCCTGTTCCGCCTTCTCGCGGGGGAGAGTCAGCGCTCCCGCATTGAGCGCCGCCGCCACGGCGGGCGCGCCGATTTTTCGATAATGGCGCAGCAGCCGATCCGGCGCCTGCGTGTTTCGAACGTCGGGAACGTTGTCCTTCGATTGCCACATGACAATTCTCCCTTGAATTGTTGAGTCATTCTGCCGGCGCTGCGCCGTGAAGCGGAATCATGCTCGAGGACGGCGCGGCGGAAGGGCTGTGCAGATCGACCACGGCGTGATGCGCGGCCGACGCCGTGTCGAACAGATTTCGCTGCAAGCCCTTCAGCGAACGGCGCGTTGCGTAAAAGCGGTAGCCCTCCGCCTCGCGGATGATCAGGCCAACCGTGTCCTGTTCTATTTCGATGAGATAGGCATGCGACATGTCGCTTCCTCGCAATGCTGCGGCGGGCTTTTCGTCCGGCCCGTATTCATGCGAGCCGTTGTGCGAAGCTGCCCGTCAAAATCGCTGTCATTGGGACGGTGAGGTCATGCCCCAATGCAAAATTTTGTTTGCGTAAAAATTTCGTAAAATTCGAAAGGCGCCGTTAACCAGCGCCTTTCGTCACTCGCCTACCGCAACCAGTCGCCCGGTGAAATCCGTATCGTCGCCCATCGCGGCGCGTTGCGGCGAAGACGGCGTGACGAAGCCGGCAACGAGCGCCGCCAGCGCCAGGCCGATCACCATATAGAGAGACACCCGGAACTGGCGGCGGGCCGACTCGCCGTGCAGAGAGGTATAGACAGCGTCAGACATGGCAAACTCCTTGTGGCTTGGTTAACGCGGGCAAACTAGCGGTGAGGGCATGCTCGGAATGTGCGATAGCGCACGTCCCGGGTTTCCGCGTTGCCGATTTTCCCTGAAACCCTATTTCCCGCGCCCACGCATCCCGATGCTGCCGCCGCCGCTGCCAACGCCCCAATCGAGGCCCCAGCCGAAATTCTCGGCCTCTTCGGAGCCGGTTTTGCTTCTCTGACCAGCGGCTGCCGGCGGGGTTGTCGACGACCGCCCCGACGTCGGCTTTCCCGCGCCGTCTCCTGCGGGTGCGGAAGCGCCGACCTCCTCCGCCCTGGCGGAGATGACGAGCGAGGCGACGAACGCCGCCGTGGCTGGGAGAATCGCGCGTTTCATTTTTCCCTCCGCGTCGCTGGCAGGAGCCAGATAGGCGACGCCCGATCGGGATCAATTCAACGGGCTTAAGCGGGAAGAGAATCCTCGCGCCGCCGACTGAGGCGCAGGGCGAGCGCCGCGCTGGCGAAGATCATGGAGGCTGCGACGAACCAGCCGTCCGCCGCGCGCGCCGGGACCTCGGGCCGGGCCGGGACAGGGACGAGAGCCGCGCGGGGCGGGGCCGGGGCGTCTTGGGCGATCGGACCGGTAGCAGCGGGCGTCGGGAGCATGGCCTGCGTGACCCGCAAAATCGCCGCAGCGACTGCCGGATCGGCGCGACCAATCGCCTGCGCCCGCTGGTAATCCGCGAGGCTCTCGGCGAGGCGCCCGTGAAGTTCATAGGCGAGGCCGCGCAATTCGAGGGCAAGCGCGTCCCCTGGATTAAGATTGATCGCGCGGCTGAAATCCCCAACGGCGTAGTCGAAGGCTCCGAGCTCGGCGAAGGCCGCGCCGCGACGAATAAACACTGACGCCTGTTTGTGAAATTTCTGGAGGACCGCCGTACAGGAAGAAATCGCGTCTATGGGCGCAATCGTCTCGCTCAAGCAATAGGCCCGGGCGTAACCGAGCCGCGCCGCCGTCGCGCCACCGGCGGGGAGAGTCAGGATCAGGCCAAGGAGAAGCGCAAGGGCTCTTCGCATGCGATCGTCTCTTCCGGAGCCCGGTTTGGGCAGGCTCCGCGACAATGCTGCGTTTGGATTCCCTACCAGATCTTTAACGAGAGGGAGGACGCAGCGCGTCGTTTCTTTGAAGCAAGTTCTGCGCCCGCCGTTCTAATCGCCCGGGAAGAGCCGTTCCATGGCGTTGAGCGTCGTTTCGAGGATGAGAAACACCATGGCGCCGAAGGCGGCGCAGATCCCCGCGATCTGGGCAAGGGCCGTGACGCCGCGCTCGGCGGTGTAATCACCAAGGTGAAGCCAGATATGGCCGGCGAGGAGGAGAGACGCGGCCAGTGAGGCGATCAGAACGCCGGGCCGGGTTTTCTTCGCTTTAGCGGGCGTCATCCTGTTTCCCTGGCTATGAAACTCATTGGCATTGGAGACCGGCGCGCGCGCGCGCGACAGGCGGCAAGCGGCCAAAAAGCGGCGAAAGCCGGCCGCCCCGCGGCAATATGCGTGGTCCGGACGCTTGCAACTCGCAAACGAAGGCGGGATAAGCTTGGACGGGTCGCAATCCGACGATTCTCTCGTCCCGGAGGCGGGTAAATTGCTGACAGAATGTGTCGCAATGGGCTCGACGGGACCAGACGGCCTGTCTTGCCGCGCTTCCTTCCATCCAACCGGAATGATCTCGGCGAGAGAGGCTCCAGCTCTTTAGGAAGAGATCATGCACGATAGCGTCGTCAAAATATTCATCGGTTACGATCCGGTTGAAAGCGTCGCCTGGCACACGATGGCGCATTCGATTCTGGCGCGCAGCAGCCGTCCGGTCGCCATCGTGCCCGTCAATATCGCAAATCTGCAGGGCGTCTTCACGCGCCAGCGGGACCCGAAGCAGTCCAACGAATTTTCCTTCACCCGTTTCCTCGTGCCGCACCTGTGCGATTATCGGGGTCACGCCCTGTTCTTCGATTGCGACATGCTGTTGCGGACCGATGTCTGCCAGATTTTCGACGTCCTGAATGAGCAGCCGGACAAGGCCGTCTATGTCGTCAAGCACGACTACGACCCGAAATGCGAGATCAAATATCTCAACACCGTACAGCACAAATACCCCCGCAAGAACTGGTCTTCGGTGGTGCTGTGGAATTGCGGTCATGAAAAGAACCGCGCCGTGACCCCCGACTTCGTCAATACGGCGACGCCGATGGAGCTGCATCGTTTCCTCTGGCTCGACGACGGGGACATCGGCGAACTCAATGTGCGCTGGAACTGGCTCGTCGGCGAATATGACGAGCCGCCGGCCGATGTGAAAAACGTGCATTGGACGATCGGCGGACCTTATTTCACAGAATATAGCGACGCGGATTTCTCCGACGAGTGGCGCGCCGAAAACAAGAAGATGGCGTTCTGTCTGCAGCGCGATCAGGTCGAAGCCGCGAAGAAATGAGCCATCTCGAAAACGCCCTGAGAACGATCGAGATCGAAATCAAGGCGCTCGACGCGGCCAAAAAAAATCTCGGCCAGTCCTTTTCGGACCTCGTCGAGATGATCCGGTCGCGTCCGCCGCATGGGCGCGTCGTCGTCATGGGCGTCGGGAAATCCGGCCATATCGCCAACAAGATCGCCGCAACGCTCGCGAGCACCGGGACGCCTGCCTTTTTCGTGCATCCTGCCGAAGCCGGGCACGGCGATCTGGGTATGATCACCCCGGCCGACATCGTGCTGGCGCTCTCGCAATCGGGCCAGACCGACGAGCTTTTGCGAATCCTCCCCTATTTCAAGCGCCATGGCGTCAAGCTGGCGGCCATGACGGGCGGCCTCGCCTCCGATCTCGCGCGACATGCGGAACTCGTTATCGACACCTCCGTGCCTGAAGAAGCCTGCCCGCTCGGCCTCGCGCCGACGTCGAGCACGACGCTGGCGCTGGCGCTCGGCGACGCGCTGGCGATCTGTCTCCTCGAGGCGAACGGTTTCACGCGCGACGATTTTGCGAGAACGCATCCGCACGGCAAGCTCGGCCGCAGCCTGCTCGTGACCATCGCGGATGTGATGACGCCCTATGATCAGGCGCCGGTGACCGGCCCGAAAATTCCGGTAAAGGAAGCGCTGTTCCTCATGTCGAAAGGCGGCATGGGTTTTCTGATCGTCACGGAGGAGACGAGAAAGGCCGTGGGCGTCTTTACCGACGGCGACCTGCGACGCTGCCTCGATCGCGATCTCGACCTCAAAACGGCGCTGATCGAGGAGGTGATGATCAGAGACTTCTCGGCAGTCGAGGCCGACAAGCTCGCTGTGGAGGCGGTCAATCTGATGGAGAGCAAGAAGGTCTCCGCGCTCCCCGTCGTCGACGGCGACAGACGCGTCGTGGGCGCGATCAACATGCGGCAATTGCTGCGCGCGGGAATCATCTGAGAGGTCGTCTCGGGGGGCGGATCGGGCAGAGATGGATATTTATATCTGCTATAACGCCATTTCCTATTCGATCGCGCATGCTCTGGCGCGGCGCGGCGTTTCGCTGATCATTTACGACGATCTCAGGCTCGTCAAAAAGCCGACGCGTCACGCGCTGCAGATCGGCCTGGGCGAGCGGGCCTTCCGTTTCCTCAGGCGGCTCGTCGCTTTCAGAGCCGTCGGCACGGTCTATCTCCCGCATCACATCCATGCGCCCGCCATACAGGAAGCCGCCGCGGTCGCGCGGGCCGTTCATTATCTCGACGATGGGCTCGACACGCTGCGCAACAGGCCGCGCAATTTCAATCTGGAAAATTATTCACCCGACAGCACGCTCTATACTTTCTTCGAGTATCAGAAGCTCGGCGATTGGCTGACCGGCCGGGACGTTCGCCGGGTCGCTTCGTTTCGGGATTATCCGGATTTCGAGTTGCTGCGCTCGAAAATCATCAACGTTCGCGGCGCCACGGTCGTCATCGAATCCGCTGGTCTTTCGCATGTCGACCTTGGTCGATTGGGTCCCGACGCGATCATTTTCGGGCATCCCAATCCGCAAAAGAACCATCCTGAAAGGGCGCAGCGCGTATTAACGGAAAAGTTCAATGTCGAGCGCTCGCTTTGCGCAGAACCGGCGCGGCGCGTGTTCGTCGGCGAGTCGATAGCGCTGTTTTATCTTCTTCATTTCAGTCCCTTCCCGCAAACTGAGATTTTCGTCTATCTCGACGATCCGGGCAATTTCACGTCGGTGGCGCCGCTCATCAACTCTCGTCCCAATGTCACGCTTATGGACGAGGCCTTCATGAACAATAAGTCGCTTTCGCTTTCGCCCGCCCGCGCGTAGAAACTCTATAAAAGGAATTTCTGAGACCATATCGCCGGAGACCGGCATGAAGCTTGATGTTGTCGCTCAGGCTCTGTTTCTTATCGTCATCGCGAATGGCGCCCCATTCTAGCGGCGCGATTACTGGGTGGACGCTTCTCGCGGCCAGTCGACGGCGGCGCTCTTTTCCTCGATGGCCGACCGCTCTTCGGGCGTTCGAAAACCCTTCGGGGCCTCGTCGCGAGCGTGACGGCGACAGCCATGGCTGCGCATTTCATCGGGCTGTCAGCGACGACAGGCGCCACAATCGCCGCGCTCGCGATGGCGGGAGATCTTCTATCGAGCTTTTTGAAGCGACGCATCACGCTTGCCCCCAGCGCGCAGGCGCTTGGCCTCGATTATTTTCCGGAGTCGTTCCTGCCAGCGCTTTACGCCGCGGCCGCCATGCCCCTGACCGCTGTGGAAACAGCGACAGTCCTCGCGCTTTTCTTCGTCGCCGGAATCATTCTGTCGCGTGTCGTTTACGCCCTGAAGCTGCGTGAGCAGCCGAATTAGCGCGTCCTGATCAGACGATGCAGGGTGATCTCCGGCGGGCAATTGAAGCGCGCCGGCACGATGGAGGCGCCCGCGCCCGCGCTGGTGTAACCGCGCATGCCGGCATAGTCCCAGGCGCCCTTGCCGAGGCGGCGCGGCAGATCGGCGTCGAGCGTCACCGGAAAACCGCCGGGAAGACAAATCTGACCGCCATGCGTGTGCCCGCAAAGCAACAGGTCAAAGCCCGCATGCGCCGCCTGCCTGTAGATTTCCGGCGTATGGGAGAGAAGGATCGAATAAGCGTCGTCGGGGATATCCATTGCCGCCTTTTCAAGATTGTCGACGCGATAGAAATGCGCGTCATCGACGCCGGCAAGAAAAATGCGGGCGTCGTTACGCGAGAGAACGACAGTCTCATTGAGCAGCATTCTGACGCCCATCGCTTCGAGGTCAGGAACCATCAGGATGGAATCATGGTTCCCGAGAACGGCGTAGACATCCTTGGTGATTTTCTTGCGCAGACTGACAAGCGCCTCGAGACAGGGGCGGAAGTCGCCGAAAGTGTCGCCGCGATAGTCGCCGGTCCAGACGCAAATGTCATAGTCGAGGCCGTCGATCAGATCTTCCACGGCGGAGATGGCGTGTGCGCTTCGATCCGCATGCAGATCCGTGAGCTGCAGAATCGTGAAGCCGTCGAAATCGTCCGGCAGACGGTCGCTGGCCACTTCATTCGTCAGAATGCGCACGCGTCCCGCGTTCAGCCATCCACGCCGATACATGCCGGTGAAGCGCAAAACAGTTTCGATCAGCGCGCGGGAATAGAGGAAGTTTTCGATGTGGAAGAACGTCAGTCCCTGCCCAAAGGCCTGAGCCTCGTGATCCTTCTCGATCCCGAGACGTTGGCGCATATGGATTTTGCCGAGACGCGCCTCCAGTCGGCTGCTGATCTGGTCGTCCTCCAGAAAGGGGTGACTCATGTGATATGAAGCCTGTTACGGAGATCACGCCAGCCTGACATGCGACCGCTCAGCCGCGCTGCGAGAGTGTGCAGACGCCATACCATTGCTGCGGCCGGAGCGCGCCGCGAATCTCATGCACGCTGAGCACCGCCGGAAATTTGTTGTCCTTTTGATCCTTCAGATAAATGGTCGTGGAATCGACAGATCCCTCATTTCCCTTCGTCACGAAGGAGATCGCCTCCCCGCCCTTTACCACCAGCACGTCGAGATCATTGCCGATGATCACGCCGCCGCCCGCGACAGGGTCGTAAATATAATCCCTCACCAGAGGCTTCTTCTGCGCTTGCAATCCCGCTTCCTTTTCGAAGGCCGAGTCGAAGGCGCAATTGTAAAGGGCTGGCGCGGCGGTAGCCGACCTTGCAAGCAGGGTCATGCAAAGGCCAATCAGCAACCGCATTTTCATTGGTCTAGTCCTTTTGAATCTGCGGCTGGCTGGAACGCCGCTTTTCTCTCTGGCGCACAGCGCCCTTCTCCGACCAAAGCGCGGCCGAGGCGTCACTGCGGGCCGCCGGACTCCCGAAGATAGCGGCCATTCACCCATCCGCGTTTCGCGGAGGGACCCTCAACCCGGCACCATCTCTGGCCATGGGTGTTCTTGCATCCGAGATTGCGCAGCACGGCTCCATTCGAGAGCCGCGTGATGAACGCGCCGCCGGGTCGGGGCTCACTACGCATATTGAGAGCGTCCCCGGCGGCGACGCCGGCGACTTCCCAATAGTCCGGCCCGCCCGTCAAGCCATCCGCGAAGTCCGGCCCTTTCTCGCTGGTCGAGCTTTTCTGCCCGAGTGCAATGGAGAGCGTATAGCGCGCGGTCGCGCCACGCCGCGCGGCGTTGCGCATCAGGTAAACGCGCGCCGTGTAGTCGCCGCTTGTCGGAACCGCGCCCTCGTATCGATCGCCGCTCGACGAGCCGATGAAGAACGCAGTTTCCGATTCGCCGGGCGCCATCAGATTGAAATAGCCGCTCGGCTGGCTGGTCTTCAGAACGACTTTCAGGGATTCACCCGCTCCCGCTGGGAAGGTGTAATCGACATATTCATGGCCCTTGATCCGACCCGTGATGGTGGCTCGACCATCTTTGAACGCGACACGCTGCGTGCGATGTTCCGTTTGGGCGGCGGCAATAGCGGGGAGGGACAACAGGGCGAGCGCAAAAGCCAGCTTTTGGAACCAGATGGACATTCAACCTCCCGCCGCAGACATGCTCCGGCGAGCTTCGGGTAACCAACTTCCCCTGTCAACTCCCGCCCCGGGAACCTATCGCAAATCGCACGCGCCCATGACGAAGATCAACGGTCGATCGCGTTTTCCAAAACGACGCCATAGTCGTTGTCAGGCTCGGCGTGAGCCATTCCGACGCCAACCAGGGCAAACATCGCCGTGCCGACGAGGGCGCCGAGCAGAGTGGTCAGAAATCTGTTCATCGTCATGTCTCCTAAAGGTTGCTTTCGATCGCTACGGGAAGAGCGCCGAATGTATTGCGCGCATAGGCGTTGGAATCGGCGTCTTCAGCAGTTCCCCTGCCTGAAGCCGGTCACATTGCCCCAGCTATTGTAGATCGGCAGCTCGCAAACGCTCCCGCCATTCAGCCCATGATAGTCATTGTAATTAGCCGGCCCCGGTACGACGCCAGCGTTTGAAAGGGTCGAGCGCGTCTGGGACGAAGAGGTGTTCAGGTAAAGGTTTGCCGCAGCGGCCGGCGCCGCCGCAAACACGCTCACCAGGCTCATGGCGATTAGCGAGCTTCTGACGATCTTGGCTACGGTCTTCATCGATCCCTCCAGGGGAAACTCTCTTTGTCGATGGAGGGAGCCTATGGGAAAACGATCAAGCCGCCTGTGCGAAGACGCACAGCCTGATCAGAAGGCGCTTTCCGGCGCCGAATGCGGGCAATTCCCGGTGCTCGTGATCTGCAGGGATCGACGGTGTCCATGGCAATTGTAAAAGCAGACGGTTCCCAGACCGTGCGCCGATTGTCCGTTCGAGATGCAACTCGCCGAGGATTGAAGAGCGCCGCCCGAGCGCCGGATTCCATCCGAATGAAAATTCAGGGTCTGCGAGGGATTGTGGAAGGAAGCCGAATTATTCGACGTGGCGTTGCCCGGATGGTTAAGCCGATGATTTGGGTTGCGCGTCGACCTGTGAAGGGAGCCTGCGCGCTGGATCGAATTTTTCCGAATAGTGTCGGCCTGCGACGAGCTCAGTTGAGTTGTCTGGAGCAGAACGCCAGAGCAGAGGGCCATCATCACGAGCATCGCAATCCCCCGAAAAAGCCAGGCTGACGCTTCGCGCCAGCAATATCCCGAGCCATACAAGCCAATCTAGGCGCGTACACGAAATATGCCGAAAGTCCAGCTCAGGCCGCGCGTGGCGCTTTCAACGGGCGGCTCGCCGGGATAACCCCGGGACAAGCTATAGGCCGTTGCTCTTCAAATCCATTGCTTCCCGATTTGGTCCGCTTGAAACCCATGTTAGCCTTCGTCACGAATCATTGCTCTCCTCCGGATCATGAGGAGGAACATCATGAAGCTGCTCCAGCGTTTATGTTTCGCAATGCTACTGGCCGCCTGCTGGGGGTCCGTCGCGCTGGCCGCGGGACAGAAAATCTGCTCGCCGATAGAGTCCCAAAAGTGGCGCACGGTCACGCCGGTCCCGAGAGAATGGACGGGCGGCGACTGCAGAAGTTTCTCCGAGTCCATCGGGGCGACCCAGTACAAACTGGGCTGCCTCTTTAGCGAGACGATCGGCGAGAAATATTCCTGGAGCGTGGAGGTGAAATCGGTCGAAGACGAGACCGCGCCGCCGCCCCCGCCTCGGAATTGCGGCTGGTGATCGAACCCGGAAAAGCGCGGACATGTGATCGGGGCGCGTGGCTGCGGTCAGTGTAAGGGCGGCTTGGCGAGCGGCTGCGCGTTATCAGACCCACTGCGCGAGTTCGATGGTGACGCCTTCGGGTCCCTCGATAAAGACGAGTCTGCGCGAGTGGAAATCCATGATTTTGTTTCTCGTCTTGAATCCGCACGCCGTGAGCTTGGCGACTTCCGCCTCGATGTCGTCCACCGCGAAGCATATGTGATTGAAGCCGAGCTTGTGTAAATCGCGAATATGAGCGTCCGGCAGAGGGGCGGGATAAAGATATTTCAGGAGCTGAACTTCAGTTCGCGGCGAGGCGTCTTCCAGAACCAAAGTGACATGCTCGGCCTTGATGCCTGGAACGCCCATATAATCCGCGAACTTCTCTCCGGAAATAACCACGGACATGGCCTCTGCAAACCCCAGGACGGCGAAAAACGCTTTGGCGCCGGCAATGTCCTCGACGACAATCGTGACGTGATCGAAGCGCTTCACCATTGGCCTGCCTCTCGATGGGTGTTACCGCAAGGCTGCGCTTCACCTTTCAATAGTGAGGCGGCGGGGGTTCGGGTACGTCTCTCGCGGGCGCGATGCTTTGCAGTTCCTCCCGCAGCTGAAGGATCTGCCGGTCAAGAACGTCGATCTTCCGCCACTGCGAGGCGACGACCTCGTTCAGTTCCGCAAGAGACCGTTCCTGATGCGCGATCATTATCTCCAGCGCGTCGATACGCGAAATCATCCGATCATCCATGAACACACATCCTTGTCTGCGCGCAAACCGGGCGAAAGGGGTCTATCTCGACATCGTCCTCAGTGATTACCATAGGAAAAGTGCTGATAATCGACAGTATGTTTCCATCGGCCGCCCCATGACCAGCCCCGCCGTGCAAAGGCCCGGGTGACGACATCGCCCTCGAGGATGATTCCAACGATATCGCCGCGGCGCTCCTGTGGCTGGTCGTAATCCTTGCCCGCTTCCGGCGCCGTGATATTTCCTTCGCGATAGGGATTCTGCACCGGGTTGATGTCGATCGCGAGGCCCAGCGCATGTTTTGAAAGACCGCCGTGATCGGTCAGCCGACAATTGAACCCGCTCGTGTTATTCGCCGCGATCGATCTGTCGTCGTCGCCATCGAAGTCGTCGATGAGCCGCATCTGATAGATGCGAAACCTTCCGCCAATGTAAAGCTCATGGAAAATGGCGGCGACCTGCGTCGCAACCTTGCTGGCGACAACCATAGCGCCGATTCGCGTCTCGCCCTGGAAATCGCGATAGGGGATGCGCATCAACACGAGCTCGTCGCGCCGCGCGCAGGGCAGGCCGGGGCGCCATGACCGCCCTTGCATGTAGCTCCACACATTGTCGGGGATGGGGCCAAAGGTCGCCCGAGAATCTTCGGCTTTTGCAGCCAGACAACCCAACGCCAGGGCGGCAACGATCGGCATCCCGAACGCCAGCAGGCTGCTGCAGATCTTTGCGAGCCATCCAAGCACAGATCACCTCGGCTCCGGCGGGAGCCCGTCAATTTTCGGAATGTCGTCCAATAGCTGATCCCACGTCGCTCTGCTCCCGTAGCAAATGTGTGCGCTCGGCCGGATGTCGACGTCGCTCTCAAGGCATCCAGCGGGCACGACCAATAGGGCTCCCTCCTGTGTGGGAAGCGCGGCTCCGCAGTCAACGCAAAAACTCTTTTGGTGTCGCGTCCGGGGGATCCGATAGGTCTTGATGCTGTCGCGCCCGGATATCCAGTCGAGCAGGGCGGTCGATGAAAACAGATTCGCCGAATGCGCCGACCCCGTGTCCTTTCGGCAACGGGAGCAATGGCAAAGGAAGAAGGCTGCGAACTCGCCCTCGATTCGGAAGCGAACCGCGCCACATTGGCAAGCTCCCATGACGGTTCGGCTCATCTCTGACCTCGCACAGGAATGCAGGCGGTTGATGTCTTGCAAGACGGCCACGATACAGACTCTAACATTATTCCGCCGCCCGCAATAGCGGCCCTAATGATTCAGGGGGCCCCGCTTGCGAATTTGCGAGGGCGTGTCGCCGTATACGCGCAGGAAAAAGCGGTTGAAGGACGATATGTCCCGATAGCCGGCGTCCATGGCCATCCGCAGTATGGTCTTGTCCGAGCTACGCTCGTCCAACAGGTTGCGATGGACGGCCGCCAGGCGGACTTCATGGAGCCGATCCGTGAACTTCAGACCGGCGCGCTCGAATATCTTTTGAAGGTAGCGCGTCGATACGCCCTGCTCGGCTGCGACGCTTCTTTCATTCAAATACGGATCGTCGTAGCGCTGATTGATCGTCTGCAGCGCGACGGCCAAGCGAATTTGCCATAGGTCCTGCTTTTCTGACTGTCCTTCGGATTCCTGCGCGGCCAGTCGCGTCAGTTCACAAATATGCCTGCCAGCCGCCGCAGCGACATCAGGAGAAGGCTCAATCCTGGCGATGCAGGCTAGATATGAGCGCAACAGCTTCAATGTTGGTGTGTCCGCCCATCGCTGCGCAAGCAAGCGATCGGGGATCGCGCCGGACTTGAGCAGCGTGTCTGGCGGCAGAACTACGCCAATGACGCTTCGCGCGCGAGGCGAACTCAGCCGCCCCGGCTCACAATTTCGCAACAGCGTGACGCCCCCTTGGGGGATATCCGCTTCCTGTCCCATGTGTTCGACATGTCCTGAGCCGCGTTCGAAGATTATCAGCGTCAGCGAGTCGACGCCGTCCCGCGCTAATTCGCGGTCCCGGTATATCGTGCCAGGGGAGAGCCCCAAGCGAATGCACATCCCTTCTGGAGCGTCGAGGAAAGGTTCTATCGCGGCTGAGAAGTCGCTGCTTTCATGAGGCTTGAAGTCCAGCTTGAACAGATGGCGGCAAATTTGTTCGCGAAACGTCGCGACGTTTTTTGAAACCAGTCTCATGAGAAAGCCTCAAAACTTACAGTTTAAAAGCTGAGGTTACGTCACGGTCGCTTGCCGGTAAAGTTCAAGCAGCGACTCGCTTTCGAGCCCCCTCAGCCTCAGTAGCAACGCTTCTGCAAAATGCGAACAAATGTGGCTTTGCAAAGGTCGCAATTATCCTAGACGGCGCCACCGAGCAACCTGATGATTAGCCAGTTCTGCTTGATGAAGATCGTGCAGGCGCGGTCAAATTACTGCGAAATTCTAATGATCGGAGAACAATCATGAATTTGCGAATTTCACTAATTATAGGGATCGCCGCCACTCTCTTCTACTATTCTTCTGCACTAGCTCAAAATGCTCTACTGAAAGACACTCCACGGCGCCTGCAAGCGCCGTGGATTTTGAATGACAACACCCATTTTCTAGCGCTGGGCGACAGCTTAACTGCAGGTTATGGCGCGTTTCCTGTCACGCAAGGATACGCCTATCTTCTTTATAGGGACGGGGTCTACGACAGAGTCGCCAACACGAGCTTTGCAAATGCCGCGATGCCGGGCGCGACAAGCGGCGAGCTTCTGAATTTCGAGGCGCCGCTTGCCGCTAAGTCAGGGTTTTTGGCGCAACCTCCGGCCGGCGTCGTTTCGAAGGCGCCTTCGAGGGTCGTCGTCATGACGATTGGCGGCAATGATCTTCTGGAGTTGCTCACGCTGCCAAATCCGACGGATAATGACGCGATTAAGCTCAAAATCAGTACCTTTGCGTCAAACCTATCAGCCAGCCTGACGCAGCTTTGCACCCTCACAAATATCAGGATCTATATCGGCAATCTGTACGACATCCAGAAGCTTCCCAATTCCAATCAAGCTCGTCGTCGGGGAATTCAATGGCGCCCTGCAAAAGGTCGTGGACGCGCTCAACGTCAGCCTTTGTCCCGGTAATGTGAAGGTCGCTGACGTATACTCACAGTTCCTCGGCGACCAACGCGCGCTTCTCCTCATCAATCGCCCGGGCGCAGATAAATTCGAGGTGCATCCCAGCGACGCCGGCCACCGCGCGATCGAGCGCGCGTTTATATTGGCCAAATAGTTTCCGGGGAGTCTTTCGCATGCATTGGCAGATGAATGCTTGCGGTGGGACCGGAGAACTAGTCGGTTGCGTTTGGAAGCCAACCTCGTTTCCGGCGCTTGGAGGGCTCTTCAACACTTAGAGGCTTCTTTCGGATTTCGTAGTCCGGTTGGCGGCTGCGCTGCCCGCACAAGGACGGAGCGCTGCATCCGGTTTTCCCAACTTCGGACCGCGTCGCGCCTGGCCGCTGCCGCCAGAGAACGGCGGCGGAGCGCTTCTCTACAACAACTTCCCGGCGCGGGACTGGGCGCTGGGTTCGATACGCTCGAAGACATCTCGAACTTGGGAAATTCCACTTGAGTTCGAAGCAAATCAGACTGCCGTGAGGCCGCCGTCCAGGGTCAGATTGCTTCCAGTCGCAAATTCAGCCTCGTCACTCAGCATGAAGAGCGCCGCCTGGGCGATCTCGTCCGCCGTCGCATATCGACCCATGGGATACCTTGCCAGACGGCGTGACCGGGCTTCAGGGGAAGCGTCGCCGCTAAGCAGGCGCTGGCCCATCTCGGTCGAACCGATCGTTCCGGGAGAAATCGCATTAACTCGTATTTTGTAGGGCGCGTAGTCGACGGCCATCTGACGCGTCAGACTGAGAACGGCGCCTTTTGACGCGCAATAGGCCGCCATGTTTTGGATGCCGACCAGGCCTGCGATCGACGCAATGTTGAGTATCACGCCGCGACGCCGCTCCATCATGCCGGGCAACACCGCCTTGGAAGCCAAAACGACGCCACAGACATTGACGTTCATGATCCGCCGCCAGGACTCTTCATCGGCGTCATGAACGGAGCCAAGCGCGGCAAGACCGGCGTTGTTGACCAATCCGTCGATGTCTCCGAGCTTCTTCTCAATCTGCCGCGCGGCGCTCGATATCCCGCGCCAGTCCGAAACGTCGGCGCTTAATCCGATCGAGCGTGCGCCATCTCTCGTCAACGACTGCGCGACGCCCTCAGCGCCCTCGCCATCGACGTCAATGACGCCAACAGCAGCGCCTTCCGCCGCCAGCAAGCGCGAGATCGCGTGGCCGAGGCCGCCAGCGCCGCCCGTCACGATAATCGTCTTTCCAAAAACACGTCCAGTCATGTGGTCGCCGGCTACATGCTCGTGAGGTTGCTCTGGCCCGCTCTGAGCCGCGCCAATTGGATGAAATAGGTCGGATTGAGGAACAACTCATCGAGATCGCCAAGTTCGTCGATGGTGAGTCCCCGTTTGACAAGTGCGTTGAGATACTGAAACGCGTCTTTGGCTCCATACCCCACGTGATGCGCTCCAATGATCCGTCGCGTCTCGCCATCAATAATCAGTTTCTGGAATCCAGACATGTGCGGGCGCGCCATCGCGTAAAGCATCACGCGGTCGCCCGCGGGCAGGCCAATGTTCAGCCCGTCAGGAGTATCGGGCGGCAGTTTCAAAACGACGACATTCTTGTAGCGCGCGCGCGCCGCTTCTTCTCCTAGACCGAGCCAGCTAATCTCATAATGAGTGTGAACGAAATCGGGCCAGTCCTTTGGGCTGTAGCTCACGGTCTCGCCCATGATCGCCCGAGCGGCATAGGCGCCGCTTTTACGCGCCTTGAACATCTCCATCGGCGCGCCGATCAGATCGCCAACCGCGTAGACGCATGGAACGGAAGTCTGAAGCGTCGGGTCCACGATGATCGCCCCTTTGGCGTCGACCTCGACGCCAAGGACGTCGGCGGCCATGCCGGAGCGGGGCCTTTCTCCGAGAGCGCAGAAGACGAAATCGGTCTCTATCTCTATGCGGCCTGCTTCCGTCTCGGCGATCACGCGAGCCGCACGCCCGAGAGCATCCCCAACAATCCTTGTCACTTCAGCTCTTTCGAGGATCTCGACGCCCTGCTCGCGCATACGATCGAGAGCGTAACCCCTCGTCTCGCCATCGGCGATCATGTCGAGCGCGCGGTGACGGACAAGCATTGCCACGCGCCGTCCCGTCGCATTGAAGAAACATCCATACTCAATGGCGGTCTTGCCCCCGCCGATCACCACGATCGTCCCTCCGGGCTCCTGGTCCAGCGTCTCGACGAGGCTCGCATATGTATGCACACCGGCAAGGCCGGCGCCCGGAACGTCCAATGTCTCGGCTTCGGCTCCTGAAGCGAGAACGAGCGCGCGCGTTTTGAAAATCTCGCCCGCAGCCTCGACAGCGCCCGCGTCGAGAATGCGGGCGGCGGCATTCAGCAGAAACTCGATGTCGAGTTGCTCCTTACTCTGGAAGTTCATTACCGCATGCGGGCCAGTGCGCCCTCTGCGGAAGAGCTCGACGACTTCCTTTATGCTCGTCATCTTTCCCTTTAGATCAGGAAACCAGAGTTCCCCTGAAAATGCGCGGGCCAGCATCAGCTCCGCAGCGCAATCGGAAAACAAATGATGCGGAACGCAGGCGTTGTGTGGACATGACCCGCCCAGAAACGGCCAGCGTTCGATGATCAAAGGCCGGCCTCCCAATGCGCGCATGTAGGCGGCTCCGAACCGGCCCGCGGCGCCGCCTCCGATGAAAATGGCGTCGAAGGGGCGGGGGTCTTGGTCGCGAATGTTGCGGATCGGGCTGATGGCTTCGGGATGCGCGAGCGCCTCCTCGATTTTTTCCCGCCATTGCGAGATCGACAAGGCGCCAAGCTGCTTTTGCATACGCTCTTACTCCCAAAAGGTTGATTCGACCCGGCCGTCGGTTTGAGAAGTGCAGAGCGACTTGCAGATGATGGCGTCCGTCGGGGGCTTCAGCCGCGGCCGGCCTCCGTATTGTTACTTAGTTGCAATTCGTCGTGTTCTACTTGATGCTAAATCCCAATAGTGAAACTGTCACGCGCCAAACTGCAACAGAACGGCATCAACAGCACTTGCCTAGTCTCTGCTTGCGCGCTCGCCAACCGCATCGCCCGGGCTACGGGTAAATTGACGAAGATTCTTTGCCTCGAACTTGAGAGACAAACTCGATCGTTACAGCGCAAAAGCCCCGTATTGCGGCATCGCCGTAGAGCTAATTTCAAAACAAGGCGCGCTTTGGATGGTTGCATGGACAGAGTTGGCGCAGTGGATTGACAACTGACAAAAACAGAGGGAGGGGAAAAGTGAAGATCGCAGGCCAGAATGTTCTCATTCCGACGAGCATGGTCGGCAATTACCCTAATCCCCGCTGGTGGGATGCTTCCTTTGCGAGGCAATTCGAGGGGGACCGCGATCCACCGGATTCAATCAGTCGAGAAGCTCTGGAGGACGCCGTCGAAGCGATTGCGCGCGATCAGGAACGCGCTGGGCTGGATATTATCTCCGACGGTCGCGTCCATGGCGACAATTACGCGGATACAGCGGTTTACCACTATTTCCGGCGCCTCGGATATAACTTGCGGGGGGGCCATCTCGGATTTCCGATCTACAGCCGTCTCCACACCGGCACTGTCGAGCAGGAGATCAAGCGGCGCGGTTCGATCATGGTCGAACAGGCGCGCGCCTTGAAGCGCGCGACCAGCAAGCCGACCAAGGTGCAATATACGGGCGTCCAGGTTTTGGCGCAGTGCACAAACGACCTTTTCTACAAAAGTTCGCGCGACCGCGCGCTGGCGATCGCCAAGGCGATGAACGAGGATATTCGCGAGGTCGACGCTTTGGGCGTGGACTTCATTCAGCTGGACGAGTTCACCTGGCCCTATTTCTTCGAGGATTGGGCGATCGAGGCGTTCAATACCGCGGTCGAGGGCGTCAAGAACGCGCGCATCGTCGTTCATGTGTGCTGGGGCAATTGGGGCGGCACGCCCGCCTATTATCCCGATGAAACGGGGAAGCCCGGCGAAGTCTACGACCTGACGAAAAGAAAGGACAACGCCAAGGCGCCGGCGGCCACGCGCGCGATCGTGCCCAAGGCCTATGAAGCCAAGATCAACGTGCTCAATCTTGAAAACTGCGGGCGTCGGGTCGACGACATGTCCGGCCTCGACGCCTTCAAAGAGTTCCCGCTCCCCGACAACGTCGATTTCTGGGCAGGCGTTATCGATGTGAAGAGCACGATCACCGAAACCGCGACGCAGGTCGCCGATCGGATCAACGCTCTGCTCAAGGTCATCCCGGCCGACCGGCTCGGCGTCACCACGGACTGCGGACTCATTCTGCTGCAACGCTACATCGCGCAGGACAAGCTCCATGCGCTGGTGGAAGGCGTCCGACTCGTGCGCGAACAGGCGGGACAGTCGATCGCGGCCGAGTGACCAGCAATAACGCTGGCGCGCGGATTCTCCCGCGCCAGCCCTGCTCTCGCCGGAGGCGCTGAACGTGCCTGTCTTTGTCGTCTCCTGTCCCGATTGCGGCCATGTCGCGCGGACGCTCGTCCTTGAGGGCTGCCGCATGCCCGGCGAGTGGGTCTGCTCCAAATGCAACGGGCGGCGCGCACGCCCCGATCTGCAACAGATCGAAAAACATCCATGGGAGGGCGCCCATGGCTCAGGCTGCCTTTGTTGCGCGCCGACGGGCGCCGGGACGCCGGAATGTTCCGCCGTTGATGGATCAGCCTGAACGATGGGCGCAAGGGCATTCGACTACATTATCGTGGGCGCGGGATCGGCGGGATGCGTTCTCGCGAACAGGCTGAGCGAAGACCCTGATTGCAAAGTGCTGCTGCTCGAAGCCGGCGGCGAAGGCGACGCTCCCGTCGATTCGAACGCCTGCGCTTTATGGAAGCCTGCAGGACAGCGTCTTCGATTGGGGAGATCGAACCCCTCCGCAGGCGCATCTGAACCAGCGGCGACTCTTTGTCCCGCAGGGGCGCGCGCTCGGTGGCTCGAGCGCCATTAATTACATGATCTACATCCGCGGCAATCGCGCCGACTATGACGAATGGGCGGCGATGGGCGCCAAGGGTTGGTCTTATGACGAAGTGCTGCCCTATTTTCGCCGCTCCGAGGGAAACAGAAATTTTTCGGACCGCTTTCACAGGAGCGACGGGCCGCTCATCGTCACGAGCCACGCGCCGAACGCCCTCGTCGAACGCTATTTCGCTGCGGGGCGCGAAATCGGCCTCCCCTTCAATCCCGACTTCAACGGCGAGACGCAGGAAGGCTGCGGCCCCTTGCAGGCGACGATCGCCGGCGGCGTGCGGTGCAGCGCCGCCGAAGCCTTCCTCGCGCCGGCGCGGCGTCGCGCCAATCTGAGCGTTGAGACGCATGCGCGCGTGACGCGGCTGCGTTTCGAGGCCCGTCGCGCCGTCGGCGTGGATTATATCCGGCTGGGCGGGTTCGAAGCCGCGCAGGCGGAGCGCGAGGTCATTCTATGCGCGGGCGCGCTGCGCTCGCCGCAGTTGCTGATGCTTTCGGGAGTCGGTCCGAAAGCCGAGCTCGAAGGAATGGGGTTAGCCGTCCGCGTCAATGCGCCTGGCGTGGGCAAGAATCTTTACGACCATCTGCACACCCGCGTCAGATGCGAGATCACGCAGCCGCTGACCTTTGGCGGTCTCGATGAAACCGAGAAGCAGGCCGCTCGTCGGCGCTATGAAGCCGATCGCAGCGGCCCCTTAGCCTCCAATTTTCTCGAGGCCGGCGCCTTTGTGAGGCTCGAGGAAGCGCGGCCCGAACTGCAACTCTTTTTCCTCGCTCAGCTTGCGCCCGACTATCCCGAAGCCGGGCCGACGGGCAGGCATGGCCTGACCTTCACGGCCTATATCAATCGCCCGCGCAGCCGCGGCGCCGTATCGCTGGCGTCGCCCGACCCGCTCGATCCTCCGCGCATCGATTTCAATTATCTCAGTGATCCCGCCGATGTGCGCTTAGCGATCGCGGGGGTGCGATGTAATCTGCGTCTGCTTTACGCCAAGGCCTTCGACGATATCCGCGGCGCGGAGATCGCGCCGGGCATGGCTGCAAGAAGCGATGAAGAGATCACGTTCTTCATCCGCCGCACCGCATCGACGACCTGGCATCCCGCTGGAACCTGCAAAATGGGCGGCGACGACATGGCGGTCGTCGACCCGGACCTTCGCGTTCGCGGCGTCGACGGGCTGCGGATCGTCGACGCCTCGATCATGCCGGCCATCGTGTCCGGCAACACCAATGCGCCGGTCATCATGATCGCCGAAAAGGCGGCGGACATGATCCTCGGACGCCGGGTGGGGAGCGTCTGATGAAATCGCAGCCGCGCCCGATTTACACCGACCCCGACAAACGCCGAAGCCTCGACGAACTCGCCGCCATGACGCCGAAGGGCGCCGTGGTCGCGGTCGGCGGCGGGCTGTCCTCGCGCGAGCCGATGGCGCTGCTGCGCGCGTTGCTGCGCAACGGCGTGAGCGGCCTCACCGTCGTCGGCTCGGCGCATGGCGTGGACATCGACTTGCTCTGCGCAGGCGGCGCGCTGGCGCGCTCGGCGGAAAGCTATGTGGGCTTCGAGCAGGATTTCGGCCTCGCCCCCAATTACCGCCGCGCCCTCGAGTCGGGCGCGGTCGAAGCCAATGACAGTTGCTGCTACACGCTGGTGCAGCAATTGCGCGCGGCGATCCAGGGGCTGCCGTTCATGCCGATGCGCTCGGTGCGCGGCACGAGCTTCACGACGCTGCACCCGGAATACAAGACAATGACCTGTCCCTTTACGGGGGAGGAACTGCTGCTCGTTCCGGCGCTGGAGCCCGACGTCGCGCTGATCCATGCGCAATATGGCGACGAGAAAGGCAACCTCCTCATTCAGGGGCCGCCCGTCGCCGATCTGCTCTTCGCCAAAGCGTCGCGGGTGGTGCTGGCGACGGTCGAACAGATCGTGTCGACTGAGGCGCTCGGCGCGCTGCGCGGCGCGCTCATTCCCTATTTCTATGTGACGGCGGTGAGCGAAGTCCCGATGGGCGCGCACCCGACCGCCTGCTATCCGTTCTACGCTTACGACCGCCGGCACACGGCGCTTTACCACGCCGCGGCGCGCGCAGGCGCCGATGCTTTCAAAACCAACTATCTCGACGTTTTCGTCCATGGCGCGCTCACGCATGAGGCTTATCTTGCGCGCATCGACGCCGACGCCACGCGCGCGCGCCTCGCCTCCTGGGTCGATGGAGACGACGCATGGATGAAGCTCTATCTCGACGAGACGCCGGCATGATCGCAAGCTGCACGCTCGGCGAAATGATGGTCGCGGCGCTTGCGCGCACCATTGGCGATGGCGAGCTCGTCTTCCACGGCTTTGGATCGCCGCTGGCGCAGCTCGCCATGCATGTGGCGAAGCGTACGCATGCGCCGCGCATGGCGCTCATCGCTGGCGCGACTTATGGCCTCGACCCTGCCCCGCCTTTCCTTACGCCAACGACCAATGACTGGGCGATGAACCGAGGCGCGGCGGCCTCGCTCGATATCGAGGAATTGTTCGATCTCGCGGCGGCGGGGCGCATGGGGCGGATGTTTCTGTCGGGCCTGCAGATCGACCGGTGGGGAAATTGCAATGTCACGGCGCTCGGCGCGCCGCGCATGGCGATGAAGCTGCCGGGCGGCGGCGGCGGCGGCAATCTCTCCTGCGACGCGCAGCGCGTCACGCTGTGGACGCCGGCGCATCGCGCCGAACTGGACGCAAAGGGACGGCGGCGCTTCCGGCTGGTCGAGGCTTGCGACTTCGTCACCAATCTCGGACACCGGGACGGCGCTGGAAAATCACGCGGCGAATATGGCCATCGCGGCGCCGGCCCGCAGTTTCTGGTGACGGAGCTGGGCCTGTTCGATTTCAACGCCGATGGCCGCCTGCGGCTTGTCGCGCTCTATCCCGACACGACCGCGGAGGAGGTCCAGGAGAATACCGGCTTCCCCCTTGCCTTCGCCGAGCGCCTCGCGGTCATTGCGGGGCCGACGCCGGCGGTTGTCGAGATCATCCGCAAGCTCGATCCGATGCGCATACACGAAAAGGAAATCCGGCCGATCGACATGGAGCGACGCTTCGACGTCGCGGTGGAGCTCGCGCCATGACGCCTGTCGTCAAACCAAAGCTTCGAGGAACACGCAATCTCACGCCGCTGCCCTATCGCGGCGTGAGCGTGCAGCCTTACGCCGGCGAGATGACGGAAGCGGCGATCGTCGCGCAGCTCCTCGGGCGCGAAGCCTATCGCCGGACCGAGTTCATCGTCCTTCGCGGCCCGCAGGCTCAATATGCCGTCGTCGCCGTGACGGCGCGCGATCGCGCGCCGCTGTTCTCGCCGATCGACTCCGTCGAAGCGCTCGCGCTCCCAGACGACTGCGTCTACATCAAGGACCCGCAGACGGATTGCGGCAATCGTTCGGCGCTGGCGGCGCTAGCGCGGAAATACGATGTCGGCCCCGACCGCACCCTGATCTGCGAAGGGAAATTTGACCACGTCAATTTCATTCACTGCCCGCGGCCATTGATCGTTAAGGTCGTCGAGGTCGCGCCGCCGGAGCCGCCGAAGCTCTTCGATCTCGTGACGCATGTGCTGAGCTATGCCGACCTGCCGCCGATCGTCCCGCTTCTCGAGCGCATCGACCTCAAATCTCTCGTGCTGGGCGCGCGGCCGCCGGCCTTTCTCGCCCCGTGCCGCTCGGGAGGGCTCGACGATCTCGGCGCCCCCGTCCATTACCTCGACGAGCGGCCGCCGACGCGTGAGGACTGGACGCTCATCGGCTGCGAGCGAAGCCTGCAGTTTCATCGTCACTATTACGGCGACGAGCCGCGCCGCATCGAAATGTGCCCGCGCGTCATCGCCGGCCGTCGCCGCGAGCCGACGATCCTCAAATGCTGTCTGCTCGAATTCGACATTGAACGCGACGGCGAGATGATGATCGTGCCCTGGGGCGCCGATCTGCCGATGGTCGAACGGGCGCTTCGCGCCCTCTCTCGGTCAGGGGAGGCCGGCTCATGAGCGGTCCCGACTCGGCGTGGCAAGGCGTCTGGTCGCTTGACGCTATCGTCAATCGACGGCTGCGCCGGCCGCGAGCCGCCGGCGTGACCATGGTGATCGACACCGGCCTCGGCCTCACCTCAATGCGCGACATTCTCGATCTCGCCGGCCAACATGTCGATCACTGGAAATTCGGCTTCGGCACGACGGCGCTGATGCCGCGCGCCGCGCTCGAAGCGAAGCTCGCACTGCTCAGGGATTGGGACATTCTCTCCTATCCGGGCGGGACATTGCTCGAGGCCGCCGTGGTGCAGGAGCATTGCCGGGTCTTCATGACCCGCGCGGCCGAGCTTGGTTTCGGCGCGGCGGAAATATCCGAGGGCACGATCGATTTGCCCGGCGAGCGCCGCCGCCGCATGATCGATTGTGCGAGAAACGCCGGTTTGCAGCCGATCACGGAAGTCGGGCGCAAGGACCCCGAGCGGCAGCCCGAGGCCGAGGACCTCGCCGCGCAGGTTTTGCGCGATCTCGACTGGGGCGCCGCCTGGGTGATCGTCGAGGGACGCGAGAGCGGGCAAGGCGTCGGGATTTACGATCGCGCTGGCGACATTCGCGCCTCCTTTCTCGACGAGATGACGCGGCTTCTCGGCGACGCCGCCGTGCGCGTGATCTGGGAGGCGCCGCTGCGCCCCCAGCAGGCCTATCTGGTCTGCCGCTTCGGCGCCAATGTGAGCCTCGGCAACATTCCGCCGCAAGAATGTCTCGCGCTCGAGGCTTTGCGCTGCGGCCTGCGCTTCGAGACTTTCGCGGCGGTCGCCGAACAGTCGCGCGCTGCCGGCGTGTGGGACCCTTCGCGCGTCGAAAACGGCGCGCCGGCAAAAGCGACGACGAGCGAGAGATGACAGAGGACCGACGCGCCGAAGTTCTGGAACTGGGCGAGCGCCTTTCAGAGCCGCCTTCGACGCGCCTCGTCGATCTGGCCTTCGGCGAGGAGCTCGCGGCGCAGCGCGGCCTCGCCGAGATGGTCGGCTGGGTGGATCTCGCCCATACGCTCTGCCTTGCCGAGGCGGCCGTCATTCCGCAAGCCGCCGGGCGCGAACTCATGGGCGCGCTCATGGAATTGCAGCGCGCGGCCGATTTCGAGCCGCGCGCAGAATTTGGCGACCTTTACACCAATCGCGAGGCGTGGCTCGCGCAAAGGACGCCGGCCGTCGGCTGGCTCGGCGTCGCGCGGGCGAGACGCGAAGCCTTGACGACGGCCTATCATCTGAAACTCTGCGACGCGCTCTGCGATCTTTGCGACGCGCTCACGGCCGCGGTCGATGCGCTGAGCGCGTTATCCGACCGCCACAAGAACAGTCTGATGCCCGATTACACTTATCTGCAGGCCGCGCAGCCGACGACATTCGGGCATTATCTGCAAAGCTTCGCCTGGCCGATGCTGCGCGACGTCGAACGGGCGCTCGCCCTCTATGCGCGCGCGGATCAATGTCCCGCCGGAATCGGCAGCTCCAATGGCTCGACCCTGCCGCAGGATCGATGGCGGCTGGCGACGCGTCTGGGGTTCGCCGGGCCGGTGCGGCACGCGCGCGACGCCATGTGGATGCACGACCTTGCGATCGAAGCCTGCGCGATCGCTTCGGCGGCGGCGATCAATCTGAGCCGCCTCGCTGAGGATCTGATCATCTTCGCCAGCGCGGAGTTCGGCTTCGTGCGACTCGCCGATCAGCATTCTCGGGCGAGCAAGATCATGCCGCAGAAGCGTAACCCTTTCGCGCTCGCCTTTGTGCGCGCGATCGCAAATCGCCTGATCGGCGCCCAGGCCGGCGTCAGCGCGACAGGCCGCACGCCGTCGGGCCAGATGGATAATCGCCTCTATGTCTACGACGCCGCGCCCGATGCTCTGACGGCCGCCGCAAACGCCGCTTTGCTCGTCGCCGAATGTCTCGACGGCCTCTCATTTTCGCCGGCGCGCGCGGCGCAGGCGCTGGCGGATCGCTCGGTCTGCGCCAGCGATCTCGCGGAGCGGCTGACTGCGGAAACGGGGATTGATTATCGACGCGCCCATGGCGCCGTCGGCCGGCTTGTCACGCAGCTGGAGGCGCAGGGGCGTTCTCTGGCCGGCGCTCTACCGGAAGAGCTGGTCGCGGCTTTGCGGCATGCGGGCGTCGACTTGGAGGGCGCGACATCGGCTGCGATTCTAAATTCCGCCCTTGATCCCACGAGCTGCGTCGCGGCGCGAACGGGGTTTGGATGCGCAGCCCCCGAAGAAGTCGCGGCGATGGCCGGCGAGCTGGGCGCGACGGCCCGCGAGAGGCGCGAAGAAATCGCTAAGCTGCGCGCGCGGCGCAAGGCGGCGATCGACGCGCTCTTCGCCGAGGCGCGCGTCTTCGTGGAGGGGCGGGCATGACGGGCTGGTCCTTCGGCTCCAAAATCTATTGCGGCGCCTGGACGACCGCAGAGATGCAGGCGCTCTTCGACGACGCGCCGCGCACGCGGAAATGGATCGAACTCCTCGTCGTCCTCGCGGAGCTGCAAGCCGAGTATGGCCTAATTCCGCAGGAAGCCGCGCAGGACATTCGAACGACTTGCGCTTCGCTCGATGTGGACGACGCCTTTCTCGCGGAGTGTCGAGCCGGCTACGAAGCGACCGCCCATTCGACGGCCGGGCTGATCTCCGCCGTCGGGCGCCGCTGCGCCGCTTCGGGAAGAGAGTGGTTCTATTTCGGGGCCACCGTGCAGGATATCGCTGACACCTGGCTCATGCTCGCTTTGCGCGACGCGCGGCGGCTTTTGACCGCCGACCTCGAGCGGGCGATCACGGCCTGTGAAAAATTGTGCCGGCGTCATCGTGACACCATAATGGCGGGCCGGACGCATGGGCAGCAAGGTCTGCCGATCACTTTCGGCTTCAAGGCCGCAAGCTGGCTGGGCGAGCTCTACCGCCATCGCGGCCGCATCCTTGAGACGGCGGCGCGCATGGATGTCGGTCAGCTTTGCGGCGGCGTCGGCAGTCTCTCGGCCTTGGGGCCGCAAGCGCTCGCCCTGCAGCGGCGCTTCTTCGCGCGCTTCGGCCTCCGGGCGCCGGAGACGTCCTGGACGGCGAGCCGCGATCGCTACGCCGAATGGGCTCAACTCCTCGCGCTGATCGCCGCCACGGCGGATCGCATCGGCCACGAAATCTACAATCTCCAGCGCGACGAAATAGCCGAATTGCGCGAGGCGTCGCTCCTCCATGGCGTCGGCAGCATCACGATGCCGCACAAGCGCAATCCCGAGACGGCGGAACATCTGGGCGCATTGGCCCGCGTCGTGCGCGCCAATGCGAGCCTCCTTCTCGAAAGCCTCGTGCACGATCACGAGCGCGATGGGCGCTCCTGGAAAGTTGAATGGCACGCAATACCGGAATTGACCATGGCGGCCGGCAAAGCGCTATCCCTGCTCGCCCCATTGCTGGAAAATCTCGAAGTCGACGCCAAGCGAATGCGCGGCAATCTGATGGCGAATGGCGGTTTCGCCCTCTCGGAGGGCGTCATGCTTGCGCTCGCCCGACGGATCGGCAAGGCGGCGGCGCATCGACGCATCTTGTCGCTCGCCGCTGCGGCGCGCCAGCAGGGAGTGGCCTTTGCCGACGCCGTCGCGCGCGATGAACTTATTCGAATGCATCTTGCCGAAGACGAGATCGCGCGGCTGCTCGATCCCGCCGCGCAGATCGGCCAGTGCCTCGCCTTGGTCGACGCTCTGCTTTCAGCGCGAGACTCGCCATGACGCAAGTGTGTGAGCGATTGGACGCCTTGCCTCGGCTGTCGCTTGTAACCGAGCCGACGCCGCTGCATGCGGCTCCACGCCTGTCGACTTCTCTCGGCGGCCCGCGACTTTGGTTCAAGCGCGACGATCTTATTCCGGCGGCCTTTGGCGGCAATAAGGTGCGGGCGCTCGATCTCATCGTCGCGGACGCGGTGAGAAGCGGCGCCGACACGCTGGTGACGGGGGCCGGGACCCTCTCCAATCACGTGCGCGCCGCCGCGGCGGTCGCAGCGCTGGAGGGACTTTCCTGCGTCGGCGTCTATTGGGGCGCGCCGCCTCGCTGCGCGGAAGGCAATCACCGCCTCGCTGTGATCCTCGGCGCCGCCATTCGCTTCACCGGCGATGCGGACCGCGCTTCGGTTGACGCCGGACTGGAAGAGGCGGCGCGCGCTGTCAGCGCGGAAGGAGGCCAGCCCTATGTGATCCCGCGCGGCGGCGCTTGTCCGCTCGCCGCGCTCGCCCATGCGCGCGCCGTGCGCGAGACCCTGACGCAATGCGCGGCTCTGGGCGTCACGCCGCGCTGCGTCGTCCTGGCCGTCGGCGGCGCCGCGACGCTCGCAGGGTGGTTGTTGGGCTCGGCCCTCTTCGCCGCTCCCTGGCGGATCGACGCCTTTACAGTAAGCCGCCCAGCCTCGGAGGCCGTCGAGCGGGCGCGCATGCTGGCGGCGGCGGCGGCGGAGCTCATCGAAAGCCGCGTCGATCTCGATCGCGTCGCGTTTTGCGTCTACGACGGCTTCATCGGTGGCGGCTATGGCGTCCCTTCGGCGGAAGGGCGGCAGGCGATCGAGGCGACGGCGCGCGCCGAGGCGATCTTCCTCGATCCCGTCTATACCGGAAAAGCGATGGCCGGATATCGCGCCTTGTGCGCGCGCGGCGATTACGCTGGCTTCGAAGACGTTCTCTTCCTGCATACCGGCGGCGCGCCGGCGTTGTTCACATCCGTCGCGGAGGGTTCATGAGCGCCTGGAACGACGCCCTGTTCAATCCGCGACGCGTCGCCATCGTCGGCGCGTCGGAGACGCCCGGAAAAGCGGGCGCGCTGTTCTTGCGCAATCTCACGTCGCCCGAGGCGGGCTTTGTGGGCGACGTTATCGCGGTCCATCCCCGCGCGACGACACTCATGGGCGTTCCAGCCTTTCCCAGTCTCGCCGCCGCGCCTCTGCCGATCGATCTTGCCGTTGTCGTCACGCCGCCGGCGACGCTTCTCGCCGTCGTCGACGATTGCGGCGACGCGAAGGTTCCCGTCGCCGTCGTGATCAGCGGCGGTTTCGCGGAGATCGGCGCCGATGGCGCCGAATTGCAGCGAAGAGTCGTCGAAAGGGCGAAGGCGCGCGGCGTGCGGCTTGTGGGGCCGAATTGCTTCGGCGTCATCAGCACGCAGTGGGGCCTCAACGCTTCGCTCTCCATCGGCCTTCCCAAATTGGGCGGCGTATCGCTGATCACGCAAAGCGGCGCCTATGGAATGGCGGCTTTCGCGCGATCGATGGACGAGGGCATGGGCTTTTCGAAAATCGTGGCGCTCGGAAACAAGGCCGATGTCGACGAAGCAGATGTTCTGGCCTGTCTCGGCGTCGATCCGCAGACCCGCGTCATCGCGCTGCTCCTGGAGTCGATCGGCGACGGGCGACGGCTATTCGAAACGATCTCGGCTATTACGCCAACAAAGCCTGTCGTCGCGCTGAAGACGGGCCGCCATCCCGCCGCGCAGCGCGCGGCCGCGAGCCATACGGCGGCGCTGTCGAGCGACGCCGCGGTCGTCGACGCGGCCCTGCGCCAGGCGGGCGCCCATGTCGTCGAAGATGGGCTATTGCTTCTCGACGTGGCGGCGTCGCTCGATCGCCAGCCGCCCTTGCGTGGGAGGAATGTGGCGATCATCACCAATTCGGGAGGCACGGGCGTCGAGCTCACCGATCTTCTGGAAGCGAAGGGGCTCGCCGTTCCCGCGCTGTCGGCGCTGCTCCAGGAGAAGATCGCCGCGACGCTGCCGCCGCACGGTTCCGCCACCAATCCGATTGACGTCACGACCGACTGGGGGCGCTTCGCGCAAATGTATGGCGCGGCGGTCGACCTGCTGATGCAGAGCGACGAAATCGACGCCGTCGTTCCGGTGCTGCTGCAACGCTCCGCGCTCATGCCGGAAGTTGGCGGGGCGATCATCGACGCATTGAGAAGGGCCCGTGACGCGGGATCGACCAAGCCGCTTCACGTCTGCTGGGTCGCGCCAAAGAGTGCGGACGGCAACCGCGCGCAGCTGCTCGCGGCGGGCGTACCATGTCATCTTTGGCCCGCGGGCGCTGCGGCGTCGCTCGCCGCCACGAAGGCGCCGAGAATGGTTGCGCCGCCAAAAAGCGCCATGGCTCCGATCCCGGCGCCGCGCGACTGCGACGCGGACGGCTGGGTCCCGGCGACGAAGGCCTTTTCCTTGCTTGCACAGGCGGGCTTTCCCGTCGCGGCTGTTACGGTCGTCGCGAGCGCGGAAGAAGCGGCGGCCAAAGCCGAACAGATGGGTTTCCCCGTCGTCCTGAAAGCCGAACGTCCTGGCCTGACGCATAAGAGCGACAAGGGCGCCGTGCGCATCGGCTTGGATGATCGCAATTCCGTGATGCGCGCCTTTCTCGACTTCGAGCAGCGGCTGGGGTTGGGGCCCGCGCTCTTGCAGCGGCAGGCGCAGCCGGGACTCGAACTCATGATCGGCGGTCGGCGCGATCCTTCATTCGGATCGATCGTCCTCGCCGGTCTCGGCGGGGTCTGGGTCGAAGCGCTCAACGACATCGCCGTCCGTTTGGCGCCGATCGGCACGGATGAAGCCGCACGCATGGTCAAGGAGCTGAAGGGGCGGGAGCTGTTCGAAGGGTTCAGAGGCGCGCCGCCGATCGATATACTGAAATTCGCGAGTCTCCTGGCCGATTTATCGCAGTGGGTCGCTGCGGCGACTTGGCTCGACGAGCTTGACATTAATCCGCTCATCGCCTCGTCGGAGGGATTCGAGATTGTTGATGTGCGCATGAGAGTACGCGACGAGGGAGTGAAAAGTTGAGGAACAGGACACAGGGGTTCGCGACGCGCGCGCGATTCATGAAGGTCAAGACGCGAACGATTTTCCGGGTGCTCTGAATCCTGCGGTGTTCATGACGTCCACCTACTGATCAGAATTGACGTCAGTCTGGGGGATGCCGAGACGCTCGTCCAGCATCCAGCCAGCATGACTCATGCGACTTACAAGCCAGAGGAACTGGCGCAACATGGTATAAGAGAGGGACTAATCCGTTTTTTAATTCGTCTGGAATCACCAGGCGAGTCACCATCGCCCACAACCTCATCGGTGATGGCGTCTGCGTCCCGGTCGTGCGCTGGCTGAATCGGCATGTCTTGGCGCCCACGATCATCAAGAATTTCACGTGCGCAAACGAAATGAAAAGCGGCAGCCCAGCGGCCCGCTGCGAGATGAGCGGGAGCTAACCGGCCTATGCGTCACCTAGCAAGTCAACAACCGGCCTGATAACGGCGCTTGCGGCTATCCCCTCATGGTCGGGACGGCCCACCCGACCTATTTTGAATTGTGGCACAGTTTCGCTCTGGATTTAGGAAAAATCAGAAAGCCCGAAGGATGGGCGGCTATGGAAGCGGGCGATGGGGAGGGCGCCCAGCCGTAGAGAATAGCCTCACGCTCGATCTGTCTCACCTCTTTAAGACAGGCTGGCTAAAGGCTGGCGCATCGACCACGGGCACATTGAGGTGGTCTATTGCAGGGAGTACCGGCCAAATCGCCTCCGTGGATTTTGAAAGTTGCTTAGGTGAGGAATCCGGTGGGCGCCGATGGTGGTTCATCTGCCCTCGCACCGGGCGATTAGCCTCTCGGCTACATTTGCCCCCAGGGGCGTATAGCTTCGCATGTCGCAGAGCCTACGAGCTGGGTTACCTATCGCAGCGCCAAATGCCGCGAGATCGCGCTGTATCTCGCGTGTTTACACTACGTCGGAGGCTCGGCAATAATGGTGGAATCGGCAGCTATGTTGCCAAGCCGAAAGGCAAGCATTGGCGCACTTTCGAACGCGCTCTAATGAAAATCGCTCAAGCGGAAGTCATTGTCCAAGGGCACGCCGCCCGATTGCTCCCTCGCTGAGCTCGATCCAGCTAAATCGCTCCGATACGTCGGCGTTACGTTACAAATCGAATTACCGATCTAAACGTTATGAAGGCTCTGCATTTCATGGCAGACTGGATATATGAGCAGCTGATTGCTACTCTGGGCGCGCCGCCCTATGCAAAAGGTTCACCGCAACCTTATTAGCCATACCGTAACCACATGCACTGGCGAGGTCCCCTTTGCGCCAGAAGCGGACACTTAGTGCCATGGTCGTACATTTCAGGCATTCCAGAAGCGGAATTCAGAGGCCAAGGCTTGCAGCGCAGGTTACGCTGCGTTTCTTTCAACCGCATACTCGTCCCAATCAATACCAACTCCAGCCAGAGGGGGTATCTGCAACATCCCTTGGAATACTTCATAGGGCTGTTTCAGGATTGGATTTACCCAGTTCTGCCATTCGAGCCAGTGCGCCGTTTCCGAAACCCGCATAACGTGGGCGCCGACCTCTGGATACAGGTGCGTGGAGATGGGGACGCCCGACGCCGCTGCGATCGCGGCCGATCTTAGCCAACCCGTCACGCCTCCGATCCTCATGAAGTCCGGCATTACAAGGTCGCATGCCTTCATCTGGATCGCACGATGCAAATCCCGGGAGCCGTAGAAATTTTCCCCGAGCTGCAGCGGCGTCTTCAGCTGGCAAGCAAGGCGCGCGTATCCATCAAGGTTGTCGTAGACGACGGGTTCCTCGATCCAATCAAGGCCCAGGCCGTCGATCGACTGGCATCTCACGAGGGCTTCAGCCAGATCCAGCCCCTGGTTGTAGTCCGCCATCAGGTGAATACCGGGACCCACGGCAGCGCGCACGGCTTCGATCGCACGCAGATCCTGTTCGGCTGTCGCGCGGCCAAGCCGGATCTTGAGCCCGGCGAACCCTCCCTCTTCGACCAATTGCGCAGCTTCGTCCCCCAATTGCGAGGGATCGCTAAGCCAAAGACCATTGCTGTTATAAGCTTTCACCGGGCCTACTGTGCCGCCGAGGAGGACGCACAACGGGAGATTGGCGGCCCTCGCCAACGCATCCCACGCCGCCATATCGAGGCCGGAAACGGCGATCATGCTCAAGCCTTGATATCCAACGAAATGCAGGGATTTGCGTGCAATTTCGAATATCTCGGCCGGTGCGACCTGGCGACCCTGGAGAAGCTCGCCGAAATCCTCCAAAGCGGCAATGATGTATTTCATCGCCTTTGGGGCATAGGGCTCGATGTAGCTACGACCGGCTATTCCCTGGTTCGTGAAGAGATCGACCAGGATCACGGGCCATTCGGAAAGCGTCGCGATCCTGGCGACGATAGGGCGCTCCAATTTGAGCAATAGTGGTCTTGCTTTGATGCTTTTGATTGTCAGCGTTTCCATAGCGGGTCCGATCAAGCTCCAAGCTCAAAGCGCTGCGATCAGGGCGCGGCATATTGGGCTTCGCCGTTTCCGAATGACCAATTCTCTTTTGGAACCTCGACGAGGCTGATGAAGACGTCCTCGGTCCTGACGCCGACGCGGAAATGGAGCCCGTTCGCCACAGCCCGATAGAAGGCTTTCTTTTGATCGACCGAGCGCCCGGCATTGAGGGTAATCTGAATGAAGACGCAGTCTTTAGTGCGCTTGACGCCAAGGTAATTTTCGTCGGCTCTCAGCGACCGCTCCGGATGTTCCGCGATCACCTGGAAGCGGTCGTCCTGGGGAACTTTCAGGACATCGACCATTGTCTGATAGACCACGTCTCCGATTGCGCGAACATATTCGCCGGGCTTTCCTTCAACGAGATCGATGCGCACGAGAGGCATTTGATCTTCCCTGTCTTGTCTACGCGAGTCCGACACGGACGCGGGCGCGCGCTACATTTGTGAACGAGCGCCCCCGGGGGTTCGTTGGGGCGCTCGCATGGGCTACGACGACCCTGTCAGGCCACGTCCTCGATCTGGTCGAGCAATTCAATCATGCGCTTCACTTGCTGGAGCAAAATGCCGCCAACGCCATGAGCGAACCAAACGCCCGTAACGAAACCCCAATGGATCGGCACGGCAAAGAACTCTTCCCGAAACCAGAAGGTGTGCCCCCACTCGTTGAAGCCGACGCTGACGAAGATCATCATCGGACCGACGACAGCAAGAGTCAGCGGAACGGAAATGCCATTGGCGTAAAGCGGCAAACGCGTGCGCGCATAGAGCCAAGCGGAGCCGCCCATCAGGATGTAAAACGGGAAGTTGAAATAAAATTCAATGATATGATTGGCTGTGAACGGCGTGTCGCGGATCGAGACCTGATGCCAGGAATTGTCTTGCTCGGCGAAATAGCTGCCTGCCCAATAGACGGCAAAAGTGTAGATGCTGATCCACATTGTTAGCGTAAAGTAACGGGTCAGCTCCTCCTTTGGCGCAATCTGGTCGAGGTTGCGATCGCGTGTGAACCACAAATAGCCCCACAGCGATGGAAATACGACCGCCAGGAATGCGCCTTCGAGGTATAGGAGTCGCATCCAATGGAGGTCGAATGCAGAATCGGAAGAATCGAGGCCGGCCGAAACGCCATAAGCGCCCTGATATAGTCTGAAGCCGACATAGATGACAGTCATCACGGCGAAGGTGAGCAGGTAGGTTGGCAAATCCCTCAAATACCAGGGGAGATTGAAGGATCCTCGAGGCGAGGCTGTAGAGGCTGTTGGCGTTGCGATGCTCATTGCGCGTTCCTTGTTAACCTTGAATTGCTCGGTGCTCAGGGTGGTCTCTGCCCCACCCCGCGCATTTGTCAGTTGAACTTTGGTATGACCGCGGTCGATATGCTGGAGACATAGCGATTGCCAGCATCGTCGTAGAGGAAGAGTAAGCCTCCCATGCGCGTGTCCGCATCGCGGATCAGACCGTCGAGCCTCTCGCGCTGCCAAAGCGAATCCGACGCCGTTATGTGGAGTGTTCTCGTCTCTCCAGGCGCAATCGGCTCCACAGAGTCGAGCGTGAGACCTTCGCTCGCTGTCAAGGCGGCTCCTTCACCCTGCGGCGGCTTAACCACCGCGGGGTTGAGGAAGCGCACATTTGCCACCGCGAACTCGCCAACCTGGACGGGGTGGTCAGAGGCGTTGTGAATCCGTGTCGTCATGATCATCGCGCGCGCAGGCACATTGTAATCGGCGCGTTGGACCTTAACCTGCACGATGCCTGTGTCGATCATCGGAGGAAGAGGGTCGATTTGATCCATCGCCGCCTGTAGCGGTATGGCGTTGGGGTATTGACGGTCAGTCATGATGCTGGCCGCCAACACGATCAACGGAACGCCAATGATGATGGCTGCTCCGACTTTGCGATCCAGCGGCGATATGAGGCTCGCCTCCTGGCCGGAATGCAGCATTTTGTAGCGCGGGATGAACAGTGGCCGTCTTACCCACCACAGAAGCCACGCAGAACCCAGGGCGATCCAGAAGGCATGCCAGCCCACGCCATTCACGAGCCCGTAGGTTTCCATGTCTATCACGCTGCCGTCCAGCGTTTTCACCTGATTGGTGAATGCCGCAGCGTCGCCATCGACCTCGAGCCATTGGCCCGGCCCGACGACCGCGCCCGCATCATGCAAGTTGAAGAACGGATGCAGATGAAATCGTCCGGGCATTCTCGCCTTCATGACGATCTTGAAGTCATAATCGCCGCCGGGCCGCAGTGCAGCCGAACTGACGGTTGATTGACCGTTCAAATAGCGCTCTGTGCGGATCAGGACCGGTCCCGGAGCAGAGACGTTCAGGTAGGTTGCGTCCGGCTTCGCCACGCCACGCGGCCAATCTTCTGAGACGTGGAATTTGCCAGTGATGGCGACTTCTTCATTGACGTTGAGTTTGCTCTTCGACCACGCCACGTCATACCATTGAATCGTCCGCATGCGGATGAAAGGCTCCAGCGCCTTTTCGCCGTGAGCAAGAGCTGATTTCGGCGCGAAAGACACCGCACATAAGGCAAGGCAAAGAGCGCCAAAAAGCGTCTTGATTGACTTCTTCATTTGGGCCGCTCCTTCAGATGTTTTTGACGTATTTCGTGGTCGCAAACGCTTTTCCCAAGTACCACCAGAGCGGATACATCAGGGTGCACAGCAGCGCCGAACAAAACGCCGAGAGCGGCGTCGCATATTGGCCATATGTCCGCAGCGTACCTCGCTCGATGAGCCGCAGATATTCGGGCGTTCCCGCGCGGATGTACTGAAACCCAAACAAGTCGGCTACAGTGAGCTGCGCGCCGCCATACTCCACCGGGACGTGGAACATGCCGAAGATCGGCCAGTTCGTCGGATAGAAAAGCAGGGCAAACGTCATGCCGCCAAAGATGCTCGTGACAGTCAAGCTGTTGCTGAGCATCAACACGGCGTCGAGAACGAGCGCACTCGGCAGCATGGTAGCTGGCAAGACCTCGTTCACAGGGAAATAGTTCCACATGTGATAGGCAAAGAAGCGCGTAATCCACGTGCCAATCAGCAGACAGGAAATGCAAAGCGTCGCGCCGAGCGGCAACCTGAAGTTAGGCCACAGCACGGCCTGCACCGCGGCAGGGAAGGTGATCATCATCAGGGGCGTGATCAGCGGCCACCATTGCCGATCTTTCCAATCCTGCCAGAAATCCCAGTCGCCGACGGTCAAGGCGACATGCAAGTGGAAGGAGCCAATGAAAAGGAATAGCGCCAGCACCAGGATGAGATAATCATAGGCGCGGGTCAGCCTCGCCTTTTCGCCCGTATATGGTTGTGCTGGAAGGTCGAGGGGTTTGCCTGTCATGAGGTCCTCCGATAGCTTGCTGTGCGGCTCTTTTCCCCCACTGCGGCCAGAATGGCGGATGGCGAGGCGGCGCAACTATCGGAAAGCCTAGGCGGTGGGGGAGCGCTGCGTGAAATGACGAGTTTTGATGGGCGTATGAATCAAACTCACGCCCAGCGCGTTTTTAGGATGGCGCCAGGGTGAAATGAGGATAGACTGTGATCGAGCTGCATAACTTCGACCTCAATCTGCTCGTGGCGTTCGATCTCTTGATGGAAGAGAAGAATGTGTCTCGCGCGGCCGAACGCATGTTCGTCACGCAATCGGCGATGAGCCATACGCTCCAGCAACTCCGACAGCAATTGGATGATCCCTTGCTCGTCAAGACGCCGGCTGGCATGAAGCCGACTGATCGCGCGCTGTCCCTGGTCGAGCCCGTGAAATCCGTCCTTCGCGACATCAAGCGCCTGATCCGTGCGCCGGAAGAATTCGACCCTGCGCATAGCAGTCGACGTTTCGTGATCGCCGCAACCGACTACATGGACCTGCTGGTCCTTCCTCCGCTCATCGAGCGAATCGCCGTGGCGGCGCCGGGTATAGACATCCACGTCAAGAGAACGGAACTACCATTCCCCGAGGCGGAGCTGGAGCACAATGACCTCGATGTTGTGCTGGGCTTCGACACCATATTGAAACCTGCCGCCTATCTGAACAGAACGAAGCTGTTCGATGACCGCATGACCTGCGTGGTCGCCCGGAAACATCCGGCTGGCAAGAAAGCCGTATTGACCCTCGAGGAATATGTCGCGCGCAAACACATGCTGATTTCACGCACTGGAACACGCGTCGGCCTGATCGATGAATGGCTGGCTGAGAGAGGTATGGCGCGTCGCATCGCCCTTATTGTGCCGCACTTCCTCTCGGCGCCTTTTATTGTGGCAAAAACCGATATGATCCTGTCGTTGCCGGAACGGATTGCGAACGAGTTCGTGAGCCTGGCGCCGCTGAGCATCCTTCCGGTTCCAATCGAACTGCCGGCCTATGACCTCGTGATGGTCTGGCACCCGCTGCGGGAGCCAGACCCCGCGCACCGTTGGTTGCGTGACCAGATTGTGGAGGTTTGCCGAGAACTTGATAGATCCTTCGCGACCCGTCAACGCCCCGCTAAGCCGCCTGCAAAAGCTTTGACCTCGACAAGAAGGTAAGGGGACTTCGACGCATTCTCTCCGCCATTTAGGGTCGCAGAGCGATGCAACTGGTTGACGACAGCATAGAGTTTGCCTCCCGGCCCGAAGCTAAACGAATCGACCCATGACAACAGGCTGCTCTTTGCAATCTGCTGATAGCTGCGATCCGATTTGATCACGCCGATCGCATTTTCGGCGAGGTCGCCCAAGTATATGTTGTTCGCCTTGTCGATGGTGATGCCGTCGCAAATGGGTTTTGCGCTGTATCGCTCAACCTTCGAAGCAAGCGTTTGCGCGTCAAGCTTCTCGTTCGCTAGGTCGTCGGCCTTCACACGATAAAGGCTGAGCCCGTGCATGGGCCCATAATATACCCACTCATTTTCGAGATCCTCCGTGATCGGGTTGACGCCGATATGCGGTCTGACCAGGCGGCCGTTAGCGTCCTTAACTTGGATAGGACGCCCATCTATGACGAGGTCGACGTTTTCGGGAACGACACTCGGATGGCCTTCGAGTACCCGCCGCGCGGCGCCTGTTTCCAGATCGACCACGATTAGCGCGGCATTCAGACCGCCCGCCGGGTCGGCGATGAAAATTTTCTTGTGGCGGTGATCAATCGTAAAGTCATTGACGAAAGCGTCCGGCGGGGCAACCGGCGGCGGCAGGTAAATCACGCGAGAGAACCGATCTACCGTCGTGTCCCACGCGACCAGCTTCGGCGTGACCCGGCTGCGCATGCCGTTGTCCAACATCCAGACGACGCCATCGGCGCTTCGGATGCCCAGAACTGAATCTAGCGACACGCCGCTTGTATGGCCCCTGTCGTTCATTTCTCGGTTTGGAAACGGAGCTGTTACGCCGTCGGGGCTCAGCTCGACGACCGAAAATCGAGGTTCGTAGAATTGATGCTGGCTAAGCACTACTTGTCCTGTGCTCGTGACCGTCACGTTTCCGGGTCCTTGCGTCAGCCGCGCGATGGGTTCGAAATCTCGGTCGATGGCGGCCGCTGGACCTCCGGACAACGCCGACAGAACGATAATTACGGAAAGCTTGTTCATTACAGAGCACACCTGTCAGTCCCTTGGGAGGGGGACGATACGGCGATCGAGTGCCCTTGCTAAATGATTAACGCTCATAGCGGTATAATCGACCTTGATGGACAGAGTTTGAACGTCGAGAGCGTCTGCGCGTCGGACATATTCGCGCCGAGCTGCGTGTTGTCCGCTTTGGGTCAGAAACAGCCCTTCGCCGACAGCTATGTTACGCTACAAATAGCCCTTCGGCGCTGAGGGCTTGACTTCTATTGCCGAGGCGGCAAACTGTTTTCATGGGGAAGCGATCTCCCCATGAGGCGACATGCCCAAGAATCGCGTCCGGTTTTCCACCGAGGGCGCATCATGTCGTCAATCAACTCAATTTCTCCTGACAAGCTAACGCGGCTCGTCGGCCTCCCGCACTGTCCCGCGCTCATCGACGTGCGGACAGAAGTGGATTTCGACGCTGATCCCCGGTTTTTGCCGGGCGCCTCGCGTCGGCCCACCGAGACCGTTTCGGATTGGGCCTCCAACTTTGTCGGTCGTTCAACCGTGGTCATTGGCCAAAGCGGCGGAGACGACAGCGAAGGGATCGCCGCATGGCTGCGACATACGGGGGCGGCTTCTGCCGACGTCTTGACAGGCGGGCACCATGGCTGGGTCGAGGCGGGCGGTGCGCTCATTCCAGCGGCGAAACTTCCGCCGCGCGACGCTCTCGGCCGAACGATCTGGGTCACGCGTTCCCGGCCGAAGGTCGATCGGATCGCCTGCCCATGGCTCATTCGCCGTTTCGTCGATCCAAATGCCGTGTTTCTCTTCGTCGCGCCAGCGGAGGCGTCGGCGGTCGCCCAGCGCTTCGGCGGCGCGCCCTTCGACATCGAGGGTGCTTTTTGGAGTCACAGGGGCGAGCGCTGCACATTTGACACCATGCTCGACGAGTGGGGCCTGGAGATCGAGCCCCTACGACGGCTCGCCCTGATTGTTCGTGGGGCGGATACGGCGCGCCTCGATCTGGCGCCCGAAGCGGCGGGGCTGCTCGCGGCGTCGCTCGGCCTCTCCCGCATGTTTTCTGATGACCTCGAGCAGCTCGAAGCCGGAATGACGCTCTATGACGCCGTTTACCGTTGGTGTCGCGACGCGACTGACGAACCCCATAATTGGCCTGCAACCAGATCGGGAAAAATTTCGTGAATATTCATTCGAAAACTGCCGTCTCCCACGACCACGGCGTCTCTCTGATCGAAGCCTCCCGCGTCTGGGCGCGTGTCGCTTTGCTCAGTTTCGGCGGGCCTGCAGGGCAGATCGCGGTCATGCACAGGATCATTGTCGATGAGAAGAAATGGGTGCCGGAAAGCCGCTTCCTCCACGCCCTCAATTACTGCATGCTGCTGCCGGGGCCGGAAGCCCAACAGCTCGCCACCTATATCGGCTGGCTGATGCACCGGACCCTCGGCGGGATCATCGCGGGCGGCCTGTTCATTCTCCCTGGCGTCGTCTCGATCATGACGCTCAGCGTCATTTATGCGCTCTGGGGACATGTTGGGATCGTGGCCGCGTTGTTCTTTGGCCTGAAAGCTGCGGTTCTCGCCATTGTCATCGAGGCGGTTGCGCGGATCGGCAAGCGTGGTCTCAGAACCTTGGCTATGCGCAGCCTCGCCGCCGTCTCGTTCGTCGCAATCTTCTTCTTCGCCGTCCCCTTTCCGATCATCATCCTGGCGGCGGCCTCGCTCGGATATTTCGGCGCGTCGCGCGGCAGCGCCGCCTTCGCGGCGGTCGGACACGGGGCGGCCCATGAAGATGGTGAGAGCCTGCTCGGCAATGAGACGCCACCGCATGCGCGGCCCTCAGCCAGACAGACGTTGAATACCAGCCTGATATGGCTCGCGCTCTGGCTCATACCGGTCGCTGGCATCCTGCTGATCGTCGGGTCAGAGAACGTCTTCTCGCAGATCGCTGTGTTCTTCAGCAAAATGGCCGTCGTGACCTTCGGCGGCGCCTATGCGGTCCTCGCCTATGTCGCGCAGCAGGCAGTGGAGACCTATCAATGGCTGACGCCTGCCGAAATGCTGGACGGGCTCGGCATGGCGGAAACGACACCCGGTCCGCTGATTATGGTGCTACAATTCGTGGGCTTCATCGCCGCCTTTCGCTCCCCCGGCGATTTGCCGCCTCTCCTCGCGGGAGCGCTGGGCGGGCTGCTCGCGACCTGGGTTACCTTCACACCCTGCTTCCTCTGGATCTTCCTGGGCGCGCCCTACATCGAGACAATCCGCCAGAACAAGGCGCTTTCGGGCGCCTTGGCGGCAATTACGGCCGCCGTGGTCGGGGTCATCCTCAACCTCGCGATCTGGTTCGCGATCCATACCGTCTTTCGCAAGACGGTCGTCGTGGGGGAATACGGATTGTCGTTTGACGCTCCGGTTCTCTCGAGCGTGGATTTATGGAGCCTCGCGCTCTCTGTCGCCGCCGCGAGCGCCATCTTCCGCTTCCGCGTCGGCATCCTGCAGACGTTGGCGGGCTCCTGTCTGGCTGGAATGGGGCTTTTCCTGTTGGGAGCCTTCTGACCATGCAACCGAAAGAGAAGGCAATGAAAACAGCGCTCACCGCCCTCGCCATGCTCGGACTGCTCTCTACAGATGCGGCTACTGCGGAAACGAATTGGTCGCAAGTTGACGCCGTAATCGGCAGGGAGGCCGTCATTGCCGGGAGCGTGCACAAATACGGGCTCCCGCGCAGCGACCTCCATGTGACCCTCGACGGTGTAACCATCAAGCCAGGCCTCGCCCTTGGCGGCTGGATTGCGTTTGAGTCTACGGGGCAGGAAAGCATGATGATGGGCGATCTCGTACTGACCGAAACCGAGCTCAACCCGGTAATGCAGTCCCTGCTCGCCAATGGCGTCGAAATCACCGCCGTCCATAACCACCTGCTGCGCGCGACCCCGGCTACCTTCTATATGCACATCGGCGCGCACGGCGATCCCGCCAAGCTCGCCACTGTCGTTCGAGAGGCGCTCGCTCAAACGAAGACGCCTTTTGAGACGCCTTCACCTGCGGCTGGCGAGCCTCCGAAGCTGAGTTTCGACGCGGCCAAAGTTAACGAAGTTCTCGGCCACCAGGGGAAAAACAACGGCGGCGTTTATCAATTCAGCATTCCGAAAGTCGAGCGGATCAATGCGGGCGGCATGACGGTCTCCCCGGCTATGGGAACGGCCATCGCCATCAATTTCGAGCCGACTGGCGACGGCCAGGCGGCGATCAGCGGGGACTTCGTCGCCACCGCCAACGAAGTGCAGCCGCTGCTGAAGGCCCTCCGCACGAATGGGATCGAGGTTACGGCGCTGCACAACCACATGCTTGATGACGAGCCGCGCCTCTTCTTCGTTCATTTCTGGGCAAACGGCGACGCGGTAAAGCTGGCTCATGGTCTGAAAGCAGGTCTCGACGTGGTTGGTGTGAGGCCCAAAACCTAAATCGTCACTCCCGTCTCACAAGGCAGCTGGTCGATTATGTTGGGGCGCTCATCCGCGTTCATCCGCGCCGAGCGGCCGTTTGAGGTTTGTGTCGCCCCCTGATCATCAATCAGAAGCCCACAAAGGCAAAACACATGCAAAATAAAGGTGTTGTTGACACATAGGCGAGAAGCGATCGTCGCCATGTAACATAGACGTACCATACCGCCTGTGCCTTTAATATAACGTTCACGCTTAGGGCGCCGCGATCGTCCCTCATTAGGGGCGACCCCTGGCAACGTATTACGAATTCGATCTCGGGAAAAAATTGTCGAGAGCAAGCGTGTGCTTTGCCTCGAATCACGACTTTCGTCTCGATCGCGCGCTCCTACGCCAGAGCGCCGGGCCTTCGTCTAGTTGCACGCGCGGGGCGTCCAGTAAGCCGCCGAACCGCTGGCCCTGGGCCGAGGTTCCACGGCGGGAGAACTTGCGTTGGGATTTGTGGGGCTTTTTGCGGAACGGTTTTGGCATTATGCAGAAGGTGCTTTTCGTTCTGTTCGCGGCGATTGCCGGCCTGGTGGTCTGGGCTTATCTCGCCTTTGGGAGCGCCTATTGCGCCGTCGAAACTACGGCGTCAGCCTCCGTGCCTGCTCCTGCAGCATCTCTCGCCCTGAACGAATACAGGAAACACAATCTGCTCTTCATTCCTTCCGGAACGTTTCAGCCAAATCCCCCGGATGTCACAGGCAAAAATACAAAGGACGGCCGCAACCAATGGCTCTCCAAATTCTTCTGTGAGACCAAAATTTCCGATCTCGCTCTTGTGATCTTCACGTACGGACTTCTCGTCGCGACCGGCTGGCTCGTATGGGCAACGCTGAAAATGTGGGCCGCGGGGGAACGGCAGGCTGACATAGCAGAAAAATCTGCGAACGCCGCGCTGCTCGCGGCTGAAACAGCTTTGAGGATTGAACTCCCCAACATCGTCTTCTCACCGCCGACAGTCAGCGCCGAAGCCGAAACCGAGGTTGTGAATGGCGTTGCGGTCAACGGCTTTTTTGAAGTGAAGGCCACGAATGAAGGAAGAACCGCAGCTGCTATCGTCAGACAAGCAATCGGATGGATGATCGCCAGACGTTTGCCTGACGTCCCGGAATATACGGCTCACGTTGACCTCCCGCCTGGCGCTACTTTACCCGCCGGACAAACAGTGAGCATTCCGCCGCTCGGTTACACATTCAGGGACGACGAAATTCGAGCTCTCAGGACGCTCGGCAATCACCTTTATGTATTCGCCGAGATTCAGTTCAAAGACTTCCTCGACAAGCCCCATGCCGCACGAGTCTGCGCAGTCGCTCGGCTGCGTCTCATCAATCCGGCAATTGTTGAATTCGAGGTCTCACCAGATATTCCCGCTGCTTATCTGGACGAGTACCTGAGTAAGCCAACGATCCAATAGGCCTAACAGCGTCGCCTTCCCCAAGTGAGCCGCATGACGCGCGGTCCCTTGAGCGCAACAATACGCAACCGCTCGGCTCGTTTTCATCCTTCGCCAAGGGCGGGTTGCTGAAACGCATGAGGGAAACGAACTACGCCAAGGAACTTTTCGAGGGATCTGCGCGTTGCGTTTCGTAAGAGTGTTTCGTTATCGTTAAGCACAAGTTGCGTTTTGATGCCATGCAGGAACTGGTCTTTAAGATTGACATTACTGCCTCCGGAGATAGCCGCTTGGCCAACGTGGCGGCGGTGGGAGGTTCCCAAATCATGCATGAGCAGATTCGGATCCCGGACCGGCACTACTGGAACGAAAAAATCCAAAAACTCCAGAGTGACTTGACTACTTCAACATCTCAACGGAGCGGACCTCTAAACCAGCGTCCAAATAGGGTCGTTGGCAACCTAACATCCAATGGCACCGTAAATAGAACCATAGAAGAGTTCGGCGAGCTTCTGTATGACATGCTATTCTCGGGGAAGGTCGGTAATTTCTACGACGAATTTCTCGAGGCGCACTGGGACAAAGACATTACAGTTCGTCTTTGTATTGACCATGGAGCCCTTGGCCATTTACCTTGGGAAACCCTCTATAACAGAAAATCTAAACAGCACTTTGCCGTCTCTCCGAAGCGACCGTTAGTTCGGTCAGCTCAGTTCGAGGAGCTTCCAATAACTCCATCGGACGAGCCTCTCTGCGTTCTTGGTATGGCTCCGGTCAACAACGGCGTTGCGGAACTAGATTCCGCTTTAGAGCGAAAAAAAATAGCGATGGCATTACAGCCTCTTCTAGATCAGAAAAAGGCAATTTTAAACTGGACGAGGTCGGGAACCTATAATGAATTGATGGACCGTTTATCCTCGCCGCCCATTGGCTCGAATAGTTGGCACATCTTCCACTTTATTGGACATGGCGGTTATCACGAGAATGACAGTGGAAGCGGGGAAGGGTACATTCTTATCAATTCAAGCGCTGATGATAGTGACGAGGAAAATATGGAAGCTCTATATGCCAGCGACTTGCGAAGTATATTGGAAAATGCTCCCGGTCTGAGACTGGTGGTTCTAAATTCATGTAAGGGGGCCTTCTCCGAAGACGGAGTCGCATTCACGAGCTCAGCTCAACGCCTAGTTTTGGAAGGTGTTCCCGCAGTTATAGCTATGCAATTTGAAATCTCAGATAAGGCCGCAATCCTCTTTAGCTCCGAACTTTACCGTTTGTTAGCAATCGGCCAGCAAGTTCAGAAGGCAATAACTAACGCTAGGCTCCGACTGAAGGTGGCGGGGTTTCCAGAGTGGATCGCTCCTGTCCTCTATATGCGGTCGGGAACGGGACGGCTCTTCAGAGATGTAAGCATACCCGACCGTGTAGAGGAAGCGTGCTAAAATGTCTGATCTGGAGGCAGCGTTTCAGGCTCCTTTTTTTTATGGGGTAGCAGCGGCCACTTTGTGGTCTGTGCGGGATTTCTCCAGACCATATCATGTCCATGAATTTAGAGCTTCGATTACGTTGAGGCGTTACATACTTGGATCAGGCGTTTATGCAGTCGGTAACGTATTTTTATATACACTTTTTACTGGAACAGTTAATCATTTCTATAGTGCGACTGGCCTGCGAGATCATCCAGAAATCAAAGCAAATGGGCTTCCAATTCTTGCATTGTTTTTTGTGATGCTTATATCGATGGTTCCACCGTTTTCAAAATTGATTGATGAGTTCCGCAAAGCAGCCCAGCGCTTGGCCTATTATCCCGAAGGCCTCGACAAACTCCTTCTTACAATGGATTCGTCGCCTTTCTCAGTCAATGCGGCCGGGATTGAGAGGGTCAAATGTGAGCTGAGAAATTTTGCCTTAAGCGACGAAGCAACTCAACTAAGACAATTGCGTCGTCCCGTGAAAACGATGCAAGAAATAGAATCCATCAAATTCCAGCTTTTCAAGCTTTTGAAAGATGACCGATTTCAAGCAATCCTAGGGCGCTCAATGACGCCTTTCGAAAGCGATCTTACCCGCCTCGAACTGAGATGCCAGCAACTCTACAAGCGAATCGCACAACTGCATGCCGGCGTGTTGGCGCTCGACAATGCGAATTTTTCAGAGTCTTATCGTGAGAGCGAGGTCGTTGGATATATCGCTCAGCCAATCGAAGAATACGCAGCAAATGTACGAGAAAAATACAGAAAAATAGTGGCAAAAGTTGCGACCTCGGAGGTGCATGACCCTGAAATGAGGAGCGAGTTTTTGCGAGCCGTTGGCTACGGTGTGCCTGCTCGCCTCGCTCTACCTTTTTGGCCCATAATCTTTGCATTTTTGGTGGTGTTGATCGGAATGGCGTTGCCAGTATTTCTTGCACCAAGTTTCAACAAATCTGCATATTTCCCTGGCCTTACCATCTCAACGCTCTCGATTATAGCTATTATGCAGGCGGTCAAGCATTCCCTTGCGCTGATTTTTGCAACTAACCCGAAATTCTATGTATCATCAGCACGTCCATCCTTGCGTTCGCTTCCAATTAACTCTTACTTTCTTTTCGGAGGCTATTCATTTTTAGCATGTTTTGTGATTACTCTTTGGCAATTCACAGTTTTTCCCAGGCTTCCGATTCCCGTCTTAATCCGAAGCCAGCACCTTGGCTGGTCGGGATCCTTTTATCTCGCTCTCGCGGCCCTAGTTCTCTCTTTTACCGCGCTTATTTTTACCTTGGTCGTAAGCTTTCTAATCGATTTGCGTTTGCTCAAATGGTTCAAGAACCAGCAAGTCAACAGGACTTTTGACGCGCTCGTTGGGGGAGTTGCAGTCGGCTTAGCGCAAATCTTCATGTCGGGAGCGCTCGCGCATATCATGGGAAAGCGTTGGCCTGCTTGTTGGGAACGTGAAGCCTCTGAGCTCACCCTTGCTTGCAGAGCAATCACGAATTTGATTCCGGCTTCCTTTGCTGATGTGCTTCCTGCTTGGTATATAACGGACTACACATTTGTTTGGTTTTTTATCGGCTTCTTTATATGTGGGATAGTGCCTGCGATTACTGCTGATCTAGTCCTGAGGCGTTTGTCTTTGGATACACCGCGGATCAAGGAGCCTCCGCGCGCAGTCATTGAGCGTCGTACCTACACAAACGCCATCTGAGTGGAAGAGAAAGGGGTCCGCCATCGAGGTCTCAAAGGACAGTCGGTCTAACAGGCGGTACCGCGGCGGGAAAAACGCCTCCGCTTAGAACTGCTTACATGAGCAGGGCATGGTTGGGTTTGGATGGCTTCGCAGGTAATCTTTCCTCGACCCACCAGCGCCGCTTTGCTAGCCTTGGCTCTCACCGTGTCGCCACACGACTCTATCTTGAACTAGTCTGAATGATTAGTCGCTTCGAAGATTCGTCTGGCTAGATTGATAATCGCGACGGCAGAGGCGAACGGCAACCGGAGGTGTGCGGCCGATTTTGGATGCTTGCATTTCTCGATGAGTAATAATCGGGGGAAACAATGAAACTCGAATATTTCGTTTTGCGCGTTGAGGATACCATAGCTACAAGGCGGCCAAATTTCAATTTCGGAATCGAGACACAGTCTATCACCAGGGGTAGATCGGATCGCCTAAGGTCCGCCACTCGGCTTAATGACGCTGGAGCGACGTCACTACCCACGATCAGCATCGAAAAGGCTGAGTTGACGCGACCGCAGGTGGAAGACGAGCGGCGCGATCCACGCAACAAGGCGATTGCCCCAGTTATGCCGGTATCATTGATCGAGCCGGTCGCAGCTACTGACGGAATCAACGCCCGTGATCCTATCACGCGGGCGAAAATGGAACGCGTCGCCTGGGGTGTGCAGAAGATTGGGGCGCTCTCATCAAATTATACGGGCGAAGGCGTTACCGTTGCTGTGCTCGACACTGGAATTATCCTCGACCATCCGGCCTTTGCGGGGGTTACTATCGAGCGGAAAAATTTCACCGCTGGCGATGGCGAGGACAACAACGGCCATGGCACCCACTGCGCTGGCACGATTTTCGGTCAGGACGTAGATGGAGTGCGTATCGGAGTGGCTCCAAGAGCAAAGGCAATGATCGCCAAGGTTGTGGATGCAAAAAAGGGTGCATCGAATGATCTGCTTGATGCGCTCCTATGGGCGCAGCGTGGCGGCGCAAACGTTGTTTCAATGTCGCTGGGACTGGATTTCGCGGCCATGGAGGAATCGCTGCGAATCGATCGTCAGCTTCCACGCGAAATTTCCGTTCCACTTGCGCTGCAAGCTTATGGTGACAACCTAATCGCTTTCTCACGATTCTTTGAAATAGCACAAGCATCAAACCGATTTGCGCAAGCGATGGTGCTGGTCGCGGCGGCCGGGAATGGTAGTCAAAGAGACGTCAACCCGGACTTCTCGGCACCTGCAGCACTCCCCGGTGCGGCAGATGCAAACGTCATTACGGTGGCTGCGCTACAAGACGTAGGCGACGCATTAAAAATGGCGAGCTTCTCAAACTCAGGTGCGGTGGTCTGCGCACCTGGTGTTGATATCGTTTCGGCTGGGTTCACGGGGGGGCTAAAGGCGATGTCTGGGACGAGCATGGCGTGTCCTCATGTTGCTGGACTCGTAGCGCTTTGGTGGCAATGGTCACTCAATCGTAATGATCCTGATCCGGCCGCTCAAGCGCGGTCGCGGTTGCGCGCATCTTGCGTGCTCGATGGGTTAGCCGCCATTGAACCTGAAGACCGCGGATCAGGGCTTCCACGCGCCCCGCAATAGATTAAAGGTTTATTGATTGGCCTAACGGGGAATGCGGCCCCCAGCCGGCGGCGTAAGCCTGCTCGTGCAATCTCCGAGGCGTCCGTCTCGTCCCATCTGGAGAGGTTGGGAAACTTCCGCGCGTGCGAAAGTCCGGTTTCTGGTTTGCTCCCATTACGTGCACTCGCGCGCGAGAGTTGCGGAGCTGCATTGAGTTCCCTTTTCCCAGAGCTATACGAACGCGCCCTCGAGGAGCTTATTGAAGCCCGCAGGAAGGCCGCGTTCACGCAGGCGCGGCTCGCCGAACCCCCGGCCGGCCACAATTATTCGTCGCCAAATATGAGGGCCGCGGGCGTCGTGGACGTTGCCGAATATTTGAAGATCGCGCGGGCGCTGGGCGCAGCCCCTACAAACTCGTCCGAGCCGCTGAGAAGGGCAGGGATTAAGGGGGCAAGTCCGGGCGAGGCAGTCTAGTTTCCGCTTTCCGCCGTGGCGGCAATTTCCGCTCTGGCGCAGTGCCGCCTCGTTTCGAACTTGTAACCACGCGGTAACCACGCAGCTGCGCTCGCGCTTCTCGCTTGCGGACCAATAGCCGCGCTTGCGCCTCCCGATTGCACGCCCGTGCACTCGAGTCCGCCTCTGAGATCAAAAATTACAGGAGAGAATGGTACCGCCACCCCGGCTCGAACGGGGGACCCCCAGATCCACAATCTGGTGCTCTAACCAACTGAGCTATGGCGGCTCGAAGCGGCGCGAAACTATTCGCTGGCGGTCTGGAATGCAAGCGTCGTGATGGCCCAGCCGATCCGTCAGCGCTGGGGCGCGAGCGCCCTTTCGCCGAGGCGGATCAACGCCGCCCGCAGCGCCGCATCCTCCACGCCGTCGGTCGCCGTTTGCGCCTGCGCCCGGGCGGCGGGATCGGGGCGCGCGGGGCGGGGGCGTTGCGCCGCCCGCGCTGGCAAAGCCTGCTGGCGCAGGGTCAAACGCGCCACGCAGCGCCAGCCCAGATGGGCGTTCACCCGCTCGATGATCGCAGGTCCCATGTGCTGTATCTCGAGGCCGAAGCCCGGCTCCACGCGCAGCACGAGCGTCGCGGGCTCCTGCGGGCGGTCGGGCGAGGGCTTTCGCCCGCGCGCGGGCCATTGCAGACGTTCCGGCGCGCAGAGGCCCGCGACCCGAGCCCCCACGATCTCCGGCCACTGCATCAGAAGCGAGGCCTGGCCGAAACCCTGCCGCGCGACCAGAGGGTCGAGCTGCTTCAGCACGATTTCGGCGAGCGGGCGGCCGATTCGTCCCCTTCCGCGCGGCGCGGCGCTCATGCGGCCCTCCCTTGCGCGGGCGCCCGCGCGCCCCCTAATCATGCGTCGATGATAAAGCCTCTCCGCCCGCCGCGAAAGCGCGCCGCCGCGCTGCTCGCCTGGTACGACGCAAACCGGCGCGAGCTCCCCTGGCGCGCGCGGCCGGGGGAGCGGCCGGACCCTTACGCCGTCTGGCTTTCGGAGGTGATGCTGCAGCAGACCACCGTCGCGACGGTGAAAGGCTATTTCGAGCGCTTCCTCGCCCGCTGGCCGACAGTTGAGGCGCTGGCGGCCGCGCCGCTCGAAGAGGCGCTCGCCGCCTGGGCCGGGCTCGGCTATTACGCCCGCGCCCGCAATCTGCACGCCTGCGCGATTCGCGTCGCGCAGGATCATGGCGGCCGCTTTCCCGCGACGGAGGATGAGCTGCGCGCGCTGCCGGGGCTGGGCCCCTATACGGCGGCGGCGGTTGCGGCCATCGCTTTCGACGCGCCCTGCGCCGCCGTCGACGGCAATGTCGAGCGGGTGATGACCCGCCTCCACGCCATCGGGACGCCGGCGCGCGCCTCGAAGCCATTGATCCGCGCCAGGACCGAGGAGATGCTGCCCGCCGCGCGCGCAGGCGATTACGCTCAGGCGCTGATGGATCTCGGCGCCACCGTCTGCACGCCGCGCGCGCCCGACTGTGGCGCCTGCCCGCTTGCGCCGGATTGCGCCGCTTTTGCCGCCGGCGAGGCGGAAAACTATCCGGTCAAGGAGAAGAAAGCCGGGAAGCCGAAACGGCGCGGCGCAATTTTCATCCTCAGGCGCGGCGATGAAACGATGGTGACGCGACGCCCGCAAAAAGGACTCTTCGGCGGCATGACCGCCTTTCCCGCAACGCCCCTCACGCGTGACGTCGATCCGGCGGGCTGGCTCGATTACGCGCCCTGCGCGGCTGAATGGCGCGCTCTTCCCGAACCGGTTCTGCATGTCTTCACCCATTTCGCGCTCGAGGCGACGATCTTCACCGCCCGAACGCGCAAGGCGCAAATGGCCGGCTCCGATTGCCGCTGGGCGGCGGCGGGCAATCTGGATAAGGAAGGACTGCCCACGCTGATGCGCAAGGCCGCCATGCGCGCAGGGCTTCTATGATTGTTGTTGATGTTGCTTTGGGGGAGCAATGGCCCGTCTGAAGTTCAAGGTCGAAATGACGGAGGGCGCCATCCGCGTGCGCCACGACGGCCGCACGCTGACGATCCACGCCGAGGCGCCCGACAGCGAATCGGGCGAGGACGCGGACTTCCTCGTGCGCCTCGATGAGATCGATCATTGGGACGCGCCCGATCAGGACAAGGAAATCGGCATAGAGGAATTGCAGGGAATCCTCGACGCCGTTGAGAAGGAGATGGCGAAGCACGGGCTGACGGTGGATTTCGATTAGAACACGCCGTCGTTGCGAGCGAAGCGAAGCAATCGAGGGTCTGTGATGTGGCCTGGATCGCTTCCCCGCTTACGCGCCTCGCGATGACGGAGTCACACCGCCCAGCCCAGTGATTTCTCCACGGCCTTTTCCCATCCGGCGATGAGCCGAGCCCGTTCACTTTCTTCCATTGCGGGCTCGAAACGGCGCGCGGCGCGCCAATGCGCGGCGATCTCTTCGACATTCTTGAAAAAGCCAACCCCGAGACCGGCCGCATAGGCGGCGCCGAGCGCGGTCGTCTCCAGATGGCGCGGCCGAACGACCGGAACGTCGAGAATGTCGGCCTGAAACTGCATCAGGAGATCGTTGGCCGCCATGCCGCCGTCGACCTTCAGCGCGCCGATGGCGACGCCCGAATCGGCGACCATGGCGGCAAGGACCTCGCGGGTCTGATAGGCCGCCGCTTCGAGCGCGGCGCGGGCGATGTGGCCCTTGTTGGAAAAGCGCGTCAGGCCGGCGATCACGCCGCGCGCGTCGGCGCGCCAGCGCGGCGCATAGAGGCCGGAGAAGGCCGGCACGAAATAGACGTCGCCATTGTCGGGCACGGAAGCCGCCAGCGCTTCGATCTCCGGACTGCTTTCTATGATCCCGAGATTGTCGCGCAGCCATTGCACCAGCGCCCCGGCGATGGCGATGGAGCCTTCGAGCGCATAGACCGGCTTCTGCGCGCCAAGCTTGAAGGCAAGCGTCGTCAAAAGCCCGGCGCGCGAAAAATGCGGGGTCTCGCCCGTGTTCATCAACAGGAAGCAGCCGGTGCCATAGGTGTTCTTGGCGTCCCCGGGGGTGAGGCAGGCCTGACCGAGCAGCGCCGCATGCTGGTCGCCCAGCGCGCCGGCGATCGGAACGCCCGAAAGCGGCGCGACGCAGCTCCCGTAGACCTCGCTGGACGAGACAATCTCGGGCAGGCAGGCGCGGGGGACATTGAAGAGCGCGAGCAGCTCTTCGTCCCAGTCGAGCCTGGCCAAATTCATGAGCTGGGTGCGCGAGGCGTTTGTCGCGTCTGTGACATGTCGTCCGCCGGCGGGGCCGCCGGTCAGGTTCCAGATCAGCCAGCTGTCCATCGTGCCGGCCAGAACCTCGCCGCGCTCCGCCCTTGCGCGCGCGCCCGATATATTGTCGAGGAGCCAGGCGATCTTCAGCGCGGAGAAATAGGCCGCGGGCGGCAGGCCGGACCGGGCGCGCAGAAAATCGCCCTGGCCTTCCGCCGCGAGGCGGTCGGCCTCGCCCTGCGTTCGCATGTCCATCCAGACCAGCGCAGGATGGAGCGGCGCGCCGGTGGCTTCGTCCCAGAGAACGACGGTTTCGCGCTGATTGGTGACGCCGACCGCGGCGAGATCGGCTGGCGAAAGGCCGGCTTCCTCCAGCGCCGTCCCAACTGCAACACGCGTATTGGCAAGGATTTCCGACGCGTCGTGCTCGACCCAGCCGGGGCGAGGACAGATCTGGGCGTGTTCCTTTTGCGCCGTGGCGCGGATTTCGCCCGCTTCGTCGACGACAATGAAGCGCGTGCTCGTCGTTCCCTGATCGATCGCCCCGATGAATCGCGGCATGACGGCCTTCCTTTATGCAGGATGAACGGGGGCTTCAGGCTGCGTTCAAGCTTTTTGCGTCATTCTCCCTGCCGGGTCGGAAGGATGGAGCTCTCCCGGCCAATGGAGAATGGTCATGAAATCCTCAACCGTCAAAACGCTGGCCGTCCTGATCGCCGCCGCCGGGGCGACGCTCGGGCTTACGCCGGCGCAGGCGCTGCCGGGGCTCGATCGTGGGATCGTCCCGCCGTCGACATTCCAGAAGGTTGGCTGCGGGCCCTGGGGCTGCGGGCCGGGATGGGGCGGAGGCGGCGGATACGGCTACGGAAATGGCTACGGAAACGGTTACGGCTATGGCTATGGTTACCGGCCCCACCCGCGCCCGTGGCGCTATTCCGGCTATGGCTATGGCTATGGCCGGCCGAGTCCCTGGGGCTGGGGTCATCGCCACTATTGGGGCGGCCCCGGCTGGTGACGCCGCCCGTCGCCGCGACGCCCAGGGCGCCGCGGCCCTTTTTTCTGTGGAGAAGATTGTCCTCCGTGGAAGAGTTCCAAAATCTCATTGGTCGGCATGCCGATTGCGTCCTCGACATCGACAGCCGTGCTCATGTCGGAAAACTGACAAGGGACGGTTGCAAAATCGGGGGAAGTTTGTAACCTACTGATGCAAAAGGTAGTTTGCAATCTTTCCAAACTAGGCGAAGCAATGATCGTCTGTTCCTGCAACGTCCTCTCTGATTCCGATGTGCGCGAGTCGCTCGGCTCGCGGCCCGATCGCCCGTCGGTCGCGTCGGTTTTCCGCCACATGGGATGCGAAGCGAAATGCGGCCGCTGCGTGCGCAGCATCGTCGCGATCGTCGATCAGCATCAGCCGTCGAGACTGGACGAATGCGGCGGTTCAGGCGAATGTGACAGCTGCCGCTCCGACGAACTGGCGGCATGACGATGATGGAAAGGGATTGCACATGCGCGGCGACGCGAAAGTTATTGAATATCTCAATCGCGGACTTCGCGCTGAACTGACGGCCGTCAACCAGTACTGGCTGCACTATCGCATTTTCGACAATTGGGGCTTTCTCGAACTCGCCGAGAAATGGCGCAAGGAGTCGATCGAGGAAATGATCCACGCGGATCATTTCACCAAGCGCATTCTCTTCCTCGAAGGCTTCCCCAACATGCAGGTGCTCGATCCGCTGCGGATCGGCCAGACGGTCGAGGAAATCATCGCCTGCGATCTCGCGACCGAGGTCGACGCGCGCAACATGTATATCGAGGCGGCGGTCTATTGCGACTCGGTCAACGACCGCGTGTCGATGGAGCTCTTCGAGAGCATCATCAAGAGCGAGGAAGGCCATATCGACTTCCTCGAAACGCAGCAGGAGCTGATCAAGCAGCTCGGCGTGCAGCTCTACGCGCAGAAGCACATGGGCGGTCTTTCTTCCTCCTGAGCGCGGGCAAAACCGTCACCGTCATTGAGAGCGGAGCGAAGCAATCCAGTGGCGGCGTAGCGGCTCTGGATTGCTTCGCCGCTTCGCTTCCCGCAATGACGGCGGCTAACGAGCCGATACCCGTGGCGCCCTGGCGGCGCTACTCCATCACCGCCGCCTTGAGCATGCAGATCATCGTCGCCTGCGCCTGCGCCTTGCCCGGGTTGCGGATGATATGCGCGCGGTCGCAGCGATAGCGCAGCGTCTCGCCCGCCTTCACCGTCTCCTTCACGCCCGCGACCTCGACTTCCAGCTCGCCCTCGCGCACCGAAAGGCTCTCGACCGAGCCGCGCTGATGCGCCTCGGATTCGAGCACGCCGCCGGGATCGGCGGAGAGCTCATAGGCCTGAAGCCATTCGACAGTCTTGATCCAGCCGATGATGGCGAGGCGACATTTGCCGTCGTCGGAAAGAAGGATCGGCGTATCGGCCTTGCTGGTCTTTTCCAGAAAGGGTTCGTCCTCGGTCGTCTGCAGCACGCGCTCGATGGAAACGTCGAGCGCCTGCGCCAGCCGCCAGATGGTCGCGAGCGTCGGATTTGTTTCATTGCGCTCGATCTGGCTGATGATCGACTTGGCGACGCCCGACTGCAGGGACAGTTCGGAAAGCGACAGATTATAGGCCTTGCGCAGCCGCTGGATGGTCGCGCCGAGCTGGCCCGAGAGCGCCAGCGCCCCGGCCTCCAAAATCTTGTGCTTTTCCTTGCCCTCGACGCCCATGCCCGTCGCGCCCGTTCCCTTCTGGAGAGATTCGGCCGGAACAATAGCCGATTTCGTTCGAAATATCGAACGCGTCATGCCCGGTTTCTGTCATCCGCCTGTGACTTGCGTCTGCTGAAAGGGCCGAACACGCAAAGAGGCGAGAGGGCGATGACCATCATGGCCGAAGAGAAGCTTGCCAGTTTCCCCCAGCTGGGGCCCGAACCCGAACCGAAACGCTACCGCACCCTTTTCCTCTCGGACCTGCATCTTGGCGCCAAGGCCGCGCAGGCCGCATCTCCTCCTCGATTTCCTCAGACACAACGACGCCGACACGATCTATCTCGTCGGCGACATCGTCGACGGCTGGAAGCTCCGCAAGGGCTGGCACTGGCCGCAGGCGCACAACGACGTCGTGCAGAAGCTTCTGCGCAAGGCCCGCAAAGGCGCGCGCGTGATCTATGTGCCGGGCAATCACGACGAATTCGCGCGTGATTACACCGACCTCACCTTTGGCGGAATCGACGTGGTGGACCACGCGATTCACGAGACCGCCAACGGCCGCAAAATGCTCGTCATACACGGCGACCAGTTCGACATCGTCGTGCGCAACGCGCGCTGGCTCGCCCACCTCGGCGACTGGGCCTATGACGTCGCCATCGCCGCCAATACGCTGGTCAACCGGATCCGGCGCCAGTTCGGCGTGGGCTATTGGTCGCTCTCCGCCTGGGCGAAATACAAGGTCAAGAACGCTGTGAATTTCATTGGCGACTACGAGGCCACGCTCGCCGCCGAGGCGCAGCGCCGCGGCGTCGATGGCGTGATCTGCGGCCATATCCATCACGCCGCGATACGCACCATCAACGGGGTGCTTTATGTGAACACCGGCGACTTCGTCGAAAGCTGCACGGCGATCGCCGAGCACGAAGACGGCTCCTTCGAGATTCTCGAGTGGCGCACGACGGCCGCCGAGCGTGAAACGACCGCCAGCGTGCCGGCGTTGCCGGCCCCGAGAGCCGCGGCCGCCTGAATGCGCATCCTCGTCGCGACGGACGCATGGCGTCCGCAGGTCAATGGCGTCGTTCGGTCTCTCGAATCGGTCGCGCAGGCGGCGCGCCTGCTCGGCGCCGAGATCGACTTCCTCACGCCGAAGGACTTCTGCTGCGTCCCGATGCCGACCTATCGGGAAATTTCGCTGGCGCTCGCCAGCCCCCGCGCCGTGCGCCGACGTCTGGCGCAGGGCTATGAACACGTTCATATCGCGACGGAAGGCCCGATCGGGCTGGCGACCCGCGCCGTCTGCCTGCGCGCCGGCCGCGCCTTCACAACGAGCTTCCACACGCGTTTCCCCGAATATATCCACGCCCGCGCCGGCCTGCCGGTCGATTGGAGCTATGCGGCGCTGCGCCGCTTCCACAACGCCGGCGCCGGCGTGATGGTGGCGACGCCGAGCCTCGCCCGGGAGCTCGACGCCCGCGGCTTTCGCCGCCTGCTGCGCTGGTCGCGCGGCGTCGATCACGATGTGTTTTCTCCCGCAGCGAAAATCACGCTCGATCTGCCGGGTCCGATTTTCCTCTACGCGGGACGCCTCGCGGTGGAAAAGAACATCGAAGCCTTTCTCGCGCTCGACCTGCCGGGGACCAAGCTCGTCGCCGGCGACGGGCCGGCGCGGGCGGCGCTCGAGGCGCGGTTTCCGCAGGCCCGCTTCGTCGGCTACAAGACGCCCGCTGAACTCGCGGCGCTCTATGCTGCGAGCGACGTTTTCGTCTTCCCCAGCCGCACGGACACTTTCGGCGTCGTGCTGCTCGAGGCGCTCGCCTGCGGGCTTCCGGTCGCCGCCTATCCCGTCACGGGACCGCTCGATGTGATCGGCTCCAGCGGCGCCGGCGCGCTCAGCGAGGATCTGCGCGCCGCCGCGCTGATGGCGCTCGATATTCCACGCGAGGCCGCGCGCGCCCATGCGCTGACCTTCAGCTGGGAGAATTGCGCCCGGCAGTTTCTCGACAACATCGCCTATGCGCGCGGCGCGGCGTCGCTCGGCGGGGTTGGCGTTGCGGCGCTGCGCGGCTCAGGCAAAGATCGAGAGACGGTCGGCAAGGGGCAGATCATCCAGCCATGACAGCCTGGTGAGGCGCAGATCGTCGGAGGGGAGCCCGGCGCTGCTTCTCTGCGGCTCGGGCGCCGGCGTGAACTTTACCCAGTTCACCCCTTCGAGCGTTCGGGCCAGCGCTTCGATCGAATCGCAAAGCGAGTCGTCGACCTTGCCGTTTGCGCGCAGCGACCAGGCGAGGTCCAGAAGCCCCGCCGTGGCGTCGGCGGCGTTTGCCGGGACAGACACGGGCGTCCTGTAATCCTCAGCCTCCAACCGATCGATCTCTTCGAGGATGCGGGCGCGTTCGGCATCCTTCGTGCGGCGCGCGAATTCGTCGAGAAACATGCGCCCGCGCGCCGTCTCCGCCAGAACGTCTTCGATCTTGTCAAAGTCCTCCGGCTGGAGGCCGGGCGGCGCAGCCGTTATGCTCATCTGGAAAGCCGCCTCCTCTGTCAACGCATGAGACAGAATGGCAAAGCTCAAGCATAACGCAAGCGCCGCGTGGACAAGGAGACGCGATGAGCCTCTCGCCCGAGGAGATCGAACGCTACGCCCGCCATCTCGTGCTGCGTGAAATCGGCGGCCCGGGGCAGCAAAAACTCAAGAACTCACGCGTGCTTGTGATCGGCGCGGGCGGACTCGGCGCGCCGCTCCTGCAATATCTCGCGGCCGCCGGCGTTGGCGCGCTCGGCATTGTGGATAACGATGTCGTGTCGCTCTCGAACCTTCAGCGGCAGGTGATTCACGACACGCCGGGCGTCGGCCGACTCAAGGTCGAGAGCGCGCAGGACGCCATTGCGCGTCTCAATCCGCATGTGAAGATCGAGCCGCATGCGCTGCGGCTCACCGACGCCAATGCGCGCAGCCTCGTCTCGGCCTACGACATTGTGGCGGACGGCTCGGACAATTTCGCGACGCGCTATCTCGTTTCGGACGCCTGCTTTCACGCCGCGAGGCCGCTCGTGACGGCGGCGGTCGGCGGCTTCGACGCCTCGCTGACGACGCTGCGGCCTTTCGAGACCGGCCCCGACGGGCGGCCGAACCCGACCTATCGCTGCCTCTTTCCCGAGCCCCCGCCGCCCGGAGCCGTGCCGAGTTGCGAGGAAGCCGGGATACTCGGCGCGCTGACGGGGATCGTCGGGGCGATGATGGCGCTGGAAGTGATCCGCGAGATTGTCGGCTTCGGCGAAAGTCTGGTCGGCCGCCTGCTGCTGATCGACACGCTGACGCTGCGCTTCGAGACGCTTCGTTACGCCTATGATCCCGACAATCCGCTGAGCGGACGCTATTTCGCGGCGATGACGGCGATCTCGACCTTGTAGTCGGGCGTCACGAGTTTCGCCTCGACGGTGGCGCGGGCGGGCGGATTATCCTTGTCGACCCAGACGTCCCAGACGCTGTTCATCTCGGCGAAGGTCGCGATGTCGGAAAGATAGATGGTGGCCGAGAGAATTTTCGACTTTTCGGAGCCGGCCTCGACGAGCAAAGCGTCGATCAGGCCGAGGATCTCACGCGTCTGGTCGGCGACGGAGCCGCCCTTGGTCTTCTCCGCCACCTGGCCGGCCGTATAGACGGCGTTGCCGCGGACGACCGCCTTGCTCATGCGCGGACCCGCGCCAATTCGCCTGATATCGCTCATTTCGCCTCCATTTCCGGGGCCGGTTTAGGCGAAGCGGCGCCTGCCGGCAAGGGCGCGAAAAAACATGCGGGACGGCTGGACAAGCGGCCGAGGCCTTTCTATAAGCCCCTCCACGCCCCGTGCGCGGGCCCAGGTAGCTCAGTTGGTAGAGCATGCGACTGAAAATCGCAGTGTCGGTGGTTCGATTCCGCCCCTGGGCACCATCATAACTCCCTGAAAACAAGATATTTTCTCGCTCTCCGGCTTTATGGCTGGCGGGCTGCTCTGCGCTCTGGGGGCACACTGGGGGCACAAAACCGCTCGGTTCTCCTTGGACGTCAGCAGACAAATTCTTCGCCTTTGGCGGCCCCTTCCCCACGCGTCACATCAGCGCAGTATCGCGACCGGGCGGCGTCGCGGGTAAGCGGATCCGCAACGAGCGGTGTTGGGTTCGCGTGAAGGTGGCAAGCCTCACGAAGACGAAAAAAAACGTCCGACCTTATTCCCCCGCGTCAAAATATGATTATTAAATCCCCATCCCCGGTAGCAGAACCTTGGCGGTTCGCCCTCTGAAGGAAGAGGCGATGGGAAACGTAGTAACTGAGTTTGCATGGATTAAGTACCTCGTTGAACGCAAGTTCGGTAGAACGAAGGCGTCTTACGAGAGTTGGCGGGACCGACGCGCGAACGGCGGATCATATGTCGACCCAGAACTGTCTCAACAGGAATTGGCATATTCCGCCCATTTGAAGAGAAGGTCGCCAAGGGAACTGCGAAACGCCGCTGAGCAGATATTCAAGGAAGCCGTCAAGAAGATGCAACGACGACAACTGTTCGACGATAGGCTCCCGAGCTATTTCGATCACCTCACTATGAGCGGGTTGGGAGAAAAGGCTCGCCTAACATATTGCTGGCATCGGAGCGCCTCCGCGAGGAGAACAAAGAACTCCGTGGGAGAAAAAAACGCCGAGAGGAAAAGCCAAGCTACAATCTCAGCTCAAGGAGGCACGAACACAAGCGGCGAAAGAGAAGGCAGGCGCCACGCATAAGCTCCAAACCGCCAAAAAAATTATACTCGGGGTCGCGCTGGATCAATATGGGTTCGATCCGAAAAAGACCTAGGAACAGCGCCGCGGAACAGATGTCCAGCGGCCTACAGCTCTACGGATTGAACGTCACGGGTGAGACGATCAATGGTTGGCTGCGCGAGGCGGTGGACGAAGGGCTTTCCGAAAATTGAAGCGACAATCTGCAAGGGCACTAAAAAACATCACGTTAAACCGCAGCGGGGCGCTGCTCGGCGTATCTCTGTCTCCGCAATGGGATGGTTCGCTCAAGCAGCGCCCGGAGCACATGTATTTGTATAATCATTCGTCATGGTCACAGGGCCGAGCGGCCTCGCAGCAAGCGGGCAGAGCGCGCTTTGCTCCGCCAACAACGAGCCCGCTGTGTCACGCGTTAGGCGCGACTTCCTCATCCCGAAACGGATTGGAGCAAAAGCTCCCAGTACGCCGTCCTAAGGGCCGCTCCGCGCAACAACCCCATCCAATAATTTCATTTCGGCGAGCGCGCCACTCGATCGACAGTGGATTTCTCCATCGCAACAAACCGAATTCTTTTGCACAAACCGAATTCAATATCGTCTAAGCCGAATTCGGCCTGACTCCCCTCCGCCCGACATCTACAAACGGCTCCCAAGCTGGTCTTCATAGGAGCCGTTGATGTCTACACTAGGTTTCCACCTCCCTAGCACGGGTTTCCTTCGCCTGTCGGCGATCATCGCGCCTAAAGGCCCCATTCCCGTCAGCAAAAGCACTTGGTGGAAGGGGGTGCGTGACGCGGCGCTTCCCTAAGCCCGTGAAGCTCGGACCTAATACGTCTGCTTGGCGTGTCGAGGACGTGTTTCTCTGATTGAGCGGATCAGCGCGACTGGCGAGGCCCGCCATGAGCGCTGAGACAATCGCACGGGCCCTTGGTGGCTACAGGCGGGCGGACAGTGGATGGCTTGCTGCCCCGCCCATGACGACCGCAAGCCCAGCCTGTCCCTCAAAGATGCGGAAGACGGGCGGGTGCTGTTCTATTGCCACGCCGGCTGCCCGCAGGATCTGGTGAGAACGGCCTTAAAAGTCTCGAGGCCTGTTTCTGCGGTGCCCCTTTAGCGTCTGATCCGGAGCCGCTAAGGACGGTCGCCCCGCGAAGAAGCAAGCGAGCGCAACAGCCCTCACGATCTTCGAGGAGGCTAAAGCTCGCCGCCGGTACGCTGGTTGAGGCGTATCTTGCCTCACGGGGGCTGCGCTCCCGTCGCCTCCTACGCTGCGCTTTCATCCCGGCCTGAAGCATCCAACGGGACTAACCGTTCCGGCGATGGTCGCTCTTGTCACCCGGGGCCACGACGACAAGCCGTTGGCCATCCTGTCAACGCCGGAGTGATTTTGCGCCGACGGGCCGGAGACAAAATGCATCACTCTGATTGAGTGGATGCATGGGCCTCGAAGGTTGCTGCTAGGTTTTTTCTCGGCGGCCGCGTTTCCTGGACTGAGCGAGGCGATAGCTTTCGCCATTCATTTCCAGGATATGGACGTGGTGGGTTAGAGCGGTCGAGCAGCGCGCCCGTCAGACGTTCGGAACCGAATACGCTGGTCCACTCGTCGAAAGGCAGGTTGCTGGTGACGATCGTCGAACCTCGCTCATAACGCTGGCTGAAGACCTCGAACAGCAGTTCCGCGCCTGTCTGTGACAACGGCACGTAACCGAGTTCGTCGATGATTAGCAGCTTATGTGCGGAGAGCTGGCGCTGATAACGCAGAAGTCGCTTTTCATCTCTAGCCTCGATCAGCTCGTGCACCAGCGCGGCGGCGGTGACAAAGCCGACTGAAAGGCCTTTCTGGCACGCTGCAAGGCCCAACCCCAGCGCGATGTGCGTCTTGCCCGTGCCGCTGTTTCCGAGAGCGATAATATTCTCGCGTCGGGCGACATATTCACAGCGGGCGAGCTCCAACACCAGGGGCTTGTTCAGCGACGGCAAAGCGAGGAAGTCGAAGCTGTCGAGGCTTTTGACGGCCGGGAACTTCGCCTCCCTGATCCGCCGTTCGACCGTTCGGCGTTCTCTCTCGATCAGCTCCAACTCGACAAGCCTCAGCAAATAGCGAATGTGATCCACGCCTTCGGCCGCGCATTGACGAGCGACCTTTTCATATTCGCGCAGGAATGTTGGAAGCTTGAGAGCTTTCAGATAGTGAGCCAGGAGAACTTGCGGCGTGTCGGTCATGCCGCGCCTCCCGCGAGCAGAGCCATGTAAGAGCGTGCGGAGGTCGTCGCGACCGTTGCGCGCGGCAAATAAGGATAGATCGTCAGATCGAGACGCGGCGGTCGCCGTTCGATCCGACACAGCACGAGATGTTTGATCGCGTCGAAGCTGATGGCGCCGCGATTGATCGCGTCGGCGACGGCAGCCGTTACGTCTTGTATATTGAACGCCTCCATAAGGCGCAGCACTTGCACAAACTCGCGTTTGCCTTGTTTGCCCATGCGCGCTTCGAGGAGTCGCCGTAACGTCGCGAACTCTTCTGGCAAATTCCAGCCGACAAGCGGCGCGGCCTGGTCCAGCGCGTTGATCTTCCGCTCGATCAGCGCGAGGTAATGCAACGGGTCGAATATAAAATCCTCACGTTCGTAAGAGCGAGGGTGGCGGGCGATGATCTCAGCGCCGCAGGCGACGACAACTTCGTGCACGTAACCGCGCACAAGAACTTTGTGATGCCCGTAGCATGTCGGCACGGAATAGTCGTTCCCGCGATAACGCGCCAAAGACAACGAGGAGATGGTGGTGGTGACCTTCTCGCAGGCGTCGTAAGCTGGTGGCAGAGGCTTGTGGAATGCCGCAAGGTCTTTCGCCAGTCGTTCGCCGATCGTCTGGTCATGGCCGCGCAAGCGGTCATTCATGCGGCGGCGACAACATTCTTCAAGATAAGCGTTGAGGGCCTCGAAGCTGTCGAAAACCGGGATCGGAACAAGAAAATTGCGCCGCGCAAAGCCAACCAGTCCTTCGACCTTGCCTTTGTCGTTGCCCCTCCCTGGCCGGCCAAACCGGTCCTCGAACAGGTAGTGCGACTGCAGTTCGGAAAAGACACGCGTTCGTTGACGTTTGCCGTCCCCCAGGATCCGCGCCACCGCGATCTTGGTGTTGTCGTAGAGAATCGACTGGGGCACGCCGCCAAAAAAGGCGAAAGCCTTCACATGGCCGTCGCAGAACGCTTCGGTCGTCTCCGCCGGATAGGCGACAACGAAACTGGCGTCGGAGTGCGGCAGGTGAAAAGCAAAAAAGTGGATCTTGCGCTCCACGCCGCCGATGACGCCGAGGGCCTCGCCAAAATCCACCTGAGCGTGACCCGGCGGGTGGGCCAGCGGCACAAACACTTCTTGCGACCGTTGCCGCTGCGCCGCCACGTAATCCTTGACGATGGTGATGCCGCCAGTGAAGCCATGCTCGTCCCGCAGACGCTCGAAAATCCGCTTCGACGTATGCTGCTGCTTCTTGGGCTTCGCCTTGTCCTCTTCAAGAATGCGGTCGATGACCGGGACAAAAGGCCCAAGCTTTGGCCTCACCGGCGGCTTGGACCGCCGATAGCCGGGCGGAACCGAGAACCTCAGCATCTTCGAGACCGTTCTCGGGTCAATCCCAAACCGCCGAGCTGCCGCTCTCTCGCTCAATCCCTCAATCCGAACCGCATGTCGGACCTGAAAATAAAGTTCCACGCGCTTCATCCCTCGCCCCTGCCAAAAACGGCAAAGGCTTGCTCAACTGCCGGATTTTTACTCCGGCGCAACCGACCAACTCGGCCGCTTCATTGAGGGATTTTTGCTCCGGCGCTTACACCCCCCAAACGGAGGAAGCGCCGCGTCCTTAAAATGTATGCGCGACGCTCGTTCTCCCGTGGATGTGTCAGGGTCGGTTCTTGTTCACATGAACGATCCGAAGAACGCGCCACCAATTTCTGCCAGCACGGCAGTTGCGACGGCTCCCGGGACCCCAAACAGCGCCCCGCCTAACGCAACTCCCAAGATTGCGCCAACAACTCCACCGATGGTCGCCATCGATATGTGTTCCCTGGCTGAAATCATCGTCTCCTCCATGGCATACGCCTCTCGCTGTTTGGAGGGGGCGTACCGTGGACTTAGAGCTAAGGTTGAAAGAGGCAAGGGCCTGCCTGTGCCACCTGCTAGAAGTCTTGACGTACACCCGATCCCGCCAATCTCAGAAACAGACTTGCTTTGAAGTGAAAGGAAGACTGCAATGGGGCTGTTTCGAGTTCGGGAAGTGAGAATTTTTGAAGCCGACGGTGGAGGCGAGAAGTCAAGAAATTCCGCGAATTCGTGTTCGATTTGCAGCAAGCTCAGCCGTGGTCGAGGAAGTGCGGCACTTTTTCGAGGTCGAAATTCTGAGCCTCAAAGCTCCGCAAAAGATCGATTTCGACGCCTTGGTTGTTATCAACTCGAGCGGTGGTGAAGTCGCTCGGTTTAGGATTGCAGACGTTTGGAAACGCGAAGCGGATGCTGTCAATTCCGGAATGACATACTCCCACTGGGTTTAAGGAAGAAGCACTATCATGGAGGCGCGGGTGGCTAGAGTTAATCCAGAGGCGCGGCTGCAGCCGTGACCTTCGCACGAGGTGGAAGGCCGCTCGGTGGTAGACACGACACTACTCACGCCGCCGTCGCCTCTCAGACCGGAACTATGGTCCGCCTTAGCCGTTGTCTTGAAGTGACCCGAAGCGTTGGAGGTTGCTATGCGACGTGTGATTGCGAGCTTTATCGTTGTGATGACGCTAGTTCTCGTCCAGCAGGCTCTTGCGGTTAAAAGGAGGCCGTGCGGTCCCGGCGAACAAGAAGTCATGGCAAAAGACAGAACGACGATGTGCGTCAAAGCTCCTATCAAGCCCGCCCCGAATTTAAAGGAGGCGAAATCACCGATAAAGGTTCCTCATCTGTTTCGGCGTCGGCGAGCATGACGAGGTAAAGCTGTCACTCGTTTGAGCGAATAATTCGGCTCGATTTACGGTTCGGTTCCTGCCGTCGGCGGGCCGTCTCATGATTTTAAACTCAGTGTTTCAGGGGGCACGCCCAAGCCGCGTCGCCCGTTTATCAAGCGTAAAGAGCATAAATCGGGTGAAATCCTCTCAAACGCTGAAAGCTGATACCGTCAAGTAGAGGCCGAGAACGAAGGTAACGCCCATGTAGACGAAAAAGAATCTTTCGTATCTGAGTGCCCCGTAGAAATCGTTCAGCCTTTGCAGGAGGAAGAGCGAGAAACATTAAGCCCTTTATCAGCGTCAACCATCCCAATACCGTCATCGTCACAGGCAACGCGCCAGACCAGACATTATGCCCAATTATCAACGCCAGCCCAATGGTGAGTGTGATGACGCCAGTGAGCATCATCAATGGCGGGCTTTTCATCCATTCGTTGACAGTCGAGACGGCGCTTTGTTTGTTCATGCTCAAAATCAGCGAGAGACTGATACAGTAAAGACCAAACAGCTTCGCGAGGTAAATCGTCAGCATTGAGGACCAGTCCTTTCCGAATGTTAGCATGCACAAGCTTTCTCTGATAGATTTCCATCTTCAAGAAGAAGCGGATTAAGGTAACCATCCGGCGTAGGCCGCAGGGATGAAGGGTTTGGCTCTCTCAACGCCTCAGAAGCGTCGGGTCATCTTTGTGGATTTTGATCAGGTCGACGAGCGTCTCGATGCCGAAGTCGGTGAAGGCCATGACGCTGTTCGTCGCCAGGACCGTAGACCCAGATCACGCCGTCCTCGGTATCCATTTCCATGGCGACGTCGTGCAGCCAGTCGACGCTCTCGCCGAGATCGGCGGCGACGCGATCGATGGTCGTGACACGGTGAACTTTGTTGACGTGCATGTCAGGCCGCGATCGCGAGGTCTGCCGCTGCTGCTCGGCGCCAGTTCCACGGAAGCAGTTCATCAAGCCGGTGCGCGGGATGGCCGGCGATGCGCGCGAGGACATCGGCGAGCCATGCCTGCGGATCGACGCCGTTCATTTTCGCCGTCACGATGAGGCTATACATCGCCGCGGCGCGCTGGCCGCCGCGATCGGATCCGCAGAACAACCACGACTTTCTGCCCAAGAGCGATGCCGCGCAGGCCGCGCTCGGCGGCATTGTTCGACATGCAGACGCGCCCGTCGTCGAGGAACAGCGTGAAGGCCGGCCAGCGCTTCAGCATGTAGTTGATCGCCTTGGCGAGATCATGCCCGCGCGAGAGCTTGGCGAGCTGTTCGCGCATATAGGCTCTCGAGCGCGTCGACGAGAGGGCGGCTCGACGCCTGTCGAACGGCAACGCGCTCCTCGGCGCTCTTGCCGTTGATCGACCGCTCGATCGCAAACAGCGCGTCGATGCGGCGCACGATCTCGATCGCGATCGGCGAGAGCGGGATCTCCTTCTTGCCCGCCGCCTTGCGACGCGCGTTCTCCTCGAGATCGGCCATGGCGAAGAACGGTCGGCGCGCGTGGACCCAACACGCCGCCTCCTGGATCGGCCCAGGCTTGCGCTCCGCCAGATACAGCTTGCCGTAGCCGTCATAGGCGTCGGCTTGCAGGATGCCGGCATAGCTCGCCAGATGGGCTTGCGGATGCTCGCCCTTGCGATCGCGCGAGTAGTAGAACATCGCCGCCGGCGGCCCGGCGCCGCCGAACGGCGCTGTCGTCGCGAACATAGACCCAGCAGCGCCCGGTATCGGTCTTGCCCTTCGCCAGCACCGGCACCGTGGTGTCGTCCCCGTGCAGGCGCTCGGCGGCCATCACATGGGCCTCGATGAGGCGACGGAGCGGATCGAGCGCCGCGCAAACGGAGCCGACCGCGTCGGCCATGGTCGACAGAGCGATCGGCGCGCCTTCGAGCGCATAGCGCTCGGCCTGGCGGTTCAGCGGCTGATGCTGGCCGAACTTCTCGAACAGCGATCATCGCCAGCAGGCTCGGCCCCGCCCAGCCGCGCGCAATGACATGGAACGGCGCCGGCGCCTGGCGTGATCTTCTCGCAGTCCCGGCAGGAGAACTTCTCCCGCACGGTCTCGATCACTTTCCACTGGCGCGGCGTCGTCTCCAGCGTCCGCGTCACATCCTCGCCGAGCTTGCGCAGGCGCGGGCCGCCGCAGCAGGCGCAGGCCGTCGGCGCCTCGATCACCACGCGTTCGCGCGGCAGATGGTCGGGAAAGGTGTTGCGCTCCGGCCGCTTGCGCTCGAAGCCGGCGACGGTCGTCGTCTTGGCGACGGCGTGCTCCGCGGCGAGTTCGTCCTCGGTCGCGCTCGCTTCCAGCTCTTCGAGTTCGAGCGACAACTGATCGAGCAGCCGCGCCGAGCGCTCCGACTTCTGCCCGTAGATCTGGCGCTGCAATTTGGCGATCTGGAGCTTTTGCGCGGCGATCAGCGCCATGTCTTCCGACGCCTTCGCAAGCGCGACGGCGAGCTGCGCTTTCAGCACGGCGTTTTCGTCGAGAAGGGCTTTGGCCGCGGCGTCCATGAGGCGAAGTGAATCACAAATCGCGCGATTTGTGGCGCCCCAAAATGCAGTCGACCCCAGATTTTTTTGCGTCTCACCCCGCGCTTTGCGGCCTGAAGGTGAGTTGCGGATTTCGCCAGTCGATTCCTTCCAGCATATAGGCCATCTGCGCCGGCCGAGATCGACACCGCGCCCGCGCTCGCCGAGGGCCAGATGAACTTTCCGCGGTCGAGCCGCTTGGCGTAAAGCGACAGGCCGATCCCGTCATGCCAGAGGATTTTCGCGAGATCGCCGCGGCGGCCCCGGAAAATGTAAAGGTCGCCCGCGTGCGGGTCGCGCTTCAACTGCTCCTGCACCTGAAGCGCCAGGCCCTGCATGCCGCGCCGCATGTCGGTATGGCCGGTCGCGATCCAGACCCGGCAACCCGCCGGCAGCGGGATCATCGGCGCAGCGCCTTCACGACCCGCGACAGCGCGGCTGTCTCGACATCGGCCCACACAATGATCCGATCGCCCTCGGCGAGCACGATCTCCATCTGGCCGGTCGACCCTGGAGCGGAATATTCCGCCGTCGCGTCCGGCGTGATCGTTACGGGCAGGATCGGCGCGAGTTCCTGCGGCGCGGCCAGCTCGACGCCAAACTGCCGACGCCAGGTGAAGAGCTGGTTGGTGTTGAGATCGTGCCGCCGCGCGACCTCGGCGATCGAAGCTCCGTCCTCGAGGCTCTCGTCGACGATCCGGCGCTTCTCTTCCAGAGTCCAGGATCGGCGCTTGCGCCGGAGAGCCGGCGAATCGTCATCGTTGCGCGACATCGGCGATAGTGTCCGCTTGTAATAGAAGTGGACACGATCATCGCGCCACCCGTCAGGCAGCTATCTCAAAAACCGCAATCAACGCCAGGCGGCCGCCGCCGG
>CAVQWJ010000011.1:0-513731 GCA_963717565.1 uncultured Alphaproteobacteria bacterium
ACAGGATCCGTTCTCGGCTGTCGGCGCGGGTGTGGAGGGCGTCGGCGGCGCTGTCGAACACGTCGGCCAGGAAGCCGGCAAGACGGTCACGGGCGTCCTCGATCATGTGACCGGCAACCACACGGCCGTGCCCGTCGCTCCGGCGGCCGCCAGCGCGCCGGTCGCCGCTCCGGTCGTCCACCATCACCACCACCACCATCATCATCATCATCACCATCACCATTGATGGGAAGAGCGGCGGGATCCGTCCCGCCGCTCTCGCAATGAGCGAGCCGCGCAAATTTCGTGAAAGCTCTCTGTGGTTTACGAAGTCACAAGGAGTTCCCCCTAATGTCGCGGAGCTCGGGTGGCGGAAGCACTCAATCGGAGAGTTGAGATGAACTGGATCGCGCGTCTCCTTGATCTATTCTCGTTCAAATTCGCCCCGGCCTCGACGGCCGTCGTGGAGCGCAGGAGCGAGGCGGATCAGGCGCTTTTGCTGCTGCAGGACTATTTCAAATCCAACGGCGGCATCGCCGAAACGCTCAAGGGCTTCGAACGGGCCGGCTTCATCGGCAAGGTTCGCTCCTGGCGGGGTGATGGTCCGATTCTTTCGATCAATTCCGTCGAAGCGCTTCAACTGCTCGGGTGGAAAAATCTCCGGACAATGTCGAACAAGTCGGGCATCCCGACCGACAGGCTGCGCGAACTCATCGCCGAATCCCTGCCCGTCGCCGTCCGTCGCGCTTGCGCGGCGTAGCGGACGTCCGAGGGACGGAAGCGACGCCTTCCCGGCGCAAAATTAGCTTCAAGTCGGCTAGAACTGTTTTCTGGATTTTGACAGGCGGCCGAAGCTTTCGAACCTTTGACCCGCTGATCAGGAGTGAGCCCGGGTTCAGTGATCAGCGCCTCCTAGTGAATATGGTTGGCCAGTCCGCTGACGACGCCTAGCGCAATGAAGCCGATCCAGAATGCGATCGGGATGATTTTGCTTTGGATATTGGACAAGGCGTCGCTCCCAATGTTCGCACTGACGGCAATGACAAACTACTCAAGTCCGGACTTAGCCGGTCGGCCATGACGCCAGGATGACGGCCTCGCCTTCTGGGAAGATAACCTCGGGGAGAGGCGTGGCGAGGCCGTCATTGGCCAAGAGGATTGCAGCCAACGGCGGGCCCTTGCAGAGGAAGAGGCTTTGGACCAGCCGCGATTAAAGAATACTTAATCTAGTATCCTTGTCAACTACTGTTGCGACCCGGATCAATCGTGGAGGCGGCCATGCCGGGAGGAACGGCTCTAAACCGCTTCCCCGCTGTTGCCCAAATGCCCGCGATATTTTGGATTTCTTGGTGGGCGCACTAGGGCTCGAACCTAGGACCCGCTGATTAAGAGTCAGCTGCTCTACCAACTGAGCTATGCGCCCGTCCGGCGGCGCGGGAGCGCCCTCGGAACGTGGGGGAGCGAATAACAAATGCCCGCCCCCCTGTCCAGCGCCGACTGCCGCGGCGCCGTAAAATTTTGTGGGCCGCGCGCGGGGCTTAATTCCGCGCGGGCCAGCCGTGAACCGCGCGCACGCGGGTCACCAGATCCGACCACGGCCCCTTATAGGCGTTCCCGGCCTGCGGCGTCGGCGCCGACTGTTTTTTGGCGCAGATTTCTTTCGCCGCCTCGGACTTCGGTCCTTCGACGAAGAAGTAGATCACATTGAGCCGCAGCGCCGAGTAATACTGGTCCAGCACAGTGCCGCGCTTCAGCACATTCGTGCCCCAGATCGTGTTCTTGCGCTCGCCGGGCGCGCCCGCAGGCTTGAAGCCGTAGCCATAATCGCCCTCCCCGCGCAGCAGGTCGAAGCGCACGTAGCACAGTTCGCCTTTGGGCGGCTCGGGCTTGAACACCAGCTCGCGCGACGCCACTGCGTCCTGATCGTTGTAGCGGACGGTCGTGTCGACCGGAAAATGCCAGACGTCGACTTTCTCGAAGTAGTTTTGAAGTTCCGTCTCGTCGGCGTCCGCGGCGGCGGCGGCGCCGGCCGACAATGCCAGAGACGAGACCGCCAGCGCGGCCAGAGCGAGACGCAAATTTGAAATGTCCATTTCCAACCCTTTCGGACGCCTCGACGGGCGCTTGAAGAGGCAGGTGGGAAGCGTTGCGACGCCCCGCAAGGCCTGCGACATTTGCGCCCGATCCCCGCGAGGCGCCCGCGCCGGAGCGGCGAGAGCGTCTCTGGCGCCCCTAAAATAGGCGACCTGCAAGGAAGATACGCCACTTGTCCCGATCAAGCTCGCTTGTCAGAGAAAAAGCGACCGCCGCGTCTTCCCTCGCACGCAAAAGCGCGCTAGCAGTTTAAAGGAAATCACAGCACGAGATTGATTATGTCGCGAAAGAAAATCGCTCTGATTGGCGCCGGCAATATCGGCGGAACGCTCGCCCATCTGGCCGGTCTGAAGGAGCTGGGCGACATCGTGCTCTTCGACATTGTCGACGGCGTGCCGCAGGGGAAGGCCCTGGACCTCGTCCAGTCCTCCCCCGTCGCCGGCTTCGACGCCAATATCTCGGGCGCGTCGGACTACTCCGCCATCGCGGGCGCGGATGTGATCATCGTCACCGCCGGCGTTCCGCGCCAGCCCGGCATGAGCCGCGACGATCTGCTCACGGTCAATCTCGGCGTCATCGCCAAGGTCGGCGCCGGCATCAGGCAACATGCGCCCAACGCCTTCGTCATCTGCATCACCAATCCGCTCGACGTGATGGTCTGGGCGCTGCAGAAGGCCTCCGGCCTGCCCACGAATCGCGTGGTCGGCATGGCCGGCGTGCTGGATTCGGCGCGCTTCCGCTATTTCCTCGCCGAGGAATTCAAGGTCTCTGTCGAGGACGTCAGCGCCTTCGTGCTCGGCGGCCATGGCGACGACATGGTCCCCTCCGTGCGCTATTCCACCGTCGGCGGCGTGCCGCTGCCCGATCTGATCGCCATGGGCTGGACGACCCAGGCGCGCATCGACGCCATCGTCGATCGCACCCGCAAGGGCGGCGGCGAGATCGTCGGCCTGCTCAAGACCGGCTCGGCCTATTACGCCCCCGCCACTTCCGCCATCGCCATGGCCGAGAGCTATCTCAAGGACAAGCGCCGCGTGCTGCCCTGCGCCGCTTTCCTCAACGGCGAATATGGCGTCAACGGGCTTTATGTCGGCGTGCCGGTGATCCTCGGCGCCAATGGCGTCGAAAAGGTCATGGAAATCAGGCTCGACGCGACCGAGCAGGCGATGTTCGACAAGTCCGTGAATTCCGTGAAGACGCTCATTGAGGCCGCAAAGGGCCTCAATTCCGACTTCGCCTGAGACCAGCCAGGAGCGCGACGCGGGCGCGCGCTCCCGGGGAAACAGGGCCGCGCGGGCGACGGACGGGTTAGAAAACCTCCGTCTCGCGCGCCGGCGTGAGCGATGCTGGCCCGCTCCTTGCTGAATAGGCTCTCGCGGCGCCACGATCTGAGAATTCCAAGGTAGCTTCCCGGCATGTCCAAGCACATGATCGACCATCTGCTCGATGGCAATAAGGAGTTTGTCGCATCTGAATTCCAACCCCACGCCGCTTACTATCAAGCGATCGCGAAGCGACAGTCGCCGAAGGTCCTGTGGATTGGCTGCTCCGACTCCCGCGTCAGCGAGGATGTGATAACGCAATCTCGCCCCGGCACGATGTTCGTGCACCGCAACGTCGCAAATATCGTCGCCTTCAACGACGTCAACATCGCCTCGATCATCGAATACGCCATGGTCCATCTGAAGATCGAGGACATCATCGTCTGCGGCCACACCCGCTGCGGCGGCATCGCCGCCATCGAGGACGGGGTGCACGAGAATTACATCGCCGACTGGCTCTGCATCGCCAGCGGCGCCAAGGCGATCACGGACCGGATCGCCACGGAGAAGAAACTCACCCGCGACGAGAAGCTGGAAGTGCTGACCGCCGAGAACGTCAAATTGCAGATCAAGCATCTGCGCAGCCTCGCCATCATCCGCAACATGCGAGAAAAGGGGCGGACGCCCCGGATTCACGGCTGGGTCTACCGGGTCGAGACGGGCAAGGTCGACGTGCTGATCGACGGCCGCGAGGGGCATGAGAAGGACGCCTGATCCCGGTCGCGATCTTTCCGGGCCCCCTCTCTGCCGGGGAGAGGGGGAAGACCCGCCCCGCGACCTCCCGTCAGCTTGACGAAGCTTTCTGGCCATGGCCATTAGGCGTCAAGCCCCATCGGCGCGCCGTTTTGCTTTGAGGAGAGACTTCGGCATGAATATCCACGAATACCAGGCCAAAGCCATTTTGCGCGAATTTGGCGCCCCCGTCGCCGCCGGCGTACCGGTTCTGAAGGCCGACGAAGCGGCCGGCGCGGCCAAGCAGCTTCCCGGCCCGGTTTATGTGGTGAAGGCGCAGATCCACGCCGGCGGACGCGGCAAGGGCAAGTTCAAGGAAGCAGCGGCCGGCCCGCAGGGCGGCGTGCGCATCGCCAAGTCGATCGAGGAGGCCGAGGCCTTCGCGAAGCAGATGCTCGGCTCGACCCTTGTCACGCTCCAGACCGGCGAAGCCGGCAAGCAGGTCAACCGCCTCTACATCGAGGACGGCGCCGCCATCGACAAGGAATTCTATCTCTCCATGCTGATCGATCGCGCCACCTCGCGCATTTCTTTCGTCGTCTCGACGGAAGGCGGCATGGACATCGAGACCGTCGCCCATGACACGCCCGAGAAGATCGTCACCTTCTCGGTGGACCCGGCCACCGGCCTGATGCCGCACCATGGCCGCCGCGTCGCCGACGCGCTCAATCTCAAGGGCGACCTCGCCAAACAGGCGGGCGATCTCGTCGCGAAGCTCTATGCGGCCTTCGTGGCCAAGGACATGGAGATGCTCGAGATCAACCCGCTGATCACGACCAAGGACGGCAAGCTGCGCTGCCTCGACGCCAAGGTGAGCTTCGAGAACAATGCGCTCTATCGTCATCCGGAGCTCGCCGAGCTGCGCGATCTCTCGGAAGAGGACGAGAAGGAAATCGAGGCCTCGAAACACGACCTCGCCTATATCTCGCTCGACGGCAACATCGGCTGCATGGTCAATGGCGCAGGTCTCGCCATGGCGACCATGGACATCATCAAGCTCTACGGCGCCTTCCCGGCGAACTTCCTCGACGTCGGCGGCGGCGCCACGGCCGAGAAGGTCACGGCGGCGTTCAAGATCATCACCGCCGATCCGAATGTGAAGGGCATCCTGGTCAACATTTTCGGCGGCATCATGCGCTGCGACACCATCGCGACGGGCGTGATCCAGGCCGTGAAGGAAGTCGGGCTCCAGGTGCCGCTCGTCGTGCGCCTCGAAGGCACCAATGTCGAGCTCGGCAAGAAGATCATCAGCGAATCGGGGCTGAACGTCATTGCGGCGGACGATCTCGACGACGCGGCGCAGAAAATCGTGAAGGCGATTTCCTGAGTCGAATCAGATCGAGCCGCTTTTCGGGCTCGAAATCCCTCCCCTCCGGGGGAGGGATGAACCTGCAGCAACGCAGCGGACAAGACTGGAAACTGCCGAGATTGCCTTGGTAGTCTCGACAGACCTCCCGCCTTTCGTCTTGCGTCATGCGCTTAAAACCGCCATGTTCTAAAGCGACTCTCGGCATTCCCGGCCACTCGTCGGGCGGTATGGTCGCATTTTGCCACGCGCCGACCGCCACTCTTCTAGGAAAGCGCCTGTGCATCACCTCGCTCGTCCGCTCGCCACTCATTCTCGCGGCGTAAGACGCCGGCTTCTGCGTAGCGGCGCGGCGCTTGCCGCCCTTGCCCTGTCCTGGTGCGCCTTCCCGCAGACGGGTCATGCGCTGGCGCGGGAGGGAAACCCCTTGTCCGTGGCGCGGCCTTTCGAAGTCGGGGCAAGTCTGTCCGGCAATTATCTGGCGGCGATCGTCGCGGGCGCCGAGCGTGATACGCTGGCCGCCTCGACCTTCTTCCGCGAGGCGCTGCGCGACGATCCGAACAATCAGGACCTGATCGACCGCGCCTTCGTCGCCGCGCTCGCCAATGGCAATATGGCGGAGGCGGCGTCGCTCTCGCCGCGCGTGATCGCGCATGACAAGAACAACGGCCTCGCCCATCTCACCAAGGGCGTCGATCTCTTCAAGAACCGACGCTACGTCCCGGCGCGCGCGGAATTTTCCAAGGGCGGCGGCGAACGCCGCCAGGACATCACCACCACCTTGCTTACCGCATGGACCTATGCCGGCGCCAAGGACACGCGCAAGGCCCTGCAGACGCTCGACAGGCTCAACGATGAGCCCTTCATCGTGTTTCGCGACTATCACGCGGCGCTGATCGCCGATCTCGGCGGCGACAAGGCCGAAGCGGAGAAGCGCTTCAAATCCGCTTATGCGGCCGAGAAGAACACGTTGCGTCTCGTCGACGCCTACGCTCGCTTTCTTGCAAGCCGCGGCCAGCGCGACGAGGCAAAAAAGATCTACGAAGGCTTCAACGAGGTCGCGCCCAATCATCCGATCATCGTGGCGGGCCTGACGGCGCTCAATGAGGGCAAGCCGTTGCCGCCATTCGTGCGCACGCCGGACGAAGGCGCCGCCGAAGTTCTCTATGGACTCGGCGCCGTCGGCGGTCGGCAGGGCGACGAACTCGCCTCGCTGATCTATCTGCGCCTGTCGCTCAATCTCGCGCCGGAAAATGCGCTCGCGATCATCACGCTCGGCGACGTCTATGAGCGGATGAAGCAGCAGGAAGCCGCGATCGATCTCTACGACAGCGTGCCGAAGGACAGCCCGCTGCGCGTCAACGCCGACGTTCAGGCGGCGCTGATTCTGGAAACGATCGGCAAGTCCAAGGAGGCGACCGAGCATCTCGCCGCCGTTGTCGCCGCCAATCCGAAGAATCAGGAGGCGCTGACCGCGCTGGGCAATCTGCAGCGTTCGCGCAAGCTCTTCCCCGACGCAGTCGCGACCTATACGCGCGTGCTCGAGCTTCAGCCGAAGAACGACAAGTCGCAGTGGCTGATCTATTATTATCGCGGCATCGCCAATGAGCGCCGCAAGGACTGGAAGGCCGCCGAGGCCGATCTCAAAAAGGCGCTGGAGCTCAATCCCGACCAGCCGCTCGTTTTGAATTATCTCGGCTATAGCTGGGTGGATCAGGGGATCAACCTCGACGAAGCCTTCAAGATGCTTCGCCGCGCCGTCGATCTCCGCCAGCGCGACGGCTATGTCGTCGACAGTCTCGGCTGGGCCTATTACCGCCTCGGCCGTTACGACGAGGCCGTGCGCGAGCTGGAGCGCGCCATCGACCTCAAGCCCTCCGATCCGGTGATCAACGACCATCTGGGCGACGCCTATTGGCGCGTGGGCCGCAAGCTCGAGGCGCAGTTCCAGTGGAACCATGCGCGCGATCTCGGCCCCGATCCGGACGATCTGCCGAAGATCCTCGACAAGATCAAGAACGGCCTGAACGATTCCGCGATCGCCAACGCCAGCAGCAAATCGGGCGGCTAGCGCATCGATGGCGGCGGCGCAAAGCCGCCGAATTCGCGCTCCAGACAGACCGCGAAGGCAAGCGGCGTGCGGTCTTCGAGCCAGGGGCCGATGATTTGCACGCCGACAGGCAGGCCCTTCGCCATGCCGATCGGGGCGACGGTCGCGGGCAGACCGGGAATCGTCGCCAGCGTCGACCACACAAGCTGAGCGTCCAGATAGGGATAGGATTTCCCATCGACGGTGAGACGGCGCGCCTCCATCGGCAATGAATGATCATGCGGAAAGGCGAGCGTTGGCGCCGCCGGGCAGATGACGACATCCCAGTCACGAAAGATGTCGCGCCATTGCTGGCGAACGCCTTCGCGCTGCGCATCCGCGGCGAGCCATTCCCGATAGCTCAGAACCAGACCCCGTTTGCGTTCGGCGGCGAGGCTGTCGTCCTTCGATGAAACTGCCTCAGCGGCGACGAAGGCGCGTTCATAATCGCGGCGCGACAATCCGGCGCCGCGCCACGCCGACATCAGAAGCGCCTGAAGCCGGGCGGATTGCGCAAGATCCGGGAGCAGCGACGCATCCTGCGAAATCTTGACGCCCGCGCGCGATAGTTTTTCGACGAGCGTGGCGATGGACTCTCTGATGACGGCGGCGGTGGGCCCAAGCGGATGCGCGTCGACGACCAGAACGCGAAAATCCGCGAGTCGCTTCTGCCGCGCCGGCGGAAGGTCGAGCCTGTAGCCGGCTTCGTCGGGGCCGGCGATCACATCCAGCGTCAGCGCGAGATCGGCGGCGGTGCGCGCCATCGGGCCGATGACCGCCAGGCCGTTTTCGACGGGCGCCTTGTCGCCCGGCGGCGCATGGCCGCGTCGCGGCGCGAGGCCGAGCGTCGGCTTGTGCGCGTAAACACCGCAGTAATGCGCTGGCGCGCGCAGCGAGCCGCCCATGTCGGAACCCAGCGACAAGGCGCCGAAACCAGCCGCAAGCGCCGCCGCCGAACCGCCGGAAGAACCGCCGGGCGTCAGTCGCGGGTTCCACGGATTATTCGTCGTCCCGTAGACGCTATTATAACTCTGCCAGTCGCTGAGCCACAGCGGCGCATTCGTCTTGCCGAGAATAACAGCGCCGGCCTTCTTCAGTCGCGTGACGGCGACGGCGTCTTCCTTCGGCATGAAATGGCGGAAATGCGGATCGCCCCATGAGGTCGGCAGGCCCGCGACATTGAAGGATTCCTTTACCGTTACGGGAACGCCGAGCAGCGCCCCTTCCTCGCCGCGCGACAGCGCCGTATCGGCAAGTTTCGCCGCGTCGCGCGCGCGCTCGAAATCATGGACGACGACCGCATTGACGCCGGGATCGAGCGACTCGATGCGTTTGATCGTGAGATCGACGAGTTCGACCGATGAAATTCGTTTCGCGCGCAGGGCTGCTGTGAGATCCGAGGCCGAACAGTATTCCCATCCGGTCGTCGCGGCGTCCGCGAATCTCGCGCTCAAGGCGGAACCGATCATGGCAGAGGCGCCGATCAGTAACTCTCGTCGCGTCGCCTGCGTCATACGCCTTCCAGTCCGTCCTTGCGGCCTTGCTCCTCTCCCCGCTTGGCGGGGAGAGGGAGATGGCGCTACTCCTCGTCTGGAGCGCGGCTGCCGATCGCGATCTGGCCAACAGCGCCCTCAATATGGAAGGGAAGCCCGGTCATGCGTGAGAAGAGATCGATATCGCCGATGCCGATGGCGCAAGCGCCGAGCTCCATCTCCGTCGTCATCAGATAGAGTGTCTGCATGACGACGCCGACGTGTTTCAGGACGAGTGAATAAGCGAAACCGCTGTATTTCCAAGACACGCGACCAAAGCGCGCAGCCATTGTAATGAGAACTTGCGGCGGCGCCGGCGCGCCCATCGCATATTTTCCGTCTTGCAGCACCGCGTCGAGCTGGCGATCGGTCGCGCCGATGGCGACGAGCGCGTGGCGATCCGCGTCATAGTGGTAAAAGCCGCGCGGCAGGCCGTCGCATTTATGCACGGCGAGATAAAGTTCGAGTTCGTAGCTGGCGCCGCCGGAGGGGTATGGACGCGCGGCGACGTCGAGCGGCGGCTCTCCGTCGCCGCCACCGAGTTTCCGATGCGCGATGATGCGCGCCGCGCCGTCAAGAAGGCGCGCCAGCTGCGCGATCGTGATGGGCTGCCGATCGTCATAGACACGCGACGAGCGTCTTGCGCGCAGCAGCGCGGCGCATGGCGAGTCTGTCGCGGTCGGAAATTTGCTGAGATCGATGGAAGCGCCGGGCCAGCTCGGCCGCACTGTCGGCGGCTGCGGCGCGAGATGCGAATGGGCGTAAAGACTGCCGGTGGGATTGGCGTGACGGCCGTTGGTGCTTCGCACATGGAACAGCAGATCGTGGAACTCCCACAGGATCAGCGCCTCGTCGCCCTCCGACGCGCGCAGTCCCTTTTCGGGGACGACCGCGAAGACCATTTCGCAATCATGGAGAAGCGCGATGAATTCCGTGCCGGGGAAATCCGGCCGGGCATGAAGCTCGGCGAGTGATGCGGGCTTCGACAGACCGGCGATCGTCGACGCGAGCCGCGCGTCGCAAAGCCGGACGACCGCATTGGCGCGCGGCGACTCCAGCACCACATCGTCCCCGCGTCGGCGCAGATAGGCAAAGCGTGACAGAGCAAGCTGCTGCGAGTCGTCGAGATTCGGCAGGCGCGGCGCATAATCGCGCATCTGCGGCTCGATGATGGCGATGTCCGTCCCATCCACGCTGAGGCGGTATTCGACGAGCCCATGAAGCGCCAGTCGTCGTCCGGCTGCAAGGAGTTCCTTCTCCTCAGGCGCATCGCCGCCGAGGGACGGATAGATTTGCAGACCTGTTTCGAGGTCCGATGCGCGCCGGCGCGCCTCTGCGCTGAACTTGCCCAAAACAAGCGCTTCGCCGTCGAAACGAACCGAGAGAATGCCGCCGGCATCCTCTTGAAGCGAAACGCCCGGAGATAATTGCAGGAGCAGACGGGATTGCAAATTACGTCCGTGGGAAAAGAGGATTGAGATCCCGCTCCCGCGTCGGCCGCTTGCGGAAGCCAAGCGCGACCGGCGCGTCGTAAAGCCGGCCGGGTCCGAAGCGGCGGTAGAAATGCCGCAGGCCCGGCACGATCACCCGAACCACTGGCGCTTCGACATCCGGCCGCGTCTGATCGAGCACGAGGAAATCGAAGCCCTTGCGCGCCATGTGCTTCACGCAGGCGAGCACCTGCTCGCGCCGGTCGAGCGATGAAAACTTCTTGAACGGCGAGCGCGCGAAAGAGGATTTGCCCTTCGGCTTCAGATAAGGGTGTTTGCGCAGGGGCAGCGGATCGCCGCTTTCCTCGCCCTCCATGGGCGCGGGACGGCCTTTCAGCCTGTCGATGGCGAGGAACTGATTGAGTTCCGTCATGGCGCGCAGCGCCGCGACTCGCGGATCGAAATGCGCGCCCGCCGCGACTTCGATGAATTCCTCGTCGCCTTCTTTCCAATGCGCGACGGCGACCACGACGGGAATGCCGATGTCATTGGTCACATCCAGCGCCCAGACGTCGCGGTTCATCGACGCGAAGCCCGCGCGCAGGTCGCGGATATAGCTGTCGCCTAATTTGTCGAGGTCGATCTGCGGGACCTGCAGCCTGTTGTACCACCAGATCGCATAGGCGTCGCGCTCGACGAGTTCGAGGAAACCCTGAAGAATGGCCTCCTCCATCGTATTGCCGGCGGCGCAGCCGTTCGAATCCGCGCTATAGCCGTTCGCGCAACCGCCCTCGTGAAAGAAATACAGGAGGCCGGTCGGGACATATTTGAACTGCTCGTCGCGCAGCGACCATACCGGCGACCATTCCAGCTCCGCGTCGGGATCGAAACGGCGCGGCGCGCCGTCGCCGGAACAGCAGCCGCCGGCGCTCTCCTGATATTGCGCGTCGCTGTAATGAAGGATCTCTTCGGGGTTGATCGCCTCGCCCTCGGCAAAATCCGTGAAGCGGCGCGTCACGCGGATTTCGTCGCCCTGAAAAATCCCGCAATAGCGCTCGATCGCCTCCATCAGGGCGCTCGCCTCGCCCTGCTCCGCCGTGCTGCCCTTGCCGTAGCTGTCGCCGCTCAATCCCGCTTGCAGCGCCTCGACGCTTTCGGGCCGCGGCGAGAAGTTGTGGCGGGCGACGAAGCTCGCGTCGAGCGGCTGATCGCTCCTGAGCCGCTCCAGATGCGATACGACGCCCGTCAGCGGGCTGACATGTTTGCGGTAGCGGGAGACGGTCTCGGCTGGCGCCATCGACCTGTAGCCGCCGCTCGTCACGACCACTCGACCACCGGCCCGCAGGCGGATCGGCAGCGGCTTGCGCGCGGGATCGCGCAGCTCCGCCACGCCGCACACGGGACATTGCGGCCGCGCCGGCACGTAATGGCGCGCGACCTCCGAGCCGAGCATGTCGAGGCTGACGATGTGTTCATTGAGGTCGGTGCGAAAGCCGCTGGCGATGGCCTTGCCGATCTCAACCGCCGCCAGTCCGAAACCGCTACCCCCAAGCGCATTGGCGCCGAGCGGCGACGCTGAAAGGCAGCGCGCCGACACGCGGTCGAGAAAGGATCGGACCTGACGGTTCCACTTCATCCGGTCGGCGAGGCAGCGCCAGCAGGCGCTCTTGCCGGGGCTGAAGATCGGGCCGATGAGCGGAAACACGCCCGCCGGCTGCACGAGCAGCCAGTCCTTCTTTCCCGCGAGTTGTCTCTGATTAATGGCGTCCAGCGCGTCGTCGAGATAGTCCCCGACCAGCACGGCTGTCAGATCGCCGGCTTCGTCATCGACCCGGACGCCGAATTCGCGAAGCGCCTCCGCGAATTCGGTCTGACCGTTGACGCCGACCAACTCGATCCGCACGGCGGTGCTGCGGAGATTTTGCGCCGCCGCCTCGGGGCGCAGCCCCAGGCTCGCCCAAAAGGCGGAGGTCGCATCCTCGGCCACGCCTGCGGGCAAGACGAAGCCGCGATCTACGAGCCTCGTGAAGGCCTCTTCGATCCTCGCGACGGGAAACTGAGACGACAACGCCCCAAGGATCGACGCCCGGCTCTCGCCCGCGCCAATCCGCTCCGCCACGGCGCAATAAAGCGCGCCGCGCAAAAAGAACTTCCGATTTTCCGAATAGAGGCAGACGACGTCCGGCGGCAGCAGATAGACTGTGTAATTCGGCGAGAAGCGCAGCGCGTTGTCGACCTGCTCTTCGAAAAGGCGCGAGGGCGCGTCTATCGTCATCTGTCCGCCGCGAGATGTCGCCAACAACCCGCCGCCGACAGGGCGATGCGCCTGGCGCTTTTTGGATATTTTTGCTTGCGAGACGGACGCCTGTCATCCCGACGTGAGACACGCCGACACTGTTCGAAGCGTCCGTCCTGTGAAAACTGCGGGCTCTCGATCAGCCGCCGCAGCCTCTGCAACCCCGGCAGCCGCCGCAACCACGGCAGCCTCTGCAACCCCAGCAGCCGCGACAGCCGCCGCAACCACGACAGCCCCAGCCCCACCAGGCGACGTTTTCCGGCTTCCCAGCCTTGACGTCTTCGCGATCGAAGAGGCGGAACGAGCTCAGGCCGACGTCGAACACTTCCTCCTCATGGAGGCCGGGGTCGAGCATATGCGTATTGGGGTTTTCCGACGCCGGACCAATTGCGGCATCCGCCGGCGCAGCTCCGGCGCAGACGCCGCCCGCGAGCGAAACCGAGACGCCGAGCGCGCCGAGGGCTTTCTTCCCAAGTCGCGAATCCTTCGTGTGGTCTGATCTACGCGCCATGTTGTCGCCTCCACAAAGGTCGTTTCTATTAAAGCCCCGATCCGAAATAGTAGCAGTCATCCCCCTGCCGTCAATGCGTCTCTTCCACAAGCCCCCGCGAGCGAGACCGGCTCCATGGGTCCGGCGCACTCTCCAAACAGGTAACATAACCCCGCTTTTTCATGAGCTTGTACGTGTTCCGTTCATGATTGCGCCGTTATCAGGATGTCTCCCATGAAAACAGCGTCGAGCCCCGCCTCGCGGAAAGTGGCGATAGCCTGAGCGGGCGTGCAGACGATCGGTTCGCTGTCGTTGAAGGACGTATTGAGCACAAGCGGCGCGCCGGTGCGCTTGTGAAAGTGCGAAATGAGCGAATGGTAACGAGGATTGGCGGAGCGCCGCACGATCTGCACGCGCGCGGTGCCGTCCTCGTGAATCACCGCCGGAATAAGCTCGGCCCGCCCGGGCCTGGTCCGACAGGCGAAAAGCATGAATTCGTGGCTGGGCGACAGCGGGCTCAGATCAAACCATTCTTCGGCATGTTCGGCGAGGACGCTCGGGGCGAAGGGACGGAAATCCTCGCGGTGCTTGACCCGGCGGTTGAGAATGGCGCGCGTGTCCGGGCGGCGGGGATCGGCGAGCAGCGAGCGATTGCCGAGCGCGCGCGGCCCGAACTCCATGCGCCCCTGAAACCAGCCGACGATATTGCCATCCGCCACCAGGTCGGCCGCCTCGCGAGGGGCGTCGCTGCATTTGCGGGGCGTAAGACCGGCGGCCCTGACGGCCGCGAGAATCTCGCGCTCATTATATTCTGGCCCGAGATAGGGCGAGGCGCCGCCGATCGGCCGGCTCGCGCCGCGCTGCGCGCAATGGGCGAGAAGCGCGGCGCCGATCGCCGTGCCGGCGTCATGTGGCGCGGAGGGAATGAAAATATCCCGATAGCCGCTCTCGCGCGCAATCACCGAATTGGTGACGCAATTGAGCGCGACGCCGCCGGCAAGGCAAAGTCGCTCGCCGCCGACGACATGTTCGAGACGCCGCAGCAGTGAAAGGACCGCGGCGTCGGTCGCCGCCTGCAGCGCTGCCGCGACATTTATGTGATGCGGAAGGAAGTCGCCATCCGGCGGGCGGCGCGGGCCGAAAAGAGCCTCGAGCCCGCGCGGATCGACGGACTGAAACCCGACCGCCTCGGCGTCGACCGAATAGCCGTGATCGTTCAGTTGAAGAATATTGTCGAAAGTCTTGCCGAAGACCGCGGGATCGCCATAGGCCGCGAGTCCCATAACCTTGGCGGCGTCATAGGACGAAAAGCCGAGATAAACGCTGATCTGCTCCCAGAGAAAGCCGATCGAATGCGGATAAGCGAGACTTTCGACGACGCTGATATGATTGCCCTCGCCCCGCGCCAGCATCGAACAGTCGGCTTCGCCGATTCCATCTATGACCAGAATGGCGGCGTTATCGAAGCCGGACGGATAATAGGCGGAGGCCGCATGCGCGAGGTGATGCGGAACGAATTTGAGCGCGCCTCCAAAACTAGCGCCCATAAGCTGCGTCACAGCGCCGTCGATCTCGTCCAGAGACTTTAGAAACACGTCCTCGAGACGTCTGTCCGGCCACCATTCGGGGCGAAATTTCGAACGCCTCAGCCTGGGCTCGAAGGAATAGGCGACGACGTCGATCTCCTCGGGGCTGATACCGGCGTAATCGAGACAGAACCGCATGGCGTTTGCGGGAAGCTGCTGGGGATTATCCACCCGCGCTTCCTTCGCGTGCTTGATGCGGGAGAATCTTTCCTCCTCGCAGGCCGCCAGCACCTTGCCATCGACGATTATCGCCGCCGCGGACTCGTGGAATACGGCGTTGATTCCCAGAATATTCATAACGCTTCCACTATCCCGCCCACCAGATGATTTTCCAAAGCCCTGATTCCGGCTTTCTTTTTAGCCGGCCCTTCCCTCGGACATGATGCCGCACCTTCCCCGAAAGGAAAACCTGCAGCGCCGCCGATGCGCGCTGCCGCACAGCGCGTCGCGCCAAAAGCTTCACAATCGCCGGAAATTGGCGCATTCAAGCAAAAACTGTCGCCCCGGAACCGATATGCTGGCCAATTTCTCATTTGCGTCCCGTCTCGTCGCGCTCGTCACGGGCTCGATCGTCACGTCGACGCTGCTTGCGGCGGGCCTCTCGTCCTGGTCCTTTTACCGTGACCACATCGTCCAGGTCGAACGGGAGGGCTTGACGATCGCCCGCGTTCTCGCGCGCGCCTATGCGGCCGCGGACGAAACGCCCCGAGACGTCGAGCAGATTATTGCCAATCACATGATCGTCGCGGCATCCGCCTTTGCCGAATTTGTCGCGGCGGCGGAAAAGGCCGGCCTCACGCCGGCGCAGATCAACGCCCGGCTGACGCGGGTGGTGGACAAGACAATCCTCGATGAAATCTGGATCACCAATGAGAAGGGCCTCGCATATCTTCACACAAACACCTCCGCAAACTTCCAGTTCAGCCCCTCGGCCGCGGCGCAGCCTCAGGCGCATCAGTTCTGGAGCCTGCTGACCGGCGCAAAGGACGTGGTCATCCAGGACATCCAGAAGCGGGAAATCGATAACGAGAAATTCAAATATGTCGGCGTCGGGGGCGTGGACAAGCCGCGCATTGTGGAAGTCGGCTATAATGCGCGCTACTTCGATGGTCTCAGGGAGCAGCTCGGCCTGCAGCGCATCGTCGACAGCCTGCTCGCTGGCGACGAGATCGAAGCAATTTTCATCTTCGATACAGGCTCGCGGCTGATCGTGCGTCCGCGCGCGGAACTGGCGCCGGACCTTGCTAACATAAGCGACATCGAAACCGCGCCGGTCTCGGAAGTGCTGCGGACAGGCATTCCAAAATCGATGCTTTCAAGATCGGTCCTCAGTGTGATCGCGCCGATCCACCGCGAAGACGGCGCGCTGCTCGGCGCGGCGCTGATCCGTCTGCCGACCGTGCGCCTCGGCGACCATGTTCGCGCGCAACTGCTGGCGGCGCTCGCAATTTCCCTTCTCACGTCGCTCGTCGGCGCTGCGCTGGCCGCCTGGGTCGCTCGCCGCCAGACGGCTCCGATCGAGGCGATCACAAGAGCCGCGCGCAATATCGAACAGGAGAATATCCTCGACGATGGCCTTTCCGCGGTCGCCTCGCGCCGCGATGAACTGGGCCAGCTGGCGCGGGTCTTCAAGACGACCGCACAGGATTTCCTCACGCGGGAAAAGACGCTCGACGCCCTCGTGGTTCAACGCACGGCCGCGCTCGAGGAAAAAAACAGTGAGCTCGAACGCCTCTCAGCCCGTCTTGCCAAATATCTGTCGCCACAACTTTACGAGACGCTCTTCCGCGGCGGCAAGGTGGCGCCGACCTCCGCCCAGCGAAAGAAACTCACGATTCTTTTCGCAGATATCGTCTCGTTCAGTGAGATAGCTGAAAGTCTGGAGGCGGAGGATCTGACTCGCATTCTCAATGAGTTTCTCGACGAGATGGCGGAGGTTGCGCTCAGACATGGCGCGACGATCGACAAATATATCGGCGACGCTGTCATGGCTTTTTTCGGAGACCCCAAGACGCGCGGCGTCAGGGAAGACGCGCGCGCCTGTGTTTCCATGGCGATGGAAATGCTGGCCGCCACCCGCCGTCTCGACCGCAAATGGCAAAAAACCGGTATTGGCTGTCCTTTGCAAATTCGAATTGGCGTCAACACCGGCTATTGCACGGTTGGCGATTTCGGCAGCCAGAAACGCATGGACTACACGATTATCGGCCATCAGGTGAATTTGGCCGCACGCATACAGAAAGCGGCGGCGCCAAACTCGATTCTCGTCTCGCAGGAGACTTTTGCGCTGGTGAGAGATGACGTCATTGCGCATGAGCAGGCGCCCATTACCGTCAAGGGCATACATGCGCCTGTGCAGACCTATGAAATTATCGGACCTGCCGGGACGGACAAGGGCGCCATTATTCATGAAGAGAGCGAGGGCGTAATCCTGAAGGTCGATCTGGACGCCGCGGACAAGGATGAGGTCAGACGTATTCTAAGCGCTGCGATCCAGCAGCTGGACATATCGCATAAGGCGGAAGTGGACTGACCAGCCCGGGCGAAGATGGCCTGCCCCTTCTTGTTTGCTGGAGGGAATTTGAGCGCCTCAGAAGGGAGGCGGCAGGCGGGCGCGCCCTATGCCGTGCCGCAACGGCTGGACAGCGCCACGCAGGATGGAACCAGTATCATCCGCAATAATGGCCGACCTGTGTGTCGGCGGAGAGGGTCCTAAAGACCCTACCCCGTTCAAAAACAGCAATCAGCCGAGCTGATAAATGTAGGAGGGGCTGATCCCGTGCTTCTTTGCGAGATCCGCAACGGGAACACCCGCCTTGCGCTCAGCCTTCAGCATTTTGCGAAACGCTGACAAGTCTTTGCCTGATCGACGAATCCGAGTATGGGCCACGCCAGCGGCCCGAGCGCCTTTCGCCCCCTTCTCGCCCGCCTTCTCCAGGAGAGTCTGGGCGATTGAAATGATCTTTTTAAGCTGAGCGGCGTCAGCGGTCGTCAACTGCATCTGGGTCCTCGTAAGTCTGTGGATGCAACCTTAATATGCCCCACGGCCGCATTTGTAAATCACAGTTTCGATAATTTTTTACTACTAACGTAACGTCGAAGCAATCCCCCAAGCAATTACCGCAGATTGTCCTCTAAGTGGAAATGTCAACTACAAGGGGTAACTAAGGGTGACGAGTTGACAATTTCCGTGCAACCGGCGGGAATGCGCTGATTTTGCACGAAGCGTAACATCAGCACGGCCGGACCAACCCGCCGACGTCAACTGGGCGCTGAAGACCGATGCCACATGACAGTGAAAACAGGGGCTTGATCGGCTGGGTTCTCTGGATCGCCCTGTTTACATCGCTTTCCGGGCCTTTCTGGCCAAACACCCCCGGCCTGCTTTTCATGGGGCTCGGCCTTTTTGGGGTTCTTCACCTCGCCATTCTTATTATTGAGCGGATCGCTCAGCCGCAATTCGACCAAAGAATGACGCCGACAGAATTCGAACATTATTGCGCCCGAATGCTTACAAAGCAGAAATGGAACGCACAGGTTACGCAGGCCAGCGGCGATCAGGGCGTCGACATCGTCGCCGAGAAACGAGGCCTGCGCATCGTTCTCCAGTGCAAGAAATATTCAAAGCCAGTGGGCAACCGCGCGGTGCAGGAGATTGTGGCGGGAATAGCCCATGAAAACGCTGAGCGCGGAGTGGTCGTGGCCACCAATGGCTACACCAGAGCCGCAGAACGGCTCGCGGCCTCCAACAACGTCCTTCTTTTACACTATGCGGACCTGTGCAGGATCGACCGCCTGTTGAGATAATGAGAGCGGCGTTTCGCCGCTCTCAGGCCACAATCCGGGCCATATCCAGCACCATGCCGATTTCACCGTTGGAAAGAAGGGCGCAGCCCGTTACGTTCGGTATTGAAGAGAGATAGCCCTTCATCGGCCGAACGATCACCAGCTGCTCCCCAACGACCTCGTCAATGGACAGGGCGATCTGCCTGCCATTGTTTTCCGCGACAACGAACAGGTATCTCACATCGGACGCCTTTTCAGCCGGCGTGAGAATGAGCGACCGAGATTCGGAGCTCTCGGACAAAAATCGGATCGGCACGATCCTTTCCGGCCCGAGCTTGACCTGGATATTACAGCCATCCGCAGAAAGATAAATAAGACTGCTCAGGTCCAAATGCACAATGCGCTGAATGGCGTGGATCGGCACGACGTACATGATCGGCCCTGCGCGCACAATCATGCCGCCGAGCACCGCCATGGACAAAGGTAGAACGACCTCGAAGCGGACGCCGCCCGCCTCCGATGCGCCGATTTCCACCTCGCCGCCCTTCGCCCTGATCAATTCCATCACCGTCAGCAGCGCGGGGCTGCTTCTCGTGGGCCCATCGAGACCGGCGCCGTCGTCTTCCACCGTGGCGACGACACGATCCAGATATCTCGCGACGCCGATCCGCATCTCGGCTTCGGAAGCCTTGCCTTTTCCCAGCCTGACCGTCGGCGGTTCGATGCTGTGCGTGATCGAAATGGAGATGAGCGCGCGAAGAGGCTCCGCGAGTTTCTCCAGCAGGTCGAGGTCGATCAGTTCGGTTTGATGACAGGGAGTGAAGCGAAGCGCGCGCGAATGACGTTGCGCAGCGCCGGCGCCGTATTCGATCAGAAACTGGATAAGCGTCGACGCCGGACGCGATCGCGCCGCGACGGTGTCTTCCTGAAGCTGATGGAGGCGCTTGTCGAGCTGCGTCTCGATGTCGATCAACCGTTCGAAATCATCCTGCCAGTCCTGAAGCTGACGGTTGACGGCGGCGCGCGCCTTGCCCCAGCTTCCATGGGCGGCCATGGCCTGGTCGATCACGGCAAGAAAGCGTTTCTGCTCGAAGCCGGCCAGAATGTCCCGTATCGCCCCATGGCCCGTGACAATCTCCTCAATCGACTCCAGCATTTGCGACGATGACGCCGCTGATCTGCCGCCCCCGCCATCGAAACGGCTGCCGCGTCCCGCTTCCTCGCCATTTCCATCCGCGCCTTCGAGGCTGGCGATCCCCAGCACTTCCATGATCCGAAGCGCTTCGCCGGTCGGATCCAGTTCCAGAAGCTCAGCTGTGACGCCCTCGGCGTCGATACGCGAGGTCAACAAGAAGTCGAAAATCGGCTTCTCCGCTGGAACGGTTACGCAGCCGATCATCTTTCCGCCGGTGTTCACCCAGTCGAAAAACCACTGAGTAAGCTCGGGGTACGCATCAGTATCGGCGCGCACGATGAAGAAACGCTCGCCCCGGGCAAAAGATTCGGCGGCAGCCTTCGCGCTTTCAGGAGACAGAATCCCCTTGAAGCTATCTGGGAGACCGAGAAGCTTTTCGATGGAACGCACTGGCGCCGCGCCGCTCAGCACCTCGGTAACTTCGACGCTTTCACTCAGAAGGCGCTGCATCGCCTCCCCGCCGTCAATCCCGAGTGATTGGTCCAGAACCAGGGATCTGATGGCGTTATTGAACGATGCGACCACCTTCACCAGCACCGGGTCCGGTGGAATCTCTCCGGAAACCACGCGCGCGGAGAGGTCGAGAAGCACGACCGCAACGCGACCGGCGACTTCGAGTCCAAGATAATTGCAGGCGCGCCGCAAACGTTCCTGAAATGCGACGACGCGATCCCAGTCAATTTCCTGGGGGGCCGCATTGAGCGCGGCGCCCAGCTCGGCCAGCGTGGCCGGCATATGGTTCGCGTACCAGGAATTGAGAAGCCGCGCCGCCTTTTTGGAAACGCCTGAATTTGGAGTGAGTCCAAGTTCGGAGCTCTCTATCAGGCAGAGATCTTCGTGAAATTCCGAGAAAAGACGCTCGAAGCGCCGCGCGTCGGCAAGCGACCCGGGCAGTTCTGCAACCGTATCGGCGATGCGAATATAGCCTTGCCGCGACGCGGCCTTCTGGATTGGCCCGCAAAACGCCTCGATACGACAATCCTGCGGTTCGTGGGCCGCTATAATGGCGTCGCACAGCGCATCGAGATGGGGCGCAATTTCCTGCAGGAACGCAGCGGCGCCGACGGAGCCCGCGGTCGGAGAAAAGCTGTCCTGGAATTCCTCCGCAACGTAATCCGTAACCCTCTCGAGCGTCATGACGTCGGCGTCCGACTCCATTTTCCCTGCGGCTGTCTCCATCGAGATTTCGGTCTCCCGAACTTCGCTCGACGGCGTCAACGTCGGGTCCGGCTCGTCTACGCCACTTGTGCGACGATACAGGCCTTCCGCTTTCTCCAGGATCTCGGACAGGCGCGAGTCATCCGACGCTGCGCTGTAAAACTCGGCCGCGAGGTTCGGCCATTCCGGGATGGCGATGCGCGTGGCGGCGTTGTTCAACGAGTCCACCGCGTCGAAAATTGCTTTGATCCGCGCTTCGCCCTGAAGAGCGGCCGATCGCATGGCGGCCGAAATCGCCGATAGCGACTCACGCGCAATTTCCAGGAATATCTGTAGATACATGGGATCTGCCGCCAGACTCTCCTTCGGCGCTTCGAAGATGACTGCGGTCTCGAATGTTTCACTTTCGGCCGGGGGGTTTGCCCCGGCAATTTCCGCCGAAGCTTCGGCCGCCTGGTCCGGCACGAGCGGGATCTGCGCCGCGCCAACCGCCTGAAGAGCTTTCAGCCTCCGATATTTCTCTCTCATTCGGTCGGTAATCGACTCGCTGATCGATTCCTCGACGTCGCGACGCGTTGTCACCGCCATCTCCATCATCTCGCGGAGACGATCGGATGCTTCGAGAAGCATCTCCAGTAGCTCGACGTCGAATTCGACGCCCTCATCGCGCACGAGGCCGACCAGATCTTCGGCGATATGCGCGCAGGATTCGATCTGCTCGAGTCCCAGCAGCCTCGAATTTCCCTTGAAGGTATGCATCGCCCGAAAGAGCTCGGCGATAGCCTCGCGATTCGTGGCGTCCTTGCGCAGCTTAAGAAGCGCCGCCTCGACCGTATCGAGCGACTGGGCTCCATCGTCTGCATACAAAGCCCAGATTTCGTCAATATCATCCGACACGCGGCGATCTCCGTCGAACGCTGATGGTGGTGCGAAGGCTCTGGCGGCCGGATTCAGGCCGCCAGAACACGGGACATCACGCGGGAGAGCTCGGCTCCTCGCTTGTCGGCGAGATCCATCGACACCGCGCCTGACGGCTTGGTGACGATCGCGTCGGCTCCGAGCGAACGCGCCTCCGACGCCTGTTTCGATCCTGCCGACGCAACGGATGACAGAATGATCACCTTCGCTCTGGTCCGCATCTTTGCGTGGCGCAGAAACTCCAGCCCATTCATCCCCGGCATTTCGATATCCAGGAGAATCAGGTTGAGATCGGGGAATCTCGAGAGCAATTCCAGAGCGACCTTTCCGTTCTCGGCAGAAGCGACCACTCTGTAATCCGGTAGCGATGAGACGAAGTTCGAGATGACAACCCGCATCATCGCGGAGTCGTCGACGATCATGACCTTTTGCATGTTCTTGCCCCTTTCATGGTCCACGCCCGAGTCAGAACCCGCCAAACCCGCGTTCGTCCTTGTCGAGTGGAATGATCGAGCCAGGAGACTTGCGAGCCTTGCCCGCCGACGCCGCAGCCTTCATCGGAGCCGAAGCGCCGCGGTTCTGATGGCCGAGAAGCGCCTTCAATTGCTCGACCATATCCGCGGTCATCCCATTCAGGCCGGGCAGCCCCATGCCGGAGCCTTGCGCGCGTTCCATCAACTTGAACCGGCGCACATTCTCGTTCATCACCTCCGCAAGCTTGCCAAGTTCGGAGGCCGAAGATGCGACCTGCTCCGCCTGCTGACTTCCTTCCTGCGACGACTTGCTCACCTGATTCATCGCGACATTGATTTGAGAAATGCCGCGCGACTGTTCGGAGCTCGCGACGGCAATTTCGGCTACAAGATCCTTCACCTTCACGACATTGCCGACGATCTGGTCGAGCGCAGTGCTGGTCTCGCGCGCGATTGTGACGCCCTCGGTCACGCGCTTCACCGAATCCTCGATCATCTCCGCCGTTTCACGCGCCGCCTTGGCGCTGCGACCGGCGAGATTTCTCACCTCCTGCGCGACAACGGCAAAGCCGCGACCATGCTGCCCCGCGCGGGCCGCCTCGACGGCGGCGTTCAGCGCCAGCAGATTTGTCTGGAAGGCGATCTCGTCGATGACCTTGATGATCTTGCCGATGCTCTGCGCGGAGGCGCTGATGGCGTTCATCGCCTCGCTCATCGACTCCATTTTCGTCTGACCGTGACTCGCCGCCTGCGAGGCGCTGATGACCAGCTGATTTGCAGCATTGGCGTTTTCAGTGTTCGCCTGCACCTGCGAATTGGTTTCCGTCACGCTCGACGTGACTTCCTGCACCGCAGCCGCCTGCTCCTCCGAATTCGCCGCCATGTTCTGAGAAGCGGAATTGAGCTGCTCGGCCGACATCCCGATCTGCTCGACAGCGTCAACGATCTTGTAGAGCGACGCGTTGATGCCGTTCATGGCGCCCTCGAAGGCTTTCTTCACCGCGAGGAAGTCGCCACGGAAATCGCCGTCGAAGGTAAAGCTCAGATCATTGCGTCCGAGCGCCTCGATCGCGAGCGAAATGCTCTTCACGGGCCCAACGACGGCGCCGATCGCATCGTTGATTCCCTGAATGATGTTGCGATAATCGCCCTGATGCCGCCGCGCGTCGACGCGCACCTGAAGCTCGCCCTGGCTGACCGAGCTCGCAAGGCGATTGACGTCTTCCATAACCGCCTCGAGATTCACGCGAACCTGCTCGGCGTCGGCGTGGAGGGTGGCGAATGCGCCCTCGAGAGTCATCTCGGCTCCCTTCGTCAGGTCGCCGTTTGCAATGCGATTGAGATTGGCGCCAATCCTCGCAAGGCAAGATCCATTGACTTCGAATAGACGGTTGATCGACTCCCCGAGCAGCTTGAGGATTCCGGTCGAGCCCGCCACGTCGGTGCGGCGGGAGAAATCGCCGCGCACTGCTGCTTCGATGGCCGCGACGATTTCTCTTTCGATACGTAGTTCGGCGGTGCGGTCCACCCACTCCACGGAGACCGCAATTTTCTTTCCGCTGCTGTCCAGAACGGGAGAGGCAACGAGAGAAAACTGCCTGCCGCCGACGTTGATCTGGGCGCGGTGGGTCGACATCAGTCCGTCGAGAATCCGTCTTTGATGACGGGGATCGCGATGGAATACGTCGATATTCGCGCCCATAACCCGGCTGACGTTGAAATTGGGAAGCTCCTTGCGCAGATCCGACTCGGCCGCGGCGAGCATCTCCAGAACGGAGCGGTTTGCGTAAAAAATCTTGCCGTCCGTATCGGCGATCAACACCGAACCTGTCGAATTGTCGAGGGCCTGGCGGGCGGAGAGATTATCTCTCATATTTGTCGCCGTCACATCCAGCGCGGCGTTCAGCTCCATCATCATTTCGGCCCACTCGCCGCTGACGCCGGCGACATTTGCGCGTGCAGTGAAATCACCGGACTTCAGCGCGCGGATCGTGCGGGTGACCTCACGAAGGGCAGCTCCATATTCCATGTTCGACATGACCAATTCCTTTATCTCGTTCGATTGGGGTCGGACCGGGAAGCCCGACATGTTCATCAGGAAGCCAACTGAGGATCTATTGGCGGAGCCCGCCTCGACTGCAGTCGATTCAGTGGGCGCCGGGGGATCGGAGCCATTTTTCGGTTCATCACCGGAGTTCATTGAAGCGCCCCACTGTCCGCAAGATCGCGCATGCCCTCGCCGACAAGCTTTCGAATATCGAGAAGCACCGCGACCCTGTCGCCCGATTTCCCGAGGCCTCGAATGAGGCTCTCCTGAGTCCGGCTGGAATTGAATTTCGGGGCCGGGTCGATGTGGGAAGGCGGTATTTCCAGCACGTCGCTCACATTGTCGACGACGAGGCCGATCGGAACTGAATCGACGTCCAGCACGATGATCACTGTGCGCTCCGTGTAAGGCTTCTCCGGCATCTCGAACCGGCAGCGCACGTCCATCACGGGAATGACCTTGCCGCGCAGGTTGATCACGCCCTTGATGAATTTGGGAACATCCGGCACCTGCATGACGCGCTGCATGCCGACGATTTCGGTCACGAAGGCGATTCCGAGGCCGTATTCCTCACCGGCGACGCCGAAGGTGAGAAACATGTCCTCGATATTATTTTCTTCGTTAAAAATGAGATCAGTCGTCTCACTTTCAAATCTGCGTGCGGACGAACCGCGATCCTCACTATCACCGGTGACAGCTTCGGCCATGATTGTCTCCATCTTTACTTTCGTCTCGTCGCCCTGCTCAGGAACGCCGGAATCTTCTCGAGCGGCGACACAAGCTCTGCGGCTCCGAGCTCATGCGCCGCCTTGGGCATGCCATAGACAACGGAGGTTGCCTCGTCCTGAACGACGGTGCGCCCGCCTGCATTGCGGATCGACAGAAGACCGGCGGCGCCGTCGCGTCCCATTCCGGTCAACACCGCTGCGGCGACGTTGCCACCCGCGGCCTTCGCTACCGAATTGAAGAGAATATCGATCGCCGGTCGCGAAAAATTCACTTCCGGCCCTTCCTTCAGCTGGACGCGATATTCGCCGCCCGATCGCACGACTGCCATGTGTTTCATGCCGCCAGGAGCAATCAGAACCTGCCCCGTCATCACGCGGTCGCCTTCTGCCGCCTCCTTGACGCGCATCGCTGACATTCCGTTGAGTCGCTCGGCGAATTTCGCCGTCACACCCGCCGGCATATGCTGAACGATCACGATACCGCAGCTGTTTGCAGGAAAAGCGGGAACGATATGGTTCAATGCTTCGACGCCGCCGGTCGAGGAGCCGATCGCAATCAGCTTGTCGGTGGTTTCCTCCAGCGCCGCATCCACTTTCTCAATCGGCCGCGGTCCAACGCGGCCGAAGCGCGAAACGTCAACGCGCGCGGCGTCCTTGACCCGCCGGGAAATGTCGTCGAGCATCAAGGGAAGATCATCGACCAAAGCCGATCCCGGTTTCGGGATGATGTCCACCGCGCCCGCCTCCAGGGCGTCAAGCGTAATTTTCTTTCCCTCTTGAGTGAGAGAACTGATCATCACGGTCGGCGTCGGCATTGCCGGCATGAAGCGCTTCAAAAATGTCACGCCGTCCATGCGCGGCATCTCGACATCCAGCGTCACGACGTCAGGCTTCAGTTCAACGAGAAGGTCTCGCGCGCGGTAAGGATCGCTCGCCTGCCCGACAACTTCGATCCCATTGCGATGAAAGCCGTCGACGAGAAGCCGGCGAACCAGCGCTGAATCGTCGACGACAAGAACCCGGACCGGTCGTTTCTGGGACAACATCATGCTGGCTTCCTGTGAACGCCGCTGCTGACAGTGACCCAGGGAAGGCCCAGATCGCGAAGCGTGAAACTCACATCCGTGAGCAGCCAACCATTGGGCTGGGTCGCCTCATAGATCGACGCCAGAACCTCACGCTGCGTCCCCGGCTGAAAATAGTAGAGAACGTTCCGGCAGAATACGACGTCGAACCTTTTCTGAAACGGATATGGACGCATCTTGAGGTTCATGCGCCTGAAGGTGCACATCTGCATGATCTCGTCGATGAGTGCGTAGCGACCATCCGTGAGCGTTTCGAAATAACGCGCCTTGATGACCTTCGGCACATATTCGAGGCTCGAAGCACGATAGGTCCCGGACTCGGCAATGTTGATGACAGGTCCGCTGATATCGGTGCCCAAAATTTTCACCCTCTCCGTCGCCAAAGCGAGATCCATGACTTCGGCGGCGAGGATCGCGCAAGTGTAGGCCTCATCGCCTGTCGAAGCGGCGGCGCTCCAGATGCGGATTTCCGGCTGACTTTCGAGCGATGGCAAAATGCGGTCCCGAAAGACGTTGAGCGTGTCCATCTCCCGAAAGAAATAGGTGTGATTTGTCGAAGCCGCATGGATGACGGCCGCCTTCACATCGTCTCTCGTTCCTCTTTCGACTTCATCTGCAAGGAAATCGAGGCTTCCCAGAGAGAACTGCTCCACCACACGACCAAGACGCTGCCCCATTATTTCAAGGTCTGGCTCCGCAAAGTGCAGACCACAATGTCTGTCGAGCCAATTGCCGAGCCTGCGATTCGCCGTCAAACCTTCGCCGTCTTTAGACGCCAATGCCGGATTTATGATCACAGCGCGCCTTTCGTCAGCTTCTCGCAATCGAGCATCATTGCGACCTCCCCGGTTCCAAGGAGCGCGCAACCGAAGCTCGCCCTGATTTTCTCGAGATGTCCCTGCAAGGGCTTCATCACGACTTGCTGCTGATCGAACAATTCATCTACGGGCAATCCGATCTTCCCCTGGCTCGTATGAAAGACGAGGATGATTTTTTGCTCCAGCGAATCCGACAGGTCCGATTTCTCGCCGTAAAATCGATCGAGACGACAGATCGGGATCATGGCGTCACGGACCTGGACAAGCTCTCCGCCGCCATCCGCGGTGATGACAGTCAGCTGTTCGGAAAGCGGTCGGAATATTTCAGCCACCACGCCGATGGGCGTCGCAAACAGTCTCTCTCCGACCCGCATCACGAGACTATCGATGAAGGCCAGCGACAAAGGGATGGCGAGGAGCACCTTCGCGCCATGTCCCCAAACGCTGTCAACGACGATTCTACCGCGAAGACGCTTGATCGTGTTGTCGAGGACGTCCATTCCAACGCCACGACCCGAGAGATTGGTGACGGTCTCCGCTGTCGAGAAGCCCGGCTTGAAAAGGAGTTGCCACAGCTCGCGGTCTTCGGGCTCGTCTTCGGGCGCGATCATGCCGCGTTCCCGCCCTCTCGCAAGAATTTTGACGCGATTGAGACCGCGACCGTCGTCGGCGATGGTTATCTGAATATCCCCGCCCACCTGCGCGGCCGAGAGAGTGATCTTTCCGCGACGGCGCTTTCCGACCGCCTCACGCTCATCCGGCGTCTCAAGCCCGTGATCGACAGAATTGCGGACGACGTGAACGAGCGGTTCAAAAAGTTGATCCACGACGATCTTGTCGATTTCCGTGTCTTCCCCCTCGATCTGCAGGTCGACTTCCTTACCGGTTTGACGTTCAAGTTCGCGGACGAGCCTGCCCATGCGCTGAAAGACGTCACCGATCGGAACGAGACGAAGCTCTGCGGCCGCTTCCTGCACTTCTCTTAAGACGAGCTTGAGTCGGTGCGCGGATTTTTCGAAGTCGCTCAGATCGAGATGGGCGATATCCGCGCTGTGAATCGTATCCGAGACACTGAGGCTCAGTTCGCCGACAAGATCCATCAGTCGACTGACCTTCTGCGCCGAGACGCGCAACTGGCTCGCGGGCGCCGAAGAAGCTTCTCTGACTGTCACGGCGCTGTTCGCTTCCCGGTTCGGCGTCATCTTACCTGTCGGCACTCTGAAGTTGGGTCTGGACCGCTTACAGGCGTAGCCACAACTGACGGCCATGCCTCCAACTGGGTTTCATCTCGGATTTCGACCGAAGCGACAGTAGCGGCCTCATGCCTGCGATAGGATCGCGTGTCGCGGCCTTGACGATTGAAACAAACGAACCTTATCCTGATCTGGACTTACGAAGGTAAGGAGCGACTCTTGGAACTTTAGTCCAAACTTTCGTTAAAGGCTCCGGTCAGAAAAGTTGAAGATCGCCGGCGTTGTCATCGTTTACAGTTTCTTCCGGACGGATGTGACTGAGACGCTCCCGCAACCCCGAAAGCTTTACCTTGTTCATGGCGCTTCCGCTTTCGACGCGCCACGATTCGGGCATCGACTCCGAAAGTTCGGAAACGAAGGAGGCAAGTGCGTAAAGATGCTGTTGCAACATATCGATCGTTTGCGCCTCGCGAAGGAATGTCTCGTTCATTCCCCCGGCCTTCACGGCCGCCTCGACCAATGCATGCAAATCCTCAACGGAGACCGCCGCTTCCTCCAGTTCAACCCCGATGCGCAGGAGAATGTCGACAAGTGGTCTGCTCGCATCTTCGCTGGTCATGGCGTCGATCCTATTCGGAAGAGGCGAGATCACTGTAACTCTCCGTGGCTCAAAACAACTCTACGGCGCCGTGCGCTACAGGCTTCACAACCTGCTTGGGCGGCTCGATCGTCGGCGTCGTTGGCAGCAGAATCTGGCGGGCGCGCCCCGACAAGGGGTAATACTCCAGCCGCCGGCCGTGACGACCGCCGAGATTTTCGGCGATGATGCGAATTCCCTCATTTTTGAGGAATTCCTTCGCGAAGGCGCCGTTTTGAGCGCCAATATCCGACAGGCCGTCGACCATCCGAGCCCCGCCGAAGAGTTTGGCTTCGATACGGTCGCGTCTGGCGCCGCGCTGCAGGAGCCCGTTGATCAGCAGCTCCATCAAATAAGCGCCATATCGCTCCGCCTCCAGCGGCTTCGCCGACTGGCCGCCCGGGAGGAGGAAATGATTCATGCCGCCGACATTCGCGTCGGGATCCCTCATGCAAGCCGCAACACAGGATCCAAGCACCGTCGACAGCACGACGTTGGCCTCACAGGCCACGTGATATTCACCCTGGATAATGTGGACTTTTCGGATGGCCGATGTTGCGTTTCCTTCCATCAGAGCTTCCCGAAAATTGCTTCGATCGCCGATTTCAGCTTCGTGACGGTCACGGGCTTGACAAGATAATTGTTCACTCCCAGTTTCGCCGCGGTCTCGATGAGGCTGCGATCAGCCTGCCCGGTGAGCATGATGAAAGGGACGCGCTGCGTTGGCTTGTATCCCCGCACCGCCTTCAACAGGCCCATACCGTCCATGATAGGCATATTTACATCGGAGATGACGAGATGCGCCGGCGTATCCATCATGAACTTCAGAGCCTTCTCGCCATCTGTCGCGAAGAACACCTTGTTCACGCCGATCTGATCCAGCGCGTCGCGCAGGAGCAATCGGCTGGTACTCGTGTCATCGACGATGAGCACTCGCAGTTGGTCCGCTACACTCATCTCACCTCATCCTCGTTTTATTCGTCATGGCTAGAAGGCGCTCTGCAATTGCCCCCAGCGGCAGCTGGACGCCCACGCCGCCGCATTCGTATGCCGCTCTCGGCATTCCATAAACCAGCGACGTTGCTTCATCCTGACCGATCGTTTCAGCGCCGCTTTCGCGCATGGTGAGCAGCCCCTGCGCCCCATCGCGCCCCATGCCGGTGAGGATGACCCCGACCGCGCGCGAACCGAGAACCCGCCCTACGGACTGGAACAGCGCGTCGACTGACGGTCTGTGACCGGATATCAATTCGCCCTCCTGAAGTCGGCATCGCGGCCGCTCCGAACCCGCGACCAGCAAATGACACGGGCCGCCGGGAGCGATGTAGACATTACCCGGCATGAGCGATGCGCCGTCGACTGCTTCCATTACTTTCGGCCGACACAATCGGTCGAGTCGATCCGCGAAGCTCTTCGTGAACATCGCGGGCATGTGCTGCGTGACGACTGTCGGAGGGCAGTTTTCCGGGAAACGGCTTAACAAACTGCACAAAGCCTCCACGCCGCCCATCGAGGCGCCGATAGCTACGACACGCCCGTCGGACGTATAGGCGCCAACGGCCGCACTTTGTTCAGCGGGGCGCCGCAAAGCCGCGCCGCCTTTCGGAAGCCTGGCGCTCGCCGCCGCCTTGACGCGTGAACCAAGATCGTCAAGTGAATCCCGGTTGCGTGCGGAAGGTTTCGCGATGCAGTCGACCGCGCCGATCTCGAGCGCCCTTATGCTTGTTTCGGTCCCGCGCTCGGTGAGGCTCGAAATCACGATGACTGGCGTGGGCCGAAGCCGCATGATGCGCTCGAGGAAATCGAGCCCGTTCATCTTCGGCATCTCAATGTCGAGTGTGACGACATCCGGACTGAGTTGCTTGATTGCCTCTCTGGCTTCGAAGGCGTCCGACGCCTCCCCCACGACCCGAATATCCGGGTCAGAAGCCAATGTCGCCGCGATCAGGGAACGCATGGTTCGAGAGTCGTCGACAACGAGAACGCTGCAGGGCTTCATGCCGCGCCTCCCTTCACGAGACGATAGGTCGTCACGCCATCCGCGACCAGCTGATCTGAAGCTGGACCCGAAATTCGCTCCGAATGGCCAATATAAAGGATGCCGCCGGGGTTCAGCATCGGAACGAACCGGCTCCAGATCTGCTGCTGGGTTTTCTCTTCGAAATATATCGCGACGTTTCGACAGAAGATCGCGTCGAATTTCCCTTTCATGGGCCAGTTCCCGATGAGATTGAGTTCGCGAAACGCCACGATCGACGCGAGCTTCGCGTCGACCTTGCATGTTCCGCGGTTTTGCGAATGAAACCACTTTCGGCGCTGATCTTCTGGCACGGCGGAGACGACGTCCTCGCTATATTCTCCCGAGATGGCCGCAGCGATCATATGGCTGTCGATGTCGGTCGCGAGGATTCGAATATTCAGGCTGTCTGCGTCCGGCAATTGGGAGAAGATGCTCATGGCGATAGAGTAAGGCTCCTGGCCATTGGAACAGGCCGACGACCACACCCGCATTCGCCCGCCTTTGCGCAGGCTCGGCGTCAGCCGTTCGACCACGTTCCTCTTGAAATGCTCGAAATGATGCGGCTCACGGAAGAAGCGCGTCACATTCGTCGTCAACGCCGCGATCATCTGCCGACGCTCTTCGTCTCCGGAATTGCTCGCAATGAGCGTGCAATAGTCCTGAAAGCTCTCGATGCCCAGAGCGCGCAATCTCTTTGTCAATCGCGAGTAGACAAATGGCGCCTTCGCGTCCGAGAGATAAATCCCTGCCTCCGCGTTGAGAATGCGGGCAATCTGTCGAAAGTCTCCGTCCGTGAATTTGAACGCGGACATCGCGTCGGGCTGACTCTCGCGCGCTGAAGGGTTCATCCTTCTCCTACTCCGGCTGATGCGCTTGGCGCTGTGACAGCGATTAGAAAGCTTCGAGCGACGCCTCGCTCATGTGATAGTCGCCGCGCGAAAGGCTCAGCACGGCGTCCACGTCCACGATGAGCGCGACGCGCCCGTCTCCGAGTATCGTGGCGGCGGCGATGCCTGGCACTTTCCCGTAATTCGCTTCGAGGCTCTTGATGACGACCTGGCGCTGACCCTGTATGGCGTCGACGAGCAGAGCGCACTTCTCACCGCTTTCCGATTCTACGAGCAGGGCGACCTGCGTGGTCGGGTCGATTTCCTGAAAGCGATAGGAGAGGATCATGCCGACGTCGATGAGCGGAATGAAACTGCTTCGATTGCCGATCACTCTGACGCCGGAGCCAAGTGAGTGGATATTCCCCGTTCTCGGCTGCAGAGTCTCTATGACGGCGGTGAGCGGCAGGACCAGGATTTGTCCCGCGACATTAACCACCATTCCGTCAAGCACTGCGAGCGTCAGCGGCAGGCTCATGGAAAAGGTCGAGCCGTATCCGTGGCGCGAGGAGATCGAGATGCGCCCACCGAGCGCCTGAATTGCCCGCTTGACGACATCCATGCCGACGCCGCGTCCGGAAATGCTCGACGCGGTCGTATTCGTCGAAAAGCCGGGAAGGAAGATGAGGCCGTCCGTTTCTTCGTCGGAGAGGACCGAGTTTTCCGGAATCAGTCCCTTTCGGATAGCGATTTCCCGAACGCGCGCGCGATTGATGCCCGCGCCGTCGTCGGTCACCTCGATGATGATGCGACCGGAGCGATGGGTCGCCGAAAGACGCAAAGTGCCTTCTTCCGGCTTGCCGACAGCGATGCGCGCCTCGGGACTCTCAATGCCGTGATCTACGGCGTTGCGTACCATATGGGTGAGGGGGTCGGTCAATCTTTCGATGACGGTCTTGTCGACTTCCGTCCCTTCGCCATCGGTAAGGAGACGGACCGACTTTTTTGTTATCGACGCAACTTCGCGAACGATGCGGGACATGCGCTGAAAGACCGGCTTGACCGGCTGGGCGCGGATCGCCATCACGCTGTCCTGAATATCGCGCGTGAGCTGCTCCAGTTCCTCGAGGCCGATCATGACAGAGGAGCCACGCGGCAAGCCGGCCTCCGAAACGCGCTGTGAGAGAACGGCCTGATTGATCACGAGTTCGCCGACGAGATTGACGAGCCGGTCGATCTTGTCGAGATCGACACGAATGGTTTCTGCCGGCTGCGGCGGCGACGAGGACGAAGACTCCGGAACCTGCGGCTTGCCGCTTGGCGGTGACAGATCGGCCGGCGCGGGGGCATCCGGCGATTTCGCGATTTGGATCGCCTCGGGCGCGGCGATCGACAGTTCCTCCTCGAGCGGCTGTGTGGGCGGCGCTGGCGGCGGCTCCTCCGGTTCATCTCCAGCTTCGGCGTTGATTGCGTGGTCGCAATCCGCCGTCACGAACTCGAAGATCTGCTCAATGTCGGCGACGTCCGCTTCCGTCTCCAACTCGATCGTCCAGGCAAAATAGGCGCCCTCGGCGTCGAGCTCCGTCAGCAAGGGTAGATCGGAAAGATCGCAGACGATTCTCGTTTCACCGAGCGCCTTGATCTCGCGCAGGATCCGTATTCCCTCATTTGCGCGCGCGTAAAGAGTTGGCTTTGGCCGGAAGAAAATGGTGAAGCGGCGCTTACTCTCCTGCTCGTCGTCCTCGCCGGCGAAAATTGCGTCCAGTGAAATTGCCACTGGCTGGAAGTCGATCTCCTCCGCCGCCGCAGCCGGCTGCTGGCCGGAGGCGGTCGCGCCGCCTTGAGGTTCTCCGCAAACAGCTTCCAGGCTCGCCTTCGTCGAAGCCACCTTCTGAGCATCCCAGGAGCCGTCGTTGCGAACGGCATGGATCAGATCCGATAAAACATCCGACGAACGCAGCAGAACCTTTGTAACTGCCGGCGTCGGCTTCAGCTGCTCGGATCTGAGCAGGTCCAGCGTGGTCTCGAAGACATGAACGAACTCCACGAGATCGTCGTAACCAAAGGCCGCCGCGCCTCCCTTGATCGAGTGCACCGCGCGGAACACTGCATTGATGATCTCGGGATGGTGATTACCGTCCTCGATCGAGAGGAGACCGCTTTCCAGTTCTGCGAGTTGCTCCTCGCACTCCTGGAAGAAAGTCTGCTTGATGGCTTCCAAATGGTCCAAGACCGCCTCCGCGTAATTACGCGCTAACGCGCTTGATCGCGCTTACCAGTTTGGCCGGGTCGAATGGCTTGACGATCCAACCTGTGGCGCCGGCCCGGCGCGCGCGTTCCTTCTTTTCAGCGTCGCTTTCGGTGGTCAGAACAAGTATCGGAATCGCGCGGTGCCGCTCATTGGTGCGAACGCCTTCAATGAAGCCGAATCCATCCATGCGCGGCATGTTGATGTCTGTGACAATCACGTCCGGCGTTGTGGCTTCGAGTGTTTCGAGCCCCTCGACGCCATCGCCGGCCTGCACGACCTCAAAGCCCGCGGACGTCAGCGCCACTTCGAGCATTTGACGCATCGTCCTTGAATCGTCCACGGTCAAAATCTTTTTTGTCATCTCACTGACTCACTTTCTACGATGCTGTGGATGTCCAGTCCTGTGTCCACAAATGCGGCGAGAAGTTCCTCGGTCGGATTGGTGATGGTGAGCGGCAGTCCGTCCCGTTCCCACGTATGCCGGGCCGACATGATGACTTGCAGACATTGAGCGCCGACGGTTCGGACTTGCGAGCCATCCAGCCGCATTCCCCCGCCCCTCGCTGAGAGCAGCGCGGTCGCGAGCGGCGCCGCGGCCCTCAGATCGAGGGACGCCGGGAGATTGATCTCATAAAGCGAGGCTTGCCCTGTTGTGCTGGTCATGGGGTTCTTCGATTTCGACGATGTGTAGGGATCATCAGGCTGCGAGCTGCAGGCTTTCGGGCAGGAGATTTCTGACGATCAGAACGCTGATCACCTGCTGATCGGCCGCCACGATCCCCTGAATGAAGGACTTGGACAGTTCCGACGCCACCTCCGGCGTTGGCTGGATGGCGTCCGGCGCGATCGTCATGATGTTGGAAACCGCTTCCACCAGAAGTCCGACGATCTGCCCGTTGCTCTGAACGACGATGACCGCGTGGCGGGCGGTCGGCTCCTTGATCGGGAGACCGAGACGCGCCGCGAGATCGACAACCGGGAGCACCGATCCGCGGAGATTGATCACGCCCCGAACGAAGGACGGCGCGTGCGGCAGTGGCGTCGCCGGAGTCCAGCCTCTGATTTCACGCACGGTAATAATGTCGATGCAGTAGGTCTGTTCGCCGACGTGGAAAGCGATGAACTCCTGCGGCTCCACGCCCTGCGCCGTCTGAATGGGCGTTCCAGTCATCAGAATTCCTCCCAGTTCTGTGCGTCCTGCGCTGTTTCAAGCTTACGCGCCGTCGCCGCGCCCCGGGGTTGCGACGCGAAGCGGGCGGGCGGCGGCGCCGCCCGAACAGGCCTGCGCATAATGAGGGACTCAACATTCGCCACCCTGAATGAAGACACGGCCTGGATCACGGAACTGATCTCGCCCTCGAGGCTGCGCGTCGCCGTCGCGGTCTTTTCCACCATGGTGGCGTTTTCCTGCGTGAACTTGTCCATCTCGGACAGAGCGCTGTTGACCTCGAGCAAGGCGCTGGACTGCTCCCTCGCGCCCTCGGCAATTTCCGCCACGACGTCATTGGCGCCCGTGACTTGCGAGACGATGCGGGTGAGAACGTCGCCGGTCTCCGACACGAGGTGGACACCCTCGCGAACCTGCGTCGTCGATCCCGCGATGAGCGTCTTGATGCCTCTGGCCGCCTCGGCGGAACGCTGCGCGAGCGCGCGCACTTCAGACGCGACCACGGCGAAGCCGCGTCCGGCTTCGCCGGCGCGCGCCGCCTCGACGCCAGCGTTCAAAGCGAGGAGATTGGTCTGGAATGCAATTTCATCAATGACGCCGATGATCTTTTCGATTTCACCCGAGGAGTTCTCGATCCGCTCCATCGCCTTGATCGCTTCGCGCACGACCTGGCTGCTCGCTTCGGCGTTATTGCGAATATCGGCGACGAGCGCGCTGGCGTTTTGAGCGTTCTCCGACGTCTTGCTGACGGTCGTGGTGATCTGGCGCAGGGCAGCCGTCGTTTCCTCGAGGCTCGCCGCCTGCTGGCAGGTGCGTTCAGCGAGCGTTCCGGTGGCGGAAGCGATCTCGTCCGTCGATGCGCCGAGCTTGTGAACGCCGGAGATCGTCGCCCGAAAGGCGACGTTCAGACGATCGACGCTCTCATTGTAGCAGGCGCGCAGCTCTTCGTAGTCGCGAGAGAAAGGGTCTTCGAGACGAATGCCCAGATTGCCCGTGGAAAGTTCGACGAGAGCGTTACAGAACGTTTTCATGAAAAATTCGTGCGCAGCGACGTAACCCTGCGAGACAGCGGCCTCCTCCTGACGCCGGCGCTTGTCGGCCTCCCGCGCCGCGACGAGTTCCGCGCGGGCCTCGGCTAGTTGGCCTCGGAGCGTCATGCGCATCTTTTCGATCTCGAGCAGGGGCGCCGAAGGATTGGCGCCGATCTCGAGCGGCGCGTCGTAATCGTCTTTGGCCGCGTCGACGATCTCCTGCGTGAACTGGCTTCCCGCGAAACTCTCGCCTTTGGCGAAGTGGACGAGCAAGAAGAGCGAAAAGGCCATCGTCAGCGCGACGAAGGCTGCAAACCAGGGATGCGCGAGCAGGACGCCCCCGGTGAACCCCATGCCGATAAGCATCCAGGGCGTAACGGTTAACCCGACGACGGGCGCCAGCAGTCTCAGCAAAACCCGCATTCCCACCCTCTTCTCAATTCGATTAATTGAGCCTCTTTGCTCGGGCGGAATTCACCCGGCAGATTGGAAAGCCAACGTAAATATCCGCGTCCCGGAGCGAGACGAAGAACTGCCTGGTTTTTTGGGAGAATTCCGGATCGTGCCGGCATACCGGTCGCGGCGTCATGCCTTTGGCGATCTGTTGCCGCCAATCTCGGTATGAGAACCTTATAATCTCGGAAGGTTAAGCGAAGCTTAGTGCGTCTTTGAAGAAAGTTTCTGCACTTTGCTGCGTCGTGTCTTTACGGGAGAGCGGTTCCTGACAGGATGGAATGGTCGCATTGCAAACGAGCTTATTTCACTTCACGCCTCCATACGGGCGTTAAAAGCGTCTGCAATTCGTTCCTGGACGGCGCCGACGGGATTCTGCGTCGCTCCGCCCGCCGGGGGGTCTATCCGGAATCGCGACACGCTCTCCGCCAGCTGGCTCGATTCCGCCTTCAGGCTCGCCGCGGCGGCCGTAGCCTCTTCAACCATCGCGGCGTTTTGCTGCGTAACCTGATCCATCTGCGCAATCGCATGATTGATCTCATTCAGGCTCCCCGCCTGATCTTCCGACGACGCGGCAATGACGGCGACAAGTTTGTCGATGTCCGCCACTCTTGCGACAATGCCGGTAAGTGTTTCTCCGGTTTCCGCAACGGATTTCACCCCGCGATCGACATGCGATGACGAATTGGCGAGCAGATTTTTGATGACTTTCGCAGCTTCCGCCGAGCGCTGCGCCAGAACCCGCACCTCCTGCGCCACCACCGCGAAGCCCCGGCCAGCTTCACCGGCGCGCGCCGCCTCGACGCCGGCGTTGAGCGCAAGCAGATTGGTCTGGAATGCAATCTCGTCGATCATGCTCAACGTGCCGCTGATTTTTTCGAAGCTTTCCTTGATCTCGGCCATGGCGCCGTTGGCGCCCTGCATCACCTCCGACGAGCGCGCCGCCTCGACGCGCGCGCCGGCGACAAGCTCCGCGACTTTCTTGGCGCCATTCGCGTTCTGTGCGACAGCCTCGGTGATCTGATTGAGAGCGGCGGCCGATTCTTCGAGGCTCGCGGCCTGCTGCTCAGTCCGGCTCGAGAGGTTGTCGGACGCCACTGCAATCTCGCCCGCCGTTCCTCGAAAGGTTTCCACAATCGCGCTGATTGTCGTCAGCGCGCTGGCGAGGCTCTCGAGGGTCGCGTTGAAATTTGTCCGGAGCTTCTCGTAGTCGCCGGTAAAGGCGACGTCGATCCTGGCCGTCAGGTCGCCCTCAGCGAGCCGCTGCAGATTCTGATCGAACCTGGCCAGGGTCGCGCGTTGCTCTTTCTCGGACTGCGCACGCGTTTTTTCGGCCTCTCGACGATGGGTCTCCAGCGTTTCGAGATAGACGGAGATGGCAAGCTCCATGTCGAGCAAGGTGGCCTTCACGAGGACGCCAAGCTCCTGCGCGACTTGCTTTGCGCCGGGACCGCGACCGCCGAAGACGGACTTCGGCCAGCGCGCTTCCACCGTTCTCATCACCAGCTGTTCGAGAATGATCGCGTATCCGCCAACGTACCAGCGTGGCGAAAGCCCCAGACGCGCATGGGTGCGGCCAATTGCGACGCTGGTTGTAAGAAATTTTTCAGTGAAGTCGCCATTTGCGATGGCGTTCCAATGGTGGATCTGGCGGCCTTTCGCATGATCGGCGGTTTTTTTGTCTGGGAAGTGGCGACGGAGCTCCCCCTGCGCCATGACGCGCCTGTAGAATTCGTCGAGCGCAGCAGGCAGCCCTTCCTCGATGATGGGCTTCAAGGCGAGCAAATTCTGCTTTGCAGCGTCATCCATACCCAGGAAGCGCAGGCGCTCGATCAACTCGGGCAGTTCGTTCAAGGCGGTCGTCCTTTTGGCAAGAGCCTTCTTCGCACCCTCAGGCAGGAAAAGGCGTTACCATTGAACCGCATGTGGATTGCGCAGGGATTGCGCGGCGAGACGGGCGCCGCACGTTTACAGCAGCGCGTCCTCGGGGGCGGTTCGCGGGACGGTCACGGCTGGCGCTCGCCGGGCGGTCTCCCTGCTCCCAAAAAAAACGCCCGGGGCGAACCCGGGCGAGTTGGAAGAAGGGAGGTTTCCCATGCGCAAGAATAACCCCACCGCCGATTGTCCATAGTGCGCCAGCGGCCAATCTGCGGTCGATTTCCGCCACACGTCGGCGGTTCCTGTTTTATGATAGCGCTCCACTCCGTCAGGGATGCCGAAGATGTCCTTTTCGCTCATGATTCACGGCGGCGCGGGCGCGATACACGCACCGGAGCGCTACCAGCCTTCCCTGACGCGCATCGTCGAAGCCGGCGCCGGGATGCTGGAAAGAGGCGCCGAGGCGCTCGACGTGGTCAGCTGCTGCGTGGCCCTGCTGGAGGACGATCCGATTTTCAACGCGGGCTGCGGCGCGGTTCTGAACGCAGACGGCCAGGCTTTTTGCGACGCGTCGATCATGGACGGCCGCAATCTCGCGGCCGGCGCGGTCGCGGGCGTGACGGGCGTTCGCAATCCGGTGCGGCTGGCGCGGCTCGTCATGGAGGCGACCCCGCATGTCTTCATGATCGGCGCGGGCGCGGAAAGGCTTGGCCGCGCCCATGGGCTCGCGTTCGAACCGGAGTCATATTTCGTGACGCCGGACCGGCAGAAAGAGCTGGCCCGCGCCAAAGCGGCGCGCGACTCGAGGCTGGATCATGCGGCGCCCGTAAGCGGCAAGCTCGGCACCGTCGGCGCAGTTGCGCGTGATCATTCCGGCAATCTGGCGGCGGCGACGTCGACTGGCGGGATCGTCAACCAGATGAGCGGCCGGGTCGGCGACTCGCCTGTGATCGGGGCCGGCGTCTATGCGGACAATCTGTCCTGCGCCATTTCCTGCACTGGCGATGGGGAGCAATTCCTGCGCACCGCGCTCGCACGCACGGCGTCGCTCCTCGTGGAAACGCAGGGGCTGGCGGCGCCCGAAGCCGCAAAGGCGGCGATCGCCTATCTGACGGGCCGGGTCCAGGGCATGGGCGGGTTGATCTTGGTGGATCGGGAGGGGCGTTGCGGCTTCGCCCATTCCACCCCCGGTCTACTGATGGCGGCGGTTGAGAATGGCGTGCACCAGGTCAAATGAAAAAGCCGCGGACTTGTCCGCGGCTCCTCTTGAGTGTGGTCGCGCCGGGTCAGTAATTGTAAAAGGCGACGCAGCTGCGGTTGCCGTAATAGTCATAGCCCCATTTGGCGCAGCGCGGCGGCGGCGGCGGGGGAGGCGGCGGTGGGGCCGTCGCGGCGCCGACCACGGCGCCGGACGCCGCGCCGATTGCGGCGCCGGCGAGCGTGCCGCCGGTGCTGCCGCCAGAGGCCAGCGCGCCAATGCCCGCGCCGCCGAGGCCGCCAATCACTGCGCCGCCCGCGGCGCGCTCACCCGGCGAATAGCAGCCCGCCAGCGGCGCGGCGACCGCCATCGCCGCCGTCAGCAGCAAAACTTTCCTCATGCCTTGTCTCCTCCTGAAGGATGACGCCCTGCGTCGACGCCCAGCCTAAGCGCGGGGGTTAAATGAAAGCGTAAATAAAGAGCGAAGGAAATACTGTCGCAACGCTGCAACAGGTGGAAACTTTCATTTTTTCAGTCGCCTAAGAAGCGCCACAGCTTCGCCGTCGCGGCGCGGCTTTTCGGCGCGCGCAGGGCGGCGGGGTCTGTGGAACGCGCACGCCGGCCTTGGGCTTTCCGGCCAAATTTGCTAGCAGCGGAAGGACCGACGCTTCAACAAAAGGACAGGGAATGGACGCCGCCAATCGCGCCGAGGAGTTTCGTCGCCGTCTGGAGGGGGCCGCCGAAGCCGCCGAAGCCGCGCTCGACGCGCTTCTGGCGCCGGCGGCGCTGCCCGGCGAGATCACGCGGCCGGCGCGGCTGCTGGAGGCCATGCGCTATTCCACGCTCGGCGGCGGCAAGAGGCTGCGGCCCTTTCTGGTGATCGAGAGCGCGCGGCTCTTTGGGGCCGAGGGCGCGGGCGCGCTGCGCACCGCCTGCGCGCTGGAGATGATCCACTGCTACTCGCTCGTTCACGACGATCTGCCGGCGATGGACGACGACGATCTTCGGCGCGGCCGGCCGACGGCGCACAAGGCGTTCGACGAGGCGACCGCCATTCTCGCCGGCGACGGCCTTCTGACTTACGCCTTCGACGTCGTCGCCGATCCGGCGACGCACCCCGACGGCAATCTGCGCGCGGCGCTGGTGCTGGCGCTCGCCCGCGCGGCGGGTCTCGGCGGCATGGTCGGCGGTCAGGCGCTGGATCTCGCGGCGGAGACTGCCGCCACGCCGCTCGATCAGGCCGAGACGCTTCAGATGCAGGCGATGAAGACCGGCGCGCTTTTGCGCTTCGCCGTCGACGCAGGCGCCATTCTCGGCGGCGCGACGCCGCAGCAGGCCCAGGCGCTGCATCGCTACGGCAAGGCGCTCGGCGCGGCGTTCCAGATCGCCGACGACATTCTCGACGCGGAGGGCGACACGGCGGCGCTGGGCAAGCGCGCCGGCAAGGACGCCGAGCGCGGCAAGGCGACGCTGGTTGCGCTGCTGGGCCTCGACGCCGCGCGGGCGCGTTGCGACGAACTCGTCAATGAGGCGACGGCGGCGCTCGACGAGACGGGACTTGGCGATCGCACGGAGGTGCTGGCGGAAGCCGCGCGTTTCGTCGCCGCACGTCGTAGTTGAGGCGTCGCGGCGTGGCGGCGGCGGGGCCAGATCGGACGATCAGATCGCCGCTGCTCGCGCCGCTGCGCGTCCTGCGCGCGCATTACCGGCTCGCCTTTTGCGCGCTGATCGGCGTCGCCGTCGGCCTGCTGCTGCCGGGAACGATCTCCCGGCCCGACCTCGCGCCCGATTGGCTGCCGCTCGAGTTCAGCGCCGTGACGCGCGGCCTGATCGGCTGGAATGTCGCGGTCCTGCTCTATCTCGCCGTAACGACGCGCATGATCATGCGCTCGACGCATGAGTCGATCCGGCGGCGCGCGCTCAATTCCGACGAGGGGCGCAACGCCGTGCTCTTTCTGACCGCGACAGCGACCTGCGTCGCCATCGGCGCCATCCTCGCAGAGCTCGGCCAGTCGAAAGCCCTGATGGGGGACGAGAAGGGTCCGCATATTGCGCTGGCCGTCGTCACCGTTTTCATCTCATGGGCGTTCATGCATCTGATCTTTGCGCTCCATTATGCGCATGAATATTACACGGAATCTGCGGAGGCCCCTGAGGCCGAAACCCACGCCGGCGGGCTCCTCTTTCCCGCGACGCGCACGCCGCAATATATCGATTTCCTGTATTTCTCATATATTATCGGGGTCGCCTGCCAGACAGGCGATGTCGCGATCTGTTCGCGCAGTATGCGCGCTGTCGCGCTCGTCCATGGCGTCGTCGCCTTTTTCTTCAATACGACCATTCTTGCGCTGATGGTGAACATCGGGAGCCAGTTCGTGTGACATGCTGAACCGCGCCCCGCAAACCGACAGGGCGCGGATCGGCGCCATTCTCATCGGCTCCGCCGGCAATCTGGTGGAGTGGTACGATTTCTACGTCTACTCGGCCTTCTCGCTTTATTTCGCGGACGCTTTCTTTCCGGGCGACGATCCTGTCGCGCAAATGCTCTCAGCCTCCGGCGTCTTCGCGCTGGGCTTCTTCATGCGTCCCATCGGCGCCTATGTTTTCGGCCGCATCGGGGACGGTCGCGGACGGCGCGCCGCGCTGATGCTCTCCGTCCTGCTGATGTGCGCCGGTTCGCTGATCATCGCGCTCGTTCCGACTTACGCCAGCATCGGCGCGGCGGCGCCGGCGCTGCTGCTCTTCGCGCGCCTCATGCAGGGCCTCAGTCTCGGCGGCGAATATGGATCGAGCGCCGCCTATCTCGCCGAAACGGCGACGCCGGCGCGGCGGGGTTTCTATTCGAGTTTCCAATATGTGACGATGATCGCCGGACAATTGCTGGCGCTCGGCGTGCTGCTCGTGCTGCAAAATCTCGTCCTCGACGACAGGGCGCTGCGCGACTGGGGCTGGCGCATCGCCTTCGGCATCGGCGCGCTGCTCGCCGTCGTCGTGCTGATCATGCGCCGCGATCTTCCGGAGACGGCGCGCCTTCGAGACGGCGCATAAGGAGCCGGGCGGGCTGCGCGGTCTTCTGGCGCACAAGCGCGAGACGGCGACGGTCGTGGGGCTGACATTGGGCGGCACCATCGCCTTTTATGTCTACACGACCTACATGCAGAAATTCCTCAAACTCTCGGTCGGATTGAGTGCGACGCAGACGACATGGATTTCGGCCGGCGCGCTGCTTTTCGCGCTTCTTCTGCAACCCGTTTACGGCGCGCTGTCGGATCGCATCGGCCGCCGCCCCATGCTCATCGCCTTCGGCGTGCTGGGCTCGATTTTTACCACGCCGCTGCTCACCGCTATTGGAAACACCCGCGACGCATGGTCGGCCTTCGCGCTGATCTGCCTGGCCTGGCTGATCGTGGCGCTCTACACGTCGATCAATGCAGTCGTGAAGGCGGAGCTGTTTCCCGCTGCGATCCGCGTGACGGGCGTCGCTTTGCCCTATGCCGTCACTGTCTCGATTTTCGGCGGTTCGGCGGAATATGTGGCTTTGTGGTTCAAGGCGCAGGGGCATGAAAGCTGGTTCTATTGGTACGCCAGCGCCGCGATTTTCGTCTCGCTCGTGGTTTACGTCACCATGCCGGAAACGAAGGAGACGTCGCGTATCGACGGCGACCGGTAGCCCACAACCGTCATTGCGAGCGAAGCGAAGCAATCCAGGGCCACATCACGCCTCTTGATTGCTTCGTCGCTTCGCTCTTCGCAATGACGGCGAGATCAGTTGTCCAGAAAGCTCCTCAGCTTCCGGCTCCGTGACGGATGCTTGAGCTTCCTCAGCGCCTTCGCCTCGATCTGGCGAATACGCTCGCGCGTCACCGAGAACTGCTGGCCGACTTCCTCCAGCGTGTGGTCGGTGTTCATGCCGATGCCGAAGCGCATGCGCAGCACGCGCTCCTCGCGCGGCGTCAGCGAGGCCAGCACGCGCGTCGTCGTTTCGCGCAGATTGGACTGGATCGCCGCCTCGATCGGCAGCACGGCGTTCTTGTCCTCGATGAAATCGCCGAGATGCGAATCCTCCTCGTCGCCGATCGGCGTTTCGAGCGAGATCGGCTCCTTGGCGATCTTCAGAACCTTGCGCACTTTTTCGAGCGGCATGGCGAGCTTTTCGGAGAGTTCTTCCGGCGTCGGCTCGCGGCCGATCTCATGCAGCATCTGCCGCGAGGTGCGCACGATCTTGTTGATCGTCTCGATCATATGCACCGGAATGCGGATGGTGCGCGCCTGATCGGCGATCGAGCGCGTGATCGCCTGACGAATCCACCAGGTGGCGTAGGTCGAGAATTTATAGCCGCGGCGATATTCGAATTTGTCGACCGCCTTCATCAGGCCGATATTGCCTTCCTGAATGAGGTCGAGGAACTGCAGGCCGCGGTTGGTGTATTTCTTGGCGATGGAGATGACGAGGCGCAGATTGGCCTCGACCATTTCCTTCTTCGCCTGACGGGCCTCGCGCTCGCCCTTCTGCACCATATGCACGATCTTGCGGAACTCGGAGATTTCGAGACCCGTCTCGGTCGCCAGCGCATGAATCTCGGCGCGCAGATCGCGAATGCGGTCCTTCTCTTCCGAGACGAATTCCTTCCAGCCCTTGGAGCCGAGCTTGGCGACGCGCATCACCCATTTGGGATCGAGCTCGGAGCCGTGGAACTTGTCGATGAAATCCTCGCGCGCCACGCCATGGCTGTCGGCGAGACGCAGCAGCTTCGTCTCATAGCCGATGAGACGCTTGTTGATGTCGTAGAGCTGCTCGACCAGCGCCTCGATGCGGTTCTGGTTCAGGGAAAGAGACTTGACGTCGGTGACGATCTCTTTCTTGAGCTGCTTGTATTTGCGCTCCTGCGCCGGCGTCAGCGTCTCGTTCTTGAGCTTGTTTTCGACATTCTGGTCCTGAAGGCGGCGCAGTTTCTTGTAGGCGTCGGCGACGCGCGCGAAGGTTTCGAGCACGCGCGGCTTGAGTTCCGCCTCCATGGCCGACAGCGACACGGAATTCTCCATGTCGTCTTCTTCCTCGAAATTTTCTTCCGGCGGCGCGCCCTCTGCGAGACCCGCCGGCGGCGTGCGCGGCGCGGTGGCCGGGGCCATTTCGCCCTCCGGCTCGACGGCGACGCCGGCCTCGGCCGCCTTTGCGGCCTTGCCGTCAGGGCCGGCGTAGGTCGCCTCGAGATCGATGATGTCGCGCAGCAGAACCTTGCCGGCCTCGAGCTCCTCGCGCCAGATGATGATGGCCTGGAAGGTCAGCGGGCTTTCGCAAAGGCCCGCGATCATCGCCTCGCGGCCGGCCTCGATGCGCTTCGCAATGGCGATTTCGCCCTCGCGCGAAAGCAGCTCCACCGAGCCCATCTCGCGCAGATACATGCGAACTGGGTCGTCGGTGCGGTCGGCGGGCTCTGAGGTGCGGGTCGCGACGGCGGTCGTGCGCGGGCCCTCGACGACTTCGCCGCCCTCGGCCTCCTCTTCTTCGGCCGCCGGCTCTTCTTCTACGTCGTCGGGGTCGTCGCCCTCCGAGACGGTGATGCCCATCTCGGAGAGCATCGCGTAAACGTCCTCGATCTGGTCCGAGGAGACCTCTTCGGACGGCAGAACGGCGTTAAGTTCGGCGTAAGTGACGAAGCCGCGCTTTTTGGCCTGCTTGATCATCCGCTTGACGGCGGCGTCATTGAGATCGAGAAGCGGTCCGTCTGCGGCGTCTACCGTCGCGGCGCCTTCAATTTCGACCTTATCTTCGTCTTTCTTCGCCATACACAGCTCCAAGGGCCCTGGCCGCGGCCCCTGTAAGGAGCGCGACCGAGCCTCGTATCTCTTCATCGACTTCCGGAGACAGCCGCCCCGGCTCCTCCCCCCATTCGACGCACGGTCGCAGACCGTGAGGCGCCGATTCGTCCCCAACATTCTCCGCGCGGTCTTAACGCCGCGCTAACCATCTTAAATTGCGTCCAAATTCAAAACGTCAAAGCGAGCGCGACGATCGTCCGGAGGAGACTCCGAACCCCTCGAGCGCCGCCTCTGCGCCATCTAGCGCGGACAGCTGCGTTTGAATATCCCTCAATCGCGCCAAATCCGATTCGCTGGCGTTCTCGGCCAGTCGGCCCTCCACCGCGCGAAGCTCCCTATTTAGCGCCCAAAACCGGCGATGCAAGACCAAAGCCTGCCGCAGGCTCTCCGCAGCGTCGGCCGGAGCCGCGTCGGGGCGCACGTTCCACAGCGCCGCATGGGCGACCATCCCGGACAGGCGGGAGGCGACCCCGGTCAGGCCCGACGCCTCCAGCGCGCGCTGAAGATCCTCGCGCTCGCCCCCGCCCGCCTCGGCCCAGCGCAGCATGGCGTCGCGCAGCGCCGCCGCCTCGCCAGAGGCGAATTCGAGGCCCGCCACCTCCTCCACCTGGGCCGCCAGCACCTCGGGGTGGTTCATGAGGATGAGCAGGATCAGGGCGTCGCGGGGCGCGATCGGGGACCGCACGCCCCGAAACAGCGGCGAATTGGCGAGCGCAGGGCTGATCCGCACCGGCCCCGTCTCGGGCTCGCCCCGGCGGGGAAAGTTACGCCGCCGCGGCGAAAAGTCCCGCCCCCGTCCCCCACCGCCCGGCGCGCGGCCCAGCAGGCGCGCGAGCCGATCGCTCAATTCCTGGGCATAGTGGCGTCGGAGCGTCTCGTCGCCGATCTGACCGGCGATCTCGCGAAGGCGCCGCTCCAGCCCGGCGCGTCGCTCCGGCGTATCGAGCGGGGCGCCCTGGGTCTCGCGCATCCAGAGAATGTCAACGAGCGGCAGGGGCCTGTCGAGCGCCTGCGCCACCGCCGTCGGCCCTCCGGCCCGCAAAAGCTCGTCGGGGTCCTGCCCGTCGGGGAGGAGCACGAAGCGCAGCGTCCGGCCGGGGCCGAGCAGCGGCAGCGCCGTGTCGACCGCCCGATAGGCGGCCTTGAGCCCCGCCTTGTCGCCATCGAAGCACAGGATCGGCTCCTCCGACAGGCGCCACAGAAGCTGGCACTGGTCCGCCGTCAGGGCGGTGCCGAGCGGCGCCACGGCCTGCGGGAAACCGGCGGCCGTCAGGGCGATGACGTCCATATAGCCTTCGACGGCGATGACGCTTCCCGCCTCATGGGCGGCCTTGCGGGCGTTGTGGAGGTTGTAGAGGGTCCCGCCCTTGTGAAAGAGCGGCGTTTCGGGCGAATTGAGATACTTGGCCTGGGCGTCGGCCTCCATGGCGCGTCCGCCGAAGGCGATGACCCTGCCCGCCCGGTCGCAGATCGGGAACATCACCCGGTTGCGGAAGCGATCGAAGGGAACGGCGATGTCCTCGCCATGGATCAGCAGCCCGGCCTCGATCATGGTCTCGACCGTGACGCCCTTGCCCGCCAGATGGTCGCGCAGCGCATGGCGCTCGGTCGTGGCGAAACCCAGCCGGAATTTCTCGCGGGAGGCCGCCGAGACCTGCCGGCGGTCGAGATAGGCGCGCGCCTCCCGCCCGGCCGGGGCGGAGAGCTGCTTCGTGAAGAACTCCGCCGCCCATTCGAGCGCGTCGCCGAGGGTGGCGCGGCGGGCGTCCTGCTCGCGCTCCTCCGGCGTCTCCACGGGCATGGGCAGGCCCGCGAGCGCCGCCAGCCTCTCCACCGCCTCGGGGAAGCTCAGCCCCTCGGTCTCCATCAGAAAGGCGAAGCCGTCGCCATGCTTGCCCGAGGAGAAATCGTGGAAGAACCCCTTCTGATCGTTGACGTAGAAGGAGGGGGTCTTCTCGGCGTTGAAGGGCGAGAGACCGCGCCATTCGCGCCCCTCCTTCTTGAGCTTCACCTTCTGGCGCACGACCTCGGACACGGGCACGCGCGCCCGAATCTCGTCGAGGAAGGAGGGTGAAAAGCGCATGGGCGGGTTTTAGCAGGTCGCGCGGGCGGCCGCACGTTTTACCGCTCCACGCCAATTTAAGCTCACACCCGGCGTCGGGGAGCGTCGCAGAAGTTCATTTTGAATTATGCGTTTCGTGGTGGGGCGCCGGTTCCCCGGTCTCCGCCTCCGCCGGGACGACCACGAGCTGGCCGTAGCGCACGCCGCGCTCGCCGACGATATGGCTGGCGAAATGCTCGACCTCGGACTTCTTGCCCTTGAGCAGCGAGACTTCGAGGCAACTGACCGCGTCCATATGGACGTGCAGCGTCGCGATGGACATGTCAGCGTGGCTGTGGTGATCGTGGGTGAGCTTCTTCGAGAGCTGGCGCGTCTCGTGGTCGTAGACATAGACCAGCGCCGCGATGCAGGCGCGGGCGCTGTCGTCCTGCCTGGGCTCCTTCAGCAGGCCGGCCCGGACGAGGTCACGCACCGCTTCCGAGCGGTTTTGATGGCCGCCTGCCTCCATATAGCGGTCGAGCGCGCTCATCAGCTCGTCGTCTATGGTCACCGTCACGCGCTGCATCGCCGCCTCTGCCCATCGCTGCTGTCACGAAAGTTCTAGCGCTCCGCTTCGCCCGCCGCAACGCGGGGCGGACCCGGTCTTGTCCGCGAAGCGCGCCTTTGGCATGTTGCGCGCCAACCAAAACAAAAGGAAACGCCAAAAATGACCGGGTACTGGAGGAGGCTCATCGCCTTTGTGCTGTTTTGCGTGGGCGTGAGCCTCGGTCTGACCGGCTCCGCAAGCGCGCATACGCCTGATATTTCGACTGGCAAGATCACGCCGAAGGGGGAGCGCGTCTATGTCGTCGACGTCGGCTTCCTCGCCACGGATCTGGAACGCATGTTCCAGGACACGATGGACGAGCGCTCCGGCGTCGATCTCTCTCCGCCGGGCGTGCTGGAGGAGGAGATCGGCAAATTCGTCGCCCGGCGCGTCGCCATGCGCGACGAGACCGGCCGGGCCTGCATGGCCAAGGTCGAGAAATCCGGCGAAGACCCCACCAATCAGGACAGCGCCCTCATCGTGATGCGCTTCGACTGTACGGGGACGACCGGCAAGGTCTTCTACGACCCGACCAAGCTCCTCGCGGCGCAGGGCTCCAAAGGCAAGCATCTCATTTCGCTGATCGGGACGGCCAACGCCGGCGAGACCATGCGCTATCCGCAGGACCCGCCGCTCGATCTCGCGCAGCCGATGGAAACGACCGCGCAGCTCATGAAGAAGTTCTTCGAGGCGGGCATAGAGCACATCGTCACCGGCTACGATCATCTGTGTTTCCTCTTCGCGCTGATCCTCTGGGCGCATCGCGTCTGGCCGGTGGTGAAGATCGTCACCGCCTTCACCATCTCGCACTCGATCACGCTGTCGCTCGCGGCGCTCAACATCGTCACCCTGCCCTCGACGATCACCGAGGCGGCGATCGCTCTGTCGATCATCTTCGTCGCGGCCGAGAATTTCTGGTCGAGAGATGTTGAAAAACGCTGGCGCGCCACTTTCCTCTTCGGCTTCATCCACGGCTTCGGCTTCGCGTCGGCGCTGACCGAAATGGGCGTGCCGCAGGGCGCCGTGGTCCCTGCGCTGGCTGCCTTCAACATCGGCGTCGAGACGGGCCAGATCGCCATCGTCGTCGCGGTGCTGCCGGTGCTGCTCTTCATCGACCGCCACACGGACGGGAAGCGCCATGACAAGCTGGTCTATGCGCTGTCCGGGATCATTGCGCTGGCTGGCGCCTTCTGGTTCCTGCAACGGATTGGGGTCATTCCGGGGGCGTAACCCGCATGGCGTCGCCCCTCGTGCTTCGAGACGGCCCTGCGGGCCTCCGCAGCATGAGGGGCCTTTGATTCCATGTGAAACACGAAGGCCTCATCCTGAGGAGCCGGCGCAGCCGGCGTCTCGAAGGACAAAGCCGCCTCGGCCCTTTATGACGCGCGGGGGTCTTGCCGCCTCACGGCAAGCCCCTATCTGCCGCCGCTAACCGGAGCAGCGGCGATGAGTGGACCGAGGACAGACGATTTCCGCGTCGAGTGGAAAGACAGCCAATGGGTCGTCACCTTCACGCCCACCGGCGCGCGCTTCTACTTCGGCGACGACGGCATGGAGACGCGCTCGAGCAACTCGGACGTCCCTCCGGAAGATATGCCGATGGATTACGATCCGCTGGAAGTGGAGCGAATGGCCGCGCTTATCGCCTATGCAGCGCGGGGGCATGCGCATTGAACCTGATGCCGCGCCCCTGTTTGCGGGCGAGCAAGGCAATCCAGAGCCGCATCACGGCTCTGTCAATGACGGAATGACTAGCTCTTCACCCGCACATATTCGCCCGGCGCGTCGCAGAGCGGTTCGAGCTTTCCGCCGCCGGGGATGCGCGCCGGGACCTTTTCGGGCGCCTGCGCCGTGACCCACTGCAGCCAGTGCGGCCACCATGAGCCCTTGGTCTCCTTGGCGGCGGCGACCCATTCGTCGAACTTGCCCTTCACCGGCCCGCCGGTGAGATAGTTATATTTATTCTTGGACGGCGGATTGATGATGCCCGCGATATGGCCGGAGCCGCCGAGCACATAGGTCACGTCGCCGCCGAAGAACTTGGCGCCGCGAAACACCGAACGCGCCGGCGCAATGTGGTCCTCACGCGTCGCGATCTCATAGACCGGAATTTTCACCTGCCGCAGATTGAGCCGCACGCCGTCGATCACCATTTCGCCGCGCGCCAGCAGGTTCTCGAGATAGCAGCCGCGCATGTAGAAGGAGTGGTTGGCGCGCGGGATGCGCGTGGAATCCGAATTCCAGTAGAGCAGATCGAAAGCGGCGGGTTCGACGCCCTTCATGTAGTTGTTAACCACATAGGTCCAGATCAGCTCATTGGGCCGCAGCATGTTGAAGGCGTTGGCCATCTTCACGCCGTCGAGATAGCCGGTCTTGGCCATGGCCTCGTCGAGCGCGTCGAGCCGGGCCTCGTCGATCATGATCTGCAGATCGCCGGCTTCGCTGAAATCGACCTGCGTGGCGAAGAAGGTGACGCTGTCGATGCGGTCGTCGCCCTTGGCGCCCATATAGGCGAGCGTCAGCGCCAGCAGCGTGCCGCCGACGCAATAGCCCGCCGCCGTCACCTTGCGCTCGCCCGTCGCTTTCTCGATCACGTCCAGCGCGGTGAGCACGCCCTCGTGCATATAGGCCTCGAACCCCTTCTCGGCCTTGCTCTCGTCGGGGTTGATCCAGGAAATGATGAAGACCGTGAAGCCCTGCTCCACCGCCCAGCGCACGAAACTCTTCTCGGGGTTGAGATCGAGCACGTAAAATTTGTTGATCCACGGCGGCGTGATCAGCAGCGGCCGCTTGTAGACCATTTCCGTCGTCGGCGAATATTGAATCAACTCCAGGACGTCGTTGCGCCACACCACCTTCCCGGGCGTCGACGCGAGATCGACGCCGAGCCGGAACTTGCTGTCGTCGCTCTGGCGAATTTTCAGCACCCCGTGGCCGGCGGAAATGTCCTCGGCCAACATTTTCATGCCGCGAATGAGGTTCTCGCCCTTGTTCTCGATCGTGGCGCGCAGAAGTTCGGGATTGGTCGGGACGAAATTGGAGGGCGACACGGCGCTGGCGATCAGTCGCGTGTAAAAGGCCGCCTTGGCGCGCGTATGCGGATCGAGCCCCTCGGTCTTCTCGACCATTTCTCCCGCCCAGCGCGAGGTGTAGAGATAGGATTGGCGCAGCCAGTCGAAGAAGGGATTCTGCTTCCATTCGGGCGAGTCGAATCGCTTGTCGCCGGGCTCGGGCGTCACGACCGGCGGCACGTCCTCACCCGAATAGCGGCGCATGGTCTGCCGCCAAATCTCGCTCAAGCCCCCGTATAGCTCGGCCTGCGCAACCGCCGCGCGCTCGGGCTTCGCCAGCCAGTATTCGGCCACGACGCCAAGAGTCTTGGTGGCGTCTGCGACATTGGCGGCAAGCTCGCTGCGCGGCCCGCCTGCTTCGGCGTTGCCGATCGCCGCCGCCAGCGCCTTGCGGCCCTGATCGACGAGCTCGGCCATATTTTCCGCCATGGCCTCGAAATCCATCGCGGTCATCGGCGCGGGAATGGGGGGCGCGGACACAGCGCCCTTGGCTGAAGACTTAGCGGTAGACTTCTTTACGGGACGAGCGGCGGGCGCCACGGGCGTCGCGCTCTCGACCGGCGCTGCGGCGGACGGGGGAGCCGCCACCGCGGAGGCGATTTTCTGGGACTTGGCCTTCGCCGCGGCTTTCTTGCCGGACCGCGCCTTTCGCGCCGACCCCTCCCCGGTCTTTGGCGGGGTCTTCCGCTCCTTGACCGTGGTCTCGTCGTCACGATTCATAGTCATGCGCTTATCTGTCCTTCTCAATCCGTTCGCCATTATGCCCGAACCGGGCAGCGGCGTCTTGGTCTAACGGCTCCGGGCGGCGAAAAATGGAAACGCCGCCGACCCGCCGCGGCGGCGCTGAGGTTGGCAAGTCCCTTATATGACGGCTGAAAGCGCCGCGAAAAGCGCCTCCGCCGGGCCATGATGTCGCGGCCTGAGCAAATCCGAAGGCTTCGCGCCAGCCTTTACGCCCAGAAATGGACCGAACGGCCTGTCGCTGGCCGGGGCGGAGGGATGAATGCAACGAACCGCGCGGCCAACCGCTATGCTTGTCCCTGCTCTGCTGCTTCTTCTTCCCGTCGCCGGCTGCGCCCTCCGCCACGACCAGATCGCGCCGGCGCCGATCAATCCGGCGGCCTATGGCCAGGCGAGCTGCGAACAACTCTCGCAGATGCAGGCAAAGAGTCGGCGCTCGCTGATCCTCGCCGAGGTCGCCCAGGACAAATATTACGAAGACGACCGCACACGAACCTTCGGCGTTCCGACGCCCATGGCGACGATCTTCGGCGAAGGGGAGGCAGCGCAAGTCGCCCGACTCAAGGGCGATACGATCGCCCTTTCCGCGCAGCTCGGACGCGCGGGATGCCTGCGCGACCAATAACATTAAAAATTGCGCGAGACTTGCGGTGTTTCGCCCGAACGCCCTCCGCGCAAAAGTTTGTTTAGACGCAGCCCTCAATTTGGTCGGCGGTAAGCGTAGTGGAGAAGCATCATGAGTAGGAGGCGAGGCGCAAGGATGACGGTCATGACGATTGAAGAATGTCAGAAACTCGATCAGCCGATCCGCCAGGATCTGGAACTCCTGGACTATGAGGTCCGCACCATCGTCGACCGCATTCGCAGCGAATCCCGCGAGGCCGGCGGCGATGACGCCACCTTCGTCAAGGCCTCGACGACCGTTCTTTTGTCGATCGCCGCGGGTATTCTCGCGCGCGCCGCCGAGGACGAACGCGCGGCCTTCGACGCCGGCTCCTTCGCCGCAGGCGCAGGACACGCCGCCCGCTGGGCCGAACAGCGGCGATTACGCTATTTCGTGGCAGGCGAAGCCTGATCACAAAGCGTAATAGCGCGCTTTCATCCTTTCAACGACGAAGGCTTTGTCGCGCAATGGCGAAAGCGATATGCGGCAGCCGACGTCGCTGCCCCGACGCCAGACGATCCGAGCGGCAAAGAGCATGCCCTCAGCCTCGTCAAAAAGGTAGAAACGCGCCGGCGGGGAAACATTACGGACAAGACGCAAACGCACGCCGCCCACAACGCGGTCGACGATACGGCAGTCGCACAGGAAACGTTCCGACAAATCCAGGGCCTTGCCCCAGTTGAGCCGAACCTCACGGCGCTTTTCGCGCCGCCGGTCCGGCCCCGCCTCCGAAAGGCGCTCGAAGAACGGCGCGCCGCCGCAGCGAAGGCGCCAACGGGAGAGCGCCGACAGGCCGGCATGAAGCCGGACGCCTTCCAAAATCTTGTCCGACATGACGGCCCTCGCTCCATGTCCATCAGAAACAGCAAATTGTTAGCGTCCGACCATCGGCGCCGGCAATGCCGCCGCGCGCGCGTCTGAAAGGTTCAGACAAGGCGCTAAGCGTTTAATCGACCTCAGCCACGCTAGCAGGTCGGTGCAATGACGAACGTCTTCGGTTTATTCGCCTCTTCCATCATGGGCATGTCGGCCCAGGCCGCCGCTCTCGCCAACATCTCCGAGAATATCTCGAATTCGAGCACGACCGCCTACAAGCACGCCACGACTCATTTTTTGAGCATGCTCAATGGCTTTCAGGACCCCAACCAGTTCGGCGGCGGCGTCTATACGAAGAGCCGTTACGACATCACGCAACAGGGCGCGCTGAATCCCACCGGCAATTCCACGGATCTTGCCATTCGCGGTAACGGATTTTTTGTCGTGTCGGACGCCTCGGGAGCTGTCTTCCTCACCCGTTCGGGCGCTTTCATGCCCGACACGCAGGGGCGACTGGTCAACCCGGCCGGCTATTATCTGATGGCGGCGCCAGTCGGCTCGGCGCCCGATTCTCTCGGTAATCTGCAACTCGTGACGATCCACAACGACCGTCTCTATTCGAAGCCGACGACTTCCGGGGCGCTCTCCGTAAACCTTCCATCAACTGCGACGAATGTGGCGCCCGCCGATCTGCCGTCTACGAATTCGGCGACCGCCGCCTATACGGCCAAATCCTCTCTGACGGTCTACGACAACCTCGGCGCGCCCGTCGTGCTCGACATCTATTACGCGAAGAATGCGTCGGAGGATTGGGAAGTCTCGGTCTACGAAGCGAGCGGGGCCACAAATGGCGGCTTCCCCTATGCGTCGGGACCTCTGGTTGCGCAGGGTGTGACGTTCGATCCCAACAATGGATCGATCCTGACCGGCAGCTCGCTCTCGTTTACGCCGACCGGCGGCGCTCCTATTACGCTGGATCTCTCCAACACGACCCAGCTCGGCGCGCCCTTCGTCGTCAACGACGCCCGCGCCAATGGCAACGCAGCGGGCGCCGTGCAGCAGATTCAAATCAGCTCCGATGGATCGCTGAGTTACGAGCTCGACAATGGCCAGCTGGTGCCGGCCTATACGATTCCGCTCGCCGATGTTCGCGCGCCGGCCTCTCTCTTCAACTATACGGGGAATGTCTACGCCGCGAACGGCGATTCAGGCGAAATCTCGGTTGCCGCCCCTAACGCCGCCGGACGCGGCAGCATTGCGTCATCGACACTAGAAGCCTCGACCGTCGACCTTGCAAGCGAGCTTTCCGCAATGATCATCGCGCAAAGATCGTACACGGCAAATACGCAGAGCTTTCAGGCCGCCTCGGAAATTCTTCAGGTGCTGAATAATCTCAAGTAAGGAAGCGAAGGATGTCTCTCAGCACGGCCGGCGCGATCGCACTGCGATCGCTTGGCGTGGTCTCAAGCCAGATCAGCGTCACCTCCCGCAATATTTCCGGCGCGGGCGTGGCGGGCGTGAGCGCCAAACACGCCAGGATCGTTCCGAGTGACCAGGGCGTCGCCTTTCTTGGCGTCGAGCGCGCGACCGACGCCGCGCTCTATCGCAATCTGCTGTCGGCGAACGCACATCAGGAATCATCCACGATCGTCAATGACGCGCTGACGAGGATCGACAAGGCGCTCAACCTCTCCGATTCGGAAAACAGCCGTTCGCCATCCACGCTGATCTCGAAACTGAAGAGCGCGCTGCAGGCGTTCAGCGCGACGCCGCAGAATCAGACAAGCGCACAACTGACAATCGGAGCGGCGCAGGACATCGTGACGTCGCTACACGACGCTACGCTCGCAGTGCAGAAGGAACGCGGCGCCGCCGATGCGGGCATCGCCGAAGCCGTTTCGGACATCAACGGTCTCCTCACGAAATTCGGAACGCTCAACACCGAAATCGTTTTCGGCACGGCGACCGGCGCCGATGTGACGGACGCGCTCGATCAGCGTGACAGCATTCTCACTGAACTCTCGAAGAGAATCGGCGTCTCGGCGGTGAGCCGACCAAATAACGACATGGTCCTCTACACGGACAGCGGCGTGACGCTGTTCGAGACAACCCCGCGCAAACTCTCCTTCCAACAAACTCCGAACCTGTCTCCCGGCGTGAACGGCGCCGCCGTCTATATCGACGGCGTCCAGGTCACCGGCTCGGGCGCGCCGTTGGCGCTGCGATCGGGCTCGATTCTCGGCATGACGCAATTGCGGGACGACATCATGCCGCAATATCAGAACCAGCTCGACGAGGTCGCGCGTGGCCTCGTCGTCGCCTTCGCCGAAAGCGACCAGAGCGGCGGCGGCGGACCTGATCTGCCCGGCCTTTTCACCTATCCGGGCGCGACCCAATCGCCGCCGCCGACGCTCATTCCCGGCCTTGCCGGGCGGATCGTCGTCAATGCGAGCGTCGATCCGGCGCAGGGTGGCGACGCCTCATTGCTGCGCGACGGCGGCGCCTCGGGCAACGCCGCCTATGTTTACAACCCAACCCACGCGCCCGGTTACGCGGACCGGCTGATCTCGCTGGTCAACACATCCTCGAAGCCGATCAGCTTCGACCCCGCCGCCGGGCTGGGAAGCACGGGCTCGCTCGAAAGCTTCTCTGCCGCCTCGAACGGCTGGCTCGCCGCTACACGCCAGCAAGCGGATAGCGCGACGACTTATTACGACGCGGTCGTGTCGCAGACCACTCAGGCGCTTTCGAACGCCACGGGCGTAAATCTCGACGACCAGATGTCGCAAATGCTGGCGCTCGAGAATTCCTATCAGGCCTCGGCAAAGCTGCTCGAGACCGTCAACTCCATGTTCGACTCGCTCTTTGCCGCGATCCGCTGAGCAGGCCCATGTATCTGACATCGACCTATACCATGACAGCCTCGCTGCGACGCACGCTCGGCCTCCTCCAGTCCGATCTGACGCGCGGCCAGCAGGAGGTCACGACCGGACGCCACGCCGATCTCGGCCTCGCGCTCGGTCTGCGCGCGAGTTCAAGCTTCAATCTGGTTTCGACCCGTGCGACGATTCAGTCAACTCTCGCCTCGAACAGCGCATTGGCGACAAGGCTCGACTCGACGCAGGTCGCCCTCTCCGGTCTGCTCTCCGACGCGCAAGACATGCGCAAGACGCTGATCGCCGCGCAAAACAACGGGGGCGACCCGGGCGCCATCGTCACGCAGGCAAGACAAGCGCTCACGACATTCATTGCAAAACTCAACAGCTCGAATGCGGAAGGCTATCTCTTCGGCGGCGTCAACACGGATCAGGAGCCCGTTGTCAACTATTTCGCGGACCCTCCGCAGACCAACAAGACCGCGCTCGACGCGGCCTTCTCGACGGAATTTGGCTTTGCGCAATCCGACCCGGCGGTCTCGACGATTACCGGGACACAGATGCAGAATTTCCTGTCGGGCGCATTCTCCTCGCTCTTTTCCGCTGCAAGCTGGAAAGCGGATTGGTCGCGTGCATCCGATACGCCGATCCGCAGCCAGGTGAGCCTGTCTGCTTCCATCCAGACGTCGATCGCCGCCAACGAGCCGGCGTTACAGAAGCTCGCATCGACATACGCGATGATCAGCGATCTCGGCGCCGAGCATCTCAGCGCGGACAGCTATGGCGTGATTCTCAAAGCCGCCATGGAAACCATCGACGCCGGAATTTCCTCCCTGACGAAAAGCCAGGCGAAACTCGGCGTCATCCAGAGCGCCGTGAAGAGCGCCAATGAAACGATGTCGATTCAGTCGGACGCGCTTCAAACGCAGTTGCACGGCCTTGAGGCCGTCGACCCCGTCGAAGCGGGCGCGCGCGTACAGGGTTTGATGACGCAGATCGAAACCGCCTACACGCTCACCGCCCGCATCAGTCAGCTGAGCCTGATCAAATATTTGTGAGATGGAGCCTGATGTATCGTCAACGCTATGCAGAAATCGCAAGCGAGTCCTCCCAGTCCGCGAGGCAGCGGGAAAAGGAGGCGCTCGAGCAGGCCATCTCCAAACTCGCCCTGGCGAAATCCAAGGGGCCAATGACCCCTGAATCCTTCGAGGCCACGGACTTCATGCGCCGGCTCTGGTCGATCTTCATTTCCGACCTTTGCAACGACGATAACGGCCTTCCAGCAGAGCTGCGGGCCTCGCTCATTTCGATCGGTTTCTGGGTGCGCCGCGAGACGGAAGCGATCGACCGCGGAGAATCGACCAACTTCGAGGGTCTTATCGACATCAACCGCATCATCGCAGAGGGACTTGCCTGAATGAACATTTCTCTGCGGCGCGGGGAGCGCATCTTCATCAACGGCGCCGTTCTCAGGGTCGACCGCAAGGTCTGCCTCGAACTCCTCAATGATGTGACGTTCCTTCTCGAAAGCCATGTCATGCAGGCTGAATCAGCGACAACGCCGCTCAAGCGCCTCTATTTCGTCATCCAGACGATGCTCATGTCGCCGAATGATTGCGAAACGGCGCTACAGCTCTGCCGCGAGATGTTCGTCTCCCTCGGCGGCTCTGCGCACGACCGCCGGATCATGGATGGTCTGAGAACCGCCGTGCAAAACATCGAAGACAAGAAGATGTTCGAGGCGCTCAAAACGGTACGGGGGCTTTTCCCCATCGAGGCCGAACTCATCGCCGTAAACGCAGAAGGCGCGCGCGAAGTCGCGTGAAGGAGATGAAATGACAGTTTCACCTGTACAAAGCAGCGCCGCCGCCCAGAAAACGGCGACGACCTCCGACGCGTCGAAAGCTCTCGGCAATTATCAGATGTTCCTTCAGCTCCTCATGACGGAACTGAAAAACCAGGACCCGACCAAACCCGCCGATCCCACCCAGACGGTCACACAGCTTGCGACGTTCTCGTCGCTGGAACAAGCGGTGAAGACAAACGATCTTTTGACCGCGCTCAATACGCAATCCACCCTCTCGCAGGGAAGCTCGCTGATCGGACGAACGATCACTTCCGCCGACGGGACGGTAAGCGGCCTGGTTCGGTCGATCACCTTCGACGACAGCGGGCTTTTCGCCAATCTTTCCGACGGGCGACAGGTACGGGTCGGCTCCGGCGTCTCCGTCGCCTGATAATGAACGAAGCTGACGCATTGGAGATCGTGCAGCGCACTATTCTGACGATCCTTCTCGTTTCGGGCCCGCTCGTCGGCGCCGCCATGGCCGTCGGCATTGTCATCGCCCTGCTGCAGGCTTTGACGCAGGTTCAGGAAACAACTCTTACCTTTGTGCCAAAGATCGTAGCGATGATTGCAGTGCTCGGCTTGGCGACTCCTTATATCGGCTCGAAAATCAGCGTGCTTGCGCAATTTGCCTATTCGAAGATCGAAAAGGGCTACTGACGCGGCTCGAGGGAGCGTGTGAATGACCGACGCCGCCGGCGCCAGACCGCAGCCAACTCCGGCGGAAGGGACTTCGAAAGACATCGGCTTCGCCATGTCGATCGTCTTCATCCTTTGCGTCTTCTTTCTTCCGATCCCGGCCTTTCTGCTCGACGTCGGACTCGCTTTCTCGATCGGTCTTTCCGTCCTCATCCTGATGGTGGCGCTCTGGATTCAGAAGCCGCTCGAATTCTCGTCGTTCCCGACCGTCCTTCTCGTCGCGACCATCCTGCGTCTGTCGCTCAATATCGCGACGACGCGTCTCATTCTGTCACATGGCTCGGAAGGATCGACCGCCGCCGGCTATATCATCAGCGGTTTCTCGCAGCTCGTGATGAGCGGCGACTTCGTCATCGGCCTCACCGTTTTCTCGATTATCGTCACGGTGAATTTTCTGGTCATCACCAAGGGCGCCACCCGCATCGCGGAAGTCGGCGCCCGCTTCACCCTCGACGCCATTCCCGGCAAGCAGATGGCCATCGACGCGGATCTTTCCGCCGGGCTGATCGACGAGCGCGAAGCGCAGGTTCGCCGGCGCGAACTCGAGGAGGAAAGCGCCTTCTTCGGCTCCATGGACGGCGCCTCGAAGTTCGTGCGCGGCGACGCGATCGCCGGCCTGATCATCCTCGCCGTCAACATCTTCGGCGGCATCATCATCGGCGTGACGCGCCATGGCATGTCCCTCGCCGCAGCCGCGGATGTTTACACCAAGCTGTCGGTCGGCGACGGCCTCGTCTCGCAGATCCCCGCGCTGATCGTGTCGCTCTCGGCGGGTCTTCTCGTCTCCAAAGGCGGCACGCGCGGCTCCGCCGAACAGAATATCCTGCGTCAGTTCGGCAACTATCCACGCGCGCTGCTCGTCGCGGCGTCGCTGATGTTCCTGCTCGCGCTGATGCCGGGACTGCCGCTGACGCCATTTGGCGCGCTCGGCGGCGTCATGGCCTTTGTCGCCTATCTCATCCCGAAGCAGGCCGAGAAGGCGCGGCTGCTGAAGGATGAAACCGAACGCTCGGCTGAACGGCAGGCAAAACAGGACGGCAAGGAGTCGGCGCGTGAGTTGTTGCGCATTCCGCCGGTCGAACTCTCTCTCGGCAAGCAGCTCTGGGCGGGCATGCTGCCCTATCAGGCGGAACTCGGTCAGCGCGTCCTGAGAATGCGCCGCAACTTTGCGCGCGATTACGGCTTCGTTTTTCCGGACATCAAACTCGCCGACGATCTCGATGTTCGTCCGAAGCATTATCAGATCCGCATTCACGGCGCCCTCGTCGCGACGAATGAGCTGCAACTGAAGCGTCATCTCGTCATTCTGGGCCGAGGCTCGGCGCCACATCTCGCCGGCGAGGAAACGACCGACCCGGCCTTTGGAATGCGCGCCATGTGGATTCCCGACGCCATGATCGAGGAAGCCAAACGCCTTGGCTATATGCCGATCGATCCTGTTTCGGCCTTGCTGACCCACCTGTCCGAGACATTACGCAACAATCTCGCGCAGCTCCTCACCTATAAGGACATGCGCGCGCTGATCGATCGTCTGGAGCCCGAATACAGACGCCTCGTCGACGATATGGTTCCAAGCCTCATTACCCATTCGACATTGCAAAGCGTTCTCAAGCTGCTGCTGACCGAGCGCGTGTCGATCCGGAATCTCGAACTCATTCTCGAGGCGACGTCGGAGATTGCGCCTTTCGCTCGTCGCGCCGAAGCGATTGTCGAACATGTGCGCATGCGGCTCGGGTCGCAGATTTGCAGCGATCTCGCGGTCGAAGGCATGCTCGGCGTGCTCCGCCTGGGGCCGCGCTGGGATCTTTTCTTCCACGAGCGGATGAAACGCGACGCCAAGGGCGAAATCATCGGCTTCGACGCGGACCCCGTGCAGGTCGAAAGATTCTCGCAGGAAGCCGGCGCCGCCATTCGGGAGCGGATGGAGCGTGGCGAGGCCTTCTGTGTCCTCACGACCCCGGAGGCGCGTCCCTATGTCCGGCTGCTGCTGAGCCGGCCATTCCCTTCGCAAGCGGTGCTCTCGCACATGGAGGTTGGCGGCGGCGTTCAGGTGAAATCCGTGGGGTCTATCTCCTGAATGGACATGTCCAATCCCGTCTTTCCGACCTTCATTCTCTTCTGCCGCGTCGGCGGCTGTCTCATGACTGCGCCCGGCTTTTCAAGCGAGCGCGTTCCGATACAGTTTCGACTCTATCTCTCTCTGGCCGTCACGCTCGTCCTCGCACCGCCGCTGCTGGAGAGGCTGAACGGCGCTTTCGCCGGCGCCTCCTTGCACCGGGTCGCTGTGACGATTTTGGCGGAGCTGTTGATCGGCGCGTCTCTGGGGCTTCTTGCTCGATTTTATTTCCTCGCGCTGGAGACGCTCTCGACGAGCGTGGCGATGACAGTAGGGCTTGGAAACATCTTCGGAGCCGCTGTCACAGAGGCGGAATCGACGCCGGTCTTCTCATCCTTTGTCCTGGTCGCCGCGCTGGCGCTGGTGTTCACAACGGATCTGCATCTCGAAATCATTCGAGCGCTCTATCAGTCATATGAGACAGCTCCCGTCCCTGGCGAACTGCGCCTCGATGCGCTGCTGGAAGAGGTCACGCGCGTGCTGACCCAGTCTCATCTTCTGGCCCTGCGTCTCTGCAGTCCATTCCTGCTTTTTGGCCTCGTCGTAAACGTCGCGCTGGGTGTTCTCGCCCGCCTGACGCCACAACTCCAAATCTTCTTTATCGCTGGGCCGCTGGTCATCTTCCTGGGCCTCTCGGCATTCTTTGTGCTGGGCTGGGACTTTTTTGCAGGCTTCGACTCCAATTTCAGAGCCTGGTTGCAGAAGGGCTAGACGATATGAAAAATCGGCGGGATCGACTCGCGCGCGCACGGGAGATCAACGATCAGCTCTGGCGGCTGAAGCAAATCCAGCTGGCGCAGGCCGAAAGCAATGTCGCAGCGCTGCGCGCCGCCGAAAGCGCCTCTTTTGACCTGCTTGCCCATAGCGAGCCCCGAATCCTCCTCCCCTACATCGTCACTTTGGCCACGCGGCGAGCAGAAGCTGAAGCCGCGCTCTTGCAGGCGCAGGAGCGCGCGCGCGAATATGGTCGGCGAATGAAGCTGACCGAAAAACTGCATAAGGCGGCTGATGAGATCGCGAGGCGTGGCGAAAACGCCTTCGAGTTGCAGATCAGCGCCGAAGGCGATGACGTCAGCGCCCGGTAAGTTCTTCACAATAGGATAGAACGGCCCAAGGAGCCCGCATGTCGATTTTTCCTGCAACTGACATCATTTCAGACGTCGCGCGCGCGGCGGACCCCGGGAAGGTCAAGTTGGCGATCAAACGTCTCGAAGACATCGGCGGCGAGAAGGCGCGTCAGGTGGATTTTGCGTTTTCCGCAGCCGAATCCTCAGTTGCTTCCCTGCGCGGCAAAACTCAAAGCGTCACGAGAGTCGATGCGGCCGCGTCCACTGCGACACGCGTCGAGACGCTGAGCCCAACCCAAAAGTTCGAGGCCTTTCTCCTTCAGGGTTGGCTCGACGTCATTCTCCCGAAAGAGGGTAGCGGCGTTTACGGCGGTGGCGCGGGCGCGGGGATCTGGCGGTCCATGATGGCCGAGCAACTGGCGACGCAAATTGTCCGCGCCGGCGGCGTCGGTCTGCATAATGTCCTTTCGCACAAGAACAGCTCCGTCGCGGTTTAACGAAGAACAAGAGCCCTTATGTGATGAACTTTCTTCGCGCGGCGACATCCGCTCACTCAGGCGCCGGCGCAAACGATGCGTCTCAGGAAGCCCTGACTCGCTGTATCGACCGACTTCGGGAAATCATTGAATCGGAGACGCGGATCCTCAAGCAGGGGGGACATGTCGATTTCGACGCGCTCAACCAGCGAAAGACGCACGCGCTGCTGGAGTTTCTGCAGGTTTCCCGCACCGCGCCGCCGCAGAGCGCGCTGCAGTTGGGCGACCGCGTCCAGTCGCTTCAAAAGCTGCTCTCGGAGAATGCGCTCCTGCTCGAGCGCCGCCTCCAGGCCACGCAGGAAATCACCAATCTCATTGTCCATCATATTCGAGAAAGCGAGTCGGACGGCACTTACTCCATCCGTTCGCCAGGGATGGCCCTCAAATGACTCAGGCGCTCATCGTCGGTATCTGGGCCTGCCTCGTGACGCTCGCCGGCGCGTATGGCGGCGTCTATTGGCGCCAGCAGGCCGCGAGCGCCACGGCGGCCAGCGCCCATGAGGAAAAGCTGGAGGCGCGAAAAATCAAGCCGATTACCGTCCCAATCATCTCCGAAGGCGTATTGAAGGGCTATATCGCGGCCGAGCTGATCCTGATGTCGCCAAAGAGCGATCCCCATGGCGGCCATGGGGCCTCCCAAGACCCGGAAAGCTATGTGATGGACGAAACCTTTCGGCTGATCTATGCCGACAATAAAATCGACTTTTCCAATATGCAGAAGTCCGATCTCACGCAGCTCATGAGCCAGATCACCGCCAACGTAAATAAGCGGCTCGGATCACAAGTCATCAAGGAGACTCTCGTCAAGAATTTCTCTTTCGTCCCGCGCGACGAGCTGCCGAAGTGAAACGCGCGGCGTCATCGGCCGCGCGGCGCATTCTCATGCCACACGATGAACGGGCAGGTAGCTCGCGTTTTTCACGATCGACGCAGGCCCCGTCTCACCCTTGAGATGATTCTCGATCGCCTGCGCAATCTTCCGATTCGGTTCGTCGACCTCATTCGACATGGTCAGGTCGGGCGCATGTTCATAGATTGCCGACATGTCGGCAATGAAGCGCTCGAGCGCCTTCAAGGCTCGATATTGCGGGATATGCGTGAGCTCCTCCGCCATCTGCCGGCGGAGCTGGTCGAGTTGCGGGATGGGATTCATCGATCGCCTCTTTCCTATTCAATGATCCAAGAGTATGAGCCCAAGCTGACCTGGAACTTGCGACCATTAAAGTTTTATTTACCCACTAGGCGAGCGCAGTCTCGTTCCGCGCAAGACGACCACAATATTCTGTCGGACATGGAAAGACGGTGATTCCCGGGGAAATCATGCGCGCACCGCAACTGCCGCAAATCGATCTTGCTGAAGTCGGGCTCAAACTCACGGGCGTCGCGCTTGCCGGCGGCAGCCTGGCCTTCGCCGCCCATATGATGTCCGATCCCAACGATCAGCCACGCATCACAGGCGTCGAACATTTCGCGATCTACGCGAAGCCTGCGAGACACGTCGCGCAGCAACTGCCGCCGCCGCGTCTGGGCGTGGACACCATGCCGGTCGGCTCGATTAAGAAGAGCGCAACCAGCGCCGTGCTTGCGGGCTATGAACTTCTTGAAGCTTCACCGGAATGGGCGTTGCTGCGTCTGCCGGAGGGACGGATAACGCGCGTGTCGCGCGGCGGTCGAATCGGCGGATTAGGCGGCGTTCTCAGCATAGAAAAGCGGGGTGAAAACTGGGCGTTGGTGACGGAAAAGGGCGTTATTCGCGCGCGCTAGGACATCGCGCCAGCGCGGCGTCGATCGCCGCATTGATTTCCGCCAGGGGCTGCGAGTCACGTTCAGCGGCCCGATCTGGATGCAGCCGCCATGCGAGTTGTCGCCTGAGTTTTTTGAGCCTCTGGGTGGAATGAAATGCTTCCGCGACGAGGGTCGAAAAGTTTTCGCCTTTCTGCCTTGGCGGCGACGACGCTGGTTGCTCACCCTGGACGTGCCGATACGCCGATACGGCCTGCGCCGTCCCGAGACGCGTCGCCTCGATTTGCGGGGGGTAGGTCTCCACAAGCTCGATTTTGAACGGCGCAAAGGAGCGCCCGGCCTCTGCGCGACGCTCTCCGACTTCGTCCAGAACTTCTACGAACGCGACCATCACGAGCTTCGCCAACACCAAGCGAAAGCATCCTATGATCGCGATGCTAAGAAGAAGTTATGCTCGGAGTTTCAACCTGCGGCGCGCATGTCGTCGCGTTCAGTATCTTCGGCTGAGGGCGAGACGAGCAGATAGCCGAGGAAGCGCTGCGAGTCGATCGGATCGTGGCCGAGACGCGCGCGCAGCTTCTTGCGGAGTTTGCTGATGTGGCTTTCGATGACATTCTCTTCCACATCGTCGTCGAAGAGACCATAGACCGCGTTGAAGATCTGCGACTTCGTCAGGCGGCGCCCGCGATTGACGAGAAGATATTCCAAAATGCGTCTTTCGCGCCGCGGCAGCGGCAGAACTTCGCCGTTCACAATTGGATCGCCGCCGTTGAAGAACACCTGAATGCCGCCGACCGTCGCCCAATCCTGACGCGCTTCGGCGCGACGGCGAATGGCGTGTACGCGCGCCAGTATTTCGCGAACATGAACGGGCTTGCGCACGACATCGTCGACGCCCGCACTGAACAGCCCGAGCGTCTGCTCCAGCGACGGCGCGTCATTCATGGCGATGACGGGCGCCTGCGAACGCCTGCGAATGAGGCGCGGAATGTCCTCGCGCTCCGGACATTCGCCAATGAGAAAAGCCTCTATCGCCTGCACGTCGCCCTCGACCGCGGTCGTGACCCAATCGCGAAACTGGCCGGGACGGAAGCCGGTCGACGCTATGCCTTCCTGGCTAAATCGACAGGCGTATCCATTCGTTACGAGATCACGCTCGTCGACGATAATGAACATCTTTTGGCTCCCGGCTGGATTTGCATGTCGATGGCGTCGAATCGCCGCATGAAGCCAGTTAATAATCGGGAGTCGTTTGGGTCAACTGAATAGTAATAGTAAACTTTGATGCGATTATCTGTTGTTCCCTTTTTAAGACAGTCCAATGTCAACAATTAACTAGTTATTAACCACTCAATACCTCAAGTGGGGATGTAAAGGACTGTCCATGTGCGGCCGCGACAGGAGCCGAAACGATAACGCCGGAAACGATCTCCAGCCCCGCGCGAAGATGCGGATCATCCTGAAGCGCCCTGCGCCAGCCCTTGTTTGCGAGCGCGAGAATGAAAGGCAGCGTCGCGTTATTGAGCGCGAATGTAGATGTGCGCGGCACGACGCCGGGCATGTTGGTCACGCAATAATGGATGACGCCGTCTACAATATAGACGGGATCGGAGTGGCTCGTCGGTCGCGAAGTTTCACAACAGCCGCCCTGGTCGATCGCAACGTCGACGATCACGGCGCCGCGCTTCATTGTCTTCAGCATGTCGCGGGTGATGAGAATGGGCGCGCGCGCGCCCGGCGTCAGCGCTGCGCATATGACGACATCCGCATGACGAATCGACTCCGCGACGGCCGAGCGCGTCGAATAGATCGTCCGCACAAAGGGGCCGAGCACGGCGGAGAGGCGCCGTAGCGCGTCGGTATTGCGGTCAGCGATCAGAATAGTCGCGCCCATGCCCATGGCGATCGCCGCCGCCTGCTGGCCGACGTTCCCTCCGCCGAGGATGAGGACTTCCGCAGGCGGCACGCCGGGGGCCCCGGAAAGCAATACGCCCATGCCGCCTTCCTGCCGCTCGAGAAAGCGCGCGCCCATCTGCGGCGCCAGACGACCGGCAATCTCCGACATGGGCGCCAGCAGTGGCAGGCCGCCGCCGGGCGCGGTGACGGTCTCATAGGCGATGCAGCAGGCGCGGCTTTGCATCAGCTCGCGCGTCAGCGCCGCGTCGGCGGCAAGGTGCAAATAAGTGAAGAGGATTTGCTCCGGACGCAGCAGCCGCGCCTCCTGCGGCTGAGGCTCCTTGACCTTTACGATCAGATCGACGCTTGCGAAAAGTTCGGCGGCGCTGTTCACCAGTCGCGCGCCGGCGGCGGCATATTGATCGTTGGACAATCCCGCGCCCTGCCCTGCTCCGCTCTCGATCACGACGTCATGGCCCGCATGGACCAGTTCGGCGACGGAAGACGGCGTGAGGCCGACGCGATATTCGTTGTCCTTAATTTCCCTGGGCGCGCCGACACGCATTTGTCGCTCCGGTTGTCAACGAGCACTTCGAAATTTGCCCGCCATGGATATATGAAAAGGAGAGGCGCGCTCGGCAAGGGCCACGGTGAAGCCGGCTGCGCCGATCGATAAGGAGACGCTTATGCCAACGATCAATACCGACAAGGTTTGTTTCATTGTCGTGAAAGCGCGCGAACTGGAAAGCGAGGACGAAGGCGTCGACGCCGACGCCTCCAACGCCACCGACGACGGCTTCGTCAGCGTCTTGACTGACGACGCTTTCAATACGGTCAGAACGGAAATCTCGTCCTTTATCGAGGCTATGGACGAGGACGAACAGGCCGAACTCGTGGCTTTGACCTGGGTAGGGCGCGGCGACTTCACGGCGGAAGAGTGGGAAACGGCTTTGGCGGAAGCGCAGACGCGACATGAAGGCCCGACCTCGGCCTATCTGCTCGGCCTGCCGCTTCTCTCGGCCTATCTCGAAATTGGGCTCGGCGAATTTGGCGAAAGCTGTGCGCTCTATGCGGCGGACCGACAATAAACGTGCGACTCTGCGCCTCTCTGGAATCGGCGTTCATCAACACTATATCCGAGCTGCGGCAAATATATTCGAGGAGCTTAATCATGAACCGCCGAGTTGTCGCTCTTGCCTTGTCCCTTGGGGTCGGGCTTTTGTTCGCGCCACGTCTGGCATTTGCAGAAAACCACGTGTCAGAGGCCATAACGCATACCAAGCAGGCGATCGAACATGGCAAGATGGGCCATGCCGATGTTCTGGTGACTCATGCCGAGGAAGCGTTGAAACACGCCAAGGCCGCGGAGGCTGAAAAAGCAAATCCGCACGTCAAGGAAGGCATTAAGCATCTCGATCAGTCGATCGAGCACGGCAAGTTGAAACACGCCGACGTCGCCACGACCCATGCTGAAGAGGCGCTCAAGCATCTGGAGATGGCGAAGTAGCTTCCTCCGCCTTTTGCGTTTGCCACTTGTGCTGCGAGACGCCGCCCCTCAGGCGGCGCCTCGTTTTTTGTCGAGCGCAGCTGAAACGGCCTGGAGCCAGAGCTGCTCGGCCTTCGCCGAGAAATGCAGCCCGTCATGGGTCATGTCTGCTTCGCGCACGCCATTTCGTGCAATCAGCGGATTGAGGTCAATCACACGATAGCCGCGCTCGGCGCAGAGCCGCGAGAGTTTCAGATTTGCCGCCTCGATGCGCGTCGTCTGCGTGGGGTCGGCGACATAAGGCATGAGAGTCACGATCACCTTGCAGTTCTCGCCTATGCGACGAAACAGAGCGCGAAAATCAGCCTCAGCCTGCTGCGGCGCAGCATCGTCGAAGAGCAGATCGTTCAAACCGCCGTCTATGAGCAGCCATTCTGCGCGAATATCGCGCGCGCGATAAATCTGGCCGGCGATTTCCATTATCGTCGCCCCGCCGGCCGCGAGATTGAGCACGGCGAAAGGGCGGCGAAACAATTTCCCGAACGGACAAGATGCGGCAAGGCTGTCGCCCGCCACGATCAGCGCCGGCGCAAAGACGCCGCCAACGCGTTTCGCCAGCGCAAATCGAATTGCAAGACGAATGGCGCCGTCCGTCAGGCAGAAGCCGGCCGCGGTAAGGATACTGCCCATAAGAACGACAGCAAACGAACAGGAATTCATTTTAGAACTTCCGCGCCAGGACCCGCCCCATTGGCTCTGGCCCAAGCTGCGGCATCTTATTTCCGCTGAGCCCCGGACGCCATCAGCCCGAGTTAAGGGCTCGTTAACCTTCCAAGCAAAAGCTTGGCCTTAATAGGCAACAGCGATGATTCGGCGGGATGGCGACGATGGCGACGACGGGGCGCGTTCAGACAGGCGCGGACGTTCTGGAAATTTCACGTTTTCCCGAGCATGTAGCGCGCCGCACGCCGGCGCAGGCGCGGCTCGACATGATGCTGGTCTCGGGCGGCGATGAGCGCATCTGGCTCGATCCGGTGACGCGCCGCAACCGCCATGGGGCGCCTGCGTCGCCTGCCGCCGAGGAGTTGTGGTTCGCCTCCGCCGAAGGGAACCCGATCTCGCCGCGCGGCTATGCGGCGGCGACGCGCGCCTTCTACGCCCACGCCCGGATGGGCGCGGACCCGGCCACGCTGTTCAACGAAATTCGCGCGCGCATCGCTGCGCTGATCGGCCTCCCCGGCGTAGAGGTGGCGCTCACAGCGTCGGGCGCGGAAACCGAATATGCCGCGCTCGCCATCGCGAGAGCGCTGCTGGATCGACCGATCGTCAGCATTATGGTCGAGCCGGAGGAATGCTGCGACGGCGCATCGGCGGCGGCGGCAGGAACGCATCTCGGCGATACGGCCGCCTTCGCCTCCCATGTCGAGAGAGGCGCGCCGCTGGCAGGGTGGGACGAGGAAGTTTTGCTGCGCCGCGTCGCTGTGCGCGACGAGAAGGGGCAATCGCTGCCATCCTTCCAGATCGACCGCGCCGCCGCATATGAAGTGGCCGACGCCCTCGCCATGCATCGGGCGCCGATCCTGCACGTGCTGGATTCGTCGAAGACGGGACGCGAAGGACCAAGTCGCGACGTGGCGCGCGCAATCGCGGAGAGCGTGGGCGATCGCGCGCTGGTCGTCGTCGACGCCTGCCAGTTGCGTTGCTCATTCGAGCAAATTCGCGCAGATCTTGAAGCAGGCTTCCTCGTCATGATCACGGGCTCGAAATTCGCCGGCGGTCCGGCGTTTTGCGGCGCATTGCTGATCCCGCCCCAAATGGCGGCGCGGTTGCGGGAGATGGCGCTCCCGGCCGGGCTCGCCGCCTATGCGGCGCGGTTCGATTGGCCGGAGCATTTCGCCAACGCCTTCTCCTCGGGCGGCTTCGCGCCGGCCAATCTCGGGCTCGCTCTGCGTTGGGTCGCCGCGCTATCGGAGATGGAGGCCTATGCCGCGACGCCCGCGCCGCTGAGGGAGGCCATCGTCGCGCGCTTTACCGAGATCGTGCGTCGCGCGGTGGCGAGCAGCTTCGGACTCGATTTCCTCGACGCCGAGTGCTGGCGGCTTGGCCGCATGGCGACTGTCTATCCGATCGTCGCGCTCGGCGCCGATTGCGCGCAGACGCGACAGCTTCACGACGCGCTCGCGGCGCCGCTCGGGGCCGGCGAGGCGCCCGAACTCAATCGCATCTGCCGTCTCGGGCTGCCGGCCGTCGCCGGTGGACAGGCCGCTATGACGGTCAGTCTGAGCATGCCGCAGATCAACGCCGTCGCGGAGCGCCACGCCCAAAACATGGACCTCGACGCCGCCTTTTCGCCGTTGCGGCGCGACATTGATCTTCTCTTCCGCAAGTGGGACGCGCTCCTGCGCCGCACCGACGCGGGCGCGCAGCCGATCATGCGTCCGGTGAACGACAGCGTCGCGCCGGGGGACACGCTGCTGGCGCGGCTCGGCATTCGATAGCTCTACTCGCGCGCAAGCCGGCTGTGGCGACGGCCGTAGAGAAAATAGATCGCGAAGCCGATGGCGAGCCATACGACAAATCGCGCCCAGGCGATGGCCGGAAGCCGCGACAAGAGCCATAGCGAAAAAGCGACTCCGACGAGCGGCGTGACCGGTACGAAAGGCGTGCGGAAGGTGCGCGCCGCATCGGGGCGCGTGCGGCGCAGGACGATCACCGCGAGGCAGATCACGACGAAGGCGGAGAGCGTGCCGATATTCACCAGCTCCGCTACTTCCTTGATCGGATAAAGCGCGGCGACGATCGCCGTGAGCGCGCCGGCGATCAGCGTCGGCCGATGCGGCGTGCGGAAACGCGGATGCAGCACGGAAAACCACGCCGGCAGCAGGCCGTCACGGCTCATCGCGAACCAGATGCGCGCGCAACCGAGAAGAAAGGCCAGCATCACGCTCGTGATGCCTGCGACGGCTGCGACGGAGACGATAAAGGCGACCCATGGCAGGCCGAGCGACTGGAAGGCCGAGACCACCGGCGCGGGATTGTCGAGCGTGCGGTAAGGCGCGATTCCGGTAAGCACCAGCGCCATGGCGATATAGAGCGTGAGGGAAACGGCGAGCGACAGCAGGACCGCGCGCGGCAGATCGCGCTGTGGATTACGGGCTTCCTCGGCGGCGGTGGTGAGCGTGTCATAGCCGAAGACCGCGAAGAAGACGACCGCCGCGCCCTCCGCGACGCCGGAGAAGCCGTAAGGCATGAAGGGAGTCCAGTTCTCGACGCGCACATAAGGCAGTCCGACGACAATGACGAAAATCACCGCGGCGATTTTCAGGATCACCATCGCCATATTGAAGCGCGCGCCCCATTCGATGCGCAGAGTCAAAAGTCCCGCGACGCCGAGCGCGCCCAGCGCCGCCATCAGATCGACGACATGGCCGGGCCCCGTGCCGGGCGCGCCGGACGCCCAGTCGGGCAGCGGCAGGCCCAGTTGCGACAGCAGCGCCTGCAGATAGGCCGACCAGCCGATGGAGACGACCGCGACGACGAGCGCATATTCGAGCAGCAGATCCCAGCCGATGATCCAGGCGACAAGTTCGCCCAATACCGCATAGGCGTAAGTATAGGCGCTGCCCGCGACCGGGATGAGCCCGGCGAATTCCGCGTAAGACAAGGCCGCCGCGCCGCTGGCGACACCCGCGATCAGGAACGACAGAGCCACCGCAGGCCCGGCCTGCGTCGCCGCAACGACGCCGGTGAGCACGAAAATGCCGACGCCGATGAGCCCGCCCAGCCCGATGCTGGTAAGCTGCCACACGCCGAGCACGCGACGAAAGCCGGCGGATGCGGCTGCTTCCGCTGTCAGTGATTCGAGTGATTTGACGCGTCGAAATTCACGCAGGTTGCTCATGCGGCGCCCCCGGACTGATCCCGCGCACTTAGCAACTCGTGCGTCGGATGTCATGCATGGGGGCCTCGCCCGGAGATTTACCTCATTATCCAATACTCATCCGGATCGCCCTTCCTGTGCGCTTTGACGACCCGGCTGAGGGGAGGCGTCTCTTCGATGACGAGCTGGTCGGCCGGAATGAACTGGCAGTCCTTGCTCTTCAAGCCTCTCCGAATGATGACATTGGCGGCTGCATAATCCGACTGATCGGAGAGATCGAGCGCACGGGACATGATTGCTTTGTCTTTGCACGCCGGAAACCCGAGCCGCGCTTGAGCCATCGTGACTGGCGTCGCCGTCACAATGGCGAGAATGAATATTGCCCGAGCGAGCCTCATGTTCGGCCCCCTGAATGAAAACGGTGCGGATCTATCTATTGCGCAACGCACAAGCGCCAAGGGCGCGGGTCGCTCGGCGTTCGATTGAGGAGGACACAGGGGCTTGGTGCGGGCGGCCGGAATCGAACCGGCACAGGCCTTGCGGCCCTACGGATTTTCTTACCCGCTACGGCTTTCGCCGCCCCGCACAGGCGGGTTTGGGGTCTGGACTATCCCTTCGCCCTAGCGCTCGTCGCGCCTTAGGCGCCGCCCGTCTAGTCTCTACACCTTCCCGCCTCGACGGCGGGCTTGGCTCGGGATCGCCACTTTCGAGGTTTCCCCGACTTTGAGCGGTTCTACTCCATCGGTTTCCCGCGCGGAGCACTCAAATTTCTTCAAGTCCGTTGCGTCTACCAGTTTCGCCACGCCCGCATGTCCGTGACGCTGACCTTATAGGACCCTGCGGCGGAAGGCGCCAAGCGATTTTGAACGCGCCTCACCCGCGCCGCACGCGCCGCTCCTGCGCCCGGATCGGCGCCTGAAAGGACAGGCCCGTGTCCCAGGGGAAGTAAATCCATGTATCCTGCGAGACTTCGGTGACGAAAGTGTCGACCATCGGCAGGCCCTGCGGCTTGGCGTAGACGGTCGCGAAATGCGATTTGGGCAACATTTCCCGCACCGCCTTGGCCGTCGCGCCCGTGTCGACCAGATCGTCGATGATCAGCACTTCGGAACTCGGCCGCGACAGGATCGTGTCGGTTAGCGGCTTCAGCACCTCGATCTGGTCGCGTTCGGTCTCCTCGTGATAGCTCGCGACGCAGACGGTCTCTATGACGCGGATGCCGAGTTCGCGCGCCACGATGCCCGCCGGCACCAGGCCGCCGCGCGTGACCGCGACGATCGCGGAAAAACCGCCGATCGAGGCGAGGCGCCAGGCGAGCGCGCGGGCGTCGCGGTGGAACATGTCCCAGGAAACGGGGAAGAATTTTTCCGGCTGCATTCCTCGCTCCTGTCTTTGAGTCAAACGCTCGCCAGTTCCGCGAGCAGACGGCGCACCGCCGATGCGGCCGAAGCCAGCCTGTCCCCATCCCGGCTGCGCAAGACAATCTGATTGCGCACGCCCTGGCTCGAGAAGCTCGGATAGGAGCCGATGCTCACGGCCTCATGCGCTTTGGCGATCTCTTCGAGCCGCGTGGCGTAGCTTCCTTCCGGGATCGAGCCCGCCTCGACCGTCTCGACCAGAACCCGCGCCCCGCCGCGCAACTGCGGCCCGACCGTATCCATCATCGACTGCATGATGACCGGCACGCCGGCCATCACGATCACATTGCCGATCCAGAAACCAGGCGCCTTGGAGAGGGCGTTGGGCACGAGCTCGGCGCCTTTGGGCATTCGCGCCATGCGGCGGCGTGGAGGCGTGAGCTCTTCCTCGGTGAAGCGCTCGCGCAGCATGGCGATGGCGCGCGGGTCCTCGATCACCTCGAGCCCGAAAGCCCTGCCGATGGCGTCGGCGGTGATGTCGTCGTGAGTCGGCCCGATGCCGCCGGTTGTGAAGACATAGGAATAGCGGGCGCGCAGCGCATTTACCGCCGCGACGATTTCTTCCTCGACGTCCGGCACGACGCGGACCTCGCGCAGATCGACGCCGATCTGGGCCAGATAATTGGCGATGTAATGCGTATTCACGTCCTGCGTGCGGCCCGACAGGATCTCGTCACCGATGACGAGTACCGCCGCCGTCGCCGGGGCCTCGCCCATTTCGGGTTCTCTCATTCCGCCCGCCTCCCTGGAGGCATGATTATGGCGAGCGCGGGCCGGAACGCCAAGCCCGGCTTTCCATCCGGCCGCAACCGCCGGCTGTGATTTTTGCCGGTTCGACGAGTTTTCCACTCACCGAAAAAAGCCCTTGCCAGTATTTCCGCGGCCACTAAAACTTCACTGTGAAGGTTAAGCTGAAGAAGATCGCCTCGCTGACAACTCCCCTACCCTCCTAAACTGCTTCGAGTGAGCCAAATGGACCGTATATCAACGAAAAACAGCGTTCTGTGGTCTGTATCCGTTCTCTGTTCGCTCATTGGTTTGGGGGCTGCAAAGGCTGAGCCCGGCGTCGCGACGCCGCCCGACGTTTCCCAGCAGTGCCACGTCAAGGAATTCATCAAGCCGATCTTCCCGGAAGACCCCTACATCACCTTCGCGCCTGTGGCCCCCAAGGTCGAGGCCAGCCTGGGAGCCTCCAGCCGATGTTCTTTCGGGGTCCAGATAACGTTGCCCTGCATGAAAAAACTCGGCGCGCGGCTCGAGAATGTCTTCAAGGTGAATGGAGACGAGGAAGAAGGGAAGAAACTGATCGCGAGTTTCGCCGCCTCGGAAGAGGAGATGAGCAAATCGATGGAGGGCGTCAGTTTCAGCTACACGGTGCAGGAGCAGGACTCCGCCCCGAAGTTCAGCAATATCGCCGCCGTCACGATCGACGAAAAAGGCCGCAAGCAGAAGGAAAAGTTTTCCGATGTGAAGGCTTTTCAGAAAGCCTTCAATATGGCCGAAGCCATGAATGTCGACGAAAGCGTCAAGAAACTCTGCGCTCTCAACGACGTGCCTGACGACAAATTCATGGACAAGCTCGGGGAAGTCGTCGGCCAGACGAACTCAAGGAAATAGAAGCCGCCAAGGGCCTATGCGGTTGTGAGGCCTCGCTCGTCGCCGGCTTCATGCGCGACCGGGGGAGCAGGGGTTCGGGCAGGCGTTCTCGCCTGCTCGATCCACCGCGTCAGACCATCGAGCAGGAACAGCGCGCCGCCGACGAAAAGGATGTCGGAGAGCGCCGTCGCGAGGCCATCGGCGGCCAGCGCCAGCCGCAGCGCCTGTCCGCCGGCGCTCAACATGCTGCCGGCGCAGAAGGTCGTCAGCGCATTGCGCCCCAGCCGGCGGAAGAAGTCATGGACGCGCCCGCCCGCGAGCCGCCCCGCGACGCCGGAAAAAGCGACGGCATAGGCGAGCGCAAGGAAGGAAAGGATGCGGGCGGCGCCGAGCTCGCTCTTGTCCCAGTCGAGATAGCGGCCCGCCTCGTCGACGAGTCCTGGCATCAGCCCGAAAACTTCGGAAACGATAAGGGCGACGCCAATCGAGACGCCCAGCGCCACCCCGTAGAGGGGCGCCAGATAGGGAACGCCCCGCTCACGCCAGAGGGCGGCGCAACCGACGCCGGCGGAAAACATGAATTGCCAGGCAAAGGGATTGAAATACCACCCATTATGGCCCGGCCAGGATGGCAGATTGAGACCCGTCCCCCGCGCGGTCGCGTAAACCGCCGCGGACGCCAGAAAGAGGATCCGCGGGTCGCGGACTGCGAGGAAAAGCATCGCTGGCGCCGCCGCCATGAGCAGAACGTATAGCGGCAAGATGTTGAAAAATGCGAGCTGATGGGTCAGCCCGGCAAGACCCATCAGCCCGGTCAGCGGATCGAGAAAGGGCTCGATCCGGCCGCCGCCCTCGTCCGCCATCAGTAGGTCGTAGGGAGTGAAAAAGGTCACGAGCCCGAAAAAGAGCAGCGCCGCTACGCTCAGGGCGAGATGCGCGCCATAGAGGCGCCCGGCGCGGCGCAGCAGCGCCTTTGCTGCCGACCGCGCCCCTCCCCCGGCGAAGCGCCGGCCATAGGCGAGAAAGACCGAGACGCCGGACAGGAAGACGAAAATTTCGGCCGAGTCCGAGAAGGCGAAATTGCGGGGGGTCAGGACTCCCAGCACATTGCCGGGAATGTGGTTGATCAGGATGGCGGCGAGAGCCACGCCGCGCCAGAAGTCGACCGAGTCGATGCGATCATTTTGCACGGTCAGCGATTTTCCCGTTACCAGCTTCGCCGCAGAGCCCACCCTATACAAAAGCCGCGCCGAAAGCGCCGCCAATGTGTCGTTCTTGCTTTGGCTGTTGAAATCACTACCTTGTCGATAATCCCAGCAATCCGCCGACACAGAAGTAGCCCGCATGACCTTCATCGAATCACATCTCGCCCCCGCCGGCCGCAAGAGCGGTCACATCAAGCTCCATGGTCCGGCGGATTTCGAGGGCATGCGCAAGGTCGGCCGCCTTGCCGGCGAAGCGCTGGACATGCTTGTCCCGCATGTGAAGCCGGGCGTCACGACCCAGCATCTCGACGATCTGGTCTTCGACTTCGCGCTCGCCAACGGCGCCTATCCCGCGCCGCTCGACTATCGTGGGTATCGCAAGTCGATCTGCACCTCGATCAATCATGTCGTCTGCCACGGCGTGCCGGACACGAAGCCGCTGCGCGACGGCGACATCGTCAATATCGACGTGACCTTCATCCTCGACGGCTGGCATGGCGACGCGAGCCGCATGTTCGGCGTCGGCGACATTCCCCGGAAAGCGCAGCGCCTCATCGACGTCACCTATGAAGCCCTGCTGCGCGGCATCGCCGCGGTCAAGCCGGGCCACACGACCGGCGACATCGGCGCGGCGATCCAGCAATATGCCGAAAGCGAGCGCTGCTCCGTCGTGCGCGACTTCTGCGGGCACGGGCTTGGCCGCGTCTTCCACGACGAGCCGAATATTCTGCATTATGGCGTCGCCGGTCAGGGCGTGGAGCTGCGTCCCGGAATGTTCTTCACCATCGAGCCGATGATCAACCTCGGCAAGCCGCAGGTGAAAGTCCTGTCCGACGGCTGGACCGCCGTGACGCGCGACCGTTCGCTCTCGGCGCAGTTCGAGCATTCCATCGGCGTGACCGAGACGGGGGCGGAGATTTTCACCCTCTCGCCCAAGGGTCTCGACAATCCCGCAGCCGCCGCGCGCGGCGCATGACGGGGAGCCGTGACGGCCAGTCGGATGATCGGCGATCCGGCATGGAAGAGGCCGCGATTCCGCATTATCACGGCCACCGCCAGCGCCTTCGCGAGCGCTTCATGGAGGCTGGCGAGAATGCGCTTCAGGATTACGAACTGATGGAGCTGATGCTCTTTCGCGCCATCCCGCGCCGCGACGTGAAGCCGCTCGCCAAGGCGATCATCGAGCGCTTCGGCTCCTTCGCGGAAGCGCTGGCGGCGCGCCCCGAACGCCTGCGCGAAATTTCGGGCCTGCCGGAAGGCGCCATCGTCGACCTGAAGGTGGCCGAGGCTGCGGGGCGGCGGCTTGCGCGCGGCGCGCTGGAAAAGCGCAAGGTGCTGACCTCCTTCTCGGCGGTGACGGAATATTGCCGCACCGCCATGGCCTATGCCGAGCGCGAGCAGTTCCGCGTTCTCTTCCTCGACAAGCGCAATGCGCTCATCGCCGACGAGGTGCAGGGCGTGGGCACGGTCGATCATACGCCCGTCTATCCGCGCGAAGTGGTCCGCCGCGCGCTGGAGCTCGGCGCGAGCGCGCTGATCCTTGCCCATAATCACCCCTCCGGCGACCCGACGCCCTCGGCGGCCGATATCAGCATGACCAGGGAAATCGTCACCATCGCCCAGCCTTTCGGCATCGCCGTGCACGATCATCTGATCGTCGGGCGCAACGGCCAGACGAGCTTCCGGGGGCTGAAGCTGATTTGACGCCGCTCGCAGCCATAGCGAGGAGCCGACCCTCCAACATCGTCACGCCGCTGATCGTCGCGACCGCCCTGTTCATGGAGCAGCTCGACGGCACCGTGCTCGCCACCGCCCTCCCCGCCATGGCGGCGGATCTGCATGAAGACCCGGTGGCGCTCAAACTCGCGCTCACCTCCTATCTGCTGTCGCTCGCCGTCTTCATCCCGCTCTCCGGCTGGGCGGCGGATAAATTCGGCGCAAGGCGCGTGTTTCGCGCCGCCATCGCCGTCTTCACCATCGGCTCGATCCTGTCGGGCTTCTCGCATTCGCTGTTCGAGATCGTGCTCGCGCGCGTCATTCAGGGTCTGGGCGGCGCGATGATGGTGCCGGTCGGGAGGCTCGTGCTGCTGCGCACCGCGCCGCGTCACGAACTCGTGCGCGCCATGGCGTGGCTCACCGTGCCGGCGCTCATCGGCCCGCTGATCGGCCCGCCGCTCGGCGGCTTTCTCGCAACGCATTTCGACTGGCGCTATATTTTCTGGATCAATGTGCCCATCGGTCTTCTGGGCATCGCGCTGTCGACGCGCTTCATCCCCAATCTGCGCGAGGAAAGCGTCCGTCCGCTCGACGCGCGAGGCGCCGTGCTCTCTGGCGTGGGCCTGTCCTGCATCGTCTTCGGCTTCACCATCCTCGGACGCGGCTTCGCGCCGGTCCCCGTCGTCGCGCTCATCATCGGAGTCGGCGCGGCGTCGCTGATCGGCTATCTTTTTCACGCGGGGCGAACGGAACATCCGATCATCGATCTGGCGCTTCTGCGCATCCCGACGTTTCAGGCGGCGGTCTATGGCGGCTTTCTGTTCCGCATCGGGCTCGGCGCCACGCCCTTTCTGCTGCCGTTGCTGTTGCAGGTCGGCTTCGGCCTCAGCGCCCAGGATTCCGGGCTCATGACCTTCGTCGCGGCGGCCGGCGCCATGGTGATGAAGACGACGGCGCAACCGATTCTCAAACACTTCGGCTTTCGCCGCGCGCTGCTCGCCAATACCCTGATCTGCTCGGGCTTCCTCGTGATCAACGCGTTCTTCACGCAAGCGACGCCGCACTGGCTGATCATGGCGATCCTGCTCGTCGGCGGATTTTTCCGCTCGCTGCAATTCACCGCGCTGAATACGATCTGCTACGCCGACATTCCGAAGAACTCGATGAGCAACGCCACGAGCTTCGCCGCGGTGGCCCAGCAATTGTCGATCTCGACCGGCGTCGCCATTGGCGCGGCGTCGCTCGAGGCGTCTCGCGCGCTGCACGGCGGCGTGCTGGACGCGGAGGATTTCGCGCCGGCCTTCTGGGTCGTCGCCGCCATTTCCGGTCTGTCGCTCGTCAATTTCCTGCGCCTCGCGCCCAACGCGGGCGACGAACTCACCGGACGCGACGCTCGCCAATAGCGCTTTCCCGACTATCTGTCCGGGGAAGAGGCAGAAGCGGGAGTTGATTCATGCAAGCAGCGGATTTCATCGCCGGACTCCCGAAAGCCGAACTGCATCTGCATATCGAGGGAACGCTCGAACCCGAGATGGTCTTCGCGCTCGCCTCGCGCAATCGCATCGAGCTTCCCTACCCTTCGGTCGAGGCGCTGCGCAGCGCCTATGACTTCGACGATTTGCAAAGCTTTCTCGACCTTTATTATCAGGCCACCCAAGTTCTCGTGACGGCGCGGGATTTTCACGATCTCGCGCGCGCCTATCTCCTGCATGCGCGCGCCGAGACTGTTCGACATTGCGAAATCTTCTTCGACCCTCAGGCGCATGTGCGGCGCCGCGTGCCGCTCGGCGCCGTGATGGAGGGATTGACCTGCGCGCTCGAGGAGGCGGCGCAGGGCGGCGGGCCGACGTCGCGGCTCATCATGTGCTTCCTGCGGGATGTCGACGAGGAAGACGCGCTGGCGACTCTCGCCGCGTTGGAGCCCTGGCTCGATCGCCTTACAGGCGTTGGACTCGATTCTGCCGAAGCCGGCAATCCGCCGGAGAAATTCGCCCGCGTCTTCGCGCGCGCCCGTGACATGGGACTGCACGCGGTCGCCCATGCCGGCGAGGAAGGCCCGGCGTCTTATGTCTCTCAGGCGTTGGACATTCTGAATGTCGAGCGCATCGACCATGGCGTCCACGCGATCGACGACGCCGCGCTGCTCGCCCGGCTCGCGCGCGAGCGGACGCCGCTCACCGTCTGCCCGCTCTCCAATATCCGGCTGCGCGTCTATCCGCAGATGTCGGCGCATCCCATCCGGCGGCTGATGAACGCGGGCGTCGTCGTCACGATCAATTCGGACGACCCCGCCTATTTTGGCGGCTACGTAAACGAAAATTACCGCGCCGTCGCCGAGGCTTTCACGCTCGGCGGGGCGGAGCTCGCGCAGCTTGCAAAAAACAGTTTCGAGGCGTCGTTCCTGTCCGCGACTGAAAAACAGGCCCGGATTGCGGAAATCGAGGCCTACGCCTCCGCAGCCGGCTGATCGCGACGGCCGCGGAATCCCGTCGCCAGCACGTAAAGCTCCGACGAATCCGCTCGGCTCGCAGCGGGCTTCACATGGCGCACGGTCGCGAAATCACGCTTGAGCCTCGCGAGCAACTGCCCCTCGGTGCCGCCCTGCAACACCTTGGCGACGAAGAAGCCGCCGGGCGCCAGGACATCGATGGCGAATTCGGCGGCAAGCTCCGCCAGCGCGACGATGCGCAGATGATCCGTCTGCTTGTGGCCAATGGCGTTGGCGGCCATATCGGACATCACGCCATCCGCCTCGCCGCCGAGCATGTTCTTGATGAAGTCCGGCGCGTCGTCGTCGTTGAAGTCCTTCACCGCGAAGGCGACGCCGGCAATGGGCTCCATGTCGAGAAGATCGACGCCGACGACCTTCCCCCTGCCGTCCTTCACCTTCACGCGTTCGGCGGCGATCTGCGACCAGCCGCCGGGCGCCGCGCCAAGGTCGACGATGCGTCCGCCGGGTTTCAGGAGATGATACCGGTCGTCTATCTCCATGAGCTTATAGGCCGCGCGCGAGCGATAGCCCTCGCGCTTGGCGCGGGCGACATAAGGATCGTTGAGCTGGCGCTCGAGCCACAGGGTCGAGGAGAGCGACCGCTTGCGGGCCGTCTTCACCCGCGTCTTCAGCGAGCGCCCGCCCTCGCGTCCCGATCCCTTGCCTTCGCTCATGCCAGAACCTTGTCGCGCGGCGCGAAGAGACCATCGGCGCCCGCCTGCATCTCGATATGACGGGCGTGGAATTCGAGAAGCGTCGAGCGATGGCCGATGGAGACCACCGTCGTCTTCGGCAGCCGTTCGCGCAACACGCGATAGATGTCCGCTTCGAGCTTCTCATCGAGCGCGGATGTCGACTCGTCGAGGAAGAGCCAGTCCGGCTGTGCGAGCAGGGCCCGCGCAATGGCGACGCGCTGCTGCTCGCCGCCGGAAAGCCGCTGGCCCCAGTTATTGTCTTCATCGAGCCGCTCGACGAAGGGCGCAAGCCGTGCGCCGACGAGCGCCGCCTCTATGTCGCTGCGCGCGAAATCCTCGACAGCGGCCGGATAGACTACGGCTTCGGCCAGCGTGCCCATCGGTATGTACGGGCGCTGCGGCGCGAGCATCACCCGCGCATTCTGCGGCACGGAGATCGCGCCGCTCACATGCGGCCAGATACCGGCAATCGCGCGGAACAGCGTCGACTTGCCCGAGCCCGAGGGGCCGGTGAGCAGCACGGAGCGGCCCGGGTCCAGCGCGAGTTGATCGACATGCACGATGCGGCGTCCGTCCGGCAGCGACAGAGGTGACGTCGCTGAGCGCCAGGTCGGGCGTCTTCGCGCGCGAGACGATCTGCGCGCCATCGCTTGTCGTGCGCGCCGAGTCGATGGCCTTGTCGAAAGAGGCGAGACGGTCGAGCACGGATTTGAACTGCGCGAGCGAGGTGTAGTAATTGATGAAGAAGGTAAGCGCGCTCTCGACCCGTCCGAAGGAACTCGCCGTCTGCGTCATCACGCCGAGCTGGATGCGCCCCGCGAAATAGAAGGGCGCGGTGATGACATAAGGGATGATCGGCGACAGCTGGCCATAGGTCGCCGTAAACATCATGAGCTGCTTGCGCGTGCGCACAATGGCCAGATAGTTGAACACGATTCCGGCGAAGCGCTGGATCAGCGTCCCCTGCTCGGCCTTTTCACCCGCGAGCAGCGCAATCTGCTCGCTGTATTCGCGCAGACGCGCCAGCGAGAAGCGGAAATCGGCCTCGCGGCGCTGCTTGTCGAAGTAAAGAACAGTGAGCTTGCGGCCGATCAGATGGGTGATCACCGTGCCCAGCGTCGCATAGGCCAGCACGACCCAGAACAGGAAACCGGGGACATAGATATTCGTGCCGGGCAGCGGGTAATTCCCCGATAGCTCCCACAGCACGAAGGAGAAGGAGACGAGCGAGCTGACCGTCGAGATCAGCAGGATCGAATAGGAGTAGATGCCGTAGCCGTCGTCGGCGCCATTGATGAAGCGGTTGACGTCCTCGGCGATACGCTGGTCGGGGTTGTCGGCGGCGCCGCCGGCGAGCGTCATGCCGTAATGCGTATGGCCGCCGAGCCAGCGATGCACGTAATGCTCCGTCAGCCAGCGGCGCCAGCGGATGACGAGCATCGACTGAACGACGAATTCGATGACCGCAATGGCCACATAGACGAAGGCCCAGGGCGTGAAGACGAAAAGAAGCTGGCGCCAGAACTCGGCCGCGTTCTTTTCCTGAATCGCGTTGAACCAGTCGCGGTTGAAGAAGGACAGGCGGACGGTGATGCCCACCTGCCCCTGGTTGATCAGCACCAGCACGACCACCATGGCGATGGCGATGGCGCTTTCGCGCGCGGCGAAGCGTGGGAACGGCCAGACACGCCCCTCGCCGCGATCCGCCGCATCGAAGTAGAGGTCGGCAATCCGCGTCATCTCCCGGACCACGGGGACATGAGAGATCGCGAAGACGAGAATCGAAAAGACGGCGACTGTGACAGCCATGCTTTCCGCCGGGGCCCAGGTCGCAAGCGCCTGCGGCCACAACTCCTCGGCCTGCACGACACGGACCAGACCGAAGACGACCGTCTCCGTCGAGAAAATCGCCGCGAAGATTTTCATGAAGCTCGACATCGTCGCGCCGCGCCAGGTCGTATAGGCGCAAAGACCGGCGGCGACGGCGAGGATGAAGAGGTCGGAGTCCGCCTTATGCGCGCCGATCAGCGCGGCAAGCACGGCGAAGGCGGCGACGGCCGCGCTCAGTTTTCGCATCTGTGGCCCTTTGAAGGATGGGAGACGCCGGGCCCAAGGGGCTCCGACGCGAAAGCGCTTCCCTCACTCTTGCACCGCCGGCGGCGTTTTCTCAATCATCCTCTATCGGAATGATCGCGTCGCCATTCACATGGGCGACAAGCACGGGGGACGCCTTGAAAGTGAGGACGCGGCGCGGCGTAATTGTGGCCTCGACGCCGGTTTTCGGGTTTCGGCCGACGCGTTCGCGCTTGCTGCGCACGTTGAACGTGCCGAAGGAGCGCAATTTCACGGATTCGCCGCGAATGAGCGCCTCGGTGATCTCCTCGAAGGTGGAATCGAGAATCTTGCGGGCCTCTGCCCTCGAAAGGGTCGGGCAACAGCTGTAAACAGCCTCCCGCAGCGCTGCGCGCGTCAATGTGTTTCCAGGCGCGTTCTTCTTGACCATGCGGGGCAAACACGTACCAGAGTTACGATTGAGACCGACAGGGACCGTGGACAAGTTTTCGCCCAACTCCCGAGCGGCGCGAGAAAAACAGATTATGTACGCAAGCACAATAGCTTACGGGGCGCATACTAACCAGAAGTCATAGATTTGCAAGGCTATGGCGCAGCTTTGTCAGTGTAATGACTCAGCCGCGCCGCAGTCTTCAAGCTCCGCTTACGGTTAAACGGCAAGCTTCACTTTGTGTTGCGCGACCGGAATCATCGCCCGAATTTTGCGGATGCGATCCATGTCCACATAGGAAGAAACGAGACCCGGCCCTTCCGAGGCCTTGGCGACGACGTGGCCCCAGGGGTCTGCGATCAGCGAATTGCCGTAGGTGAAGCGTGTCTCATGGCCGGCCTTGTGGGCGCCGGTCTGCGCGGGCGCGCAGAAATAGGCCTGCATCTCGATGGCGCGGGCGCGGCACAGCACCTCCCAGTGATCCTTGCCCGTGACGAGCGTGAAGGCCGCCGGCAGCGCGACGATGTCCACGCCCTTGTCGGCGAGCGCCTGGAAAAGGTAGGGGAATCGCAGATCGTAGCAGATCGCGCAGCCGACCTTCAGGCCCTCGAGGTCATAGGTCACGACCGCGTCGCCGGGCTTGAAGGCGGCGCTTTCGTGATATTTCGCGCCGTCGGGCGCGGTGATGTCGAACATGTGGATCTTGCGGTAGCGCGCAACTTCCGCGCCCTCGCGGTTGAAGGCGACGCTGGTGTTGTAGAGCCGCTCCTCGCCGGGAATCTTTTCCAGAATCGAGCCGGCGTGGATGAAGACCTTGTGCTCACGCGCAAGCGACCTGCACATCTCATAGGCCGGCCCGCCGGGCAGTTCCTCGGCCGCGGCCATCTTGTCGGCGCGCGAGCCGCCGATGAAGTCGAACACCTCCGGCAGGCAGATCCAGTCCGGCTTCTCCTGGGCGACCGCCCGTTCGATCAGGGCGCGGGCGTTCGCGAGATTGACGGCCTTGTCGTCAATCGAATTCATCTGAACCAATGTGACCTTCATGGCGGCTCTGCGTTTCCCTGGGCGCGTTCGTGCGTAGCTCGTTATCATACACAAGCGTCACGGGCGCCGTATAGTGGGGTGCGGCGATGCGGCGCGTCAGGGAGCGGCGCCAACGCGCAGGGCGGCAAGGCAGAATTCGATCATCTGGGCGCTCGTCGGCTCCGGCCTGTCGGCGCACTCGACCATGAGCCGCGGATGGCAGAAGCGGATGCAGGCGGCGCGCATCAGCCGGGCCGCGAGACGCGGATCGCCCCTGCCGAATTCGCCCGCTTCCATGCCCGACGCGATGACGCCTTCGAACAGCGCGTCGATCCGGTCGATATGCGCGTCGATCGCCGGCCAGTGCTCGTCCAGCGCGGCCTCGACCATGTCGTGCAGCTTGCGGTCGCTGAGATAACGCTCCGCGTTCATTTTTTCGATGCCAAGAACGAGCGCCCGCAGACGCTCCGAGGCCGAGCCGGGCCCGGCGGCGATCTTTCGCGCCGCCGCCTCCACCTCGTTCATCAGATGGCCCGCCACGGCGACGTGAATCTCGGCCTTGGAGCCGAAGAATCGATAGACGTTGGCGGGCGACATGCGCAGCTCGCGCGCAATGTCGGCCACGGTCGTCTTCTGGAAGCCGATCTCGCGAAACAGCCGCTCCGCCGTCGCGACGATGCGCGCGCGGGGGTCGGCTTCAGAAAAAGCGGCCTCGCTCATTCCGCAGCCTCCCCGGCCAGACCCTGACCGCCCAGCGCCGGCTGCGCCTCGCCCGCCGGCAGGCGGTCGTTCGAGATGCTTGCGGAACCAGAGCGCGTAAAGCGCCGGCAGGAACAGCACCGTCAGGAAGGTCGCGACGAACAGGCCGCCCATGATGGTGAGCGCCATCGGCCCCCAAAAGGCCGAACGCGACAGCGGGATCATCGCCAGAATCGCGGCGAGCGCCGTCAACGCGACGGGACGCGCGCGCCGGACTGTCGCGCCGATGATCGCCTCGCGGTAATTGGCGCCGCTTTCGAGATCCTGCCGCACCTGATCGACGAGGATGATGGAATTGCGCATGTCCATGCCCGAGAGCGCGAACAGACCCAGCAGCGCGACGAAGCCGAAGGGCGCATGGGCGAGATTGAGCGCCAGAGACGCGCCGATCAGGCCGAGCGGCGCGCTCATCATCACGAGCCCGACCCGCGTGAAGTCCTGCAACTGGAACATGGCGATCGACAGCATGAACAGGATCACCAGCGGAAAGACCACGAAGATCGAACTGTTGCCCTTGGCCGATTCCTCGATGGCGCCGCCCATCTCGATGCGATAGCCGGGCGGCAGATGTTCGCGGATTTCCGCAAGCTGCGGCCAGACGCGCGAGGAGACGTCCGGCGCCTGAACGCCGTCCTTCACGCCCGAACGCACGGTGATCGTCATGTTGCGGTTGCGCCGCCAGATGATCGGCTCTTCGTGCTCATAGACGATCTTGGCGACCTGCGAGACCGTCACAGGCTTTCCGTCGCGCGAATAGAGCACCATGTCGCCGAGCGCGCCCAGCGCGGCGCGCTCCTCCGGAACGGCGCGCGCCACCACGTCGATCTGGTCGGTTCCGTCGCGCAATGTCGTCACGGTGATGCCGGAAACCGCCATGCGAATGCGGTTGGAGACGTCCTGCGGCGTGACGCCCATGAGACGGGCGCGGTCCTGATCGATGACGAGGCGCACGCTCGGCGTCTGCTCGTTCCAGGAGAGATGCGCGTCGTCGACGCCGGGGTCCCGCTCCATGACGTCGCGGATTTGATAGGCGACGTCGCGCACTTTCTGAGGGTCGGGACCGATGACGCGGAACTGCACCGCGAAGCCGACCGGCGGGCCATAGGAGAAGCGATCGACGCGCACGCGCGCCTCCGGCAGGGCGCCATTGCCGATTGCCGCCTCCAGCCTCTTTTTCAGCCGCTCGCGCGCCGGAACGTCCTTCGAAACGATCACCGTTTCGGCATAGGCTTCATTGGGGAGCTGCGGATTGAGACCGAGCCAGAAGCGCGGCGGCCCCTGCCCCACATAGGTCGTGAAGAAATCGACGTCGGAATCATCCTTGAGCAGTTCCTCCGCCTGTTTCGCCGTTTTGAGCGTGGCGCCGATCGAGGAGCCTTCCGGCATGCGGATCTGCAGAAAAAGCTCCAGCCGCTCCGCGTAGGGGAAGAACTGTTTTTGCACCACGACCATGCCGAGAACGGCGAGGCAGAAAACGGCCACAGTCGAGGCGATCACCTTCACGCGGTTGTCGACCGCCCAGGCGATGACCGCGCGCAGACGCCTATAGGCGGGCGTCTGGTAGATTTCATCCGGATCATGGTGCGGATGGAGCTTTCCGAAGTCGGGCAGGAGCTTCACGCCGAGATAAGGCGTGAACATCACGGCGACGAACCAGGAGGCGATCAGCGCGATCAGCAGCACCCAGAACATGGAGCCGGTATATTCGCCGACGCCGGACGCCGCGAAGCCGACCGGCAGAAAGCCGGCGGCGGTGATCAGCGTGCCGGTAAGCATGGGAAAGGCGGTCGAATCCCAGGCGAAGGTCGCCGCTTTGATGCGGTCGAAGCCCTGCTCCATCTTCACCATCATCATCTCGACCGCGATGATCGCGTCGTCGACGAGAAGGCCGAGCGCGATGATGAGCGCGCCGAGCGATATGCGCTGCAGGTCGATGCCCATGATGTACATGAAGATGAACACGACCGCGAGCACGAAGGGCACGGAGAGCGCCACGATGACGCCCGTGCGGAAGCCCAGCGACAGGAAACTCACGCCCAGAACGATGACCAGCGCCTCGAGGAAGGAGCGGGTGAATTCGCCGACCGCGTCTTCGACGACCTTCGGCTGATCGGCGATCTGGTCGATCTCTATGCCGACGGGAGTCTTGGCGCGAACCTCCGCCACCGCCGCATTCACCGCTTCGCCGAATTTGAAGACATTGCCGCCCTTGGCCATCACCGCGCCGACCACGACGGCCGGCTGACCCCTGAAGCGCGCGAGGAAGGAAGGCGGGTCCTCGAAGCCGATGAATACGTCCGCGATGTCGCCCAGCCGGATGATCTTGCCGTTCGCGGGCACGGGAATGGCGGCGATGGCGGCGGCGCCCTTGAGTTCCTCGGTGACCAGTACGCGCACCCGATTGGCGGAGGTCTCGAAGGCGCCTGCGTCGGTGACGGCGTTCTGCTTGGCGAGCGAATCGAAGAGGACCTGCGGCTCAATGCCGAGATTGGCGATCTTTTCCTGGCTGAACTCCAGATAGACGCGGCGCGGCTGCTCGCCGTAGACGTCGACCTTCATGACCTCCGGCGTCTCGACGAGACGCTGGCGAAGGGTCTCCACGACCTTGTGCAGCATGTGAAAATCGGCGCCGTCGCCGGTGATCGCATAGAGCACGGCGTCCACGTCGCCATATTCGTCATTGACCCGCGGGCCGCGCACGCCCGCCGGCAGGTCCGGCTGGATGTCGTTGAGCTTCTTGCGCAGCTGATAGAAGAGCGTGGGAATTTCCTTCGGCGGCGTGGTGTCCTTGAACGTCACCTGCATCGCCAGGAAGCCCGGCTTCGTATAGGTCTCGATCTTGTCGAGAAAGGGAAGGGTCTGAAGTTTCTTCTCGTAGAGATCGGCGACCTGATCGCGCATCTCCTGCGCCGTCGCGCCCGGCCAGGTGGCGATGACATTGGCGACCTTGATCGTGAAGGACGGGTCCTCGGCGCGTCCGAGGCGGAGGTAGGAATAGAGGCCCGACGCGGCGATCGCGATCATCAGGAACAGCATCAGCTGCGGGCGCAGCACCGCCCAACGGGAGAGATTGAAGCGCATGGGCTTAGCCTCCCCTCAGAGCGTCTGGCGCGTCAGCACGCGCACCTTGCGACCGGCTTCGAGCTTGTGGACGCCCAGCACCACGATCTGATCCGAGGGCGACAGCTCACCCGAGACGAGCGCCACATCGGCGTCGAGGCGCACCAGCTTCACCGGCGCGAGTTCGAGACGCCCATCGGCGCCCACCTTCCAGACCGAGGCTCCGCTACCCTGATTGTAGAGCGCGGAGAGCGGCACGCTCATGACCGTCTCCTTGCCCGTGGCGGCGATGCTCAACGTCGCGCTCATCCCGAGCGCCAGCGCGGCGTCAGGATCGAGAATCGAATAGCGCGCCGCAAATGTGCGCGTGGCCGAATCGGCCGTCGGGCTCAGCTCGCGAAGCTTGGCGTGATAGACCTTTTTGCGGTTGGACCAGAGCGTGAGAGTCGCCGCCCCCTTGTCGGCGGAGGAGGCAAAATCCTCCGGCAGCGAGACGGCCGCCTCCAGCGCGCCCGAATGCGCGAGGCGGATCGCCGTCTGGCCCGAAGCAACGACCTGACCCGGCTCGACCAGCGTCGCCGTCACCACCCCGTCGCCGTCGGCCTTGAGCGTCGCATAATCGATGGAGTTGCGGGCCATTTCCAAAGCCCGCTCGGCCCGCTGCTGGCGCCCGCGCGCCTCCTGCGACGCGGCGCGGATGCGGTCGAGCGTGGCGTCGGTCGTCCAGCCATTCTTGCGCAGCGCCAGTGCGCGCTTCTCGTCGCCCTGCGCCTGCGCCATGACCATTTTGGCCGCCGAGAGCTCAGCCTCGGCCTGCTCGCGCTGCAGGCGGAAGTCGTTCTCGTCGAGCGCGGCAAGCGGGTCCCCGGCCTTTACCTTCTGCCCGGTCTGCACGAAGCGCTTCACCACCTTGCCGGTCACCCGAAAGCCCAGGTCCGATTCGACTCGGGGCCGAATGGTGGCCGTGAAATCCCGCTCCTGCGACTGCGCCGCCACCTGGGGCTGGGCCACGAGAACCGGGCGGTCGGAAAGCGCGTCCCTGTTCTCCTCCTCATGCTTGCCGCAGGCGGACAGGCCCAGCGCGGCGGCGAGGAAAACAACGAGGGCGTACAAGTGACTGATGGGCTTTGTCATGGGCCGAACGGCGCCTCCAGGCCAATCGCTGAACGACTGACGATTTTCAATATTTATCATTCATCAGAAAACGGTCAAGTTCGACCGGAGCAAGAGATTGGTTTTCCTTACGAGAAGCTTGACGGCCATCGAGCGGCAGCTTGTCGCGGCAGTTTCCTTCTTCTATATGCGGCGAGCCCTTGCGGCAGGCTGGGGCGCACCCAATCTTGGGGATCGGACAACGCCTTCAGGATCGCGCGGCGGGCTCATGGCGAGCCGCCGTCCGGGGGTGACGAAGGAACCGCTTCGGGGTTCCGGATTCGAAAGCGAAAGGAAAAGACGATATGGCCAAAATTATCGGCATCGACCTCGGCACGACCAATTCCTGCGTGGCCGTCATGGAGGGGTCGACCCCCAAAGTTATTGAAAACGCGGAGGGCGCGCGCACGACGCCCTCGATCGTCGCCTTCACGGACGACGGCGAGCGTCTGGTCGGCCAGCCGGCGAAGCGTCAGGCGGTGACGAACCCCGACAAGACCTTTTTCGCCATCAAGCGCCTGATCGGCCGCACCTTCGAAGACCCGATGACCAAGAAGGACATCGGTCTCGTTCCCTATAACATCGTCAAGGCCAACAATGGCGACGCCTGGGTCGAGGCGGCGGGCAAGCAATATTCGCCCTCGCAGATTTCGGCCTTCATCCTTCAGAAGATGAAGGAGACGGCGGAAGCCTATCTCGGCGCGACCGTCACGCAGGCCGTCATCACCGTCCCCGCCTACTTCAACGACGCCCAGCGTCAGGCGACCAAGGACGCCGGCAAGATCGCCGGCCTCGAGGTGCTGCGCATCATCAACGAGCCGACGGCGGCGGCGCTGGCCTATGGCCTCGACAAGAAGCAGACCGGCACCATCGCGGTCTACGACCTCGGCGGCGGCACCTTCGACGTGTCGATCCTCGAGATCGGCGACGGCGTCTTCGAGGTGAAGTCGACGAACGGCGACACCTTCCTGGGCGGCGAGGACTTCGACAACCGGATCGTCGAATATCTGGCGGCCGAGTTCAAGAAGGAGCAGGGCATCGACCTGACCAAGGACAAGCTCGCCCTCCAGCGCCTGAAGGAAGCGGCCGAGAAGGCGAAGATCGAACTGTCTTCGGCGACGCAGACCGAGATCAACCTGCCCTACATCACCGCCGACGCCACGGGTCCGAAGCATCTGACCCTGAAGCTGACGCGCGCGAAATTCGAGGCGCTGGTCGACGATCTGATCCAGCGCACCGTCGAGCCCTGCCGCAAGGCGCTCAAGGACGCGGGCCTCACCGCGGCCGAGATCGACGAAGTCGTGCTCGTCGGCGGCATGACCCGCATGCCGAAGGTGCAGGAGGTCGTGAAGCAGTTCTTCGGCAAGGAGCCCCATAAGGGCGTCAACCCGGACGAAGTCGTCGCCATCGGCGCGGCGGTTCAGGCGGGCGTTCTGCAGGGCGACGTCAAGGACGTGCTGCTGCTCGACGTGACCCCGCTGTCGCTCGGCATCGAGACGCTCGGCGGCGTGTTCACGCGCCTCATCGACCGCAACACGACGATCCCGACCAAGAAGAGCCAGGTGTTCTCGACCGCCGAGGACAATCAGCAGGCCGTGACCATCCGCGTCTTCCAGGGCGAGCGCGAAATGGCGGCGGACAACAAGCTGCTCGGCCAGTTCGATCTGATGGGCATTCCGCCGGCCCCGCGCGGCGTGCCGCAGGTCGAGGTGACCTTCGACATCGACGCCAACGGCATCGTGAACGTCACGGCGAAGGACAAGGCCACCAACAAGGAGCAGCAGATCCGCATCCAGGCGTCGGGCGGCCTCTCCGAGTCCGACATCGACAAGATGGTCAAGGACGCGGAAGCCCATGCCGCCGAGGACAAGGCGCGCCGCGAACTCGTCGACGCCAAGAACCACGGCGAGGCGTCGATCCACACGGCCGAGAAGTCGGTCGCCGAATTCGGCGACAAGGTCTCGGGCGCCGACAAGAGCGCCATCGAGTCGGCCATCGCGGCCCTGAAGACGGCGCTCGAGGGCGACAATGCCGAGACAATCAAGGCCAAGACCAATGAGCTGGCCCAGGCCTCGATGAAGCTCGGCGAGGCGATGTACAAGGCCCAGCAGGCCGACGCCTCCGGCGCCGGCGCGAGCGAGGCGCCCAAGGACGACGTCATCGACGCGGAGTTCAAGGACGTCGGCGACGACAAGAAATAAGGTGGGCTGGCCTTGAGCGGCCGGATGCGTTAGCCAACGGAAGCCCGGCGTGAGAACGCCGGGTTTCCTTGCGTTTCGGCGCCGGTTCGAGATTTGCACGGGCAAAGCGCCGGACGCCGCTTCCTTCCGGCACGCTGACGATTGCGACTGACGACACACCATGTCCAAACGCGACTACTACGAAATCCTGGGCGTCACCCGCACCGTGACGGAGACCGATCTGAAGATCGCCTTCCGCAAGGCGGCGATGCAGTGCCATCCGGACCGCCACCCCGGCGACCCGGACGCGGAGGCGCGCTTCAAGGAGGTCAACGAGGCCTATCAGTGCCTCTGCGATCCGCAGAAGCGCTCGGCCTATGACCGCTTCGGCCATGCGGCCTTCGAACAGGGCGGCGGTTTTGGCGGCTTCGGCGCCTCGGAGGGCTTCAGCTCCTCCATGGCCGATATTTTCGAGGATCTCTTTGGCGACGTCATGGGCCGGCGCGGCCGTTCCGGCGGGCGCGAACGCGGTTCGGACCTGCGCTACAATATGGAGATCACGCTCGAGGAAGCCTATCACGGCAAGACCGCCTCGCTGAAAATCCCGACCTCCGCGACCTGCGAGGCCTGTTCCGGCACGGGCGCGAAGAAGGGCTCCAAGCCCAAGACCTGCACCACCTGCGCCGGCCATGGCCGCGTGCGCGCGCAACAGGGTTTCTTCGCCATCGAGCGCACCTGCCCGGCCTGTCAGGGGCGCGGCGAGATCATCGACAATCCCTGCTCGTCCTGCTCGGGCTCGGGCCGCAAGACGGTGGAGCGCTCGCTCTCGGTCAATGTGCCGCCCGGCGTCGAGGACGGCACCCGCATCCGCCTCGCGGGCGAGGGCGAGGCGGGCGTGCGCGGCGGGCCGCCGGGCGATCTGTATATTTTCCTGTCGGTGAAGCCGCATCCCTTCTTCCAGCGCGACGGCGCCGACCTCTATTGCCGCGTGCCGATCTCCATGGTGCGCGCGGCGCTCGGCGGCGAGATCAGGGTCCACGGCGTCGACGGCGCGGAGATCAAGCTGAAGGTGCCCGAAGGCGCGCAATCGGGCCAGCAGCTCAAGGCCAAGGGCAAGGGCATGCCGGTGCTGCGCGCCCGCGACCATGGCGATCTCCATGTGCAGCTCAGCGTCGAGACGCCGCAAAAGCTCACCAAGCGGCAGAAGGAATTGCTGTCCGAGTTCGAGCAGGAATCCTCGCACGAGACCCATCCGGAGGAGCATGGCTTCTTCGCGCGGATGAAGGACCTGTTCGGGGGATAATCCCTCTCCTCTCAAGCCGGGCGAGGAAGCGTGAGGTCGGAAACCTGCCCGCTTTGCGCGCGCCTGCTCGGGACCGTTCGCGTCACCGAGCATCATCTCGTGCCCCGCCGCTACAAGGGCAAGGAGACGCGGCTTCTGCATGCGATCTGTCACCGAAAGATCCACGCGACCTTCACCGATCAGGAACTGCGCGACCATTACAACAGTTTCGAGCGCCTGCTCGCGCATGACGACATCCGCATCTTTGTCGAATGGGTGCGCAACAAGCCGCCGGAGTTTTACGCTGCAACCCGGATGAGCCGACGGCGCAAATAGGACGCGCGCCGGGCGCGGCGCGTTGTCTTTCGCGCGAGCCTCCCCTATTCTCGCGATCACGGCCCCGGCAGCGGGGCCGTTTGGCGTAAAACCGGCCTTTAGAAGCCGAAATCGGGGAACGCGCCCTTGCCGCATAATCACAAAAGCTCGCTTGCCGACAACGCCCGTTTCATCAAGCAATGGCTCGAAAATCCGCGGCTGATCGGCGCCGTCTCGCCCTCGGGCCCGGCGCTCGCCAAGACGATGGCGGGCTACGTCGAACTCTCCCGCGAGGGTCCTGTCGTGGAGCTCGGCCCCGGCACCGGCCCCGTCACCAAGGCGCTCCTGGCCCGCGGCGTTCCGGCCGACCGGCTGGTGCTCGTCGAATATGAGCAGCGCTTCTGCAAGATGCTCGCGGACCGTTATCCCGGCGTGCGCATCGTGCAGGGCGACGCCTATGGACTGAAAAAGACGCTCGCCGGAAAGATCGAGGGCCGCGTCGCGACCGTCGTGTCCAGCCTGCCCCTGCTCGTGCGGCCCGAACGCGACCGCGTCGAATTGCTGCATCAGGCCTTCGAGCTGATGGGCGACGACGGCCTCTTCATCCAGTTCACATACGGCCTGACCAAATCGCCCATGCCGCTGCACGCGCATGACGTCAGCGGCGCCTATGTCGGCAAGGGCTCGGCGCCGGTGATCCTGAACATCCCGCCGGCCCGCGTCTGGCGTTACCGCAAGGCGGGCCATGGCGGCAGCCCATGACCGGCGCCCGCGACCGTCTCATCGTCGCCCTCGACGTCGAGACCGTCGAGGCGGCGCGCGCGCTGGTCTCGACGCTCGGCGACGCCGTCTCCTTCTACAAGATCGGCATGGAGCTGGCCTATGGCGGCGGGCTGACGCTGGCGCAGGACCTGAAGGACGCCGGCAAGCGCGTCTTCATCGATCTCAAGCTGCATGACATCGGCGCGACGGTGGAGCGCGCGACGCGCCAGATCGCGCGCATGGGCATGGATTTCCTGACCATCCACGCCTATCCGCAGACCATGGCGGCGGCGCGCGCGGGCGCGGGCGACCTCAAGCTCCTCGCCGTCACCGTGATGACCTCCTACGACGACGCCGACCTCGCGGAGGCGGGTTACGCCTATGGCGTCGCCGATCTCGTGGCCCGCCGCGCCGCACAGGCCCGCGCGGCCGGCATCGACGGGCTGATCCTCTCGCCTTTGGAACTCGCCGCGATCCGGCCGGTCGTGGGTCCCGACATGCTGCTCGTCACGCCCGGCGTGCGCCCGGCCGGCGCGGATGCGGGCGACCAGAAGCGCATCATGACCCCGGCGCAGGCCATCGCCGCCAGCGCCGATCACATCGTCGTCGGCCGGCCGATCACCCGCGCCGCCGATCCGCGCGCAGCCGCCGAGGAGATCGTCGCGGAGATCGCTGGCGCCTAGAACCGCGCGCCGGGCAATTTGCCCGGAGGCGACCGGGCGTTTCGCCATTGCCCCGCCCCGGCGACCAACCGAATAATCCGCACGCAAATCGCCGGGAGGAGATCGATGTCAAAAATTTACGGCGCGGCGCATCGCGCGCTGCAGGACGAATTCGACGCGCGCCGCCTCGCCGACCTCATGGAAGGCGGCGTCATGCACAGCGACTTCACGCCGCAGGAAATCGACTTCATCCAGTCGCGCGACATGTTTTTCCTCGCGAGCGTCGATGCCTTCGGCCGCCCCACGGTCTCCTACAAGGGCGGCGCGCCGGGCTTCGTCCGCGTCACCGGCCCGAACAGCCTCGTCTTCCCCTGGTATGACGGCAACGGCATGTTCTATTCCGCCGGCAATATCGCCGAGACCGCCAAGGTCGGCCTGCTGTTCATCGATTTCCTGACCCCGAACCGGCTGCGCGCGCAGGGCGACGCGAAGATCCTGCGCGATCCCGCGCTCGTCTCCGCCTATCCCGGCGCGCAATTCGTCATCGGCGTCGAGGTGGAGAGCGTCTGGGTCAATTGCCCGCGCTACATCCATCGCTATGAGAAAATCGCGGACTCGACCTATCTGCCGGACGCCTGCGGCGAGGCGCCGCTGCCGGGTTGGAAGCGGCTCGACATCGCGCAGGAGGCGATCACGCCCGCCGACCGCGCTCGCGTCGACGGCGCGGGCGGCGTCATCGACTTCGACGCCTATGGCGCGCTGGTCGCTCGTGGCGAGGGCTAGACGCGAAGGGGAAAATCCGGCGGACCGACCTGCGCGTCAGCCCGGCTGGCGCATCGCGCCGCGCCCGCAGGATTGACGCCGTGCCCTACGAGACCAACGCCGATCTCCCGGAGAACCTCCAGCGGCTTCTCCCGCCCCATGCGCAGGACATTTATCGCGCGGCCTTCAACCACGCCTTTTCCGCGCATGCGGGCGATCCTCGGCAGGAGGAGGCGGCGCATCGCATCGCCTGGGCGGCCGTAAAGCGCAGCTATATCAAGACCCCGGGAGGCTGGCGGCGGCGTCCGGGTTGATTCCGCAGCTTGGCCAGCGCCCGCCCGAAATGGTAAAAGGCCGCGCGGTTTCCATCCGACTTCCTGCCGAGCGCCATGGTCTCCATCCTCATCGCATCGATCGCCCTCCTCGCCTGGCTCTATTTGCTGATGTTCAACAAGGGCTTCTGGCGGCTCACGGAGCATGACAGCCGATTCGTTCCACCCGGCGCGGCCGTTCCGCAAGGGACCCGTGTCATCGCCGTCGTCCCCGCGCGCGACGAGGCGGAGGTGATTCGGGCGAGTGTTTCATCGCTCCTGCAACAGGACTTCCCCGGCCGTCTGGAGATCGTGCTGGTCGACGACGAGAGCACGGACGGGACCGGCGACATCGCCCGCGCCCGGGCCGCCGAACTCGGCGCGCCCGAACGACTGACAGTGCTCAGGTCGGACGGCCCCGCCGACGGCTGGACGGGCAAGATCGCCGCCATGCACCGGGGCTTCACCTATGTGCGCAGCCTGCCCGAGCAGCCGGACTTCGTGCTGTTCTGCGACGCAGACATCGCCTTCGAGCCGCACGTCCTTGCCCGCCTCGTCGCGGGCGCGGCGGCGCGGGGCTCGGTCCTGTCCTCGCTGATGGTCAAGCTGCGCTGCGAGAGCCCGGCGGAAAGATGGTTCATCCCGGCTTTCGTCTTCTTCTTCCAGAAGCTCTACCCCTTCCGCGCGGTGAACGACCCGCGCAGCCGGATCGCCGGGGCGGCGGGCGGGGTGATGCTGGTGCGGCCCGAGTCGCTGGCCGCGGCCGGCGGCCTGCCCGCGATCCGCGACTCGCTGATCGACGATTGCGCGCTCGGCGCGCTGATGAAGAAACAGGGACCCATCTGGCTCGGCCTCACCGACGATGTCTACAGCCTGCGCCCCTATCCGCGTCTTCGCGACATCGAGCGCATGGTGACGCGTTCCGCCTATGCCCAGCTCCATTATTCGCCCGGGAAGCTCGCGGGGGCGGTGGCCGGCATGTGCCTCGTCTATCTTGCGCCGCCGGCGCTCGTTTTCGCCGAGGCGCCGGCGCGCGACATTGCGCTCGTCACATGGCTGATCATGGCGCAGGCCTATATGCCGAGCCTGCGTTTCTACGGCCTGTCGCGGGCGGGCGCCTTCGCTTTGCCGTTGATTGCGGCATGCTATACGTGGTTTACCGCCGTTTCCGCCTGGCGGCACATGCGCGGCCGCGGCGGCGAATGGAAAGGCCGGTATCAGGCGCCCGCCTGAGCGAAGCGCGGGCCTTGCGGCTGTGGAGTTTTGGCTGAACGATGATCGACATTGCGGACACGAGTTCCGGCAAGACGCATCGCGACGAGAATTTTCCCGTCGCCTCGGTGCTGATCGCGCCGCAGCACCGCGCGCCGATCATGGCCTTTTACGATTTCGTGCGCGCGGCCGACGATATTTCGGACCATCCGACGCTGAAGGCGCAGCAAAAGCTCGATCTGCTGGAGCGTCTCGATCAGGCGCTCATGAACCGCGGCCCCGAGGAGCCGGTCGCCGTGCGCCTGCGCGAGGAATGCCGCGCGCGAAAACTCGATCCGCAGCATGCGCGCGACCTCATCACGGCCTTCATGCGCGACGTGACCTATCTGCGCTATCGCGACTGGGACGATCTCATCTATTACTGCCGCTATTCGGCCATGCCGGTCGGCCGCTTCGTCTGCGACGTGCATGGCGAGAAGCCCGAGAAAGTCTGGGCGGCGAATGACGCGCTCTGCGCGGCCCTGCAGGTGATCAATCATCTTCAGGATTGCGCGAAGGACTATCGCGATCTCGACCGCGTCTACATCACGGCGGAAGCGCTCGACGCGCATGGCGCGAGCGTCGACATGCTTGCCGAGCCGCGCGCGCCGGCTCCGCTGCGCGCCGCCATTCGCGACCTCAATCGCAGGACCGGCGACCTTCTCGATCAGTCCCGCGCCTTCGCCGGTCTCCTCGACGATACGCGCCTCGCCATGGAGGTCGGCGCCATTCAGTCGCTTGCCGAAACGCTCGTCGCGCGACTCGACGTCGCCGATCCGCTCGCCGACAAGGTCCATGCCGGCAAGCTCGGCTTCGCCGTCGCCGGCGCGCGGGGCGCGCTCGGCGCGCTGATGCGGCATGCGCTGCGCGCCCCTCCGCACGATTGCGGGCACATCCCAATGACCATGCAAACCGTCACCGAGAACGCGCCGCTGCAGACGCAGACCGTCGCAGTCAAGAGCTCCTTCTATCTTGCGATGCGCATATTGGAGCCCGCGCGCCGGGACGCGATGTATGCGATCTACACTTTCTGCCGCGCGGTCGACGATATCGCCGACGACGAAGGCGATCGCATCGTGCGACGCAATGCGCTCGACGACTGGCGGCGCGATCTCGACGAACTCTATGCGGGGCGCGTTCTTCCCAGAACCGCCTTTCTGGCGGAGTCGGTGCGCCGCTTCAGTCTCGACCGCGCCGATTTCGAGGCGGTGATCGACGGCATGATGATGGATGTCGAAGAGGACATTCGCGCGCCGGACTGGGAGAAGCTCGAACTCTATTGCGACCGCGTGGCGAGCGCCGTGGGCCGGCTGTCGGTGCGCGCCTTCGGCCTGGTCGACGATGGCCCCGAATTGTCCACGGCGCCGAAGCTGCTCGCCTATCACCTCGGCCGCGCGCTGCAGCTCACCAATATTCTGCGCGATCTCGACGAGGACGCCGCGCGCGGGCGGCTGTATCTGCCGCGCGAGGCGCTGGAGGAGGCTGGCGTTACGAACTACGCGCCGCACGCCGTGCTCGCGAGCCCGAGGCTCGACGACGTCTGCGCGCCCGTGATGCAGCGCGCGCGCGAACATTTCGAGCAATCCGATCTCGTCATGACCGGCCTGCCGAAATCCGGCGTGAAGGCGCCGTATATCATGGCCGCCGGCTATCGCTCGATCCTCGACCGCCTCGCGTCGCGCGGCTTCACGCCGCCGCGCGCGCCCGTTCGCATGTCGCGGGTGAAGCTCGTCGGCGCAGTGCTGAAACACGCCTTTCTGTGACCGGAACAATCCATATCGTCGGGGCCGGACTCGCCGGCCTCTCCTGCGCCGTGCGCCTCGCCGACGAGGGCAGGCGCGTCGCGCTCCATGAGGCCGCACGCATGGCGGGCGGGCGTTGCCGCTCCTATTTCGACCCGACGCTCGATCTGACGATCGACAACGGCAATCATCTGCTGCTGTCGGGCAATACGGCCGCGCGCGACTATGGCGCGCGTATCGGCGCGAGCGACGCGCTCGTCGGCCCGGCGGAATGCGAATTCGACTTTCTCGATTGCGGGAACGGCCAGCGGTGGCGGCTGCGGCCCAACGCCTCGAAAATCCCCTGGTGGATCTTCGACGCCAATCGCCGCGTGCCGGGCACGGGACCGCTCGACTATCTCGACGCGGCGAAGCTGCTCTTTGCAAAGGACGGCGCCACCATCGGCGAGACCATGCGCTGCGACGGCGTTCTTTATGAAAAGCTGTGGCGGCCGGTGATGCTCTCCGCGCTCAACACCGAGCCCAAGGAGGCGTCGGCGACGCTCGCCGGCGCGGTGCTGCGCGAGACGCTCGCCGCCGGCGGCGACGCCTGCCGTCCGCTTGTGGCGAAGGGCGGCCTCGGCCACGCCTTCATCGAGCCTGCCCTGATCAAACTGCACGCGCAAGGCGTCGCGCCGCGCTTCGGCGCGCGGTTGCGTGAAATCGTTTTCGAGGGCGAGCGCGTGCGCACGCTTCGCTTCGGCGACGAGGACATACATCTGGCGGAGGACGATCGCCTCGTGCTCGCCGTCCCGCCGTGGAGCGCCGCCGAACTCGTGCCGGGCCTGACGGCGCCTGATGATTTTCGCGCGATCCTCAACGCGCATTTCAAGATCGCGCCGCCGCCGGGACAGCCGCTGCTGCTCGGCATGGTGGGATCGCTCTCGGAATGGCTCTTCGCCTTCGACGACAGGCTGTCCGTCACGATCAGCGGCGCCGACCGGCTGATGGACGCGCCGCGCGAGGCGCTGGCGGAAAAGATCTGGCGGGAAGTCGCCAACGCCACGGGCCTGCCGGGCGATCTGCCGCCCTGGCAGATCGTCAAGGAAAAGCGCGCCACCTTCGCCGCGACGCCCGCGCAGGAAGCGCGGCGGCCGGGCGCGGCGACGACATGGCGCAACATGTTCCTCGCCGGCGACTGGACCGCGACCGGCCTGCCCGCAACCATCGAAGGGTCGATCCGCTCCGGCTACAGGGCGGCTGAACTGGCCGCTCAGCTCAGATAAATCCTGTTCGGCAATTCATCCCCATCCGCCCCCGGCGGCGCGACGCGCGCCAGCAGCCGGGCGCATTCGTCGATGGTGAATATGAAGCCGTCGGCGCAGCGCCCCTGCCCCAGGCAGCTCAGCATCGGTTCGAGCGCGGCCTGCCACTCCTCGTCCGAGATTTTTCCATTGAGCCCTTCGTCGGAGATGATGCGCGCATAGCGCTCGGCGAAGGCGACGAAGATCAGCACGCCCGTACGCCCGCGCGTGCCGGCAACCCCTCGCATGAAAAACTGCTCGATGGCCGCGCGCTCGGCGCGGCGCTTCTTCACCAGTCGCGGGGTCAATGCGAGGCGGATCGGCGGCCAGGAGACGATCAGCGCCGACACGACGAAGACGAGGATCTGCGTCGCGTAGATTTCCTTGGCCGTGAGCTGCGTGAAGACCGCCAGCGGCCAGGGCGAGACGAGCGCGAAAAAGGCCGCCCAGAGCGGGGGCACATAGGCGTAATCCGACGCGCGGCGCGTGAGCGCGCAAACGATCTCGCCGGACGTGCGCTGCTCGGCGCGGCCGATGGCGTCGACGATGCGGTCCAGATCCTTGGTCGTCAGCCGCATCACCAGTCTCCCGAGGCGCCGCCGCCGCCGGACGAGCCGCCGCCGCCGGAGAAACCGTCGAATCCGCCGCCGCCGCCGCCCCATGAGGAGCCGCCGGACGAGCCGCCGAAGTCGTCCCAGTCACGACTTGACGGAATGATGATGACCGGCGGACCGCCGCGGCGGTAGGTGCGATAGGACGTCGGCCCGCCGCCGCCGCGCACCATCATGATGAAGATGAAGACGAACAGCGCGAAGATGATGAGCGGAAACAGCTCCTCGAAGAGCGAAGGCGGCGGCGGGACTTTCTTCACCCACTCCGCCGAGTCGCCGCTCAGAACCTCGATGATTCCCTCGACGCCCCTTTCGACGCCCGCGCCAAAATCGCCGCTCTTGAACTTCGGCGCGACGGCGGTCGCGAGAATGACCTTCGACAGCGCGTCGGTCAGCGTCCCTTCGAGCCCGTAGCCGACCTCGATGCGCATCTTGCGGTCGTTCGGCGCGACGAGGAAAAGCACGCCATTATTCTTCTTCGCCTCGCCGAGCTTCCAGTAGCGGAAGAGGCCGTTGGCGTAGGTCTCGACATCGTATTCCGCCGAGCGACCTGATCGTCGCGACGACGAGCTGAATGCCGGATTTGTCCTCGAGATCCTTGAGCTTCGTCTGCAGCGTCGCGCGCATCGGGGCGGGAATGACGCCCGCCTGATCGACGACGCGCCCGGTCAGTTCGGGATAATCCGGCGCCGCGAAGGACAGGCCCGCGACGAGGACGAAGACGACGGCGAGGAGGCCGCGCAGAAATTGAAGGCGCGGGGCTGCCGCCGGCGCGGAAAGGGCTCTCTGCATCAAGCGCCCGCGCAACGGGCGCAGCGGCCGGCGATCTCGACGACGCGGCTGCGCGCCTTAAATCCGGCTTCGGCCGCGAGCGCCGACAATTCACGCGCCAGCCCGGCGGAGGTCGCCTCCTTCACCTCGCCGCAGTCCTCGCAGATGAGGAACACAACGGGCTCCTCGGCGCCATGCGAATGGCCGCAGACGACGAAAGCGTTTTTCGACTCCAGCCGGTGGGCGAGCCCATGGTCGAGGAGAAAGGCGAGCGCGCGATAGACGGAGACCGGCGCGGGTCTCTTTCCGTCGGCGTCGGCCATCAGATCGATCATCTCATAGGCTCCGACAGGCCGGTTGGCCTGGGTGAGGATATCGAGCGCGCGCTGGCGCGCCGGGGTCAGCCCCGCGATTTTGGCCACGCCCTGCGGCGAGTGAGTGCTCATGCGAATATTCTAGTCGCGCGCCGGCCGAAAGACGAGACCTTCGCCATTATGGCCGAGTGCAAGCTGCGGGCAAGTCCTTAAGCTTTCGAGACGCGCCGGCGCGCCCCGCTTGCGCGCTGCGGCCGCCGGTTTATAACGGCGCCGACCAAGCACACATCCCGAGCCAGACATGACCCGCGCCAAGAAAGACATCAAAAAAGTCGTCCTCGCCTATTCCGGCGGTCTCGACACCTCGATCATCCTCAAATGGCTGCAGACGGTCTATGGCGCGGAGGTCGTCACCTTCACCGCCGATCTCGGCCAGGGCGAGGAACTGGGCCCGGCGCGGGAAAAGGCGCTGCTGCTCGGCGTGAAGCCCGAAAACATCTTCATCGAGGATCTGCGCGAGGAATTCGTCCGCGACTACGTCTTCCCGATGTTTCGCGCCAACGCCCAGTACGAAGGGCTCTACCTGCTCGGCACCTCCATCGCCCGCCCGCTGATCGCCAAGAAGCAGATCGAGATTGCGAGGCGCATGGGCGCCGACGCCGTCTGCCACGGCGCGACCGGCAAGGGCAACGATCAGGTGCGCTTCGAACTCGGCTATTATGCGCTGGAGCCGGACATTACGGTGATCGCCCCCTGGCGCGAATGGGATTTCGTCTCGCGCACGGACCTCATCGCCTTCGCCGAGGCGCATCAGATCCCGATCGCCAAGGACAAGCGCGGCGAGGCGCCTTTCTCCACCGACGCCAATCTTCTGCACACCTCCTCCGAGGGCAAGGTGCTCGAAGACCCGGCGCAGGAGACGCCGGACTACGTCTATTCGCGCACCGGCAATCCCGAGGACGCGCCCGATGCGGCGCAATACATCACCATAGACTTCGAGAAGGGCGACGCGGTCGCGGTGGACGGCGCAGCGCTGTCGCCTGCGTCTCTGCTCGCCAAGCTGAACGACCTTGGGCGCCTGCACGGCATCGGCCGGCTCGATCTCGTCGAGAACCGTTTCGTCGGCATGAAGTCGCGCGGCATGTATGAGACGCCCGGGCGGCGCGATCCTGCTCATCGCCCATCGCGGCATCGAGAGCCTCACGCTCGATCGCGGCGCGGCGCATCTCAAGGACGAGCTGATGCCGCGTTATGCGGAGCTGATCTACAACGGCTTCTGGTTCGCGCCCGAACGCGAGATGCTGCAGGCGGCGATCGACCACAGCCAGCAGCATGTGACCGGCCGGGTGCGGCTGAAGCTCTATAAGGGCTCGGTGACGCTCGTCGGCCGCGAGAGCCCGTGGTCGCTTTACGATCAGGACCTCGTCACCTTCGAGGAAGGCGGCGCCTATGATCAGCGCGACGCGGAAGGCTTCATCAAGCTCAACGCCCTGCGCCTGCGCACGCTGGCCCGCCGCGCCGCGCGCGGGGAGAAGAAGTAGGGCTCGGAAAGTGACGCCCCTCGTGCTTCGAGACGCCGCCGTCGGCGGCTCCTCGGCATGAGGGGCTTTTCATCTGAATGACGTGGCCTGACCCTGAGGAGCGCGCTCCGCGCGCGGCTCGAAGGGCGAGGCCGCGCTACTTCACCGTCACCGGATAGCCCGCCACCACCAGCGACACATGCGCGGCCAACCGCGCGACCTCCTGATGCAGGACGCCGGCCGCGTCGCGGAAACTGCGGGCGAGCGCATTCTCCGGGACGATGGAAAGACCCACTTCCGGCGACACGACCACCGTCGGCGCCTTACGCGCCATCAGAGCCGCGATCAGCGCCACACGGTCCGCGACGAGATCGGCTTCGACGAACATTCTGTTCGACAACCAGACGCCGAGACAGTCGATCAGCAGCGGCGCGTCGCGTGGCGCCTCGCAGATCGCCTGCGGCAGGTCCTGCGCCGCCTCGATGGTGCGCCAGCCGGCGCCCCGCCGCGCGAGATGCAGGTCGATGCGGGCTCTCATTTCATCGTCGAAGGGCTGCGCGGTCGCAATGTATGTCCAGGGCGGCGCATGGGCCATGACGAGCCCTTCGGCATGGGCGCTCTTGCCCGAACGCGCGCCGCCGAGGATGAAGGTCAGATGCGGGTTTTCAGCCATTCGGCCTTGCCGGAAGTGTCGTTGCGGCCTTGTCCCATCACCCTGCCTCTGGTGAGGGGCAAACTGTTATCCGCGCGCCGCGAGCGGCACGACATTGTGCAGATGCTGATCGGCGGAATCGAAGAAGCGGCGCAGATTGCGGGCGGCCTGGCGGATGCGCTGCTCGTTCTCGACCAGGGCGAGACGCAGATAGCCCTCGCCATGTTCGCCGAAACCCTCGCCCGGCGCCACGGCGACATCCGCCTTCTCGATGAGAAGCTTCGAAAATTCCAGACTGCTCAGGGCGCGGAAGCGTTCCGGCACGCGGCGCCCAGGCGAACATGGAGGCGCTTGGCGACGGAATGCGCCAGCCGGCATGCGCGAAGCTCTCCACCATCACGTCGCGGCGCTTCTTGTAGATCGCGCGCATTTCCTTCACGCAATCGTCCGATCCGTTGAGCGCGGCGGTCGCGGCGACCTGCACCGGCGTGAAGGCGCCGTAATCGAGATAGCTCTTCACGCGGCCCAGCGCCGCGCACAGCCGCTCATTCCCGACCGCGAAGCCGATGCGCCAGCCGGCCATGGAAAAGGTCTTCGACATGGAGGTGAACTCGACCGTCACGTCCATCGCGCCGGGCACCTGCAGGACCGACGGCGGCGGATTGTCGTCGAAGAAGACTTCCGCATAGGCGAGATCGGAGAGGATGAAAATCTCGTGCTTCTTGGCGAAGGCGACGAGGTCCTTGTAGAAATCGAGCGAGGCGACTTCCGCCGTCGGATTGGACGGATAGCAGACGATCACCGCGATGGGCTTGGGGATCGAATGGATCATCGCGCGTTCGAGCGCGTAGAAATATTCCTCCGTCGGCGCCGACGGCACGGAGCGGATCACGCCGCCCGCCATCAGAAAGCCGAAGGCGTGGATCGGATAGGAGGGGTTGGGCACCAGCACCACATCGCCCGGCGCGGTGATCGCCTGCGCCATATTGGCGAAGCCCTCCTTGGAGCCGAGCGTCGCGATTACCTGCGTTTCTGGATCGAGCTTCACGCCGAAGCGGCGCGCGTAATAGCCCGCCTGGGCGCGGCGCAGGCCGGCGATGCCCTTGGAGGCGGAATAGCGGTCGGTGCGCGGACGCCCGGCCGTCTCGACGAGCTTCTCGACCACATGTTTGGGCGCCGGCAGATCGGGATTGCCCATGCCCATGTCGATAATGTCGGCGCCCCCGGCCCGCGCCTTGGCCTTCAGGCGATTCACCTGCTCGAAGACATAAGGCGGCAGGCGCTTGATGCGATAGAAATCCGACATTTGGTTCTGTTTCCGATTTTCAGAAGGGTCGAGTTCTAGCGGCTTTTGGCCCGCTTCGCCAAATCGGCGCCGCCGCGCGCGAAAGCCGCGACCAGCGCGGCCGTCAGCAGCGGCCCCGCGGCGAGAGCGAGCAAGGCGTGAGAGAACTCCCCGGTCGCGCCCTTTATAAGGCCGACCAGCCACGGCCCGGCAAGGCCCGAGAGATTGCCGATGGCGTTCACCATCGCGACCCCGACGACAGCGTCAGCGGGGCCGAGCGTGAGCGTGCAGAGGGTCCAGAAGGTCGGCAGCACGGAGACGGAGCCGGCGGCCGCGACGGTCAGCGCGATCATCGAGAGGAGATGCGAGGGCGCATAGGCCGCCGCCGCCAGCCCGGCCGCGCCGACGGCGCAGGCTGCGGCCGTATGAAGGGCGGCGTCGCCGCGGCGGTCGAGGCTGCGGCTCCACAGCACCATCGCCGTGGCGCCGACAAAATAGGGGATGGCGGTGAGAAAGCCCGCCGCCAGAATGCTCGCGCCGAAGCCCTTGATGATCTGCGGCAGCCAGAAGCTCAGCCCGTAAAGCGCCATGACCGCGCCGAAATAGGCCGCGCCCAGCAGCAGCACTTTGGCGTCCACGAGCGCGCGCCAGAAATTCTCGTGATGGGCCGGCTCCTCGCGCGCGAGCGCCGTCTCGAGCCAGTCCCGCTCGGCGGTCGTGAGCCAGGCGGCGTCGGCGGGGCGGTCGGGCAGATAGAAGAAGCAGACGACGCCGAGTGCGATGGACGGCAACGCTTCGACGAAATACAGCCAGCGCCAGCCGGAGAACCCGGCAACGCCGTCCATCAAGGTCATGATGATCCCCGATATAGGCGAGCCTATGGCGCTGCCGAGCGGCACGGCGATGAGAAAGCCCGACAGCACGCGCGCGCGCTGGGCGGCGGGGATCCAATAGGTGAGATAGAGGATGACGCCCGGCGCGAAGCCCGCCTCGGCCGCGCCGAGGAGCAGCCGCAGGGCGACGAAACTGTTCTCGCTCCACACAAAGGCCGTCGCCGCCGCGATGAGGCCCCAGCTCACCATGATGCGCGCGAGCCAGAGGCGCGCGCCGATGCGGTGCATCACATAATTGCTCGGCGCCTCGAAGAAGAAATAGCCGATGAAGAAGACGCCCGCCGCCCAGCCGAAGAACTGGGGCGAGAAGCCCATCTCCTTATTCATGGTGAGCGCGGCGAAACCGATGTTCACGCGATCGAGATAGGCGATGAAGAAGCCCGCCATGAGCAGCGGCACGAGCCGCCAGCTCACCTTGGCGATCACACGCCCGCCATCGATTGCATCGGCCCGCGCGGGCCGGACGAGCGTGTCGGTCACTTACGTCAGCGCAATTCGAAGCCGAGTTTCTGCAGGACTTCGCGGAGACGGTCGCGCCCGCTCATGGCGTCGGTTCCGCGCACGCGCGACAGCACCTGGCGAATCCAGCCCTGTTCGGGAAGGCCCTGCTCTTTCTGGAAATCCTTGAACACGGCGTCGAGCGTCTCGATCGCCTCGCGCTGGGCGTCGCCATACTCATATTGCTCGCGATGCAACACAGCCGCCTGACCGAGGCGCGGCTTCACGCCGGCGTTGGCGGCGGGGTCCGGCACGCCGATGGTCATGCCGAAGACGGCGAAGACGTTTGGCGGCAGGTTCAGCTCCTTCGCCACTTCCTCCGGCTTGTTGCGCATGGCGCCGATGTAGCAGCAGCCGAGACCGAGCGACTCCAGCGCGACGACGGCGTTTTGCGCGGCGAGCGCGGCGTCGACCACGCCGGTCATGAAGATTTCGAGATAGGGCAGCGCGGCCGCGTCGCGGCCCTTGTCCTTGCCCAGCAACTCCAGCCGGGCGAGATCGCAGAGCCAGATCAGCAGCAGCTTGCAGTCGCGGATGTGTTTCTGGCCGCCGGCGAGGTCGGAGAGACGAATCTTGCGGTCTTCATCTTCGACGGCGACGACGCTCCACACCTGAAGATTGGAGGATGTCGAGGCCGATTGCGCGGCCGCGCAGATCGTCTCCAGCGCGCCGGGCGGCAGCGGCTGATCGAGATAATTGCGATGCGACCGATGCGCGAGAATGAGGTCGAGCGTCTCGTTCCAGATCGCGGGCCTGGGCGAGTCTTCGCGACGATAGCGTTCGAACATGGCGGCCGCGCCGCGCGCGTCGAAATCGGGGCTGACAGGCTTGTTCATGTGGCGTCCATGAGGTTGGGCGGCGAGCGACCGCATCGGCTCGCAAAACAGGAGCGCCGGGCGTCACGCCCGGCGCATTTCGAGACCAATCTAGCAAGCCCGGCGCCCGGCTCCAAGAAGCTTGCGGCGCCGCAGCAGACAGGTCTACCGCTGGAGGCCGAGCATGCGCATCAATTGCGCGCCGAGCCCCTCGCCCGTGGCGGGGGCGGAGGCGGCGGAATGCGCGCCGCCGACGCGCTCCGGCACCAGAATGACGCGGAAGTCGTTGACATTGGTGCGAGTCGGGCCGGTCACGACGAGATCGCCCAGCGCCTCGAAGGCGGTGAAGGCGTCGTTATTGGCGAAGAGCGCCTTGAGATCGACGCCCTTGGCCTGGCGCGCGGGCGAAACTGTCGGGCAGCATCATGGCGCCGGCGTTGGTCTCCACGCCGTCGATGCCGTCCGTGTCGCAGGCGATGGCCGAAATGCCGCCGAAGCCTTCCAGCGCCAGCGTCAGGCCGAGCAGGAATTCCGCGTCGCGCCCGCCCTTGCCATTGCCGCGCACGGTGACGGTCGTCTCGCCGCCGGAGATGATGGCGACCGGGCGGCGCGAAGGGCTGGCCGTGAATGGCGATCTGCTTGGCGATGCCGGCATGAACCAGCGCCACGTCGCGCGACTCGCCTTCGAGATCGCCGAGGATGCAGCGGCGTGTAGCCGGCGCTCGCGCGCCACCGCGGCGGCCGCGTCCAGCGAGCCCTGCGGCGTCGCGATGAGGATGTTCTCGACCCGGTCGAAAATGGCGTCGCCGGGCTTGGGCGTCTCGCAATCGTCGGACTCGACAGATGGTCGAGCACCGCCTCCGGCGCGTCGATCCTGTATTTGGCGATGACGGCGAGCGCATCCTCGCGCGTCGTCGGATCGGGCACGGTGGGGCCGGAGGCGATGACGGAGAGATCGTCGTTCGGCACGTCGGAAATCATCAGCGCGACGACGCGCGCGGGCGCGGCGGCGCGGGCGAGACGGCCGCCCTTGATGGCGGAGAGATGCTTGCGCACGCAGTTCATCTCGGAAATATTCGCGCCGCTCTTCAGCAGCGCCTTGTTGACCGCCTGCTTTTCTTCGAGCGTGACGCCCTCGGCCGGCAGCGCCATCAGCGCCGAACCGCCGCCGGAAATCAGCGCCAGCACCAGATCGTCCTCGGTCAGCCCCTGCACCTTCTGCAGGATGCGCTTGGCCGCCTCGCGGCCGGCGGCGTCCGGCACGGGATGCGAGGCTTCGATCACCTCGATCTGCGAGGTGGGCGCGCCATGCTCATAGCGCGTGACGACGAGCCCTTCGAGCGGCCCGCCCTTCCAGTGCTTCTCGACCGCCGCCGCCATGGAGGCGGCCGCCTTGCCGGCGCCGATGACGACGGTGCGGCCCTTGGGCGGCGCGATCTTCTCGAGATACTGCGGCAGGCAGACGGACGGATGCGCGGCGCCGACGGCGGCGTCGAACATGGCGCGGAGAAGCTGGCGGGGGTCGTCGGACATGGGTTCAGTGCCTATTCACAGGTCTCGGGGTTACTCCCTTCTCCCGCTTGCGGGAGAAGGTGGCCCTCGCGTGAGCGAGGGTCGGATGAGGGCGCACGCCGCGAGGCTTCGACGCCTGTCCTAATCGCTTCTCGGATTTGATCCAACGGAATATTTCCGCCGCCAATGACAAGCTCGTTTTCGAGTCGAATGATGGAATAACCCTGCTGACGGAGCCAGTCGTCGCGCGCCGCATCGTGGCTGATCTGCTCTTCCTTCTCATGAGGAGGGCCGTCCAGTTCGACGATGAGCCGGTGTTCCGAACACAGGAAGTCGACGACGTATCTTCCAATCGGAACCTGTCGACGAAATTTCAGGCCGTCAAGCGACGAGCCCCGCAACGACCGCCACATGATTTCCTCCGCAACAGTCATGTTGCGCCGCAGGTAGCGGGCGAAGGCGATTTGGCGTTTTGACACACGCTCCGGCATGTTTGTCGACCCGGGAGCCTCTGGTGTCGCTCCTCGAAAAATTGTCGCGTCGGCAAAACCCTCATCCGACCCGGCTTCGCCGGGCCACCTTCTCCCGCGAGCGGGAGAAGGAGACGCCCGGCGCCGCCTGATTGTATCAGGAACCGGAGATCGAGTTGGCCTTCTCGATCAGCGCCTCGGCCATGCGGATCGAGGCGATGTCGATCAGGCGGCCGTCGAGCGACACGGCGCCCTTGCCTTCCTTGGCGGCCTGAGCCATCGCCTCGAGAATGCGGCGGGCCTTGGTCACTTCCGCTTCGGACGGGGTGAAGACCTGGTTGGCCAGCTCGATCTGCGAGGGATGGATCGCCCACTTGCCCTCGTAGCCCAGCACGGCGGCGCGCTTGGCGGCGGCCATGTAGCCTTCCGGATCATTGAAGTCGCCGAACGGACCGTCGATCGGACGCAGGCCATAGGCGCGGCAGGCGACCATCATGCGCGTCTGCGCGGCGTGCCACTGGTCGGCCCAGAAATAGTCGCGCGAACCGTCTTCCGTCCTTGTCGGTGAGAACGCCGTAATCCGGGTTCACGCCGCCGATGACGGTGGTGCGGGCGCGGGTCGAGGCGGCGTAATCGGCGACGCCGAAGGACATGGCCTCGAGGCGCTTGGAGGACTGGGCGATCGCCTCGACATTGGCCATGCCGAGCGCGGTCTCGATCAGCACTTCGAATGCCGATCTTCTTGGTGCGCTTCTTGTACTGCTCGATCTGCGTGATCATCATGTCGATCGCGTAGACGTCCTGCGGCACGCCGACCTTGGGGATCAGCACCACGTCGAGACGCGGGCAGTTCTCGAGAACGTCGACGACGTCGCGATAGCAGTAATGGGTGTCGAGACCATTGATGCGCAGCGTCATGGTCTTCTTGCCCCAATCGATGTCGTTGAGGCCCTGGATGATGTTCTTGCGCGCCTGCTCCTTGTCGTCCGGCGCAACGGCGTCCTCGAGGTCGAGGAAGACCACGTCGGCCTTCGACTGCGGCGGCCTTCTCGAACATGCCCGGCGCGGAGCCCGGAACGGCGAGTTCGGAACGGTGCAGGCGCGGCGTGGCCTGTTCGATCAGGGTAAAGCTCATAGTTTCCTTCCTTCTTCTCTTGGGTTCAAAGATGCGCTTCGACCGGCTTGCAAAACCGCCCCGAGAAGCGCGACAGGATGCATTTAGCCAGTGGCCCCGAGGCCCGCGGCGATGCAGCTGATGGAGATGAGCAGAGGCACTTTCGCGTCCTCCTTCTCGGCTTCGCTCTGCGCCGAACGGAAACGGCGCAAGAGTTCGACCTGCTCGCGATTGACTTCATTGATGACCGGCAGGCGGTGCGCGAGACGCGCCGCATATTCCTTGAACCGCTCGGTCAGTTCGCCGGTCGCCGGTGACGCGCAGCACCATGTCGCGCGTGAGCGCATACTCGTCCTCGATCATCTTGAAAATTTTCTCGCGCACGGCTTCGTCGGCGACGAGACCGGCGTATTGCTTCGCGATTCCGATGATCGACGAGCGCCAGCGTCTTCTCGACTTCGTCCAGGATCAGCCGGAACAGGCGCGAATCCTCGAACATCCAGCGCAGAAGTTCGAGACCCGCGATCGCCGCGCGCGTCGATGAACGCCTTGAGGCCGGAGCCGACGCCATACCAGCCCGTGATCGACATGGCGGTTCTGCGCCCAGGCGAAGACCCACGGAATGGCGCGCAGATCGGCGAGGCTCTTCGCGCCGAAGCGGCGCGCCGGACGCGAGCCGATGTTGAGCAGCGAAATCTCTTCCAGCGGGCTCGCGGCCTGGAAATAGGTCACGAGATCGGGGTCGGCGATGAATTTGTTATAGGCGCCGAAGGAGGCCGCGGAGATTTCCTCCAGCGCCTCGTCGAAATCCTTGCGCGGCACCAGCGCGTCTTCCCGCTCGGAGCGCAGCGCATGGGCGAAGACCGAGGAGGCGAGCAGCTCCATCTGATAGGCCGCCGTGCCGCGGTTGGCGTATTTGAAGGAGACCACCTCGCCCTGCTCCGTGGACGCGGAACCGGCCGCGAATCGAGCCCGCCGGCTGCGCCGCAATCGCGTGGCCCGTCGGCGCGCCGCCGCGCGAGACCGAGCCGCCGCGGCCATGGAAGAAGGCGATGGCGACGCCCATCTCATTGCCGACTTCGGTGAGCCGCGCCTGCGCCTTGAACAGCTCCCAGTTGGACGAAAGGAAGCCGCCGTCCTTGTTGGAGTCGGAATAGCCGATCATCACTTCCTGAAGATCGCCCTGCGCCTGCGTGCTGCGGCGCACGATGGGGATCTGCAACAGATCGCGCATGATCGCCGGCGCGTCCTGAAGGTCGCCGATCGTCTCGAACAGCGGAACCATCGGCAAGGTAATATGATCGCCATCGGCGGCCGTTGTGAACAGCCCCGCCTCTCTGGCGAGGAGATAGACGCCGAGCACGTCATTGGCCGATGACGTCATCGACAGGATGAAGCTGCCGAAAGCTTCCCGGTCGAGGCTGGCGCGCATGTCGGCGACGACCTCGAACATTTCGATCACGTCGCGCGTGTCGGGGGTGAACGTGTCGCGCGGAACCGGCGCGCCGCGCGGGGAATCGAGTTCCTTCAACAGCCACGCGCGCCATTCGGGCGAATTGAGTTCGGGCGGCGTCTCGCCCCCGGTCTTGATCCGCCACAGTTCATGCAGCGCGGAGGTGGTGCGCGTCGTGTTCTGGCGGATGTCGAGGCGCACGGTGCTGAAGCGGAAGATTTCCACGGCGCGGCGCAGCGGGCGCACGAGATCGGTCGCCAGCGCCTCGCTCTTCGCCTGCGTGAGCACGGATTCGAGCAGCAGCAGATCGCCGATGAGCTTGTCGGCGCTCGTATAGCGCGGGCCGGTGATCGGCTCGCCATTGGTCGCGGCGAGCGTATTGTCGATCTTGCGGAGGATCGTCGTCACGAACTGACGATAGGGCTCCTTGTCGTTGCGATGGGCGATGGCCGCGCCGTCGTGAAGCTCGCCGAGACGGCGCTCCAGCTCCTCGCAGAAACGCCGGCGGAATCGTCGCGGCGCGCTCGCTGATCGACAGCATGCGCACGAGATCGACGACGCGCGTGCGATAGTAATTCAGGCTCGCCGTCGCGTTCTGGCGCATGGTGCGGCGCGTCACCTCATTGGTGACGAAAGGATTGCCGTCGCGGTCGCCGCCGATCCAGGAGCCGAACTGGAAGAACGGCGTGACCTCGAATTTCTCGTTCGGATAATGACGCTTCAGCGCGCGCTCGAAGGCCGAGAGCAGTTCCGGCGCGAGATCGAAAATCGTCTCCTGAAAGAAATGCTGACCCCAGGCGACTTCATGTTCGACGGTGGGCTTTTCGAGATGCAGTTCGCCCGTGAGCCAGAGCAGCTCCACCTGATCGTAGATCGACTTGACCAGCGCCTCGCGCTCGCGATCCGTCCAGCGGGTGGATTCGAGTTCGCGCATCAGCAGATAGATGCGGCGGTATTTTTCGAGGATCGAGACGCGCTTGGCCTCCGTCGGATGGGCGGTGATGACGGGCCGGATGCGCAGCGTCTGCAATTGGGCGTGAACCTCCGCCGCGCTCACCCCCGCGCCCGCGGCGCTGGAGAGCACATAATCGAAGGTGCCGAGCAGCTTGTCGTGCCCCTTCTCGCGCTCGATGCGGCGGCGGCGGCGCATGGCGTAGGCCTGTTCGGCGATCGAAACGAGCTGGAACAGAATGCCCTGCGCCTGAAGCGCGCGCGCCATCTCGCGCGGCGCGAGCCCCGCCGCGCCCTTCGATTCGCGCACCACCGCTTCGATTTCCGGCATGTGCCGGCGGATAACGGCGAGCAATTGTTCGCGCAGAAAGGCCGAAGCCTCCGTGACGGAACGCGTTGCGAAAGCGGAAGGCAGGCTGATCGCGCTTCTCGTGTTCTGAGTCTCGGCGGTCATGAAAACTCCTTGCGCTCTCGAAAATGCCCTCGGGCGGCGACGTCCGCGCCGAAAGCCGGCGCGGATATTTGGCGAAGACGCGCGTCAGGCGCGCTTGAGAACCTTGGCGACGGTCGAGCCGAACTCCGCCGGATTGGGCGCGACGGTCAGACCGTAGGATTTCATGATCTCGGTCTTCTCGGCGGCGCTGTCGCCGGTCGCCGAAATGATCGCGCCCGCATGGCCCATGCGGCGGCCCTTCGGCGCCGTGAGGCCGGCGACGAAGCCGATCACCGGCTTGGAGAAGTTCTCCTTGATCCAGGCGGCGGCCTCGGCCTCCTGCGGCCCGCCGATCTCGCCGATGATCAGCACCGCTTCGGTCTCCGGGTCCTTGTCGAAGAGCACGAGATGATCGAGGAAGGACGAGCCGTTGATCGGATCGCCGCCGATGCCGACCGAGGTCGAAATGCCGAGCCCGACCTCCTTGAGCTGCGACGCCGCCTCATAGCCGAGCGTGCCGGAGCGCGAGATCAGACCGACCGCGCCCCTGCTGTAGATATGGCCCGGCATGATGCCGAGCATCGCCTTGCCGGGCGAGATGATGCCGGCGCAGTTCGGGCCGACCATCATCGGCCGGCGGTCTTTCGGGAAGCGCAGGAAATAGCGCTTCACCCGCATCATGTCCTGCGCGGGAATGCCGTCGGTGATGGAGCAGATGAGGCGAATGCCCGCGTCCGCCGCCTCCATGATCGCGTCCGCCGCGAAGGCCGGCGCGACGAAGGTGATCGAGGCCTGCGCGCCCGTCTCCCTCACGGCGTCCTTCACGGTATTGAACACCGGCACGCCGTGATGCGTGCTTGCCGCCTTTGCCGGGCGTGACGCCGGCGACGACATTGCTGCCGTAGTCGATCATCTCCTTGGCGTGGAAACTGCCCTTGTCGCCGGTGATGCCCTGTACGAGGATCGGCGTCTTTTCGTCGATGAGAATGCTCATGGTGTCCCTCCCCGGCGCTTACTTGACGCTCTTGTAGGCGGCGACGGCCTTATCGGCGGCCTCGGCCAGCGTGTCGGCCACGATGATCGGAATGCCGCTCTCGGCGATGATCTTCGGCCGGCCTCGACATTGGTGCCGGCGAGACGCACGACCAGCGGCACGCCCTCGATGCTGCTCCTGACGCACGGCGTCGATGACGCCCTGCGCGACCCAGTCGCAGCGGTTGATGCCGGCGAAGATGTTCACCAGCACCACTTTCACGCGGCGGTCGGAGAGGACGAGGCGGAAAGCTGTCGCGACGCGCTCCGGCGAGGCGCCGCCGCCGACGTCGAGGAAGTTCGCCGGATTGCCGCCGGCGTGCTTGATCATGTCCATCGTCGCCATCGCGAGGCCGGCGCCGTTCACGATGCAGCCGATTTCGCCGTCGAGGCCGATGTAATTGAGATTATGCTCATGCGCCTGCGCCTCGCGCGGATCGCTCTGCGAGGGGTCGTTCATGTCGACGATGTTGCGGCGACGGAACAGCGCATTGTCGTCGAAGGACATCTTCGCGTCGAGCGCGAGGACCTTGTCGTCCTTGGTGATGACCAGCGGATTGATCTCGAGCATGGTCGCGTCATTGTCGCGGAAGGCGCGATAGGCGCCCATGATCGTCTGCACCGCGCGCGACACCTGCTTGAGATTGAGCCCGAGCTGGAAGGCGAGTTCGCGCGCCTGGAACTGCTGCATGCCGACCGCCGGCTCGACGATCACCTGAAGCAGCTCGTCGGGCGCCGTGCGGGCGATCTCCTCGATGTCCATGCCGCCATGCTTGGAGGCGATGACGCGCACGCGCTCCAGTTTGCGGTCGAGGACATAGCCCAGATAAATCTCGCGCTCGAAAGGATCGGCGACTTCGACATAGACGCGCTGCACCGGCTTGCCTTCGGGGCCCGTCTGCGCCGTGACGAGACGCTTGCCGAGAAGGTCGCGCGCCGCCTGCTGGACTTCGTGATAGGTGCGGCAGAGCTTGACGCCGCCGGCCTTGCCGCGCGCGCCGGCGTGGATCTGCGCCTTCACCACCCAATGGGAGCCGCCGAGTTCGGTCGCCGCATAGACGGCCTGATCCGGGCTGTAGGCCACGGTGCCGGGCGGAACGGCGACCCCATGGGCCGCCAGAATTTCCTTCGCTTGGTACTCGTGGACGTCCATTTCCCGATCCTTCCTGCCGCGTGCTTTTTATTGGGAGAGAGCCCTCCCTGCCCCCCCTTGCAGGGGGAGGGCCGGGGTGGGGTCCCCCGATCAGCCGATCTTGCCGCGCACGACCTCATAGACCGCCTCGGTCTCGGCGCCCGCCTTGGCGAGCAGCGCATTGACCTCGGCGAGCTGCTTCTCGGCGAAGTCGCGATCCTTGATCGACTTGGCGTTGATGAAGACGTTCAGCGCGCAGCTGCGCAGGCCCGCATTGGCGGCGAGCACGGCGACGCCGGCGTCGCTGATGACGTTGAGATTGCCCTTGTCGGCGGCTTCCCTCGACAGGACGATCACCTCATAGCACACCTTGCAGGTCGCGAGCGGGGCGAGCGTCGCGGTCTTCAGCGCTTCCTGAATCGCGGCCGAACGCCTGGCCTTGTCTTCGTCCGTCGCGCGCGGCAGGCCATAGGCGCCCATCAGCGTGTTGAAGGCGACGACGTCCTCGTCGATGCCCTTGGTCAGCTCCTCGCGCAGCGCCTCGGCGCGGGCGAGGGTCTTCTTGAGATCCTCGGAGACGGCCTCATAGTTCTTCTTGCCGATGGTCAGATTGCAGACCATCGACACCAGCGCCGCGCCCATGGCGCCCGACAGCGCCGCCGCGCCGCCGCCGCCCGGGGTCGGCGCGTCGCTGGCCAGTTCGTCGAGAAATTTGCCGATCGTTTCCGTCTTCGCGCTCATGTCAGGCCAGCTCTTTCGCAAGGGCGTAAATGTTTTCGCAGTCGAACACCTTGTCGGCGCTCTCGAAGAGCTTGCCGACGCATTCGCGATGCAGTTTCAGCTTGAGGCCGCCCAGACCCAGCGCGCCGATCACGATCTTGCCGTGACGCTCCTTGGCCTTGTCGGTCGCCTCGACGCCGGCGATTCCGAGCGGCGGCTGCGCGTTGCAGTCGGCGAGCAGCTCGACGGTCGGATTGTCCTTCCAGTCGGCTTCGGCGAGCAGCTCGACGCCGATGGCGCCGGCGCCGAAGACGACCTGCGCGCCCTTGATCGCAGCCGCGCGCGCCGCATTGTCCTTGGCCTCGATGGCCCTGGGCGTGAAACCGAAACGCTCCTGAATCGCCTTGGCGGCGGCGTCGGCGCGCGACTGCTGACGCGAGGTGATGGCGACGTCGGCGCCTTCGATGTTCAGCATGGCGGCGGCGCGCATGCCGACCGGGCCGGTGCCGGCGAGAACGACGGCCTTCTTGCCCTTGAGATCGCCAGCCTTGGCGAGCAGCGCGACGCCGGCGGCGGCTGTCGTATTGGAGCCGTTGGAGTCGAGCATCGCGGAGACGCGGAAGTTCGAGAAGAAGCGCTTCTTCACCGCCTTGAACACCGCCTCGCCCGCGACCATGGAGCCGCCGCCGACGAAGATCGCCGTGAACTGCTTCTCCTTCGGGCCGCGCGTGTAGATGCAGCCGTCGACGAGCGCGCCGACGTTCTCCGTGTTCACGCCGCCATAGCCGATGATGTGATCCGCGCCGCCGTCATAGCCGACGACGGTGTCGAACACGCTGGCCACGGGATCGGTGTCGAAAAGGAAAAGAAGCTTCTTGGTCATCAATGTCTCCAGCGGACCGCACCGCCCGTCATGGCCGGGCTTGTCCCGGCCATCCACGCCGGGAGGTTCATAAGTATGAGGGGCGCTCTACGCGTCCCTTCCGACTGGCGGCCCGGCGTGGATGCCCGCGACAGGCGCGGGCATGACGAAGGGGCGACAGCCGGGGCGATCTTCCTTACGCCGTCACCACATTGCGCGGATCGCCCGCCACAAACGCGTCGATATTGTCGACGAGCTGATCGGCCAGCACCTGCATCGCTTCCTTCGAGGCCCAGGCGACATGCGGGGTGATGATCAGATTCGGAATCGACGGATCGAGCAGGACATTGCCGTTCTTCGGCGGCTCGACGGTCAGCACGTCGAGACCCGCGCCGGCGATCACGCCCTTGCGCAGCGCGTCGGCGAGCGCTTCCTCGTCGATGATTCCGCCGCGCGCCGTGTTGATGATGCAGGCGGTCTTCTTCATCGACGCCAGCTCCTTGGTGCTGATCATGCTCTTCGTCTCCGGCGTCAGCGGAAGATTGAGCGTAACGACGTCCGCTTCGCGCAGGATGGTCGCGACGTCGACCTTGCCGGGAATGTCGGTCACGTCGTTGATCAGCACCTTCATGCCGAGCGCCTGGGCGCGGCTCTCGACCTGCTTGCCGAGCGCGCCATAGCCGATGATGCCCAGCGTCGAGCCGGCGATGTCATAGATCGGATAGTCGAAATAGCAGAACTGATTGACCTCGCCCCAGCGGCCGCGACGCACGCTGTCGACATAGTTCACGAGATTGCGGCGCAGCGCGAAGAGCAGCGCGAACACGTGCTCGGGCAGCGTGTTGTAGGCGTAATTGCGGATGTTCGAGACGGTGATGCCATTGGCCGTGGTGTAGGCCTTGTCGATCACGTCGGTGCCGGTGGCGGCGACCGCGATCAGCTTCAGCTTGGGAAGCTGTTTCAGCGTCGCCTCGCGCAGCGGCACCTTGTTGGTGATGATGATGTCGCAGTCCTTCGCGCGCTCGACGATCTGGTCGGGCGAGGTCTGCGCATATTCAGTATATTCATGCGGGAAATTCGGTTTGCGCACATTGGCGTCGAGCGTTTCGCGATCCAGAAAGACGATTTTGTGCGACATGAATGTTCCCCGCTTTTTCAGGTCTCGTGTTCTTGCGCTCTCCACCTCGGGAGAGACCCTCTCCCCGCGTGCGGGGAGAGGGAAAAGTCAGATTACATCTTGAGCAGCGGATTGGCGCGATAGACCGCCTGAGCGGCCGCGACGCCGGAGCCGGGCTGGATCTTGATGCCGTTGTCGAGCATCGCCATTTCCGCGCCAGCGATGGCGCCGAGCAGCATCAGCTCGTTGAGGTCGCCGAGATGGCCGATGCGGAACACCTTGCCGGCGACTTCCGAGAGGCCGGCGCCGAGCGCGAGGTTGTAGCGCTTGTAGGCGGTCTCGATGACCTTGGCGGCGTCATAGCCTTCCGGCACCACGATCGCGGTGACGGTGTCCGAATTCCACTTCGGCTCCTTGGCGCAGGTCTTCAGGCCCCAGGCCGCAACCGCGGCGCGCGTGCCTTCGGCGAGATGATGGTGGCGCTTGTAGACCTGGTCGAGACCCTCTTCGAACAGGATCGCGAGCGACTCCTTCAGGCCGTAGAGCAGCGGAACGGACGGCGTATAGGGGAAGTAGCCGTTGGCGTTCTGCGCGATCATGTCCTGGAACTCGAAATAGGCGCGGCGACCCTTGTTGGTCTTGCCCTTTTCGATCGCCTTCGGGCTCGCCGCCATCAGCAGCAGGCCGGCCGGCAGCATGAAGCCCTTCTGCGAGCCGGAGACGATCACGTCCACGCCCCACTCGTCCATCTTGAACTCGAGCGAAGCCGACCGAGGACACGCCGTCGACGAAGAGCAGCGCCGGATGCTTGGCGGCGTCGATCGCCTTGCGGACGGCGGCGATGTCGGAGGTCACGCCCGTGGCGGTCTCGTTATGCGTGGCGAGAACGGCCTTGATCTCGTGATTCTTGTCGGCCTTCAGCGTCTCTTCGATCAGCTCCGGATCATTGCCGGTGCCCCACGGACGCTCCTGCACGATGACCTCGAGGCCCTGACGGCGGCAGAGGTCGATCCACAGATGCGAGAACTGGCCGAAGCGCTGGGCGAGAACCTTGTCGCCGGGCGACAGCGTGTTGGTGATCGCAGCTTCCCAGCCGCCGGTGCCGGACGCCGGGAAAATGAAGGCGTGGCCCTTCTCCGTGCCGAACACCTTCTTCAGGCCGGGGAACAGCGGCTTCACCAGATCGGGGAAGGTCGGCGAACGATGATCTTCCGAGGCGACGGCCATGGCGCGCACGATGCGGTCGGGAAGATTGGTCGGGCCCGGCACGAAAAGGAAGTTTTTGCCGGGGACTCTGGAATTCTGCATTTTTTGCTCCTTGTTGAGCCGATTGGTTTTCGGAGATGAAGCGAACCGGCGGCGCCTTGCGGGCGCCGCTGATTTTTCGATGCGGCTAGAACAGGCCGGAGATGCGGCCGTCGGCGCCCACTTCGATGTTGTTGGCGGCAGGGACCTTCGGCAGGCCCGGCATCGTCATGATGTCGCCGCAGACCACGACGACGAACTCCGCCCCTGCCGAGAGACGCAGCTCGCGGATCGGGATGGTGAAGCCGGAGGGCGCGCCCTTGGCGTTCGTATCGGTCGAGAAGCTGTATTGCGTCTTCGCGATGCAGACCGGCAGATGGCCGAAGCCTTCCTTCTCCAGCTCCGCGAAGCGCGACTTCACGCTCGAATCATAGGAGATGTCGGCGGCGCCGTACAGCTCCTTCGCAATGGTGCGCACCTTTTCGGCGAGCGGCAGGTCGTCGGAATAGAGCGGCTTGAAGTTCGACGGCTGCGCCTCGATCGTCTGCACCACCGCGCGTGCGAGATCGGCCGCGCCGGCGCCGCCGGAGCCCCAGTTGTCGGCCACGACGCAATCGACGCCTTCCGCCTTGCAGAGCTTGTAGAGCGCCTCCATCTCGGCCGGCGGTGTCGGCGGAGAATTTGTTGACGGTGACGAGCACCGGCACGCCGAACTTGCGGACGTTGCCGATATGGCGCTTCAGATTCTCGAAGCCCTTCTCGACAGCCGCGACGTTCTCGGCCTTCAGATCGTCCTTGGCGACGCCGCCATGCATCTTGAGCGCGCGGATGGTCGCGACGATCACGGTGATGTCGGGCTTGAGGCCCGCCTTGCGGCACTTGATGTCGAAGAACTTCTCCGCGCCGAGATCGGCGCCGAAGCCGGCTTCCGTCACGACGTAATCGGCAAGCTTGAGGCCCGACTTCGTCGCGATGACCGAGTTGCAGCCATGGGCGATATTGGCGAAGGGGCCGCCATGGATGATCGCCGGATTGTTCTCGAGCGTCTGCACGAGGTTCGGCGCAATGGCGTCCTTGAGCAGCGCGGCCATGGAGCCGGCGGCCTTCAGCTCGGAAGCGCGGATGTTCTTCTTCTCGCGCGTCTGGCCGACGACGATATTGCCGAGACGCTTCTGCAGATCGGCGAAATTCGACGCGAGGCAGAAGATCGCCATGACTTCCGAGGCGACCGTAATGTCGAAGCCGTCTTCGCGCGAGAAGCCGTTCGACACGCCGCCGAGCGAGGAGACGATCGAGCGCAAGCGCGCGGTCGTTCATGTCGACGACGCGGCGCCAGGAGATGCGGCGCGTGTCGAGGCCGAGCGTATTGCCCCAATAGACATGATTGTCGATCAGCGCGGCGAGCAGATTATTGGCTGCGCCGATGGCGTGGAAGTCGCCGGTGAAGTGGAGGTTGATGTCCTCCATCGGCACGACCTGGGCGTAGCCGCCGCCAGCCGCGCCGCCCTTCACGCCGAAGCAGGGGCCGAGCGACGGCTCGCGCAGGCAGCAGAGCGCCTTCTTGCCGATGTAGTTGAGGCCGTCGGTGAGGCCGACCGTGGTGGTCGTCTTGCCTTCGCCCGCCGGGCGTGGGCGTGATCGCCGTCACGAGGATCAGCTTGCCGTCCGGCTTGCCTTCCAGCGAGGTGACGTAATCGAGCGAGATCTTGCCCTTGTAATGGCCGTAGGGCTGGATGTGCTCGGCCGGAATGCCGAGCTTGTCGCGGGCGACGTCGACGATCGGCCGCATCTTGGCGGCCTGGGAAATCTCGATATCCGATTTGGGCGAAAGGTGCTGGTTGTCTTTCCCGCTCGCGCCCGGCGCGGCGGTTGACGATGTTGTCGACATATAGCTCCACTCCCTCTCGAGCCCCTGTGGCGGGCCCTTAAAAATTATCGATCAGGCGCTGGCGGTCGGCGTTCCCGCCCACCGCGCCCGCGCGGTCATGCAACGACCTCGGCAGGTTCGCCCCGGCCCCGTGCGGCTCTCGCCTCGCGCCCGGCCAACCCTCCGCGCGCAATGAGCCCATCGAACGCCCTGATGCAGGGTTTCGTATGACGGCAATAAAAATTGCCCGTCAAGCAGCCATTCGCGCGCGTCAGTGGGACAGTGCAGCGCAGCAAACGCAGCCTTCCCGCTCGCGCGACGATGGGATCGGGGCTCAGGGCACATTCTTCGAGCGGGGGTGGTCGGCTATCCCTTACCTGCCCGAGAAGGTGGGTAGAGAAAGAGCCGCCAAAAGCAGAAATAAGCAATGAAATAACGCGTTAACGCAGATCGTCGTCAAGCCGAGATGATGGGCGCCTTAACTCAGCCAGCGTCATCTTGCGGTCAGGGCGCCCCTGCCCGACCCTATCCGGGATGAGGGTAAGCGGGGCGCCAGTCGCGCAGGAAACAGGCAGGTAAAAAATTTTTTTGTCGCACCGAACTGTCGCAGCACCGCCTCTATGGCGCGATCAGGAAGCCTTATCGAGCCGCCTCATTCTCCGGAATGAAATTCAGCGCGACGCCATTGATGCAATAGCGCAGCCCCGTCGGCGGCGGGCCATCGGGGAAGACATGGCCGAGATGCGAGCCGCAACGGCTGCAATGCACTTCGGTGCGGATCATGCCGTAGCTCATATCCCTGGTCGTGCCGAGGGAGCCCGGCAGGGGATCGAAAAAGCTCGGCCAGCCTGTGCCGCTCTCGAATTTCTCGCCCGAGCGGAAGAGCGGCTGGTCGCAGCCGGCGCATTGGAAGAGCCCGCGCCTTTTCTCGTGGTTGAGCGCGCAGCTTCCCGGGCGCTCGGTGCCGTGACCGCGCATCACGTCATATTGCTCCCGCGTGAGACGCGCGCGCCATTCCTCGTCCGTGCGGGTGACCGGAAAGCTTTCTTCAGTCATTACGACGCATCCTCCAGGGGGGCGCGGCCAATGCGCCGCGCCATGTTATGTTGGGACGGATTCCGGCTTTGGCCAGACCGCGCGCCCCTCTTTGGGGCCAATGGATGAAGAGGCGACGACCTTTCGATGAGCGACAAGAAATTCGACGCCGTGGTGATCGGCTCCGGACTGGGCGGCCTCACCGCGGGCGCCCTGCTCGCCAGCGCGGGCTATAGCGTCTGTCTGCTGGAGCGCAATTTCAGCATCGGCGGCGCGGCCTCCGTTTACAAGGTCGGCGATCTCTGGGTGGAAGCCTCGCTGCATCAGACTTCGGACGCGCGCAATCCGCGCGACGTGAAGCATCACATTCTGAGCCAGCTCGGCATTCTGGACGAAATCGAATGGCGCCCGACTGGGCCGCTCTACAAGGCTCAGGGCGGTCCGCTCGGGGACGCTTTCGAACTGCCTGTTGGTTTTGAAGCCGCCCATGACGCGCTCGCGACGCGCTTCCCCGACAAGAACGCGGCGATCAAGCGTTTCCTTGGTGAAGTCGAACAGATTCACGACGCGCTGTGGACGATGAAACAGGCGCGCGAGGAAGGCTCGCTCGCGAAATTCTCGCGCGGCCTGTGGGAAGTCCAGCCCGCCGCCGACGGCTGGATGAACTCTCTCGATGAAATTTTCACGCGCGATTTCGCGGGCGCGGAAGGGCTGAAAGCGGCGCTCGGCGCCAATCTTCTCTATTACGGCGACGATCCGCGCAGGCTGTGGTGGATTTATTATGCGCTGGCGCAGGGCGGCTACATCGCCTCGGGCGGCGCTTACATCAAGGGCGGCTCGCGACAGTTGAGCCTCAAGCTCGCCAAATGCATCACCAGGACCGGCGGGCAGGTCCGCATGGGCCGCCTCGTCACGCAGATCGAGACGGATGCGGATGGGAACGCCGTCGCGGTGCGTCATGTCGCGCGGCGCGCAGGCGACAATGAAGAGCGAATCGCGGCGCGCGTGGTGATGGCCAATTGCGCGCCCTCCGTCGCCGCATCCCTGATGGCGACGCCGGCGCGCGCGAAGATGGATGAGGTCTTCGGCTCCCGGCCTCTCTCGACCTCGCTCTATCTCGGCGAATTTCGGCCTGAGCGCCAAACCTGCTTCTGTGGGCGTCAACGATTTTCTGACGATCACCATGCCGTCGTCCATGAAGCGCTTCGACCAATATGGCGACGGGGCGACCGCGATGGCGGACATGCCCAAAGGCGAATTGCCGCTGCACGCCATCTCGAATTTCACCGCCGTCGAATTCGGGGCTGTGGGACGAGCCGCCGATCCTGTTGAGCGTGCTCGGCCTCGACCGGCTGGAGAATTGGAAGGGTCTTTCCAAGGAGGAAGGCGTTTCGCGCCGCGAGGCCTGGCTCGACGCGATACAGGCAAAGCTCGAAAAGGATTATCCGGGCTTCTCGAGTCTCGTGACGTCGCGCATGCTGCTCAACGCCTTCTCGATGTCGAGCTATCTCAACACGCCTGAGGGCGCCGTCTATGGCTTCGAGCCCCTGCCCCCGGATGAGCCGATCCTGATGGGCTTCCCGCGCACGCCCGGCACGCCGATCGGCGGGCTCTATCTCGCCTCGGCCTTCGGCGGCGAACATGGCTTCAACGGCGCCATGCTCTCCGGCGCCGAAGCCGCACGGCTTGCGTCACGGCGGCTGGAGGCGACCACAGAGGGGTAGCGCCGCAAAGGTTGGCGGCCAATTCGACTCCCTCATCCTGAGGCGGCCCGCAGGGCCGTCTCGAAGGATGGGCCGAGGCACTCTCTCGACGCAACATCGCGAGGTGATCTGTTACCGGATTTCCTCGTCCTTCGAGACGCGCGCCTCGCGCTCCTCAGGATGAGGAAATCCTTCGGCGAGCCTGTGCAGTCATTGCAGGCGCGCGCGGCCCTACTTCTCCCGCGCCAGCCTCACCAGCGCCTCGCCGCTCTCATTGAGAAAAACCAGAGTCCCGCCTTCCAGCCGATAGCCGCGCACGGATTCCAGCGCGGCGAGATAGTGGCGCTCCACCGCGTCGAGCGGCGGCGGGCAGGCCATGCGCGTCGACATCATCGGCCCGAAGGCGAGCCTTGCGCCCGTTATCGTCGACGTTCCGGCAATTCGATTGCAGCCAATCGTGGATGCGAAACGGCCATTGGCGGCGAATTCCGCGCGCGTCCTCGCGTCATCCAATCCTTCCGCGCCGCTGACGGCCACGATCCGCCATCTTCCGGTCAGAGCGCCCGGCGCTGCATGAACAGGCGGGGCGCAGAGCGCCACCACGCAGAAGACAAGCGCGGGAAAGAAACGCATGACGACCCTTTTCAAAATGACAACGGGTTCGGATGTAAGTCCGAACCCGCCTCAAACAAGTAGCCGCCTTTACGCTTTATCGGCCAGCGTGAAGCGGTGAATGAGCCCGCCGATCACGCCGCCGAGCAGCGGCGCGACCCAGAACAGCCAGAGCTGCTGCAGCGCCCAGCCGCCGACGAAGAGCGCCTGACTGGTCGAGCGCGCCGGATTCACCGAAGCGTTGGTCACCGGGATATCGACGAGATGGATCAGCGTCAGCGCGAGGCCGATGGCGAGAGGCGCGAAGCCGACGGGCGCTCGGCCTTCCGTCACGCCGAGAATGACGAGCAGGAAGAAGGTCGTCAGCACGGTCTCGATGAGGAAGCCCGCCTGCCATGTGTAACCAGCCGGCGAATGTTCCTCATAGCCATTGGCCGCAAAGCCGTTGGACAGCGAGAAATCGATATTGCCCTGACAGATCTTCAGCAGAATGAAGGCCGCGAAAGTCGCGCCGATGAGCTGCGCGATCCAGTAGGGGCCGAGTTCCTTCCACGAGAACCGTCCGGCCGCCGCGAGACCGAGCGACACCGCCGGATTGAAATGGCCGCCCGACACAGGACCGAAGGCATAGGCGCCGGTCAGCACGGAAAGGCCGAAGGCGAGCGACACGCCGGTAAAGCCGATGCCGAGTTGCGGAAACCCCGCCGAAATCAGGGCGCTGCCGACGCCGCCGAAGACGAGCCAGAAGGTGCCGAGAAATTCGGCGAAAAGCTTGCGCCCCATACCCGGCGCGAAACCGTCCTGCATATCAATGCTCCTGTCACTACCAATAATTCCAACGGCCTGCGCATCCTGCGAGCGCTTGAGCGACAGGCCAAGGCCGATCCAGCTCGAACCGGCGACGATCAGGTCGACGCCGAGAAAGATCCCCAGCACATAGAGGCTCGACACCGGCCACTTGGCGAGGATGATTGCGCCCAGCGCCAGAGTGAGCAGGCCTGAAAGGGCGACGAGCCCCCAGGGCCCTGTCTTGGGAAGCTGAAAGGCGAGATAGCTGCGCACCAGCCCGGAAGCGACGAGCCCCGCGCCGAGCACCAGCGTCAGAAAGCTTGCCGCAAACAGCGGGTTCTGGATCACCGTGGCCCCGCCGACGACATAAAGCAGGCCAATCAGCGACCACAGGAAGAATTTCTTCCAGGAGCGGACCGCGACGGCGTAGATCATCTCGACAATGCCGGAGACGATCATCGCCGCGCCGACGAAAAGAACAGTGAGAACAGTAGAGCCGACGACGGAGCCGAGCGCCGCAAAGCCCGCGAGCGCCACAAGGGCGCCGAAGGCGACCATGTAACCCCATTTCTCACGCAGCGGAGCCGTCTCCGCGGCGCGCAACCCTGTTAGATCACCTGAAAAGACACCAGACATAAACGGCCTCCAAAGTTTTCTGCGTTGCAACAACTTAGTCTTACCACGACGCCAATGGCAACGCACTCTTTCGCCATATTGGAGCGATCAGTCGCCCAGGCCCGGATGCACATGGGGCGGCGGCCCGAATTGCGCGACGAGCGGCGAATGCGCCTCGCGCGTGAGCACCGTCGCGCGCCAGGCGAAGAAATGACGGGCGCAAACGGGCGAGTCGCCGCAGGCGGGCGAATCGCCGGCTTTTTTCGACGCCGCGCTGAATACGCTGCGCCCTTCCTTGATCGTCTCAAGCACTTGAATATCAGCGATGTTTTCGCGCGGAATCGTCAATGGATTGTCGGAGAGGATCACGAAGTCGGCGAGCTTGCCGGGCTCGATGGAGCCCTTGCTCTTTTCCTCGAAATACTGATGCGCGGCCCAGATCGTCTGCGCCTTCAGCGCCGTGAGCGGTTCGACCCGATGTTGCGGACCCAGCACGAAGCCGCTGCGCGTCGTGCGGTTCACGGTCGCCGCCAGCACGCGCATGGAATTGGGAAAAGTCACCGGCGCGTCGTGATGCGAGGTGAAGATCATCCCGCGCTGCAGGAACCAGCCGGTCGGGGAAATGTTCTGCGCCCGCTCCGGGCCGAGCACGACCTCGCGATGCCAGTCGCCCCAGTAATAAGTGTGCATGGGAAAGAGCGAGGTCGACAGGCCGAGCGCCTTGATCTGATCGACCTGATCCTCGCGCAGCACCTGACCGTAAATCAGCACCGTGCGACGGTCTTCGCCGGGGACCTCCTTCGCGACAGTCGCGACGGTGCGCAGCAGCTGATCGGAGGCTGCGTCGCCATTGGAATGCGCCAGCAATTGCCAGTTGTTCCGATAGGCCTTCGTCACCAGCGCCTTCAGCTGATCGTCGGTCAGCGCGCCATAGCCGGCGTAGCCCTGCTTCTGCCCATCCGGCGCCTTGTAGAAGGGCTGGGTCAGCCACGCCGTTCGCCCCTGCGGCGAGCCGTCGAGAACGACCTTGACGCCGCCGATGCGGAAATGCCCGTCATATTGGCGCGAGACCAGCGGGCTGGACATGATGGGATCGTCGCCCAGCATGGCGATCGCGGGATAGAACACGACGTCGATCTTCAGCGCGGCGCGATTCTCCGGCTTCGTCATCGCATGGGCCCAGGGGGCCATGGCCGCGCCTTCCTGCGCCGTCGTATAGCCGTAGCGCGCATAGGTCTGCGCGCCCGCTCCGACCAGCGCGGCGATCTGCTCCTCGCCGAGTTTCGGCAGGAGTTTCAGCAGCACCATGAAATGAGCGTTTTCCTCCATCACGCCGTTGGGCTCTTCGCTTCCGTCACGGCGGCGGATGATCCCGCCCTGCGGATTCGGCGTGGCGGCGGTGACGCCCGCCATTTCCAGCGCCTTGCTGTTATAGGCGCCGAGATGCCCTGACTGATGAATGATGGCGATGGGGAGCTCGGTCGAAATCGCGTCGAGCTCGTCTCGCGTCGGATGCCGATGTTCGGCAAGCTGAGCGTCGTCGTAATCGAAGCCGATGACGAGGCCGTATTTCTTCACGATCGGCGACGCGGCCAGAAACGCGCGCATCGTCTTCTGCAGATCGGCGATGGAGTTGACCTGCCCGTCCGGCGCCGGCAGCAGATTGGCCGAAATTGACTGAAGGCCCACGCCAAGCACGTGGCCGTGAGCGTCGATCAGCCCCGGGATCATCGTATGTCCGGCAAGATCGTTGAGCTTCGTTCCCTCGCCCTTGTGCGCGCGGAAAATATCCTCTCTGCCGCCGACAGCGAGGATTTTGCCATCCTTGACGGCAACCGCCTCCGCGCTCGGCTTCGTCTCGTCAACCGTGACGATCGGGCCGCCGAAATAGATGGCGTCTGCTTTTTCAGCGGCCGCGGCTGCGCCCGAAAGCGCAAATGTGAAAGCGAAAACTGATACCTGCGCAAGACGCATGGAGAACTGCCCTTCTTCCATGAGGCCATCTGCGCCGCAATGCATCGAACCTGCGGCGGAAGCGGCGGTTAGAACTTTACGCCCAGGCCCGTGACCGGGCCATGAATGACGAGATTCATGCCGTTCTCGCGCCCCTCGACATATTTGTCGAAATTCATCCCGAGGGCGCGATAGCCGATGAGCGCAGTCAACCGCGTATTGTAGACGTCGAAATCCGCGCTGTAGCCGCCGTAAAACTGCCAGCTGAATTTGCTGCCCGCCCCGAAGCCGCCAATATCGGCGCGCGTCTCGAATCTGCTCCCCGGCGCGAAACTGTGGCGCATCCGCAGACCGATTACGGGATCGATCCACCACAATGTGCCTGTGCCGAGCACGCTTTTGCCGTCGACGACCGACACGCCCAGCTGCGATGACGTTGCGGCGGCCACAACGTCAGCGTTGAGATTGACGGTCATATTGACGTAGCGCAGCCCGGCGTAGGCGTCGATCGCCGTGAAGGATTCCGGCGCGCTCATGAGCTTCCAGCGCGCAAGCTCATAGCCGAAACCCGCCTCGCCGATGGCCATGGTGGTTTTGAGACGGCCGCTGACGCTGGCCGAAACGGCCAGATCGGCGACAGGCGAGCGCAGCGAAAGCGCGGAACCCGCAAAGCGCATCTGCGCCCAGACCATGTCGCCATAGGCGAAGAAAGGTCCGTTCGACGCTTCCGCGCGGCCCATGAAAGCCAGCGGGAAAGAGGAGCTGCGCGTGATGGCGTCGATCAGTGTCGCATTGACGTCAACCGTCTCGCCGCGCAGCGTCATTCCGCCATTGAGATTGATCGCCCACAGATAGGGCATCACCAGGAACTTCCAGCCGTCGAAACGCGGCCGGGCGACGGCTTCGAAACTCGGCGACGCGAAGAGCGGCGTCGCCGCAGAGCCCGACCTTTCGGGAATGCTGAAATCGAAGCGGTAGTTGAGGCCCGCGCGTATGACATGGCCATTGTAACGCGTGTGCGCCGCAGTCGCGTCGGCGACTACGGTCTCCCGCGTCAGCGCGTCCTTGTGTTGCAGCGAGGGATTGGTGAGCCAGAGCTCGCCGAGTTCGTAATAGAGATATTCCAGCTTGGCGGAAAGATTGCGCCCGAGCGCCATCTCGGCGCCGCCGCCGATCGTCCAGCCGGTCAGGATGTCGAAATGATCCCCCCGCACGGTGTCCGACAAAAGCGTGCCCGGTCGCAGGCTCTGCGAAACGGCGCCGGACATATTGGCGCCCCCATAGGCGAGGCCGCCTGTCACATAGGTCATGAGGGTCGGCGTGACCGCATAACCGAGACGTCCGCGCGCCGTGCCGAGAAATTCGAGATCGCGATCGAGCTTCATGCTCGTCCCCGCCGTGCCGTTCGAATTGGCCGGGTAGACGCTGTTCTGGCCATTCCCCCCGCGCACGCCAAGGCCCTGAACATCGGCCTCGAGACCCACGATCAGGCGATCGGAGAACTGCCAGTTGTAGCCGAGTTGACCGCCGGAAAAGAAACCGTCGAGCCGCGCGGAGACAGTCGCCGTGGCTCCGGCCGCCGAGGCGGGACCAAATCTCTGGGGCGAATGATCAAGGATATTGACGGTCGAGATGGTGATGGGGCGGCTCCCCGCCCACGTATATCCGCCATTGAGGCCGACATAGAGCCCGGTCCAGGTGAAGACCGGCGGCGGCGGCGGCGGCGGTGATTTTTGCGCCGGAAGGTCGGCGCCGAGCGCCGGAGAGGCGAGCGACAGAGCGGCGAATAGCACCGCTTTCCTCTTGAAGTAGCTCAACATTACGGCCGCCGTCCTTGCGCAGTAAATACTTGGCAAGGTCAAGTTATACCTAGAAAAAAGGCCTCAACCGGGACAATTCCGCGCGGCGAGTTGAGAATTCCACCCAGCGTTGCGGAATCGCCACAGAGCCGGCGAGAGTCATCGGCGCCCGCGCGCCGCCATGGCGCGAATGGCGGCAATGAATTGACGCGTCTCGGCGTCCTCCGGTTCGAGCTGCGAAAGCCGCTCGGCATGATCGGCGGCGGCGGCGATATCGCCCGCCTCCATGTCGTACGATGCGAGCGCCGACAGTATGTCGCGGTCGAAGGGATGGCGCGACAGGGCCGCTGCAAGCGTCTCGCGCGCCTTGTCCGGCGACCCCGCGTCATGCTGCGCGACGCCGAGGACATAAGCGAAACGCGAATCGTCCGGCGACAGCGCGACCGCTTTTTCGAGACTCGCCATCGCCTCGGGCAATCTTTTCTGACGAATGAGGCTCAGGCCCAGCGCATGGGCGAGCGCGCCGGAGTCGGGGTTTTGCGTCAGCGACCGGCGCAGCGTTTCTTCCGCCGCTTTTTTCATCGCCGCTGGCGCGGGCGATGTCGGCGAGGGAGACGGCGGCCGGCGCGAAGCTTTTGTCCAGCGCCAGCGCCTTCTCATAAGCCGCGCGCGCCGCGTCGACCTTGCCGCGCGCGAGATAAAGCGCGCCGAGATTGGCCTGAGACTCAGGCCGCTCCGCATTGAAGAGCTGCCCCGCCTCATATTCGGCAAGCGCCTTCTCGAAAGCGAGAAGCGCCGCTGGTTCGAGTCCCGCTTCCGCCTCTCCCGCCAGCGCGCGCGCGGCCTCCATGCGCAGGAGCCGCGTTTCGTCTGTCAGCATGGGCGTCAACGCCTGCCGTTTCGTCGCGGCGTCGGCGTTGGCGAAGACCGCGACGGCGGCGGCGCGCACCATCGGGTCAGGATCGGACAGAGCGCCGCCCGCAAGTGACAGCGCTGCGATTGTCGGAGTCTGGCTCAGCCGATGAAGCGCGCTGGCGCGCGCGATGGCTGATTGTCCCTTGTCCTCGATGAGGCTGGCGAGCGCCGCTCCGGCGCCGGGCGCGCCGCTGTCCGCGAGATGAAAGGCTTCGGCGAAACCCTGCGCGCCGGGCTTGCCGCCCATGCCCCATGATTTCACCGCCTCGGCCGCCCATGCCGCGCTTTTCTCGCTATGGCATTGATTGCAGGCGTTGGGCGTCGCCAGCGACGCCGTGCGGTCCGGGCGCGGAATGCGCATGGAATGATCCCGGCGCGCGTCGACGCCCATATAGACCGCCGCCGGCATGTGGCAGTTGGCGCATTCGGCGCCCTTCGATCCCGACGCATGGTGATGATGGCTCGCCTGATCGAAGACCGCCGCCGAATGGCATTGGCCGCAAAGCGCGTTTCCCGCGAGGCGCAGCTTGCCCGAATGCGGATTGTGGCAATCCGAACATGTGACGCCGACCGCATGCATGCGGCTTTGCAGGAAGGAGCCGAAATTATAGACTTCGTCGCGCTGCTGGCCGTCGAGATGATAGAGCCCGGCTTCGAGCGTCACCGGCCGGAAGGCGTCGAAGAAACGCGCCGCCGCGACGGGATCGTCGGAGAATTGCTGGCGCCGCGCATGACAGCCGGCGCAAACGCGCGTTTCCTTGTCGCTTGCAGGCGGGCCTGTCCGGGCCGACGTCGCGCCGGCGCCCGCCGCCCAGGATACCCCGGCGCGCTGGTCCAGGCTGACGTCGAAACCGTGATGCGGAGATTGCGTCGAAGGTTTCGACGCCCATTCGATATGTCTCGACGCCGGGCCATGGCAGGCCTCGCAGCCCACGCTGATTTCGGAAAAGGTCGTGGCGAAAGCGTTCGTGGCCGGATCGTAATTTTTACGCAGATTGGTTGAATGGCACCAGGCGCATTGATAATTCCAGTTCTGATCGATCCCGGTCCAGTGCAGCGGATCGCCCGCCGCGAGCTTGCGGTCTGGATAGAGATCGAACCAACGCTGTCCGCCTTCCGTCGCCGGACGCGCATCCCATGCGACGCCGAAAGCCTGGAGCCGTCCGCCCGGCAATTCGAGAAGATATTGCTGGAGCGGATAGACGCCGAAAACATATTTCACCGCGAAATCGGCAAGCTTTCCGTCCGGCCCTTCGGTGCTGATGAGAAACTTGCCGTCGCGTTTGGAGAAGACGGTCTCGACCGCGCCCTTGCGGAAGCTCGCGGAGTCGAACCGGCCAAGCACCGTGCTGTCGGTCGGCTCCTGCATGGCGGCGCGATGCTGCGAGGTCAGCCAGTCCGAATGCTCGCTCCTATGACAGGCGGCGCAGGCCGTGGAGCCGACGAATGTCGACGCGGGCGTCTGGGCGCCGCCCCGGCGGGGACCGCGCCGACCACAATCGCCACGAGAGCCGCGAGGTGAAGACCGGAAAGGAAAAACATGCGCCGCCCTTCTGCTTGACCCTTTGGCTTCAACGTAGCAATTATGAACCGATGTCCGACGCCGAACCTCTACCACACTTCCAGCGCGCTCAAGGTTTTCGCGCGAAATTGCAGGTATCCGCGCGACTGGTGGGGGTCGTGCTGCTTCAGGACATGCGTACCCGCTACGGCGGCCGCAGTCATTTCGGTTATCTGCTCGGCATTGCGCTGCCAATGCTGCATATGAGCATATTGACGGGATTTTATTATCTTCGAACGCTGATCGCCCCTGTCGGCGAGAGCGCCGCGCTCTTTGCGGCGACGGGCGTCGCACCCTATCTGCTCTGTCTGTATCCGGCCCGGCAGATGTGCGGCGCCATCCACGACAATCGGCAATTGCTCAACATACCCATGTTGCAGCCGCTGCATCTCATGATCAGCCGCGCCATTCTCGAGCTGATGAGCGCCATCGTCGCCCTGCTGCTTTTCATGGGATTTCTGCAATTTCTCGACACGGATCTCTGGCCCAACGACCTCGTCGAGGCCGCGAAGGCGATCGGGGCGGCCATCTTCATGGGCGTCGGTCTCGGCTTCTTCAATCTCGTGATGACGGCGGTCCTGGGACCATTCTACCAATTCGTCTTCACCTTTCTCATCATCGGCCTTTACATCACCGCCGGCGTCTACTTTCCCGTCTGGAACATGCCGGAGGAGGTGCGCGACTGGGCTGCCTATAATCCGATCCTGCAGCTCGTCGAATGGCTGCGATCGGCCTATTACACGAGCTATGACGTCGAAACCATCAACCGCACGCTTGTCATCGGCGTCGGCGCAACGGCGATGGCGCTGGGTCTTCTCGGCGAGAGATTTCTGCGGGGCAAGTTTTTCTCGTAACGTCAGCCGATCTCGATTCCGAGCGGCTCGCCCTTCCCTATCGGTCCCGAAACCTGCCGCGCCACGGCGCGCACCGAATGCGTGGCGTCGCCGATGCGCAACAAGCGTCCGATCAATTCGGCGTCACCCGACATGGCGTAGGGCGCGCGAATGGCGATCATGTCGCGACCCTTGTGGCCGTATCGATAGAAGACCTCGACTTCAATCGGCTGCTCAGCCGCCATCGCCGTTCCTCCAGAATATGAAGTCAGCCGTGCCTGCCGCGCGCCCGCAATGCGAGGGCCCGCGACAGCACATAGAAGATCGGCGTGAAGGCAAGCCCGAAGATCGTCACGCCAATCATGCCGCTGAACACCGCGACGCCGAGCGACTGGCGCATCTCCGCGCCCGCGCCATGCGACACGACGAGCGGCAGCACGCCGAGAATGAAGGCGAGCGACGTCATCAGGATCGGCCGCAGGCGCGTGCGCGCCGCCTCGATCGCCGCTGTGAAACGGTCCTTGCCGGCGTCCTCGCCCTGCCGCGCGAACTCGACAATAAGGATCGCGTTTTTTGCCGCAAGGCCGATGAGCACGACGAGCCCGATCTCGACCAGAATATTGCGATCGAAGCCGCGCAGCGTGACGCCCGCCATCGCCGCAAGCACGCACATCGGCACGATGAGAATGACCGCCAGCGGCAGGGTGAGGCTCTCATAAAGCGCCGCAAGCAGCAGGAACACGAAGACGACCGCGAGGCCGAAAGCGAGCGCCGCCGTATTGCCGGCAAGCTTCTCCTGCAGCGCGATTTCGGTCCATTCGAAGCCGAAACCCGGCGGCAGAGTCTGCTTGGCGAGCCCCTCGATCATTGCGATCCCCTGCCCCGAGGACATGCCCGGCGCGAGATTGATCTGCAATTCGGCGGCCGGATAGAGATTGTAGCGCGGCACGCGAAAGGCGCCCGTCGTGTCGCGGAAGGTCGCAATGGCGCCGAGCGGCGTCATCTCGCCGGTCGCGCTGCGGGTCTTCAGCTCGGAGAGATCGCGCAGCGTCAGGCGGTGCGGATTGTCCGCCTGCGCCATCACGCGATAGGTGCGGCCGAGAATGTTGAAGTCGTTGACGAAGACCGAGCCGAGATAGATCGACATGGTTTCGAAGACGCGCGAGATCGGCACGCCGATCATTTCGGCCTTGGTGCGATCGATGTCCGCGAAGATCTGCGGCGTGCGCGTGTTGAACAAAGTGAAGGCCTGCGCGACGCCGGGCAGGCGCATCGCCGGACCCGCGAGCCCCCATGTCGCGCCTTCGAGCGCCGGCAGCCCCATGCCGCCGCGGTCCTGAACATAGCCCTTGAGCCCGCCGCCGGTGCCGATGCCCGGCACGGCCGGCGGCTCCAGCACGAAAACGAAAGCCTCCTTGATCGGCGACAGCGATGCGCGCAGGTCGTCGCGAATGGAAATCGCGCTCAGGCTCCGCCTGTGTCGCTCCTCGAAGGATTTGAGCGTGACGAAGATCACGCCGGAGTTTGGCGCGTTGGTGAAGGTCGCGCCGTCGAAGCCGGTGAACACCACGGCCGACGCGACACCCGGCCGCGACAGAATAATGTCGGTAGCCTGGCGCATCACCGTATCGGTGCGGTCGAGCGAGGCGCCCGGCGGCAGTTGGAAGGCCGCGATGAGATAGCCGCGATCGAGCGTCGGCACGAGGCCCGTCGGCGTGCGGCGAAGAAGCTCCGCCGCCACGCCGATCAGCAGCGCCATAGACGACAAGCGAGAAAAGCCCCACGCGCACCAGCCGCGCGGTCCAGCGCGCCATAGCGCTCCGACATGGAGTCGAAGAGATGATTGAAGCGCGCGAAGAAAGCATGGATGAGCGCCATCACCCGCCCTTCCGGTTCCTTCTTCTCCTCGCTTCTCGGTTTCAGGAGAACCGCGGCGAGCGCCGGCGACAGAGTGAGCGACACGAAAGCCGAGATCAGCGTCGCCGAGGCGATGGTGATCGCGAACTGCTTGTAGAAGGCGCCCTGCAGCCCGGTGATATAGGCGACCGGCACGAAAACCGCGCAGAGCACCAGCGCGATTGCGATCAGCGCGCCGCCGACCTCGTCCATGGTCTTGTGCGCGGCCTCCTTGGGCGTCATGCCGAGGTCGAGATAGCGTTCGACATTCTCGACGACGACGATCGCGTCGTCGACGACAATGCCGATGGCGAGCACCAGTCCGAAAAGCGACAGCGTGTTGAAGGTGAGGCCCACGAGCTTCATCACTGGCAAAGCTGCCGATGAGCGACACCGGAATCGCCACCACCGGAATGACCGCGGCGCGCCATGTCTGCAGGAAGAGAATGACCACCACGACAACGAGCAGGACCGCTTCGAGAAGCGTGTGGACGACCTGATCGACGGACTGCTGAATGAATTCGGTCGGATTGTAGACGATCGAATAATCGATGCCGGCCGGAAACTGCCTCTTCAGCTCGACCATGGCGGCCTCGACCGACTCGGAGGTCGCGAGGGCGTTGGAGCCGGGCTTCTGAAAGACGACGATGGCCGTCGCGGGGTTTTTGTCGAGATAGGCGTTGACCGTATAATCCTGCGCGCCGATCTCGACGCGCGCCACGTCCCGCAGCCGCACCTGCCCATCGGCGTCCGAGCGCAACACGATGTCGGCGAACTGCTCGGGCTCGGACAGGCGGCCGAGCGTGCGCACGGAAAGCTGGAAGGCGCCGGGCGACGCCGCCGGCGGCTGATTGATCGCGCCCGCCGCGACCTGGAGATTGGCGGCGCGCAGCGCGAAAACGACTTCGCCCGCCGTCATGCCGCGCGCGGCGATCTTGTCCGGATCGAGCCAGACGCGCATCGAATAGTCGCGCGCGCCAAACACGCGCACGTCGCCCACGCCCTCGAGCCGCGCCAGCACGTCGCGCACATAGAGCGTCGCGTAATTGGAAATATATTGCTGCGTGCGCGAGCCGTCGGGCGAGCGCAGATGCACGACCATCATCAGATCGGGCGAGGCTTTCTTCACCACCACGCCGAAGCGCTGCACCTCTTCCGGCAGGCGCGGCGTGGCGATCGCCACGCGGTTTTGCACCAGCACCTGCGCGAGATCGATATTCACGCCGGTCTTGAACACGACATTGATGGTCAGCAGCCCGTCGCCCGTCGACTGCGACGAGATGTAAAGCATGTCGTCGACGCCATTGACCTCCTGCTCGATGGGCGAGGCGACAGTCTGGGCGATGACCTCCGCCGAGGCGCCCGGATAGGTCGCCGTGATCATGACCGTCGGCGGCGCGATGTCGGGATATTCCGAAACGGGGAGCGTGCGCGCCGCAATCAGCCCGGCGATGGTGAGCAGCACGGACAGGACCGCGGCGAAGATCGGCCGTTCGATGAAGAAATGCGGAAAGCGCATGCGTTCGTCGCTCAATTGGCCAGAGGCGCGATCACGCCATCGACCGGCGCGACGATGGCGCCGGGCCGCACCATGGGATTGGCGAGGCCGGCGGTGATGACGAGATCATCGGGATCGAGGCCCGACAGCACGACGCGCAGACCTTTATGCAACGGCCCAAGCGTGACGGGCTTCGCCGCGACCTTGTGATCCGGGCCCATCACCATAACGATCTTGCTCGTCTGGTCGGAGGAAATCGACGCATCGGGAATGAGAAGCGCCGACGCGTCGCCGCCGTTGACGCGCACGCGGCCGAAGGTTCCGGGCGTCAGCAACATATCCTTGTTGGACAAGACGGCCCGCGCCCGGATCGTCCCGGAATGGGTGTTCAGCGCATTGTCGAAGAAATCGACCGCGCCCTTGCGCTTCCAGTCGGTCTCGTCGGCGAGGCGAATATATGCCGGAGTCTGCCCGGTCTGCTGGCGCCCGACGCCGCTGCGGGCGTAATGCAGGAAATCCGACTCCGAGACGTCGAACTCGAAATAGATGGGATCGAGCGTGACGATGGTCGTCAGCAGCGTGACGCCCGCCTGCACGAGATTGCCGACGTCGATGCGTCGGTCGGACACGCGGCCGGCGATGGGCGCGCGCACCTGGGTCCATTCAAGATTGAGTTCCGCGTTGCGCAGCGCCGCGTCCGCGCCCATCAGCTGGGCCCGCGCCGAATCGGAGCCCCCTCGACGCTGATCGAGATCGCGCCGCGTGATGGCGCCGCCGCCGACGAGCGACTCGCCGCGCGCCACGTCCTTCGACAGCATGTTTGTCTGCGACTGCATGCGCGCGACATCGGCGCGCGCGCTATCGACGGCGATCTGGTAGGGACGCGGGTCTATTGTAAAGAGCGGATCGCCGGCCTTTACGATCTGTCCGTCGGAGAAGTGGACCTTGTCGATCGCGCCGGAGACGCGCGGCCGCACCTCGACGCGCTGCACGGCGACGAACCGACCGGTGAATTCGTCCCAATGCGGAACCGTTTCCGAGAGAGGATGCGCGACGGTGACGCTGGGAGCCGGCGGAGCAGGCGGCGCATCCCCCTGCGCGCTCGCCCCGAAGCGAATTGCGACGCCGACGGCCGCAAGAACGCCCAGTCCAATCCAGTAAACGCGCTTCAATTCGCGAAACCGCGTCCAGTTCATGAGTATATCTCGAATGCGAGGAAGCAGGGCCGTGGAAAAGCGGCTGAGTTCCGGATGTTAGGACAGTCTCCCTCCCCCGTCCACAGACCCTTCCCCAATATGGGCGCAGGATCGACTTCGGCTCTGCAGAGGTTTCCAGCGCTGACTTGGACTTATCTACTTTTCTGTGTAATTGTCTCGCCGCGCCGCGTGGGCGTGGCCATTCGTGCGACGGCCGCGCAGCAATGGCTGCTTCGAGTGAATGTCTACTGGAGGAGACAAATGAGGAAGATCATCGCAGCGCTGGCGCTTGCCGGCGCGCTCGCGCCATCGCTGGCGCAGGCGCAGGTAAATATTGATATGTCCAAGATCACCTGCGGTGAAGTGCTGGCCATGCCGGCGGACGATCAGGCGGATTTCGCCGCCTTCATGAGCGGCTTCTTCGCGCAGCGCGCGGGCCGCACTTATGTCGACATGGGCCTGTTCCAGAAGAACACCGCCAGCGTGCTCTCATGGTGCCAGTCCAACAAGAGTGAAACGGTAATGGCGGGCCTCGAGCGCGCGACCGGGACGAAGTAAGAGGAACGGCACACATGATCCGCAAGCTCATTCTCGCCGGCGTCGCCGGCGCCTTCATGATCGCCGCTCCTGCTTCCGCGCAGGTCCAGATCGAAATGTCGCAGATCACCTGCAAGGATTTCACCGGCTACGATCCGGCCACGCAGGACTTCATCGGCAACTGGATGCGCGGCTACTGGATGTCGACCAAGAATTTCACGGTCATCGAGTTGCGCTACGTCAAGCGCAACACCGCAAAGATCGCGAAATACTGCAAGAAGCTGCCGAAGTCGGCTCTGATGGACGCCATCGAAAAGAACGCCCGCTAAAACAATGAAGCCCGGCCTCCGGCCGGGCTTCCCCTACTTTGCTGTCGTTTGTTTTAGAAAATTCCAAAAAGCTTCTTCGATTTTCGCTCCAGCGTTTTCACTTCGTCCTGAAGGCTCCGCAATTCATTGCGCAACTCGAGAAGCCTTTCGTCCGATACGCTGAAATCCATCGCCGCAAACCCCAGCTGACGACGCGTTTCATCCAGACGCGCTTTCATGACCGCAAGAAGAGAACTGTCCTTTTTCGCCATCTGGTCCTCGGTTTTCCTTTGTGTGTCTCGGCCCTTTTGGAGGGCCGAGATCAATTTTTCATGTCATTCCGGCAGGCCGAAGACCGTCAACACGCCGCCGAGCGCCGTGTAATTGGCCAGCGAGGCATAGTTGCCGACCGCGCCGAGGCCCTCGTTCGACTTGGACAGACCCGCCGCAAGGCCGATGCCCGCCCAGCCGCCGACGCCCGACAGCACCGCAACATACTGCTTGCCGCCTGACTCATAGGTGATCACATTGCCGATGATGCCCGACGGGGTCTTGTACTTGTAGAGCTCCTTGCCGGTCTTCGTGTCGACCGCCTTCAGATAGCCCTCCAGCGTCCCATAGAAGGTCACGCCGCCGTCGGTCGACACCGCGCCGCCCCACGCCGAGAACTGCTCCTTGTTCGACCACACGATCTTGCCGGTCTTCGCGTCCCACGCAATGAAATTGCCGGTGTGGTTCGTGCCGTCGCCCAGGACCTTGCCCGCCGGGAACATTTCCAGCGTCGCGCCGACATAGGGCTGGCCCGCCGTGTAGGACACGCGGAACGGCTCATAGTCCATGCAGACGTGGTTCGTCGGCACAAGGAACAGCTGCGTCGCCGGATCGAAGCTCGCCGGCTGCTCGTCCTTCGAGCCAAGCGCCGCCGGGCAGACGCCCTGCGTGTTGGTGTCCTCGCCATTGTGCTGCGTCGAGAACTTGTCGACGACCAGCGGACGCCCATAGGTCTTCGACGACTTGTCCATGTCGACCTTGGTCGCCCAGTTCACCGCCGGATCATATTTCTCGGCGACCAGCAGATCGCCGTTGGTGCGGTCCAGCGTATAGGCGAAGCCGTTGCGGTCGAAATGCACCAGCGTCTTGACCTTCTTGCCGCCAATGTCCTGGTCGGCGAGGATCATCTCGTTGATGCCGTCATAGTCCCACTCGTCGTGGGGGGTCATCTGGTAGAGCCACTTCGCCTTGCCGGTGTCGAGGTCGCGCGCCCAGATGGTCATCGACCAGCGATTGTCGCCCGGACGCTGCACCGGGTTCCAGGTCGAGGGGTTGCCCGAGCCGTAATAGACGAGGTTCAGCTCGGGATCATAGCTGTACCAGCCCCAGGTGGTGCCGCCGCCGGTCTGCCACTGGTCGCCCTGCCAGGTCGAGATGCCCGAATCCTTCTCCACCGGCTGGCCGAGATGGGTGGTCTTGCCCGGCTCGATCAGCGTGTCGGCGTCCGGGCCCATCGAATAGCCGCGCCACACCTGCTTGCCGTCCTTCACCGAATAGGCGGTGATATGGCCGCGCACGCCGAACTCGCCGCCGGCGATGCCCACGAACACCTTGTCCTTGAACACATGCGGCGCCGCCGTCGAGGTCTGGCCCTTCGACGGATCGCCGTTCTTCACCGACCAGACCAGCTTGCCGGTCTTGGCGTCGAGCGCGACCAGCGTGGTGTCGGCCTGCGCCAGGAAGATCTTGCCGTCGCCATAGGCGAGGCCGCGGTTGACCGTGTCGCAGCACATGACCGGCACGACCGACGGGTCCTGCTTGGGCTCATATTTCCAGAGGATCTGATGCGCCGGATCCTTCAGGTCGAGCGCATAGACGATGTTGGGGAACGGCGTGTGCAGATACATCACGTCGCCCACGACCAGCGGCGCGCCCTCATGGCCGCGCAGAACGCCGGTGGAGAACTGCCAGGCGGCCTGAAGCTTGCCGACGTTGTCCGTCGTGATCTGTTTCAGCCCCGAATGGCGCAGGTTCCAGTAATCGCCGGTCGGCGTGACCCACTGCTTGGGGTCCTTCTGGAGCGTGAGAAGTTCGTCGCTGGACGCAGACGCCGGCGCGGCGGCCGGAGCCGAAGGAGCCGAAGGCGTTGCCGGAGCCGCAGGCGCGGCGGGAGCGGCGGAGGCGCCTCCGAGGCCGCAATCACTTCGGCGTGGCTCTCCGCGCTGGCAGATTCATGCTTGGGCGACTTTTCAGTCAGGGAGTCGCTTATGAAATAGATTCCCGCTCCGATGGACCAAATCGCCGCAACCGAAAGCGCCAGCGTCCTGTTCGCGGCGCGCGCCGCGTCATCTTCTTTCGCCATCTTGTTCCCTCCGTGGCGCGCTTCCAGGGCGGCCAGCCATTTATCGAAGTCTTCTTTATCCGCGGCCGCCTGGGTCACCAGTCGCACGCTGATCTTCTTGGAGCCGGGGTTTTTCACCTCCGCCTCGAATTCATCCAACGAAAGAACCGATGGCGTCATGCCATATTCTTCCTTGCGGGATAGGGGACCGAGCTCCCGCTCAACCTCCGTCTCCAGCACCCAGTAGCCGCTTTCGACCCTCGGCTCGATCGTTAACTTTGTCGTCGCCGACACGAGGTCCACATCGGTCGCATCCTGGACGCCATAGGCGGCGTAATCGAATTCCTCTTCGATCTGATATTCTTTTCGGATAGTAATATTCAGTTCCGGCGCTCCGTGCGCGGCTTTAATTTCTGAACGCAGGAGGCGGATAACTTCTGATGGCGGGAGTTTCAAAACGAAAATTCTCATAGACGCTCTCTATTGGACCCGCTTTACTGACTAGTAGCCTCAAATGCGCGACGCGCATAAGTTTAAGCGACTCTAGCGTATGCATTTCTGATCGACAAGCTGAGTGGCTCGGAAGCCCGCTTCGGCTCGCTCGCCATAAAGCAAAGCTGATGGCGCAGCGTCAACTTGAAGTAGCGGGCGGCCCATCGCCAAAGTATAGAAGGGCGACTGCGCGGGCGGGCGCGGCTGTCCGCGCATGTGAGGGGGGCAAAGTGGACGAACAGCAAGGCTTCAAGCGTAGTCTCGGCGTCCGGCAGATGCGCCTGCTGGCGCTCGGATCGACCATCGGCGTCGGGCTGTTTCTTGGCTCCGCTTCGGCGATCAAGGTTGCCGGACCGTCCATCCTGCTCGCCTATCTTCTCGCAGGGGTGATGACCTTCTTCATCCTGCGCGCATTGGGCGAAATGGCGATCCACCATCCCGTCACGGGATCCTTCGCGGCCTATGCGACGCATTACGTCAATCCCTTTCTGGGCTATCTCGTCGGTTGGGGATACTGGTTCTACTGGACGATCATCGCCATCGCCGAAGTGACGGCCGTCGGCATCTACATGCAGTATTGGTTTCCCGGTTCGGGCCAATGGATATGGGCCTTCGCGGCCATCGGCATTCTGGGCGTCGTCAATCTCTTCACCGCAAGGGTTTTCGGCGAATTCGAATTCTGGTTCTCGCTGATCAAGGTTGCGACCATCCTCGTCATGATCGCGATCGGCCTGTTCGTCATTGTCTTTGGCTTTCCGGGAGAATGGCGCCCGGTCGGCGTTTCGAATCTCACACAGGTCGGCGGATTCTTTCCCGCGGGAATCGCGGGATGTCTTCTGTCCATGCAAATGGTCGTTTACGCCTATGTCGGCGTGGAGATGATCGGCATTGCCGCCGGCGAGGCCGAAAATCCGCAGACCACCATTCCGATGGCGATCGACTCCTTCGTCTGGCGCATCATCATTTTCTATGTCGGCGCGCTCTTCGTGATACTGGCGATTTTTCCCTGGAACACGATCGGCGTCGACGGCAGTCCATTCGTTCAGGTCTTCCAGAAAATGGGACTGGACAAGGCTGCGGAACTCATCAATTTCGTCGTAATCACGGCGGCGCTGTCTTCGTGTAACGGCGGCATCTTCAGCAGCGGCAGAATTCTGCACACGCTGGCCAGGTCGCAGCAGGCCCCTGCATGGTTCGGGCACATCGCGCCAAACGGCATTCCGGCGCGCGCTATGCTCATCACGACGGCCTTTCTGTTCCTCGGCTCCGGACTCAATTACTTCACGCCCGCCAAAGCCTTCGAATATCTGACTGCGGCGGTCACCTTCATCGGCATTCTGATCTGGCTCAGCATCATCTATACTCACAGCCGCTTCCGTCGCCGCCTTGCGGAAAACGGTGAAACCATTCCCTCGTTTCAGATGCCGTTCTGGCCGCTATCGAGCGTCACCGCGAGCGCCTTTCTCATCGGCGTCATTGGTATCCTCGTCAGCGTGTCGGAAACGCGTGCGCCCGTCATTCTCGGCCTGCTGCTGCTGGCGCTGATCGCCGCCGGATTCAGACTGACGCGCAAGGAGGCGGCATAGCATCGCTACGCGTCGGCGGCGAAGTAGCGCGCGTCACCGTTCTTAATCACGGCTTTCGCGGCGCCGGCGCGCTCCGGATCCAGCGGCGCGCCGCAATATTCAGCGATGCGCGCCACGGCAAATTCCGGATCGGCGAGACATTTCTCATAGGACAGCAACAAGGCCGGACATTGGCTCTCTTCCAGCCGCTTCAGCGCCTTGACGTAACTGCGCGCGGCAAGCCCAAGAGCCTCCTGGAGGTCCATGTTCAACGCCAGATGATTGCGCTGCGCCACGGCGAGAATATCGCGAAAAACGAAAATGACCCGCGGATTCCGCACATGCTTCTCCCACAGCGGAAGATGATCCCGAAAGCCGGGATTCTTGAAACCCCAGACAGGATGCTCCGCGTCGCGCAAGCGGCAGAAGCGTTCGAATCCGGCCTCGTCGCCCGCCTTGACGTATTTCTTGACGTCCAGATCCTCGCTGGTTCTGCGTGCGAGGCTCGCCCCGATGAAAATGCCGAGTTCGGAAAGAACCCGCGCGATCATCGTCGTGCCGGAACGGCCCAGGCCGGTAACGACCATCGTCGCTTCGGCGGGAAGAGGGGCGGGACGAAGCACCCAACAGCCGGTGTTCGTCCGAGCAACGTCCGTCGTCGCTGTTGTCAAATTGTCGAGCATAGACTTGACAATACCGCGCATCGACAAAAAAGCAAATCTGCTTTCGAGAGACTTCCCGCCCCGCTAATCCAGCGACACGGGACGCGCCTTGGCGATCGCGTCGAATGCGAGGATCGTCTCCAGAAATGCGGGCATGGCGCGCAGCGGGAGCATATTCGGGCCGTCCGATGGCGCCTTGTCAGGATCGGGGTGCGTCTCCGCAAAGACGCCCGCGACGCCGACCGCCACCGCCGCTCTCGCGAGAACGGGGGCCATGCGCCGGTCGCCGCCGGACGCGACGCCCATGCCGCCGGGCTGCTGAACGGCGTGAGTAGCGTCGAAAATCACAGGGTAGCCGGTCTTCGCCATGATCGGCAGGCCGCGCATGTCGACGACGAGCGTGTTGTAACCAAAGCTGACCCCGCGTTCGGTCAGCAAAATCCGCTCATTGCCGGTGCTTGCGACTTTCGCCGCGGCGTTGGCGATGTCCCAGGGGGCCATGAACTGGCCCTTCTTGATGTTGATGACGGCGCCGGTTTCTCCCGCCGCCACGAGCAGATCCGTCTGCCGCGACAGGAAAGCGGGAATTTGCATAATGTCGACGACTTCGGCGACTGGTTTGCATTGCTCCTGCGTGTGAATGTCGGTCAGCACCGGCACATTGAAGCGGGCGCGAATGTCTGAAAAGACGGTCAGCGCCTTTTCGAGGCCAAGCCCACGCACGCCGCTCACCGACGTTCTGTTGGCCTTGTCGAAAGACGTTTTGTAAACGAGACCGACGCCGGCGGCGGACGCCATCTCCACAAGAGCCGCGGCGCATTCCAGCGCGTGCTCGCGCGACTCCATTTGGCATGGGCCCGCGATCAGGGTCAGGCGCAGATCATTCCCGAAGGCGACATTTCCGACGCTAACATGGCGCTGCATGATTTCTTCTTTTCCCTCGGCCACGGGGCCCGTTCCGGCTGGTTGGGATGACCCTGAGGTCCGGCTCAGGCCGCGGCGCTCGACGCCTTTTTTGCAGGCTAACGGCGGGGTCCCGGTCCGTCAAACCTTCGAAACTTGTTTCCCGCGCCGCCCCCCGCTAAGAGAGGCGCAATAGGGCGGAGGTCCATGAAAACCGCGATCGTCATTCCGGCGCGCTACGCGTCGTCGCGCTTCCCCGGCAAGCCGCTTCATCCTGTGCTTGGCGTGTCCATGCTCGAAAGAGTATGGCGTATCGCGACGAGCATCGAGAATGACGCGCAGCCGCTGATCGCAACCGAAGATCAGCGAATCGTCGACTTCGCCGAGAGCTTCGGCGCACGGGCGGTTTTGACCTCCGAAAACTGCGTGAACGGGACGGAGCGAACTGCGGAGGCGTTGGAGACTGCTGGCGTCGACGCCGACATCGTCGTCAATCTGCAAGGCGACGCCTTGCTGACGCCGCCATGGGTGCTCGACGCGATGATCGACGAGATGCGCGCGGAACCGGGCGCCGACATCGTGACTCCCGCCGTCCGGCTCGAAGGACAGGATCTCGCCGATTTCCTCGAGTTGAAGGAAACGTCTCCGGCCAGCGGCACCTCGGTCGTTTTCGACAACAGGCGTCATGCGCTTTATTTCTCCAAGCGCGTCATCCCCTTCATGCGTCAGTCGGGACATGCGGCGATACATCGCCATATCGGACTTTACGCCTTCCGTAAGGAGAGCCTCGATCACTACGTGCGATTGCCGCAAACGCCTCTCGAAATGGCGGAAGGACTCGAACAGTTGCGCGCGCTCGAACATGGCATGACGATAAAGGTTGCGATTGTGGATTACCGGGGCCGCAGTCATGGGTCCGTCGATTCTCCTGAAGACGTCGCCTTCGTCGAAAGGATCATTGCGCGCGAGGGCGAACTCGTGGAGCCGCGCAGACCATGACGCTTGTCATCCTCGCGCGTCACGGCAACACTTTCGAAGCTGGACAGGAGGCCGTCTGGGTAGGGGCGAGAACCGACCTGCCTTTGACCTCGAAGGGACGCGAACAAGCCGCCGCCATCGGCGAGGCGCTGCGCCGCGCCGGGCTGATCCCTGCGCGCACGCTCGCCGGCCCGCTGAAGCGAACCCGCGAAACGGCGTCACTCGCGCTCGAGACGGCCGGCGCGCCGCTCGCCCAGATTGAAATCGACGAAGGCCTGCGCGAGATCGACTATGGCGATTGGGAGGGCAAGAGCTCCGCGGCGATCCGGCAGGCCGGCGGCGGGCCCGAACTCGACGCCTGGGAGCATGACGGGACCTGGCCGGCCGGCGCCAACTGGCCCTTGTCGCGTGAAATCTACCTAAAGAATTTCAGCGACATTATTCGAAGCGTAAGGGAAGCGAATCGGTCGCCGACTTTTATCGTCTCGTCCAACGGCCTGTTTCGCCTGCTGGCGAATTCCGTCGCGGGACGAGGCTTCTCCGGCAAGATGGCGACGGGACGGCTGGGGCTTCTGCGCATCGAGGGGGACGGCGCCATTCTGCTTCTGGGTTGGAATCTGGCGCCCGACGATTTTCCGGCATGCGTCGCGGAACATCGCTCACGATAAAGCGCATGCAGACCACTAGTTTGCATTCACCCGAGTCCCGCGGACCGGCGCGCTTCTCCTAAAAAACCGGAGAAGGCCGAACCGAATTCTATTTGCATATTGTTACGGTCAAGGTAAAACCCTGTTTGAGCTTTTGTTCTCCTGGGGTCGAGAGTTAATGAATGCATGGACGCCTTCCTCGGCGGACGCCGCCCTGACCGATCGCATTGTTTTTGTTGCGAACGGCCCGGAGTTGCCTACCCTCCAGCTGTGCTTCATCGAGCCGCTTAAAATGGCTCCCGACGTGAAGACGGCGCTGCTCACCGAAGCCGATCTCACGTCCGGCCCCCAAGATCCCGCGACATGGCCGACAACACAAGCCAGCATCGAGAAGCTCCACCGGCTTCTCAATGCGTTCAAGCCGACGCTCATCGTCTTGTGCCGATACAGCGGTCCCTGCGCGGCTGAAATCATCGAATGGGCGCGCGCCGCCAGAACGCCGACGATTTATCACATCGACGACGATCTCTTGCAGGTGCCCAGAGAAATCGGTGAGGCGAAGGCGCGATCACACAACCAGCCGAGGCGCCTGCGAACGGTCCGCTACCTGCTCGATCATGCGACGCTTGCTTATTGCTCCAATGAAAGACTGCGCCGCAAACTCTTCGGCGACGTTTCGAGTGACCGGATCGTGTCGGCCGATGTTAATTGCGCCATCGACATTCTCGCGCCGCCGACGACCGACGGGCCGCCGGTTATCGGCTACATGGGATTCGGCAGTCATGACTTCGATTTTACATTTGCGCTCCCCGGCCTCGTCAGAATTCTGGACGCACGGCCCGACGTCCGCTTCGAGATTTTCGGATCGATCGCGCTGCCACAAGCGCTCGAGCAATTCTCCGACCGCATAAGGCTGATCGAGCAGGTTCGGGATTATGGCCGATTTCTCGAGAAACTGTCATCCCTGCGCTGGACGATCGGCATATGTCCGCTGGCCAGGACAGAATTCAACTTCGGCAAGTCCAACAATAAATGGGTGGAATATTCGGCTTGCGGCTTCGCGGTCGTCGCAACGCGCGGCCTCATTTACGATGACTGCTGTGCGGAGGGCCGCGGCCTGCTCGTCGACGGCGACGACGAATGGTTCGAGGCGTTCGACACGCTTCTCCGCGACAAGGCGTTCCACCGTGCTCAGGTGCTGCGCGCGCAGCAGCATCTGCGCGACTTCTACAGCCGCGACCGCCTTCGACGCCAGATCGCTACCGTGTTCGCCCGCGCCCACAGCCTCGCGGACAAGCCGGACGGTACGAGATTGTCGCTCGACGAATTCGACGGCGACAGAATATGGGGCTGGGCCTGGCGCTCGACGGAAACCTCCCTTGAGCCGCAGCGACAGCCCGTGGAGCTCTGGTGCGGCGACGTCCTGGTCGGTCGCATCACGCGCCGGCAGGATCGGCCGGATGTCGACGCCTATCTCGGCGCGACGAAGTGGCCCAAGGGATTTTCGGCGCCGATCGGCGCGCTGAATGCGCTTTGCAGGCTTATGGGCGGAGACGGCGGCGCCTTCCATCCCTCCATTCGCTTCCGTGAGGAATCCATCTCGACCTATGCGCATGATCCCCGTTGGCGGAACGGCTTCCAAACGCTGCGCGCCATGGACAATGCCGACTTCCGCATCGCGGACGTCTGGTGGGGAAACAGCCATCTCCTGAAAATGAGGGCGAGCGTCCACCCGGGCGATGACGAGCAGGCAGGAACGAAGTTGTTTCGCCTGTTTCAGCCGAGCCGGCATGCCGACGGACGCCTCGCCCTGGCCATCGTCGACGAGTCGCCGGTGGACGGACAGCGAGGCGTTTATGCGCTGGGCGTGCGCAACCCCTTCATGCCCATTCTTCTCGTCGGCTACGACGAGTCCTCGAATATCGTTTTTACCGACCTCATACCCTTCCCGTCTCTGCTGCGCGGCGGCTTGCACGCTGCGGAGATGGCGGCTCTGGACGACGCTGGCGGCGGCCTCGACGCATTCCGGCAACAGAGCGACGCCTATCTGGCCGAAGCATTCGGGTTTGGCTACAAGTCTTCGCCCGCGATTGGCGAAGTCTGCGTCGACCTGTTGGCGGCGACCGGCGCAGAACCGATTTTCGAGCCTCAATTCAGAGAGTGGCTGGCGCTCGTGTTTGGCGTTGCGCTCTCTACCGCGAACGGCCGGCGTCGCATCGCGGCGGATCTCGGCGACCCCGCCTTCGTCGAATTTGCGGAAGGGCTTCTTGGTCAGACCCCGCCCGCGCAACACAGGAACGGACGCCTGCGACTGACCCTGCCGTGCTGCGCGGTTCCCACCATCGACGCGCTCGTGTCGCGTCGCCTGACAGCTCACGCAACACCTGGGCCCGCGCCATGCCTCATCGTGGACAGGTCTTTCCCGTACCGCCGGTTTTTCGTCGCCCTGCCCCCGGCCCTGTCGGAGGAAGTTCAAACCGTCATAACCGCTCGACAAGATACGCTGCCGGCGCTGTCGTTGCTGACGGACGAAGACGGTTCCGCCGTGGAGCAGGCCCGGCCGGCAGCGATAGTCATGCGCGATCTCGGACCTCGCGGAAGGGAATCGATCCTTTACCCCGTTGCGAGAGACGAGGATATCAACCTGTCTCAAAGGACGGGAGCGCCGGGCGTGATTTCCGTTTTCGTCCGCCTGGGGGAAGACGATAGCAATATCCGACTTCTTCTCGACTCCCTCATGAGTCAGAGGACTGGCGCGAGGGTCGAAGTCATCCTGCTCGTCCAAAGGAGCCGCCAGGCAAACGCGGCTCGTGACGCGCTCAACGAAACCTTTCCCGTTTCCGGGCGCGTGACTGAAATAGAACTCGACGAGAAGCTCGGGCGCCGCTCTCAATAAAGTTGCCGCCGCCGCCTCGGGAGAGACCTTCCTCTTTCTGGATTCGCGGATCATCCTGCATGATGAGAGAACGCTCGATACAATCGCGGCGCTAAGCGGCCTGCAAGGCGCAGGAACAGCCGGCTGCATGATGATCAAGCCGCGCAATGCGACAGACGGCGGCGCCGTCTTTGGCTCCGCCGGATATTTTCCGGGCCGACTCGATTTTTCCACTGCGCCTCATCTCGCTCTCGAACAACTCGATTGCAGCACGCTGCTTGTGGATACAGTCTACCCTGTCGCCGCAAACTCTCCGCATCTGTATGCGCTTTCCGCCGAGGCGTGGCGGAATGTCGGCGGCATGAATGCTTGCCTTTCCGATTATGGAATGCAGATCGACCTTGCGCTCCGGCTCGCCAGCGCTGGTCGGGTCAATATCTGCACGACGCTCGTCTCCGCCCTTTCGGAAGCAGACGACAGGCCCAAACATCTCCATAACATGGCGGCGACCTCGCACCTCGACATTTGGCGCCTGCTGCCCGCTCTGAAGTCGAGCGCCATCATTAGAGCCTTCTAACCGCCATCGTCCGCAGGGTCTGTTGAATGCGCCTCCTCTTCATCGTGCCGAGCAATGCCCACAAGACAACTGCCGGGGCAAGGATCCGCTACGATCGGCTGGCGCTGAGCGGCGATTATTTCGATGTCTCGATTCTATCGATCGGAGAGCTCACCCGCGACGACTTTTCCTCATGCGATGTCTGCATTCTCTCGAAGACCTATTCGTCGGAAGCGATCGCCATTGCACAGGCTGTGAAGTCCATGGGCAAGATCGTCGGGCTCGACCTGTTCGACGACTATTTTACGCAATGGGGCAATTCCCGCCTTCTGAAATTCAGGCGGTGGCTGCGGCGCGCCTGTGAAGTTTGCGATTTTGCCCTGTGTTCGACTGGCGCGATGCGACGAATCGTCGGGCATTATGCGGCCGAACTACCAGTACACATTCTGCCCGACCTCTATCCGGAAATTGACCCGGAGGCGTTGGCGCCGGTCGTTGCAGAAAAGCTCGCGCGCACAAAACGCGAGCGTTCGATCGACCTGCTGTGGTTCGGCATCGGCTCAAATCCCTTATTCCCGGTTGGCCTTCAGGATCTCGCGGCCTATGCGTGGGGTCTGCGCGCGCTGGCGTCCGGCGGTTTCAAGCCAACTCTCACAATTCTAACGAACAGGCCTGCGCTCAGGCCGGAACGGCTCGCGCAATTGAGCAGGCTTCCGATCGATTACCGCATCGAGTTCTGGTCGCTTGAAGCGGAGAAGGAAGCGCTGGCGAAGGCTTTTGCCTGCTTCCTTCCCGTGAACGGGCAAAGCTTCAGCCGCGCAAAATCGCTCAATCGCGCACTGACAGCGGTCTCCGCCGGCGCGCAGGTGCTTTCTCCCGGATTTCCGCTCTACGCCGAACTCGACCCCGTAATTTATGAGAACCCTGCCGAACTTGTCGTGGACGCGGAGATGGGCAGGTGCCGCATTTGCGAGGACAATGTGGCGGAGGTCGCCCGCATCGTTGCACGGACATCCGCCGTCACGTCGCTCGCCAGCGATCTTGCCCTCTTTCTTGAGGCGCGCATCCGGGAAAACGAGGAGAAGAAGTCGAGCGGCGCATGTCCGGCCGGAATTGGACTGATATATGGCTTGACGCTGGACGTTCAGGCCCTCATGGGCGCGAATGCGGCGGGGGTCCTCTCCATCGCCTCGCCATTCGTACAGCTCGAAAGAGCCTACGACGTTCGGTTCGATTATACCTCGGGTCGCCGTTTTGACATCTGGATCACCCCTCAGATGAAGGGGCATCTGGCGCCGGATCTTGGCGCAAGGCTCGCCGCTCCTGTAAAGCGGGGCAAGCTGAAGATGCATAAGGTCGATATTGGCGACGCCGCCCTCCTCGAAAAAACGCCTCCGATCTCGCCAGGCGATTTGCGTCCGATCCTACAGGAAACCGAAGCCTACCGTTCTCTTCTTGGCGAGGTGGAGCGCGTCTGCCGCATTCTCTTCCCCGCTTTCCAGTTTTCTCTGGCCGAAATCAACGCCAGCCGCGCGCCGGCCGTGACGGCGCCATCATTGGCCGTCGCCCAATGAAACAGGCGATCTTTCTCATCAATCTCAATCAGGACGTGGCGGTCTCGCGGCCCGTCGCGCGCTTTTTTCGCCGCGAGGGATTGCTCGATATCGTCTTTCTCATCACCGCGCCCTTCCGCAAGCGCGACAAAAGTGGCCTTTGGTTTGGCGAAGTGATGGAGTTGACGCAGGAACTGCAGGGCGAAGCGATCGAAGTCGACGAAGCTGTCGACGCGGTCCGGGCCCTCGCGGGGAGAAGCGGCCTGCTTTTGTCCGCCAGCGAATCTGCTCTGTCCGCGCATGATTTCGCCCACGCCGTCTTCCTTGGCGCGCCCCCGACAGTCACACGCATAACGCTCCAGCATGGCCTGGAATGCGTAGGTTTCAACCACAATGCGGCCCACAATCAGACGTTTCGACATTTCATCGGCATGGCGGGCGACGTCGCAGCGAGCTGGTTCGAGATAGACGCGCTTCATTCGATCCAACCGGACCAGCTTGCTAAAACCATTCCTGTCGGCCCACCGATCGCCCTTGAAGCGCCGCCCGCGACGGCTGCTCATCGCAGATTGCGTAGATATGACGTCGAGGTCCATGGGCTCGTTTGCGAGAATTTGCACTCGGTTCGGTTCGGCGAACATGACAGGAGCAGTTTCGTTGCGCATCTGCTCTCTTTCGCCCGGCAGATGGAAGCGAATAACGGGACTCTCGAACTGCGTCCGCATCCCGGGGGGCGCTACCTCGAGAAGAACAAGGCGCCGCTGCCGGCGAATGTCGTCATGAACCGTTCGCCACTCTATAAGCAGTCGCTCGACAAATTCGCTTTTTGCATCTCGGGCGCCTCCAGTGTCGTCTTCGATATGGTCTGGGCAGGCGTTCCGGTCGCCGTATGGGGAAGTCGCGAAAGAGGCGTGGACGTTGGCATATATTCGTCTCTCACTTTCGTCTCGACCGAGCAGGAGTGGCTGGATTTCGCGCTCGCGGCCTCGCGCAACCCGGAGCCGTTCCTGAAGATTCAGGCGGAGTACATCGACAGGCTGAGACTTCCGCCGGATATTCCGGAGCGCTACCGCAGGCTTGCCGAATTGGCCCATGGATCCTGACGTTCGCCCGCGTGACGGCGACGTCGGGTCACCGGGAGGAAAGCCTCTCGGGCCTGGGAGATGGGGTCGGAACTTGTCCGCCGCCCGGCCGAATGCTAGTCAGTTTCGAGAAGGGTCAACCGCCCGACGGGCCTGCGTCCGGCGCCGGCGGGGAGAACAGGAAATGAACGTATTGATTACGGGCGGCGCGGGTTTCATCGGCTCCGCCGTCGCGCGCCGCTTCATATCCGAGTCCGACGACAATATCCTCGTCTACGATAAGCTGACCTACGCAGGTAACCTCGATTCTCTTTCGCCGATCGCGGAAAATCCGCGTTACGCTTTTCGGTGCGCGGATATTTGCGACAGCGAGGCGGTCGCCGCCGCTTTCGCCGAGTTCGAGCCCGATGTCGTCATGCATCTCGCGGCGGAAAGTCATGTCGACCGATCGATCGACGGGCCGGCGGCTTTCATCGAGACAAATCTCGTCGGCACCTTCACCATGCTGGACGCCGCGCTCGCCTATTGGCGCAGGCTCTCGAAAAAGAAGGCCGAAGCCTTCCGTTTCATGCATATTTCGACCGACGAGGTTTTCGGCACATTGGGTCCGGCGGGCTTGTTCAGGGAGGATACGCCCTACGCTCCGAATTCACCCTATTCTGCGTCGAAGGCGGGATCGGATCACCTCGTTCGCGCCTGGCGTGAAACCTATGGTCTGCCGACCATCGTGACCAATTGCTCGAATAATTATGGCCCCTATCACTTTCCGGAAAAGCTCATTCCGCTGATGATCCTCAACGCCATCGAGGGAAAGCCGCTTCCTGTTTACGGGCGAGGCGAAAACATCCGCGACTGGCTCTATGTCGAAGACCATGCCGCGGCCCTGATGCTCGTCGCGCAAAAAGGCGTTGTGGGCGAGTCCTACAATGTCGGCGGACGGAACGAGAAGCGCAACATAGAGGTCGTGCAGGCGATCTGCGATATTCTCGATGAATTGCGCCCCGACGCGAATGGCTCTTATCGCCGGCTGATCACCTTCGTCGAAGATCGTCCGGGCCATGATCTGCGTTATGCGATCGACTGTTCGAAGATCGAGCGCGAACTCGGGTGGCGGCCGACGCAGACTTTCGAGACAGGACTGCGCAAAACCATACAATGGTATCTCGACAATTCCGTATGGTGGCAGGCGATCCGGTCCGGAACCTATCGCGGTGAGCGACTTGGCCGCTTTGCTCAGGCGACGTGAGATGCTTCATGCTGTTCGAAGACACTGAAATCCCTGGCGTGAAGATCGTTACGCCCAAGAAGCATGGCGACGCGCGCGGCTTTTTCTCGGAAGTTTACAAACAGTCCGAGTGGAAGAGCGCCGGCATGGATTATACTTTCGTCCAGGACAATCACTCCTTCTCGGCCCCTGTCGGCACCCTGCGCGGCCTGCATTTTCAGACTCCGCCTTTCGCTCAGGACAAACTCGTGCGCGTCCTGCGCGGACGCATTCTCGACGTCGCTGTCGATATTCGGCGCTCCTCACCGACTTTTGGCAGGCATGTGGCTCTGGAGCTCTCCGCCGAAAACTGGCGTCAGCTCTTCATTCCCGCCGGCTTCGCGCATGGCTTCATCACGCTCGAGCCCGACACCGAAGTCTTCTACAAGGTCACCGCGCTTTATTCGCCGGCCCATGATTGCGGGCTTGCGTTCGACGACCCGGCCCTTGAAATAGGCTGGCCCATGCCGCCAGGCGGTCCGCTGCTGTCGGAGAAGGACAAGCGGTGGCCACGTTTGCACGAACTCGCGGAGGCTTTTGCGTAATGCGCGGCATCGTTCTGGCCGGCGGCTCCGGCACAAGGCTGCATCCGATGACGCTTGCCGCGTCGAAGCAGCTTCTGCCGGTCTATGACAAGCCGATGGTTTATTATCCGCTGTCGGTCCTGATGCTCGCCGGCGCGCGCGACATTCTCATCATCTCGACGCCTGAGGATCTGCCGTCATTCAAGCGCCTGCTGGGTTCCGGCGCCCAATGGGGCCTGTCGCTTTCCTATGCCGAGCAACCCCGGCCCGATGGCCTCGCGCATGCCTATACGATCGGCGCGCCTTTCGTCGAAGGTCATAATTCAGCGCTGGTGCTCGGCGACAATATTTTCTACGGCCACGGGCTCACGGAGTCGCTGAAGTCGGCGAGCGGACGAGCCGATGGCGCCACGGTCTTCGCCTATCACGTGCGCGATCCGGAGCGCTACGGCGTGGTCTCCTTCGATCATGACGGCAGGGCGGTCTGCCTCGAGGAAAAACCTGCGGCGCCGAAATCGAACTGGGCGGTGACGGGTCTCTATTTCTATGACCGCCGCGCGCCTGAATATGCCGCAACGCTCAAGCCCTCAACTCGAGGCGAACTGGAGATCACCGATCTCAATCGGCTCTATCTCGAAGCTGGCAAGCTGAATGTCGAACGTCTGGGACGTGGCTTTGCGTGGCTCGACACGGGCACGCCGGCGTCGCTTCTCGAGGCGGCGCAATATGTTCAGGCGATCGAGCAACGACAGGGACAACGCGTCGCCTGTCTCGAGGAAATCGCCTTCCTGCAGGGCTGGATCGACGCAGCCGCCATGCGCGAGGCCGCGGCGCGCCTCGCGAAGAGCGGCTACGGCGCCTATCTCCTTCAACTCCTGCGCGAGGCTGAAGCGCGAGCCTGAACCTGAAGTTTCGCCATTCAATTGGCGCAAATTTTCGCTTTGCATGCAGATTGCGACGGGTGAAAGCCCGTCGCGACTCGCCACACGGTTCCAAAGGTCTCTCATGCAAAGCATCGCGCTCTCAAATCCCGCCAGAAAAGCTATTATCGCAGCCGCCGTTATAATGGCCGCCCTCCCGCTTTACGGATGCTATACCCCCGGCGAACGCGCCGTCGGCGGCGGCATTATCGGCGGTCTCGGCGGCGCTGGCATCGGCGCATTGGCGTCGGGCGGTCTGGCTGGGCCGACGCTGGCGACAGCCGCCATCGGCGCAGCCGGCGGCGCCCTCATAGGCGCCGCCACCGCGCCTCGGCCGTACTATCGCCGGTCCCGGCACTATTATTACTGATGCAGCGGCGCCGCGGTCCGGCGTCGCCGGACCGCGGCCGCTCGGAGCTTAAAAAAACGACATACCTTAAGCTTGAGAATCGTCGGCGAGCGACCCCCTAAAGTTTAAGTCGACTTCTCTCCCGGCTGATATTGAAATCAGTTCGCGCTTGCTCAGGTACCTCTTGTCAGAACGCGCAACGCCGCGTTCGGAGAAGAGGCCCCAACCTATGGCGAACACCGACGTCTTCGCTGACTTCGTCCAGTTTTACAGGGAGCGGCAGGCGAGCGAGATGTCGCTCGAGTCCTATCTCGAACTCTGCCGTGACGAGCCCAAAACCTACGCAAGCGCAGCAGAACGTATTCTGATGGCGATCGGCGAGCCCGAACTTGTCGATACGTCGAGAGACCCGCGTCTCGGCCGCATTTTCATGAACCGGACGATCCGGACTTATCCGGCCTTCGCCGAATTCTATGGCATGGAGGAGACGATCGAACGGATCGTCAGCTTCTTCCGCCACGCCGCACAGGGTCTCGAAGAGCGCAAGCAGATCCTTTATCTGCTTGGCCCGGTCGGAGGCGGCAAGTCGTCGCTCGCGGAGCGGCTGAAGGCGCTGATGGAGGCCAATCCGATTTATGTGCTCAAAGCGGGCGACGAACTCAGCCCTGTCTTTGAGAGCCCTCTCTGCCTCTTCGATCCGACAGATGCCGGGCCGATGCTCGAAACGCGTTACAACATTCCCCGGCGTCGGCTCGGCGCGATCATGAGCCCCTGGTGCCTCAAGCGTCTCGACGAATTCAAAGGCGACATCACCAGGTTCAAGGTCGCCAAAGTGGCTCCGTCACGTCTGCGCCAGATCGCTATCGCCAAGACCGAGCCCGGCGACGAGAATAATCAGGATATTTCCTCGCTCGTCGGCAAGGTGGACATACGCAAGCTCGAAGCGCATGCGCAGGCGGACCCGGACGCCTATACCTATTCTGGCGGTTTGAACCGCGCAAATCAGGGCCTGCTTGAATTCGTGGAAATGTTCAAGGCGCCGATCAAGATGCTGCATCCGCTGCTCACGGCGACGCAGGAAGGCAATTACATCGGCACGGAAAACATCGGCGCAATCCCGTTCTCCGGCACCGTGCTCGCCCACTCCAATGAGGCGGAATGGCAGACTTTCAAAGCTAACCGCAATAATGAAGCCTTCATCGACCGGATCTATGTGATCAAGGTTCCGTACTGCCTTCGGGTGACGGAAGAGCAGCGCATCTACGAGAAGCTTCTGAGGGAATCGGAGCTCGCCAAGGCGAGCTGCGCGCCGAACACGCTCGAAATGCTTGCGCGCTTCATCGTGCTGTCGCGGCTCGCGCCGCATGAAAACTCCAATCTCTTCTCCAAGATGCGGGTCTATGACGGCGAGAGCCTGCGGGAGGTTGATCCCCGTGCGAGGAGCATTCTGGAATATCGCGAAGCCGCCGGCGTCGACGAAGGCATGACCGGGCTATCGACCCGTTTCGCGTTCAAGGTCCTTGCCGCGACCTTCAACCACGACACGGTCGAAGTCGCGGCCGATCCGGTGCATCTCATGTATGTGCTGGAACAGTCGCTGCGGCGTGAACAGCTGCCGGCCGAGACGGAGAAGCGTTACATCGAATTCATCAAGGCCGAGCTTGCGCCGCGCTATGCGGAGTTCATCGGGAAGGAGATTCAGAAAGCCTATCTCGAATCCTATCAGGACTATGGCCAGAACCTCTTCGACCGCTACATCGATTATGCAGACGCATGGATCGAGGACCAGGACTTCAAGGATCCCGATACGGGCCAGATGCTCGACCGGGAGCTCCTGAACCAGGAATTGACCAAGATCGAAAAGCCGGCGGGCATCGCCAATCCCAAGGACTTCCGCAACGAGGTCGTAAAATTTGCGCTGCGCTGGCGCGCCGCCAACAAGGGACGCAACCCCTCCTGGGCAAGCTATGAGAAGATCCGCGACGTGATCGAAAAGCGGATGTTCTCGCAGGTGGAGGACCTGTTGCCTGTCATCAGTTTCGGCACGAAAAAAGACAACGAGACCGAGAGCAAGCACGGAGAATTCGTCAGCCGCATGGTTGCGCGCGGCTACACCGAGCGGCAGGTCCGCCGACTGGTCGAGTGGTACATGCGCGTCAAGCAGGCGGGCTGAGCTTTGCCTGGGACGCGCCGGAAGGATAGCGAAGGGGACAATGCGCATCGTCGACCGCCGGCTCAATCCGGGAGGCAAAAGCTTCTCAAATCGGCAACGCTTCCTTCGCCGTGTCCGTGAAACGGTTGAGCGCGCGGTTCGCGAGGCGAGCCGCGAGCGCGCCATAGAGGATCTCGAAAGCGAGCAGGAGGTCACCGTCCCCGCCGACGGCGCGCGTGAGCCTGTGTTCCGCCACACCGCAGGCGAACGCCGAGACTTCGTTCTGCCAGGCAATCGCGAATATATCGAAGGCGATCTGATCGATCGCCCCACCGGCGAGAATGGCGGCGGCGGCACGGAGCCGGGCAAGGGCGGCGGACAGGAAGACGCTTTCCGCTTCGTGCTCACGCGCGAGGAATTTCTGAGCATATTTCTTGACGATCTCGAACTTCCCGACTTCGCCAAGCGGGGCCTCGTGGATACGCAAAAGCTCGGATCGCGCCGGGCCGGCTTTACGATGAGCGGCACGCCCGCCAATCTGTCGCTTGGGCGGACAATGCAAAGGTCGCTCGCCCGACGCATCGCCATGGGGCGTCCGCGCACACAGGTGGTCGAACGTCTCGAGCGGGAATCCGCCGGCGCCGCCGACAAGGAGGTCGCCGAGCTGCTCGCCGAAGAACTGCGTTCGCTGCGCGCCAGACGTCTGCGCATACCGTTCCTCGATCCCGTCGATCTGCGCTATCGGCGCTTCGAGCGTTTTCCCAAGCCCGTCGCGCAGGCCGTCATGTTCTGCCTCATGGACGTGTCGGGCTCGATGACCGAGCATATGAAAGATCTCGCCAAGCGATTCTTCATGCTGCTGCACGTCTTTCTCACGCGGCGCTATCAGCGCGTGGAAATCGTTTTCATTCGCCATACAGACGAAGCGCAGGAAGTGGACGAGGAAACATTCTTCCGCTCCACCGAGACAGGAGGCACGACCGTGTCTTCCGCGCTCGTCGAGATGGATCGGATCATCACCAATCGCTACGATCCCGCCAGCTGGAACATCTACGGCGCGCAGGCTTCTGATGGCGACAACATGATGAGCGACAATGATCGCACCCGCGCGCTGCTGCAGGAAAAGATATTGCCGCGCTGCCAGTATTTCGCCTATCTCGAAGTGGCGAACTCCAATGAAACGTCGCCGATCGCCTATTTTGGCGGCAGCTCACTGTGGAACGCTTACGCGCCGCTCTCGGCAAGCGTGCGCAATTTCCAGATGCGCCGGGTGTCCCGGCGCGATCACATCTATCCGGTCTTCCGTGAATTGTTTCAGCGTCGCGAGAGCTCCAATGCGGAGACGCAGACATGAGCGGCGAACTGCTCTTCGAAGGCAAGGACTGGAGTTTCGAGACGCTTCAGAATATCCACGACGCTGTCGAGGTCGTGGCGAAGAAGGAATTGGGTCTCGATACATACCCCAATCAGATCGAGGTAATCACGGCCGAGCAGATGCTCGACGCCTATTCCTCGACAGGCATGCCGCTTTTGTACCGGCACTGGTCCTTCGGCAAGCGTTTCGCACAATATGAAGGGGTCTATCGCGCGGGTCTTCAGGGACTGGCTTACGAAATCGTCATCAACGCCGATCCCTGCATCAGCTATGTCATGGAGGAAAACAGCGCCACAATGCAGGCGCTCGTGATCGCCCACGCCGCCTTCGGCCATAATCACTTCTTCAAGAACAATTATCAGTTCCGCCAGTGGACCGACGCGGCGGGCATTCTCGATTATCTGTCCTATGCGAAGAACTACATCTCCGCCTGCGAGGAGCGCTATGGCGAGGCGGAAGTCGAGCGTCTGCTCGACGCCGCGCATGCCCTTTCAGCGCAGGGCGTCGACCGCTATCCGCGCAAGCGGCCCATCAGCCTCGCCGAGGAAGAAAAGCGGGATCGCGAGCGGCGGGCCGAAAGCGAGCGGCTCTACAACGATCTTTGGCGGACCGTGCCGCGGGGCGCGGACGCCCGGCGCAAGACGATCGATCACCAGCGTGCGCTGTTGCGCCTGCCGCAGGAGAATGTCCTTTATTTCCTCGAAAAGGCTGCGCCGAAACTGCAGCAATGGCAGCGCGAGGTGCTGCGCATCGTGCGGCTCATCGCCCAATATTTCTACCCGCAGCAGCAGACCAAGGTGATGAACGAGGGCTGCGCCACCTATTGCCACTACCGCATCATGAACATTCTGCATGAAAAGGGGCGGATCACGGACGGCAGCTTCCTCGAATTCCTCACCTCTCACACCAACGCCATCCGGCAGGCGACCGCTCACGATCCGACCTATGGGGGCATCAATCCCTATGCGTTGGGCTTCGACATGATGTGTGACATCGCGCGCATTGTTCGCGAGCCGACGGAAGAGGATCGGCAGTGGTTCCCGGAGATCGCCGGAACGGGCGATGAAATGAAGGCGCTGAGGGATATCTGGGCCAATTATCGCGACGACAGCTTCATCTCGCAGTTCCTCAGTCCGCATCTCATGCGCAAATGGCGCCTCTTTCATATCGTCGACGAAGAAGGCGCGCCGAAGCTCAAAGTGGAGTCGATCCATAACGAGCGCGGCTATCACGATCTCAGACGCAACCTCGCCCGCGACTATGAAGTCGGTCGACACACGCCCGATATTCAGGTCGCCGATGTGGACCTTGCCGGAAGCCGCAGGCTCGTGCTCCATCATCGCGTCATCGCCGGCAAGCTTCTCGATGTCGTTGACGCCGCGCTGGTGCTGCGCCACCTCACCTCGCTCTGGGGCTATGACGTGGTGCTAGAAGAGGTCGACGCGACAACGAATGAAGTGCTAAAGGCGCATATGGCGTCGCCCGAGTCCTGAGGCCCGCCTCGCCAAGGGACCCGATGAGTTTCAGCACCGAACTGCCGCCCGATCTGTGGCGAAACTGGATCGCGCATTCCGCCGCTCTCCTGAATTCCTACCGCGAGCGAACCGGCCGCGACCTCATCGAGCGCGGCGGGGACCCGGCGGCGGAAGCAGAACGCCTGCTCAACGCCCCCTTTGTCGTCGTGTCTCATGGGACGGAAGCCGATCCGCTCCTCAATTACGGAAATCGTGTCGCGCTGACGCTGTGGGAACTGACGCCGGCGCAACTCCTCGAAACGCCCTCCCGCCTGACGGCCGAGCCCATGCTCCGCGAGGAGCGCGCAAGGTTTCTGGCGCAGGCGGCCCGCGACGGCTTCGTCAACGGTTATGAAGGCGTGCGCATCAGCTCGAGAGGCAGGCGCTTCCGAATTTCCAACGCGACCATCTGGAACGTGACGGACGCCGGAGGACAGGCCGCCGGTCAGGCTGCGACTTTCGCGCGCTGGACTTTTCTCTAAAGTCTCGACTTCCGTCCCGGCTTCTATTTTCGCTGAACGCGCTCCCTGGCCAGCAGCTCCCCAACCCAGGCCGGGACCGCCTCGCTCGCCACGCCGTAACGGCTATCGTCAAATTCGCTGGCGTTATCGGATGGCTCCAGATTGATTTCGCAGCTTCGCACGCCAAGCCGGCGCGCCAATGAGACGAAACCGGCGGCCGGATAGACTGAGCCCGACGTGCCGATGGCGACGAAGAGATCAGCGGTCGTCAGCGCTGCATGAATTTCTTCCATGAATAGCGGCGTCTCTCCAAACCACACCACATGCGGCCTTAGCGTTCCCGCCCCGCCACATGTGTCGCAAGAGTCAGCAGTGGTCAGATCCTCGCGCTGCGGGCGCAAGGCGCCGCATGCGGCGCAGCGGGCCTTGAGCAACTCGCCGTGCATGTGAATCACGCTCCCGGCGCCGGCGCGTTCGTGAAGATCGTCGATGTTCTGCGTGACGAGCGTCAACGCCCCGCCCCGCGCCGGCAGCTCCCGCTGCAGCTCGGCAAGCGCCACATGGGCGGCGTTGGGCTTCGCCGCGAGCAGATTCCGGCGACGGAAATTGTAGAACTCGTGAACCGCCTCCGGCCTGCGCGCAAAGGCCTCCGGCGTCGCGAGCTGCATGGGATCGAACCGCGCCCACAGGCCTGTTCCGGACTTGTCGCGGAAGACGCCGAGCCCGCTTTCGACCGAGACGCCGGCGCCCGTCAACACGAAGATATGCAAGCTGCCCTCCCCATCCCTCAGGCAAGGAACAAAACAGGATCATACACAGAAGCGCGGCCAAAGTTGAGGCGCGCGCAAAAATCGGCACTATGGGCAAAGCTCCGCAAGAGCCGATTCAGGGAGAGTGCAGCAATGATATCGCGTCGATTGATGATTTTATCGGTGAGCATGTCCCTGGGCCTTGGCGCCCTCGCCCTGCCGGCGCGCGCTCAGGAGAACTATCTGGCGCAAGCCATCACTGATACGCGCGCCGCCATCGACGCGGGCAAGCAGCTCGAATCCAGCTCCTTCGTCGAGCATGCGGATGACGCAATCGACCATGCGCGCAGCGCCGTCTGGCAGACCCCGGTCGACCCAATCCGAAAGGGAATCAAATATCTGCGCAAGGCGGTCAAACTCGCGAAGGGCACCAATCTCGATAAGCGCATATCGAAAGCCACCGAGCAGGCCGAGCTGGCGCTGCAGCAGTTCGAGTCCGTAAAGCAGTAACTGCGCTCTGGATGGGCTGACAACATCTGCGTTTAGGTTCAATGTTTGGAGCACCGTCATGATTCAGCCCAGGGCCCCTTTGCTGGCGGTTTTTGCCCTCTGGGGGGCCCTGCCAGACGCGCAAGCGCAGGAATCGCCCAAGGATGTCATCGCCGCGCATCTGAGGCTACAGGGCTACAGCTGCGACGCGCCGAAAAGCGCTCGGCGGGACATTCGGGCCTCCAGACCGGACGAAGCTGTATGGCTGATCGATTGCCGCAATGCGCGTTACAGGGTCCGTCTCGTCCCCAATATGGCGGACGTCATCGAGCCGCTCTGACGCCTCAGCCGGCCTCAGAACAATCCCCCCGCGCGGGTGTTATCGAGAGATCGAAAAAACGCGGGAGATCGACGATGCACGCCGAGCAGATGATCAGCACCCACCCGGATGTAAAAGGCCAGACCAATGACGCGCTGATCCGCAGCATTGAAGAATGCTACGATTGCGCGCAGGCCTGCATTTCCTGCGCCGACGCTTGCGTCGTGGAGGACAGTGTCGCGCATCTGCGACAGTGCATTCGTCTCAATCTCGACTGCGCCGACATCTGCCTCGCAACGGCGTCGATCGGGACGCGGCGAACAGGCTCGAACGAAGAACTTCTCCGCTCGACGCTCGAAACCTGCGCCCTCGCCTGCCGCCTGTGCGCGGATGAATGCGAAAAGCACGCCGACAAACATGGGCATTGCCGGATTTGCGCCGAAGTCTGTCGCCGCTGCGAGGAGGCTTGTGACGGCGCTCTCCGCACAGTCGGATTCGCCCATTAAAAGCTGAAAGGAACAGGTCGGGACTTACCGGGCCTGTTCCTCCCCGGTTTTCTATTACCGTGTCGCTGCGCTAGGATGGGGCCACGCACGGTCTTGAAAGCCTGTTGGTGACGATGTCCATTTTCCCAATCGCATATGTCGAACCGGTCTATCGGCCGCCGAGCGAAGCGGATTCTTTGATTCTGCCGGTGACGAATGGCTGTTCGTGGAATCGCTGCACTTTCTGCGAAATGTATACCGCGCCGCAGAAGCGCTTCAGTCCACGCGCCGAAGAGGAGGTCCTCGACGCCATTCGCCTTTGCGGCGAACAGTTCGGCGACGGGGTGAAGCGGATATTCCTCGCCGACGGCGACGCGATGAGCCTGTCGACCCGTCGCCTGAAAACTGTGCTCGAAGCGATCGGGCGTCATCTGCCGGGCGTGCGGCGCGTGTCGAGTTACTGCCTGCCCCGTAATGTGCGCAAGAAATCCGTCGAGGAGTTGCGCGAACTGAGGGCGCTCGGCCTGTCGCTCGTTTATGTCGGAGCGGAGTCCGGCGACGACGAGGTGCTTGAGCGCGTCGACAAAGGCGAGACTTTCGAATCCTCACGCGAGGCGCTGGAGAAATTGCAGCAGGCCGGCGTCAAGCGCTCGGTCATGATCCTGAACGGCCTCGGCGGCCGGGCGCTGTCACGGCAGCACGCGATCAACTCGGCCGCGCTGATGAACGCCGCGCAGCCCGAGTTTCTCGCGACGCTGGTCGTGAGCTTCCCGCTGGGCGAGGACCGGTTTCGCGCCCGCTTTCCGGGCTGGGAGCCGCTTGGCGTGACGGAGCTGATGCAGGAGATGGAGCTGTTCCTGTCTCATCTCGACCTCAACAGGACCGTGTTTCGGAGCGACCACGCCTCCAACTGGCTCGTTTTGAAAGGAACGCTCGGCGCGGATAAACCCCGACTGCTGCGGGAACTGCGCGCGGCCATCGCTGCGCCCGAGGATGCGCCGCTCAGACCCGCATGGGCGCGCGGACTTTAGAAACTGCCGAAGCGCTGCGTCAAACGCGGTTGCGTCTCGCGTGCTCCGGTATCGCGAGCACCGGACAGGGAGCCTTGCGCATGACGCGCTCTGTCGTGCTCCCACGCAGATCATCGAAGAGATCGTGATGACCGGCTGTGGCCATGACGATCAGATCGGGCCTCGCCTGCGCCGCGACCTCGAGGATTGTTTCCACTACGGGACCGCGTTTGAGATCGACATAGGGCAACATATTGCCGAAGGTCGGTAGCGTGTCGCCAACATGCAGCATATGAAATTCAGCGAGCGGATCGAGCGCGCGGACAAATTTCGAGGCGATTCCCCAGGCGTGCATCGGCGGCACGTCAGCCGCCACGGGCATCAGAATGCGATGGATCCGGATTTTGCCGATTTCCCGATCAACGAAGCCATGCTGTCCCTCTTGCACGAACAAGGCTGGCGCGTGAATGAGTCTCGCGCTCGCTTCCGCGACCGACCCCTTGAGGAGACGCCCCATCCAGCTCGACCCGTGCGTGAGCAGCACCATCAGATCGCACTGACGCTGTTCTGCGACGGCGCTGATGGCTTCCGCAACATTGGCCGATCCTAGCGCTTCCTTCGTCAGCTCAACGCCAAATCGGCTTGCGAGATCCTCGGGCGTCGATGATGCGTCGAGCATCTTCCATTGCCGAAGCAGATCGAGCGCATCGGGAAACCGCGTCCAATCCGTCTCCTTCCCCGCATCATCCACATGAAGCACGTGGAGAGCGCAGCGCGCGGCGACCGAAAGCCTGAGCGCATGAGCAAAGGCGGATCGACTGCTTTCGGAATAGTCGGTCGGGTGAAGGATCGACCGGAAAGGAAGCTCTTCCATCGGATATCATTCCCAAACGGCGGCTCTGACCACCGCTCGTGGTAATCAAGGGTCCATCCGCCGCTAGTCCTTCGGCGGATCGAACCGCGCGCAATTGACCGCCGCAAGACGCTCGCGGGCGCGCGGCAATTCGGTCGAGCGTTTGGCGAAGGCGCGGACCAGCACGAAGCCGCGCTTGGTGGGCGAGGTGAGGCGGACTTCCTGCGGGGTCGCTTCGTCGCTTGCGCCTTGCAGCGCGTCCATCTGCTTTTCGTCGCCGATGACGATTTCGATCCTGCCCTTGATCGCGGCGCGGTCGGTGACGGCGTGATAAAGTCTGCCGCCGCTCGTCAGGAAGGAAAGCGCCAGAAAATCCTCGCCATCCGCCGGCGTGGTCACGCGCAGCAGGCCCTTCGACAGATCATAGACGCAGACGCCCTCGGCGAAGGAGGGATCTTCGAACGGCAGGGGCTCGGCGCCGGGACCCGCCGCCGGCAGGAGCACGAGTTTGTCGGTGGCCATGTCGCCAACGGTTTTGATGACGCGGGCGTAAGCCGTGTGCGGCGCCACGGCCGGCATGAGAAGCACCGAGACGACATGCACGATGCCCGCGATCAGCAGAGTCGCCGCCGCCCAGGGGAGATAGTCGATGAATCGGTCGGGAAGAGTCAGGCGCACTTGAGTTTCACAATCTTGGGAAAAGCGTCCGGATCGGGTCGCGCCTCGATGTCGAGCGGCGTGTCGTAGAGACGCAGCAGCAGGATGAATTTGCGCGCCTCGCCCGGCGACAGCCAGTTGCCGCTACGGGCGTTGCGCGCGATGTTGATGGCGAAGGCGCCGCCCTCCCGACGCAGCACGTCGACGGATGAGAAGCCGTAGCGGCCGGTCGGATTGTCGATGAAGGCGCCGTCCGGGGTCGCGAGCGACAGCGTCCAGTAGCGGGCGGCCGGGACCGGATCGACCACCGAATATTCGCAGGCGCCATCCAGCGGCGCGCCGTTCACATCCGTGGTCGCCGTGAAGACGAGACCCTGATCCCGCGCCAGCGGCGCCTCGCCCGAGCGGGCCACCACGGCGCGCGCATAGGGATCGACGTCGGGGCCGCCAACGCCGGGCCAGGCCGTCCATGAACCGGCTCGCAGCGGGTCGAAGCCATAGCCGGAATTAAGCGAGATCACCGTGGCGAGAAGGCCGATGGCCAGCCCGCCCAGCATCACCGCGCCGGCGCGAAGATATTTGGCGTAGGGGCGATTCACGCGGCGAAACCCTTCATTGCGCGACCGTCGTCGGAGCCAGCATGCTCTGCTTGTCGCCGACGGCGGCCTTGGCCTTCTTCTCGATGGAGTCGAGCGCCTGCACCGCGCTCTTGGTGAGCGTCGCGGGGCGTTGCGGGCCACCGAGTTCGAGCTGCTTCACCGCGCCGCCATTGGCGGCCGCGACGTCGGGCTTCGACTCCGGCTTGAGGCCGACGATGGGTTTCAGCGGAACGCCCTGATGCGCATAGGCCATGACGTCGTGCCAGGTGCCCGCGGGCAGCGTGCCGCCGGTCATGTTGTTCATCGGCTCGTTGTCGTCATTGCCATACCAGACACAGCCGCCCATCGTGCCGCTGTAGCCGCAGAACCAGGCGTCCTTGTAGCCGTTGGTGGTGCCGGTCTTGCCGATCACGTCTATGCCCTCGCCAAGGATGGCGCGGCGGGCGGTGCCCTCCTCCACGACCTTTTTCATCATCGTCGCGAGATCGACGACCTTGTCGAGCGGCAGCACCTGCTGCTGGGGCGGCGTGTCGCGATCGTGGCGATAGAGCAGATCGCCCTGACGGTTGCGGATTTCCACCGCCGCATAGGGAATCGTGCGCTTGCCGCCGTTCACGAAGGAGGAATAGGCGGCGGAATGTTCGAGCAGGATCACGTCGCTCTGGCCGATCGGCAGCGACGGCGTGTCTTCGAGCGGCGTGGTGATGCCGAGCTTGCGGCAGGTCTCGATGATCTTCGCGCGGCCCTCGCGGGCGTTGCCATTGCCGATGGCGATGGAGAGCTGGATGGCGACCGTGTTGAGCGACTTCGCCAGCGCCATGGCGAGCGGCAGCGAACCCGCATAGCCGCCGCTGTAATTGTGAACGCAATAATTGCCGATACAGGTCGGCCGGTCGGTGACGATGGTCGTCGGCTTGAATTTGCCGCTCATCAGCGCGGTCAGATAGACATAGGGCTTGAAGGACGAGCCCGGCTGACGCGAGCCGTCGGTCGCGCGGTTGAACTGGCTCGCGCCGTAATCGCGCCCGCCGACGATGGCGCGCACGGCGCCGTCGGGCTCCATCACCACCATCGCGGATTGCTTGACGTGATATTGGCGCCCCTGCTCGCGCAGATTTCTCTCGATCACTTCCTCGGTGTGCTTCTGCACATTGGAGTCGAGCGAGGTGCGCACGGTCAGCACGCGATTGTCGCCGAGCTTCCCGCTGGCGGTGAGCTTGCGAATTTCGCCAAAGGCGTAATCGAGAAACCAGTCCGGGCTTTCCTCGCGGGCGCGGTCCACGGGCGTTGCGGGGCTGCGCTGCGCGGCGATGATCTGGCTCTCGCTCATGAAGCCGGCGGCGACGAGATTGTTGAGCACGTCATTGGCGCGGGCGCGGGCGGCCGGGAGATTGTTGTGGGGCGCGTATTTCGTCGGCGCCTTGAACAGACCCGCCAGCATCGCGGCCTCGGCGAGGGTGACGTCCTTCACCGACTTGCCGAAGTAGAATTCCGCCGCCGCCTGAATGCCGAAAGCGCCGCCGCCCATATAGACACGGTCGAGATAAAGCTGCAAAATCTCGCGCTTGGTGAGGTGGTGCTCCAGCCAGAGCGCCAGAAAGGCCTCGTTGATCTTGCGGGTGATGGTGCGCTCGTTGGAGAGAAACAGATTTTTGGCGAGCTGCTGCGTGATGGAAGAACCGCCCTGCACCACGCCGGACGAGCGGGCGTTCACCGTGAGCGCGCGCAGCGTGCCGACGACGTCGATGCCGAAATGTTCGTAGAAGCGGCGGTCCTCGGTGGCCAGCACGGCCTTGATGAGATAGTCGGGATATTGGTCGAGCGACACGGCGTCGTCATGCTTGATGCCGCGCTGGCCGACCTCATTGCCGTAGCGATCCAGGAAGGTGACGGCGAGATCGCTCTGCTTGAGCCAGTCGCCCTCGCTGGTCATCTGAAAGGCCGAACCGGCCAGAGCCGTCATGCCGATCAGGCCGACGAGACCGAGGGTCAGCGCCTCGCAGGCGAGCTCCACGCCGAGCCGGGCGAAACCCGAGACGTGGAACCGCTCCATGAAGGCGGAGAAATTCTCGTACATCTCGCGCGAGCGCCGGCCGCTGTCGAACAGGCTCGAATCGATGAGCGCGTCCGTGGACAGCAGAATGCGCCTGATGCGCTTGACGAAAGGCGAGGACCAGAAACGCTCGAACAAGGCTCGTCAACTCCCTGGCCGCCGGTTAAAAAGGCGGCGCGTAATTCTAGCACCATATAAACCAACTTGACGACGCCCGGCGAGCCAAGCAATGCCGCTTTTGCTCCGCTCGCGCGGCGGGACAGGGCGTCTGGAAAAAGAATGACCTCAAAAAAAGGCAAAAGCGGCGCAGAAACGCCCTTTTGGGAAAAGCCGCTCTCCGACCTCACCCGGGCGCAATGGGAAAAACTCTGCGACGGCTGCGGACGCTGCTGTCTGGTCAAGCTCGAGGATGAGGACACGGGCGCGATCCACCACACCAGCATCGCCTGCAAGCTGCTCGATCAGGAGAGCTGCCGCTGCGGCGACTACAAGAACCGTCGCGAGCATGTGCCGGACTGCATCCGCCTGACGCTGGCCAAGCTCCAGACCATCCAATGGCTGCCGCCCACCTGCGCCTATGTGCTGCGCAATGAGGGAAAGCCCCTGCCCCCCTGGCATCCGCTGATCTCCGGCGACCCCGACAGCGTCCACGACGCCGGCGTCTCCGTGCGCGACAAGGTGGAGGCGAGCGAGGAGGAGGTCGACGACGATGACACGCCGGACTTTATCCGGACCTGGCCGAAGCGCTGGCCGAAGAAGGCGCGGTATTGAGGGGGCGACCCGTGAACCCTGCCCTTTTGCGGGGAGGGTGGAGCAAGGCCCCACATGGCTGTGGCGGCTCGAACCCCACCCGGCGGCCTCTGGCCGCCGACCTCCCCGTAAAGGGGAGGTATGGGGCCCGCGCTTCTGGCATAGGGTCTCGAAAAGCGGGCCAAAGGAGGGATAAGACTTTTTTCCAGATAATAGGATTTTATTCTTGACAGCGTGACGCTGCCCGGCTACACAAGGCACATGCTCCACAATTGCGCCTGAGCGGCGCGGTGGGGCTGCTTCTCCTCACCTCCCCGCCCTGGCGCGCTTCCGCCTCTCGCCTTCCGGGAGACGGCGGCGCGCCGCCCTTTTGGGGCCAGCCTCTTCCGCAAACGGAGGGGATGCGAGCTGTCATGCCGAAAAAGACCCCGCCGCCGTCGCGGCAGAAAATCGAACAGGCCCGCCTGCTCTATGACGCCGGCGCGCCGATCGCCGAAATTCTCGCGCTGCTGAAACTGACCGCCGCGCAGTTCCGGCGGTTTCGCGAAGCCAATGGCTGGCCGATGCGCGCCTCCGCCTGCGCCCGCAAGGCGGATCCGCCGCAGCCGCCGCAACCGCCGCCGCCCGCCCGCGATCACGGGCGTCTCATCGCGCGGCTCGAAGACGCGGTCGAACGCGAATTCGCCCGCGCCGAAACGGCGCTGGAAAAACATGCGCCGAAAACGATCGAAAGCAGCGCCCGCGCGCTGGCGACGCTCGTGAAGGCGCTCGCCGAGCTCAAACGGCTGCGGCGCGACGCCGGCGGCCTGCAGGAGGACGCCACGCGCGACGATGACGAAACCGACGCCAGCAACGAGCCGCCCCGCGAACTGGCCGAACTCCGCGCGGAGCTTGCTCGACGGCTTGAGCGATTGCGCGTCGAAAGGGCGCCTGAATGACGCGCTCGACGATTTTTCCGCGCGCGAGCTCGCGCGGCTTCTCAATGACTGGGAATTCATCGCCCGCAGGGATCAATGGCCGCCCGATCTCGCGGCCAACGGTCTGCCCTGGCGGGTCTGGCTCATCCTCGGCGGACGCGGCGCGGGCAAGACGCGCGCCGGCGCCGAATGGGTGAAGGGTCTCGCGCTTCGCCGTGAGCAATTCTGCCTGCGTCCCATCGGCCGCATCGCGCTCATCGGCGAAACCGCCGCCGATGTTCGCGACGTGATGATCGAAGGCGTTTCCGGTCTTCTCGCCGTGCATGGCAAGCGCGACCGGCCGCGCTGGGAAAGTTCGCGCCGCCGCATTGTTTGGGATTCCGGCGCCGTCGCGCAGGCCTTTTCGGCGGAAGACCCCGAAAGCCTGCGCGGCCCGCAATTCGACGCCGCCTGGTGCGACGAACTCGCCAAATGGCGCTACGCCAGGGAGACATGGGACATGTTGCAATTTGGTCTCCGCCTCGGCGACTGGCCGCGCCAGCTCGTGACCACGACGCCGCGCCCGACGCCTTTGCTGAAAGAACTCATCGCCCATCCCGCCACCGCGCTCACCCGCGCGCTGACCCGCGAAAACGCCGCCAATCTGGCGCCCTCCTTTCTGGAAACCATGATCTCGCAATATGCCGGCACGCGGCTCGGGCGACAGGAGCTCGACGGCGAGCTCGTCGAAGAGCGCAAGGACGCGCTGTGGACGCGCGAGATGATCGAAAGCCTGCGCGTGAAGGAGGCGCCTTCACTGTCGCGCATCGTGGTCGCGGTCGATCCGCCGGCGAGCTCCGGCAAACGCGCCGACAATTGCGGCATCGTCGCCGCCGGCGTGGACGCGTCGGGATTCGTCTACGTGCTCGAGGACGCGACGATCTCCGCCGCGCGCCCCGCGCAATGGGCGCGCGCGGCGATTGCGCTTTATCACAGTCTGTCCGCCGACGCGCTTGTCGCCGAAGTCAATCAGGGCGGCGAGATGGTGCGCGCGGTGCTCAACGAGGCCGACCCAGCGGCGCCCGTGACCATGGCGCGCGCGACGCGCGGCAAATATCTGCGCGCGGCGCCTGTCGCGCAGCTTTATGAACAGGGCCGCGTCAAACATGTCGGCGCCCTGCCGGATCTCGAAGACGAGATGTGCGACTTCGGCCTCGACGGACTTTCATCCGGCCGCTCGCCCGATCGTCTCGACGCGCTGGTCTGGGCGATCACGGCGCTCGCGCTGTCTCCCAAGGCGCCCGAACCGCGCATGCGGCGGGTTTGAACCGGAAGGCGCTCCTCCTGCTTCGAGCTGAGCCTCCTCAGCATGAGGAGCTCTTTGCCTCTGCCCGATTAGCCAGGCCTCATCCTGAGGAGCGAGCGAAGCTCGCGTCTCGAAGGACGAGGCCGTCTCTCCAGACAACATTTTTCCCTCTCAGGTTCCCCCACATGCCCTCATTTTTCACGCGCCTCTTCGGCGCGGCGGCGCCCGCGCGTGAAGCGAAAGCCTCGCGCGCGGCGAAGCTGCTCGCCATGCATTCCATCGGCCAGCCGCAATGGACCGCGCGCAACAGCGCGGCGCTGACGCGCGAAGGCTATGAACGCAACGCCGTCGGCCATCGCTGCGTGCGCATGGTCGCGGAAGCCGCGGCCTCCGTGCCCTGGCTGCTCTATGAAGGCGCCGGGGACGTTCCCGACCATCCGCTGCTCGCGCTGATCGAGCGGCCGAACCCGACCGACACCTGCGTCTCCTTCATCGAGGCGATCTGCGCCAATCTGCTGCTCTACGGCAACGCCTATATCGAATCCGTTCTGCTCGACGGGCAATTGCGCGAGCTCTATGCGCTGCGCCCCGACCGCATGCGCGTCGAGCCCGGCCGCAACGGCTGGCCCGCCGCATTCGTCTATCGCGCGCAGGGCGAGGAAGCCCGTTACGTGATGCAGGGCGAGGGGATCGAGCCGATCCTGCACATCCGCCTGTTTCATCCGCTCGACGATTACTACGGTTTCTCGCCGCTCGCCGCCGCCCAAGTCGCGCTCGATACGCATAACGCCGCGAGCTTCTGGAACAAGGCGCTGCTCGACAATTCCGCGCGGCCTTCGGGCGCCCTCGTCTATTCCGGCCCGGACGGCGCCCATCTGAGCGACGAACAGTTCACCCGGCTGAAACAGGAGCTCGAAGAAAACTTCTCCGGCGCCGACAACGCAGGCCGCCCGCTGCTGCTCGAAGGCGGACTCGACTGGCGCGCCCTGTCGCTCTCGCCCAAGGACATGGATTTCGCGGAATCGAAAGCTGGCGCGGCGCGCGAAATCGCGCTCGCCTTCGGCGTGCCGCCGCTGCTTCTGGGCCTGCCGGGCGACAATACTTTCGCCAATTACTCGGAGGCCAATCGCGCCTTCTGGCGCCAGACCGTGCTGCCGCTCGTCACCCGCGTGCAGAAGAGTTTTCAGGCCTGGCTGCGGCCGGGCTTCGGAGACTTCCGCCTCGACTACAACGCGGATCGACTGGAAGCCCTCGCGACCGAGCGCGCAAGCGAGTGGGATCGCATCGGCAAGGCGAGCTTCCTCACGCTCGACGAACAGCGCGAGGCGGTTGGCTATGGCCCGGCGCCGAAGGATGGCGTTTTCGCGAAATGGGGCGGCTGGTTCGAGCGCCGCTACTCGCCGAACCAGCCGCGCGCGCCGGCAGGTTCGGCGGAGGGTGGGCAGTGGACGAGCGGCGGGGGTGGAGGGGGTGTGGCCGGTTCTGTTTCGCTGCTGAGCGACGCGGAACAGGTTGCGCTGAATATAGATCCGAATGTCGCTAGCGATGTGGGGCTCGGCGGCATCTTTCAGAGTGTCGCGGAGGTCCTCGTCAATCTACTCGATGAGGAGGGAGGAAATCACAAAGGGCATACAATCAGGGATCACGTGGGCAAGAGTGACGCGCAACTCAAGAACGCAACGCGGGATACTGTAAAGAAACTCTTAGGGGTCTGGGTCTGGAAAGACGAAATCGGTTCATTCAGCTCTTTGACCGCAGCGGACAAACTTGTCAATGCAACGCTATCGTTGAACCAACAGTTGGTTCGGGATATTATCGACGGATTGATTGGCGGAGGGGTGGCAGAGGCATGGTTCAGCACGCCAACAGGCTATCAGTCCTATCTGCCGAAATATGACGCAGCGATTGAGATCCGCACGACCTATGGTGTTCGTGTCGTTATCGTCGGAGACAAAAACGCCCCGCGCGGCTTTCGCATCAAGACGGCATATCCGATATACAAACCGAGGAATCTTTGACCATGCCTGTTCCCGACGAGTTCGTAACATTTACTGCGTTTTTCCACCAGGATTTCGACTTACTCTTCCCTGATGGCGAGGGTCTGATCGAGGATGCAATAGGCCATACCCCCATTGAACAACGTAAGATCATCAAAGATTATCTCGACGACCTCCTGAGCGGCAAATACACCGAAGCTGAGCTGAGACTTATCTGGAAGAGCACCCGGGCTGAGATATCACCATTTCGCGGAAATGACGGAAGCTGCGCCGACTTCCTTAGATTGATTTCGATCCTTTTTTGCGTAGCATCATTTTCATCAAACGACGTGGGTTTCCCCCACCGGAGTTGAAGCGTTCACCGAACGGCCATGGGACCCGAGTGCGCCTATAGGCTTTCGTGACACATTTGGGGCCACAGTCGTGATCTCAAGGAACCCTAAAGTTCCAAAAGGTTATTCAATCCTCACTGCATTTCCGTTTTTCGACGTGAACGAGTAAAGCTATGGTCCCTCCAAAACAGTTCGACAGTTTCTGCGCTCTCTTCGACGTCGCTCTTTATCGGGATACATTTCGTCTGCCGCAGAATGACTGCGATAAGTTGCTCGATCGTGCAATCGAGTTCGGGCTCGAAGGCAATGGACGGGGTGACTTGGAAGTTTTAAGAAATTTCCTGAATTCTGTTTTTCAGGGCCCAGATCCTTCGAAAGAACTTGAAAAACTCTGGAAGGCTAGCCGCTCGCGGATCGCATTCTTCTCGGGCCCCGCGGCGCCAACAGATCAACCCGCGATTGTTCAGGTTTTCACAAGGGTGCTCAAAGCAATAGAAAAAAAGATCACTTGAGCGTCGACTCGCAATTCCATATTGGCAAGTCCTTCCCCATCCATTTCTGACCGAATTCCTTGGCAGCGCGAGATCGCGCTCGCCTTCGGCGTGCCGCCGCTGCTTCTGGGCCTGCCGGGCGACAATACTTTCGCCAATTACTCGGAGGCCAATCGCGCCTTCTGGCGCCAGACCGTGCTGCCGCTCGTCACCCGCGTGCAGAAGAGTTTTCAGGCCTGGCTGCGGCCGGGCTTCGGAGACTTCCGCCTCGACTACAACGCGGATCGACTGGAAGCCCTCGCGACCGAGCGCGCAAGCGAATGGGATCGCATCGGCAAGGCGAGCTTCCTCACGCTCGACGAACAGCGCGAGGCGGTGGGCTATGGCCCGGCGCCGAAGGATGGCGTTTTCGCGAAATGGGGCGGCTGGTTCGAGCGCCGCTACTCGCCGAACCAGCCGCGCGCGCCGGCAGGGTCGGCGGAGGGTGGACAGTGGACGAGCGGCGGGGGTGGTGGGGGCGGCGTGACCGGCTCTGTTTCATTGCTGGCGACGGGGAACAGGTTGCGCTGAACATTGACCCAAATGTAGCGGCCGATACCGGACTGGGAGACCTACTTCACTCAGTCGCGGATTTTTTAGTCAATCTCGCGGACGAAGAGGGCGGCGCGCACGGCGGACATGCAATACAAGAGCATGTTGGCAAGGATCAAATCTATCTGATCAACCGAATACGGGCGTCGATTTGGGGCAACCGCTTCGCAGGCGGCGGTTACAGCCGCGCCGGAACATTCCCCTCGCTCGAGGCAGCGAACAAGCTTATAAACTCGGTTCTGGCAGAAAATCGCGCCTTGGTAGATCAAGTAATTCAAGGGCCCCCTAAAAGCTCAGCCATGCTAGCCAAACGGTTCAAATCGCCCACCGGCTTTGAGGCGTTCACGTATCGCAGATGGGATCCCAGCGCCCCCATAGGTTTCCGCGATACGTTAGGCGCTGCCGTAGTGATTTAGAAGGATTTGCAGCGCAAAAATGGCTTCTCCGTCATCACAGCATTCCCCTTTTTCGATTTGAAGGAGTAGAAACATGACCGGCTCGCAACCACCTCAACAGTTTGGAAGCTTTTGCACCATGTTCGGTGTTGCTCTTTATCGTGATGCCACCCGCATCCCAAAAAGCGACTTCGACGCTTTCGTCGCCAGCGCCATCGATTACGGACTGGATGGATGGGAGCGGCAAGACCTCGTGGTTCTGCGTGACTTCTTAACGAGTGTGCTCGCCGCGCCGGACGGCCCGGCAAAAATGAGAACCCTCTGGAGGAACACTCATCCTCGCTTCGACTTCTTTACAGGTCCGGATGCTCCGCCAGACCAACCGGCAATCGTTCAGGTCTTCGCGAAGGTGCTCGGAGCTATCCAAAAAAGCTTCGCTAAGGTTCGGTATTGGGCCCCGACGGCCGCGCGTGAAATCGCGTTCGGCTTCGGCGTGCTGCTGCTGGGCCTGGGGTCCGCGTCGTAATCACGTCAGACCCATCAATAAAATGCGGCTACCGGATGAGATCGGCCTCCCCATCAATCCGGATAGCGGATGGTAAAATCGCAGCCGAGCGCGCGACCGAATGGGACCGCATCGGCAAGGCGAGCTTCCTCACGCTCGACGAACAGCGCGAGGCGGTTGGCTACGGGCCGGCGCCGAAGGATGGGGTGTTCGCGAAATGGGGCGGCGGGTTTGAACGCCGCTACTCCCCGAACCAGCCGCGCGCGCCAGCAGGGTCGGCGGAAGGTGGGCAGTGGACGAGTGGCGGGGGTGGTGGGGGCGGCGTGGCCGGTTCTGTTTCGCTGCTGAGCGACGTCGAACAGGTTGCGCTGAACATAGATCCCAATGTTGTGAGCGACGCTGGCCTCGGCGGCCTCATTCAGTCGGTCGGGGATTTCATTGTCAATTTGCTCGACGAGGAGGGAGGCGTGCACAAGGGTCATGCGATACAGGATCATGTCGGTCGGACCGATGAATGGCTAAGGGACAGAATCCGCAACTCTTACGATGACCGGCTAGGGTTTTTGATCCAACGCGACACTCGTGCGGGAACCTTTCCCTCAGTCGAGGCTGCGAACAAGCTTGTCAACTCGATCCTTTCGCGTAACCTTCAAATCGTCACAGAAGTCGCAGCGGGAAGGATCGGACGCGCCGCATTGAGAGCCATGTTCGGGTCACCCACCGGGCGCGAGGCATACACAGTGGACTCATGGAAGCGGAACGCTCCAATATTTTTCAGGGTAACTTACGGAGCGGCAGTGGTTATCATACACGACAAGCGAAAGCCAAAAGGCTATTCAGTACTCACCGCCTTTCCAATATTCGACTGAACCGGAGCTCAAATGAAACCCAGATCTCAAAGTGAGTTCGAAGGATTCTGTATCGGTTTGGACGTTGCGCTGACCAGGGACAGATCGAAGCCAGGAACTTTGGAAGAATTGCAAAGGCAATTCGCTGCAGCGGTCCACGAGTCGCTATCAGTGTATAATTTGGAAGACCTCATCCGCTTGAGAGATTTCATCGCCAAAATCCTGAACGGGGAGAATCCCGCGCCGCGCCTCGAGTCCCTTTGGTTGAGCTTCAAACCGACGAGGGTATTCCTCGATCGCGCCGGCTCGGGCGAGCAAAACACTGCTTATCTGTCAATCTTCAAAAAGGTTTTGGAAATTCTGGAACAGGAGATTGCCTCCGATACGCGGAGCTGAACACTTCCGGAGCCGCTGTCGGCTTCAGGCGCCCACTATCGAGGCTACGGGTCGTCGCCCGGGATTTCTTCGATGAAATGGTTTCCGGCAGCTGTTCCGAGGAACAGCTTCGTGAAATCTGGCGTGCATCTAGAGCTGCAATATCACCATTTCGCGGGCAGCAGGGCAGCTGCCGCGAACTCCTCAAGCTGATGCGCTCGCGTTACGATATGATCCAAAGCTTCCAGACCGACCCCGAGTGAATTTGGTCCGAACCTCAAAATACTTAGGTCAGTTTTGATAATAGAGGCCTCTAATGTCCATCGGCTTTTCTCTCCACAGCGCGCTTTCGCCTAGCGAAACGTTGGATCGAATTGCGCGGGCTCAAGCCGAATATGGGGAGATACTCCAATATTTCTGAATTTCGCAAGTCCGCGAAACGGACATGTTCACGCGCGAGATTGACGCCCAATATGGATTTGAGCCCAAATGCAGTTTCCTAATACAATGGAACAAGGAGCGTTCGGAATATATCCGCCAATCCCACCGGTTTTTCATCAAATTTTTGGCAAAGGCAACATCCTCATTTATGACGACACCTGCGACCCCGTTCCGCCGCCCTCCAATTGACGCCAGCGCGCGCCATTCTCAGAGAGAGGCGATTAATGCCAATCGCGCCTTCTGGCGACAGACCATTTGCCGCTTGGCGCCCGCGTGCAAAAAAGTGTTCAGGCCTGGCTGCAACCCGACTACGGCGCCTTCCGCCTCGACTACAACGCCGACCGCCTCGAAGCCCTCGCGACTGAGCGCGCCAGCGAATGGGAGCGCATCGGCAAGGCGGCGTTCCTCCACTCGATGAGAAACGCGAGGCGGTGGGCTACGGCCGCGCGCCGAGGGATGCGGTTTTCCCGAAGTTGGGCGGCGGCTTCGAACGCCGCTACTCCCCGGGCCAGCCGCGGGGCATGCTAGAATTCCTTTCGCTCTTGCGGAAGAAGGGGATATCGTATCGCATACAGCAACAGGTGGACGACGGATTGGAGGTCTCCTTCGACCTTGTTGGTTGCAGAATAGAAGCAACCTTTTTCGCGGACAGACTTGAGTTCAGCTATTTTCTCGGTACAGAGGATGTCGAGACTGATCCGCATATCCTGCTGCAGCTGATTGATCGTTACTGGAAGACATCCTAAGCAACAATCTGGCGCCCGCATGCAGAAAAGTTTTCAGGCCTGGCTGCAACCCGGCTACGGCGCCTTCCGACGCTCGCACTGGCTTCGAAGCTTTCACCGATCGCCCATGGGATCGAGGTGCATTCATAGGCATTCGAGACACGTTCGGCGCAGCGTTAGTGATTATCAAGAACCCAAAGGTAGAGAGAGGATTTTCGGTGATCACCGCTTTCCCCTTCTCTGATCTAAAGGAGAAATTCTATGAAAAGCATTTTCGTCCCCGAACAATTCGAGAGCTTTTGCGTCGGTTTCGATGTATCCCTCTATCGAGACATGCCGAGCAGGTCGAAGGGAGACTTTGACGCTCTCGTAGCTAGCGCCATCGATTATGGCCTTGACGGGTGGGAGCAAACAGACCTCGCAATTTTGCAAGACTTTCTAATCAACGTGCTGGAGAGACCTGACCGGGCAGACAAGTTGAATGAATATTGGAAAAGGACGCTTCCTCGGATCGCATTCTTCTCGGGCCCCGACGCGCCAACAGATCAACCCGCGATTGTTCAGGTTTTCACAAGGGTGCTCAAAGCGATAGAAAAAAGGACCGCTTGAGCGTCGACTCGCAATTCTAAATTGGCGAGTCCCCTTCCTGACCGAATTCCTCCGCGAGATCACGCTCGCCTTCGGTGTGCCGCGGCTGATTTTCGGCCTGCCGGGCGACAATCCTTTCGCCAATTACGCGGAGGCCAATCGCGCCTTCTGGCGCCAGACGGCGCTGCCGCTCGTCATCCGCGTGCAGAAGAGTTTTCAGGCCTGGCTGCAACCCGGCTAAGGCGCCTTTCGCCTCGACTACAACGCGGATCGACTGGAAGCCCTCGCGACCGAACGCGCAAGCGAATGGGATCGCATCGGCAAGGCGAGCTTCCTCACGCTCGACGAACAGCGCGAGGCGGTTGGCTATGGCCCCGCGCCGAAGGATGGCGTTTTCGCGAAATGGGGCGGCGGGTTCGAACGCCGCTACTCCCCGAGCCAGCCGCGCGCGCCGGCGGGGTCGGCGATCGCACCACGGGATATGAGAGCTATAGACGCAGGTTCCGGGACCCTGTTACAATTCGCGAGACAACTGGCGTTGTCGTAGTAATCCAGCACGACCCGAGATTGAAAAAGGGATTTTTTATTCTCACTGCATACCCTAATAATCCCTCAGAGCCACGGGGTCGATAGACATGGCGAAGCTTGATAATCCTCCGGAATTCAATGACCTCACTGCGTTTTTTTTGCAATATGCCGAAGATCTCTATTCCTCTGTTGAAGAGATGATAGATGATGGCTGGGAATCGCTTGATCCGAAACAACGGGTCGTTGCGAGAGATTTTCTTGATCTGATACTGTCAGAAAGTTATTCCGAAGAGCAGCTGCGTGAAATCTGGCGTGCATCGAGAGCTGCGATTTCGCCGTTTCGTGGGCAACGCGGGAGCTGCCGCAAACTCCTCGAGCTCGTGCGATCACGTTTCGAGATCAACAAAGAGTCGCACAGCAGAACCGACTAAGTTCCCAAAACGCCGCTTCGAAATCTCGGTCTAGTGGTAAAGCGATGGGCATTAACCCTCCAAGAGAGTTCCAAGGCTTTTGCGTTGGCTTCGATGTCGCTCTCTATCGGGACACCCCACGCTTCTCGCAAAATGACTCCGACGCCATTCTTGACGGAGCAATTAATTACGGGATCGAAGGATATGAAAGAGAAGACTTCGCAACTCTAAGAAATTTTCTCAATTCTGTTTTGCAGGGCCCTGATCCTGCCGAAGAACTCCAAAAACTTTGGAAGGCTAACCGTTCCCGGATAGCATTCTTCCCTGGCCCGGACGCGCAAGCGGACCAGCCTGCCATCGTACAGGTTTTCACAAGGGTCTTCGACGCAATAGAGAAAAAGCTGTCTTGATGATTTCGACTGCAACGCGGGTCTGCTGGAAGCCCTCGCGGCGTAACGCGAACCGAATGGGAACGCGTCGTGAAAGGAGGCTGCTTCACTCTAAAAAAAGCCCCAGACGCCATTCTTGAGCGCGGCGATCTTGCCCCGCGCTTTTACTCCGGTCATCGCGAAACGCGCATCTCGCCATGCGCGACGCGAGCGAAGCGCCGCCGCGACCGACGCGCGCGCCCGGTTCAACCGACGCTGTGGAAGCGACCCATGAAACACCTGAAATTGAGACTGCCTTTCGCCCGGCGCGGAGGGAAAATCTTCGCGGCCTTCGCGCATGCGCCGATACCGATGCCGGCCTATGCGCGCAGCGCGATGCACCCGGAGGAGCCGTGATGGACGGGGCGAAACCAAGCGCGCACTCTTCCCCTCGCGCACACGAGCGCCGGCGGCGTGATCGAGGGCTACGCCTCGCTCTTCGGCGTGGCCGACACCGGCGGCGACATCGTGATGGCCGGCGCCTTCACGCGCTCGCTCGCCCGTCGTGGCGCGAGCGGCGTCAAGATGCTTTGGCAACACAACGCCGCCGAGCCGATCGGCGTCTGGACCTCACTCGTCGAGGACGCCAAAGGGCTGAAAGTTTCCGGGCGCCTCGATCTTTCGGTGGCGCGCGCGAGAGAAGCGTTGTCGCTCATTCGCGGCGGCGCAGTCGACGGCCTCTCCATCGGCTTTCGCGCCAAAGCCGCGACGACCGACAGAAAGAGCGGCTTGCGCCGCCTCACCGAAATCGATCTTTGGGAAATCTCCGTCGTGACGTTTCCAATGCTGACGCAGGCGCGCATCAGCGCCGTAAAGCGGACTCCGGTCCAGACGAGCGCCGCCCGCGAAGCTGTATTCGCGCGGCTGAAAATGCAGGAAGCAGCGCTCCGCTTCCAGCATCGGTTGCAGTTGCTGCAAAACAGCGCCTGCTAAAAGCGCTAATCCATCCGCGTCGTCGCCGTCTGGCGCGGATCGATCCACTTGGACGGCTGTCCGCACGCACGAAGAATCGCCGACCGCCGGCCCCGGCCGACGGCGCCTTTCGCGCGCAAACCTGGGATCTCCATGTCATCCATTGAAATGAAATCAGCCGGCGAGGAAATCGTCGGCGACCTCAACCGCGCCTTCTCCGCCTTCAAGGAAGCCAATGACGAACGGCTCGCGCAGATCGAGACGCGCATGGGCGCCGATGCCGTGACCGAGGAAAAGCTCACCCGTATCGATCAGGCGCTCGACGAAACAAAGGGCCGCCTCGATCGCCTCGCGCTCGATCTCGCCCGCCCCCGCATCGGCGGCGCCGCGCCTGCCGATCATTCGGAAAGGGAGCACAAAGCGGCCTTCGACACCTACATGCGTTCCGGCGAATCCAATGGCCTGAAGGCGCTCGAGGCCAAGGCGATGTCGCGAACGTCGGGCGCCGACGGCGGCTATCTCGTGCCCGTTCCAGCCGAGAAGGAGATCCTGCGCCGCCTCGCGAAAATCTCGCCCATCCGCGCCATCGCCAGCGTACAGGAAATTTCGACGCAATCGCTGCGTCGCGCCTACTCGACAACCGGACCGGCGGCGGGGTGGGTGGCGGAAGCCGATCCTCGCCCGCAGACGGCAAACCAGCAGATCGCCGACATGAATTTCCCGGCCATGGAGATCTACGCCATGCCGGCCGCGACCCAGGCGCTGCTCGACGACGCGGTCGTCGACATCGAGCAATGGATCGCCGAAGAAGTACAGATTGCCTTTGCCGAACAGGAAGGCGCGGCCTTTGTCGCCGGCGACGGCGTCAACAAGCCGAAGGGATTTCTGTCCTATACGACGTGGCCGACACGAGCTGGACCTGGGGCAACATCGGCTATGTCGCAACCGGCGTCTCCGGCGCCTTTGCGGCGACAATCCTTCCGACGTTCTTTTCAATCTGGTCTACGCGCTACGCGCCGGCTATCGCCAGAACGGCAAATTCGTCATGGGCCGGCGCGCGCAGTCGCTAGTGCGTCAATTCAAGACGACGACAGGCGATTACATCTGGGCGCCGCCGGTCACCGCGGATGGCGCGGCGTCGCTGATGAACTTCCCTGTCGTCGAAGCCGAGGACATGCCGGACCCTGCGGCCAACAGCCTCTCGATCGCCTTCGGCGATTTCGAGCGCGGCTATGTCGTTGTCGACCGCGTGGGCATCCGAGTGCTGCGCGATCCCTACTCCGCCAAGCCATATGTGCTCTTCTACACGACGAAGCGCGTCGGCGGCGGCGTCCAGAATTTCGAGGCGATCAAGCTCCTGAAATTCGGCGTTTCCTGACCGTGTCTCCGCCCGCGGCCAACGCGCGCCGCGGGCTCCCCTTCCCTATTTTCGAGGAGCCGGCATGCGACCCATGCTCATCGGCGCGCCCGCGATCGAACCCGTTTTGCTCGCGGAAATGAAGGCGTGGCTGCGCGAAGACGCCAATGACGAAGACGAATTGATACAGGCGCTCATCGTTTCCGCGCGCATGACGCTCGAAGCCTTCACGCGACGCTTCTTCGTGACGCAAGGCTGGCGGATCATCATGGACGCATGGCCGTCCGACGATTGCCGTGTGGTCATTCCACTGACGCCCTTTCAAAACATATCCGCCATACGGGTTTTCGACGCTGCGGATGTCGCGCAGACCGTCGCCGCCGAAACCTATCGCGCGCCCGCGTCGAGCCAGGAAGGGAGGCTGATCTTCAAGACCCGGCCGCTTCAGCCAGGCCGGCCTGTCGACGGAATAGAAATAGATTTCGTCGTCGGCTACGGCGGCCAGCCCACGCAGACGCCGGAGCCGCTTCGCCGCGCCATCATGTCGCTTGTGGCTCATTGGCGAGAGAAGCGGGGCGATGACACGGACGACGGCATGCCAAATGTCGTTGCGCAGCTTGCGGCGCCTTTCCGCCGACAGAGGCTGACGTGACCGCCGGCGAGAAAATCGGCGCGCTGCGCCATCGGGTTACGCTCGAAGCGCCGGTTGATGTCTTTGACGATCTGGGCGGTTTCACGCGCGATTTCGCGCCGCTGACGCAACTATGGGCTCGCATTGAAACGCAGGGCGCAGAGCAGGCCTTCGTTGAGCAACGCTGCGAACAAGTCCGCCGAACTGTCGTCACGATCCGATGGCGCAGCGATTTGGTGAGCGGAATGCGCTTCGATTTTCGAGGCCGCAAGCTTCTCATCAGGGGCGTGACGGAGGCCGACGAGCGTCGTCGCTTTCTCTCGTGTCAATGCGAGGAAATCACGTGAGGGAATTACGATGAGCGCTTCGCCAGTCATCGCGCTCCGCAAGGCGATTCGCGCGCGCCTTCTTTCCGACGCGCCGCTTATCGCCGCCTTGGGCGGCCCCAGAGTCTTACGAGGAGGCGCCGCAGGGCGCCGCGACGCCCTATGCTCTCTTCACGGAAGCGCAGATGCGCGACTGGTCCGGAGCTCTTTCACGCGGCGCGGAGCAGTTCATGACGATCGCCGTGGTCTCGACGCAACGCGGTCTCGGGCCGGCGCTCGGCGTCGCGCAGCAAATCACAGAGCTGCTCGATGAGACTTCGCTCTCACTCGAGGGTCACAGTCTGATCGATCTGCGCTTCGTCTCCATGGATACGAAGCGCGACGCCAGCGGCCGCTTCGCGCGCGTCGCCGTCATCTTCCGCGCGACCACCGAATATCTCTAACAAGGACAGAGGACACAGATGGCCGCCCAGAAAGGCAAGGATCTGCTTCTCAAAATAAGCGACGGCGCCGGCGCCTTCGTCACCGTCGCGGGCCTGCGCACGCGCCGTATCGCGCTCAATGCCGACACTGTCGATGTAACAGACGCGGAATCCGCCGGGCAATGGCGGGAGCTGCTCGGCGGCGCGGGCGTCAGGCGCGCGAGCGTCTCGGGAACGGGCATATTCAAGGATCAGGCTTCGGACGCTCTTTTGCGCCAGGTGTTTTTCGACGGCCTGACGCGCGACTGGCAGATCGTCATTCCGGGCCTCGGCATTCTCACCGGCCCGTTCCAGATCTCCAATCTCGATTATCGCGGCGAACACACGGCGGAACTCACTTTCGATCTCACTCTCGATTCGGCGGGCGCGCTGAACTTCACCGCGGTTTGAGGACAATGCGATGGCCAATTCCAAACGGGGTGAAATCGAAGCGATGCTCGACGGCGCAAGCTATACGCTGTGCCTCACGCTGGGCGCGCTCGCGGAACTCGAGAACGGGCTCGGCGCCAGCGATCTCGTGGCGCTTGCCGAGAGATTCGAAAGCAACCGGCTCTCCGCAAGGGACATCTTGCACATCATCGGCTGCGGACTTCGCGGCGCCGGCCATACGCTGACCGATGATCAGGTTTCGAGAATGAAAGTATCGGGGGGCTTTGCAGCCTATGTGCAGATTGCGGCCGACCTCCTGGCCGCAACATTCGGCGACGAGCCGGAGACGCACGGCGCAAACCCTCGGTCGCCGCAGGACGCCTGAACGAAACAGGGCAAGACATGGCGCGCGCCTCCCTCCCCCGCGCGCCCTTTCCTTTTTCGCGCGCGATGGCCTTTGGCCTCGGCGTCCTGCGGCTCAGTCCAAATGACTTCTGGTCGATGACGCCGCGCGAAGTGTTTCGCGCGGCGGAAGGAATTTACGGACGCGGCGCCGGCGCCATGAACCGAGCCGCGCTCGACGCGCTGATGCGCGCATTCCCTGATGGAGTTTCATCGCATGGTCAATAACAACAGCCCTTCAGACTTTCCTGGATCGACGTCACTCGCGACACAGGATCTGGCTTCGGCGAAGACGCTCCTCGATCAGATCAGCTCCTCTGGCGACAAGGTCGCGAAAGTACTGGCCAACGCCTTTGGCTCAGCCGCTTCCAGCGGCAAGAGCTTCAATGACACGCTTGTCACGATCGGCCAGTCGCTGGCGCGGCTCGCGCTGCGGCAAGGAGCCCAGACGCTTTCAGACGGGCTCGCCAACAGTCTTTCAGGCCTGTTCAGCGGCGCCTTCGGCGGCGGCAAGCAAATCACGCCCTTCGCGGAGGGCGGCGTCGTGGCAAGCCCAACCTATTTTTCCAATAGCGGCGCGATGGGCCTGATGGGAGAGCGCGGCGCCGAGGCCATCATGCCGCTCGCGCGCGGTCCCGACGGGCGGCTCGGAGTCACGGCGCAAGGCGGCGGAGGGGCCCCGCACGTTGCGGTCACGGTTAACATCGCCGCGCAGGACGTCGAAAGCTTTCGCCGATCCGAGGCGCAAATCACAGGCGCGCTGGCGCGCGCCGTCGCGCGTGGTCAACGGCAGCTTTAACGGGTTTCGGTCATGAGCGACTTTCATGAGGTGCGTTTCCCGCTCGATGTCTCACTCAACGGACGCGGCGGGCCAGAGCGGCGCACGGAAATCGTCACCCTCGGCTCCAACCGGGAGTCGCGCAACGCGCGTTGGGCGCATTCCCGCCGGCGATACGAAGCAGGCTACGGCGTCAAGACGCTTGCGCAGCTCGCCGAGGTCATCGCCTTCTTCGAGGAGCGCCGTGGACGACTTTATGGATTTCGCTGGCGTGACCGCGCGGATTTTGCATCCTGCGCCCCGGGCGCGACCATCGGACCGGGCGATCAGCAGATCGGCTCCGGCGACGGCGTGCAGCGCGTCTTTCAGCTGACCAAGACCTATGGCGGAGTCTTTGCGCCATATATTCGCAGCATCTCAAAGCCTGTCGCGGGAAGCGTGCGCATCGCTGTGAACGGAGTGGAGAGGACCGGCTCTCAGTTTTCAGTCGATGGGACGACGGGGCTCGTAACGTTCGGCGCCGCGCCGCCTTCAGGCGCGACAGTGACGGCCGGCTTTCATTTCGATGTGCCGGTGCGTTTCGACACGGATTACCTGGAGATCGACATGCAGGCCTTCGAGGCCGGCGCCATTCCAAAAATCCCGATCCTCGAAGTTTCAATCTGAGGGCTGCTCATGCTCGATATATCGACATCCATGCAAGCCAGGCTCGATCAACGGGCGACGACATTCTGTCACTGCTGGCGTATCGCCCGTCGCGACGGGAGCATTCTTGGCTTCACCGATCATGATCGCGACCTGACGTTCAACGGCGTCACCTTTCGCGCCCATACGGGCCTGTCGGCGAGCGAGGCGGAATCGAGCCTCGGCCTTGCCGTTACGACAACGGAAGCCGTTGGCGCTCTTTCCGGCGACAGTCTTTCGGAAGGCGATCTGGTCAATGGTCTCTACGACGGCGCTTCCGTCGAGATCTGGCTCGTCGACTGGTCGAACATCGAGGATCGCACGCTCCTCGATGTCGCCTCGATCGGCGAGGTGCGCCGGGGCGAGCATGCGTTCAGCGCCGAGTTGCGATCGAGCGCGCATGTCTTCGATCAGCCGCAGGGCCGCACTTTTCAGCGCGGTTGCGATGCCGATCTGGGCGACGCGCGATGCAAGATCAATCTCGCCAACTACTCGGTCGCCGGCTCGATCGTCGCCGCCGCAGGGGGCGTGCTGCGACTAAATCTCGCGAGCGCTTCGCCGACGGGTTACCTGACCGGCGGGACGTTGAGGTTCCTGCAGGGCGGCAACGCAGGCGCGACCTTCGTCATCAAATCTCATCGAATGGAATCGGGCGCGCAAGCGGCCGTCGAATTGTGGTCGCAACCCGGCTCGGCGATCACGGGGGGAGACGCCGTCACGCTTACGGCGGGTTGCGACAAGACGTCGACGACTTGCCGGGACAAATTCAGCAATATCGTCAATTTCAGGGGCTTCCCGCACATGCCCGGAAACGATCAGCTTGTCGCTTATCCGGGTTCGCAGTCGCTGGCGATGGATGGCGGGAGCCTGTTCCGATGAGCCTCGAACGGCAAACAATTGTCGCCGCCGCGCGCCGCTGGATCGGAACGCCCTATCGGCATCAGGCGTCGCTGAATCAGGTAGGCTGCGATTGTCTCGGCCTCGTGCGCGGCGTTTGGCGCGAGATCATTGGCGACGAGCCGGAAACGGCGCCGCCCTATACGCCGGACTGGGCGGAGACGCTCGGCTTCGAGACGCTGCTCGACGCCGCCGGCCGACATTTCACGTCCACACCTGTCGATCGGTTTCGCGCCGGCGACGTGCTCGTCTTTCGCTTTCGCGATCACCTGCCCGCCAAGCATCTCGGCATTGCGACCTCACAGACGCATATGACGCACGCTCATAGCGGCGCCTGCGTGGCCGAAGTCGCCATCGGGTCCTGGGGCAAGCGGCTCGTGGCGGCTTTCTCCTTTCCCGGCGTGATCGACTGACGCCAGCTTACAACCTCATGAGACACGCATGGCCACACTGGTTCTTCAGACGGTCGGCTCCGCCGTCGGCGGCGCGATCGGCGGACCGGTCGGGTCCACCCTGGGCCGCATCGCCGGAACAGTTGGCGGATCTCTTCTGGACGCCGGGTCGCAATCCTCGCCGACCTCGCGCTTCAACGTCGGGCCTCGCCTGAAATCCATGGATGGCGTGACGTCGACGGAAGGCGCGGGCGTTCCGCGCGTCTACGGACGCGCACGCATCGGCGGCCAGATGATCTGGTCAACGCGCTTTCTCGAAACGACCAATGTTTCGTACGAGAACACGTCTTCAAACAGTGGCGGCAAGGGCGGTGGCGGGGGCGGCGGGGGCTCCGTCCAGACAAACGTCACCTATTCCTATTTTGCAAATTTCGCCATCGGCCTTTGCGAGGGCTCAATCGCTTTCCTGCGTCGCATATGGGCCGATGGTTCCGAACTCGATCTGACCGCACTTCCCATCCGCATCCATGCCGGTGGAGAAGATCAGGAGCCCGATCCGCTGATCGTCGCCAAGGAAGGCGGAGGCGAAGCGCCGGCCTATCGCGGACTCGCCTATGTCGTTTTCGAGAATCTTCCGCTCGCGTCCTTCGGCAATCGCATCCCTCAATTCACCTTCGAGGTCGTGAAGCCGGTTGCCGGCATTGGCGAGATGATCCGCGCCATCGATCTGATCCCCGGCGCCAGCGAAGCGGGCTATCTGCCGAATCTGAAACTCAACTTCTGGTCCGCTGGCGCGACCAATGCCGAAAATCGCCACCAGCTGACCGCCAAAACAGACTGGGAAGCCTCTATCGACGCGCTTCAGGCGCTCTGTCCCAATCTGCGAAGCGTGGCGCTCGTCGTCGCCTGGTTTGGCGACGATCTGCGGGCCGGGCGCTGTACGATCGCACCGCGCGTCGACTCCCGCTTCAAAACCATCGGCCAGTTCAATTACCTTTTCGGAACATCCTGGCCCCCCGATTGGAGCGTGGGAAACAACAACCGCGCGACAGCGAGACTGGTGTCGCAGATCGACGGACGGGCGGCTTACGGCGGCACGCCGAGCGACGCCTCCGTTATGGCCGCGATCAGCGATCTGCGGGCGCGCGGCCTTTCGGTTGTCTTTTATCCCTTCGTGATGATGGATATTGCGCCGGGCAACGCCCTGCCTGATCCCTATAGCGGCGTCAGCGGGCAGCCAGCTTTCCCGTGGCGTGGACGGATAACTTGCGATCCGGCTCCGGGCCGCACAGGTTCGCCCGACAAAACCGCTGACGCCGCCACGCAAATCAGCAGCTTTGCCGCCGGTTATCGCAGCTTTATTCTGCACTACGCCAATCTCTGCCGAAACTCTGGTCTCGACGCCTTTCTCATTGGCTCGGAATTCATCGGACTGACCCGGGTTCGCTCGGGCGCCGGACAATACCCGTTCGTTTCCGCACTTGCGGGATTGGCCGCAGAAGTTAAAGCCATCCTCGGCGCGTCGACAAAAGTCTCCTATGCCGCCGACTGGACGGAATATGGCGCACATGTTCCGGAAGCCGGCGAGGTGCGCTTTCCGCTCGATCCACTATGGGCCTCGCCGGCCGTCGATTTCATCGGCGTCGACGCCTATTGGCCGCTCTCGGACTGGCGCGACGGAGACGCGCATCTCGACGCGCAACTGGCGACAGGCGTCCATGATCTGCCTTATCTCACATCGCGCGTCGCCAGCGGCGAAGCCTATGACTGGTATTACGCCGACGCGAACGCCCGGCGGGCGCAAAGCCGAACGCCGATCACCGACGGCCTCGGCAAGCCATGGGTCTTTCGTCAGAAGGATCTGGTCTCGTTCTGGTCACAGCAGCACTACGAGCGCGTTGGCGGCGTGGAGCTGGGGCAACCTACTGCGTGGGTTCCCCAGTCGAAGCCAATATGGATCACGGAGACGGGCTGCCCCGCGGTCGACCGCGGCGCGAACGCGCCCAATGTCTTCCCCGACACGCATTCGAGCGACGGCGGCCTTCCCTATTTCTCGCGCGACGGACGCGATGATCTGATACAGGCGCGTTTCATCGAAGCGATGATGACGCATTTCGATCCCCGTCTGCCCGGCGGAGCGACGGCCAATCCCTGGTCGAACGTCTATGGCGGGTGGATGGTCGATCCGGACCGCATTCATATCTGGTGCTGGGACGCGCGGCCTTTTCCCGCCTTTCCAACGCAAACCTCGGAATGGAGCGACGGACCGAACTGGCGAACGGGACATTGGCTCAACGGCCGTCTCGAAGGCGCGCCGATCGACCGCCTCGTGACGACTCTGGCTGGGGCCGTCGCGACGCCGGGCCTCGTCACCGAGCGCCCGGACGTCGTCGGCTTTGTCGACGGCTATGTGCTCGACAGGCCAATGTCGCCGCGCGACGCGATAGAGCCGCTCGCGACGCTTCACTGCTTCGACGCTGTCGTCAGCGGCGGCAAGCTGACTTTCGTCGACCGCCGTCGCAAGCCTGCGACGACACTTTCCGACGACGACCTCGTCGCCGATAAGGGGATGTCGCTCATCACCGTCACGCGGGCGCAGGAGAGCGAACTCCCGGGGGAGATCGCGCTCACTTACGCCGACTCCGAAAACACTTTCCAGCTTGCCCGGGTTCTGTCGCGACGCCTTGAAGGCCGCTCCGCGCGCCAGAGCGATGCGCAGGCGGCGGTCATGCTGCATCGGGAGGCCGCGCAGAGGGCGGTCGATGTGTGGCTGCAGGATATCTGGGCCGGACGCGAAACCGCAGAATTCACTCTGCGTCCGGGCCTCGTCGGTTTGCAACCGGGAGACATTTTGCGTCTTGAGTCCGGGCGGCTATTCCAAATCCAGCGGATCACGGATGGCGTCGCGAGACGCATTTCCGCGCGCGCCGTCGATCAGCGCGTTTATGATGCGCCGGCGCCAAGGCTTGCCCCGGCCGCCCTTACAGGACCGAAAATACAGGGGCCGCCGCATATTGTCGTGCTCGATCTGGCGATCGTTCGGGATACGCCGGCCCTCTCCTATGTCGCCGCTTTCGCCGATCCCTGGCCGGGCGCGCTCGCTATTATCAGAATAGCTGGCGGGTCGAGCCAGAACGTTGGTCTGATCGAAAAGCGCGCCATGATCGGCGAGACGCTCGATGTGTTGCCGCCCGGTCCTGTCGGACGCTTCGATCGCGGATCGAGCGTGAGGGTGCGATTCTCGGCAGGGCGAGTCTCCTCCGTCGACGATCTGACTGCGCTCGGCGGCAAGACGGCGTTGGCTATCCAAGGGAACGATGGCGCCTGGGAGATAATTTCCTTCGCCAATGCGGAACTCATAGACGCAACCACCTGGCGGCTGTCGCGCCTGATCCGCGGCCTCGGCGGCGAGGAACATCTCGCTGCGCGGAGCGCGCCTGCAGGTTCGACGGTCGTGCTCCTGAATGACGCGCTGACGCCCCTTGCCAGAGACGTTTCCGAAATCGGCGCGCCCATCACATATGCGATCGGTCCGGCGGATCGCGATTTTGCCGACCCGCTTTATGTGCGGGCCACGATTGAGGCGACGGGCAAGACGCTCATGCCCTACGCGCCGACGAAACCGCGCGCCGTGAGAACCAACAACGGAATCCTCATCGGCTTCGTGCGACGCGGTCGCGAGAACGCGGACGCCTGGCAAGCGCTCGACATTCCACTTGGCGAGACGAGCGAATCCTACGAGGCGGAGATCGCTTTACCTGCTGGCGTACGCCGCCTCACGGCAGCGACGCCGTCGATCCTCTATCCCGCGCCGCAGGAGCTTGCCGATTTCGGCGCGCCGCAAAGCACGCTCTCCCTCTCCCTCTATCAGCTGAGCGCCACTGTCGGTCGCGGCTTTCCTTTCACCGGCGTGGTGAAGGTGCAGGAGATTTGAATGACCGGAACATCTCATCTTGCGCTGCCGTTGCTCGACGCGGCGCAGGCTCAGAAGCATGTAACTCACAATGAAGCGCTGACGCTGCTCGACGCGCTCGTTCAACTTTCGGTGTCGGCGCGAAATGTGTCGGCTGCGCCGTCTTCGCCTGCCGAAGGCGACCGGCTGTTGATCGGGCCCGGCGCGACGGGTCTCTTCGCCGGCAGGGACTACCAAATCGCCGCTTTTCTCGCGGGTGGGTGGACGTTTTTGCAGCCGCAGGCAGGCTGGCGTCTTCACGTCGCGAGTGAATCGCTTCTGCTGTTTTTCGACGGCGCGAGCTGGAAGGACCTCGGCGCCGGCGTGAGGGAGTTGCAAAATCTCACGCGCCTCGGCGTGGGAACCAGCGCAGATCAGACAACGCCGCTCGCCGCGAAAATCAACGCCGCGCTCTTCACCGCAAAGAGCGCGGCCGAAGGCGGCGGCGGCGATCTGCGGCTTACGCTCAATAAGGAGACCGCGACGCGTACGGTGTCGCAGATCTATCAGTCGAACTATTCTGGCCGCGCGGAAACGGGACTCACGGGCGACGACAACTTTCGCATCAAGGTTTCAGCCGACGGCTCGCAGTGGCGCGACAGCCTCGTGATTGACCGGAACGTCGGTTCTGTTTCCTTTCCAAGCGGCGGTCCGACGAAAATCCTGACCTTCGCGGCCAGCGGCGTCTACACGCCTTCGCCTGGCGTGCGGTTCGTCGACGTCATTCTCTTCGGCGGCGGCGGCGGAGGCGGAGGCGGCGCGAAGGCCGCGGCGGGCGTCGCCGCCGTCGGCGGCGGCGGAGGCGGTGGCGGAGGCTGGGCCCGCGGCATGTTTCCGGCGTCCGCGATCGGCGCGTCTCAGTCCGTCACGATCGGCGCGGGTGGCGCGGGCGGCGCCTCTCAGGCGACGAATTCTACGGCAGGCGCCAATGGAGCCACGGGCGGCGACACAGCGTTCGGCGCGCTGCTTCGAGCTTTCGGCGGCGGCGGCGGATCCGGCGGCGGCATTGGTGTGGCGTCGGCCGGCGGAGGCGGCGGCAATCATGCGGGCGCCGGAACCAATGCGTCGGGCGCGACGGCAGGGACGGGGCCGGGCAGCAGTATCGGCGCCGGCGGTTCAGGCGCGACGGCGGCGACCGTGACGACCGCGAACTGGGCGTCCGGCGGCGGCGGAAGTCCTGCAACGGGGGCAGCCGGCGCCACCGGCGGCGTTTCTTATTACGGCTCGAGCGGCGGCGGCTCCGGCGGCGGCGTCAACGCGACGAACGCCGCCTCCTCCGGCGGCGCAGGCGGAAGATTCTATGCCCCATCCTTCGCAACAGTCGGCGCGGCCGGCGTCGCCGGCGGCGCGGTCAATGGCGGCGCCGGGCCCGGCAGTTTCGCGAGTCTGACGGGCTCCCTGTCGCAACCGGGCGGGGGCGGCGGCGGCGGCGCATCCGGATTGACCGTCGCGGGCGCAGGCGGCGCAGGCGGTTTCCCCAGCGGCGGCGGCGGGGGCGGCGGGGCCGTTCAGAACGGCGGCTCCGGCGGCGCCGGCGGAAGCGGCGGCGCAGGATTCGCCGTCGTCATCGAATTCTTCTGAAACCCCGCATCCCGTCTCCGCAGACCTTGTCACTCACACGAAAGGAACAAGCAACATGCAATGGCCCAGCGAACGTAGCGAGGAACTGATCGCCTTCTACGGCGATCCTGTTCTTCACAGTTCGATGAATCCCAAATGGGAGCAGGACAATATCGTCGATCTCGTTCCGCCCTACGCCATGCGCTACTCATGGGGACCGCCGGTGACGAAGCTCAGATTCCACAAGAAATGTCGCGACGCGTTCGGCGAGGCGCTACTCGGGATCAAGAAGCTCTATGGAACACAAAGCGAGATCGAGGCGCATCGGCTGCATCTCACCGGCGGCTCGCTGATGGTCAGGCTGATGCGCGGCTCCAACCGTAGCTGGTCCACGCATAGTTTCGGCGCGGCGCTCGACATCGATCCGGAGCACAACCCATTTCACGCCAGATGGCGCCCAGGCTTCATCCCGCGCGAGGCCGCCCGGGTCTTCCAGAATTGTGGCCTGATCTGGCGCGGCGCCAATGGCGACATCGACCCGATGCATTTCCAGGCCGTCGCCCGCTGAATAACGCCCCTTGCAACAACTGAAGGAAATATGATGACCGGTTACCGTACCTATCTTGCCGCCATTCTCGTAGCGATCTTCGGCGCTTTGGCTTCAACCGACTGGATCGCCTTTCTCAACGATCCCAAGGCCGGGGCGGTCGCCGTCGGCTCGGCGATGCTGATGGCCGTCATGCGCGCGTTCACGTCGACGCCGGCGGGGAGCCTCACCTCGCTGCTGCGCACAAACCGCTGAAGTTGCCTGGGCGCCGAAAGCCCGCCATGATGTCGCTCGATAAATGCGGCACGAAGCGGCGTTCAGCGGCCGTTCAGGGGAAATATCAGAGGCTCTGGCCGGAGAGGACATGCCGATCGCCGCCTTCATATTATGCAGCTGCCTCACCTTCGCGGCAATCGCAGCGGGGGTTCGCGGCGCATGGGCGGAAGAGGCGTTACGCGCCGAACATGCAGCGCCGCGCGCCCAATGTTTCTCCACCACCCAGACTCGCGAAAGGATCGAAGCCCATAAGCTTTCCGATCCTTTCGAGTGCATGCGGGCCGCGGCGCGCGAACATCAGGGCGAAGCGCTCGGCGCGCGCCTCTGCCACATCGACGAATTGTTTATCTACGAAATCAGTCTGCTGCGTCCGGACGGGCGGATCCTGAGGGTTCTGTTCGACGCAGCGACTGGAAAGCCGCATTCTGGCCACAGGGATCGTTGAAACGGGATTTTCGGCAGGAGGGGAAAAGGTGCGGCTGCTCGTCGTTGAAGACGATAAGGATCTCAATCGCCAGATTGCACAGGCGCTCGAACAGTCGGGCTATGCCGTCGACCGCGCCTTCGATGGCGAGGAAGGCCAATATCTCGGCGAGACGGAGGCGTATGACGCCATCGTGCTCGATATCGGCCTGCCGAAAAAGGACGGAATCACCGTGCTGGAGGCCTGGCGCGCCGCAGGCCGGGCCATGCCCGTGCTGATCCTGACCGCGCGCGACCGCTGGAGCGAAAAGGTCCAGGGCTTCGACGCCGGCGCGGACGATTATGTCGCCAAGCCCTTTCATATGGAGGAGGTGCTGGCGCGCATCCGCGCCCTGCTGCGCCGCGCCGCCGGACATGCGACAAATGAGATCGTCTGCGGCCCCGTGCGGCTTGACACCAAAGCGGGCCGCGTCGTCGTCGACGGCGCGCCGGTGAAACTGACCTCGCATGAATATCGCCTGCTCGCCTATCTCATGCACCACTGCGGCCGGGTCGTGTCGCGCAGCGAGATCATCGAGCATATTTACGATCAGGATTTCGACCGCGATTCAAATACAATCGAAGTCTTCGTCGGACGACTGCGCAAGAAGCTCGGCGTCGATCTGATCCAGACCATTCGCGGTCTCGGTTACATGGCCGCGCGCGCCCGCAGGAGGACACGAGCGGAAAGCGCTAACCTCATGCGCCTGCCGCGCGTTCATCACCCGCTCCATCGCCACGCGGCTGTTTCTCACGGCGGCCGCGCTGAGTTCGGTCGTGCTGCTCTCGCGAGCATATTTTTCACGACCTATTATCGGCGGAGGCGGAAGAGATTTTCGAACGGCGGCTTGACGTCTATCTGCGCGCCATCGTCGCCGACGTCTCCGAGTCGGGCCAGGAAGGCCGCACCGGTCCCGCGTCAGCTCGGCGATCCGCAGTTCGAATTGCCTGGTTCGGGCTGGTATTGGCAGATCACGCGGATGGACGATTCCGCGCATGAAATCAAGGCGTCGCGCTCGCTTTTTGCCGAGCGTCTGCCAAAGCTTTCCGATCTCGGCGTGCCGGCCGGAGGTCGGCGGCTCGCGACGCGGCGATGGCGGAAGGGCCCGACGGACGCCGGCTGCGCATCGTCGAGCGCGTGATCGACGCGGGCGACGCCGGCATTTATCTCGTGCAGGTCGCGGCCAGCGACGAGGAATGGAAGAGCAGATCGCGCGCTTCCAGTTCGAGCTGATGGTCGCCTTCGCCGCGCTGGCGATCGCACTCGCTGGCGTCGCGCGCCTTTCAGGTGCGCTTCGGTCTGCGCCCCTGCGGTTGCTGCAACGCGAACTCGACTCCATCCGCCGCGGCGAGCGTGACCGAATCACGGGCGTTTATCCAAACGAGATTTCGCCGCTCGCCGCCGAACTCAATCTGCTGATCGACGCGAATCGCGACTATTCTCGAGCGCGCCCGCACGCAGGTCGGCAATCTCGCCCACGCCTTGAAGACGCCGCTGAGCGTCGATGGTCAACGAAGCCGATGCCGCGCCCTCGTCCTCTCGCCGACAAAGGTCAAGTGAACAGGCGCGATCATGCGAGACCAGATCTCCTTCTATCTCGATCGCGCCCGCGCGGCCGCGCGCGGCGGCGCGCTCGGGCCGCGACGCCGATCGCGCCCAGCATCGAAGCGTTGCTGCGCGCCTTCAGGCAAAATCTACGGCGGACAGGGGCGTCGACTTTTTCCGGCGGCGTGGGCGCCGACTGCGATTTCTCGGCGAGCGCCAGGACCTCGAGGAGATGATCGGCAATCTGCTCGACAATGCCGGGAAATGGGCGAAGAGCCGCGTCTCGCTCTCCATCGCGCAAGAAGCCGGCGATGACCCGGCCACAGACGCTCGTCGTCATCATCGACGACGATGGGCCGGGACTGGCGCCGCATCTGCGCGCGCAGGCGACGGAGCGCGGCCGTCGGCTCGACGAGACCAAGCCCGGCTCGGGACTTGGGCTTTCGATCGTGGTCGATCTGGCGGCCGCTTATGGCGGCGAGCTCGTCCTCGACGACAGCCCGGCCGGCGGCCTTCGCGCGCGGCTGCGTCTGCCCGGGCTTTTGACAGCGGTCCCCGATCCGGCATGAAAGCCATAGCCTGAACATTGAAGCGTGGAGATGTCGATGAAGCGCGCGAAAGCGACACTGATGGCGATATGCTTCCTTTGCGCACGCGCGGCGTTGGCGGCTGCAATCTACGACGGCCGGCTCGCTCGCGCCCGAGATCGTCGACGCGCCGTCGCCGCTCCGCCCGCCCCGCCTGCGCCGGGCGTCCTCGGCGGACCGATCGGCCAGGCGCTCGACGAAAGGACCGCGCTGACCGCCATCGCCGCGCAGCAGGAAGCAGTGGCCTCCGGAACGCGCAAGAGCTGGCGCGGCGACGCAGGCGCCTATGGCTTCGTTACGCCCGGGGCTGAAAATGGATCGTGCCGCGACTATACGCACGAGATTTTCATCAACGGCCGACCGCAGGAAGCCAAAGGCCAGGCATGTCGGCAGGATGGCGAGTGGCGCGTCGACAAGCTGATCGCTTGCGGCGCGCGCTCACCGAATGAGGCTCATCCTGCTGCTTGCGTTCTCGGCTATCGCTGTGGCCGCTGGCGGCGTTCGGCTATTTCTCATGGCGCGACGATTCGCCGGAACGAATTGTCGCAGCGCAATTGGCTGGCCGTGACGTTTCATCTTCGCGCAGAGCCTATGCGCGCGACGGCGGAACCACGGCTGGCGGCATGACGGACCGCCTCGCCTTTGTCGCGTCATTCCCGACATTCAGGCCGCCTGCGCCCAATGCGCGGAGCGGTCCGGCGACGATCGCTGTGACTCTGACGCCGAAGGACGACGCACAAGATCCGGCGGAACGGCCATGCCAAACTCTATGCGCGGTTTCTACGCCGAGGACGCCGAGAAGGGCCGGGCGGCTTCATGTTGCGTCGAGTTCGAAGCCAATTCGCCCTACGACTCGGAAGAACTGCTGTCTGGCGCCGCCGGATGGCCGCGCTTTTTTTGCGCGCTGCCCCGAGGCGCAACTCGGCGCCCCGGTGAGGGATGCCTATCGATGTTTCGCGCAGGGACGATAGACGTCGAGTTGCGCTATCGCGCCCGCGCTATTGGATCACTGGGATGCGCTTTATCCCGGCGCGCGCAACATGATCGCGCGCATGGCGCCTCGCCGCGAAGAAGACCGCGCTAGCGATCATCTCTTCTTCAAGATCGAAATCGAGGATCGCGATCTGCAGCGTGAAGCTCGAGAGCTTCGCATCGTCCGCGGAAATGATGCCAAGGAATTCGCCGTCGCTGTTGAGCTCCACCGAATCGGTCTTGCGACCGCGCGCGGCGATGGTCAGATGTTCGTTCTCGAAGAGCTTGCGCAGATAGGACTGCAGCACTTCGCGCCCGACGGGGATTTTCATCTCGAAGGCGAAGGAGCGGTCGCCATCCTCATCGTCAACCGAGATCGTCGCGATCTTGCGCTCGCCGAGATGCACGGACGCATTGTCAGTGATTCTTTGGATCAGGGGTGACGCGGATGTCGTCGTTGCCGAAGCGAGCGACGCAAGAAACGCTTGCAGATATCGCAATTCGCCTTTATCCACCGCGGCCTCCCTCGACGCTGTTCACTTTGGCCCAGTCCTGTGCCACGAACCCGCGCGAGCGGGCAAGATCGGTTTTCGCGCAAAAGAAACGCCCGGCGAAGAGCTCCGCCGGGCGCTGTCAATTTTGCGAAGTAAGCGAAGCCTTACTCGCCGGCTTCCTTGAGGCGCTTGTTGCAGGCGCTCCAGAATTTCGGCCAGGTGATTTTCTTGTCGCTCTTTAGAGCTCAGCCTTCTGCGCCTTCCACTCGGCGCCGCATTTCTTCTGGCGTTGCTTTGTCGCAGATTTGGCGTCGGCCGGCTTCGCCGGCTCAGCCGCGGGTTCGCCGGTTCCGGCCGGCTTCGCGGCGTCGGCGGGCTTCGGCGGGTTCGGCGCAGCGGCGGCGGCTTCCGCGGGCTTCGCGGTTTCGGCGGGCTTTGCGGCGTTCGGCGGGCGTGGTCGGCCGGCGCGGCGTCCGCCTGCCGCGGCCTTCAGCGACTGCGCGGCATTCCTTCAGATAATCCTGCCAGCTCTGGCCACTCGAGTTCATTGGCGGCCTTGGCGGCCTGATAGCGAGATCCGCATTCCTTCAGCACATTGGCCTGGGCAAGGCTTCGCCGGAACCGGCCACGCCGAGGCCCAGGCGACGAGGCCGGCCGCAGCGCGGGAAACAACGAGACGGATCACCATATAAATCTCCCTTATGGAAGCGCCGCGTATCGGCCAGCGACTTCGACGGCGCAATCAAGCACGACGGCGCGCCATGGCTGCGGCGACGCGTAGCGGCGGCGCACGATAGTCCGAAGCAGGTTGTGAACGCAATCTGAACACGCGATAAGCGCAACGCGGCGTCATGCTGCATCACGGAGAGCATAGGTCTGGCCGCCCGCGCGCGAACAGCCTGCCAGTTGGCGGAGACTGCGTGCTGATCGCGCATGCCGACGGCCTCGCCGCTGCCCGTGGGCCGGCGAAGCGATCCGCTATACATCGCCTATCACGATAAGGAATGGGGACGACCCGAACGGGACAGCCGCGCATTATTCGAAAAGCTGATTCTCGATGGCTTTCAGGCCGGCCTGTCGTGGATCACGATCCTGCGCAAACGAGACGCATTCCGCGAAAGCCTTCGAGGGCTTCGATCCTTCGGCGATCGCCAGCTTTTGACGGCGCCCGCGTGCATTCCTTGATGCAAAACGATGGCATCGTGCGCAATCGCGCCAAAATCGAAGGCGCGATGCAGTCGGCCCACGCCTGGCTGGAGATCGAGGCGGTCGCGAGGCTTTGCCGATTATCTCTGGGACTTCGTCGACGGCGAGCCCATCGTGAACTGTCCCAAGCGGATGCAGCGACGTTCCGACGCAGACGCCCGGTGTCTGTGCGGCTGTCGAAGGATTTAAAGGCGAAGGGCTTCAAATTCTGCGGGCCGACCATCGTCTACGCTTTCATGCAGGCGGTCGGGCATGGTGAACGACCATCTTGTGGACTGCCATGTCCGGGACGAAGGGTTGAGATGCCCGTCTCCCCCGCACGGAAACGCCTTCCGAAAGGACGCCGCGCCCCGCGCCTGGCAGCGCATGCTTTCCGGCCGGCGGCTCGATCTGCTCGATCCCTCTCCGCTCGATATTGAAATCGAGGACATTGCCCACGGTCTCGCCCGTGTCGCCCGGTGGAACGGCCAGACCAAGGGCCCGCATATTTTCTCGGTTGCGCAGCACAGCCTGCTCGTCGAGAAGATCGCGGCCCAGATCGACCCCTCGATCGGCCGCGCGGAGCGGCTCTTCATGCTGCTGCACGACGCGCCCGGAATATGTGATCGGCGATATGATCTCACCCTTCAAAGCGGTCATCGGCGACGCCTATAAATCAGTAGAGAACAATATTTTGCACGCCATGATGCTGCGCTTCTCGCTCCCCGTCTCGCCGCCGGCGGCGACGCTGAAGCTCGCGAAGCAGGCCGACCGGGCGGCGGCTTTTTTTGAGGCCGTGTCGCTTGCAGGCTTTACACGGCGGGAAGCCGAGCGCATTTTCGGCCTCCCTGCGATCTCGCCGCAGGCTCTGACGGACGAGATCACGCCAACCGCCGTGGAAGCGACTCAAACGCGCTTCCTCGCCCGGTTTTATGAGATTGACCGCGGGTAGGAAGGCCAAGAGGGTTCCGATGTCGAGCGGGCGACTTTACGTCTGTTCCATGACGAAGGTGGTCGACACGGTTCGCGCGAGCGGAGCCCGCTCGCTCGTGACGATTCTCACCGCAGGCGCCTCACTCGTGCGCCCCTGCGGAATTCCGCGCGAACGCCATTTGAGCATCGCCGTCTCGGACATCGAGACCAACACCAATGGCCATATTCTCGCCGGCGAGGAACATATCGACCGGCTGCTGGCCTTCTTCGAGGAATGGGATCAGACCGATCCGCTGGTCATCCACTGCTATGCGGGCGTCAGCCGCTCTCCAGCCGCCGCCTATGTCGCCGCCTGCGCGCTTGCGCCGCATCGATGCGAATTCGAGGTCGCGCGCGAGCTGCGCCGAATGTCGCCGACAGCCACTCCGAATCGGCGGCTCGTCGCGCTGGCCGACCGACGTCTGGGCCGTGAAGGCCGCATGGCCGCCGCCATCGCCGCCATAGGACGTGGGGCGGATTGTTTCGAGGGAGCGCCCTTCGCGCTCGAACTGGCCTGACCGCACCATCGACGGAAATTTCTTCCCGGGCTCTGTCGCCGCCTGTCGAGATCGGCCTGACGGCGGCGATTGTCGCGGTGCGGGACGACGCGCCGCTCATCCTGACCGCCCGCGCAGAAGACAAGAATGCTGAAGCCGCCCTGCCCTCCGGTCCCTTCGATCCCATTCGTCACCGCACCTTCGAAATCGGCCTGCGGAGCTGGGTGGCCGAACAGACCGGCGCGCCTCTGGGCTATGTCGAACAGCTATATACTTTCGGCGATCGCGGGCGGCACGCCCGCGCCGGCGACCGCGACCCGCATGTCGTGTCCGTGGGCTATCTCGCTCTGACCCGGATCGGCGAGGATGCGCAGCGCCCCGCTTTCGGCGGGTGGCGGAGCTGGTATGACTTCTTCCCCTGGGAAGACTGGCGCTGCGGACGATCGGAACTCATTGAGAACGCGATCCTTCCCGGCCTCGACGATTGGGTCACGGAAGCGCCCGACGCCATTTCTCCCTCCGGGCTTTCGCGCCGCCAGCGCGTCGAGCTCCTCTTTGGAAAGCGCGGCTTCAACGAGGAAAACGTCCTCGAACGCTACGAATTGCTCTACGAGGCCGGCATGGTTGAAGAGGCCCTGAGGGATGGCCGCGAAGCGGCGGCCCGGCGGGAGTTGCTCGAACCCCTCGGCGCGCCGATGCGCCATGACCATCGCCGAATACTTGCCACCGCAATGAGCCGGCTTCGCGCAAAAATGAAGTATCGGCCGGTTATTTTCGAGCTGATGCCCGCGGCCTTCACGCTGACTGAACTGCAACGGACAGTTGAAGCAATTGCGGGACGCCACCTCCACAAGCAGAACTTCCGCAGGCTCGTCGAAACATCAGCGATTGTCGAGCCAACCGGCGAGATGTCCTTGCGGACCGGCGGGCGACCGGCGGCTCTATTTCATTTTCGCCGCAATGTTCTGCAAGAACGACCGGCGCCGGGCCTGCGCGTCAGCATAAGGAGCTGAACGCTCTTAAATTTTTGTTCACCGTGGCATGGTGAAGATTCTGTCAAGCGTTGCGTCCGTAAGCGTAGAGGTGTGTTTTGGGATATCTTTCGCCGCCACCAGCGCCAACTCCCGTCATCGTCTATAAGGACGTCGGCGGGCTCGTCAGCGACTATGAGGCTCAGACAGAGCAATATCGCCGCGAAAATCGTGAGGTTCGGCTCCACGAATGCCGCTCGGCCTGCACTCTGGCTCTGAGCCTGCCGAACGTCTGCGTTTATCCTGATTCTCAAATCAAGTTTCATCAGGCCTACAACGCGATCACCCGCGAGACCGACCTCGGCATTTCCGCCAAGCTCTTTGCCTCCTACCCGGCGTCCGTTCAGCAGCGGCTCGGCTATCTGACGAGGGAATATCGGGTTTTGCGCGGCAGCGAGTTGATCGCAATCGGCATGCGCAATTGTAACGGCGATAATCCCACGATGATCGCGAGTCGGAAGCAGCGGCAGACTCCGGTCACGGTCGCGAGCGTCCAGCCGGATAATTCGGCGGTCGCCTCCACCGCGACGCAAAATCCCTTCGGCGACCTCGCCCGTCGAGTCCAGACGGCTGTGGCCGGCGCGCTATCGGCGCCAGAGGCTGATCCGAGAGCCTCGATCCGCATAACGGTCGCGGACCGGGAAAACCTTCCACAGAACCGCGGCTCGGCCATAACGGTGGCCCGCTCCGATCCCGCGACCACCGTCCAGCGCGCGACTCAGGTTCCGGAAAACCCGCCGCTACCGCCGCGCCGCCCGCCCTCGGAGGCGTTTACCGTACAGGATGCTGCGGTGCTCCATGCAATGATCCCAGGATCACAGCCAATTCTAAGCGCTAGATTTATCCCCGTGGACGCGCGGTAGCGATAACAGGACGACCGCCCGCCTGGCTGCCTGGCTATTTTTCGCCACGATGTTAACCTAACGCTAACTGCGCTTGGGGTCGTGTGCTTGGCGGCTCCCTCGTCTCAATGGCGCAAGTTGAAAATCGCGCTGCCGTTGGGAAAAAACGAACTTCCGCGCAATGCGGAAGCGCCCGCGGGCGGCCTTGAGCCGCCACGACCGGCAAGGGATGAAGCACAGTCTTGGGTCGAACCTGGCAGTGTTTGGCCTCAAGTAAGACGGGAAAGCGATCCACTTGAAGACGCCTCGCGATAGCGACAACCGAATTTCCAAATCGCCGCTATCTCATGCGCTTGGCTGCCTGACTGCGCTGATCATCGCCCTGATTCCCGGCACGACGGAAACAGCCGTTGCGAACGGCGATACGCGGACGATCTATCTACACCACGCCCATACAGGCGAAGACATCGCCGCCACCTATCTCGTAAATGGCCAATATGACAGCCGGGTTCTGGAACAGCTGAACTGGTTCCTGCGCGATTGGCGCCGTGACGAGCCCACCAACATGGACCCGCGCCTCTTCGACGTCGTTTGGGAAGCCTATCGGAACGCTGGCGCGGGCAATCAGGTCATCAACGTTGTTTCGGCCTACCGCTCCCCGGAAACCAACGCCATGCTGCGGGCGCGCTCGCGCGCAGTGGCCAAATATTCCCAGCATATGCTCGGCAAGGCGATGGACACGACCATGCCCGGGATGCCGATGTCGCAGGTCCGCGAAATCGGCATGCGCATGCAGCGTGGCGGCGTGGGCTATTATCCCAACGCCAACACGCCCTTCGTCCATCTCGACGTCGGCAATGTGCGCTCCTGGCCGCGCATGACCTATGAGCAGTTGGTGCGACTCTTCCCGGACGGGAAAACAGTCCATCTGCCGACAAACGGCCAGCCCCTCCCGGGCTATGAAGAGGCCCGCGCCGAGATCGAGGCGCGGGGCAACGGCGCCTATGTGACCGCGCCCCAACGCAGCTTCGGCGGCTTCCTCGCCGCGCTTTTCGGCGGCGGCGGCGAAGACGAGGATGCAGAGATCGCCGCACCGGCGCCGAGCACGCGCAAACAGTGGTCGGCGTTGGCGCCTCGCAATGCACGTGGCGGAGAATCAGAGGCAGGCGGCGAAGAGGCGAGCGCCAGCGAACCACAGAGCGGCCGACGCGGTCGCAATCGACTTGCCCGCGCCGAATCCGACTTGCCGCGCGGGGAGACGGTCATGACAGCGACAGGCGCCGTCGCCGTCGCGCCCCAATCGGCCGGCGCCGCACAGACGGCGGCGCCCGACCCGTCCGAGGACGTCTCGCAGGCGCCCGCGCAAGAAGCGAAACGGCACTACGCCAAGGTTCCTGTGCCCCCGCATCGGCCGGCTTCGCTTGAGGAAAATACGACCGAAGTGGCGGGACTCGACAACGGTTCACAGGACCTTCGCCCGTCAGCCGACGCCTCGGAAGGTGAGTCTTCAGGCGGCTCCGCAAAGTCTCATTATGCGAAAGCGCCCCTTCCACCCCATCGGCCGGCGCGTATCGTCGCGGCGAAGGAGCCGGACGCAAATTCCGGAAGTCCCAAGGACTCGCATGCGGCTCAGGAGGTCTATCCTCCTGAAAGTCAGCAGGGCAAAGAAGACCCGGCGCTCGCCTATGCCCCTGCTGCCTCCGGAGAGGCCGCGTCCGCCCCGGAAGACGTCAAGCCCTCACGCCGGGCCGCCGCGAAGGGGGAACTCGTTCCCGCCAGGCTCGACCGTTCGAACTTCAATACTTTGACCACGGCGACGCCGGCCGCACATGCCTCGGCGCGCACGGTTCTTGGCGCGCCGATCACCGGAGTGCGTTCGGCCGCTCGCGCCGGCGATCCCAACACGCTGCTGCCGCCTGCGCGGCCAGCTCATCTCGTAGGTTTCTCGGCGCCCGATACGCCGCCCTCCAACAAGTTCTTGTCAAGCGATACGCGCAGCCGCTCGGGAACCCCGAAAAGCGAGCCTCCGGCCAAGAAGTAATAGGTCCAGGCGTCGCGTTTTAACCCAACTAAGCAGGCCGCTGATCGGCCAAAGTCAGATCTAGTAGCGCTTGAAAACGCGCTTACCGTTGACCGTCTCTGAGACTCCGAGCGGCACGCCGTCGGGCCCGGCAAAATAGGTTACGCCGCCAATTTTCGTAACCGACCCGATTACGCGCCCGGATGCGTCGGTGTAGTCCACCGTCGCGCTTTCTGCCCCCTTTGGCTGCTCGACAGGGTCTGCGTTTGCGGCAGCAAAAGCGATGCTCCCGTTTGAAGCGGCGGCGAGAAAGGCAAAAATCAACCTCATTGGATTGTCGTCCTCCAACAGCCAGATGTTTCAAAGGAAGACAGCAATGGCTGTGCCATGCAAAGTCCCGAAAATCCGCGCAGATTCCTCTCCGCAGATCCGGGGCGCCTAAAAGAGCGGCGTCTGCTGGCTGGAAGCATGACATGTCGAACAGTGGCGCGGCAAAACAGGGCGGCGCGAGAACAAGGTTTACGCGGCGCGGCCAGTCTCGAACGCCACGCTCAATGAGGTGCCTTCGGTTCCGGCAATTTTCAGGGAGCCGCCGAGCTGGGTGGCGAAAGCCTCCATGAGCCCCATGCCGAGCGACTTGACGTTTGCATCCACGGCCTGCGGAGCCATGCCCGGGCCATCGTCGTTGATCAGCAGGTTGAGGCGCCCCGCCGTGTCTTTGGACAGAGATACGTCGAACCGGGTCCCCAGGCCCTTGCTGAAGACATGCTTTGCCGCGTTCAGGGCTGCTTCATTCGTCAAGAGCGTTATCGCCGTCATTTGGTCGATCGACAGATCCGACGCGCCGTTCACCTGAACTCTTACCCTCACGGGCAGGTTGCCGAAGGCGTTGGCGAGCACCTCCTTCAATAGCGGCTCGAGCCCGTTTCCATAGGCAGTCCCATCGTGCAGCCTCCGGTGAAGCTGCGACATCGCCATGATGCGCTCTTCCGCCTCACTGAGCGTTTCCGCCGCCGCGACAGGGTTGCGCAAATTGCGCTGAGCGTTTCGCAGCAAGGCCACGACCAGTTGCAGATTATTGGCGACCCTGTGCTGGAGCTCACGGAAGAGCGTCTCTTGCGCCGCCATCGCTGTGTCCGCCCGCCGGACCGCTTCTCGCAGGGCGGCAACGATCAAAACATTGAAGCCGCCTACAATGAGAAATCCGACAAGCGCGCCAGCCGTGCTGGCGTCCGGAACGTCGAACGACCTGAAAGGTGTGAAAAACAGATACCAGGCCGTCACGGTCGACAGGACGAGGACCACGAGCCCCTGCGGCCATCCACAGAGGAGCGTGGCGGCGGCGACAGCCGGGTAAAAGGTCAGAAACTTCATGCCTTCCAGCAAAGGCGCAAACATGAGGCGCACAGCGAGCGCCGCCCCGTAGAGGGAAAGAGCGACAAGCCAGGGCCATGGCCCTGGACGCCTGATCGGCAACTCATTGAGCTTATGCACCCAAGGCATGCGCAACCTGTTTAGAAGCTGGACTAGCTGTCTGTAAACCGTAGCCGCTTCAGTGCGTTCCAATTTCTCGGCGACGCTTCGGCCCAAATCGAGCAGATATCCGATCCGGTTGCGCGCCCTCTTGGACAAGGCGCAGCCGATATGGTGAAGTCTAAGAAAGAGATAAATCATTGGCGGAAATCACTTCTCGAGGCCGAAACCAAGGGTGGATTTCACTGCCTGGTTAGCCTGAGAAGTCGACGAGAAGAAGGTCGCGGCGGATCGACAGGTTTTACCGTGGGGAGGGAAAAGCAAGGCTCGCATCACACAGGCCACGCTAAAGAGAACTTGGCTTCGGCGACGCCCCACCTCTTCAATAATACGCAAACAGAAAGACATTTCGATACAGAAGCAAAGCTTATAAACGACTTATATGGATTATGGGAAGCAACAGAAATGCTTGATCATTACGTTATTTGTGTCGGCAAGAACATGCGCATGCCGCTCTTGAAGCGTTGTATACTTGTATACACGCAGTAGAGGGCCGCGGGGGCGTTCCATTCCATGAGCGGTGGTGGGGGAAGTAGGACTCGAACCTACGAAGGCTTAGCCAGCGGATTTACAGTCCGCCCCCTTTGCCGCTCGGGACATTCCCCCAGTATCTCACGACCGGGCATGAGAACCGAACCGCCAGAGGCGGCCAATCGGTAGCGGCATATGCGGTGCTTGCCACGCCCCTGTCAACTCCAAAATCCCTCAAGAACCGCTCGCGCCCCCAGCCCGTTTCCTGACCCCCGGTCAAGGCCGAACCAAAGGCGGCAACACCGGAACATCCGCCTGCAAGCACGCGTTTCGACAAGGATTCACGCGCGTGAGGGATTGCCATAATGACGGCGCAGATGAGGGTTTCGGCCGACCGGCCCATCAGTGGTTCTCCCCTCCACGAGTTGCGACCAGCCTTCCTCAACCTCGCGGCTCCTCAGCTTTACGAAGAGGCCATCCGCCGCGGCGAGGGCGTGATCGCAGGCAGCGGCGCGCTGGTCGTCGAGACAGCCCCCCACACCGGACGCTCCCCGTCCGACAAATTCATCGTTCGTGACGCCGTAACCGAGGCGTCAGTTTGGTGGGGAAACAACCAGCCCATGACGCCCGACAATTTCGGGCGCCTGTACGCCGACATGCTGACCTATGCGCGGGGTCTCGACCTCTTCGCGCAGGATCTCGAGGGCTGCGCCGATCCGCGACATCGCCTGAACATTCGCGTCTATAGCGAATACGCCTGGCATTCGCTTTTCATCCAAAACCTCCTGATTCGACCCAAGTCGCCGCCAGAAGCCCCACCCGATCTCACCATCATCGACCTCCCGTCCTTCAGGGCGAATCCCGCGCGGCACGGATGCCGATCACAAACTGTCATCGCTCTCGACTTTACCCGCCGCGTCGCGCTCATTGGCGGCACCCGCTACGCCGGCGAAATCAAGAAATCGGTGTTCACCTTCCTGAATTTTCTGATGCCTGCGAAAGGCGTTTTGCCGATGCATTGCGCGGCGAACGACCATGAAAGCGGCGCCGCCGTCTTTTTCGGGCTTTCGGGAACCGGCAAGACGACGCTCTCCGCGGATCCCGAGCGATCACTCGTCGGCGACGACGAACATGGTTGGGGCGACGCCGGCCTGTTCAATTTCGAGGGAGGCTGTTACGCCAAGGCGATCCGGCTATCGCCGCAGTTCGAGCCCGAAATTCATGCGGCCGCACAGCGTTTCGGCGCTGTCCTCGAAAATGTCGCATTCGACGACGCGACGCGACGCGTCGACTTCGACGACGAGTCGAAAACCGAAAACACACGTATCGCCTATCCGCTGGACTTCATCCCAAACGCAGCCCGTGAAGGCCGTGCAGGACACCCGAAAAACATCGTGATGCTGACCTGCGACGCTTTCGGCGTTCTGCCGCCGATCGCGCGCCTCGACCCCGAGCAGGCGATGTATCATTTTCTCTCTGGATACACGGCGCGCGTCGCCGGAACGGAGACAGGCATACGCGAGCCCCAGGCGGTGTTTTCGGCCTGCTTCGGGGCGCCTTTCATGCCGCGTCATCCGAGCGCTTATGGCGCGCTGCTGCGCGAACGGATTTTGCGGCACGAAGCAACCTGCTGGCTCGTCAATACGGGTTGGAGCGGCGGCGCCTATGGCGCGGGAAAACGCATGCCGATCGCCTTGACGCGCGCGCTGCTTCGAGCCGCGCTCCAGGGCGCGCTCGCTGACGCCGATTTCAAGAAAGACCCCTATTTTGGCTTCGAGACGCCCGCTTCCGCGCCTGGCGTGGACGCCGCCATGCTGGACCCCGCCACAACATGGTCGGACAAGCGGGCTTACCACGAAACAGCTCACAAGGTGGTGGATCTGTTCCGCGCGAATTTCGATAGCTTTGCCTCTTTCGTCGATAAAGACGTGCTGAAAGCCGGACCGCGCCACCCACCGGCTGGGTGATGTCTCACGCTGATTCCAGTTTCGTGGGCTGTAGCGCCGGCGCCGACGGTTTGTTGAGCGCTAGCGTCACCAGGGCGTCAAACAGCGTCGTCGCCGTCGGGTCCGCCCCCGGCGCATCGCGCAACAGGCGGAAGGTCGAGACCACGATCTGCCCTTCTCCGTAATTGCGCTCGACAGCAAGACCCACGGGCTTGTGAATCCAGCCGACCGCCAGCGCAGCATGAACACGCGCATGGAAGTCGAGGAGATTGCAACCCGATATGACGTGCGTGGGAATTACACGATCGAAGCTTTGATCGATGAGCGGTCCGCCGGGCACGCCACGAAAGACCCCGCGCCGCCGTAGCCAAGCGAATGACGACGCCCAGTCGCCGCGCCATAGCGTCCCGTCGCGTGCGACAACCTTCACATTCTGCCAATGCGGGAAGAAGGGCGTCAGCGTGCCCTCATCGTCCGGCAACAGTAGCGCCCTTCCGCCGCCGCGCACATGATCAGCGAGTTCAGACGTGCTGGTCAGCGCGACGACGACGTCGGCGTCGCTCATGCTCGACGCAAGGCGATAACCCAGCCCCTGCACGCGCACGCGCGTCTCTGGATCGGGCGACCAGAGCGCTGCGTCAGGGCGCTCATTCCGCGCCGGATGTAGCGCAAACTCAATCTCATTGCGCGCGATCACCCGTCCATCGGACGCCGCCCGCAAGTGGAACGAGATTCGCCGCATGGCGGCCTTGTCGACCTCCGGCAGCGGTATCTCGATTTCCCCAAGATCCAGCGTGCTTGCAGCTTCCAACTTTGCGATCGGAAGCGTTTGTGGCCAATCGGAGAGAATTTCCAGCGACAAGGCTTCGAGAGTCTCGCCCCCGCCATGCGCGATGCGCAAGGGCAGACGCAGCACTTCGCCGGACCAGAACGCCGCACGTTCGAGGCGCGGGACGATCACTGTATCGGCATTGATCGAATGAAATACATCATGAAACGCGCGTGTGTTCGACCGCATGTCCAGAAGCCCATTCGACTCCCAGTGGCAATCCGTCAATTCGGTGATGACATAGCCGGCGATCTCGGGACGTCGCCGCATCGCCTCGATCTCATATTTCAGCGCGCGAAACTGCTGCCACTGTGTCGCATCGATGAAGCTTTCGAAGCTCCCGAAGACGCGATCGAGACTCCAGTCGTGAAACCGGTTCAGGACGCCATGCGGATACATGACCCCCTCGCCCCAGTCGTGGCCGGTCTCGAACCACCAGGGCTCTCGCCCATCGCCGTCGTTGAGCTTATCGGGATGCGGCAAACCCCAGTTGCCGAATTCCGAACAAAGCAGCGGCTCCTCGCCTGTGGTCACCGCGTCTCCCTCGGGGCTGAAGAGCCAGTCGCCCCGGCTCGCCAGCGCGTCGATGAAACGGTCCCAGTCGTGACGGCTGTCGGGAATGGCTGCGTAGAAATGATAGTCGGCAAGATCGCTCTGTACATGGAAGCTCGGCGCAAGCGGCGAATTGTCGACGACGAGCCGCGTTGGATCATAGGCCTTCAGCCATAGATACAGACGGCGCAGCCAGGCGCGATGCTTGGCGTCGTGAACGAGATCGACGCCCCAGTTTTCGTTGATGAGCGTCCAGCAAAAAATCGAGGGATGGTTGCCGTCCCGGTCGATGATGCCCTTGAGCGTCATCTCCTTGCGTTCTCGGGAGCGCTCCGTCGAATAGCCGCCATTAGGCAACTCGGCCCAGACCAAAAGGCCGAGACGGTCGGCCGCATCGTAATAGCGCGGATCTGGCGCCTTGATGTGACAGCGAACAGCGTTGAGGCCGAGCTCCTTGGCCTTGCGAAAGCGGTCCTCGATAAATTCGAGCGAGGGGAGCGTGCAGATGGTGTCGGGATAATAATCCTGATCAAGCGCGGCCCGCAGGTAAAAGGGCTTGCCGTTCAGATAAAGTTTTCCGGCGCGCGTCTCGATTTTGCGGAAGCCGAAACTGGTCTCCTTTTCGTCGACAAGCTCACCCTCGCGCATCATGCGGAGCCGCAGCCGGTAGAGATTGGGCGCGTCCGGCGACCAGGGCAGCAGGTCGGCTATATGCGCGCGCATGGTCGCGTGTTCCGCGCCCACCGCAAGTTCCGATCCCGCAGTCGCGACGACGTCTCCCTGTGGATCAATCACCTCCAGAACAGCGTCCGTACGGCAGCAGAGCGCGCGCTCGAAGCGTAGTTGCGCCGAAACGTCTCCACTGTCGAGATCGGAGGCGACGCGCAGGCAAGTCAACCGATCGGGAATGTTGCATTCGATGAAGACCGACTGCCAGATGCCCGAAAGCGGCCCGTACCAGCTCTGCTTGCCAAAAGGCATCTCGGCAAATGGCGTATGCGGAAACTCGGCCGGGTCGTCCGTCGGACTTTCGACGCGCACTTCGATAGCGGTCGGACCCTCGGAAAGGTTATCGGTGACGTCGAAATGGAAAGGCAGGAAACCGCCGACGTGGCTGCCGATCAAGGCGCCATTGACGAAGACATGCGCTATATGAAACACCGCGCCAAAGTGAAGGAATACCCGCTGCCCCGACCACTCAGCAGGCAAGTCTATGCTGCGGCGATAGACGGCGACGCCGCCCCGCATGCTCAGATCCGGAAACTGAGCCTGCCATGGGCTCGGAACGAGAATGTTCCTCTTCCCGGCGAGCGACGGCGCGCTACTGCCGAGATACTGGAACTCCCACATGCCATCGAGGCTGATACGCGCTTTCTTCAAGACGTTATCCCCGGCCAGCAACCTGGCCCTTACTCAGGGTCGAACCGAAGATGAATCCGAGAAGCGAATATTACGATCAGCGAAGCAAAAACCCCTACGCGAAACTACGTAAAAGCGCCAGCATTTTCATCCCGAGCCTCTGGCGTGACGTACGAATTTAATATTTGAAGGCTAGAGCTCGACTCAAAAGGACCAACATGCCGACATGCGACGTCAGCGACCTGCCCCTTTTGTTCAAACATCGTTTCGGGCGCGAGCCGTTGCTCTTTCGCGCGCCGGGGCGCGTGAACCTGATTGGCGAACACACGGATTACAACGACGGCTTCGTCTTGCCAGCCGCCCTCGACCTTGCGACCTATGTCGCCATCGCGCCTCGAAGCGACCGCCTGATCGACGTTCACTCGGTTAACCTCGATTCTGGTTTTACCTTCGATCTCGACGTGGCCCAGGAGCCCGGGCATGACTGGAGCGACTACGTTCGGGGCGTCGCCGTCGAGCTTCTGACTTCGGGCTACCGGCTCTCCGGCGCCGACGTCACGGTGATGAGCACGGTTGCGATGGGGTCCGGGCTTTCGGCGTCGGCCGCGCTGGAAGTCGGTTTCGGTTATGCCTTGCTGCGCTCTTCCGGCGACGTCATCGATCTTCTGGAGCTCGCGCAAATCTGCCAGCGCGCCGAAAATCAGTTCGTCGGCATGCGCTGCGGCATTATGGACCAGTTCATCTCCTGCCACGGCGTAGAGGGCGCCGCGCTGCTTCTCGATTGCAGAAGCCTCGAAGCACGGCCAATTCCATTGGACCCCGCCGTCCGCATCGTCGTCTGCAATACGGGGGTGCATCATGAACTCGCCAGCAGCGAGTTCAACCAGCGACGAAGGGAGTGCGAAGACGCTGTCAGGCTTCTTGCAGCGAAATTGGAGGGCATATCGGCGTTGCGCGACGTGAGCCTCGCGCAGCTTCGCGAACATGCGGACGTATTGCCGGAGCTCCTATACAAGCGCGCCCGACATGTTGTTAGCGAGAATGCGCGTGTGATCGATGCGGTGACGGCGCTGGAAGCGCGAGACTTCGCCACCGCGGGCGCCCTCATGAACGCATCTCATGAGAGTCTCCGCGACGACTACAATGTGAGCTGCCGGGAGCTGGATCTTATGGTTGAACTCTCCCGCAAGGCTCCGGGTGTGTATGGCGCGCGCATGACAGGCGGGGGCTTTGGCGGCTGCACGGTCAGCCTCGTGGCGGCTGAGAGAGCCGAGAGCTTTGCCGCCGTTGTCGGTCCGGCCTACAAAGAAGCCACGGGCCTCTCGCCGATGATCTTTTCCTGCTATCCAGGCGCGGGCGTGGGCCCGGCGTATCTTTAAAACGGACGTAAACATGCTCCGCCTGCAGCACGACTCCCATCGCCGCCTCAACCCGCTCACAGGCGAATGGGTGCTTGTCTCTCCCCATCGCACGAGCCGTCCCTGGCAGGGACAGACGGAACTGAAGGCGGACGACGGCGTGCCCGCCTATGATCCATCCTGCTACCTTTGTCCGGGCAATCTACGCGCCAATGGCGAGCGCAACCCGGCCTATGAAGACGTCTTCGCCTTCACCAATGATTTCGCCGCCCTGCTGCCTGACTCTCCAAGTGAAGAGATCGACAATAACGGCCTGCTGGTTGCGAAGGGCGAACCTGGCGTCTGTCGGGTCGTCTGTTTTTCCCCGCGACATGATCTCACGCTTTCGCGCATGAGCGTTCGCGAAATCGAGAAAGTCGTGAATCTCTGGCGCGCCGAATTCGAGCGCCTCGACTCCGATCCGCTCGTCGGCGCGGTGCAGATATTCGAAAATCGCGGGGCGATGATGGGGGCGAGCAATCCGCATCCGCATTGCCAGATATGGGCGACCCATAGCGAGCCGAACGAATTGGTCAAGGAGTCCGGTCGCCAACGGGGCTATCACGCCGCACGCGGCAGCTGTCTTTTGTGCGATTATCTTGCTCTCGAACTGGAACAGGGTCAGCGCATCGTTTGCGCCAACGACGGCTTTGTCGCGCTGGTTCCCTTTTGGGCCACCTGGCCGTTCGAGACGATGCTTCTGCCACGCCGTCACCTTGCAGCTCTCGACGACTTCGACGACAAGGACTCGCAGGCGCTTGCTGACATCCTCAGCAAGATGACGCGCTGTTACGATAGTCTCTTCGCGACGCGCTTTCCTTATTCCATGGGCTTTCATCAACGACCAAGCGATGATGGCGAGCATCCACACTGGCATTTCCATGGACACTTCTACCCGCCGCTGCTGCGTTCCGCGACGATCCGCAAATTCATGGTTGGCTTCGAACTGCTGGGCTCGCCGCAACGCGACATCACACCCGAAAGCGCCGCCGAAAGGCTCAGGGACGCGATGCCGCTCTAATACTCTGTCTCGAGTTCCCGGCACAGCGCCGTAACGACCGCGTCGATCGCGCGGGCGACAGGCTCGGACAGCGGCGCGCCCATGTCGAAGTTTTCCGCCTCGATGGCAAAGACGACGCAGCTCGCGGGGAGGCGGCCCAGCGTCTCCGCCAAAGCAAGCGCCTCGGCCAGGCCGAGGCCATGCGACGACAGACCATAAGTCGCCTCGGGCAATCTGGATTGACGCAAATCGACGCGGCGGAAGCTTCCAGCCGCCGCGCCCGAAACGCAGGCGTCGATCAGATAAACGTCCTGCGCGCCTTCCATAAGCGAGAGCAGCGCGGTCGCCTCTCCCTCCGTCTCCATGAAACGCACATGCGGCAGGTTCCTTTGCCGCAGAAGCCGAGCGACCTCGCGGCCTGCGCCGTCGTCGCCGCGAAGCGCGTTACCGACGCCGATGACCAAAACCGGCTCAGTCACCCGCGGTCCATCTCAAGCCGCAGGAAATGCGTGGCGCAGGAAATGCAGGGATCGTAATTGCGAACCGTCTGTTCGCAGCGATGTCGCAGTTCGTCATTCGGCAGATCGAGAAAGCCCTCGACGAAATCGACGAGATCCTCTTCGAGACACGCCTGATTTTGTGAGGTGGGCGGGACGATCTGCGCGTCGGTTATCGTTCCCCCGTCATCGATATGATAGCGATGATAGAGCATGCCGCGCGGCGCTTCGGTCGCCGCATAGCCGACGCCGGCGCGGGGCGTCACCGGCACGAAAGGCCGATCCGGCTCTTCGTAATTTTCGATCACCCGCAAGGCCTCGTCGCAGGCGTAAAGCGTTTCGACGGCGCGAACCATGATGCTTCGATAAGGGTTACGGCATCCCTCGGCCAGCCCGATCTCGCCTGCGATCTCCCGAGCCAAAGGCGAGAGTTGATCGAAGGCGAGATTGAAGCGCGCCAGCGGGCCGGTGAGATAGGAGCCGCCACCGTCGCGGAAGTGCGAGTGCAGCGCCGTCGAATGAGCCACATGCGTCTCCTCGAAATGGGCGTCGTAGTCCGAGGCCGGAATGTCGAGGCCGCGATTGGAAACGATGCGTCCCTCGTTGAAGGGATATTCCGAAGGGTGTTTCAGCGTGACGAAAGTATAATCTCTCTCCCGCTCGGGAAAGTCGAAGGTCGCCACCCAGCGCGCGGTTTCGATCGCCGCTTCGCGCGCCCATTTCAGCTTCTCGGCCAGAGTCGCAAATTCACGCTTGCGCGGCGCGCGGTGAAATCCGCCGACGCGGACATTGATCGGATGAATTTCCCTGCCGCCAAGGAGCTGCAAAATCTCATTGCCGACCTTCTTCAATTGCAGCCCGCGCGTCACCGCCTCGCCGTGATCGCGCGCCATCTGCACGCCGCCGTCATAGCCGAGAAAATCGGGGGCGTGCAGCATATAGACATGCAACGTATGCGACTCGATCCATTCGCCGCAGTAAAGAAGCCGGCGCAAGTCGCGCAGTGGACCGTCGACCGTCACGCCCAGAAGATTCTCCAGCGCGTGGACGCCGCTCATCTGATAGGCCACAGGACAAATGCCGCAGATGCGCGCGACGATATCTGGCGTCTCGGTAAAATGGCGCCCGCGCAGGAACGCTTCGAAGAAGCGGGGCGGCTCGAATATATTGAGTTCGGCGCTTTGCACCTTGCCGTCGCGCACAACGACCTTCAGCGCGCCCTCGCCCTCGACGCGCGCGAGGAGGTCAACCTTGATCGTCTTGCGCGTCATGACGTTCGCTCTCCTTGCGGAAGGGTTCGGCGTTGGCGTTGAAGGTTCGATAGATGCGCTCCAGCGCCTTCTCCTCCATGCCCATGCCGGCGAGCCAGGCGCTCAGCGACGGCGCGTTCGTCGTCTCCTTCGGGCCGAAGCAGCCGTAGCAGCCGCGATTATAGGAAGGACACAGCGCGCCGCAGCCGGCGTGCGTCACCGGACCCAGACAGGGCGTCCCCGTGACCATCACGCAGACGTTGCCCTTCAATTTGCACTCGATGCACACGCTTTGCGCCGGCGTGTTGGGCCGTCGGCCGGCGAGAAAGGCGGAAATCACATCGACGAGCTGCCCCTTGTTGATCGGGCAGCCACGTAATTCAAAATCCACCTTCACATGATCCGCGATGGCGGTCGAGGTTGCGAGCGTTTCGATATATTCGGGATGTGCGTAAACGATGGCCGCATATTCACGCACATCCGCGAAATTGCGCAGCGCCTGAATGCCCCCCGCCGTGGCGCAGGCCCCGATCGTGATGAGGGTCCTGGAGCGCCGACGCACCTCGTGAATACGCTCCGCGTCGTGCGGCGTCGTCACCGAGCCTTCGACGAGTGAGAGGTCATAAACGCCTTTGACTTCACTCCGCGTCGCTTCGGGGAAATAGGCGATCTCCAGCGCGCCCGCAATGGCGAGAAGCTCGTCCTCACAATCGAGCAGACTCAGCTGGCAGCCATCGCAGGAGGCGAACTTCCAGACGCCGAGACGAGGTTTTCCGCGCGGCATCTCAAAGCTCCTTGACGCCAAGGAGCGGCTTCAGCCGCCGATAGGCGAAGACCGGGCCGTCGCGACAGATGAATGTCGGCCCAAGCTGACAATGGCCGCAATGGCCGATCGCGCATTTCATATTGCGCTCCATCGAGAGATAGATTGCGTCCTCGGCGAGCCCCCGGTCGACAAGAACTCATGGCGACGAAGCGCATCATCACCTCCGGGCCGCAGACCATTGCGATGGTCTTCGCGGGATCGAGCTCGAGCCGCGCGATCAGGGTTGTGACGACGCCAACGTGACCGCGCCAGTCGGAGCCGGCGTGATCGACGGTGACTTGGACGTCAATGTCGAAACGCGCGCGCCAGCTCTCGACCTCATGGTGAAAAACAATGTCCTCCGGCCGTCGCGAGCCGAAGAGCAGAGTGACCTTGCCGTAGCGCGTCCGTTCGCCCAGCAGTCGATAGAGCGCAGGCCGCAGCGGCGCCATGCCGAGCCCGCCCGCAACCAGCACAACATCCCGGCCCTCGGCCGCCGCCATCGGCCAGCCAATTCCGAAGGGTCCGCGCACGCCGATGGGATGACCGGAGCCAAGATCGGTCAAGGCGCGCGAGACGGGACCCACGGCGCGGATTGTATGGATCAGGCGTGGAGACGCGGGATCGCCGCTCATGCTGATCGCCGCCTCGCCGACGCCAAAGGCCGTGAGCATGTTGAACTGACCCGGCGCATACTCGAAATGACCGCCGTCAGCCATCTCCAGTTCGAGGGTCCAGGCGTCGGGCGCGTCGTGACGGCGCCGGCGGACGTGAGCAATTCGCGGAACCATCGGCTGCGCAGCTACCGCTTCGAGACGATCAGACATGCGCATTGTAGAGATCGAGGAACTGAATGCGCGTCGTATGCAGACGGTCGATCACGATGGGCATCAGGCGCTTCATGATGTCATAGCCGAGATTATGATCGGCCTCGCATTTGTTGCGCAGGCACAAGCCGTCCATCGCGATGACGCGCGTGCGGTCGAGCGCTCTTGCGTCATAGGTCCAGCGATAGGGCGGGACGAGCCAGTTGACGCCGAAGACCTCACCCGGTCCGAGGGTGAGAAACGTCGCGGCGCCCCGCCCCGGCGCGGAAACCTGCAAGGCCACGCGGCCCTCGCGCAACAGGTAGAAGTGGTCCGCCGCCTCGCCCTCATGGGCGATGAACTGATCGCCCTCGAAGCGCGCATTTTTGGCGCAGCCGCAGGCGAGTTCGAGAAAGGCCTTGTCGAGCCCGGCGAAGAACGGATGTTCGGAGAGAATGCGCTCAAGATTTTCCATTTCCGCCCCCCGCCTTCTGGCTTGCGCTGATGGCGTTTGTTTCCTCGGTGATGTCGATGCCGACCGGGCACCAGGTGATGCAACGGCCGCAGCCGACACAGCCAGAGGTCCCAAACTGCTCATGCCAGGTCGCGAGCTTGTGGGTCATCCATTGACGGTATCGGGATGAAACGCTCGGGCGCACCGAGCCGCCGTGGATATAGGAATAATCCATTGTGAAGCAGGAATCCCAGCGGCGGTCGCGCGCGCTTTCGACGCCGGCGAGATCGCCCCGTTCCTCTACCGTCGTGCAGAAACAGGTGGGGCAGACCATGGTGCAATTGGCGCAGGAGAGGCAACGCTGCGCCACCTCCTCCCAGCGCGGATGCTGCAAATTGCGCATGAGCAGCGCCGGCACGTCTTCCTTCGGCATTTCGCGGCCCATGTTCGCCGCCGTATGCGCGACGACCGCCTCGGCCGCTGCGATGTCCGCCTGAGTCGCTGCGCGTCCGGGCAGTTCGGCAAGCACATCCGCGCCCTCGGGGGACCCGGCTTCGATCAGAAAATCATGGGCGTCGCCGGAAATGACTTCGGTCAGCGCGAGGTCGAAGCCTCGCGTGACCTTCGGCCCCGCGTCCATCGAGACGCAAAAGCAGGTTCCGCCCGCCTTGCCGCAATTGAGCGCGACGAGAAACGCCCCTTCCCGTCGCGCCGCATAATGCGGATCGACATAGTCGCCGCCCGTCAGCACCCTGTCCTGAATGGCGATGGCGGCAAGCTCGCAGGCGCGCACGCCGATGAAGGCCACTTTCTCGCTTTCGGGCGCCGTCGCCTCGATCGTCACCTCGTTTTCCTGCCGCTTCGCGCGCCATAAGCGCAGCGACGGGACGTGCAGAAATCGCTTCCAGGATTGCGGCCCGACCGCATAGCCGAACAGCGCGTCGTCATCACGCGGCCGCAAGGCGTAGCGGCCCGGCTCCTGTTCGTCCGTGAAGCCTCTGGGCAGATCGGCGAGGCTGTTAATCTCGTCATAAACGATCGCGCCGGCGGCAATGGACGGCCCGATGATACGGCGTCCCCTGCGTCGCAGCGCCTCAATCAGCGCCTGGAGCCCGTCCACGTCGATGACGCGCCGGGCCGAAGGGGGAGTCGCTTGCTGCATCAGGGAGATCCGGAGACGTTGAACATCCCCGGCAGTATAGCGTGAAAGTTGAAGGCGCGACGACAAGCCGGCGCAAAGTCACGAATGAAATAAAAAAGCGACGGCTCTAATGCTCTCGCGAGCGTGGCCGTCGCCTGTGACCGCCGGCCCGTTTCTTGAAAACGGCCGGCGAATATCAGGAAATCTTACTTGGTGGCAGCGGTTTTCAGCTTCGAGAGCGCGCGGATTTTCACGCGGACGCTCGCGGGCTTCGCCGCAGCCTTGACCATCTCGCCGGTCGCAGGATTGCGCACGAGCGTTCCGGCCTTGCGCGCCGGCACCTTGCGCAGCGTCACCTTCAGCAGGCCGGGAAGCGTGAACTCGCCAACGCCCTTCGGATGAACCGAGCCGAGAAAGGCGTTTTCGAGAGTCGCATAGACGGCGGCGGCCGTCTTGCGCGGCAGCTCATTCTGCTCTGCTATATGGTTGATCAACGCCGCTTTCGTCAGGGTCTCCTTGACCGGACGGATGCTGGGCGCCTCGGCCTTGCTGACCTTGCTGGTCGCGGCAGCCTTGGTGGTTTTTGCCTTGGCCATCAGAATTCTCTCCTCGTCGCAATCGGCCGCCAGACGTTGCGAGCCTCAGCCGACAGTCGAATTGCTAACGATTTGCATATTGATTCGCAATCTGACATGCGCATTTCCTTGGATTTTACGCCTGTTTTTTTGAATGCATGCCGAAAAGCGCTCCAGATGGGCGACGAAGAAGCTGGGCAGGGGCGCGCGGCTTGGCCAAAAATGCTTATTTTGCTACGACTTTGCGCATAGTGCGGGATGACGCTGGGAAGGATAAGGACATGGCCAGCTTGTTGGTCAACGGCCAGAACATCGACGTCGACGTTGAGCCTGACACCCCACTCCTCTGGGCGATTCGCGAGAATCTTGGGCTCACCGGCACGAAATATGGCTGCGGAATCGGCGCTTGCGGCGCCTGCACGGTTCTGCTCGACGGCGCCGCTGTTCGCGCCTGCGCAGTGACCGTTGCCGACGCCGCCGGACGCAAGATCACGACGATCGAGGGTCTCGCGGAGAAGGGAATACTGCATCGCGTGCAGCAGGCCTGGGTCGACGCGGACGTTCCGCAATGCGGTTTCTGCCAGCCCGGCATGATCATGGCCGTCGTCGCCCTGCTCAATGAAAAGCCGCAGCCCAGCGACGCGGACATCGACGCCGCCATCACAAATATCTGCCGTTGCGGGACCTTCCAGCAGGTTCGCACGGCGATTCATGCCGCGATCAAAGCGTGAGGGAGATCGATATGAGCAACGCCCTTCACATTGGCCGGCGCGACTTCATCGTCGGCGGCGCCGCGCTTGGCGGCGGTCTTTCGCTCGGCCTCGCCCTTCCCGCCGCGGCGCATGCGGAGCTGGCGGGGCCGGAGCTCAACGCCTGGATCGTCGTCAGGCCGGACAATTCGGTCGTCATCCGCGTGGTTCGCGCGGAGATGGGTCAGGGAACGCTGACCGGCCTTGCCCAGCTCGTCGCCGAAGAACTCGATTGCGACTGGTCGAAGGTCTCCACCGAATCGCCGACCCCGGGTCAGAGCGCGGCGCGGGATCGCGTCTGGGGCGATTTCCTGACCGGCGGCAGCATGGGCGTCCGCAAGTCGCAGGATTACATGCGCAAGGGCGGCGCGATTGCGCGGGCCATGCTGATTCAGGCTGCGGCCAATGAATGGCGGGTTCCCGTGGCGGAATGCGCGGTCGACAAGGGCGTCATCACCCATGCCGCGTCGGGCCGCTCGGTGAGCTATGGCAAGGTCGCGGAAGCGGCTGCGAAACTGACGCCGCCCGCCGACGCGCCCCTCAAGGACCCGCGAGACTGGAAGATCGCCGGCAAGGGCGTGAAGCGGCTCGACACGCTCGACAAGGTTACCGGAAGGACGGTTTACGGCATCGACGTGAAACTGCCGGGGATGCTCAACGCCGCGATCCGGGCCTGCCCGGTGTTCGGCGGCAAGCTCGCGAGCTACGACGAAAGCAGGATCGCCAGTTTCAGGGGCGTGAAGAAGGTCGTTCGCGTCGACGACACGGCGGTGGCGGTCGTGGCTGACACATGGTGGCATGCGAAAACCGCGCTCGACGCGCTGCCGATCGTCTGGGACGAGGGTCCGGGCGCCCGGGCCTCCAGCGCCGAAACGGCGAAATGGCTCGCCGAAGGTCTGGACAATTCACAATCCGCTGTGGCGGGGCATCGCAAGGGCGACGTTCACGCGGCGCTCGCCAGCGCAAAGAAGACGGTCGAAGCCGTCTACAGCTATCCGCATCAGAACCACGCGCAGATGGAGCCGCTCAACGCGACAGTGCTCTACACGCCCGAGAAGTGCGAGATCTGGACCGGGACGCAGAACGCCGAGTCGACGCGTCAGGCAGTGGCCGAGGCCTCCGGACTGCCGATCGAGAAATGTGACGTGCATGGGCAGATGCTGGGCGGCGGCTTCGGACGACGGCTGTTCAACGACAATGTCCGTCAGGCAGTGCTCATCGCACGGCAACTGCCGGGCGTGCCGGTAAAGCTCCTGTGGTCACGCGAGGAGGACATGACGCATGGCGCCTATCATCCCGTGACGCAATGCCGGCTCGTCGGCGCCTTCGACGCGGATAACAGGCTCACAGGCTTCCACATGCGAATCTCGGGGCAGTCCATCTCCGCGACCGTCATGCCGCAATGGGTGAAGGACGGTCTCGATCCGGCGGTCTTTCAGGGGCTCGGCTCCAGCGGGGAAGCGCAATTGGGGTACGATTTCCCCAATCTGCTGATCGAACACGCCATGCGCAATCCGACCGTGCCCCCGGGATGGTGGCGCGGCGTGAATATCAATCAGAACGCAATCTACCTGGAATGTTTCGTCGACGAGCTGGCGCAGGCGGCGGGGGAAGATCCGCTCGCTTTCCGCCTGAAGCTTTTGAAGGATTCGAAGCAGCGCGCGGTTCTCGCCGCCGTCGCCGAGCGGGCGGGCTGGGGCAAGGCGGCGCCGGAAGGCGTCCATCGTGGCCTCGCCTCTTTCATGGCCTTTGGGAGCTATGTCGCCGCAGTGGCGGAGATCTCGGTTCAGACGAACGATAAAATAAAAATTCATCGCATCGTCGCGGCGACGGACCCGGGCCATGTGGTGAACCCGGCTCAGGTCGAGCGGCAGATCGCGGGCTCCTTCGTCTATGGCCTGTCGGCGCTGTTTTATGGCGGAATCACCGTCAAGGACGGGCGCGTCGAACAGCAGAATTTCGACAGCTACAATTCGATGCGGCTGAAGGACATGCCGAAGGTCGAGTGCATTCTCGCGCCCAGCGGCGGCTTCTGGGGCGGCGTCGGCGAGCCGACGATCTGCGTCGCGGCCCCGGCCGTGCTCAATGCCTATTTCGCGGCGACCGGCAAGCGCATTCGCAGTCTGCCGCTCAAGGATTCGAAAATCAGCTTCGTCTGACCAATGCGCCAATGCGCGCGAGGTCGCCGGGCGCGTCGACGTCGGCCAGAACGCCGTCGTCGTCGACTGTCAGTTCGATGACGCCTTCGGCGTCGGAAAGAAGCCGTCGCGCGCCTTCGTCGCCCTGAAGCGCAAACAGGCGCGGGAACAGCGCGCGCGCCAGCAGGACTGGATTGCCGCGGCGGCCATCGCGCATTGGGAACACGGCGGGGCTGGCCGGCGCCTCCGCGAAGGCGGCGATCAGCTGATCGACAATGCGGGACGAGACCCCCGGCATGTCTCCCAGAAGCACGACGATCCCATCGGCGTCGGTCGCTGCGGCGAGGCCTGCCCGCAATGAGGTGGCCAAACCATCGGCGAATTCGGGATTATGCGTGAAAGCGACTGGCAGGCCTGCGAGGGCCTCCTCCACCGCCGCCCGGTCATGGCCAGTCACGACGATCGTTTCGCGAACCCTGGAGCCAAGAGCCGCCTCGACCGCGCGCCGCAGGAGAGGGCGACCGTCGAGATCGGCGAGAAGCTTGTTGCCGTCGCCAAAACGACGGCCTTGTCCCGCCGCCATCACGAGGGCCGTGATGCGAGGCGCCTCTCGGCTCATAATGCGTCGCAGCTCGCCGGCGCGTGTTCCGCGCGCCTTTGTGCATCAGCGCCGCGAAGCGGCTTCTGCTTGCGCGCGAGAATGAGCTCCGCGAGAATCGATGCGGCGATTTCGGCGGGGCTCACCGCCGCAATGTCGAGGCCGATCGGCGCGCGCAGCCGCGCCAGCGCCGCCGGGGTCACGCCAGCCGCAGCGAGACGCTCCACCCGCCGCTGATGCGTCGCGCGCGAGCCGAGCGCCCCGACATAGAAGCACGGCGCGTCGAGCGCGAGACACAAAGCAGGATCGTCGATCTTGGGATCATGTGTCAGCACCGCGAGCGCCGTGAAGGCGTCGAGGCCGACAGCGGGAAGCGCCTCCTCGGGCCAGCGCAGATCGAGGCGGGCCCCTGGAAAGCGCTCCGCCGCCGCATAGGCGCCACGGGGATCGACCACGACGACATCAAAACCGGCGAGGCCAGCCATGGGCGCAAGAGCCTGCGCGACATGGACAGCGCCGATCAGGACCAGGCGCGGGCCCGGACGGTAGAAATTGACGAAGAGTCGCGCGCCCGCATCTTCGACGACGCCGGTCGCCGCCGCTCGCAGTCCGGCCCCCAGCGGACCGTGGGGAAACGAATCGGTTTCCGCGTGAAACAGCCGCGCCGCGCCGCCCTCCAGAGGGGTCACGAGGGCGCAGGCCCGCCGCTCGGCGATTTCTGCATTCACCTGAGCCAGCAGCGCGAGCCGATCGGCGTCGAGCCTTTCCACATGAACCGCGATGCGCCCCCCGCAGGAGAGCCCGGCCCGCCATGCGGTTTCATCGGCGATCCCGAATTCGAGGAAGCGCGGCGCGCCGTCGGCGATGCAGTCCAGCGCCGCCGCGATGACGTCGCCCTCCACGCAGCCCGCCGAAACCGAGCCGCAGAACAGGCCGCTCTCTTCCACGATCAGATGCGATCCGACGGGCCGCGGCGCCGATCCGAAGGTCTCCACAACCGTCGCAACGGCGACGTCGCGCCCCATGCGCCGCCAGTTCTCGGCCTGACGCAAAATCTCGCCGTCGTTTACCGGGACCGTCGGATGAAAATCTGTCATGTCGCCTGCGGAGAATGGCTCGCCGATATTATAGGGCCTTCCCGGTCTGCACCAAATCGCGGCTCAGTCCTTCAGCGACACGCCCGTGATCATGCCGTCCTCGAACCAGCTCGCCAGAAATTGTGCGAGGCGCTCGGGCTCAATCTCGCCAGCCTGCTGGAACGCGGCCATTTGGCAGATGTCGCCGAAAGCGTGCCCTGCCCGGGCCTCGTTGAGCGCAAGATATTCATCCGCCTCCAGCTCGCGGAAAACCGTTTCTTCGTTGCAGCGCCAGACCGCCACCGTCTCCGTCGCATCGGGATCGGGCGCCTCCGCGGGCGCGGGCGCCGTCTCGTCGCTCTCGCCCTCCTCTGCGTCACTCGCCAGATAAGCAGCCAGCGTCCCGGCCGATAGTTCGAGCAGGTGAAGGCTGGGGTGAAAGGCGAAGGCGAGGCGGGGGGATTCTTCCGGGGAAAAGGCGGCGAGCGCCTGAACGGTCTGCGCTTCGGCGTCCGTGGCGTCGAAAGCGTCCACCATCGCGCGCTCGAACAGCGCCATCGACAGGGCCTGCCGGTCATCCCGCCAGCGCGGGCTCGCCGCCATATAGTCGGGCAGACCGGTCGTATACCAGCGGGCGTTGCGGTCCCGGGGCGGATGGGCGTCGATGAACTCGCGGATCAGCTCATCGAAAGTCTCATCGCCAAGAAGGGCGCGCAGACCCGAGTGATCCTCGTGAAAAAAGCTCTCCAGCCTGATGCGATAGCCCGACTGATAGACATAGAGAAGTTCGTCGCGCCCGGCGCCGCGCTGCGATTCCCGCAGGGCGTCGAGGACCGGCGCATCGCCCTCCCCCGCGCCTGCGAGAAGGCGCGACTGGAACAGCGCCTGAAACTCGGCCAGATTCATGCGGCCCTCAGGCCAGCGGCGACGCGCGCGTCGATGTCGCGCATGTGCTGCAACTCGTCGAGCAGTTCCTGAAACGGCGGGAAATTGTCGTCGCGCTCGATCATGGCAGACACGTCCCCGAAACGGTGGCGAGCGCGCTCATACAGCGACCAGACTTCCTGGCAGACCGGCTGGTCATGGGTGTCGACGCGATGCGTGCCCTTGTCCGTGTGGCCTGCCATATGGAACTGCACGACACGGTCGACCGGAACGGCGTCGATGAAGGCCTCGGCGTCGAAGCCATGGTTGAAGCTGGAGACGAAGACGTTGTTGACGTCGAGCAGCAGCAGACAATCGGCGCGCTCGGCCATTTCCCGCACGAATTCCTGCTCGCTCATTTCAGAAGCGAGAAAGGACACATAGGTCGAGGCGTTCTCCACCACGAGCTGCCGCTGCAGATAATCCTGCACGCGGCGGATGCGTTCGACGATGTGGTCGAGCGCCTCTTTCGTATAGGGGATCGGCAGAAGGTCGTGAAGATTCAGGCCGTGCACGCCTGTCCAGGCGACATGATCCGAGACCCAGGCCGGCTCAACGCGCTCGATGAGCTGTTTGAGGCGGGCGAGATAGTCGAAATCGAGCGGATCGGTGGAGGCGAGCGACATGGAGACGCCGTGCATCACAACCGGATAATCGGCGCGGACCGCGTCCAGCATGGACAGCGGGCGTCCGCCGTCGACCATGTAGTTTTCGGAGATGATCTCGAACCAGTCGACCGGCGGGCGCATCGACATGATTTCATCGAAATAGACTGGTCGAAAGCCGAGGCCGTAGCCGAGCGGCGCAGGTTTGGGCATCAACGTCATCCCCGCCCGAAAATTAGCGCCCGCGCTGCCGCGGGCGCTGTTCTTCTTACTTTGTGTGACACGCGCTCTTCATGTTGCAATGCCCTTTGTGGTGATGGCACTGCGACTTATGGTGGCACTTGGCTTTGTGATGGCACGTGCCCTTCCCCCCGCAATGCGCCTTGGCGTGCGTCGAGGAGGCGTGAGCGTGAGCGGGAGCGACTGCGGCGCCGTTGAGGGCGAGCGCAACAGCAGCGGCGGCGAGCGCCGAGCCCGAGATAATCTTCGTCTTCATTGATGAAACTCCTGTTTGCTAGAGCCGCACATTAGGAGATCTGGCGCGCGCCGAGGCGGCGCCCAGTCCTTACTTCGAATGGCACTTGCTCTTCATGTTGCAGGCGCTCTTGTTGTGGTGGCAGGAGGACTTGTGGTGACAGCCGTGGCGGCAGGACGCCTTGCTCTTGCCGACATTGTGCTTGCAGACGCCGGTCTTGGTCATGCAGGCGCTCTTGCCGCCGCAGGAGCCCTTCGACATGTTGCAGGTGTGCGACCCATGGGCGGCAGCCGGCGAAACGACCGCGCCGCTCAGCGCCAGGCCAATCGCGGCCACGGCGAGCGCCGAGCCGGAAACGATCTTCGTCTTCATATAGTTCTCCTCTGCAATCGCCCGTCAGGGCGTAAACGGCGTTTGCCCGGGGGTTCCGGGCGCGACGCCGAAACGGATCACTTGCCTTCGGCGGGCTTCGCCTCGGGCTTCTCGGTGGTCGCAGCCTTGTCCTCGCTCTTGTTCATGGACGGGCAGCCATTCTTGCCGCCGCACGCATGCTTTTCAGCGGCCGGCTTGGCCCCGTGATGGGCCTTCCTGGCCTGCGCAGGGACTGCGCCGGCGAGCGCGAGAGCCGTCGCCGCAACCGCGACGGCTGCTCCGCCGAGAATTTTTACTTTCATTCAATGCCTCTCCCCGATCGCGACGGAACATGCAAAGGCTACGCCGCAGAATGGAGATTATCATCGAGCTTTCGCTCGGCCCAATAGGGAATTCAGCCGGATCGGGACGAAAGGTAGTTGCGCCGCAGTACATGATTTGCGGCGCCGCAGCAACAAACGACCGGCCGCGGCGCTTGCCGCGGGACCGACGCGCTGATAGATAGCAGCGGCGCGAGGGGTTAATCCGTCGCGCAATAACCTGGTTTTCGACTTTCGGGCCGCGCCGGCCAGTTCGTTTACGGACTTTTCGTCTCCCCGCGCTTTCTTGCGCCGCGAGACGTTCCGATCGCCGGAAACCGACCGCAACGCAAACCTTTCGCCGGCGCCGCCCCGACCGGGGCCTCCAGGAGAAAAAATGTCCGCTACGACCGATCGCGCCCCCACGCGCGAAGATTTTGCCGCCCTGCTCGAGCAGAGCTACGGGGATAACGAGGCTTTCGAGGGTTCCGTCATCAAGGGGCGCGTCGTCGCCATCGAGAAGGACGTCGCCGTCATCGACATCGGTCTGAAGACCGAAGGCCGCGTCCCGCTGAAAGAATTCACCGGCTATGGCCGCGATCCCGCTCCTGGCGTCGGCGAGGAGGTCGAGGTCTATCTCGAGCGCGTCGAGAACGCGCTGGGCGAAGCCGTCATCTCGCGCGACAAGGCGCGCCGCGAGGAGAGCTGGGTCAAGCTCGAAAAGGCCTTCGAGACCAATGAGAAGGTCGAGGGCGTCATCTTCAATCAGGTCAAGGGCGGCTTCACTGTCGATCTCGACGGCGCCGTGGCCTTCCTGCCGCGCTCGCAGGTCGATATCCGTCCGATCCGCGACGTCGGCCCGCTGATGAACGTGCCGCAGCCGTTCCACATCCTCAAGATGGATCGCCGCCGCGGCAACATCGTCGTCTCGCGCCGCACGGTTCTCGAGGAGAGCCGCGCCGAGCAGCGTCACGAGATCGTCGCCAACCTCGAAGAGGGGCAGGTCATCGACGGCGTGGTGAAGAACATCACCGACTACGGCGCCTTCGTGGATCTCGGCGGCATCGACGGCCTGCTGCATGTCACCGACATCGCCTGGCGCCGCGTCAATCATCCGTCCGAGGTGCTGACCATCGGTCAGACCGTCAAGGTGAAGATCATCAAGATCAATCACGAGACGCACCGCATCTCGCTCGGCATGAAGCAGCTGCTCGAGGATCCGTGGCAGGGCATCGAGGCCAAGTATCCGATCGGCGCCAAGTTCCACGGCCGCGTGACCAACATCACCGACTACGGCGCCTTCGTGGAGCTGGAGCCGGGCATCGAGGGTCTGGTTCACGTCTCCGAGATGAGCTGGACCAAGAAGAACGTGCATCCCGGCAAGATCGTCTCGACCAGCCAGGAAGTCGACGTTCAGGTTCTCGAAGTCGATCCGGTCAAGCGCCGCATTTCGCTGGGCCTCAAGCAGACCCTGCAGAATCCGTGGGAAGCCTTCGCCGAGAAGCATCCGGTCGGTTCGACTGTCTCGGGCGAGGTCAAGAACAAGACCGAATTCGGTCTGTTCATCGGTCTCGACGGCGATGTGGACGGCATGGTCCATCTCTCCGATCTCGACTGGAACCGTCCGGGCGAGCAGGTCATCGAAGAGTACAAGAAGGGCGACGTCATCAACGCTCAGGTTCTCGACGTCGACGTCGAGAAGGAGCGCATCTCGCTCGGCGTCAAGCAGCTTGCGGGCGATCCTTTCGCCTCCGTCGGCAGCGCCAGCGCCAGCGGGGGTGAGGAAGGCGAAGTCAAGAAGGGCGCCGTCGTCACCTGCGAGGTGATCGAGGTCAAGGATTCCGGCATCGACGTCAAGATCACCGGCACGGATCTGACCACCTTCATCAAGCGCAGCGAACTCGCCCGCGACCGCGCCGACCAACGCCCCGAGCGTTTCGCCGTCGGCGAGAAGGTGGACGCCCGCATCACCTTGTTCGACCGCAAGGCCCGCAAGGTCGCCGTCTCGATCAAGGCGCTTGAAGTGGCCGAAGAGAAGGAAGCCATTGCGCAGTTCGGCTCCGCCAACTCGGGCGCTTCTCTCGGCGACATCCTCGGCGCGGCCCTCAAGGCCCGCGAAGCCGGCTCCAAGAAGGGCAAGGAATAAACCTTCCCGAAAGTTTTCCGGCCCGCTTCGAAGCGGGCCGGAACTGAAAGAACCCCGGCCCGCGCCGGGGTTTTTTTTCGCGTCAACCAACTGTTCACCACAACTCAATCCAACCGTTTTTGTTAACCTTAGTTTTCTTCAATACCGGCAATATCCTGTGCAATAGGTTCCTTAGCGCCGGAGTAGCGTGATGCGTGCGAACACCCTCGACGATGCGGCCCTCGCCTATGCAGGCCCGATCCGCGCGCGCCCGAAGGGCGTCCGCGCCGCGCTCGGCATGGGGATCGGCGCCTGCGTCGTTCTGGCGGCCGCGGCGCTGTTGTCCCGTCCCGCCGCGCCGACCGCGAACGTCGTGGCGGACGCCCCTGCGGCAGCGCCATCGCCCGCGAAGATCGCCGCGAAGGCCAGCATGAGCGATCAAGCTTCCCCCGACGCCCGCGCCGCGACGCTCGACATGGACGCCCCGGGCTTCGAGCGGGAGAAAAAGGTCGCCAGCCTCGGCGAGGCCCAGGAGAACGGGGAGCGAGTCGACAGCCTGACCGTCGGCCAGTTCGCGATGGGCGCCCCCTACCTGCGCGTCGACATTCATCCGGAACTCAATCCGGCGGCGACCGATTCCGATTTCTTCCTCGACATGACCCGGCACGCGCGCACAGTGGGCCTGAACGCTTCGAAAATCGGGCAGCGCGCGACCCTGACCACGCGATTCGGAAATTTCGAAGCCGCGGAAATCCGCCTTTCCCAGCCCGGCGGCGAAGGCGTCGAGGCGAGCGAGCGCGCCTGCCTCGCGGCCCGCCTGATCGACCCGAAGGCGCCGCTTGAGATCGCTGGCATCGCCTGCGGCTCGGCCGCCCGTCCGCTCGACCGCGTCGCTTTCGCCTGCGTTCTCGACCATATCAGCTATTCCGCCGCCAGCGACAACCGGGCGCTCAACGACTTTTTCCTCAACGCGGAGCTCGCGCGCGGCAAGGGTTGCGTGAATGTCTCCCGCGACGACCTCACCGCCTCGATCCCGCGCAAGGCGACTGGCGCGAAGACGGTCGTTCAGGCGAAAAAGGCCCGGACCGTGGCGCGCGCCCCCGCCGTTCACCCTGAGCTTACGAAAAACTGACCTCGGGCTCAGGCCATATCGCTTTTACCGCGGCGTGCTATATGATGCCCTGACGCCGTTGAGCCTGAAAGGATTGAGATGCGCAAGGGACTTATGCTTTCGGTGGGCCTAGCCTGCCTCATCGCCATGGTTGGCGGCGAAGCGCTCGCCAAATCGCGCTCTCACCACTCCCGCTACGTCATCGCCGAGAACGGCGTCGTCAATGGCCGCAGCCCGATCGACGTCGAGCGCCGCAGCTGGCTCGACCCCGGCACGAAAGTCCCGGTCGGCACCACGAACCGCTACATGCTCCAGCAGACCTTTTATAATCGCGACCCGGTCCAGGCCAATCAGCGCAGCTGGTACATGCAGGAGACCCTGCCCCAGCGGCCGCCCTACAACGCGGACATGATCGTGCCCTATAGCGATGGCTGGCCTGTCGATCTGTTCTAATCGTACTATCGCTTGACTTGGGGAGCAGCATCCTTTAGCTCCCCTTCAGCCTGACGCGGAAACGCGCCGGGCGATGCACCCGTGGCGTTCAACGAACGCCTGTCGGCCGGTTTCCGGCAGAGGAGGGCGCGTTCCCACCCGGCGCCGCCGGGAGCCTGCGGGAGACGCGAGCTGAAGACGTTGCGCCCGAGGGCATGGCTCCGGGCGCTCTTTCGTCTTTTCGCCTCTCGCTGGCCAGACGCGACCATGAGAGGACGAGAGTAAAGTGACGAAGCGCGCAGAAGCCAAATACAAGCTCGATCGCCGCCTGGGCCAGAACATCTGGGGCCGCCCGAAGAGCCCCGTGAACCGCCGCGAATATGGCCCCGGCCAGCACGGCCAGCGCCGCAAGGGCAAGCTTTCCGACTACGGCACCCAGCTGAAGGCGAAGCAGAAGCTCAAGGGCTATTACGGCAACATCTCCGAGAAGCAGTTCCGCAAATATTACGCGGAAGCGATCCGCATGAAGGGCGACTCGGGCGACAATCTGATCGGCCTGCTCGAGCGCCGTCTCGACGCGGTCGTCTATCGCGCCAAATTCGTGCCGACGGTCTTCGCCGCGCGCCAGTTCGTTAACCACGGCCACATTCGCGTGAATGGCCGTCGCGTCAACATCCCGTCCTATCTCGTGAAGGTCGGCGACGTGATCGAGGTGAAGGAAGCCTCGAAGCAGGCCGTTACCGTTCTGGAGGCCGTTGGCCTCGCGGAGCGCGACGTGCCCGAATATTACGAGGTCGACCACTCCAAGATGGTTGCGAAGCTTTCCCGCGTCCCGCATGCGACGGAAGTGCCCTACCCGGTCCAGATGGAGCCGAACCTCGTGATCGAGTTCTATTCGCGCTGATCAATTCCAGCGGTAAGACAAGCATCAGGCGTCGACGTCTCTGCGTCGGCGCCTTTTCTTTTGCCCATATCCCTCGCGGAGCGACTGACTGCGACAATCTGGCTAGTGATTCTGGCACATCGGTTGCTCCGATATGTGCATGATGAAAAACAGCCAAGTCCGCTTTCGCCCCGGCTCCCGACTTCCCGCAAATCTCGGGGTTTCGCCGGAAATCATCGGGACCGTGCTCTGCAATTATCTGATTTCCAATCCAGTCCTCGGCGCGCCGGAACGGATCGACGTCAGATTTGAATGTGGCAGGGTCGCCTGGGGCGTGCCGATAGCCGAATTTGTGCCCGTCGGAAAAACGGGCAGCGAAGTTGGGAAGCTCACCCAGGCTGCCTAATTTCGAAGCGTCGGCGCCCGCTCATTCCGAGCGCAGTGACGCCTTCAGAGAATGAGGGCGTCGCTCGGGACGGCGACGTCGTTTCACTCTTTCGCCTTCTGGAATAAAGCGTGTCCATGCGGGCCGCGACGCGGGAGAGCTGATTGATTCGTCTATGCAACGGCGGGCCCAAGGGCCGCCTGAAAATACTTTACCGGCTGCTGGCCGCGCTGGCTTTGCTGGCGACGCTGGTCTCCTTCGCTCCGCAACTCGGCCAGCTGGGCTGATTGCCGCTAGCGAAGATTGAGCGGCGCCGCGCCGACCTTGTTCATGAGCGTTCTGACTGCATCCGCCTGCTCGAAGAGGCTGGTGGCGGCGTCCGCCGCGCCCGAACGCTCCTGATGCTCCCACTCCTTGAGCAGGAAGGTCAGGTGCTCGCCAAGCGCCTTGTGGATGATCGCTATTTCATTTCTCGTCAGCGGAACGTCGAATGTATCGGTCATCGGCTTCTCCAATTGGCGCGCGCCCTTTAACACGGCTCTTGCGCACGCCATAGACACTTCGAGTCAAAGCCGACAATTCGGAGGGGTCGTTTTTCAGACAGTTACCCGCCCCGCATCCGTTTGATAGATTTTTTGCATAGGGCTATTTTTAGCCCTGTTCAAATCGGTCGGCGTTGTGTAGGAACAGTCTCGCCAGTCAGGGGCTAACAGAAATTTCGGGTTTAACCGAAGCGAGCCCAAGTCGGGGAGGAAAGAAAACGGATGCACCGCGTGCATCCGTTTTTTTTTGCGCAAAAAAAGGGGCCGCTGGTTGCCCGGCGGCCCAAGTCAGGGAGGAAACGCTCGAGCGACGATTGCATCGCAACCGCTGTCGGAGCCTCTCAAGTATATTGTGCGTTGCACAAAACTCAAGGCCCGACTTAGCTTGCGCTTCGATTAGCAGCCCATCTTGAGCGCCTTCACACGCCGTCGCATGCCTATTGCTTGATCATGTGGATAACGCTCCGGTCGGTTGAGAACTGGCCCGCGCTGTGCGCAAAAGAGAGCGCGTATCGTTGAATTCAACTGCCCAAGGATGACGTCGGACCATGTTTACTACGAGGATCAGGTGCCCGCGCTGCGGGGGCGATCATGTCTGCGTCGAGGTGATCAAAAGCACGATATTTCCCGAGGGCAAAATGTTCTGCGCCGGTTGGATCAACGGCGAAGCGAAGGCCTATTGCTTCGATTGCGACGAAGCGGAATTGCGCGAGCGAGCCGAGCGCACCTCGGCCGCCGCTCCTGCGAAATAGGTGTCGGTCCCTCGATGATGAAAGCCGCAGCCCTCGTTATCGCCGCAGCGTTTCTTTCATTTCCCGGACGCGCGGAAGCCGACTGCAAGCCCTCGCCCGCGCCTCAATCATGGCGGGGCGAGGCCGCGGCCGTTCCGGCGGCTGTCCCTGAGGAATCGACGGCTCTCAATCCGCTGACGATCGTCATCTTCCGCCATGCCGAGAAGCCGATGCGGGAGAATGGCGTGATGATGGAGAATGGCCATCTCGGCGCGCGGGCCGTAAATCGTCTTGCCCGCCTGCCCGACGCCCTGCTCGGCCAGTTCGGCTGCCCCGATCTTCTCGTTGCGCCGAACCCGGCTGTGAAGATGCGCAACAAGGCGACGGGCGAGTATTTCAATTATGTGCGGCCGCTGGCGACCATCGTGCCCCTCGCAGTGAAAATCGAATTTCCGGTCTGGACCCCCTACGGTTTCAATCAGAACGACTTTCTCGCGCGCGACCTTCTGACCGACAAGGCGCTGGCGCCGGACGCGAAGGGGAAGGCGAAAACCGTCTTTGTTGCGTGGGAGCGCAACAATATTCGCAAATTATACGAGCAGCTCGCCGCCATCGGCCGCCTGACGCCGCGCGAAGGGTCGACCATCTCCGTCGATGGCGTCTCCTACACCTGCGAGAGCCCGACGAAATGGGAGCAGTGCGACTTCGATTCGATCTGGCTCATTCATGCCGTCGGGGGCGGCATATGCCTGACGCGGGCCCACGAGAATCTGAACGACGCCAACTTCCAGAACCAGTGCAAGGGCGCGGAAAGCACGACCGATCAGCCATAGGCCCCCTCCCCTTCTTTCAGCGCGGCCGGCGCCTTATGTTGGCAAAAAACAGTTCAGGGGAGGAAACATGTCCAATTCGCAAAACCGGCGCGGCCCGCAGGAGCCGCAGGAGCGCAGCCAGACGTCGCTTTGGTTCGCCATCGCGGGCCTCGTCGTCAGCCTCGCCAGCTTCAGCATGAAGGATATGATGATCGGCGACGTGGTGTTCTGGGCCGGCGGCGTCTTCGCCGTCATCGCGCTGGTCTATTACTTCTTCCAGCCGACCCACGGTCTGCCGACCGGCAAGCGATAATCCTGCCGGGGGTTTGCCTCGGCGGGCCGAACGACTATGTTCGGCCCGCCGTTCATTCCAGTTACGAGCCTGACATGCCCTTTCCGCTTTTCGCGTTGACCCGTCGCCGCCTCCTCGCCGCCACCGCCAGCGTTCTCGCTCTCGCCGCCGCGCCCGCGATGGCCGACAAGGCCGGTTCCGGCTCGGTTTCGGTCATGGAGCTGATGGCGCCGAACGCCCTGCCCGACATTGTCGAGGGCGACGCCAATGCGCCGGTCACCATCGTCGAATACGCCTCGATGACCTGCAGCCATTGCGCGGCCTTCCATCACGAGGTCTATCCGGCGCTGAAGAAGAATTACGTCGACACGGGCAAAGCGAAATTCATCCTGCGCGAATTCCCGCTCGATCCGCTCGCGACCGCGGCCTTCATGCTGGCGCGGGAAATGGGCGACAAGCGCGACGCGGTCGTCGATCTGCTGTTCGCCCAGCAGAAGAACTGGGCCTTCGTCGACAAGCCGCTCGATGGCCTGGCCAATGTTCTCAAGCAGGCGGGTCTCGGTCAGGAGAAGTTCGAGGCCGTGCTGAAGGATCAGGACCTCTACAAGAAGGTGACCGACGTGCGCGCCCGCGCCGCGGACAAATTCGGCGTGAATTCGACGCCGACCTTCTTCGTCAATGGCGAGAAATATACGGGCGAGATCACCATCGCCGACCTCGACAAGATCATCGCCGCCAAGACGCCGGCGAAGTGATCTGCAACGCCGCTTGCGCGCGTCGTTGCGAATGACGATGGGTCAGAACGCCGTGCGTCGCTCCAGCGCGGCGGCGAGCGTGCCTTCGTCCAGATAATCCAGTTCGCCGCCGACGGGCACGCCATGGGCGAGGCGCGTCACCTTGACCCCGTAGGGCGACAGAACGTCTGCAACATAATGCGCGGTGGTCTGGCCATCGACAGTGGCGTTCACCGCCAGCACGATTTCCCGCACCTCGCCGCCGCGCACGCGCTCGATGAGACCCGGAATGGCGAGGTCCTCCGGTCCCACGCCGTCGAGCGGCGACAGCACGCCGCCGAGAACGTGATAGCGCGCGTTGAGCAGACCGGCCCGCTCCAGCGCCCAGAGATCGGAGACCGTCTCGACAACGACGAGAATTGAGGGATCGCGACGCGGATCGCGGCAGATGGTGCAGGGATCGCTCGTATCGATATTGCCGCAGACCGGGCAGACGACGATCCGCTCCTGCGCGACGCGCAGCGCGTCGGCCAGCGGCGCGAGAAGCTCCTCGCGCTTGCGCATGAGATGCAGCACCGCGCGACGCGCCGAACGCGGCCCAAGGCCCGGAAGCCGCGCGAGCAGCTGCACGAGTTTTTCAATCTCAGGACCTGCGACGCGTTCAGCCATCCGATTTTCCAAAACCCCCTCGCCCCGCAAAGCGGGGCGCGGAAAAAATCAGAACGGCAGTTTGAAGCCCGGCGGCATCTGAATGCCGCCCGTCATCGCCTTCATCTTTTCGGCCATGACTTCATCGGCCTTGTTGCGCGCCTGCATATGGGCGGTGAGGATGAGATCTTCGAGGATTTCCTTTTCCTCGGGCTTCACCAGGCTCGGGTCGATGGAGATGGATTTCATCGCCCCCTTCGCGGAGAGACGCACTTTCACGAGCCCTCCGCCCGCCTCGCCCTCGACCTCGGTGTTTTCGAGTTCGAGCTGCGCTTCGGCCATCTTGGCCTGAAACTGCTGCGCCTGCTTCATCAGGCCCATGAAATCCATCATCGACGCTTCTCCTCAATCCTCTTCGGGCGGCGACAGGTCGTCATATTGCACCTCCGCCCCCTCTTCCGTCTCGGGCCGCGCGGCGCCGGCGCTTTCGTCGCGGCTGCGCACGGCGACGATCTGCGCGCCGGGGAAATGGGCGAGCACGCTCGCCACCACCGGGTCCGCCTCCAGCCCCGAGCGACGCTCGCGCTCGGCGGCGTCGCGCTTTTCCTTCAGGGTCGGCGCGCCGCCCGAAGCGACGACCGACACCATCCAGCGCTCATTGGTCCATTGCTGCAACCGCTGAGTCAGCAGCGACGCGAGATCGCGCGCGCCGCCGGGCGCGAGCTCGAATTCGATGCGGCCCGGCTCGAAGCGCACCAGACGCACTTCCGATTCGAGCGCGACTTTCAGGCGGATTTCACGTTTCGACTCGGCGAGCGCAACCAGCGCCTCGAAGCTGGCGATGGCGACGCCCGGCGCCGCAGGGGCCGGCGGCGCGACCGCGGGTCTTGCGGCGGCGCTTGCGCGAGGAGCGGGCGCGGCGACGCTTGCGACGGGCGACCCGCGCGGCGGGCTCGGCGCGGCCGTCGGCGCCGGCGCACCGCCAGAGGCGCCATACCCCAACTGCTTCAGCACATCGCCGGGCGTCGGCATATCGGCGGCGTAAGCGAGCCGCACCAGCACCATATCGGCTGCCTGAAGCGGACGCTGCGAGCCTCGAAGCTCATCGACGCCCTTCATGAGAATCTGCCAGGCGCGCGTCAGCGCCGGAATCGACAGCCGCTCCGCCGCCTCCTGCCCGCGCCGCTTCTCCTCCGGCGTCAGCGCGGCGGATTGCGCCGTGTCGGGGGCGAGCTTGAGGCGCGTCGCGAGATGGGTGAATTCCGCCATTTCGAGGAGCACCTGCGCCGGATCGGCGCCGCCGTTATATTGGTCTTCGAGCTGGGCGATGGCTTTGGCCACGTCGCCCGCCATCACCGCCTCGAAGAGATCAATCACGCGCGACTTGTCGGCGACGCCGAGCATCGACCTCAGATCGTCGGCGGCAATGGCGCCCGAGGCGCTATGCGCGGCGCCATAGGCGATGGCCTGATCGAGCAGCGACAGCGAATCGCGCACCGAGCCTTCCGCCGCCCGCGCGATCATGGCGAGCGCGTCGGGCTCGATCGCCACGCCCTCCTTCTCGCAGATCCCGCGCAGATGTTGGGCGAGCAAGCCGGCGTCGATGCGGCGCAGGTCGAAGCGCTGGCAGCGCGAGCGCACCGTCACCGGCACCTTGTCGATCTCGGTGGTGGCGAAGATGAATTTCACATGCTCCGGCGGCTCTTCGAGCGTCTTCAGCAGGCCGTTGAAGGCGGCCTTGGAGAGCATGTGCACTTCGTCGATGATATAGACCTTGGTGCGCGCCATGACCGGGCGATAGCGCGCGTTGTCGATGATGTCGCGAACGTCGTCGATGCCGGTGTGCGACGCGGCGTCCATCTCCAGCACGTCGACATGGCGCGAGTCGATGATCGCCTGACAATGCACGCCGAGTTCGGGCATGTGGATCGTCGGTTTGTCGATCCCCCTGGCGGGCAGTTCGTAATTGAAGGCGCGGGCGAGAATGCGGGCGGTCGTGGTCTTGCCGACTCCGCGCACGCCGGTCAGCAGATAGGCCTGATGGATGCGGCCCAGATCGAAGGCGTTTTCCAGCGTGCGGACCATCGGCTCCTGGCCGATGAGGTCGGCGAAGGTGGTCGGCCGGTATTTGCGCGCGAGAACCCGATAGGCCGCGGGCGCGGGATCGGCGCCGAACAGCGACGGCCCTGCGTCTTCCATCGATGGCCTCGGCTGGTCCTGCTCGTGGTCCATCTACGATCCGCTATAGCGCTTTCCGCCGAAGTGGGAGCCGGTTCGGCGCGAGAAAGCGCTGCTTCCAGAAAAGCGAAAGGCGCGAAAGCTCTGGGCTCCGCGCCTGTCGGATAGGTAGGAGGCTGGACGAAGACCCGCTCAAGCTCGTTGGGGCTGCTTCCTTCCGGACCTGACCCGGTTGGCGAGTGAAACGTCCAACGCCAACCTCCCGGACTTTATTTGGCAGAGGACGCGGCCCGATGCAAGAGGGACGGCGGCGGCGAGAGCGCCCCGGGGACCGGGGGTGAAAAAAGCTCTGGCGCAACCGCCCTTTCCATGGCCCTTTTCCATGGCCCATAGGAGCGCGCGCAACTGACGCGGAGGGAATAGGTGTTCACCCATATCAGCATTCTGCATCTCTGGATGGAGCAGTCCACGCCCGTCATGGCGCTGACTTTGGCCGCAGCCATGGGCGGGCTCGCCCTCTTTCTTTGCTGGATCAGTTTCTTTCAGCCCTTTGCCTCCATGATTCAGCACTGGCGCGGAGTCGTGCCGCCCTTTGTCGGCGTTCCAGCGACGCTTTTCGGCCTGCTCATGACCTTCCTCTCCCAGGACGTCTGGGACGCCAACCGCCGCGCCTATGGCGCCCTCGCGCAGGAACGCGAGCAACTCGCGACCCTCATCGCCCTGACCGACAACCATGGGACCGACGCCGCCAGGGTCCCGCAGGCCATCCGCGGCTATGTGGAGGCGGTCGCGGGGCTCGAATGGAGAACCATGCAGAACGGCGAGGAGGCGCCCGAGGCGGAAGCCGCCCTCAACGCGCTCACCCGCGCCGTCAGCAGCACCAAGATCGAGCCGGCCTTTCAGCGGGCCCTGGTCGACACAGTGTTGAAGTTGCGCTCGGCGCGCGAGGCGCGGCTTGCGATCAGCGGCGCCTATCCCGACGACCGCAAATGGGCGGCGGTGATCCTCCTCGCCTTCGTCACCCAGATCAGCCTCGCGGCCGTGCATCTCGACCGGATCGGCCCCCAGCTTCTGGCGCAGGCGATCTTCTGTGCGGCGGCGATCGTCGCGGTGTCGCTCGTCGCCTCGGTCGAGGAACCCTATGCGCCGCCAATGGCCGTGAGCTCGGAACCGCTGGAAAGTCTTCTCGGCAAAATTCCGGCGGATTAGCCTGCCGCGCACTCGAACCTCCCGGGAACAGCCCAAACTTCCGCCGCGTTAGGCGCGTGACGGCTGACAGGGGCGTTTCGAGATCGAGGAAAAGCGATGGCGAGGCAGAGCGACCAGCGCGACGAGAAAACTTCGGCCAAAAGCGCACAGGAAAAGTTCGGCGGAAACGGCGAAAGGCGGCAGACCGACGCCATCGAGATGCTCAAGGCGGATCACCGCCGGGTCGAGGGGTTGTTCGACAAATATCAGCAGGCCCGGCGCCGCGCCGAGAAATCGAAGCTCGCGCAGCAGATCTGCCTCGAACTGACCATCCATGCGCAGCTCGAGGAGGAAATCTTCTATCCGGCCTGCCGCGAACATGTCGACGACCCGCTGCTCGACGAGGCGCAGGTCGAGCACGACACGGCGAAAATCCTCATCACTGAGATCGCGATGGGGTCGCCGACCGCCGATCCCTTCTTCGACGCCAAGGTGAAAGTTCTCGGCGAGTATGTCCGCCACCACGTCGAGGAAGAGGAAAAAAGCGCCGAAAGCATTTTCGCCAAGGCGATCGAGGGCGGCGTCGACACGGCGGCGCTCGGCCGTCGCCTGATGGCGCGGCGCGAGGAGCTGATGGAGCAGTTCGACGAGGAGTTGCTCCTGCCGCAGCCGAAGGCGCTGCATGTGACGCTGGCGCAGGAAGAGGAAGTCTGGTCGGAACCGCCGCGCCGGGATGAGGCGCAGCGTGGCTGGGGCCGCGAGGAGCAGGGACGCGGGCGGCAGGAGAGCCGCGAAAGCCGGGGCTCGGAGGGGCGCGAGGAACGCGCTTATGACGAACGCCGGTCGGCGCGGGGCGGCTGGGAGGAGCGCGAGGGCGAATCACGCCAGTCGAGCGGCCGTGAGGAAGAGCGCGGCCGTCCGCAGGAAGGCGCCCGCGGCGGGCGCGAACAAAGGGGCTGGATGGGCGACCCCAAGCGCCATTCCGAGGCGTCCCGCCGGGGATGGGAACACCGTCGCTAAAAGCTTTCTGGCGGACCGTCATTGCGCGCGAAGCGAAGCAGTCCGGAGCCGTGATGCGGCTCCGGATTGCCGCGTCGCCTTCGGCTCCTCGCAATGACGGCGGCAGGCTGACGGAGCCGCCGCCGGCCAGTCGCGCAAAAACCCGCCCGACATTCACCTTTCCGCCCGAAAGCGGGTGCGCCGTCCGAGGTCAGTTGCTAAAGAAGCGGCGACATCGGAAGGAAGATCGTGACCGCAGCCCCGGACAGACACGGCGCCGAGACGCTCGCCGCCATCCTCGCGCATTTCGAGCGCGCGGGATTCGCCCGCCATGAGCCGAAGCTGCTCCAGCCCGCGGGCGTCTTTCTCGACCGCTCGGGTGAGGATTTTCGCGGCCATCTCTATCTGACGACCGACGCCTCCGGCGCCGAGCTCTGTCTGCGTCCCGAATACACCATCCCTGTCTGCCGAGATTATCTCGCCTCCGCCGAGGTTGGACGGGCGGCGACCTTCGCCTATGGCGGCTCCGTCTTCCGCGCGCCAGCCCATGGCGAAGCCGGCGACGGCGAATTTCTTCAGGCGGGCGTGGAGAGCTTCGGGCGGGAGGACCGTGAAGCGGCCGACGCCGAAATCCTCGGCGCGGCCCTTGACGCCGCCCGCGCCGCCGGCGCCGCCAATCTCTCCGTGCGCATGGGCGACGCCGGCCTCGTCGGCGCCTTTCTCGACTGTCTCGATCTGCCGCCCGTCTGGCGGCGCCGCGTCGAGACCGGGCACGCGCGCGGACTGCCCTTGTCCGAGATTTTCGCGCCGCCCCGCCGCAACGGCTCCGAAAAGGCCGGCGTGCTCGCCGCGCTCACCAAGGCCGACCCTGCGGACGCCCGCCGCCTCGTCGAGGACCTTCTCTCCATCGCCGGCATCACGCCCGTCGGCGGCCGCAGCGCGGCCGAGATCGCCGAGCGCTTCCTCGATCAGGCGACGCTCGCGGAAGGCGCCGGCGTTTCGGCCGAAAAGCGCGCGCTGGCGGAGGCCTTTTTCCTCATCGAGGGCGCGCCCGACATCGCCTCCTCCGCGCTGCGCGGTCTTGCCGACGACGCCGGCCTCGACCTGTCGGCCGCGCTCGACCGCTTCGACACCCGCGCGAGCTTCATCGCCGCGCGCGGGCTCGATCTCGACGACATGCTGTTCTCGGCGAGCTTCGCCCGGCACCTCGATTATTACTCGGGCTTCGTCTTCGAGGCGCGGCATGCGGGCGCGGGCGACGTGCCGGTTATCGGCGGCGGCCGCTACGACCGGCTGCTCCGCACGCTCGGCGCGACGGCCGACATTCCGGCGGTCGGCGCCGCCATATGGATCGACAGGCTGCAGGGCGCCTCGCGCGCGACAGACGCGGTGTCGGGAGGCGCGGCATGACACAGAAACTCATCGTCGCGACACCTTCCAAAGGCCGGCTTCAGGAAAACGCCAACGCTTTCTTCGCCCGCGCCGGACTCGAACTGACGCAGGGTCGCGGCGCCCGCGACTATCGCGGCGCCATCGCCGGGCTCGACGGCGCGGAGGTCGGCTATCTCTCGGCTTCCGAAATCACCCGCCGGCTCGCACAGGGCGAAGCGCATTTCGGAATAACGGGCGAGGACCTCGTGCGCGAGGAAATCGCCGATCCCGAGAGCAAGGTTGAACTGCTTGCGCCGCTCGGCTTCGGGCACGCCAATGTCGTCGTCGCCGTCCCGCAGGCGTGGATCGACGTGCGCGCCATGGCCGACGTCGCCGATGTCGCCAACGGTTTTCGCGCGCGCCATGGACGCGGCATGCGCGTCGCGACGAAATATGTGAACACGACGCGGCGCTTCTTCGCGGAACATGGCGTCAGCGACTATCGCATCGTCGAAAGCTCCGGCGCCACGGAAGGCGCGCCGGCGGCTGGCTCGGCCGATCTCATCGTCGACATCACCACCACCGGCGCGACGCTCGCCGCCAATGCGCTGAAGGTGCTGGACGACGGCGTCATCCTGCGCTCGCAGGCCAATCTCGTCGCTTCTCTGACCGCGCCCTGGAGCGAAACGGCGCGCGAAGCCGCCCGTGTCATCCTCTCGCGCATCGCCGCGGAAGAAGCCGCGCGCACGACGCGCGAGGTGCGCGCGACGTTGCCGCTCGACGAGACGACTCTCGCCGAGGCGCATACGGCCTTCGGCGCGATGCTGCGCGAGCGCCATGGCGAGAGCGCCTGTTTCGTCTGCCCGACGAAACAGGTCGGCGCGCTCGCGGACTGGCTGATTGGAAAAGGCGCGCAGAGCGTGACGAGCGCAAAGCTCGATTACGTCTTCCACGCCGGCAATGCGTTGTGGGGGAAGCTGTCGGGACGGTTGCAACGGTGAGACCGGCGCCGGCGGCGCGTTACTGCGCCGTATAGATCTGGTCTTCGCGAACCGAGGCGACGCCCTCGACCTGTTTCATCTTGTCGATCGAGCCGACTTTCGCGCGGCCGTTGACGATCATGAAACGATGGTGAGGCTCGACCTCCTCAAGACCCAGACCTTCAAGGGCGCGGACGATCTCGTCCATTTTGGCGGACGCGCCCTTTTCCAGTCGAATTGTCACGTCCACGGTGCTCTTGCCGCTACCCATCTGGAGCTCCCGATCCGGCGCCATTTATTTAGGGGCTTGCGCCAGGCCCTTTCCCACATCCCGAGCGGGCCTGTTCAGCCGCTTGGTCAATTGTAACACACGCCCCCACAAAGCCCAGCCTCTGTATTGCGGGTCGGATTCCGCGACCAGCGCCGCGACGCCTGCCACATGCGGGGTCGCCATGCTCGTTCCGTCCATCCGCTCATATCCGCCGCCGGGAACCGTCGACAAGACATCCGTCCCGGGCGCGGCAAGATCGACATCCTGCCCCGAATTGAGCCCGCCACAGGAGAAATAGGCCGGTTTCATATCTCTGTCCACGGCGGCCACGGCCATTATCGTCGAGGCGTTCGCCGGCGACCCCACCGGCGCGATCTTTCGCGGCCGGGCGCTCTCGTTTCCGGCTGCGGCGACGACGAGCGTGCCGGAGTCGAGGCAGACCTTCCCAATCTGCTCGTAGTCGTCGTTGGGCAGGTCGCCAATGCGTGTGGCCGCGCCAAGCGACATGGAGATGACCTGACACCCCTGATCGACGGCCCAGTCCATGCCCGCGATGATGGAGCGGTCGGTGCCGTAGCCATCGTCGCCCAGCACCTTGCCCGCATAGATTTCCGCGCCGTAAGCGACGCCGTAACGGGGACCGTTGTGCGGGCGAAGCGGTCCGCAGGCGGTTCCGATGCAATGGGTGCCATGCCCCTCGACGTCATTGGACGAGCTCTTGCTGGCGAAGAGCTTCTTGGTGACGGACCGACCCTGGAAATCCGGGTGCGTCTCGTCGAAGCCCGTATCCAGCACGGCGATCTTTATGCCCGCGCCCGAATATTTGGAATGAAGGACGTCGATCGCCTGCAGGCCCCAGGTCGCGCTCGTCTCGTCGAAGGGCTCCTTCGCGCTCTTTCTCCCTTCGACCGTCGTTTCGCCGAGGAGGCGGTCCACCAGCGCGTTGACGCCGTCACGGTAGCCTCGCAGATAATCCAGGTCGATGCCGCCATCGGGCCCGACGCCGTCGTTCTCTATGGCGCTGACGAAGCGGCGGCCCAAAGCGCGATATTGTTGCTCCGGCCGGACGCTGCTCACAATTTTGCGCTCCATCGCGCTCTCGAGCACGGGCTTCAGTCGTTGACCGTCGCGGCGGATGATGGCGATCCCGAAGCGCTCGAAATATTGCACGTCGGCGCCGTCGAAATCATGCGGCACGGCGGCCGCCGTGCGGAACTCCCGCGACGATGCGATCTGGAAGCCTCCCGCGTGCAGACGCTTAACGCCTTCAGGCGCCGCGCCGGGCGTAAACCGCATAACGGTGCCGAGCCGGGCATAAGGCTGCGCGGTGGAGATGGAAGCCAGGGTGGGAGCTGGACGCCGGGCCATGAAAACCTCCGGAAAAAATCAAAAAGCAGAAATCGTCGATCCTGAAGCATCGCGCCATTCGACGGAAAATCAAGCTCGATCTTTACCGTGTCTGCGTCAGCAGGAGATAGGCGGCGATCGGGTTTGTCGTCAGATAGCGCAGCATGAGCCGTCTCGGTTCCAGCCCCAGTCGAAACGCCCATTCGAGCCCCGCGCTCTGCATCCATTGCGGCGCGCGGGGTTTTGCGCCGGCGATGAAATCGAACAACCCGCCGGATGTCTTGATCATCTTCACATTGCGCAAACGACGCCCGTGCTCGGCGACGAACTGCTGCTCGCGCGGCACGCCCATGGCCAGCCATAGAATATCCGGCGCAAGCGCATTGATCTCGTCGAGCTTCGCCGCAAGCTGCGCGCCTTTCAGATAGCCATGCGAGCGGCCGACGATCTCGAGCTCGGGAGCGGCGCGCTTCGTCGCCTCACAGGCGGCGCGGTTCACCTCCTCGCTCGCGCCGAGCAGATAGAAACTCGCGCCGGTCCGCTGCGCCATGTCGGCGACGAGCGGATAAAGATCGGTTGTCGCGACGCGCTCGGGCAGCGGCTTCTCAGAGAACAATCGTGAGGCGGTCACGAGCGGCTGGCCGTCGGCCGAGATTGAAATCGGCGCAATCGATCAGCCGGGCGAATTCCCTGTCGAGAAAGCGGCGCGCCAGCACCTCGCCATTGGCGGAGGTGAGATAATAGGGCCCCTCCGCCCGCGCCGGCGCAGCGGCGAGGTCGAGCATCATCCGCGCCGTCCGGGCGAGATCGAGCCGCGCGATACGGGCGCCGCCAATAAGACTTGTCTCGATGTCGTCGATGACCAACGGGCGACCCCGGAAATGCGCGCAGTTCGCGCAAATCTAGGGATAACTTGACCTTAAGCGCAGCCGCCTAAGGGAAAACATGGTCAATAAGCGGTTCAACCCGGCTTGCCGGGCGGGATCTTGTCGGATTCGAGCAAGGCGAACAGCAGATGGTCGCGCCACTGGCCATTTATCGCCAGATAGGAGCGGGCGTAGCCTTCCTGCTTGAAGCCGACCCGTTCGAGCAGACGTTTGGAGGGCTCGTTGTTCGGCAGGCATGCGGCTTCGATGCGATGCAGGCCCTGCCTTTCGAAAATATAGACGCAGGCGGCGCGCACGGCGCGGGTCATATAGCCTTTGCCGGCAAAGGGCTCGCCCATCCAGTAGCCGAGCGTCGTGGCCTGCGAGACGCCGCGGCGGACATGGCCGAAGGACAGGCCGCCGATGCAGCGCGTCGTCCTCCTCTCGAAAGACGAAGAAGGAATAGGCCTCGTCGCGCGCCATTTCCTCGGCATGGCGCCGCACGCGGTAGCGGAAGCTTGCGCGGGTGAGATCGTCGGCCGGCCAGATCGGCTCCCAGGGCGTGAGAAAGCCGCGGCTTTTTTCGCGCAGCGTGGCCCATTCCACATAGTCGCGCATCTCGGAGGGACGCATATAAACGCCCTCGCCCTGTATCGGCATGTCGCGACGGCCGAGAACGCCGAAGATCGCCATATTCCTCTCCGTCAGACCCGCGTCGCCCGCGCCCGCTCGGCGATGAACTCGGCGACGCGCGCCTCGTCATTTTCCAGAATGGTGAAGCGCTCCGGCCCTTCCAGCCGGGCCGCCATGGAATCGGGCAGGCGCGGCCGATGGCCGATGGCGCGCTCGATCGCCTCCGGAAATTTGGCGGGATGGGCCGTGGAGAGCGCGACCACCGGCGTCGCAGGGTCGGCCTCGAGTCGCACGCGGGCGGCGCGGACGCCCGTCGCGGTGTGCGGGTCGAGCACATAGCCCGCCTCCCGCCAGGTGCGGGCGATCTCGGCCGTGGTCTGCGCTTCGCCGACCGACTCCGCCTCGAATTCCGCGCGGATCGCCTCCAGCGCCGGGGCCGGAATGTCGAAAGCGCCCGACTGATCCAGCGAGGCGAAGGCGGCGCGCACCGCCGCATGATCGCGCCCCGAGGCGTCGAACAGCAGCCGCTCGAAGTTCGACGACACCTGAATGTCCATCGAGGGCGACTGCGTCGGCGTCACGCCGCGCGGCTCGTAGCGGCCCGTCGCAAGCGCGCGCGCGAGAATGTCATTGGCGTTGGTCGCGACAAGGAGCCGGTCGACCGGCAGGCCCATGCGCTTGGCGATATAGCCCGCGAGCACGTCGCCGAAATTGCCGGTCGGCACGGCGAAGGAGATGCGCCGATGCGGCGCGCCCAGCGCCACGCCGCTCGTGAAATAATAAACCATCTGCGCAACGACGCGCGCCCAGTTGATCGAGTTGACCCCGGCAAGCCCGACGCGCTCGCGGAAGGGCTTGTTGCGAAACAGGCGCTTCAGAATGTTCTGCGCGTCGTCGAAGGTGCCCTGCAAGCGCGATGGTGTGGATATTGTCCTCTGCGACGGTCGTCATCTGCTTGCGCTGCACGTCGGAGACGCGGCCATGCGGATAGAGGATGAAGACGTCGACCCGCGGCAGGCCGCGAAACGCTTCGATGGCGGCGGCGCCGGTGTCGCCGGAGGTCGCGCCGACGATGGTCGCGCGCAGATTCCGCTTCTCCAGCACGTCGTTCATCATACGGCCAAGAAGCTGCATCGCCAGATCCTTGAAGGCGAGCGTCGGGCCGTGGAACAGTTCGAGCACGAAGAGATTGTCGGCGATCTGCGTCATCGGCGCGATGGCGCGGTGACGAAAGCCCGCATAGGCGGCCTCGGTCTGGCCGCGCAGCGCCGCCTGCGCGGCGGCGTCGGTCAGGAAAGGCGAAATGAGCCGCGTCGCCGCCTCGGCGTAGGGAACGCCGGCCAGCGCGGCGATATCGCCGGGCGAGACATGCGGATAGGCGAGCGGCGTATAAAGGCCGCCGTCGGTCGCGAGACCGGCGAGCAGAACGTCGTCGAAAGCGAGCTGCGCGGCTTCGCCACGTGTCGAGAGATAGCGCAAATGTCAGTCCGTCGAGGCTTGGGACGCGCGCTCGAACAGCGCGCGCCGGGCAACTTCATATCACATTCACACACGCCGCAAGGCGGCTCTTGCGCGAAGTTCAGCGCTCCTGCGCCAGCCGCGCCCGCGCGAAAAGCCCGAACACGACGAGAAGCGCCGCCGCGAGGGAGAACCAGGTCAAGGCGTAGGTGAAGTGGTTGTTGGGGAATTCCGGGGCGACCGGGACGAGGCGCGGGTAGCCGTTCGGCCCCGGACTCGCGGGCGCCTCCAGCGCGATGGTGAAGGGCGCCGCGCCGGCGAGGCCCAGCGTCGCGGCGATCGAGGCGGGCTCGCGCGTGTACCAGATGCGCAACTGGGGCGTGTCTCCCGGCGTGAACATGTTCCGGCTCTGGGGCGCGCGCATGAGGCCCGTGATCTCGATCTCGCCCGTTGGGCGGCGCGCGGCCGGCGACATCCTTCATTCTCGACAGGGGCACGAAGCCACGCTCGACGAGAATTTCGCCGCCGGAGGCGAGCTCGAAAGGGCTGACGACGAGATAGCCCGGCTCGAGGCCGAAGCCCTCGGGCGGCTTCATGAAGATCAGCGCGTCACGGTCGGCGAGATAGCGGCCTTTCGCGGTCACGTGGGAGAAGTCGTAATCGAGCGGCGCGAGACGTCGCCCACTTGTCCCGGGGCGGCGCCTCTGCCGGCGCCACATGGGCGCGCGATTCGACGCGGGCGATCAGCGCCTCTTTTTCGCCGAGGCGCCTCACCTGCCAGAGGCCGAGGCTCATCAGCAGCCCGAACAGAACCGCCGTCGCGACCCCCGGCCAAACCAGCGCCCGCGCGCCGGATGTCATGATTCCCGCCGGCCCTCTTCGGCCTTGTTGAAATATTGCAGGGCGATCAGCAGGCCCTTGGCCGGCCGCAACAGGCCGACGCAGACGATGATGGAGAGCGGCAGGAAGATCGCGGCGTGAATCCAATAGGCCGGCTGATAGACCACTTCGACATACCAGGCGAGGCCGACGATGATGAAGCCCGCGATGGTCATGACGAAAATCGCCGGCCCGTCGCCCGTGTCGGCGAAGGAGAAGTCGAGGCCGCAAACCTCGCATTTCGGCGGGACAGTCAGCAGTCCCTTGATCATGTGCCCCTTGCTGCAACGGGGGCATCTGCCAAGCAGACCGTCGATATAGACCTGTCCGGGCGGGTAGACGTGTTCTTCAGACATTTCCTGCTCGCTTTCCAATCCTGTTCGGATCGGCGTCGGCCACGCCGCCTTTGCAGCGGGGCGCGCGGCGCGCTTCAAAGAAAACGGCCACGGCGGCGCCGTGACCGTCAAACTTCCGGTCGGTGGATGGGCCGCGCCGGGGCGCTTACTCCATCGCGCCGCCCCAGTTCCCCCACACATATATGCAGCAGAACAGGAACAGCCAGACCACGTCGACGAAGTGCCAGTACCAGGCGGCGAATTCGAAGCCGAGGTGCTGATCGGGCTTGAAGTGGCCCTTGAAGGTGCGGAACAGGCAGACGATCAGGAACAGCGTGCCGACGATGACGTGGAAGCCGTGGAAGCCCGTCGCCATGAAGAAGGTCGAGCCGTAATTGGTCGCCGCCGGATGCGCCGGATCGAAGGAGAAGGCGAAAGGCGCATGGGCGTATTCATAGCCCTGGATCGCCGTGAACAGCAGGCCGAGACCGATCGTGGCGATGAGGCCCTTCTTGAGCTGATCGCGGTCGTTGTGCAGCAGGCCGTGATGCGCCCAGGTCAGCGTCGCGCCGGAGGTGAGCAGGATCACCGTGTTGAGCAGCGGCAGCTTCCAGGGGCTCAGCACCTCGATGCCCTTCGGCGGCCAGACGCCCTGGAAAAGCTCGGTGCGCGTCACCTGCCACACGTCGCCGGGGAAGATGCTGGAGTTGAAGAACGCCCAGAACCAGGCGACGAAGAACATCACCTCGGAGAGGATGAAGAGGATCATCCCGTAGCGGTGATGAAGCTGCACGACCGGCGTGTGATGGCCTTCGATCTCCGCCTCGCGGACGATGTCGCTCCACCAGGCGTACATGACGGCGAGGATCGCCGCGAAGCCGATGAAGAACAGCGTGCCGCCCCAGGTCTGGCCATAGATCGGCGAACCCTTGTGCTGCGCCATCCACATGATGGCGCCGATGGCGGTCGCGAGCGCGGCAAATGCGCCGGCGATCGGCCACGGACTCGGATCGACGAGGTGGTAGTCGTGTTGAGGTTTCGCGTGTCCGTCGGCCATTTTCAGTTTTTCCTCGTCATGCGCCGGTCGCCCGGCGTGTCTTAGGTTATACGCTTCCCCCGGCGTCGCCGCGGTCAGGACTTCGGCTTCTGCCCGGCCACATCGCTTGTCTTGGCTTTCGCCGGCGATTTGGTCGGATAGAAGGAATAGGAAAGGGTGATCTCCTCGACGCGCCGCATCGCCTCGTCGGATTCGAGCGCGGGGTCGAGATAGAAGACGACCGGCCATTCGGCGGTCTCGCGCGGCGCGAGCTTCTGCTCGTCGAAGCAGAAGCACTTCACCTTCACGAAAAAGGAGCCCGCCTGATCCGGGCTGACGTTATAGGCCGCCTGCCCGCTCGTCTCCTTGTCGGAGAGATTGGCGACCTTGTAATAGACGGTCGTCGTCTCGCCGGTGCGCAGCGACACTTTCGAAACTTCCGGCTCGAATTTCCACGGCAGGTCGCGCGCCACATTGGCGTCGAAGCGGACCGTCAGATGACGCTCGCCCTGCCTCGCTGCGGCAATCTTGCCGATCTGCGGCGTGCCGCCGAAGCCTGTCGCCGCGCAAAAGGCGCGATAGAGCGGCACGGAAGCGAAGGAGAGCCCGAGCATGCCCAGCGAGCCGACGACGAGCGTCGCCGCGATGGCGCGCGGGCTGCGTCCGGTCTTTTGGGCTTCGTTGGTCATGTCAGAGCGTCCGATTGGCGACGGCGCCGCCGAGTCTGACGACCGTAATCGCGTAGAACAGCACGGCCAGCAGCGCGATGGTGACGCCGATCGCAATGTTGCGGGCGCGACGGCTGCGCGCCTGTTCCGGCGTCAGCACCACGCCGTCATCCGCGCCCGGATCTTTCAACTCTTTCGGCTGGCTGGTCATGTTCTTTACTCTCCCACGCGCTCAGATGTAGCCGGCGATATGGGCGACGCGCTCCCCGACAAGAACGAGAAACAGCATGAAGAGATAGGAGATCGAAAAGAGGAAGAGCCGCAGCGACGCGCGGCGCGCGGCGTCCCCTTCCCTCTTCCGATAAACCTCGACGGCGAGCCAGGCGAGGTAAAGCCCCGTAGAGGTCGCGACGAGCGCATAGCCCCAGGTGGCGAAGCCCATCACCCAGGGAAGAACGCCGAGCGGCGCGAGCACCAGCGAATAGATGAGGATTTCGAGCCGCGTGCGGTCCGTGCCCAGCACATTCGGCATCATCGGGACGCCGGCGCGGCCGTAATCATCGTGCTTGAGGATCGCCAGCGCCCAGAAATGCGGCGGCGTCCAGACGAAGATGATGGCGAAGAGGACGACGCTGGCGAGGCTGATGTCGCCCGTCGCGGCGGCATAGCCGACCATGGGCGGCAGCGCGCCCGCGGCGCCGCCGATCACGATGTTCTGCGGCGTCGAGCGCTTCAGCCACATCGTATAGACGACGACATAAAAGAAGATGGTGAAGGCGAGCAGCGCGGCGGCAAGCCAGTTGGTGGCGAAGCCGAGCGTGAAGATCGACATCATCGCCAGCACCATGCCGAAGGCCAGCGCCGAGTCGCCGTCCATGCGGCCCGAGGGTATCGGACGCAGCTTCGTGCGGGTCATCACCGCATCGATATCGGCGTCGTACCACATGTTCAGCGCGCCCGAGGCGCCGGCGCCCACGGCGATCGACAGGATCGCGGTGAAGGCGATCAGCGGATGCGGCGGGACCGGCGCGAGCAGAAGACCCGCAAGCGCCGTCAGCACGACGAGCGACATCACGCGCGGCTTCAGCAGCCGCAAATAGTCCGACGGCGCCGCGACGGGTATGCGCGGCGTCTGGCCATCGTCGAGATAGGATGCGTCACTCATCGCCGTCGCTCTCGAACTCGTGGAAACGAGAAATCGGATGTCTCAAGGCGGCCGGCGCGGGCTCGAAAACCCGCGCCGGTTCGTTTGTTACTGGTGGCCGGGGCCGGAGATGCGCGGCAGCACCTCGAACTGATGGAAGGGCGGCGGCGAAGGCAGCGTCCATTCCAGAGTCGTCGCGCCCGGACCCCACGGATTCGCGCCGGCCTCGCGCTTGCGCAGGAAGGCCTCGATCACCGTGTAGAAGAAGATCAGCATGCTCAGCGCGCCGATGAACGCGCCGACCGACGACACATAGTTCCAGAGCGCGAAGGCGTCCGGATAGTCGATGTAGCGGCGCGGCATGCCGGCGAGGCCGAGGAAGTGCTGCGGGAAGAAGGTCAGGTTGATGCCGATGAAGAACACGATGAAGTGCAGCTTCGACAGCGTCTCATTGTAGAGATAGCCGCTCATCTTCGGGAACCAGTAGTAGAAGCCCGCGAAGACGGCGAAGACGGCGCCGAGCGACATCGTGTAGTGGAAGTGCGCCACCACGAAATAGGTTTCGTGCAGCTGACGGTCGGCGCTCGCATTGGCGAGAACGACGCCGGTGACGCCGCCCATCACGAAGACGAAGATGAAGCCGATCGCCCAGACCATCGGCGCGCGGAAGGTGATCGAACCGCCCCACATCGTCGCGACCCAGGAGAAGACCTTGATGCCCGTCGGCACCGCGATCACCATGGTGGCGAAGACGAAGTAGCGCTGCGCGTTCAGCGACAGGCCGACCGTATACATGTGGTGCGCCCACACGATGCAGCCGAGGAAGCCGATGGCGACCATCGCGTAGGCCATGCCCAGATAGCCGAACACCGGCTTCCTGGAGAAGGTCGACACGATGTGGCTGATGAGGCCGAAGGCCGGCAGGATCAGCACGTAGACTTCCGGATGGCCGAAGAACCAGAACAGATGCTGGAACAGCAGCGGATCGCCGCCGCCGGCCGGATCGTAGAACATGGTGCCGAAGTTGCGGTCCGTCAGCAGCATGGTGATGGCGCCGGCGAGAACCGGGAGCGTCAGCACCAGCAGGAAGGCCGTCACCAGCATGGACCAGGCGAAGAGCGGCATCTTGTGCAGCGTCATGCCCGGCGCGCGCATGTTGAAGATCGTGGTGATGAAGTTGATCGAGCCCAGGATCGACGAGGCGCCGGCGAGATGCAGCGACAGGATGACGAAGTCCATGGCCGGACCCGGGTGGCCGATGTTCGAGGACAGCGGCGGATAGAACACCCAGCCGCCGCCGAAGCCCATCATGCCCGGCGCGCCTTCGACGAACATCGACAGCACCAGCAGGATCAGCGACACCGCCAGGAACCAGAAGGAGATGTTGTTGAGGCGCGGAAAAGCCATGTCCGGCGCGCCGATCATGATCGGCACGAACCAGTTGGCGAAGCCGCCCATCAGCGCCGGCATGACCATGAAGAAGATCATGAGCACGCCATGGGCGGTGATGAAGACGTTGTAGAGATTCTTGCCCGCGTCGGCGCCCATCGAGGGGTCGGCGTGATTGATGAGCTGCGCAAGGCCGGGGAACACGCCAATGCCGGGATACATCAGCTCGGCGCGGATCGCGACGGACATCAGCGCGCCGACCACGCCGCCGATGACGGCGAGGGTCAGATAGAGCGTGCCGATGTCCTTGTGGTTCGTGGAGAAGAGAAAGCGGCGCAGGCCTCTCGGATGGTCATGCGCTCCGGCAGTCGAACTCGCCATCGTTTTTTCCTCGATGCTTATGTTGTCTTGCGTCTTGATCAGCGAGCCGGCTCGCTCGAGGCGAGGCGCGTGGGCAACTCGGCGGCGGCGAACTTCTTCTTCGCCTCGGCCAGCCACTCGTCATATTTCTCGCGGCTCACGACGCGGATCGCCATCGGCATGAAGGCGTGATCCTTGCCGCAGATCTTGGAGCATTGGCCGTAATAGACGCCTTCCTTCTCCGCCTTGAACCAGGTCTCGTTCAGGCGGCCCGGCACAGCGTCCATACGGACGCCGAAAGCAGGGATGACGAAGGAGTGAATGACGTCGGCGGCGGTGATTTGAAGCTTCACGACTTCATTGACCGGAACATAGGCTTCATTGTCGACGGCGAGAAGGCGCGGCTCGCCCTCCTTGAGTTCGGCCTCCGGCTTCATGAGCTGGTCGAAGCCGAATCCGCCGCCCTGATCCTCCGGATATTTATAGGACCAGTACCACTGATTGCCCGTGACCTTGATCGTGATCTTGGACTCCGGAATCTCGACCTGATGCGCGAGGATGCGGAAAGAGGGGATCGCAATGAAAACCAGGATCAGGATCGGGAACAGCGTCCAGACGACCTCGAGCCCGGTGTGATGCGTCAGCTTCGACGGCACCGGATTGGTCTGCTCATTGTAACGCCACGAGACGTAAAGAAGCAGGCCCAGCACCGACAGAGCGATGAAGGTGATGATCGGCAGCAGGATGCTGTTGTAGAAGAACTGCGTTTCGCGTCCGACCTCGGTCACCGTGGCCGGAAGGCCGATGCCGCCAGGCGTCGGCTGTCCTTCCACCTGAGCATAAGCGAGGCCCGCGAAGAAGACGACCGGAAGCGCGACTGCGGCCGCAAGCGCCCCGAGAGAAAGGAAGTTTCGATTGCCTCTGGACATGCAGGTCGCCTTTCGCACCTTTCGTCAGACAGTTTCTGTCTTTTTATGCAATTTTCGGGCGCGCTCCCGCCGCCGATAGCTTTCGCCCGACTGAGGCCCGGTTCAACCACAAACGCAGGCCCCGCGCAATTGCTGCGACGCCCAATTCGCGCAGACAAATAGTCGCGCCGGTCAGGCTTCCGCAAGGCGCGTCAAGGCGCAGCGCGCGGCGCGCGCGTGCATGAACGCTTGACAGCACGAGCCGATTTGTTAGGCAACGTTCGCTCTGCCGCACTTTTGCGCTGCCCCGATGCGGCCGTTTTTCGGCTTATGTTCGGCGCATCACAGGCCCTCTGCCGCTGGAGAACGCATGAAGCTTTTGCGCGTTGCGACGTCCTTCGTCCCCTTGCGACATCTCGTCGCGGGCGCCCTCGGCGCCATTCTGGCGACCGCCGGAAGCGGCGCCCAGGCGCAAGGCGCGGTAAAATCCAAATATGGCGACTGGGAGATTCGCTGCGAGACGCCCGCAGGCGCGTCCGCGGAGCAGTGCGCGATGATCCAGAGCGTGGTCGCCGAGGACAAGAGCAATGTGAACCTCGTCGTCATCGTGCTGAAGACGAGCGACGCCAAGAGCCGTCTGCTGCGCGTGATCGCGCCGCTCGGCGTGTTGCTGCCCAACGGGCTTGGTCTGAAAGTCGACCAAACGGACATTGGCCGCGCGGGTTTTGTCAAATGCCTGCCAACGGGTTGCGTTGCGGAAGTCGTGATGGACGACAAGCTGATCGACCAGCTGAAAAGCGGGAGGACGGCGACCTTCATCATCCATCAGGTGCCCGAAGAGGGCATCGGACTGCCGCTTACGCTGCAGGGCTTCAAGGAAGGTTTCGCGAAACTTCCCTAACCGTCAACGCGTCGAACAGGAGCTCGCGCACCGATGAAGAAGAGTTTTGCCGGATGGACGGCGCTGGTCCTCGCGAGTGGGATTGGCGTTCAGCAGGCGCCCGCCTTCGAATTTCCCAAATTCGGCGTGCCGCAGATCCTCGGCGGAGGGAAAGAACAGCAACAGGCGCCCGGAGCGACAGCCGACTGCCCCGTTATCGTCGCGGAAGACGGCGCTCAGATGGTGCGCACGCCCGCAGGCGCCGAGGCCGCGGCGGTGCATCACCAGGTGTCGATCAAGGAAATCGCGCGCGAATGCATTGTCGAGGGCGACCATGTCATCATTCGCGTGGGCGTCGAAGGCGACGCGATGCTTGGCCCCACCGGCGCGCCTGGCTCTTATGGCGCCACGATTCGCGTGGCCCTCCGCAAGACCCACGACGATTCGATCGTGACGACCAAGAATTACAAGGTCAGCGCTACGATCCCGGCGGGCGCGGCGCGCGCGGATTTCCGCCTGCTCGCCGATCCGATTTCCGCGCCGCCGAGCCCCAAGGCGCAGGATGAATACGAGATTCTCGTCGGATTCACCGATGGATCGGCGACCGGCGCCGCCGAGGCGCCTGAACGCGGAAAGAAAAAGCGCCGCCGTTGAGTGTTCCGAAGTCGCAAAACAAAAGGCCGGCGCTGAACGCCGGCCTTTTCAACTTCTGCTTTTCGATTCGTCGTCAGTTGGAGACGTAGCGCGTGCGCTCGCCCAGCGCTTTCACCTCGTCGATGCCGGCGGCGACGAAGTCCTTGCCCGGCGCGCCCTTGGCGAGAACGCGTTCGGCCACCTTCACGGCGGCGTCCGCCGCGGCGGCGCGCACTTCGAGAGCGGCCTGCGCTTCGGCCTGAGCGATCTTCTGCTCCACCTGCTTGACGCTGCGCGCCATGAATTCATCCAGACGGCGCCTGCCTTCGGAAGCGATCATTTCAGCCTCCTCCTTGGCCTGCGAGACGATCGCGCGGGCCTCGGCCTCGGCTTCCTCACGCTTCTTCTCGAAGGAAGCGAGGAGCGATTCGGCTTCCGCGCGCAGGCGCTCGGCCTCGGCGAGCTCGCTCTTGATGCGGTTGATGCGCGCGTCGATCATCGCGGTGAATTTGGAATGGGCGCCGACCCACAGCAGCACGAGCACGAAGATCGTGAAGCCGACGGCGACGTAGAATTCCGCGTCGAAATGCATGGACTGCGTCTCCTCAGTTCTTCGCGGCGCGATATTCGTCGGCGAGATGCGCGCGGTCGGCCGGAGCGCCGGTCAGCTTCTCGACGATCGAGGCGGCGGCGTCGAGCGCGATCTGCTCGACATTCGACAGCGCGTTGGTCTTGGCGGTGGCGATGCGCGTCTCGGCGGCGCGGATCTTCTCGGCGGCCTCCGACTCGGCGCGGGTGCGCTGCGCGGCGGTCTCATTGGCGATCTTCTGCTGCGCCTCGCGGCCGATGGCCTGGGCTTCCTCGCGGCGCAGACGCAGATTCTCGTCATTGGCGGCGGCGGCGGCCTGCGCCTTCGCCTGCAAGTCGCGGGAGGCGTCGAGGTCAGCGGCGATCTTGCCTTCGCGATTCTCGATGATGCCGCCGACGCGGGGCAGCGCGACGCGCGACATCAGAATGTAAAGAAAGCCGAAGATCAGAACGAGCCAGAAGAGCTGAGGCGCGAAATTCTCGGTCTGGAAGGGCGGGAAAGCGCCCTCGTGATGGGCTTCGCCACCCGGCGCGCCCACGGACTCGTGGGTCTCCTGCTCGGTCTCGGCGGCGTGGGCGGAAGAGATGATCGCCATGAACATGATCCGAAGTCTTCGACGCGGCGCGCGACGTTAACGCGAGGCGCCTCTGCGAGGGGCGGAACGGATGACGCGGCGCGCAAGAGGGCGCGCCGCGCAAAGTCTCAAAGAAAGCCTCAGGCCTTCACTTCAGATAGAGCAGCAGCGCGATGACGAAGGCGAAGATGCCCAGGCCTTCGGCCAGCGCCGCGCCGATGATCGCGTTGGTGAACTGGCCGGCGGCGGCCGACGGATTACGCAGCGCGCCATTGACGAAGTTGCCGAAAATCAGGCCGACGCCGATCGCCGCAGCGCCGGTGCCGATCGCGGCGAGGCCCGCGCCAACCAGTTGCATTTCAGAAGCCATGGTATTCTCCTGCTTTCTTTGTAAGGGCGACGTTTATTGTTGGATGTTTATCAGTGGCCCGGATGAATTGCGTCGTTGAGATAGACGCAAGTGAGGACGCTGAACACGAAAGCCTGCAGACAGGCCACCAGAAGCTCCAGCGCATAGAGCGCCACGATCGCGAGCAGCGGCACCGGCGCGAGCGCCGAGTAAGCGCCGCCGGCCGCGAGCAGCAGCACGACGAATCCGCCGAACACCGCCAGCGTCACGTGGCCGGCGAGGATGTTGGCGAAAAGACGAATGGAAAGCGACACGGGGCGCGACAGGAAGGAGATGATCTCGATCGGCACGAGGATCACCAGCACCGGCAGCGGCACGCCATGCGGCACGAAGAGGTTCAGGAAGCCGAGGCCATGGCGATAAAGGCCGTAGGCGACGACGAGCAGGATGACCAGGAGCGCGAAGGCGAAGGTCACCACGATCTGGCTCGTCACCGAATAGGTGTAGGGGATGAGCCCGATCAGATTGGAGATGAGGATGAAGGAGAACAGGGTGAAGACGAAGGGGAAGAACTTCATCCCTTCATTGCCCGCCGTGCTGCGCACGGTGTTCGCCACGAATTCATAGAGCATCTCGGCCAGCGCCTGGAAACGGCCCGGCACCACCGCCTTGCGCGAGGTCGCGATAACCATCAGCAGCACCACGCCGAGCGCGGCGATCAGCATATAGAGCGATGCATTGGTGAAGGAGGTCTCGACGCCCGCCATCTGATGCGGGAAGTAGCGGTGCAGTTCGAATTGTTCGATCGGATTCGGCGCGGCCGCTGCTTCTGTGCTCATCGTCCCTGCCCGGACGTCGCCGTCCGGCCCTCGATTGAGGGCGCGGAAGGCGCCCTTAGGTCTGTCCAAGATCGCGTTTGATCAAGCTTCGGGCTTGGCTACGCGATAAATGTTCCAAAAGCCAGCAGCAATGCCGAGACCGAGCAAGACGATCATCAGCCAGGGCTTGGTGCCCAGCCATTCGTCGAGCTTCCAGCCGAGAACGCCGCCAACCAGCACCGCCCCCACAAATTCGGAAAAAGCGTTGAGCCCGACGCTCAGCGCCTTTGTCAGACCCTTTCGCTCCGGCGGCGGCGCCTCTCTGGCGAGTCGCTCCTCTTCGCGCTGATGCAGCGCCTCGTTGAGCTTCTCGAGCCGCGCATTGAGCGCGTCCTGTTCGGCGTCCCGCTTGTCGTCGTCGTTCATCGTCTTTCTCCTTCGCGCAGGAGGCGCGCAAAATTGAACGATGGCCGGGACGGCTGGGTTCAGGGGATGGTCCGGTATTCGGGAGCGGCCTGATCCGAAAAAGCCCGCCCTTGCGGACAAACCCTTTCGAGGCCGCGCGCAACATATTGACGGGCCACGGCGAAGTCAAGGCGCGCCCATCGGACGAAAACGCCCTGTTTTCCTAGGAAAATCATGGGTTGCGACGATTTGCGCGCGGTGAATTTTTGTGCATTTGCGAAGGCTTTGGCGACATTCAGCCGGGCGCTTCGCGCAGATGACCGGCACAAGCCCGGCCATGACACGGAAAGAGACCGCCTTTTTCGCCGCGGAATTTCGGAAGCGTCGCCTCAGTAAACCCGCTCGATGCAGAAATCGACGACTTCGAGCAGCGAGTCCTTCCAGGGCGAAGCCGGGAAAATCTCCATCGCATCGCGGGCGATGGCGCCGTAATGAGCGGCCCGCTCGATGGTGTCGTCGAGCGCCTTGTGCTTCTTCATCAGGCCGCAGGCCGTCTCGACGTCGCCGTCGTTGATCTCGCCCTTCTCGAGCGTGCGCCGCCAGAAATCGCGCTCTTTCTCGCTGCCGCGGCGGAAGGCGAGCACGACCGGAAGCGTGATCTTGCCCTCGCGGAAGTCGTCGCCGACATTCTTGCCGAGCTTGGCGGAGGAGCCGCCGTAGTCCAGGGCGTCGTCGATGAGCTGGAAGGCGACGCCCAGATTCATGCCGTAGCTGCGCGCGGCGGCCTCGTCCGCCTTGGGCTTTCCGGCGAGCATGACGCCGACCTCCGCAGCCGCGGCGAACAGCTCGGCCGTCTTGCGGCGAATCACCGCCATATAGGCGTCCTCGGTGGTGGTCGTGTCCTTGGCGGCGTTGAGCTGCAGAATTTCGCCTTCGGCGATCACCGCCGCGGCCTGCGAGACCACGGTGAGCGGCGGGATCATGCCGGGCTCCACCATCATCTTGAAGGCGTGGCCGAGCAGGAAGTCGCCGACCAGCACGCAGGTCTGGTTGCCCCACAGCATGCGCGCCGCGATCTTGCCGCGCCGCATGTTCGACTCGTCCACGACATCGTCATGGAGCAGCGTCGCGGTGTGCATGAACTCGATGCCGGCGGCGAATTTGAGATGGCCGTCGCCCTTGTAGCCGCACATGCCGGCGGTCGCGAGCACGAGCATCGGCCGCAGCCGCTTGCCGCCCGCGGAGATCAGGTGATTGGCGACCTCGGGGATCGTCGTGACGTCGGAGCCGGTCCGCTGAATGATGAGCTGATTGGTGCGCTCGAGGTCCGGGCGGATGAGGTTGAGCAGGCTGTCGAGGCCCGCGGCCTTCTTCTCTTCGAGCGGAATAACGATACCCACGGACCCCCCTACGGGCTTACTGCAATGATGGCGGCGCAATTTAGGGCCTCGCGCCCTTACCGGCAAGTCGACGCCCGGGTTTTGCCCAGCGCCCTCCTATCGGCTGAATCGTGACCGATGTCACTCGTTTGCTCCCGGCTGTCGATACCCGGCTTGCCGCGGCGGGTTCCTCGTGTGACTCTCTCGCGGATGAGCGGCGACGGCGCTGATGGATTTCTGGATGGGCGCCTGCAATTGCTGCAGGGACGCGGCCATCGCGCCGGTCATGACGCCGTGCTTCTGGCGTCGAAGACGCCGCCGGAGCAGAGCGGCCTGATCCTCGATATTGGCGCAGGAGCCGGCGCCGTGGGGCTGATGGCGGCCGTGCTTGCGCCCCGTGCGACGGTCGGTCTGGTGGACATCGACCCCGCGAGCTGCGCGCTCGCGCGCGAAAATGTCGCAGCAAATGATCTCGCCGCGCGGGTGATCGTGCATGAGGCCGACGTGATCAGCGCCAGATCGCGGCGCGCCGCGGGTCTCGCCGCGGAGTCCGCCGCTCTCGTTCTGACCAATCCGCCCTTTTACGAGCCGGGGCGCGTCCGGGTTACGCCGGACCCGGGGAAGGCGCGCGCCCATGTCGCCGCCGTTCCGCTTGCCGATTGGGTCCGCGGCGCCCTTGCGCTTCTGGCGCCGGGCGGGACCTTCGTCATGATCCACCGGGCCGACGCGCTTTTCGACTGTCTCGCCGCGGTCTCAGGCCGGCTCGGCGGCGTTTCGGTCGAGCCCATCCATTCGCGCCCGGGCGCTCCGGCGATTCGCGTCTTGTTGAGCGGCGTGAAAGGTTCGAAATCCCCGCTCGTCCTGCTGCCGTCGCGGGTCATATAGAGCAGCCTGTGAGTCGTCAGGCGTAAAACAAAACAATCAGAGAACATGGTTACGCTGAACTTCTACAAATAGTTGCATGCATAGAATAAAACAATCTACGTGAGAAAATAGACTGTATTTTGTTCTTGGTTTTATATGTTTCGCTCTCGAAGGCGCTTGTGTTTCAGCTGGGATTGGCTAAATTTCTAGAATGTAAATGTGCATAGTTCTTCCGCAAAGAAGGCCTTGCACTGCGCCAGTCCGGCGATTTACTCGCTCTAATAATGATAAAGTATTCTCATGTCTGAATTTTTAGGGGTCGTTCAATTCGGGGCGGCGTTAGGCAAGCCAGTCGGGGCAAGCCCGGGTGACCACCGCGATCGAGGCGCAGTTCGATGAACGACAGCGCAGCCAACAAAATTCTACTCGTCGAAGGCGATCCGGATTTGCGCCAGTCGCTGGCGTCGGTGCTTTCCTGCGGGAGTCGGGAGGTCACCAGCGCCGGCAGCGCGCGGGAGTTCCGCGACATCCAGAGCGTCGACCGGTTCACTCTCGCGATTGTCGACCTGAACCTGCCCGACGACAGCGGCTTCGCGATCATCCGCTTTCTGCGGCAGACGTCGCCGACGCGCATCATCGTCCACACCCGGCGGGACACGCTGACCGACCGGGTCGAAGCCTATACGCAGGGCGCTGACATTTACATGGTCAAGCCGACGCCGGAGGCTGAACTGCTCGCGGCGGTCGAATCCCTCCTCAGACGCGCCAGTTCGCAGGCGATTTCCGGCGTCTCGGGCTGGCGACTGGATCAGACCGGCAATCTGATTGCGCCAGGCGGCGAACGCGTGAATTTGAGCAGCCGGCAGAACGCATTCATCAAATGTCTGATGCGCTCGCCGGGAAAGGCGATTGCGAGGAATGAATTGCGAAAGGCCATCGGGATCGAGGAGACCGACGAAAGCGGTCGCGCGCTCGATATGTTCGTGCGCCGGTTGAGAGGCAGCATCGAGGCGCAGGTCGGCCAACGGGGGCCGATCAAGACGATTTACCGGCTGGGTTTCGCTTTCGATGCGCCAAGCGTCGACGCGTGAGCCGAAGGCGTCCGCCCGCTCAACGCCCCCCGCCGATGGAAATCCGCGCGCCCTCACGCCGCACCATGTCGTAGAGCATGGCGGCATGTCCCGGAGACAGGCGCACGCAGCCGTGAGAAACCGGCCGGCCGAGTGAACCCGTGGCGTAGGTCCCATGGATCGCGTAGCCGCCGCTGAAAAAGATGGAGTGCGGCATGGGCGAATTGTCGTATTTGCTGGAATAATGCATCCGCTGCAGTCCCCTGGCCGCGAAAACGCCGCGCGGGGTTCGGTAGCCGCGGCGAGCGGTCGAGACCGGCCAGCTATAACTGCCGCTGGCGGAGGTCACATACATCCGCTGGCTGCCGAGATCGATATGGATGCGAACTTTCGCCGATGCGATCGCCGGGACCAGAAGGGCGACCACAGCGGCAAGGACACCGACTCTCACACGCGCACACAAGGCGAACTCCCGCGCTTTTCTTTCAGAACCTCAACGTTCCGCTAGATAGGCGCGTCCCGGGGAATCGCCATCGTCGCAGGGACTTCAGCCGCCAGCGACGACGATGAGCCGGCGCACGGCGCCGCGCTTATAGGCCTCGAGGAAGGCGTTGTAGTCGCGGAAGGACACGCAGCCGTTCGAATCCCCGTTCGGGCCGAGCATATAGGTATGCGCGAGCAGTCCTGCGCGGCCGAAAATGGAATTGTTGCCGATGGGCGTCAGCCGCAGGGCCTCCACGCCATGGAACAGAGCCTCGCGCGGCGAGAGCGCATAGACGCTCGGCGGCGTCGGGCCTCTCATGCGCACATGGACGTAACGCGGATCGTCGAGATATTCGCGCAGACCCGAATGGGCTTCGAGCCGCGTTCCGTCCGGCATGTAAACCGTATGGGTGGCGATATTGTAGACGGCCGTCCCGCCTTCGGCGCGCGGCGCAGGGCCGACAGCGGCGGATGGCGCGGGCGCCGCTGGCGCGGCCGGGTTGCTGAGCCCGCCGAAGAGACCGCCGGTCGTTTCCGGCGCGGCATAGGCCAGCGCCTGCGTCGCCGGCGCAGGTTGCTGGCGGCGGCCGTTGCGCGCCGTGACGGGAGCGGGCTGGGTTTGCGCGGTCGGCTGCTGTTCGACCCCGGCGCCGCCGAAGAGCTTTTCGAAGAAAGAGCGATTATCCGCTGGCGCGGTCGCCGGCTCCGCCGGGAGCGCCGCCTGGCGGATCGGCGCCGGAGGAGCCATCCGGCTTGCAAGGGATTTGATCTCGGCGGGCTTGCGCGGCGGCAGGGGCACGTCGGCGGCGTCATTCGCCGCCTCCTGATTTTCCGCCGGCAGCGACGGCCGGATCTCGGCCTCCAGCGCGGCCGTCTGCTCCCGCGCGGCGGAGGTCGCGGCGGCGGTGCGGGCCCAGGGGCCAAGGCCGACGATCATCGGGCTATGCGCGCCGGCGTCGGCCGACGGCTGCTCCGCAACGAGATCTGGCGCGGCTTCGGTGATTTTGTGCCGATGAAGCCCGTGCCAGCCGGCCATCAGGCTCAGCGACAGCGCGCCGGCTGCGAGCACCGTATAGGCGAGCAGTCGGCCGCGATCATGAGACAGGAAGCCATTCAGAGTCTGGGGTTTCGTCAACATCCGCCCTCGAATGTGTGTTTGACGCGCGCCGGACCGCCGGGGTCCGAATCACACGATTTCGCGCGACGACTGCCAGAGGCAGGCGCGCAATCACGCCGCAGCAACACATTGGAAAAGCATCAGGGCCTTGCTTAGGCCTGAATCAGGCGAATTCTTGGCTGTCTACAGACATGCCGGCGCAAGACGCGGGCGACTGCCTGTCTGAAGAAGATCATCTAGAACAATTACTTATGCCAAACCAGAATGGTTCGAATTAAGGCGCCCGACAAGAAATCGCGCCGATCCTGGAGGACCGGCGCGACCTCAATGTCGACTCCGAGGGGATCATCAGAGCCGCGCCACCACCGCCAGCCGCCGGACTTCGCCGCGCTTATACGCCTGAAGGAAGGCGCTGTAGTCGCGGAAAGACACGCAGCCGTTGGAGTCGCCGTTGGGGCCCAGCATGAAGGTGTGGGCGAGGAGTCCGGCGCGGCCGTAAATCGCGCCGCCGCCGCCGACCGGATTGAGGCGCAGCGCCTCGACGCCATGGAACAGCGCCTCGCGAGGGGTCAGCGTGTAAAGATGCGGCGGAGTCGCGCCGCGCATGCGGACATGGACGTAACGCGGGTCGTCCAGATGCTCGCGCAGGCCCGAATGCGCTTCGAGGCGCGAGCCGTCCGGCATGTAAACCACATGGGCCGAGATGTCGTAGACGGCCGTGTAGCGGTCGTAACGCGCCGCCGGATTGACCGGGGCGACGGCGCTGCGCAGCCCGCCGAAAAGTCCGCTCGTGTCGGTCGTCGGCGCATAGGCCATGGCCTCGCGGCTGGTTTGAACCTGGGGCGCGCCGCCGAAGAGTCGTTCGAAGAAGCCAGGGCGTTCGGCGGAAGCGGCGGGAACCGCTGTCGTCCGCGCCATGCGCGCGCGGGGGGCGGGACCCGCGGCCGGCTCGGTGCGGGCGACGTCCGTCGACTGCTCCTTTGGCGGCTCGGGGCGCAGCGCGACGGAATACTCGGCCGGGCGGCGGGGCGGCGTCGGCGCGCCGACCGCTTCGATCGCGGGCGTCGGGGCGGGCGCCGCAACCAGCGCGGCGGTTTTCTCCGGCTGCACGTCTGCCGGCCGCGCCGGCGGGACGGGCGCCTCCGCCATCCGGGGCGCCGCCTCGGCGCGCGAGACGAAGAGGTTACTCGCGCCGCCGGTCCGCCGGGGCGCGAAGCCCTGCGGCTCATAGGGGCCGATGTCGGCGAGCACGGAGCCGCGCAGACCGATGGCGGCGGGCTCGACGACGGCGGCTTCGACAGCCGCCGTTTCGGGGGCGGGTTGTGAAACGGTCCCGGCCGCATCGGCCAGGAAAGGCTGGACGAGAAGTCCGGCGGTCATCAGGGAGACGACGGCGCCGCCGAGAGCCGGAACAATCTTATGCGCCCGGCGTGGCGCGCGAACACGGGGATACGATACTTGGTTACGCATGCGATAACGCTAGCGCCCATGACTTTCCGAGTGGTTTACAAGGGCTTTCGCCGGCCGTGCGACTTTGCGTCTATTTGAGACGGCCCGGCTCGAGCAGGCTGGCCCATTGACCGGGGGCCGCGGACGACTTTAACTGTGCCCGCATGACCTCCATCGCCGACAATCTCTCCCCCACGCGCTCCTTCCAGGGCCTGATTCTCACGCTCCAGAATTTCTGGGCGGCGCAGGGCTGCGTCATCCTGCAGCCCTATGACATGGAGATGGGCGCGGGCACGTTTCATCCGGCGACGACGCTGCGCGCGCTCGGCCCCAAGCCCTGGCGCGCCGCCTATGCGCAGCCCTGCCGGCGCCCCAAGGACGGCCGCTACGGCGAGAATCCCAATCGTCTGCAGCATTATTATCAGTTTCAGGTGATCCTGAAGCCGTCGCCGCCGGATCTCCAGGAACTCTATCTCGGCTCGCTCTCGGCGATCGGGATCGACCCGAAACTCCACGACATCCGATTCGTCGAGGACGATTGGGAGAGCCCGACGCTCGGCGCCTGGGGCCTTGGCTGGGAGTGCTGGTGCGACGGCATGGAAGTCTCACAATTCACTTACTTCCAGCAGGTGGCGGGCTTCGAATGCGCGCCGGTCGCGGGCGAACTCACCTATGGGCTGGAGCGGCTCGCCTGCTATCTGCAGGGCGTCGACAGCATCATGGAGCTGAATTTCAACGGCCGCGACGGCGCCGACAAAGTCACTTATGGCGACGTCTTCCTGCAGGCCGAACAGGAATATTCGCGGCATAATTTCGAGGCGGCCGACACCGGCAAGCTGTTCGAGGACTTCAGGGACGCCGAAGCCGAATGCCGCCGCCTCCTCGATTTCGGCGCGGGCTCTGGCGACGAGCGCCATCTGATGGCCCTGCCCGCCTACGACCAGTGCATCAAGGCGAGCCATGCTTTCAATCTGCTCGACGCGCGCGGCGTGATCTCGGTGACGGAGCGGCAGAGCTATATCCTGCGGGTGCGCGAACTCGCGAAGGCCTGCGGCGCGGCGTGGCTGCGCACCGCCGGCGGCGGCGCCAACGCCTGACGCCCGACGCCTCCTCCCGCTCCGCGCGGGCGGGAACCCCAAAAAAAAAATTTCGGCGACTGCGAACAATTGTCGCGGTTGTGCGTTTTAATGCTGTGCTCAAGCTTGCTTGAGCGGCCCGGATCCCCATGTCGAGGCATTGTAAGCGTTGCGTGTTGCGTGCGTCGTCGCACAGCGAGTTGAGTGCGCGCCGTGCAGAGTCGCGAATGAGGCGGTCATTGATCGCCTTGCGTCGCGGGCGAGTGCGACGCGGCGCACCCGCCGGCTCCTGTTAAGGAACCCGGGAGTCGGCGGGAGCGCCACTTGACCACGTGCTTGGTTTGTTCTAGTGATGTTCCTGTTCCGTCGTTCAGGGCAGCTATCATGCAACGGGTCAACGCGTTTTCACCCTTTTTGCGCAGTCGCGCGGCCGATGTGTCGCCCCGCGGTCAGGAGCTTGACGCTCTCGCGGAAGCCAATGTTCTGCGCGGCCGCTTCTTCTCCTGGCGAGGGGGCTCGGGACAGCGCTATGTCTGCTCCGTGTTTCAACGCGGCGAGGAGGCGTTCGTCTCCGGCGTCGAGAGCGGCGTGATCATCGGCGTGGCGCGCGACGGCGCGGCGGCGCGACCGGTCTGCGTTTTCGGCGCGCGCCAGAACGGGATGCGCCCGTCGTTGCGCGATCTCGGCCGGGAGCTCGGCGTCACCGAGTGGCATGTGCATTTCTGCGAAGGAAGCGAGGCCGCCCGCGATCTTGCGGCGACTCTGCTGAATTAAGTGCGCGTAGCGTTGGTTGCGATGCCGGCGTAGCGGCGTTCGCCCGAGTGGCTGTTCGCGAGCCAGCCCCCTCTCCCCGCTCTTTCGGGGAGAGGGTTCCGGCCTCTCAGGTGCGGCAGGAGCATTGATCGAGCCGGCGCACGATTTCCGCCAGATCGGGATCGTGAATATCGAGCTGAAGCAGATGTTCGTAGGTGTTGCGGACATACGCCGGATTATCGCCAGCGGCGCCGACGCCTTCCGCGACAAGGCGCGTCATCTCGTCGACCGGCAAACGCCCGGCATATTGGCAATGGCTGCGGTCGACGACATAGGTCAGCGCATTCACGCAGCTGCCCTCCGCAAAGCGCACGCCGACGGTCTTTTCCAGATAGACGGCGGTGACGAGTTCGCGCTCCCGCAGATAGGAGATCGTTTTCGCCCGCTTGTCGGCCGGGACGCGGAACGCGACGCCCTGACAGGAGCCGCCGCGATCCAGACCGAGCACCAGGCCGGGCCGCTGCGGCGTTCCGCGATGGACATGGGAGAAGATGCAGAGCGAGCGATGATAGCCATGCACCCACGCAAGGGCGCTCTCGACATAGTCGAAGCCCGGGCGCCACATGAGGGAGCCATAGCCGAAAACCCAGAGATCGTCGTTGCAGGAAGCCGTCGCCAGCAAGCTGTCGTCCCGAACCGTCGCTTCGCGCAAGGAAGCGGATCGCCTGATTCTTATTCTTTCCAGCACGCTTCCCGAAGGCAACAAAAAAGCGGGGCGGCCTCACGTTTTTGCGGGCGTCTCACCCCTCGCCGCCGCTTGTGCGCTGATCTTTCGAGCCAAAATGCGGTCGCTGCGCGCTTCCACAGGATATTGTATGCGTTTTCTTGCTTTCGCCCCTCTTTTGTGGCGGTCTTTCGACCATGAAATTCGAACGCCTGCGACTTCTGGGCTTCAAGAGCTTCTGCGAATCGACTGACTTCCTGATCGAGTCCGGCCTCACCGGCGTGGTCGGGCCGAACGGTTGCGGCAAGTCCAATCTCATCGAAGCCCTGCGCTGGGTGATGGGCGAGAACTCCTATAAAAACATGCGCGCGTCCGCCATGGACGACGTGATCTTCTCGGGCGGCGGGTCGCGTCCGGCGCGTAATTTCGCGGAAGTCGGCCTCGTTCTCGACAATAGCGCGCGCCTTGCGCCCGCCTCCTTCAATGACGCCGACCAGATCGAGGTCACCCGCCGAATCGAGCGCGAACAGGGATCGACCTATCGCGTCAACGGCAAGGAAGTTCGCGCCCGCGACGTGCAATTGCTCTTCGCCGACGCGGCGACAGGCGCCCGTTCGCCCTCGCTGGTGCGTCAGGGGCAGATCGGCGAGATCATCTCCGCCAAGCCGCAGGCGCGCCGCCGCATTCTTGAAGACGCCGCCGGCGTCGCGGGCCTGCATTCCCGCCGCCATGAGGCGGAGCTGCGCCTCAATGCGGCGTCCGAAAATCTCACCCGTCTCGAAGACGTGCTCAAACAGGTCGAGAGTCAGGGCGACAGCCTGCGCCGACAGGCGCGGCAGGCCTCGCGCTATCGCGACCTCGCGGCGAAGATCCGCCAGAACGAGGCGATGGTTGCGCTCGTCTCCTACCAGATCGCGGCCGATTCGCTGCGCGACGCGGCCGTGAAGCTCGAAGCCGACATCGCAAATGTTCAGTCGCGCACGCTCGAGCAGGCTGAGACCGCGAAGTTCCAGGCCATCGCCGCGCATGAGCTGCCGAAATTGCGCGAGAAGGAAGCCGAGGCCGGCGCCGCCGTGCACCGCCTCGTCGCCGCCCGCCAGGCGCTGGAGGCGGACGAGCAGCGCGCCCGGCAACGCATTTCCGAACTCGCACGCCAGATCGAGCAGTTCATGCGCGATCTCGAACGCGAGCGGGCGCTGATCGAGGACGCGGCGGAAGTCGCCGGCCGTCTCGAAGAAGAGCGCGCCGAGCTTCTTGGCGCCGACACGTCGGATGACGGCCGTGAGGCCGAGGCGCGCGAACGCCTTGCCGAAATCGAGGCGGCGCTGGCGGAGACCGAATCGGCGCTCGGCGATACGCAGCAGCAGCTTGCGGGCGTCAACGCCCGGCGCGCGGCGATCGAATCGGCGCTGCGCGACGAGACGGGACGCGTCGCCCGTTTCGAGGCCGAACTGACGCGCCTCGATACGGAATTTGCCCTGATCGCCGGACAGGGCGGCGGGGCCGAAGAGGCCGCGCGCCTTGCCGAAGCCTTCGAAATGGCGGCCGAGGAAGCCCGCGCCGCCGACGAAGCCGCGCAAATGGCCGAAGAGGCGCAGCGCGAGGCGCGCGACGCCGAGGCCGCCGCGCGCCAACCCGTCGAGCAGGCGGCGCTGAAGGCGCAGCGGCTCGAAACGGAAGTGCGCACGCTCGAAAATCTGCTCTCGACGAACTCCGGCGGCCTCTGGGCGCCGGTGGTCGAGACCATGACCGTCGAAAAGGGCTACGAGACCGCGCTCGGCGCGGCGCTCGGAGACGACCTCGACGCCTCGGCGGATGATTCGGCGCCCGCTCATTGGGCGCTCACCCCCAACGCCGGCGATCCCGCCCTGCCCCCGGGCGTGCGCGCGCTGGCCGAAATGGTGCAGGCGCCGCCAGCCCTTCGCCGCCGCCTCGCCCAGATCGGCGTCGTGCTGCGCGCGGAAGGCGACAATCTGCGCAAGCTTTTGAAGCCCGGCCAGCGTCTCGTCTCCAAGGAAGGCGATCTCTGGCGCTGGGACGGCTTTACCCAGGCCGCCGAGGCGCCGACTCCGGCGGCGCGCCGTCTCGCCGAAAAGAACCGTCTCGCCGATCTGCGGAGCGAGGCGAAGCTCGCCCGCGCCCAGGCCGACGCCCTCGCCGAGGAATTGGACGCCGCGCGCGAGGCGACGCGACATGCGGCCATGGCCGATTCGCAGGCGCGCGACGGACAGCGCCGCGCCCGCGTCCGGCTGGAGGAGGCGCGCGAGCGCCACAGCGCGGCCGAGCGGCGTCTGGCGCAGATCGGCCAGCGCCTGTCCGCGCTGGAGGAGGCCAAGGCGCAGACCTTGGCCAATCGCGACGAGGCGGCGCAGAAGCGGGATAGCCTCGCCGCTGAACTGGACGCGCTGGAGGAGCCGGCGTCCCTGGCCGGCGCGCTGGAGAGCCTCCGCGCCCGCGCCATGGTCGAACGCGCCCAGGCTGGTGAAGCGCGCGCGGCCGTCGCCACCCTGCGCAACGAGGCCAGCGCCCGCGCGGCCCGCATCTCCGCCATCACCCGCGAAGTCGCCTCCTGGGCCGAGCGCCGCGACCGCGCGCAGGACCGGCTCGGCGAATTGGAAGAGCGTCTCGCCTCGGCGCGCGAGGAGCAGGAGCGCCTCGCCGAGGCGCCCGACGCCTTCATCGACCAGCGCCGCGCGCTGATGAACGCTTTCGAGGAGGCTGAAGCCGCCCTCCGGGGCGCGTCGGACGCCCGCGCCGAGGCCGAGACCCGTCTCGCCGACGCCGACCGCGCCGCCCGCACAGCGCTCGACGCCATGAGCGCCGCCCGCGAGGAAAAGGCGCGCAGCGAAGCGCAACTGGAAGCCGCCAAGCAGCGCGTCGCCGACATCGAGCGCGCCATTCAGCATGATCTCGAAACGACGCCGCTGGCGCTCGCCGAACTTGCCGGCGTCCGGGAAGGCGACGAACTTCCCGACATCGCCGAGGTCGAGCGGCGCCTGGAGGCGCTACGCGCCGACCGCGAGCGCCTCGGCGCCGTCAATCTGCGCGCCGAGGAGGAACTGACCGAAATCGACGCCCAGCGCGAGAAGATGATCGCAGAGCGCGACGATCTCGCCGAGGCGATCAAGAAGCTGCGCGCGGCCATCGCCAGCCTCAACAAGGAGGGCCGCGAGCGCCTGCTCGCCGCCTTCGACAAGGTCAACGCGCATTTCAAGGAGCTGTTCACCCTGCTCTTCGACGGCGGCTCGGCGGAACTGCAGCTCGTCGAAAGCGACGACCCGCTGGAAGCCGGCCTCGACATTCTCGCCCGCCCGCCGGGCAAAAAGCCGGCCGCCATGTCCCTGCTCTCCGGCGGCGAGCAGGCGCTGACCGCCATGTCGCTGATTTTCGCGGTGTTCCTGACCAACCCCTCGCCGATCTGCGTGCTCGACGAGGTCGATGCGCCGCTCGACGATTTCGAACGTCGAGCGCTTCTGCGATCTGCTGGACGAGATGCGCAAGAAGACCGACACGCGCTTCGTGACGATCACCCACAATCCGATCACCATGGCGCGCATGGATCGGCTGTTCGGCGTCACACAGGCCGAGCGCGGCATTTCGCAGCTCGTCTCAGTCGATCTGGAGCAGGCCGAGAAGTTCGCGCTGGCGAGCTGATCCGCCATTGCTGCAGGCTGATGAATTCGGCACAGCGAAAGGGTGATAAACCCTCAGGTGGGAAACGCCGGCAGCGGACGCGGCCGGCGTTCTTGGTTTCAGGCCTTCAGGCAGTCGGCCTTGAACTGCTTCTTCGCCTTGCCCTTGAGGCCCTTGGCCTTGGCCTGCTCGTCGCAGCTCTTCTGCTTCTCGGCGGCGGATTGCGGAGCGGCGGGCGCTGCTGGCGCGGCGGTCTCGCCGGAGGCGGCGGCGCCGGCTTCGGCGGCCTTGGGGGCGATCTCCGACGGGGGTTTCCAGGTCGTCTCGGCGAAGGCCGAGGCGGCGAGCAGCGCGGCGCAAACGCCGGCGATGGAAAGGCTCTTGATGGTCTTTTTCATAAGGTCTCTTTGTTGGTTGGAAGCCGGCCGCACGACTTCGGACTCTCCCTTGGCGACGCTACGTGAACGCTGCCGGGCCGGACATTATGACATTTCTGTGAGACTGTCTTGCGCTGCTGCGCCTGCGATTCTGCGGCCGAATCAGCGATCTCCGTCTCGCCAGAACTGGATTGCGAGAGCTCCCGCAAGCGCCGCCATGAACAGCCGCGCCAGCAGGCGGCTGGGCGTAAATCCCGTTTTTTCAAAGATGTGCGAGATATAAGACCGACGCCGCGCCGCGCGCGACCGATCGTCATTGAGGTCGAAATGGACGCTGCTCATGTTGGCCTCCGCTCGAAAGACCGACGCCCCGAGTGGTAAGGCTAATGACGAAAATATTGAAAATTGCTTGCGTTCCGTCCGCAGCGGACGCTCGCGGCTCAGGAGACGGACAGGATGGAAAAGAAAATCGAAAAGGCGGCCTTCGACCTGAGCGCCGTCCCCCCTGTCGCGGAGCGGCGCGCCTGGCGGAAGACGACCCATGGCCGCGTCATCGACGACCCTTACAACTGGCTCGCCGCGGAGAACTGGCGCGACGTGCTGCGCGATCCGAACGCCCTGCCCAAGGACATCGCCGCGCTCCTGCAGGCGGAAAATGACTACTGCGCCAGGGTTGTCGCGCCCCTGAAGGCGCTGCGCGAGACGCTGGTTGCGGAGCTGCGCGGGCGCATCAAGGAAGACGACGCCGACGTTCCCGACCCCGACGGCGCTTTCGCCTATTACGGCCGCTTTCGCGAGGGCGCGGAACATCCGATCTATTGCCGCACGCCACGCGACGGCGGACCCGAGACCGTTCTGCTCGACGGCGAGGCGCTGGCGGAGGGCCATGAGTTTTTCGACATCGGCGACACCGCGCATTCGCCCGACCACGCCCAGCTCGCCTGGAGCGTCGACGACATGGGTTCGGAACTTTACGAAATCCGCTCCCGCGCCCTCGCCGACGGCAGGGACCGCGACGATGTGGTGACGGAAACGGAAGGATCGATCGTGTGGAGCGCCAATTCAAAGGCGTTCTATTATGTCCGCGTCGACGAGAACCATCGCACCGCCCAGGTCTTCCGCCATGAGGTCGGCGCCGATCCGGCTGCCGACCGCCTGATCATCGAAGAGCCGGACGGCGCCTGGTTCATCGGGGTGGAAGAAAGCCGCTGCCGCCGTTTCGCGATCATCTCCGTTCGCGGCCACGACGCCAGCGAATCCTGGCTCGTCGATCTGCGGGACGCAAGTCTGCCGCCGCGCCTCGTCACGAAGCGCGAGCCGAAACTGCGCTACGACGTCGAGCCGCATGGCGATCTCATCTACATTCACAACAACGCCGACGGCGCCGACGATTTCCGAATTTCCGTCGCGCCGCTCTCGACCCCCGAACGCGCCAACTGGCGCGACGTCGTTGCGCACAAGCCCGGCGCGCTGATCGTCTCCTTCACCATCTTTCAAAACTGGCTGGTCTGGATCGTCCGCGAAAATTCGCTGCCGCGCATCGTGATCCGCGACCTCGAAACCAGACAGGAACACGCCATCGCCTTCGATGAGGAGGCCTATGCGCTCGGGCTCGATCCGGGTCTCGAATTCGACACGGACCGGCTGCGCTTCACCTATTCCTCCATGACGACGCCAGAGGAAACCTACGACTACGACATGAAGACGCGCGGCCGCGTGCTGCGCAAGCGACAGGAAATCCCCTCGGGCCACGATCCCAAAAATTACGTGACCCGCAGACTCTTCGCGTCTGCGCCCGACGGCGAAAGCGTTCCCGTCACGCTGTTGCATCGCGCGGATTTTGCGCCGGACGGCGCGGGCGCGCCGCTGCTGCTTTATGGCTACGGCGCCTATGGGCATTCGATGACGGCGGGGTTCAACGAGGACGCGCTGTCGCTCGTCGATCGCGGCTTCGTCTTCGCGCTCGCCCACGTGCGCGGCGGGACCGACAAGGGCTGGCATTGGTACGAGGACGGCAAGCTCGAAAAGAAAACCAACAGTTTTTCCGACTTCATCGCCTGCGCGCGGCATCTCATCGCGACGGGCTACACGCGGGAGGGCGCGATCGTCGCGCAGGGCGCGTCGGCCGGCGGCCTGCTGATGGGCGCCGTCGCCAATATGGCGCCGGAGCTTTTCGCCGGAATCATTGCGGGCGTGCCCTTTGTCGACGTGCTCAACACGATGATGCGCGACGATCTTCCGCTCACGCCGCCAGAGTGGCTCGAATGGGGCAATCCGCTCGAAGACGAGAAGGTCTACGACCGGCTCGCGTCCTATTCGCCCTATGACAATCTGCGCGCCTGCGCCTATCCGCCGATCCTCTCGATCGCCGGCGTCACCGATCCGCGCGTGACCTATTGGGAGCCGCTCAAATGGGCCGCGAAGCTTCGCGCGACGATGACCGGCGGCGGGCCGATTCTGCTGCATACGCATATGGGCGCGGGTCACTCCGGCGCCTCGGGTCGTTTCGAGGCGCTGGAGGATACGGCGCTGGAATATGCGTTTGCGCTCGCTTGCGCGGCGAAAGCGGCGGACTTATCGGCCTAGGAAAACGCGCGGTCAGCTGCTCGGCTTCTTTCCGCGGATCTCTTCCGGCGGCAACCATTCCTTGCCGCCCTGCGTGCCGGCCTTGTGCTCGATTCCGGGCGAGCCCGCGGAGGTTCCGCTCGGTCCCGCCAGCCCGGTCGGGGAAGCGTTTTCCTGCGCCATGGGATTGCCCTTTTGCACGACAGTCGACGGATCGACCGGCTTGCCGGAGGCTGGCCCGGAGGTCTCGCCCTGCGACGGCGCGGTCGTCGCCTTCGGAATGACGCCCGATTCCTGCACGGGCGCTTCTGTCTGCGCTTCCGCCTGCTTCAGCCGGGGCGTCTGTTCCGCGGTCGACGGCAGGGGCATGACGGGCGGTCCATTCTGTTCGAAGCGCGGCGGATTGGGATCTGCCTGATCCTCCGCCAGCGCGGGCGCGAAGGCGCCGGCCGACATAACAGCGGAGATCACGAGAAGTTTTTTCATGGCTCTCGCTCCTGACCGCCGCCTTGGCGGCGGGCCGGGTCGCCCCCCACGGCTAGATGGGCAAGGCCGTCGCGCTGACAAGAAACGGTCGCGTCGGATGCGCTTTTCGTTTACTCACCTGAGCGCAAACGGAAGCAGATGCGGGTGGGAGAAACGCCATGGCTGTGGAATCGAAACATGCGGAAACGATTGCCCTGCACGCGGGCTGGCGCGCGGATGAAGCGACCGGCGCCGTCGCCGTGCCGATTTTTCAAACGACTTCCTATCAGTTTCATGACACGGAGCACGCCGCCAATCTCTTCGCGCTGAAAGAGCTTGGCCACATTTACACGCGCATCGGCAATCCCACGACGGGCGTGCTGGAGGCGCGGCTCGCGGCGCTCGAAGGCGGCGTCGCGGCGCTGGCGCTCTCTTCCGGACAGGCGGCCTCGGCCTTTGCGCTGCAAAACCTCGCCAGGGTCGGCGACAATGTCGTCTCCTCGACCGACCTTTACGGCGGCACCTGGAATCTCTTCGCCAATACGCTCAAGGATCAGGGCATAGAGGTGCGCTTCGTCGATCCTGCCGACCCCGAGAACTTCCGCCGCGCCACAGATGATCGCACGCGCGCCTATTACGCGGAGACGCTGCCCAATCCGAAACTGACCGTGTTTCCGATTTCGGAAGTCGCGGCGATCGGCCGCGAAGTTGGCATCCCGCTGATCGTCGATAATACGGCGGCGCCGATCCTTGCGCGGCCGCTCGATCATGGCGCGGCGATCGTCGTTTATTCCACGACGAAATATCTCGGCGGCCATGGCACGTCGATCGGCGGCGCCATCATCGACGGCGGCAATTTCGACTGGGAGAAATTCCCGGCGCGTCAGCCGACGCTGAATACGCCCGATCCCAGCTATCATGGCGCGGTGTGGGTCGAGGCGGTGAAGCCGCTCGGGCCGATCGCCTATATCATCAAGGCGCGCACGACTCTGCTGCGCGACCTCGGCTCCGCGCCCTCGCCCTTCAACGCCTTCCTGACGCTGCAGGGAATAGAAACCGTGACGCTGCGCATGGAGCGCCATGTGCAGAACGCGCAGAAGGTCGTGGATTTTCTCGCAAAGCGCAGCGAAGTGACGAAGGTCATTCATCCCTCGCAGCAGAGCGGCGAAGCGCGTCGCCGCGCCGACAAATATCTCAAGGGCGGCTATGGCGCGCTGATCGGCTTCGAGCTGAAGGGCGGGCTGGAAGCGGGCCGCCGCTTCATCGACGCGCTGGAGATGTTCTATCACGTCGCCAATATCGGCGACGCCCGCAGCCTCGCGATCCATCCGGCGACGACGACGCATTCGCAGCTTGCGGACGAAGCGCAGCTCGCGAGCGGCGTGACGCCGGGCTATGTGCGCCTCTCCATCGGGCTGGAGCATATCGACGATATTCTCGCCGATCTGGAAAAGGGTCTGAAGGCGGCCGGGGCGTAAGGGAGAGGCGGCCTCGTCCTTCGAGACGCGAGCTTCGCTCGCTCCTCAGGATGAGGCCTAAGTGTTCCTCAGGATGAGGCCTAAGTGTGAAGTCAATAAGCCCCTCATGTTGAGGAGCCGCCGCAGGCGGCGTCTCGAAACACGAGGGGCGCGTCGGCCGTACGCCTCACCCACGCTCCCGCGCAACCTCGCGCCACCCGATATCGCGCCGGCAAAATCCGCCCGGCCAGTCGATCGCATCGACAGCCGCATAGGCTTTCGTCTGCGCCTCGGCGACGCTCCCCGCCAGCGCCGTCACATTCAGCACGCGCCCGCCCGCCGCAAGCAGCCGCGCGCCCTCCATACGCGTGCCGGCGTGAGTGACGATCACATCCGCCAGCGCCTCCGCGCCCGCGACGTCCCTGATCTCAGAGCCCGTGAGCGGCGTGCCGGGATAGCCCTTGGCGGCCAGCACAACGGTGAGCGCCTTCGCGTCCGAAAAACGCGGCGGCGTCTCGCCCAGCGCGCCGCGCGACGCCGCCAGCATGATCGTCAGCAGATCATCCTCCAGACGCGGCAGGATCACCTGTGCTTCGGGGTCGCCGAAGCGATTGTTGTATTCGATGAGCTTCGGCCCCTCGGCCGTCAGCATCAGCCCGGCGTAGAGCACGCCCTTGAAGGGCGCGCCCTTCTCCTGCATGGCGCGCATGGTGGGCTCGATGATCTCCGCCATCACGCGGCGCTCGATATCGGGCGTCACGACGGAGGCCGGCGAATAGGCGCCCATGCCGCCGGTGTTCGGCCCGGTGTCGCCGTCGCCGACGCGCTTGTGATCCTGCGCGGTCGCGAAGGATACGGCGCGCTCGCCGTCGCATATCGCGAAGAAGGAGGCCTCCTCGCCTTCGAGAAACTCCTCGATCACCACCTCGGCGCCGGATTGGCCGAAGAGCCCGGCGAACATGGCTTCGACGGCGCGGGTCGCCTCCTCCAGCGTCGTCGCGACGACGACGCCCTTGCCGGCGGCGAGACCATCCGCCTTGACGACGATGGGCGCGCCCTTCTCGCGGACATAAGCGAGCGCGTGGTCTTTGTCTGAAAAACGCGCATAGGCGGCGGTGGGAATCCCGTAGTCGCGGCAGAGGTCCTTGGTGAAGCCCTTGGAGCCTTCGAGCTGCGCCGCCGCCTGCGTCGGCCCGAAGGCGAGAACGCCCGCGCGGGTCAGCGCGTCGACGAGCCCGCCGATCAGCGGCTGCTCCGGCCCCACCACGACAAGCGCGATCCCCATATCCTTGCAAAAGCGCAGCACGGCGCCGTGGTCGCCCGCGTCGAGATCGACATTCTCGGCGACGCGCTCCGTTCCGGGATTGCCGGGAGCGACGTAAAGTCTCGTCAGCAGCGGGCTTTTGGCCAGAGCATTGGCGATGGCGTTCTCGCGCCCGCCCGATCCGATGAGAAGCACGTTCATGTCGTATAGGCCCGCCCTGATTGGCCCCCGCGCGCGGGGGAGATGCGGGAATTAGCGCGCTTTGCGGCAAAAAGGAAACCGCTTCGACGGCCGAATCGGGCCGCCGTCGCAATTCCGACATTGTTGAGACTAGGGTCGCCCCGGTCCTGCCAGAGAAATTCCATGTCCCGCCTTTTTCCCCGCCGCGCCTTTCTTCAGTCCGTTCTCGCGAGCGCCGCCGGCGCCGCGACGGCAGGCCCGCGCGCCCGGCCGAAACCGAAGCCGGAGGAGCCGGGCGAGCCCTTCCAAATCGAGTGCGGGCGGATTCTTGTGGAAACCGCTTTCGTCACGCCGGACGGCGGTTCGCGCAGGGCGCTCGCCTTTTTCAACATGGGCATGGGCCGCACGGCGCTGGCGCCGGCGCTTCATGCGGAGCTCGGCCTCGATCGCGGCGCGCCGCTGCGCTATTCCCTCGCCGGCGCCGCTTTCGAGACGCCGGCCGATACGGTCGATGTCGCAAAGGCTGATTTCATCACGGGCCTCAGCCTCAATCAGATGTTCGACCCGATGAAGGTCGAAGCCATGCTGTCGCCGAGCCTGCTGCGCGACCGCGTGCTTGTGCTCGATTACGGCCGCCGCCGCCTCGTCGTGGCGGAGCCGGGCAGGATCGTCCCGGAAGGCGCCGCCGCGCCCATCGAGCTCAATCCGCAAACCGGGCTCGCCACGGTGAGCGTCGACATCGCCGGCGCGCCGCATGCCTTCGTGATCGACGCCGGAAGCGGCTATTGCTGGATGCGCGGCCAGACATTGGCGGAATGGCTCGCCAACGCGCCCGACTGGCGCCGCGCCGTGGGCGCAGTCGGCGCCGCCAATTACAACATGATCGACTTCGGCTTCGAGAAACAGGGAACCATCGCGCGTCTGCCGGAAATCACGATCGGCGAGACCACCGTCCCAAATATCGGCATGCTGGGGACCGGCCCGCTGCTCGGCGCCTTCGGCGACGCGCTGATCGGCGACGTCTTCTGGGACAATTGGCAGAAATCGGCGCCGAGGCCGGTCGCCGGCTGGCTCGGCGCCAATGTGCTGAAACATTTCCGGCTGACGATCGATTACCCCAATCGCCAGTCCTATTGGCGCCCGCAGTCGGCGCCGGACCCGCACGACCTCGATCAGCCGGGCGTGACGCTGGTGCGCCGCAACGGCCGATATTTCATCGGCGGGCTCGTCCATCCCACGCGCGGCGAGCCGCTCGAGGGCGTGCAGGTCGGCGATGAATTGCTCGCCATCGACGGGCTGAATGCGCGCGTGAGCGGCAAGGGCGCGGTTCTGGCCGCGCTGCGGGCGCCCGCGGGCCAAAGCCGGACGCTCACCCTCTCGGGCGCCGGCGGCGAGCGTAAAATCGAGGCGCCCGCGCTCGACCTGAGCTGACGCCCGCGCCATCGAAGGGCTTTCCCCCGCCGCGCGAAATGCTCTAAACACGGGCCAAGATTTCGCGAACATGAGACGGAGCCGATGGCGCGCCAGTTCATCTATCACATGCAGGGCCTCACCAAGACCTATCCGGGCGGGAAGAAGGTCCTCGACAACATCCACCTCTCCTTCTACCCGGACGCCAAGATCGGCGTGCTCGGCGTCAACGGCGCGGGCAAGTCGACTCTTCTGCGCATCATGGCGGGCATCGACAAGGAGTATACCGGCGAGGGCTTCGTCGCCGAGGGCGCGCGGGTCGGCTATCTGCCGCAGGAGCCGCATCTCGATCCGGCGCTCAACGTCCGCGAGAACGTCATGCTCGGCGTCGCGGAGAAGAAGTCCATTCTCGACCGCTACAACGATCTCGCCATGAACTACTCGGACGAGACCGCCGACGAGATGACCAAGCTCCAGGACGAGATCGAGGCCAAGGGCCTGTGGGATCTCGACAGCCAGGTCGATCAGGCCATGGACGCGCTCGGCTGCCCGCCCGACGACGGCGATGTGACGCAGCTCTCCGGCGGCGAGCGGCGCCGCGTGGCGCTCTGCCGCCTGCTGCTCGAACAGCCCGAAATGCTGCTCCTCGACGAACCGACGAACCATCTCGACGCCGAGACGGTGAACTGGCTCGAGGGACATCTGCGCAATTATCCGGGCGCGATCCTCATCGTCACCCATGACCGCTACTTCCTCGACAATGTGACAGGCTGGATTCTCGAACTCGATCGCGGCCGCGGCATTCCCTATGAGGGCAATTACACGAGCTGGCTGAAACAGAAGCAGAAGCGCCTCATGCAGGAGGCGTCCGAGGACAAGGCCCGGCAGCGCGCGCTGGAAGCGGAAAGCGAGTGGATCGCGGCGTCTCCCAAGGCGCGTCAGGCGAAGAGCAAGGCCCGTATCCAGCGCTATGAGGAACTCGTCGCCAAGCAGAACGACAAGGCGCCGACGACCGCGCAGATCATCATTCCGGTGGCCGAGCGCCTCGGCGACAATGTCATCGACTTCGAGCACATCACCAAGGGCTTCGGCGACACGCTGCTGATCGACGATCTCTCCTTCAAGCTGCCGCCGGGCGGCATCGTCGGCGTGATCGGCCCCAACGGCGCGGGCAAGACCACGCTGTTTCGCATGATCACCGGGCAGGAAAAGCCCGACGGCGGCGCGATCACCATCGGCGAGAGCGTGCAGCTCGGTTATGTCGATCAGTCGCGCGACGCGCTGCACGCCAACAAGACCGTCTGGGAGGAAATCTCCGAAGGCAATGACGTCATCTATCTCGGCAAGCGCGAGATCAATTCGCGCGCCTATTGCTCGGCCTTCAACTTCAAGGGCGCCGATCAGCAGAAGAAGGTCGGCCAGCTATCGGGCGGCGAACGCAATCGCGTGCATCTCGCCAAAATGCTCAAGAGCGGCGCCAATGTGCTGCTGCTCGACGAACCGACCAACGATCTCGACGTCGACACGCTGCGCGCGCTGGAAGAGGCGCTCGTCGATTTCGCCGGCTGCGCCGTCATCATCTCGCATGATCGCTTCTTCCTCGACCGTATCGCCACGCATATTCTCGCCTATGAAGGCGAGTCGCATGTCGAGTGGTTCGAAGGAAACTTCGCCGATTACGAAGAAGACAAGAAGCGTCGCCTCGGCGTCGACAGCGTGATTCCGCATCGGTTGAAATACAAGAAGTTCACGCGCTAACGGCGTCACCCGTCATTGCGAGCGAAGCGACGCAATCCAGAGCAGCGCCAAGGCTCCGGATTGCGTCTCGACCGGACCCGACGCCGAACGGCCGTCGGGTTTTCTTTTGGCGACAAGCTTGACCGTTGCTATTTCACGCGCGCCATCCTAACCATTGGCGTCAGGATGAGAGAGCACGCGAAAGAACCGTTCCGCTGGCTTCCCGGCCGTGGTTGGGACCCCGCAGCCCTTTGTCGTCTCCGTCAGCGCTTCCCGCGCCCGGTCGAGCCTCTGAATGAGGCATGGTTTCTGGCGGGCGCGCCTCGCGACGAGGTCGACGACGGCTGGATGTCCTACTGGGAGGTTCGCGACGCGCTTTACGATCTTGCCAGCGACCCGACACAGCCGGGCGCGCGGGACTGGTTTCACTTCCTGCTGGCGCAGGAGATTCCCGGCGCCATTCTCGGCTCGGTCATGCCGCCGCTCGTCGAGGCGCTCGCGACCGGCCTGTTCGTCTTCCACCCGCTCGGGGCCGACCGCGAGCCCTACGAGGGCTTTATCCGCGATTGTCGCGACACGTTGGGCGCCGCGATCATGGGACGCGACGGCTGGTCCTCGCGTGGCGAGATCAACCGCGGCGCCATCCTGCGCCGTCGCTGGGGTCTCGGCGCGGGGTGGGAATGGGGACGGCCCGCGGGCGATCTGTCCGCTTCCATGTTCGTCTGCCTGAAATATCTGCCGCAGGACGAGATCGGGCCCTGGCTGCGGTCGGTCTTTCAAATTCGCGATCCCGTCTGGCGCGGGCAGCTCATGGCCTGGTTCGTGGGCGCGCGCCACATACTCGACGGGACGATCGATCAGCCCGCCGATCTTCCGGTGAAGGGCCAGCCGGCGATCAGCTGGGCGGATTGCAACTTCGTCACCGGTCCCGCGCCATTTTTGTCGCCGGCCAACCGCCGGGCCGCGCTCGATGCCGTGGCGGCGATCTTCACGGATTGCGCCTTCACCGAGTGGGCGCGGGACGTCCTGAGCGACGAGGAGCTCGCCGCCGACCTCGGGCGGCTGCCCTGGCGCTTTCAGGAGCTTTTCGTCCGGGTGCCGGCCTAGACCCGGTCGCTTCGCCCGAAAGCCTTGCGTAATTCGTCCTTCGCCGCCTCAAGCACGCGACGGCGCGTCTCCGGCAGATCCTTGCCTGCGCGGTTGATATAGAACGTCAGCATGGACATGGCGGAGCGGAAGGGCGTGGTCTTGCGCCGGGCGCTCGCCTCGGCCGAGCGCTGCAGCGAGCGGGCGATTGCCTTCGGATCGTCCCAGGTAAAGACGCCCGCCTCCAGATCCAGCGCATTGCTATGCTGCGTGACGTCCTGCGACCATCTATCCGTCTTTCTCTCGCGCGAAGCCATCTGCGTTCCCCGCTTTTTTCCACAGCGAAAATAGCGGCGACGACGTGGTCCGACAGTTGCGCAACTTTAACGTGTGCTTTGCGAAATCCATCCCGGTTAGAGCTTTTTTAACCTTGATCGGGCGCCATTCGACCTCGGCGGCGAACCTTGCGCGTGGCTGGAGAGCCGCCTGCCACGATTTCGCCATTCGGGGATGAAGAGTTAACGGGAATTAACTGAAGCCGCCTTTTTCCAAGGGACATATCTCGGCATGAAATCAACCGCTTGCGCCGCCCTTCTGGCGGCACTCGCCCTCGCTGGATGCGCGGCGACCGATTCTCCGGTGGCCTCCGCGCCCGAATCCTATGCGAATGAGCCCCGTTCCGACGAGGTCATCTCCAGACATTCGCACCCCGGCAAGGAGGCGCTGCACGCGCGCATCGCTCATTTCGCCCGGCTTTACGACATTCCGGAATCTCTGATCCACCGCTCGGTGCGCCGCGAGAGCAATTACAATCCGGGCGCCCGTCACGGACCCTATTGGGGCCTGATGCAGATCCGCCACGATACGGCGAAGGGCATGGGCTATCAGGGCCCGCCCAGCGGCCTGCTCGACGCGGACACCAATCTCACCTTTGCGGTGCCCTATCTCGCCAACGCCTACAAGCTCTCCGGCGGAGACGAGTCGCGCGCGATCAAGCTCTACGCCGGCGGCTATTATTACGAGGCGAAACGACGCGGCATGCTTGGCATGTTGCACAAGGAAGCCCTGCAGCCGGAATAGGCTGCTCGCGGGCCCTTACCAGTCATTGCGGGCGGACTGAAACAATCCACTCCCCGCAATGACGGATGCGATGCGATTACTGATTCTTCGGCGTGAAGGTCGACCGCACGCGCCCGCCCTGCTGTGAGCCGCCCTGCACGGTCGCGACGCCACTGGTCACGTCATAGACCAGCCGATCGCCCTTCACGATATTCTCGCCCTGGGTCAGCGTCACATTGCCGGTGAGATACACCTTGTTGTCGGCCTTGTCGTACGTGCCGTGGTCGCCGACGCCGATCTGATCCTTGGAAACGAGCGTCACCGGGCCGTCCGCCTCGATATGTTTCACCCGGTCGTTGCTGGCGCCGTCCGCAGCCGCGCCCTTCCCTTCAAGGGAAATGGTGAGTCGCGTCGCCTTCAGCGTGGAAGGGCCGTTGGTGACGATGACGCTTCCCGAGTAGACGAGCTTCTGATCCTGATCGAAGTAATCGAGCTTGCCCGCGTCGATGTTGAGCGGGTCCTTCGCGGTGGCGCCCGGCAGAATGCCGCCGGACCGGCCCTTGCCCGCAGCCTGCGCCGCGCCCGCACATAGTAGCGCCGCAAGACCGGCGCAGAGGATTTCACGTTTCATCATCGTCTCACTGCGCCGCCGGCGCCTCCGCCCTCGGGGCGCCATCCTCGCCATAAAGCACGGATCGCACATTGCCGGTGAAGGTCGCGCGGCGTTCCTTCTGCAAAAATTCCACATGTTCGGCGTCGACCTGCCCGCCGTCGATTTTGAGCGTGACGGGCGCGCTGGAGGTCATGACGGCCTCCTTGAAGTTCATCGACGCGGCCTCCATGCGCATGTCGAAGTTCTTCCGGTCCGTGATGTCGACGCCGCCGCTCATGTCCGCCCGGTCGACTTTCGTGCTGTAGACGGCCTTGGGCGCCGTCAGCGTGACGGCCCCGTCGCCGCTGGTCTCGACGCGCACGTCCAGCCCTTCGAGCTCGAAGACGTCGGGCTTCGTGATGTCCTGCGCGCCGACGCGCGCGCGAACCTCATAGGGGCGGCCGTCCTTGCGATAACCGACCAGCTTCGGGCTCTCGATGACGATGCGGGTGCCCTGAAGGGCGACGCGCGCGAGATTGAGATCGACCGGCAGGAACCGCAGCGAGCTGATCAGCAGACCCAGCCCGACGAGCCCGACGGTGCCGCCCACGCCCCAGAGGATCCAGCGGCGCAGTCGCGTAACTCGCGCGGAATGGCGCAGCGCCTCGGGAAAGGCGCTTTCCCGCTGCGCGGTGAGGCCGGCGAGGCGGTCGCGACCAGCAGGCGGCGCGGAGTCGGCGCGCCCGGCCTCGACCGGCGGCTCGGCCGGGGCTTTGGCGGGTTTGGCGTCAGCGGCGCTGCCGTCGGTCATGCGGGTGCTTATCGGGCCCTTGCGTGGCGAATTCGGGGCGGCGTCGCCGCCGTCACTCGTGCGAGAAAATATCGGTCTCCGGCCAGCCGGCGAGATCGAGCCGCGCCCGCGCCGGCAGGAAGTCGAAACAGGCCTGCGCCAGATCGGTCCGCTGCTCGCGCGCCAGCATGGCGTCGAGCTTCTCCTTGAGCTGGTGCAGATAGAGCACGTCCGACGCGGCATAGGCCTGCTGCGCGTCGCTCAGCGCCCCGGCGCCCCAGTCGGAAGACTGCTGCTGCTTGGAGATTTCCACCCCGGCGAGTTCGCGCACGAGCTCCTTCAGCCCGTGGCGATCCGTATAGGTGCGCACAAGCTTGGAGGCGATCTTGGTGCAATAGACCGGCGCCGGCATGATTCCGAAGGTTTTCGCCAGAATCGCCATGTCGAAGCGCCCGAAATGAAAGAGCTTCAGCACATTCGGGTCGGCGAGCAGCTTTTCGAGATTTGGCGCGCGCGTCTGGCCGCGGGCGATCTGCACGAGCTCCGCGTCGCCGTCGCCGAAGGAAAGCTGGACGAGACACAGCCGGTCGCGATGGGGGTTGAGCCCCAGTGTTTCGGTGTCGATTGCGACAATGGGCGAGAGGGCGACCCCCGAGGGGAGGTCGCCCTGATGCAGGCGTATCGTCATGGCGTCCGATTCGGTTCAAGCGGCTTCCCGCCTTCCTTACCGAAAAGCGGAAAGCTTGTCGAAACCGCCCTTACTGCCGTCTTGCGCTCGTCCCCGCGCGCCGGGAGGGAGCCGCGTCAAAGGCCCTTTCGCCGGCCTGCAGGCGTTCGTCGACGAATTTCGCCCATGCGATGAGCGGCTCGCTGATCGACGCGGTGATCTCCCCGAACCGGAAACTCGGATCGGCGGCGAGAGCGCGAAGCGAATGCCCCAAATAATGCGCCTCCACCAGCATTTCGCAAAGCTTTGCACGATCATCGTCACCTCCGGCGACCTGCCGGAGCTTCAAGGTTCTGCCCATGATACCCCCAGTAACGTTCCCCACGCGGTGTCGCATCTGCCCTTCCGCCGTGATGGCGGCCGGGAACGTTCAACAATACTTAAGCACAACCATTACAACGTTTTGTTATCGAAAAAGGTTGCATTTTATTTGTTGACCTGTGACGTCACGCTTGGCCCGGCGAGCGACTTCGCATTCGCGTCGCCTCTTGTCAGCGGCCGGGCGCGCGTCCACTAATCATTCCATCGCAGCGCACAAACGGGCAGCACAGCGTGACCGACGAACCGCTTAGCTTCAACGGCGCCGAACGGCGCTTCAACGCCGTCTTCATCGAGCTGACGATCCGGCTTTTTGTGATCGGCGCGCTGGCTTACTGGACCTTCGGCATCGTCGCGCCCTTCGGGGCGATGATCATCTGGAGCGTGGTCCTCGCCGTCGCGCTCTATCCGCTGTTCGAGCGGCTTGCGGCGGCGCTCGGCGGCCGCTCGACGATTGCGGCGGCGCTGATCACGATCGCGGCGCTGTGCCTCGTGATCGGCCCGGCGACCTGGATGGGCGTCGGCTTCATCGACCCGGTCAAGGCCCTCATCGCCGGCTTCGACAATGGCGAAATCGCCGTTCCGCCGCCATCGGAAAAAGTGAAGGATCTGCCTTTCTTCGGCGAACAGATCCATGCCTTCTGGCAACTCGCCTCGACCAATCTGCACAGCGCGCTGGCCCAGATCCTGCCGCAGCTCAAGCCCGTTGGCCAATATCTGCTCGACATGGTCCGAAACGCGGGCGTCGGCACGCTCAAATTCCTCGTGTCGATCATCCTTTCCGGCTTTCTTCTCGCCTATGCCACACCGCTCATGATCGGGGTGCGGGCGATGGCGCGGCGGATCGACCCGACCAACGGCCACAATTATCTCAACCTCGCCGGCGCGACGATCAATGCGGTCTCGCGCGGTGTGATGGGCCTTTCGCTGATGCAGGCGGTGATCGGCGCCGTGGGCATGTATCTGGCGGATGTGCCGGCGGCGGGCCTCCTGACCATCGCCATCCTCGTGCTCGGCATCGTGCAGATCGGCCCGCTGATCATTGTCGCGCCGGTCGTGTTCTGGGCCTGGACGACGCTCTCGACGCCGGGCGCCATTGCGCTGACGCTCTGCATGCTGACGGTCAATTACATGGACAATGTGCTCAAGCCGTTCATCCTCGCGCATGGGCTGTCGACGCCGATCCCGGTGATCTTCATCGGCGTCATCGGCGGCGTGCTGGCGCATGGCGTCGCCGGCCTCTTCGTCGGACCGGTCGTGCTGGCCGTCGTCTGGGAACTGGGCAATGCGTGGATCGCGGATGAGATCGCCGCTACTCAGGCGACAGAGCCGGAAGCGCTTCCCACGGTCGAGAAGAAGCAGGTCGAGACGGCGGAGGCAGTGGCGGCTGAAAAGTAGGTCACTGCGGCCTTGCCACGCACCCAATGATCCGCTGGCCTAGCCCCCGCGCAGCGCCTTCAGAACCTTGAGGCTCGCGCGGCCGTTGCGCTGAAGGCCGACACGGCCCTGATAATCCGCAATGGCCTCCTTCGTCTTGGTCCCGATGACGCCGTCGGCGTCGCCGACGTCATAGCCGGCGCGGGTCAGCAGCGCCTGCAATTCGCGCCGCTCGGCGCGCGACAGGCCCGGGTCGTCGGTGGGCCAGGGCGTCTGAATGCCGGGGCGCCCGCGCAGCCGATCCGAAAGCACGCTGATCGCCAGAGCATAGGATTCGGCGGCGTTGTAGGAGTAGATCGCGTCGAAGTTTTTCGTCACCAGAAAGGCCGGGCCATTGCGTCCCGCCGGCAGCATCAGCCCCGCCGAACCGCTCCCCAATCCACTGCCGTCGAGTCGCGTGATCCCGCGCGACTCCCAGAAGGACATGGGCTGCTTGTGCCCGCGGCCGGTTGGCCCGGAATAACTGTCGGGCAGCCGAACCTCGAAGCCCCATGCCTCGCCCGAGCGCCATCCGGCCTTGCGCAGAAAATTGGCGGTCGAGCCGAGCGAGTCCGCCGCCGAGCTGGCGATATTGCGGCGCCCGTCTCCATCGAGATCAACCGCCGTGCCGAGGAAGGTCGAGGGCATGAATTGCGTATGGCCGAAGGCGCCGGCCCATGAGCCCATGAATTCGTCGGAGCGGATGTCGCCGGCGTCGAGAATCTTCAGGGCGGCGACGAATTCCTTGCGCCAATAGTCGTTGCGGCGCGGCGCCTCGCAGGCGAGCGTCGCCAGCGACTGCACGACCGGGCGCTTGCCGAAGCTCTTGCCGAAATCCGACTCCACGCCCCACACCGCGACCACCGTCGCCGGATCGACGCCGTAGCGGCTCTCGGCGGCGTGCAGGGCCTGCCCATATTTTTGCAGCATGACGCGCCCTTCCTCGACGCGCTCCTCGTCGACGAGACCGGCGACATAGTCCCACACCGGCGTCGTGAACTCGGGCTGCTTGTCCATGAAGGTGACGGCGTCATTGGGCTCGAGCCCGTCGGTCGCCGAGGCGATGGTCTGCTGACCGACCCCCGCGCCCGCCGCCGTATTGCGCAGGCCGGAAAGACAGGAGGACCATTCCGCGCGAGCCGGACCCGCGAGGAGGAGAAGCGCGGCCGAAGCCATAGCCAGATGATTCGCCTTCATGCGCGTAGAATAGCGGGAAAAAATGTTTTTTTCCTGCGCGCCGGGCGCCCGTACCTCCCCCTTGCGGGGAGATCGGCGGTCGAAGACCGCCGGGTGGGGGTCCGCGCCGCCACGACGCTGATGGAGCAGGACCCCACCCGACCCGGCTTGGCCGGGGCGCCCTCCCCGCAAGGGGGAGGGATGGTTCACGCCCAAGCGCGCTACGCCGCCTTCTTCTGCGGCAGGAAGCGGCCGTAGAAGGTCTCGCCCTTGGCCGCCATGTCGCGCAGCAATTGCGGCGGCGTGAAGCGCGGGCCGTGCTTGGCGGCGAGCGCGTCGCAGAGCGCCACGAAGGCTTTCGTCCCCATGCCGTCGATATAGCTCAGCGTGCCGCCCGTGAAGGGCGCGAAGCCGAAGCCGAGGATCGAGCCCACATCCGCCTCGCGCGGATCGGTCACGACACCCTCCGCAATGGTGCGCGCCGCCTCCACCGCCTGCGTCACGAGGAAGCGCTGCTTCAGCTCGGTCACGTCGATCGTATCGGGATCGAGCTTCGCTTCAGCGAGCGCCGACAGGCCGGGCCACAGGGTCTTGGTGCGGTCGGCGTTGTAGTCGTAGAAGCCCTTGCCGTTCTTGCGGCCGAAGCGCCCGTTCTCCTCGACCATGAAGCGCAGCACGCGCTCCTGACGCGGATCGATGACCTTCTCGCCGAGATCCTTCTTGGTGGCGTTGAGAATCTTCCAGCCGAGATCGAGCGCGACTTCGTCATTGAGCGACAGCGGTCCGACAGGCATGCCCGCCATGCGCGCGACATTCTCGATCATCGCCGGCGGCACGCCTTCGGTCAGCATGATCTGACCTTCGCGCACGTAATTCAGAACGCAGCGATTGGCGTAGAAGCCGCGCGTGTCGTTCACGACGATCGGCGTCTTCTTGATGATGCGGATGAAGTCGAGCGCCGTCGCCAGCGCGCGGTCGCCGGTCTTTTCGCCCATGATCACTTCGACGAGCAGCATCTTCTCGACCGGCGAGAAGAAATGGATGCCGATGAAGTTTTCGGGCTTGATCGCGGTTTCGGCGAGAGAGGTGATCGGCAGCGTCGAGGTGTTGGAGGCGAAGACCACATCGCCGCCGACGACCGCCTGCGCGCGCTTCGTCACATCGGCCTTTACCGCGCGATCCTCGAACACAGCTTCGAGGATGAGGTCGCAGCCCGCAAGCGCGGCGTAATCGGCGCTCGCCGTCACGCGCGCCATCAGCGCCTCCTTGTCGGCGGCCGTGGCCCGGCCCTTGGCGACGGAGCCGGAAATCAGGCCGTCGATCGTCGCTTTGCCCTTGTCGGCGCTTTCCTGATCGCGGTCGATCAAAACAATCTCGATCCCGTTCAACGCGCTGACATAGCCGACGCCGGCGCCCATGAAGCCCGCGCCGAGAATGCCGATCTTCCTGATCGTCGTCGGCGGAATCTCCGGCGGCCGGTGCGCGCCCTTCTCCAGTTCGTTCTTGGAGAGGAACAGCGAGCGGATCATGGCCGCGGCTTCCTTCGAGCGCAGAATATGCGCAAACCAGCGCGACTCGACGGTCAACGCCTGATCCATCGGCAATTGCAGCCCTTCATAGACCGAATGCAGAATGGCCTTGGCCGCCGGATAATTGTCGTAGGTCTCGCGGCGATAGATCGCGTTCGCCGCCGGCCACACCATCATGCCGGCGGGCGAGAAGACCTTGCCGGACGGATTCTTGAAATCCTTCGCGTCCCAGGGCGCCTGCGCCTTGCCGCCATTGACGATCCAGGCGCGGGCGCGATCGACGATCTCCGCGCGGGGCGCGATCTCGTGCACGAGCTTGGCGCCGAGCGCGGCGCGCGGCTTGACCTGATCGCCGCGGAACAGGAACTGCAAGGCGTCGCCGGTCTGCATGATCCGCGCGACGCGCTGCGTGCCGCCGGCGCCGGGGAAGAGGCCGACCTTGATTTCCGGCAGGCCGACCTTCGTCTTCTCGTCATCCGCCATCACGCGGTAATGGCAGGCGAGCGCAAGTTCGAAGGACGCCGCCGAGACAGACGCCATTGATCGCGACGGCGAAGGGTTTGCCGCATGTCTCGAACTTGCGATAGAGCAGCGAAAGCCTGCGGGAATTCTCGAAGAACAGCTGCTTCGCCGCTTCCTCGCCCTTTTCCTTGCGCGCCTTTGCATATTCCGCCGCGCCGGTCTGCAGCATGGAGAGGTCGGCGCCGCCGGAGAAGGCGTTCTTGCCCGAGGCGATCACGCAGCCTTTGACGGCAGGGTCGGCGACAATGGTTTCGACGGCCCGATCGAGTTCGCTCATCACGTCGGGCGTGATGACGTTCATCGAACGGTCGGGCATGTCCCATGTCAGGAGCGCAACGCCATCGGCGCCGGTCTCGAAGCGGAAATTGACGAGGTTCATTGTTTCGCTCCCGAAAGCTTTCTAGCCAGCTTCCGAGCCTCGTCCTTCGAGACGCCCGCTTCGCGGGCTCCTCAGGATGAGGCTCGTCAAGTGTTTCCTCATCCTAAAGGAGCGAGCGAAGCTCGCGTCTCGAAGGACGAGGAAACGCCGATATGTCACACCCGTTCGATAATCGTCGCCGTGCCCATGCCGGCGCCGATGCACAAGGTCACGAGCGCGGTCGATTTACCCGTGCGCTCCAACTCGTCGAGCGCCGTGCCGAGCAGCATGGCGCCGGTCGCGCCGAGCGGATGGCCCATGGCGATGGCGCCGCCATTCACATTGACTTTCGCCGGATCGAGATCGAAGGCCTGCAGATAGCGCAGCACCACGGCCGCGAAGGCTTCGTTGACCTCGAAGAGATCGATGTCGTCGAGCGTCATGCCGGAGCGCGCCAGCACTTTCGCCGTCACATCGACAGGCCCGGTCAGCATGATCGCCGGCTCCGAGCCGATATTGGCGAAAGCGCGAATGCGCGCGCGCGGCTTGAGGCTGAACTTTTCGCCAGCCTCCTTCGAGCCAACGAGCACGGCCGCCGCGCCGTCGACGATGCCGGAGGAGTTGCCGGCGTGATGCACGTAGTTGAGTTTCTCGATCGCCGGATAGGCCTGAATCGCCACGGCGTCGAAGCCGCCCTGCTCCGCGAAGAAGGCAAAGGATGGCTTCAGGCTCGCCAGCGCCTGCATGTTCGTGTCCGGCCGCATATGCTCGTCGCGGTCGAGAAGCGTGATCCCATTCACATCCGTCACCGGCACGACGGATTTTGCAAAGCGGCCTTCCGCCCAGGCAATCCCGGCGCGCTTTTGCGACTCCACCGCATAGGCGTCGACGTCATCGCGCGAGAAACCGTATTTCGTCGCGATGAGATCGGCCGAGACGCCCTGCGGCATGAAGTAGGAGGGGATGGCGATGGTCGGGTCCACCGGCCAGGCGCCGCCCGAGGCGCCGATGCCGACGCGGCTCATCGATTCCACGCCGCCGCCGATGGCGAGGTCATGCTGGCCGGACATGATCTCGGCCGCTGCGAAATTCACCGAATCGAGCCCCGAGGCGCAAAAGCGGTTGATCTGCACGCCGGGCACTTTGTACGAAAAACCCGAGGCGATGGCCGAGGCGCGCGCAATGTCGCCGCCCGCCTCGCCGACCGGATCGACGCAGCCGAGAATGACGTCGTCGACTTCCGGCCCGGCGAGATTGTTGCGCTCGCGGATCGCCGTCAGCGCCGTATTGGCGAGGCCGAGCGAGGAGACCTCATGCAGCGAACCATCCGGCTTGCCGCGTCCGCGCGGCGTCCGGACGGCGTCATAGATAAAGGCTTCGGGCATGACGTTTCCTCTGGGTTCACGCTGCGTTTTTGTTTGCGCTTGCAGCCTCGCCCCTCACCCAGCCTCTCTGGATCAGGGTCTTCATCGACGGCGCGGCTCGCGATCCCGCGCCCTCTCCGCGATCTCGGGGAGAGGGTTGGGGTGAGGGCAAAGCCGCGCCAAATGCTTTCACCTTCTCGTCCCGCGCTAAAACATCTCCGGCGCCAGTGACATCATCGTGTCGGCGCCGGTCACGATGCGCGCGAGGCGCAGCGACGTCTCCGGCAGCATGCGCTCCATATAGAAGCGCGCCGTGATCAGCTTGGCGTCCATCAGCGCCGCCTGATCCGGCTCGCGCGCCTTCTTCTCAATCGCGCACGGCGGCGATCCTCACCCACATCAGCGCCAGCGCCACGCGGCCGAGGAGATGCATGTAATCATAGGACGCGGCGCCGGCGTTGTCGGGCTTCGCCATGGCGTTCTGCATCAGCCACATGCTGGCTTTCTGAAGATCGCCCAGCGCCGCCTGCGTCGGCGCGACGAAGGGCTTCATCGCCTCCTTGTCACTATGCGACTGCAGCAGTTCGGCGGCGTCCTTGAAGAAGGTCATGATGGCGCGGCCGCCGTCGCGCGGCAATTTGCGGCCGACGAGGTCGAGCGCCTGAATGCCATTGGCGCCCTCATAGATCATGGCGATGCGGGCGTCGCGCACGAACTGCTCCATGCCCCATTCGCGAATATAGCCATGGCCGCCGAAAATCTGCTGCGCCTTCACAGCATTCTCGAAGCCGAGGTCGGTCAGCACGCCTTTCAGCACGGGCGTCATCAGCCCGAGCCGATCCTCCGCCGCCTGGCGCGTCGCCGCGTCTTCGGAACGATGCGCGACGTCGCTGTCGAGCGCGGCGGCGAGCGTCAGTCCGCGCGCCGCCTCGTTGAAGGCCTTGATCTCCATGAGCATGCGGCGAACGTCCGGATGCACGATGATCGGATCGGCCTTTTTGTCGGGCGCTTTCGGCCCGGTGAGCGCGCGGCCCTGCAATCGATCCTTCGCATAGGCGAGCGCGTTCTGATAGGCGACTTCCGACTGCGAGAGCCCCTGAATGGCGACGCCGAGCCGCGCCTCGTTCATCATCACGAACATGGCGTTGAGGCCGCGATTGGCCTCGCCCACAAGAAAGCCGACGGCGCCGTCGTAGTTCATGACGCAGGTTGAGTTGCCGTGAATGCCCATCTTCTCTTCGATGGAGCCGCAGGAGACGGCGTTGCGCGCGCCGAGCGATCCGTCGGCGTTGACGAGGACCTTCGGCACGATGAAGAGCGAGATGCCCTTCACCCCCGCGGGCGCGCCCTCGATGCGCGCGAGCACGAGATGGATGATGTTCTCGGCAAGGTCGTGCTCGCCGGCGGAAATGAAGATCTTCTGGCCCGTGATCGAATAGCCGCCGTCGGCGCGCGGCGCGGCCTTCGTCGTCAACAGGCCGAGATCGGTGCCGCATTGCGGCTCCGTGAAATTCATCGTGCCGGTCCAGCGGCCTTCCGCCATCTTCGGCGCGTAAAGCCGTTTCTGCTCCTCCGACCCATGCGTCAGCAGCGCCGCGAGCGCGCCCTGGGTCAGCCCCGGATACATGGCGAAAGCCATATTGGCGGAGGAGGCGTATTCGCTCATCGGCGTCGAGAGCGTGAAGGGCAGGCCCTGCCCGCCATATTCCTCCGGCACGGGCAGGCCGATCCAGCCGCCGTTCGCATAAGCCTCGAAAGCGGCCTTGAACCCGGCGGGCGTTGTCACGCCGCCGTCGGGGCCGCGCCTGCAGCCATTGGCGTCGCCCGACTGGTTGAGCGGCGCCAGCGCCTCCTCGCAGAGCTTGCCGGCTTCGGACAGAATTTGCGCGACCAGATCCGGCGTGACGTCGGCGAATCCTTTCAGATTGTTGAAACGCTGGAACTGCAGCACGTCATTGAGCAGAAACATCGTATCGTCGACGGGCGCTCTGTAGCTCGGCATCGGCTTCTCCCCAAAAGGTCGACTCTGGACCGCCTCGCGCGACCCCGATGTGACGCCGTTCGCGTCTTAGGTAGAGGGGGGGCGACACGCGCGCAATAGGGGCCTGAACAAGGCTCAACGCGACTCAGGATACGGGCGCAGGCTTTCCTGAAATCATCGGAGCAGGATGGTTAACCGATTGTTTCAAAAGCCTGAAGAAAGCTTGCACGCGGGGGCGGCGCATTAACCGCCTGTTTACCGTCCACAGCCAAATTCGCACTTTGGAGGCCATCAGGCGCGCAAATGGTTAACGCGGTATTCGCGAAAGCTCAAGGTTAAGGTAAAAGCTTGATTCGAGCGTGCATGTGAGTCGGTTTCCAGCGTCTTTATCTCGAGCCATCCGCCAGACGGAACCGCCCGCACATGACCAAGGCTCTTTCCCGCAAATACCGTGAATTCGACGCCGAGGCGCGCCGCGCCGCCCGCGCCGAGGCCCGGCGGTCGGGACGACGTCTCGGGGAGTGGCTGGACGAAGCCGCCGAGGACGACGACCATTATGACGACGACGACGCGGGGGATCGCGTCGACGCCGTCGCGCGGCGACTGGCGCGCTCGGGCGGCCCGTCCGGCGCGCGCGCGCGGCGCGATGAGGAGCGCGCGCCGCGGCGCTGGCGCGACGAGTCGAGGAACGTTGCGCGTCGCGACCGCGACGAGCCTGACGACCAGCCGCGCCGCCCGCGCGACGACAGTGATTTCACGCCGCGGCGCGAGTCCGAACAAGCGGACGAACGCCCGCGCCGCTGGCGCGACGACGCGCAGCAGCGCCGCCGCCGAGACAATCGGGAAGAGGACCAGCCGCGTCGCTGGCAGGAAGAAGACGAGGCGCCGCCCCGGCGCCGCGAACCCCGCTTCGACGTCGACGACGACGATGAGGTCGATCGCCACGACAGCGCCCCGCGCCGCCCGCGCGCGGCGCATGCCTGGCGCGAGGTCGAGGACCCGATCGATCCTCAGGAGATCGTCGCCGACGCAGCCGCCATCGTCGGGCGCCGGATCGCGAAAAGCGAGCGCCAGACCGCGCGCGCGCTCGACAATCTCGCCGGCCTTGTCGAAGACGGCGCGCGCAGCCGCGAATCCGCCGAAGAGGGACTCGCCTATCTCGCAAAGCGACTGGGACGCATCGAGTCCCGGCTGGCCGAACAGTCATCGGCGGGCGACAGCGTCAAGCCGATCCGCTCGGCGCTGGCGCGGCTCGAATTGCGTCTCGAACGACTTTCGGGAACCGATCGCGTCGCGCATGTCGAAGAAGCGCTCGACGGTCTGGATCGTCGGCTCGCCGATATTGCGCGCCGGCTCGAGTCGCCGCCCCGCGAGCGCGACAGAGCGCCGGCGCCAGAGACCCCAAGCGCGCCGCCTCCTGCCCCTCCTCCTGCCCCTGCCCCTGTTGAACAGGAGTTGGCGCGCCGCGCCGAATCCCTCTCGCGGCGTCACCTCGACGAAACCATCGCCGAAATCGCGCGTCGTCAGCGCGCGCTCGAGGCTATGGAGAGTCAGGCCGCTCAGCCGGCTCCGCTCGCGCAACCCGTCGCGCCGGCCGCTCCCCCGGCGGCTGCGCGCCCACCCGCGCGCCCACCGGCGTCTGCCCTTCCTTCCGCGTCGCCGCCGCGCACCGAGGCTGCGGATTTCGCGCCGCCGCGCCAGTTCGCGCAGGTCCAGTCGCGGCTGGACGCGATTACGCAGCAGCTTGAAACGGCGCGTAGAGACGCCGCCGAACGCGCCGATCATCATCTGGTGGTGATGCGTCAGATCGAGTCGCTGCGCCGCGATCTCAATGACATGTCCGGTGCGATCGTCGAACTCGCCCCGCGCGCCTCCATCGCCGCCATCGAGACGGCGCTTCGTGAACTCTCGCGGCGGATCGAAACGCAGCGCTCCCACGGCGTCGCCGACGAGCTTCTCGCGCCCGCAGAGAGGATCGCGAGCGAACTCTGCGCCGCGATCAAGGAACTCGATCCGGGGCCGCTGGTGCGCAATCTGCACGCCGACGTGCAGACCATCGGACGGCGTCTCGACGCGCTCCAGCAGCCCGGCGCCGTCAATCCGGCTGCGATCGAACTCCTCGTCAGCCAGACGCAGGAAATCCGTTCCCAGCTCGCGGAACTCGCCGCCCGGCCGCTGCCGCTCGAAAAGATCGAGGCGCGGCTCGTCGACCTCACGCAGCGAGTCGAACTGCTGACGCGCGCCGGCGGCGGCGCCGCCAAGGCCGCCGTCGCTTTCGACATGGGCGAAGTCGCGCGCTCGATCCGCGCGATCGTCGCGGAAGAGACGAGTTCGAGTTTCGACACGTTCAGCGGCCGTCTCGAAACGCTCGCCGCCAAGCTCGACGGGGTCGTCGCGGACGCCGGCGGCAAGCAGCGCTTCGACGAACTCGGGAAGCGGATCGACGACCTCGGCTACAAGCTCGCCACGCGCATCGCCGCGAGCGCCGCGCAGTCGCCCCCGGTCGACACAGCGTCGCTTGAAAATCTGGTCTCGGGCCTCGCCAAAAAGCTCGACACGGCGCTCGAGCAGAAGCCGAACGCGCCCGCGATCGAGGAAATCGGCCGCAAGCTCGACGCGCTCGAAACGCGTCTGCCCGACGAGGGGGCCGTCCAGTCGCTCGCGCGCATCGAGGCGGCCGTAACCCGGAGGCCAGCCGAACAGCAATTCGCCGATCTCGCGCAGCGGATCGACGGCGTCCGTGAAACGCTGGCCCAGAAACTCGAACAGGGCGGCGCCGTTCCGAACGAATACAGCGCGATTGAAAAGCTCGTGCGCGGCCTCGACCGCAAGATCGAATCGGCGCTCGCCACCGGCGCGACGGCGCGCGACATGGAGCCGATCCTCAGCCAGCTCGAACAGCTGTCGCATAAAGTCGATCGTCTCGACGACCCGATCGCAAATCCGAAGCTCGGCGCGCTCCTCAAGTCGCCGATGACGCATCTGAAGCTCGATGACATTGCGAGCCGGCTCGATCATGTGCAAACGGCGCTCGCGGCCGGGGCGAAGACTCCCGACATGCAGCCGGTCCTCAGCCAGCTCGAACAATTGTCGCACAAGGTCGACCGTCTCGACGATCCGGTCGCAAACGCCAGGCTCGGAGCCTTCCTCCAAACGCCCGCGCCGAATCCCAAGCTCGACGAAATTGCGTCGCGGCTCGACCATGTGCAGATGTCGCTGGCGCGGCGCGCTGACGAGGGGGCCCGGGTCGAGGCGCGGCAGGCCGAGCTGACGGACCTGGTCGAGCAGCTCGCCGCGCGCATGAATATCGAGTCGGACTCGCGCGGCGACGTCGAAGCGCTGCGGGCTCTCGAACAGCAGATCAGCGCGCTCTCGCAGCGACTCGACCGCGACGACCACAACAGCCCCCTGCTCGCCGCCGTCGAGGAGAAGATCGGCGCGCTCGTCGCGCAGATCGAGGACGCCAAATCCGCCACGACCCTCGCCGCCGAGGAAGCGGTCCGCCGGGCGACGCAGGAGATCCTGCGCGAGACGAGCCCGGACGCGGACGCGCTGCGCGAGGCGATCGAGCGCGAACTCGCGGACATTCGCACGCTTCACGACGAAAGCGGCCAGCGCACGCATGAAACGCTGCTCGCCGTCCACGAAACGCTGGAGCGGGTCGTCGATCGTCTGGCGATGTTCGAGGACGAACTCGGCGAACTTCGCGCGGCGCCTGCGCCCGCCGCAAAGCCCGCAAAAGCGGTTCAGCAAGGGCGCGCGCCCGAACTCGCCGGTCAGCCCCGCCCGCCGCAGAAAACCGCCGACGACCTCGGCGAGTTGATGATCGCGGCCGCGGAGAAGAAGCCCCGGCGGCCAGCCGTCGCCGAGGCCGTCCCCGCGCCCGAGCGCGCGGCGGAACCGGTCCAGATGGATTTCATCGCCGCTGCACGACGCGCCGCCCAGCAGGCCGCACGCGACGCGCAGGCCGCGGAGAAAGCGCATGTCGCCCGTCGCGCCGCCGCCGTCGCCGAGGGAGCGGACGGAGCCGACGCGGAGGCTGCGGGCGGGAAGTCCGTGGGTCTCGCGGCCCTGAAGCGGCCGCTGCTGCTCGGCCTCGGCGCGGTTGTGCTGATGGTCGGCGCCTATCAGATCGCCCGCATCGGCGTCGACGGCGCGGACAGCTGGCGGCAGGACCATCCGCACGCCAAGGTGGCGCCGACGGTCGGCGAGGAGAGCGCCGCGCCGGCGGACAAAAGCAACAAGCGCGCGTCGAATGGCGACACGGCGCCGTCGCCCGCCGAGCCGGCCAAGTCCGGACAGCCGCAGGCCGCCGCGCCAGCGACGCAGACGGCTCCGGCGCCGCGCATGATCCTGCCCCAGGGCGGAAATCAGCCGCTCGACAAGACGCCGGTCGGCTCCATCGGCATTGGAGGGCTGAATCCGCTGGCCCCGCCCCAGCATCAGGACCCCGTGAACGTCATTCGCGTCCTCGCTGAACAGGGGAATCCGGCGGCGCAGTTCGAACTCGCCGTGCGCGCCGCCGAAGGTCGCGGCCTTCCGCGCGACCCGAAGCTGGCCGCGCAATGGTTCGAAAAAGCCGCCGCTCAGGGCCTCGCGCCCGCCCAATACCGGCTCGGCTCGCTTTACGAGAAGGGCGTCGGCGTCGAGCGCGACCATGCCCGCGCCCGCAAGCTCTACCTCTCGGCGGCCGGGGCCGGAAACGCCAGGGCCATGCATAATCTTGCGGTGATGCTCGCGGAGGGCGGCGACGGCGGCAAGCCGGATTATGCGGCCGCCTCCGAGTGGTTCCGCAAGGCGGGCGAACTTGGCGTGCGCGATAGCCAGTTCAATCTCGCCATCCTTTATGCGCGGGGCCTCGGCGTGAGCCAGAGCCTCGTGCAATCCTATCTCTGGTTCTCGGCCGCCGCCGCGCAGGGCGACGCCGACGCCGACAAGAAGCGCGAGGAAGTGGGCGCGCGGCTGGATTCGAAAGAACTCGCCGCGGCGAAGGCCGCCGCCGCAGCCTTCCGGGTCAAGGAGGCGCCGCGCGCGGCCAATGAGGTCGCCCCGCCCGCCGGCGGCTGGGAGAACGTGCGCCTTCCGACGCCAGCGCAAAAGCCCGCGCAAAAACCGAAAATATCAGTGATTTGAGATAGATGAAGCGAGTGGCGTCATGTTTTCGCCCTCGATTTACGATTCATCGACCATCTCGGGGCTAACGTCGCGATCGGAGAGACTTTCGAGAGGCTCCATCGCCCTTTGGAGATTTTTTGAAATGCGCAAGACCCTCGCCACCATCCTCGCCGCTTCGGTGATCGGGGCCGCGATTTTCTCGGCCGCGCCGGCGCGCGCGGATTCGGCCGGTCCGGCCATCGCCGCCGGCATTGGCGGCTTTGCGCTGGGCGCCATCGCCGGCGGCGCGCTCGCCCATCCCGCGCCACCCCCGCCGCCCGTCGTCTATGTGGAGCCGCCGCCGCCGCGCTGCTGGATGGAGCGCCGCCCGGTCTTCGACGAATATGGCGAGGTCATCGGGTCGCGTCCGCGCCGCGTCTGCGAAGGCTACTGACGCCGGCGACGGCCCTTCTCGACGAGAACGCCATCGCCCGGTTCCGGACCGCCGGATCGGGGCTTTCGCTTTTTCGCGGTCCATGCGTCGGACGGTCGCATGTCGCCTTTCGCGACGCTGGCATGTCGGTTGCTCATTCCCGGTCGAAGCAATTCTACTGGCGAAGAGAGACGAAATGACCAGCATTGCCGACACCGCATTCAAGACGCTCGAAGAGCAGGGCCGCCTTCTCAACGCAGTGCTCAAGGGACCCACGGAAAAGCCCGGACGCTTTGGTTTTCGTGGAGAATTGGCGCTCCTCTTCCAGGAGCAACTCGCCGACGAGAAGCGCCCGCCGGAGCGTTCGGTCGATCAGGTGATCGCCATCGCCAATGTCGGAGAACCGACAATTCCGTTCTTCGCCTGTTACCTTCATTCCTTCGAATGGCTGACCGATCTGGCTCGGGTGACGAAGGGCCTGTTCTCGCCCGAGGGAAAGTATTTCATCTTCTGCAACAACATCGACCTTCTGTCGAAATATGACGTGGAGATCGACGGAATCACCTATGCGGTGCTGCCGATCGACGAGGCCACCGTCTACAATGAGCTTCTCGAACTGCTCTATCTCGACAAGGGCGATCTGAAGAAGCTGTCCACAGGCGGCAAGACCGACGCCGTCGCCGACGCGGCGCTGGGCTTCAACCAGAAATTCGACGTCATCAGCTACGCTCAGGGCGTCGAGCGCATGGGGCCGGTTCGCAACAGAAACGCCAACCGGCCGGTTTGATCCGCGAAAAATCGCCAAATGTTTCGAGAGGCCCGCTTTGCGGGCCTCTTCTCCTGCCGCGCCTGTCGTCGCGAAGCCGCGCCCGGCTGTGTATCGAGGCGGGCGAACGCGTCTTCGCAACCATGGCGGGGCCGCCGCCGTTCCGTCATGAGAAGGGCAAGCGGAGGGGGCATGACATCAGGGCGCCTCGCCGCTACAAGGTTAACGCGGCGATGGGCTGAGTCGCTCGCGCGTCCGGACCCCTTTGATGCCCTTCTTTGTGCTGCCTTTCCCTGTCGTCGATCCGGTGGCGGTCCATCTCGGTCCGTTTCCGATCCGCTGGTATGCGCTCGCCTATATCGCGGGGTTCATCTGCGCATGGATCGGCATGCGGATGCTCGTCGGGGCGGATTCGCTTTGGCGGCCGGGACAGTCGCGGCCGAGCCGCGAGGCCGTCGACGATCTGATCGTCTATACGGCGTTCGGCGTGATCATCGGCGGCCGGCTCGGCCATGTGCTCATTTACGATCCGGGCTTCTATCTCGCCCATCCGCTCGAAATCCTTCAGACATGGAAGGGGGGCATGGCGTTTCACGGCGGACTTGTCGGCGTGATCGTCGGCATGGCGCTGTTCGCGCGCAAATATGCGACGCCCTTCCTCACCGTCGCCGACATCTGCGCGACAGTGACGCCCATCGGCCTGTTCTTCGGCCGGCTGGCGAATTTCATCAAACCGGAGATGTGGGGCCGCGAGACGGATGTTCCCTGGGCGATGGTTTTTCCGCAGGCAGGGGACGCGCCGCGCCATCCCAGCCAACTATATGAAGCGGGGCTGGAAGGGATCGCGCTGCTCGCGCTGCTTCTCGTCGTCGCCCGCGCCGGCGGGCTCAAGCGGCCGGGTCTCGTGACCGGGCTCTTCGGCGTCGGTTACGGGCTGGCGCGCATCTTCTGCGAATTCTTCCGCGAGCCCGACCCCGTGCAGGAGGCCTTGCCCAATGGGCTGACAATGGGCATGGCGCTGTCCGCGCCGCTGATCCTCATCGGCGGGGCCCTCCTCGCCTTCTCCCTGCGCCGCAGGAGCGCGCCCGCATGAATGCGCTGAAACAGGAAATCGCTACGATGATCGCCCATGAGGGGCCGATCACGCTCGAACGCTATATGAGCCTCTGCCTGGGTCATCCGCGCTACGGCTATTACATGACGCGCGATCCATTCGGCGCAGAGGGCGATTTCACCACGGCGCCGGAGATCAGCCAGATGTTCGGCGAGCTTCTCGGCGTCTGGGTTAGCGAGGCCTGGCGCATGGCGGGCTCGCCCGCGCCGGCGCGGCTGATCGAACTCGGCCCCGGACGCGGCACGCTCATGTCCGACGTGTTGCGCGTCGCGCGCATCTCGCCGGGCTTCTTCGACGCGATCTCGGTGCATCTCGTCGAGACGAGCCCGGTTCTGCGACGTGTGCAGGAACAGACGCTGGCGCGATCGACGAAGATGGTGAGCTGGAGCGGCGACGCCAACGACACGCCGGCGGGACCGGCCTTCATTCTCGCAAACGAGTTTTTCGACGCGCTGCCGGTTCGCCACTATGTGCGCACGCTCTCCGGCTGGCGCGAGCGCCTCGTCGGCCTGAACGCCTCGGGCGGGCTGGTCTTCGGCCTCGCCGACGAGATCGAGCCCGCGCTCACGGCGCAGGCGCGCGAAGGCTCCATCATCGAGGTGAGCCCCGCGAGCCAGCGCGTCATGAGCGACATCGCCGGGCGGCTCGTGCGCGAGGGCGGCGTGATGCTGGTCGTCGACTACGGCTATCCGGAGACTTCCTTCGGCGACAGTCTGCAGGCGGTCTCCAGACACGCCTATGTCGATCCGCTGGCTGAACCCGGAGAGGCGGATCTCACGGCGCATGTCGATTTCGCGGCGCTCGCCCGCGCCGCCCGCGCGCAGGGCGCCAGGGTGATCGGGCCGGTGACGCAGTCGCAGTTTCTGCTGCAGCTCGGCATCGAACGGCGGGCGCAGGCGCTGATGAAGAAAGCCACCGCCGAACAGGCCCAGGCCATCGTCGACGCTTTCGACCGGCTGACCGGCGTGAACGATCCGCGCCGTCACATGGGCTCGCTGTTCAAGGTGATGGCGGTCGCGCATCCGGACATGCCCGACCTGCCGGGCTTCATCGTCTGACGGGAGGAGAGGCCATGTCGCATCCACCCGCGCTCGGCGCCGGCAATCTGAATCTGCCGGGAGTTCGCCACGCCTTCTTCACCCGCGAGGGCGGCGTCTCGCAGGGCGTTTACGGCTCGCTCAACGGCGGCGTCGGCTCGAAGGACGATCCCGCGCGCGTCGCCGAGAATCGCGCGCGCATGGCCGCGCGGGTCGGCGTCGCGGCGGAGCGCCTGCTGGTGCCGTTCCAGATCCACTCGGCCGACGCCATGACCGTCTCGCAGCCCTGGGCGCCGGACGCGCGGCCGCGCTGCGACGGCCTCGTCACGAGCGAGCAGGGTCTCGCGCTCGGCGTCACCGGCGCGGATTGCGGCATGCTGCTTTTCGCCGACGCGCGGGCGGGCGTGGTCGGGGCCTGCCACGCCGGCTGGAAGGGCGCCTTTACCGGCATGATCGAGGCCACCGTCGCCGCCATGGAGGCGCAGGGGGCGCGTCGCGCCGATGTTCATGTCGCGCTCGGCCCGGCGATCGGTCCCGAGAGCTATGAGGTGGGACCGGAGTTCTCCGAGCGCTTTCTTGAGGCCGACCCGGACTATGCGCGCTTCTTCGCGCCCTCCTCCCGCCCGGGACACAGCATGTTCGACCTGCAGGGCTTCATCGCCATGCGGGTGTCGCGGCTGGAGGTCGCCTCCTTCGAGGCGCTCGGCGTCGACACCTACGCCGACGAGACGCGCTGCTTCAGCTATCGGCGCAGCGTGCATCGGCGGGAGCCTGATTACGGGCGGCTCGTGTCGGCGATCGCGCTGGAGGGGTGAGGCCGACGGCCGCCGGGACCGCCGACCCTTATTTCGTCGCGTAGGTGAACAGCATCGCCCGCGGCAGGCCGCGCGGCGGCGGCGGGAAGGGCGCGGCGGCGCGGACGGCGGCGAGCGCCGCTGCGTCGAGATCCGGCAGGCCGCTGGTCTTGTAGACCGCCTGATGCGTCAGATTGCCCATCTCATCGATGTAGAAGGCGACCACCCCCCTGCTCGACATCTGAATCTCGCGCACGCGCGGCGGAATCCGCATATGCGGCATGATCAGGCCATAAAGGATCGTGAGGTACGTCGTCTTTGCCTGACCGCCCCCGACCGGCGAGGTCTTGGGCGGCGCGGCCAGCTTGAAGTCCGGCAGAGGCGCCAGAGCGGCGACCTGATCGGCGATCGACTTGCCCTCGCCTTTCTTCGCGGCCTTGGCGGCGTCCGGCGTCGGCTTTTCCACAGGCTTGGGCGTCTTTTCAGCCTGCTCGATCACCTCCGCGTCGGGCTTGTCCTCGACCTCCTTCATCGGGGCCGGATTCGCCTTCTTGTCGCCGTCGGCGTCCTCCTCGGCGTCTTTCAGACCCTCGGGCTTCTCATCCTTGGGGACGACCTTCTCCGTCGGCGGCTCGTTGCGCGGCGTCTTGATCTCTTTCTGCTCTTCGGGCGCGTCCTGTTCGCTCTTTTCCTTGCTTTCGAGCTTGGGCGCGTCCGTCGCCGGGTCCTCCAGCTTTTCCGGCGGCGGAGGGGGCGGCGGTTTCTGCTTTTCCTGCTCCTGCTTCTCCGGCTCGGGGGGCGGCGGCTCTTCCTTCTTTTCCTCGGGCTGCGGCGGCTGTTCCGGCGGCGGCGGCTCGGTAATGACCTCGACGGGAATTTCCTCGGCCGGCGCCGGCGGCGACGAACGCTTGTCCTCCCACAGCAGGAAGGCCAGGATCGACAGATGCGCGAGCAGGCACAGGATCAGAAAGGCCAGGAATCGCGGGCGCGGCGTGACGGCCCCGCGTAGCCGCGAGTCGAATAGCCGCTCCATTGCGACAGCGGCGATCGCTGCGCCACGCGGCTTCTGTCTGACCGTCTCGTTCATGCGTTGAGAGAAACCCGTTCGAAGCCGGCGTTAGGCTACGCTGCTCACAGGCGAAAAGTATTAACGAGCTTTTGCCACAGGCGGCGCCTGCTTCGCAAACCTTCTGGGGTTTTTTGGGGCGCAACCCCCGGCTGCCGCCTTATGCCGCAGCGGGTTTTAAGGCGCGACAGCTTATATTCGATTGAGCTAATAAAACGGCGCGCGGATCGTCGCGCAGGGGGAAGGGTTTGAATGCGCGACAAGTTTTGCCCCACAAGGCGTGGCTTTCTGATGTCCGCGGCGGCGCTCGCCGCGCCGACGCTCGCGTTTGCAGACAGCGCGCCGCAACGCGCGCCGCGGACGGCGAGCGAAACCTTCAACGCAGACGTCGATCTGGAGCTGATCTGTCGGAGGGATCAGGTGTCGATTCTGCAAGGCAAGCCGACCCAGGTCTGGCGCTATTCGGGCAATCTTCTCAAAGGCCCGGCGAATACGCTGACGACGCTGCCCGACAGCTATCTCGGACCGCTGCTGCGCTTCGTGAAGGGACAGAAAATCCGCATCCGCCTGCACAATGATCTGCCCGAACAGACGATCACGCATTGGCACGGGCTGCATGTGCCGATGGACGCCGATGGCCATCCGATGGCGGCGATCGACAATGGTCAGACCTATGTCTACGAATTCGAGATGCGCAATCGCGCGGGCTTCAATTTCTATCATCCGCATACGCATGAGGCGACGGCGACGCAGGTCTATCACGGGCTCGCCGGCGGGATCATCGTGGAGGATGAGGAGGAGCGCGCGCTCGGTCTGCCGTCGGGCGAATATGAAATCCCCCTCGTCATTCAGGATCGCTCCTTCGACGACGCCAATCAGCTCGCCTATTGGGGCGGCATGCATCGCGACATGTTCGGCTTCTATGGCGAGCGCATTCTGGTGAATGGTCGTCCGGATTTCACGCTGGAGGTCGCAAGCCGGGCCTATCGGTTCCGCGTGCTGAACGCCTCCAATGCGCGCATCTGCAAACTCATGTGGGACGACGGAACGCCATTGACCGTGATCGGCGTGGATGGCGGGCTGCTGGAAAAGCCGGAGAAGCGTCCCTATGCGATGCTCTCGCCCGCCGAGCGACTGGATCTGTGGGTCGATTTCAGCGGCCGTCCCGTGGGCTCGAAGCTTGTGATGCGCAGCGGCGAATTCGACGGAGTCGTTCCGCGCATGGCGCAGCGCATGATGGGTTCAGCGCTCTTCGTGGGCGACAATTATCCGCTGTTCACCGTGACGGTGACGCGCGCCGTCGGCGAAACGCCGAAGTTGCCGGAGAAACTCGCGACGATCCGCCATTACGGCATGGACGAGGTCGCCAATCGCGACAGCCCGCGCCCGATTGCGTTGACGATGGGGCATATGCAGCTGGGCATCAACGGGCGCGGCTATGAACATGACAATGTCATGGATATCGAACGCGTGCCGATCGACACGGTGCAACTCTTCGAGATTTTCCATGACCACGGCGGCGGCATGGGCATGGGTGGCGGCATGGGTGGCGGCATGGGGATGGGCCGCATGGGAATGGGCGGCGGCATGATGGGCGGCGATGGGATATGGGCGGCATGGGAATGATGGGCATGATGGACATGGCCCATCCCATCCATCTCCACGGCGAGCCTTTCGAAATCCTGAGCCGCAGCTACAATGGCGCAGACGCGGACGCCTATGCGACGATCCGCGACGGCCTGATCGACAGCGGTCTGAAAGACACCGTGCTCGTCAGCCCCGGCGAGACGATCCGCATCGCCAAGCCTTTCCACGATTTCAAAGGCCGCTTCATGTATCACTGCCACAACCTCGAACATGAGGACATGGGCATGATGCGGGAGTTCTCCGTGGAGTAAGCCCGGCGCCTCAGCCGCTCAGCGCCGCCTTCACAGCCGCGCTCGCCTTGCCGAAATCCATCCGGCCCGTGTATTTCGCCTTGAGCGCGGCCACGACCTTGCCCATGTCCTTGATCGAGGTCGCGCCCGCCTCGGCGATCGCCGCCTTCACGGCTTCCGCGACCTCGGCCTCCGAGAGCTGCTGCGGCAGATAGCGGGAAATCACCGCGATCTCGCTCTTTTCCTTGTCGGCGAGGTCCGTGCGGCCCGCCTTTTCGTAAATCTCGAGCAATTCCTGCCGGCTCTTGATCATCTTCTGGAGCAAAGCGAGAATATCGTCCTCGGTCAGGGTCTTGCCGGAGCCGCGCGCCTCGATGTCCTTGTCCTTCAGGGCGGCGTTGATCAGCCGCAGGGCGTCGACCGTGGCGCGGTCGCCGGCCTTCATGGCGACCTTGAGGTCCTGTGTGATCTTCTCGCGCATGGGGCTTTCTGGGGTTTCCATTTCGGGGGCGGATGGATTACATCCGTGAGGCTCAAATTCCAGCGTCTTGGCCGGGTTGGACCCGGCGCCGCGTCAGGCGGGGCATGACGCGCGGGCGGGCGGCTGTCAATAGCGGCCCCGTCGGAACCGAACGGACGGATAGATGACCCTCGATCAGGACAATGGCTGGACGAAGCCGGTGCACACCGGCGTGCTGGTGCTCGCGAGCGGCGAGGTGATCGAGGGCTTCGGCCTCGGCGCCGTCGGCGAGGCGGTGGGCGAGGTCTGCTTCAACACCGCCATGACCGGCTATCAGGAAATCCTGACCGACCCCTCCTACGCCGCCCAGATCGTGACCTTCACCTTCCCCCACATCGGCAATGTGGGCGCGAATGACGAGGACATCGAGACCGTCGACATGGCGAAGAGCGCCGGCGCCGTCGGGACCATTTTCGGCCAGCCGGTCACCGAGCCGTCGAATTTCCGCGCGGAATCGACGCTCTCCGACTGGCTTGCGAAGCGCGGGATCATCGCCCTTTACGGGATCGACACGCGCGCGCTGACCGCGCTCATCCGCGAGCGCGGCATGCAGAACGCGGTCATCGCCTACGCCCCGGACGGCAAGTTCGACATCCCCGCGCTGAAGGCGAAGGCCGCCGCCTGGCCGGGCATCGACGGGATGGACCTCGTCCCCTCCGTCGGCGCGCGCGAGGGCTACGATTGGAAAGAGACGCCCTGGCGTCTGGGCGCTGGCTACGGCGCCCGCGACGGTCAGGCGAAGTTCCGCGTCGTCGCCATCGACTATGGCGTGAAGCGCAACATCCTGCGCCTGCTGGCCGATCAGGGCTGCGAGGTGATCGTCGCGCCCGCCACGGCGACCAGCGCGCAGATTCTGGGCCTGAAGCCCGATGGCGTCTTCCTCTCCAACGGCCCCGGCGATCCGGCCGAGACCGGCAAATACGCCACGCCCGTCATCCGCGAGCTGCTGGCGGCAAAGGTGCCGACCTTCGGCATTTGTCTGGGCCATCAGATGATGGCGCTGGCCGTCGGCGCGAAGACCAAGAAAATGCCGCAGGGCCATCACGGCGCGAACCATCCGGTGAAGGATTTCACCACCGGCAAGGTCGAGATCGTGTCGATGAATCACGGCTTCGCGGTCGACCGCGACAGCCTGCCGGCCAACGCCGTGGAGACGCATCGCTCGCTGTTCGACGGCTCGAACTGCGGCATCGCGCTCACCGACCGCCCGGCCTTCTCCGTGCAGCACCACCCCGAGGCCTCGCCCGGCCCGCAGGACAGCCATTATCTGTTCCGGCGGTTCGTGGAGATGATGGCGAAGGCGAAGGCGGCGTAAGGGCGCTTCGTCTCCGCTGCTGGACACAACAAAAGGCGTGCGCTTCGATACCCCGATGCAGTTCGCCGTGGCCTTCAGGTTCCTTGCTTCCGCGCTTACCGCCGCCGTCCTGGTCACGCTGGCGATCAAGCCCGAACTTCGCGCGGCCCTGCTCGCGCAGTTCAACGACCCCGTCAGCCTACCTGCCCTGCCCGACGACGCCCGCGTGCATTTCGAGCCGGCGGCGCGCGCCTGCGCCGAGGCCGTCGCCGCCGCCCTGCCCGGGGCGGTCGCGAAGATCGAGGCCGAGCACGGCCGGCCCTTCGCCAAAGCGCCCTATCGTCGGCGTCTTCGCCGATTACCCGGCCTACGCCCGCGCCAATGGGCTCGGCGACGACAATATCGCGGGCGTCTCCCGCGCCGGGCGCGCCATGCTCTCTCCCGTGCTCTGCCAGAGCGAAAGCTGGCGGCTCGCAAGCGTGCTCACCCATGAACTTTCGCATGTGCATTTCTTCGGCTGGCGCCCGCGCGGGGCGGCGCGGCCGCCGCAATGGTTTACCGAGGGGCTGGCGGTGCTGGCCTCCGACGGCGGCGCCGCCGAGACGGTCAGCGACGAAGCCGCCGCGCAGGCGATCCGCGACGGCTATTCGATCATCCTCGACGAGTCCGCCTGGATGAATTTCCTCTCGATCCCCTTCGTCGCCGAGCCGCCCTGCGGCGGGGGCTGCACTCCGGCGAGCTTTCGCCAGCGCATGGCCTATCGGCAGGCGGCGCTCTTCATCGGCTGGCTGCGCCGGACCGACCCGGGCGCCTTCTCACGGCTGATGCGCGCGCTCGAAAGCGGCGCGCCTTTCGCGGCGGCCTTCAAGGACGCTTTCGGCGACTCGCCCCAGCGCCGCTGGGCGGCGTTCGTTACGAGCCTTCAGGCCTCGCGATAGAAGACCAGTGACAGGCCGGCGAGGATAAAGGCGATCGGCCAGACGAAGCCGGCGATCCGCTTCGCGCGTCCATCGAGCCGCAGCTCCAGCCAGCGCGACCACCCCGCCGCGACGCCGACGAGCGCGAGCGGCGTATGAGTGATCTCGATCAGCGTCTCTTCCTTGAGATTGGAAAGCGCATGCGAATGGGTGAGCAGAAAGGCCGCCGCCGTCGCCGTGCTGATCGGGAAGACATAAGGCGCCCACCACGCCTTGATGCGCCCGCGCCGCACCTGCCATTCGAACAGGCCGAAGGCGACGATGAGCAGCGTCAGCAGGCGATGCTGGGCGATCTCGGGATCGCGCAGGCTCTCGATGAGGCCGAGACGTCCGAGCGGCCAGACCATTTCGTCGGCGCGTAAAAACAGAAAGCCCGCGAGCCCCAGAAAGACCAGCGGCCAGTGGCTCATGATCGGCGCGAGGCGCGGAACCAGCCGCTCGAGCAGCGCCATCACGCCCATGGCGACGACGAAAAGCCCCGCCCAGTGGTGGTTATATTCCGACCAGGCGATATCGGCCGGCGTGCGCGGCGGCTGGGCGCCGGGCGGCACGTTTTTCAGCGCCTCCGGCGGCAAAGCGGCGGAAAGCGTCTCGAAATCCGGGCTGTCCAGCCGCACCGGCAGACGCGGCTCCAGCCGGTCGACGATCTCGGCCAAGCTCGCGCGGTCATTGGGCAGATCGCGCGCGGGCGGCAGCGAGGCGAGCGAGGCGGCGCAGAACAGCACGGTCAGGCCGACGCCGATTTCGGTCTCCGCGAAGCGGCGCGTGCGCAGCAGCGGGCCGGCAGGCTCGGTTTGCAGCTTCCGCACGGCGAGGAAGTTCAACCCCCCAAGGAACAGCAGCCCCAACAGCAGCATGATTTTGGCGCTGAGCATGACGCCATAGGACGTCCCGTAAAGCGCTGGCGGCGCGCCGACGTAAAAGACCGCCATCAATACGCCGCCGCCGAGCAGCGCCGCCACGGCGCCGACCGACATGAGCGAGAAACGGCGCGCGACCTCGCCGCGGGCCTGCGGCTCGGCCACGTCGGTGAGCGCCATGAGGAAGTAAGGGATGCCGCCGATCCAGACGGCCGCGCCCAACATGTGGAGAAATTCGGCCGCCGCCAATGCATAGGCGCCTTCGAACTGGCTGACGGCGTGGGTCGAACCCGCCTGAACGCCGAGCAGCAGCGCGGCCAGCACTGGCGCGGCGGCGCGAATGGCGGCGCCGCCCCGCAACGCCCGCCAGACGGAAAGCGCGATGACGGCGGCGAGCGCGGCGGCCAGGAGATCGACCGCCACGGCCCGCGCCCCCGCCGCCTCATGGACGGGGATTTCCAGCGTGCCGACCAGCATCAGAGTGAGGGACGCCCCGGCGAGCGCCTCCGCCACGAAGAGCGCGCAGGCGGCGAGGAAGACCAGCCGAAGCGCCCGGCTCTCCAGCGCCTTGCCGGCGTCGCCGAGCCGCGGCGCCAGCGGCCAGACCAGCATCAGGAGAAAGGCGAGCCCGCCGACCGACACGGATTGCGCGGCGAGGATGACGCCACGCAAGACAACGCTGAGAAACCCGTAAATATCGACGAAAAGCTGCATGTCACCGGCTCACGCCGAAGAAGATGTCGCCATGCGTAATGTGCCCGTCGGGGCTCAGCGTTTGCCAGTGCAGGCGATATTTCCCCGGCGTCAGCCCGGTCGCCTTCGATCTCAGCACATCCTCGGAGCTCGCGTCCGAGACCGGCAGGGTGACGGCGTCGCCGTCGATCTTGAACAGCCTGAGCGTGGAGCGCCCGACGTCGATGCGGCTGTTGAAGCGGATTTCCACCGCCGTTTCCTCACCCTTCAAAATGTCGTCGGCGCGTGGCGTCGAGCCCAGCACGATGGCGTGCGCCAGGGCGGTTCCGCCATTGAGGATGAGTAGGGCGAGGGCGCAAAAAGAGCGAAGGTGCGTCATCGGTTTTCGAGCCCCAGCCGCCCGGTTGTGCCTAACTGACGCTGATTAGCCGATTCCGCGTGACCTGAGCAATGGCTACAGGAAAGCAGGGGACCCTCCTGCGCGGCTCTCAACAGAACCAGGCCAACCCTTGTTCGCCCTCGGGGTTCCTCACCCCTCGATCTCCTCGCGCTTGATCTCCAGCTCCAGCCATTCCTCCTCGGCGGTGGCCAGCTCGGTTTCGACGCTCGCCAACATCTCGCTCGCTTTGGAGAATTTACCCGGGTCTTTCGCGTAGAGCTCCGGATCGTCGAGCAGCGTCTGCAGCTTCGCGCGTTTTGCGCGTAGCTCCTCCATCTTCGCCGGCAGCGTCGCCAGCGCATGCTGCTCCTTGAAGGAGAGTTTCACCTTCGCCGGCTGCCGCTCCGCCGGGCGCTCCTTGACCGCCTTCTCCTTCGGCGCCGCGGGCGCGTTCCCCCGCGCCTCGACGCCCCTGCCCCGCTGCGCCACCATATCGCTGTAGCCGCCCGCATATTCCAGCCAGCGCCCCTCGCCTTCGCTCACCAGGACGCTGGTCGCCACGCGGTCGAGAAAATCGCGGTCATGCGAGACGACGATCAGCGTGCCGGGATAATCGGCGAGCATTTCCTCCAGCAGATCGAGCGTTTCGAGATCCAGATCGTTGGTCGGCTCGTCGAGCACCAGAAGATTCGAGGGCCGCGCCAGCGCGCGGGCGAGCATGAGGCGACCGCGCTCGCCGCCGGAGAGCTTGCCGATGGGCGTGCGCGCCTGCTCGGGCTTGAAGAGGAAGTCCTTCATATAGCCCACCACATGGCGCCGCTCGCCATTGATCTCGACCATATCCGAGCCGCCGCCGGTCAGCGCGGCCTGAAGCGTCGTGTCGGGCTTGAGGCTGGCCCGGCTCTGGTCGAGCGTCGCCATCTCCAGGCCCGCCCCGAGCTTCACCCGGCCGCTGTCGGGCGCAAGCTGGCCGGTCAGCATCTTGATGAGCGTGGTCTTGCCCGCGCCATTGGCGCCGACGACGCCGAGCCTGTCGCCGCGCAGCACGCGCGTCGTGAAACTGTCGACGATGACGCGCTCGCCATAGGACTTGCCGATCTTCACCGCCTCGATGACGAGCTTGCCGGAAAGCTGCGCCTCGCTCGCCTCCAGCCTTACGTCGCCTGTCGGCATGACGCGGTCGCGGTGCTCGGCGCGCAGACCATGCAGGCCCGCGAGGCGCTTCATGTTGCGCTTGCGCCGGCCCGAGACGCCGTGGCGCAGCCAATGCTCCTCATTGGCGATCTTGCGTTCGAGCTTGTGCGCCTGCCTCTCTTCCTCTTCCAGCTCGCGGTCGCGCCACGCCTCGAATTCGGCGAAGCCGCGCGACAGATGCCGCGCCTGGCCGCGGTCGATCCAGACCGTCTCGCGGGTGAGGTCCTGCAGGAAGCGGCGGTCGTGGCTGATGATGACCATCGCCGAGCGCAGCGCGTCGAGCCTCTCCTCCAGCCAGAGAATGGTGGGAAGATCGAGATGGTTCGTCGGCTCGTCGAGCAGAAGTATGTCCGGCTCGGGCGCGAGCGCGCGGGCGAGCGCGGCGCGGCGGCCCTCGCCGCCGGAGAGTTTCGACGGGTCTTCGTCGCCCGTCAGCCCCAGTTCGAGGAGCAGCGTTCTGGCGACATGCGGATCGTCGAGCGGGCCGAGCCCCGCCTCCACATAGGCGGCGGTCGTCGCATAGCCGGAGAAATCCGGCTCCTGCGGCAGATAGCGCAGGCTCACGCCGGGCTGGAGAAAGCGAACGCCGGCGTCGGCCTCGATCTCGCCGGCGGCGATCTTCAGCAGCGTGGATTTGCCCGAGCCGTTGCGGCCGACGAGACAGATGCGCGCGCCGGGCGCGACCGCGAGATCGGCGCCTTCGAGCAGCGGTTTGCCGCCAAGAGTGAGCATGACGCCCTGAAGGGCGAGAAGGGGTGGCGGAGCCATTGCGCGGGAACCGGGTCCTGTGTCTTTGTGGGGAGCTTTTTCTACGGCCCGGCGCGGTTTGTCACCGGGAATATTCAGGGAGGCGCTTTTGACCTTCACGCCCGAAGAGGTCGCCGCCGGTCAGGCGATCTATACGCCGAAACTTCTCTCGATCTACGATCTTCTGGTGCTCGGCCTTTCCAACCGCTTCATCTGGAAATGCCCGACCCCGCGCCAGCTCGCCCATTACGACCGGCATGTTTCGGCCAATCATCTCGATGTCGGCGTCGGCACCGGCTATTATCTCGACCGCTGCCTGTTTCCCGTAACGGCGCCGCGCGTCGCGCTGATGGACATGAACGCCAATTCCCTCGACTTCGCCGCGCGCCGCATCGCCCGCTACAAGCCGGAAACCTATGTGCGCAACGTGCTGGAGGAGATTCCCTTCGAGGGCGAGCGCTTCGATTCGGTGGGCCTGAATTATCTGCTTCACTGCCTGCCCGGCGACATGAGCGCCAAGGCGCGCTGCTTCGATTCCCTTGCGCAGTTGATGAAGCCGGGCGCAACGATTTTCGGCGCGACCCTGCTGCAGGGCGGCGTCAAAAGAAGCGCGGCGGCGCGGGCGCTGATGCGGTTCTACAATTCGAAGGGCGTGTTCTCGAATACGCAGGACGATCTCGACACGCTCGGGCGGGAACTGCAAAAGCGCTTCAGCGACGTGTCGATCGACGTCGTCGGCTGCGGCGCCCTGTTTTCGGCGCGCCTCCTTTGACCACGTCGCGAGCAAAGCCAAGCAATCCAGAGCCGTGATGAGACTTTGGATTGCTTCGTCGCTACGCTCCTCGCAATGACGAAAGTTACCCCTGCCCGCTGATGCGCTCGATCTGCGCGCCGCAATCGGAAAGCTTCTTCTCAAGCCGCTCGAACCCGCGGTCGAGGTGATAGACGCGATTGATCGTCGTCTCGCCGCGCGCGGCCAGCGCCGCGATCACGAGAGAGACGGAGGCGCGAAGGTCCGTCGCCATCACCGGCGCGCCGTCGAGATGATCCGCGCCCGTCACAATAGCGGTGTCGCCGTCGAGCTTGATATGCGCGCCGAGGCGCGCAAGCTCCTGCACATGCATGAAGCGGTTTTCGAAGATCGTCTCGGTGATGCGCGAGACGCCCTTCGCCCGCGTCATCAGCGCCATGAACTGCGCCTGCAGATCGGTCGGGAAATCCGGGAAAGGCGCCGTCGTCACATTGACCGGCGCGATCCCCGAGCCGTTGCGCGAGACGCGCAGACCTTCATTGGTCTCGCTTACTTTCGCGCCCGCTTCGATGAGCGCGTCGACCGCCGTCTGGAAGAGATCGGCGCGCGCGCCCGCGAGCAGCACGTCGCCGCCGGTCATCGCGACCGCCATCGCATAGGTGCCGGCCTCGATGCGATCCGGCATCACCGCGTGATGCGCGCCCGAGAGCGACGTCACGCCCTCGATTTCGATGGTCGACGTCCCGGCGCCGGAAATGCGCGCGCCCATGCTGGTGAGGCAGTCCGCGAGATCGACGACCTCCGGCTCGCGCGCCGCGTTGCGCAGCACGGTCGTGCCGCGCGCGAGCGAAGCGGCCATCAAAGCCGTATGGGTGCCGCCGACGGTGACTTTCGGAAAGACGATCTCCGCGCCGACGAGGCCGTTCTTCGCCGAGGCGACGACATAGCCGTTTTCGATCTCGATACTCGCGCCGAGCTTCTCCAGCGCCATCAGCAGCAAATCGACGGGGCGCGTGCCGATGGCGCAGCCGCCGGGCAGCGAGACGCGGCATTCGCCCATGCGCGCGAGCAGCGGCGCAATCACCCAGAAGCTCGCCCGCATGCGCGAGACGAGTTCATAGGGCGCCGTGGTGTCGACGATGTCGCGGGCGGTGAAATGGACGGTGCGGCCGGCGTTCTCGGTCTCGCCGCGGCGCTTGCCGGAGATCGAGAAGTCGACGCCATGGTTGCCGAGGATTCGCTCGAGCTGCGTCACATCCGCGAGCAGCGGCATGTTTTCGAGCGTGAGCGTCTCTTTGGTGAGAAGCGAGGCGATCATCAGCGGCAGGGCCGCGTTTTTCGCGCCGGAAATGGGGATGACGCCGTGAAGCGGCGCCCCGCCGACGATCCTGATCTTGTCCATTATCCCTCGCTGTCGGTCTTTTGCGCATTCGCCCGCAGCGCCCGGTCCCGGGCCTTGCGGCGCGCCAAATTGGCCCGGAGCGCAGCGGAAAGCGCGGCGCTGTTTTTCCGAACCCCTGATGAATGAGCTTTTTCGCCCGAATCCGACGCTTTTACGGCGGGAGCGGGCTCCTTGCCTTGTTCCGTCATCGCCTTGTCCAGCGCTAAAGGTCAGAGACTTCCTAGGGCTTCGCAGCCGCAGTCGCAAGCGACGCGCGTCCCATTGCCGCTATACCTATGTAAGTGCGGGAGAAAGGTCTCGCCCCGATCAGTCTTCGCCAGCCGAACGCAAGCAGGCGGGAGGCGACCGTGACGGCCTGGGCCGGCGGTGGATATTAACTGAAAGTCCGCACCGCGAGCGTTGCATTAATACCGCCGAAGGCGAAGGAATTGGACAGCGCGACGCGGATCGGCATGTGGCGCGCCTCGTTGGGAATCGCGTCCACGGGGCACTTCGGATCGGCCTCGATGAAATTGATCGTCGGCGGCGCGATCTGCTCGCGCAGCGCATTGATCGTCACGGTGAGCTCCAGCCCGCCGCTGGCGCCGAGCGCATGGCCGTGGATCGGCTTGGTGGAGGAGACCGGCGGCGGCCGGTCGCCGAAGACCAGGCGCATCGCCTCGGACTCCGTCATGTCATTAGCGTAGGTCGCCGTGCCATGGGCGTTGAGATAATCGACCGCCGAGGGTTCGATCCCGGCGCTCTCCAGCGCAAGGCGCATGCAGCGCGCGGGGCCTTCGACGTCGGCGCGCAGCGGATCGAAGGCGTCGCTCGTCGTGCCGTAGCCGGCAAGTTCGCAGAGCGGCGTTGCGCCGCGGGCCTGAGCCGATTCCAGCGTTTCGAGAATAAACACGGCGGCGCCTTCGCCCAGCGTCATGCCGTTGCGCTTGACCGAGAACGGCCGGCAGAGGTCGGGGGTCAGGACGCGCAGCGCCTCCCAGGCGCGCATGCCGCCATTGGTGACGCAGGCCTCGGCGCCGCCGGCGATGGCGCGGTCGGCGCGGCCCGCGCGCAGCATTTCGAAAGCCTCGCCGATCGCCTGTGTCGCCGAGGAGCAGGCGGAGGCGAGCGCGAAGGTCGGCCCCTTGGCGCCATAGCGCATGCCGAGCGTCGTCGGCGCGGCGCTGGGAATGAGACGCGGCACCGCCAGCGTCTCGGGGCGTTTCTTTTCGACATACTCGCCATAGGAGGTCTCATCGATCGTGCCGGCGCCGCCGATGCCGGTGCCGATGACCACCGCCGTGCGCGGCCCGCCGATCTCCTTGCGATCGAAGCCCGCCTGCGCCACCGCCTCGTCGGCGGCGACGATGGAAAACTGGGTGAAAGGATCGCAATAGGGCAGGAGTTCGGGCTCGATATATTTCGCCGGGTCGAATTCCGGGACCTGCGCCGCGATCTTGATGCGGCCGGTATAGGGGCGCGAGAGCCGCAGCTCACGGATGCAGGAACTTCCGCTCTTCGCCGCCGTCCAGAGATTTTGCGCGCCGACGCCAGCCGCCGAGACCGCGCCCATGCCCGTGATGACGATCCGGCGGCGAGAATGATCAACCGTCATAAAGGCTTGTTCCCCTGAAAGGCCCCCGGCGGCCGGAAGCCGCCGTTTTCTTTTCGAATATGTTTCCGCTCTCCTGTTAATGTCGGCAGGCGGTCCGACGCAAGCGAGGCGTTGCCGCATGCTCCGCCGCCTTGCCTCCTGCGGCGGCCTCCCCTATAAGCTGCCGCCAGCGCCTGCGTTTCCGACACCCCTGGAGGCGAGCGGCGCTTTTTCTTTTTCACAAGGACACCGACAATGGCCGAGATGAAGACGCTCGCGGCCACGGTGCGCAGCGGGACAGGCAAGGGGGCCGCCCGCAGCGTTCGCCGTGAGGGCCGTATACCAGCAGTACTCTATGGCGGCGGCGAAGCGCCGACGCCGCTTTCGCTCGAGAAGAAGGTCACGACACAGCTGATCTTCGCGGGCCACTTCCTCACGACGATCTTCGAACTCGACATCGACGGCAAGAAGGAGCGCGCCATTCCGCGCGACTACCAGCTCGACGTCGTGCGCGACTTCCCCGTCCATGTGGACTTCCTGCGTCTGAAGCCCGGTTCGCGCCTCAAGGTCAACGTGCCGGTCCACTTCATCAATCAGGAGGCCTCGCCGGGCCTGAAGCGCGGCGGCGCGCTCAACATCGTCTATCACTCGATCGAGATGACGGTGCCGGCGGACGCCATTCCGGAGGCGGTCACCGCCGATCTCGCCGGCCTGGACTTCAACGACTCGCTGCACATCACGCAGATCCCGCTGCCGGAAGGCTGCCGGCCGACCAATCCGGACAAGAACTTCACCGTGGCCAGCCTCGCCCCGCCGGCAGGCGGCGCCGTGGAGGAAGCCGCTCCGGCCGCGGCTCCGGAAAAGAAGAAGTAAGACTGATGGCCGGGTTCTTCCCGGCCATTATTTTCTGAAAAACACCCGAGGCGGCCCCGTCCTTCGAGACGCGCGCCTGAGCGCGCTCCTCAGGATGAGGCCCAGGTATCTGGCGCAAGGCGTTGGAGCCCCTCATGCTGAGGGAGGCCCGAAGGGCCGTCTCGAACCACGAGGGGCGTCGCCACGCCTCGTCGCATTCTCGCAAGAAACGCCCATGCTGCTCTTCGTCGGCCTCGGCAATCCGGGGCGGCAATACGCCAGGAACCGCCACAATATCGGCTTCATGGCGCTGGAGGCCATCGCCCGGCGCCATGGCTTTCCCTCCGCGCGCGCGCGCTTCCACGGGCTCGTGAGCGAGGGGACGATCGGCGGCGAGAAGGTCATGCTGCTGCAGCCGCAGACCTATATGAACGAGAGCGGCCGCGCGGTCGGCGAAGCGGCCCGCTTCCACAAGATTCCACTAGGCGACATCGTCGTCTTCCACGACGAACTCGATCTCGCCCCCGCCAAATGCCGCATCAAGATCGGCGGCGGCGTCGCGGGACATAACGGCCTGCGCTCCATCACCGCCCATGTCGGCAACGACTACAAGCGCGTGCGGATGGGCATCGGCCATCCCGGCGACAAGTCGCTGGTGCACGGCTATGTGCTCAACGACTTCGGCAAGAGCGAGGAGCCCTGGGTCGAGGCGCTCTGCGACGCGCTCGCCGACAACGCCGCTCTTCTCTTGAAGGGCGACGACGCGGGTTTGCAAAACAGGCTGCATCTCGCGCTGGAGGCGAAAGGCTTCGACGTGGTGAAAAGGGTTGGCGAGAAGTAACCATTCTAAATGACGCATGAACGCCGCTCTCAGCGCCCGTTCAGCCCCAATGCGCGAAGCTTCATTGCATCGAGACGAGGTCTCGATCTCATGGAGTTTTCGAAAATGATCCGCTCCCTTCTCCTCGCCGTCGCCGTTTTCGCCGCCGCCCCCGCCTTCGCCGAGACGCCCGCCGCCAAGCCGGCGACCACGGCCAAAATGGCGACGGAAGCCCAGCGCCTCGACCTCAATTCCGCGACCATCGAACAGCTGTCGGGCGTGAAAGGCTTCAACAAGACGATCGCCGAAGCGATCGTGAAGGCGCGTCCCTTCAAGACCGTCGACGATCTGGCCGCGCGCAAGATTGTAACCGGCGACGTCCTGACCCCGGTGAAGGATCAGCTCATCGTCCGTTGATCGGAAAAGTCATGCAGGGAAACGTCCGCCTTCGGGCGGGCGTTTTTTTTGTTCAATTCGCGCGTGCCGTAGGAAGCTCAAAATTAACCGACTGAAACGGAATCGGGAGAGATTCAGCTGCGCTTAAGGTGTGGGATGTCACGTTACATTGGTCGGGACACGGTCCCATCTCTCCCCGGAGCATGACAGCATGACACGCACCGCCATTTTGGCCGCCGCCTTCCTCGTGACCGTTCCCGCCTTCGCCGGCGTTACCCCCGCGCCGGTCGCGGGGCGCGCGCATTACGCCAAGATGATGAGCGACGCCAACCGTCTCAATGTGAATACCGCCTCGCCCGAGCAGCTCGCGGCGGTGCTGGCCGAGGCCATCGTCAAGGCGCGCCCCTACAGGAACGTCGAGGATCTGGCCGAAAAAAGCGTCGTGCCGGGTGACGTTCTCTTTTCCGCGAAGGACAAGCTCGTCGCGCGCTGACGCTCACGCGACTCAACCGGCCTGGAGGAAACTCTCCAGCACCATCTTGCGCCCGGCCTTGTCGAAATCGACAGTAAGCTTGTTGCCGTCGACGGCCGCCACCGTGCCGGGGCCAAATTTCATGTGGAAAACGCGCGCGCCGGCGTTCCATCGGGACGCGCCGGACGCGCGCGCGACAATTTCGCCGTCAATCGTGAGCGGCTGCCGCGCATGCGGGCGCTTGTCGCGCGCGGGCTCCGAACGCGCCGCCTGCGCGCGCTTCCACCCCGGCGTCGAATAATCCGAGCCGTAGACGTCGAGATTGGCGAAGCGCGACACGGCGTAGCCGCCATATTGCGACCCGCTCGCGGCCTCGACCACCTCGACATGCGTCGGCGGCAGATCATCCACGAAACGCGAGGGAACCGTCGGCTGCCACAGGCCACGAATGCGACGGTTGCTTGCGAAGTAAATGCGGGCGCGCCGTTTCGCGCGCGTCAGCCCGACATAGGCCAGACGGCGCTCCTCCTCGAGCCCCGCGCGGCCCTGCTCGTCGAGCGACCGCTGATGCGGGAACAGACCTTCTTCCCAACCGGGCAGATAGACGGTTTCGAATTCGAGACCCTTGGCGGCGTGGAGCGTCATCACGGAGACGCGCTCCTGTTCCTTCGACTCCTCCGCCTCCATGACGAGCGACACATGTTCGAGGAAGCCCGCGAGATCGGGGAACTCCTCCATCGCGCGCACGAGTTCCTTGAGGTTTTCAAGCCGGCCGGCGGCTTCGGGCGTCTTGTCCTGTCGCCACATCTCCGTATAGCCGGATTCATCCAGCACCAGTTCGGCGAGCTCGTTTTGCGGCTTCGTATCGATCAGATCGCGCCAGCGGTCGAAATCGGCAATGAGGTTCTTGAGCGCGCCGCGCGGCTTGGGTTTCAGTTCTTCCGTCTCGACGAGAAAACGCGCCGCCTGCATCAGCGGAATGCGTTCGCGCCGCGCATATTCATGCAGCAATTGCACGGTGGCGTCGCCCAGACCGCGCTTGGGCGTATTGATGATGCGCTCGAAGGCGAGATCGTCGGAGGATTGCGCGACGCAGCGCATATAGGCGAGCGCGTCGCGGATTTCAGCGCGCTCATAGAAGCGCGGGCCGCCGATGATGCGATAGGGCAGACCGATCTCGATGAAGCGTTCTTCGAATTCGCGCATCTGGAAGGAGGCGCGCACGAGGATGGCGATCTCTTCGAGCGAATGGCCCCTGCGCTGTAACTGCTCTATGTCCTCGCCGATGACGCGCGCCTCTTCCTGACTGTCCCAGACGCCGGTGAGCGTCGGCTTTTCGCCGTCCTCCCCGTCCGTAAACAGAGTCTTGCCGAGACGATCCTCATTATGCGCGATGAGATGAGAGGCGGCGGCGAGAATATGTCCGGTCGAGCGGTAATTGCGTTCGAGCCGCACGATTTTGGCGCCAGGAAAATCCTGCTCGAAACGCAGGATGTTCTCCACTTCCGCGCCGCGCCAGCCATAGACGCTCTGATCGTCGTCGCCGACGCAGCAGACATTGTGGCGGCCCTGCGAGATCAGCCGCAGCCACAGATATTGCGCGGTGTTGGTGTCCTGATACTCGTCGACGAGAATATATTTGAAGCGCTTGTGATACTCGCCGAGCACGTCGGGATTGTCGCGAAAGAGCCGCAGCGATCTCGAGCAGCAGGTCGCCGAAGTCGACCGCGTTGAGAATCTTGAGCCGCTCCTGATAGAGCGCATAGAGCTGCGCCCCCTTGCCGCTCGCAAAACTCTCGGCCTCGCCCGCCGGAACCTGATTTGGCGAGAGGCCGCGATTCTTCCAGCCGTCGATGCGCATCGCCAGCGCGCGCGCCGGCCAGCGCTTGTCGTCGATGTTCTCGGCCTGCAGCACCTGTTTCAGCAGGCGGATCTGGTCGTCGGTGTCGAGGATGGTGAAATTCGGCTTGAGCCCGACGAGCTCGGCGTGGCGGCGTAAAATCTTGGCGCTGATCGCGTGGAAGGTGCCGAGCCATTGCATGGCCTGCGCGCCGTCGCCGACGAGCATTTCGACGCGCTGGCGCATTTCGCGCGCGGCCTTGTTGGTGAATGTGACGGCGAGGATTTCATAGGCGCGCGCCTTGCCCAGCGCCATGATGTGCGCGATGCGGGTCGTCAGCGCGCGCGTCTTGCCCGTGCCGGCGCCGGCGAGCACCAGCACCGGGCCGTCGAGCGTCTCGACGGCGGCGCGCTGTTCCGGGTTGAGCCCGTCGAGATAACGCAGGCCTTTGCGCCGCCGCAGCCGCCCGGGCGGCAAGCCCGCCCGGTTGCGGCGCGTAATCGTCGAAATCGGTCAACCGCCTGTTCCTCCTGATTCACGCCGGAACATATAGGAGAACGGAAGGCGAATCACGAATGTTGCAAGCCGTGCGCGCCGTGGCGGCTTACCAATTGCTAAGCTTGCCGCGCGAATGACCGGGAGCCGGGCGGCTGTCGCACTTATTGCGAGTCACAGTAGCCCGGCGTCGGTTCAGAACTCCGGTCCGGCAGGCTGGAGGTCCCTGCGCTCACGCAGGGACCATCGATGTTGTCACCAGCGGCGATAGACGGCCGTCCCGCCGTTCGGGCCGCGCACGACGCCGCGATAGGGACCGCCAACCGCGCCGCCGCCATAGGGTCCGCGAACGGCATAGCCGCCGTAAGGGCCGCGGACGGCCGCGCCGCCATAGGCGCCAGCGCAGCCCGCGCGATAGGGACCGCGTGCGCAGACGATGGCGTCGGAGGTCTCCACCTGCGCAAGCCAGGCGCCGCCGGCAAGCGCGGCGATGAGCAGAATTTTCTTCATGGTGTTTCCTCCGTCAGGCGACACGATTCGGTGAATCGATCACTGCCGAAGCTCGCCCATTTGGTAAAGAGTGGCAAGTGTTAAGGTTGGGCTCGCGCGACATCGCGCGCTCCAGGACAAACACCCTGAGCGCCGAAGACAGATTCGCCTCGCCACGTCCCGCGTCGATCTTCGCGACCAGCGCCGCCAGCGACACGCCGTCGGCGACGGCGATCTCCTTCAGCGCGCGCCAGAAAGCCTCCTCGAGCGAGACGCTGGTGCGATGGCCGGCGATGGCGATGGAGCGTTTGACGACGCGACCGGAGAGCGGCGCGGGCGCGTCCGTCATTCGGGCTTTTCCGGCGTCTCGCGCCTGTGCGCGTCGAGCCGATGGGTTTCGATCTTGTTTTGTGCGGCGGTCAGTTCCCGCTCGGCCTTGCTACGCCCGAAGGCGACGCGGTTCTCCTGCGCCTGCGCTTCCTTCTCACGCCGCGCGCGATCCTTGCGGGCGCGGCGGAGATTGACGACCTCGCCCATCAGCGCCCGTCCGGTCAGGTCTTCTTGCGGAAAGCGTCGATCGAGACGACCTTCGCGGCGCCGTCGCTCTCACCATTCTCCGCCGCCGGCGTCTCGGTCTTTTTCGGCTTCTCGGCCACGGGCTTTTCGGCTGCCGGCTTCGGCTCGGTCTTTTCCCCGTCAGGCCGCGCGATCACGAGGCTCGGACGCGACGGGGCGATCTCCTCCTCTTCCTCCTCTTCGTCCTCCTCCAGGTCGGCGGCCTCGAAGCGAAGGCCGAACTCGACCGACGGATCGTAGAAGCCGGTGATGGCGGCGTAGGGGACGTAGAGATGCTCGGGGATCGAACGGAAGGAAAGCGTGACTCCGAAGCCTTCCTCCTCGACGACGAGATTGGAGAACTGATGCTGCAGGATGATCGTGAGTTCCTGCGGCCACTGCTCCTGAAGGCGGCGGGACATTTTCACGCCGGGCGCGTCGGTGCGGAAGCTGATGGTGAAATGATGGTCGCCGGGCAGATAGCCGCTCGCCTCGACATCCGCCAAAACCTTGCGCACGACGCCGCGCATCGCGTCCTGAACGAGAAGGTCGTAACGAATCAGATCGGTCGACATGCGCATTTCCCTGGGGCCCGAAGGAAACCCCTTCCGCGCCCCTTCCGCGTGGAACGCGCTTTAAAAAATAAGTGGAGGCTTCTGTTGCCAGGCGCCTCCGAGCCCCGCCTAGAAGTGCTAACCCCTAGGGCTTTAATCCCAGTACCAGCGCTGCATTACGCAGCGAGGGCCACCGGAGCATAGTTGTCGTTGGCAACTATAAGGTTTGACCCGATAACGGCGGTATCATGCCGAGCAAAAAAGCACCCTTTACGCCCCCGTCGATCCTATTTCGCCCCCGCCACAACCCGCCGCAGGCGACGGGCTCTGGTGGAGGCGCCGGTACCGCCCCCGGGTCCGGATGGTTTATTACGGTGTTCGTTTATCGCCATAGCCGCCCCGAGAGGCGGCAAAGCGAATATAGGGGTTCCCGACATTTTGTGGAAGGGGCGGCGAAAGCTGACGTTCACGCTAAAACATCGTTCGCGCGCCGGCCCCCTGTGGCGGATGCGCCACAGTTGCGCTTTTTAAGAAGCCAAACAGCCGAGGCGACGTTTAGCGGATTCACAAGCTTTCAGCCCCAAGCTAGGTTCTTAGCTGATCAGGGCGGCTCGCAACCGGCGGCGGAGCGCCCATATTCTCTGATATTCGCGGTCTTCGAAACCGCGCCGTGTTCCGGTTTCCTCCGAGGGCAGCCATGCGGGCTCGCGCTTTTTTCACCCGGTTCAGCCTTTCCGTCGTCGCGCTCGCTGCGTCGCTTGCGTCGCCGGCCGGGGCCGCGCCGCTGCGCGCCGATCTTCTCGCGCCGCCCGCCGGCGTTGCGCTCGCCGGTCTCGACAGGCGACCCACTATGGAGCCGCTCGCGGTCGACGCCCTGTCGCTCCCCGCGCTGGAGGCGCCGCCGCTCGTCGCCGTCACGGCGCTGAAGCTGCGGACCGGGCCGGCCGCGCCCGACGAACTGGATCTCGCCTGGACGCTTCTGCCCGACGACCAGCGAACGCTGGCGCTCGCCCTGCAGAACTGGACCTCGTCGCCCGACGTCGCCCGCGACGCCGGCCGCCGCGCCCTGCGCGGCAAGATCGCCGCCGCCTATGTCGCGCGTCAGTTCACGCCCTTCTGGACGCAGAGCGACGGCTGGCGCGAGAACGCCGCCTCGGCGATTTCGCGCCTGCGCGCCGCCAGTGAGGACGGCCTCGACCTGCGCGGCGTGACGATCCCCTCCACCGAGCGCGCCGCGACGATCGCAGGCGAGCTGGCGCTGTCCGAAGCGGTCGCGATCTATGCGCGTCAGGCGCGCGGCGGACGCCTCGACCCCGAACGGCTCTCGCATCTGATCGGGGCGAAGACCACCATGCCCGATCCGGCTCAGGCCGTGGCGGCGGTCGCCGGCGCGGGCGAGCGCGCGGGCGAAACGCTGCAGGACTTCAACCCGCCCCATTACGGCTATCAGCAACTACGCGAGAAGCTCATCGAGCTGCGCAGCAACCACGCCGGCCTGCCGGAGCTCAAGGACGATCTGGCCGCCGTCGAAGACGGTCTGGCGCAGACCGACGCGCTGCCGCCCGGCAAATCCCGGCGCCGCCGCATGGAGACGCTCGGCGGCGCCTCCACCTCGCATCTCGAAGCCGAGATCATCGCCAATATGGAGCGCTGGCGCTGGCTGCCGCGCGACATGGGCGAGGAGCGCATCGAGGTGAACATCCCCGACTTCGAACTCGCCGTGATCCGCAACGGCGCGGTGACGCATCGCACCCGCGTGATCGTCGGCAAGGAGCAGACGCCGACGCCGATCTTCTCCGAGAAGATGGTGGAGATCATCGTCAACCCTTCGTGGTACGTGCCGCAATCCATCATTCAGAAGGAATGGCATGGCGGCGTCGGCGAGGGCTATCAGGTCTCCTATCGCAACGGGCAGATGGTGGTGCGCCAGCCGCCGGGCGAGAAGAATGCGCTCGGCCGCATCAAATTCGTCTTCCCCAATGATTTCGCCGTCTACATGCACGACACGCCGTCGCGCGGCCTCTTCGCGCAATCGCATCGCGCCTTCAGCCATGGCTGCATGCGCGTCGATCAGCCCTTCGCGCTGGCCGAAGCGGTGCTCGGGCCCGGCAGCGGATGGTCGGAAGAACGCGTCAGGCGGCTGATCGGCCCGAGCGAGCGCTATATCAATCTGGCAAGGCCCCTGCCCGTGCATGTCGTCTATTTCACCGCCTATGTCGACGACATGGGACGGCTGGTGCAGCGGCCGGATCTTTACGGCTATTCGGCGCGCGTGCGCAGGGCGCTCGGCTTTTCGAGCTGAGCAGAATTCATCGCCCGCGCGCTTTCGCGAAAGGCGCGCGCGCGAGTTCCCTGCCCTCGCGGTCGAAGACGATAATCTCCAGTTCGATCCCGCACTCTCCGAGCGCGCGCGCGGCGGTCTCCCATGCGGCTTCGAGCGACCGGCGCCGCAAGGTCGACTCCGGCGGCGCGCGCGATCAGCAGCGCGTCGAGGGCGCTGTTGGCGTGACGCACGCGGCCCGTCGTCTCCGCATCGGCGCCGGCCGCGCGCGCCATTTCGGCGAGCTGCGCGAGATCGAGCTGCGACCGGCCGGAATGGAGATCGAGCCGGCCCTGCGCGAGCTTCGTCATCTTGGCGAAGCCGCCGCCGATGGTGACGCGCGCGACGGGATGGCTGCGCAGATATTTGAGCAATCCGCCGACGAAATCGCCCATTTCGATGAGCGCCGTTTCGGGCAGGCCGTAAAGCGCGCGCACCGCCGCCTCGGAGGTGGAGCCGGTCGTTCCCGCAACATGGGCGAGACCCGACGCCCGCGCGACGTCGACGCCGCGATGGATGCTGTCGATCCAGGCGGCGCAGGAAAAGGGCGTGACGATTCCCGTCGTGCCGAGAACGGACAGGCCGCCGATGATCCCGAGACGGCCATTGAGCGTATGTTTCGCCATCTCCTCGCCGCCGGGAATCGAAATCTCGATCTCCGCGTCGGCGCCGACGCCGAGCTTCGCCGCCGCTTCCGCGATCGTGTCGCGCATCATCTGGCGCGGGACGGGATTGATGGCGGGTTCGCCGGGCGGCAAGGGCAGGCCGGGCCGCGTCACCGTGCCCACGCCCTCGCCGGCGCGGAAAGTAATGCCCGAGCCCGGCGCCGCGTGACGCACGGTCGCGCGAATCAGCGCGCCATGAGTCACATCCGGGTCGTCGCCCGCGTCCTTCACGACGCCCGCGCAGGCGTCAGTTTCGCCGCGTGAAAACTCCGCGAGCGCGAAGGCGACGCGCTTGCCCGAGGGAAGCGCGATTTCCACGGGATCGGGCGGCGGCGCGCCGGTGACGAGCGCCTCGAAGGCGGCGCGCGTCGCCGCCGTGGCGCAGGCGCCGGTCGTCCAGCCCCGGCGAAGCGGGCGTTCCTTGGGCGCGTCGTCTGCCATGCCCCATGTTTAGCAAGTCGCCGCGGCGCGCGACACAGGCGCGACGATCCGCTAAAAGGATCGTCCATTTCAGGGAAGGAACACTGGCCATGAATCGCAGCCTGACATCCTTTTTCGCCATGATGACGCTGGCGACGGCCGAGGCCGGCGGCGCACAGGCTTTCGAGCTCAAGAGCCCGGACGTCGCCGAGGGCCAGAAGATCGACATGAAACATGTCTACGACTCCTTCGGCTGCACGGGCGCCAATGTCTCGCCGGAGCTGAAGTGGAGCGACCCGCCGGCGGGCACGAAGAGCTTCGCCGTGCTCATGCATGATCCCGACGCGCCCACCGGCGGCGCCGGCTTCTGGCACTGGCTCGTGGTCGACATTCCCCCGGACACGCGCGGGCTGAAGGCCGGAGCGGGCGACGCCTCGGGCAAGAATCTGCCCGCAGGCGCCCATCATCTCGAAAACGACTATGGCGACAAATCCTACGGCGGCCCCTGCCCGCCGCCCGGCAAGCCGCATCGCTATGTCATCACGGTCTATGCGCTGAAAACCGACAAGCTCGGCGACGCCGCCCACGGCCGCACCGCCATCGCCGGTTTCACCATCAACGCCAACGCGCTGGCCAAGGCGTCGATCACGGGCCTGTTCGGTCGGTGACTGGCGTCGGCGTTAGTGCGGACGCGCTCCTCCGGCAGGAGGATTTCCTCATCCTGAGGGCGCGCGAAGCGCGCGTCTCGAAGGACGAGGAAATCCGGTCGTCCCTGACGATCCAGAAACGACCAGCAGTCGCCGACGCCGCCCATCCTTCGAGACGGCCCTTCGGGCCTCCTCAGGATGAGGCGCGTGGTTGCGGGGCAGACAGCTGATGAGTTTCGGCGTCACCCTTGCGGCGCTCGCAATCGAAGCGGTCGCCGGCTATCCGGACGCGCTCTACCGGCGCATCGGCCATCCGGTGACCTGGGTCGGCAAGCTGATCGACGAACTCGACGCAAGGCTCAACCACGAAACCGATTCCTTCGCCGCCCGGCGCGTGAGGGGCGCCATTGCGCTGGCCCTCCTCGCCGCTGCTGCGCTCGCGGTCGGCGCCGCGATCGAGCTTGTCGCCAGCGTCCTGCCCTATGGCTGGTTCTGGCTCGCGCTCGTTTCATCGAGCCTGATCGCGCAACGGAGCCTCTACGCCCATGTGGCGGCGGTGGCGCGGGCGCTGCCGCGCGGGCTCCGGGAAGGGCGCCGCGAGGTCGCGAAAATCGTCGGCCGGGACGTGAATATGCTGGACGACGCCGGCGTCGCCCGTGCGGCGATCGAGAGTCTGGCCGAAAATTTCTCCGACGGCGTGGTCGCGCCGGTGTTCTTCCTGGCGCTGTTCGGCTTGCCGGGCGCGCTGCTCTACAAGGCGGTGAATACCGCCGACAGCATGATCGGCCATAAATCCGACCGACACCTCGCCTTCGGCTGGGCTTCGGCGCGCTGCGACGATCTGCTCAACCTGATCCCCGCCCGCCTCGCGGCGGGGCTGATTGTCGCAGCCGCGGGCTTCGTCCCCGGCGCCTCGGCGGGCGGCGCCTTGCGGTCGGCGCTTGCGGACGCCGGGAAACACGCCTCTCCCAACGCCGGCTGGCCTGAAGCGGCGATGGCCGGCGCGCTCGGCCTCGCCCTCGGCGGCCCGCGCGCCTATCACGGGAGGGCGCTCGCTGCGCCAACGATGGGCGCAGGCCGTCGCGACGCGCAGCTTGCGGATATTTTTCGCGGATTAACGATTTACAAGGGCGCGGTCGCCGTGCTTTGGCTTGTGGCGCTCGCCGGCGCGGCGGCGGGCGTTAGTTGATTTGCTCTCGGGCGTTAGGCCCGAAAGGTGTTGAGCCAAAAGCCGAGCCCTTTTCATTCCGGCCGATATTGTTTAGAACATTGTGCACTGCAACATGGGCAGGAGGCGTGGAGAAGGGTGACGATGGACCGGATGTCGTATCACGTCTACGAGATGTTGCACCTGGCCTTCGCGCCGGCGCGAGCGGCGACCGACGCCCTGCTCCACACGCTCAAGAGTCCGCTGAACCCCCTCCATCACACGGCTTTCGGCCGCAGTCTGGCCGCCTCGGCGGAACTCTTCGAACGCATGACGCGCCGCTACGGCAAGCCGATGTTCGCCCTCGACACGACGACGGTCGACGGCGTCGAGGTGGAGGTCGCCGAGGAGCATGTCTGGCTCAAGCCCTTCTGCGGCCTGCTGCACTTCAAGCGCCAGTTCGAGGGCGAGGCGCCGCGGCAATCGAAGCTGCTGATCGTCGCGCCCATGTCGGGCCATTACGCCACGCTGCTGCGCGGGACAGTGGAAGCCTTTCTGCCGAGCCATGATGTCTACATCACCGACTGGGTCGACGCCCGCACCGTGTCGCTGGCCGAGGGCCATTTCGACCTCGACGACTACATCGACTATCTCGAAGAGATGATGCGCTTTCTGGCGGCTGACGGCTTGCCCGTGCATACGCTCGGCGTCTGCCAGGCCTCCGTGCCGCTGATCTGCGCCGTCGCCGCGATGGAGGCCGCCGACGATCCGGACGTTCCGGATTCGATGATCCTGATGGGCGGGCCGATCGACACGCGCGTCAATCCGACCGCCGTCAACAAGCTCGCCGAAAAGCGCGGCATCGACTGGTTCCGCCGCCACTGCATCCACACCGTGCCCTTCCCGCATGCGGGCATGGGCCGCGACGTCTATCCGGGCTTTCTCCAGCTTTCCGGCTTCATGGCGATGAACATCGAGCGCCATGTCACGGCGCATATGGAGATGTTCAATCATCTCATCGAAGGCGACGGCGACTCAGCCGAAAAGCATCGCGACTTCTACGATGAATATCTCGCGGTGATGGACCTCACGGCGGAGTTCTATCTGCAGACGGTCGAGCGCGTCTTCATCAAGCATGAAGTGCCTTTGGGCCTGCTTCGCCATCGCGGCGAGCTGATCGACCTCAAGGCGATCCGGCGCACGGCGCTCTTCACTGTCGAAGGCGAAAAGGACGATATTTCCGGCGTCGGCCAGACGCTCGCCGCGCAGGACCTCTGCGCCAGCATTCCGCCGTCGCGCAAGTCGCATCACCTCCAGGAAGGCGTCGGCCATTACGGCGTCTTCAACGGCTCGCGCTTCCGTCGCGACATTGCGCCGAGAATCGTGGATTTCACGCATCAGGTGGAGCGGCTCGAGGCTTGAGCCCGCTCACACCGTGGGCGTCAAACCTTTGCGCAGATTCTCCCGCGCAAGCGCGATGAGCTGGCTTTTCGTCTCTTCGTTCGCGAGCCAGACGTCGACGCGCGAATTGACGACGCCCGCCGCGCCCGACTTCTCGTAAGCGCGGAAACAGGCTTCGAGATATTGCGGCAGGGTGAGGAAGTCGCCGACATTATTGGCGAGATGGTGGTTCTGTATTTTGAAGAGATAGCCGCCCTGCACGCCGAAGATTTTCGCGATCGGCGGATAGATCGGGAAGATCTCCGAGCGGGCGAGATCGTGGAGATAATAATAGCTGTAATCCGTCGCCGGCGGCTTGAGCCCCACCTTCTCCCACATGCGTTTCGCCACGTCGAAGAGCACGTAGCTCGTCGGATGCACGACGCTGTACATGAAGGCGCCCTTGCGCGCCCATTTCATGAGATCGGTGGAGAGATCGAGTCCCGCCTCCTCCTGCGCCGCGGCAAGGAACTTGCGCGCGGCATCGTCCCACATGTCGAGATAGCCGAGGGTCTGGAAGACATTCTCGTTGAACAGCGCGCGCGTTTCGTCGAGCGTGAGGCCCACGCGCCAGCCGAACAGACCGATCGCCGAGTGATAGGGACCAAGCGGCCCGAAGATGAATTTTTGGGACGTGTCGGAGACATAGATCAGATCGGGATGGAAGGCCGCGAAGACGATCGGCGGCAGGCGCGTCACGCGCGGCATTCGCTGGCGCAGTTCCGCCGAATCGCCCGAGCCCCGCAGATGGCCCGCCGGGAACTCGTGAGAAAAGACGTAATCATAGGTCTCGAGCGTCTTCACCAGCAGGTTCATGTCGGCGAAGCGCGAATGCCCGATCGCGGAGTAGTGATGAACCGTGGCGCTCGGGTCCATGACCTTCATGGCGTAGGCGAGGCCGAAAGCCTGGCAATTGCCCATCACCGCGATGCGCGGCCCGGTCGTGCGAATCTTCCGCCCCGTGAACTTGGCGATTCGCGGTTCGACGGCGTATTCGGTCCAGGACTTGAGAATCTGTTTCTCGATCTGGGAAAGCATTCGGTCTTTCACCGGCTTGGCCGCGGGCTTGCGGCGTCTGCCGGCCCCCGGCTGGTGACAAGCGGCGGCGCCTTAGTCTATGGTCCGCCGACATGCGACGGCGCGCGCCATAAAGGCGCCAAACGCCGACTGCGACTGTCGATTCAAATCGATGAGGAGTTTGCCCCGTGGCGGACAATCCCTATAGCTCCCTACCCGACCATCGCTTCTGGCGCAAGGCTGTGACCGGGTTGCCGCCTTTCGCCATCGACCCTGTGCTGACGACGCCTTTCAAGATCGCCCGCGACGACCGGGTGGCCACCGGCGGCAGCTGCTTCGCGCAGGAAATCGCCCATCGCCTGCAGACCAGCGGCTACACCTATTATCTCGCCGAAAAGCCCCCGCAGGGCATGTCCGCGGACGAGGCGCTGCGCCGCAATTACTCCATGTATTCCTGCCGCTACGGCAATATTTACACCACGGCGCAGTTTCGTCAGCTCATCGAGCGCGCCTATGGCGACTTCAAGCCCACGCTCGATTACTGGAACCGCCCCGAGGACGGCCGCTTCGTCGATCCGTTCCGGCCGAGAATCGAGCCGGAAGGCTTTGAAACGCTCGAAGCCATGCGGGCCGACCGCGAAAGCCATCTGGCCGCGGTGCGTCACATGATGGAGACCATGGACGTCTTCGTCTTCACCTTCGGCCATACCGAGACATGGCGCCACAAGGCGGATGGCGCGATCCTCCAGCTCGCGCCCGGCGTCGCCGGCGGCGAGTGGGACGAGAGCGTCTATGAATTCTACAATATGACGGTGAGCGAGGTCGTTCGCGACTTCCTCGCCGCCGTGGACCGTATCCGCGCGGTCAATCCGAGGGTGCGGATCGTGCTGTCGGTGTCGCCGGTCGGCATCATCGCCACCTATGAGGACCGGCATGTCGTCGTCTCGAATGTGGCGGTGAAGTCGATCCTTCGGGCCGCCGCCGACGAGGTCGTGCGCGCCCGGCCCAATATCGCTTACTTCCCGTCATACGATCTTGTGAATGTCTCTCCCAATGCGGCCCGCTTCTATCGGGAGGACACACGGCGCATCAATTCGCACGGCATCGACCGCACGATGAAGATGTTCTTCGATCACTTCACCGATCGCGCGCGGGAGGAGGCGGCGGTCCGCTCGCTCAAGGTCGATGTGGCGGGCGAGGCCGAAGCCACCGCCCGCGTCATCTGCGACGAGGAAGCAATCGAATCGGCCTGAGTTCTCTCCCTCTCCGGTGAGAGGCGAGGCAAAAGCGAAGACGCCCTCGTTTGCGTTCAAGCAGCGGCGCCGCAGGAAGCGGCGACTTTGCCCCTCACTCCAGCCCTTTTCCCGCAAGCGGGAGAGGGGAGCGTTTCACTGAAGGATAAAAGCAATGATCATCGGTTCGCTTGCGCTCGCCGCGGCGGGTGCTTTCACTGGCGCGTCTCTCTACGTCAATACGGTCGAGCAGCCGGCGCGTCTGGCGCTGTCCGACGACGCGCTCATCAAGGAATGGGAGCCGTCGGATCATCGCGGCTTCATTGTGCTCGCCGGACTGGCGGCCGTCGCCGCTTTATTCGGCTTCATCGCCTATCGGGAGCTCAATGACCTGCGCTGGGCGCTCGGCGCCCTCGTCCTGCTGGCGTCCTGGCCCTACACCTATTGGGCGATCGTTCCGCTCAACAATCGCATTCTCGGCCTCATCGGCGCCGACGCCGCGCATGAGGCGCGCAAGGTGATCGATCTATGGGGTAAGCTCGAAATCGGGCAGACCGCGCTCGGCGTCGCGGGCATTCTGATTTTCGCCTGGGCGGCCGGCTGATCTCTCGGCGCCATTCTTGTAGAGCGACAATATGACCTATGATCTTATCGTGATCGGCTCCGGGCCGGGCGGCTATGTCTGCGCGATCCGGGCCGCGCAACTGGGGCTGAAGACCGCCGTCGTCGAAAAGGACGCGACCTATGGCGGCACCTGCCTCAACGTCGGCTGCATCCCCTCCAAGGCGCTGCTCCACGCCTCGCATATGTTCGATGAAGCTGCGCACGGCCTCGCGCCGCTCGGCGTCGTCGTCGATCCGCCGCGCCTCGACCTCGCGGCCATGATGAAACACAAGACCGATACGGTCGGCGCCAATGTCAACGGCGTCGCCTTTCTGTTCAAGAAGAACAAGATCGACGGCTTTCGCGGCCTCGGCCGGATCGACGGCGCCGGCAAGGTTTCCGTGACGGGACCCGACGGCGCCGTGCAGACGCTGGAGACCAGGAACATCGTCATTGCGACCGGCTCCGCCGTCGCGCCGCTGCGCGACGCCTCGGGCGCGGAAATCCCGGTCGACGAAAAGACGGTCGTCTCCTCCACCGGCGCGCTGGCGCTGGAGAAGGTTCCACAAAGGCTCGTCGTGATCGGCGCCGGCGTCATCGGCCTCGAACTCGGCTCCGTGTGGCGGCGTCTCGGGGCGCAGGTGACGGCCATCGAATATCTCGACCGCGTGCTGCCCGGCTTCGATCTGGAAGTCGCCACCCGCTTCCAGAAGCTTCTCGAAAAGCAGGGCTTCGTCTTCAAGCTGTCGTCGAAGGTCACCGGCGTCACGCGTGAGGGCGACGGCGTGAGCGTCTCCTATTCATCCGTCGATGGCTCGACCTCGGACAAGATTTCCGCCGATGTGGTGCTGATCGCCACGGGTCGCATTCCCTATACGCAGGGGCTCGGGCTCGAAGAGGCGGGCGTCGCCATGGAGCGCGGACGCATCGTCATCGACGATCATTTCGCCACCAATGTTCCGGGCGTCTATGCGATCGGCGACGTGGTGCGCGGGCCGATGCTCGCCCATAAGGCCGAGGATGAGGGCGTCGCCGTCGCCGAGCTTATCGCCGGCGAGGCCGGGCATGTGAACTACAACGTCATTCCCGGCGTCGTTTACACCATGCCGGAAGTCGCCTCGATCGGGATCACGGAGGATGAGGCCAAGGCCAAGGGGCTGACCGTCGCCATCGGCAAATTCCCCTTCTCGGCCAATGGCCGCGCCCGCGCCATGCGCGAAACCGACGGCTTCGTGAAGATCATCGCCGACGCCGCCACCGACCGCGTGCTGGGCGTGCACATTCTCGGCGCCGGCGCCGGCGAGCTGATCGCGGAAGCAGCGGTGCTCATGGAGTTCTCCGGTTCGTCGGAAGATCTCGCGCGCACCTGCCACGCGCATCCGACCATGTCGGAAGCGATGAAGGAAGCGGCGCTCGCGGTGCTGAAACGGCCCATTCATATCTGAAGGCGGGCGGACCGACGGGGGTGGAGCTCGCGGCGCGCCGCATGGGCGTCGAGGTGCGCACCGATACGCCTGTCGAGAAGATCGGCGAGACGACCGTCGTCGCGGGCGGCGCGGAGATCGGCGCAGGCGCGATCCTGTGGGCGGCGGGCGTGCGCGCCTCGCCGGCCGCGAACTGGCTCGGCGTCGAGACCGACGCGACGGGGCGCATAGCTGTCGGGCCGGAGCTGACGGCTCCGGGTCTGCCGACTGTGTTTGTGGCGGGCGATCTGGCGCTGGTGAAGGGACCCGATGGCGCGCCGGTTCCGGCGCTCGCCGCCTCAGCGAAGCAGATGGGCTGGTACGCGGGCCGCGCGATCGGCAGACGCCTCGCCGGGCAGGCGCCGAAGAAACCCTTCCGCTATCGCGACCACGGCAGCCTCGCGACGATCGGTCGGAAAGCGGCCATCGTGAAGCTGGGACGACTCGAGCTGACGGGCTTTCCCGGCTGGCTCTTCTGGAGCGTCGTGCATGTGTATTTTCTGGTGAATTTGCGCACGCGGCTGTTCGTGGCGATCAGCTGGATCGCCGCTTATTTCACTTATCACCGGGGCGCGCGGATCATCACGAAGTAAGACCGTCATCGTCAAGCGAAGCAACCCAGCGCCTCATCATGGTTCTGGATTGCTTCGTCGCTTCGCTCCCCGCAATGACGGAGAGCGATCAGTTCTCGTCGTCGCGCGGCAGCAGCGGCTGGCGCACCGAACGTGGCCCGGCCTGTGGCGCCGCCGCCTGCTGGGTGACGCCGGTCTGCGTGAAATCCGGCGCATCCGCCACGCGCGGCGCGTTCAGCCCGTCGCGCTGATAAATGTCCTCGCGAAACTGCGTGACGCCGTCGGGCGTGCCCCAGGCGGTGACATAAACCCAATAGACCGGAACCGCCGGGTTGATCTTCACGTCGATCCGCTCGCCCGAGGCGATGGCGCGGTCGATGGCGTCGCGATCCCAGCCGGGCGTTTCGCGCAGCAGGAAGGCGACATAGTCGCGCACATTCTGAAGGCGGATACAGCCCGAGGACACGAAGCGGAAATCGTCGCCGAAGACGCCCTTCGCCGGCGTGTCGTGCATATAGACGCCATATGGATTGGCGATGTCGATGCGCACGACGCCCAGCGAATTGAAGTCGCCGCCGATGTCCTGACGGAATTTGTAATTCATCGCGTCGAGCGAGCGCCAGTTGATCTGCTCCGGCTGAAGCTCCTGACCTTCCTTGTCGTAGACGCGGATATGATTGTCGTGCAGGTAATTGGGGTCCGCCTGCATCTTGGGGATCAGATCCTTGCGGATGACCGAGGCGGGCACCGTCCAGAACGGATTGAAGTTGATCTGATAGGCCTTGGTCTGCATCACCGGCGACTGGCGGTCGATCTTGCCGACGCCCGCGATGTGATGCGTCACGACCTGCCCGCCCTCGACCGTCTCGACCTGCGCCGCCGGAATATTCGCGGTCACGTAACGATTGCCGAGATCGCGCGAGAAGCTGCGCAGGCGCACGAGATTGGTTTCGAGCTGGCGCAGGCGGGTATCGGCCGGCACGTTCAGCGCATTCAGCGTCTGCTGATTGACGACGCCGGTTTCGATGACGCCGTGGCGCGCCTGAAAGCGCCGCACCGCCGCCTCGACGTAGGAATCGAAAATCGGACTCGTGCCGGTCTCGTGGCCGATGTCGCCAGAGACGATAAGGCGGCGGCGCAGCGCCGACACCGCGGGGCCGGTCGAGCCGAGCCGCAATTGCTGAGCGGGGACAACCGGCCATCCGCCGCCGTCGACGATCTGGCGATAGCGCTCGATGGCGGCCTCGGTCGCCGCGACGGTCGCCTCCGAGAGAATCGGCGTCGTCGAGCGCGCGACGGTCAGACGCGCGTCGGCGTCATATCGCTGGGCCCATTCGGCCTGCCCGGTCTCTGCGCGCGCGGGCGCAGCCGCGGCGAACGCAAGCATGAGAGAAAGCGGAATGATTGAGATTCTATGCACCAGTCGCTCCATTCGCGGCCGCTTTGGCCGCGGTGGGTAAAAGGTCTCGGGCGCGGCCTGAGCTGCGCCGCTGGGATCTTTACACCATTTTTCCGTGTTAACGTTAACTAGGCTCAAACAGCCGGCGTTTTTATGGCCGCAGGGCCGATCAGGCCACGCCCTCCCCTGCCAACTGCTCGGCTCCGATGTCGTAGAACACCCGCGGCGCGAGCCGCAGACGCATGGCGAAAAGATTCTCCGGAAAGCGCCCGAGCGCCCGATTATAGGCGTCCGTCATGGCGCTGAGCCGGCGGCGCGCCACCACGAGACGACGCTCGGCCTTGACCATCTCCTGCCGCAAGGCGCTGAAATCCTGCAAGCTTTTGATCTGCTCGACAGCCTCGGCCTGCGACATCAGCCGATGGACGGCGTCGGAAAGGCGCGTCTCCGCGAGGAGCCGCGCCTGGGGCGAAGGCGCCCGTTGCGCCGCGGCATGGGCCTTGGCGACGGCGTCGATGGCCTCACGCTCCCGGGGCGCGAAGGCGCGCATCAGGCCGACGAGCGGCGGCGTCAGATCGTGCAGACGCGCCAGTTCGGCCTCGACTTCGGCGGCCGCCGCCTCGCATTTCGCGTCCAGCGCGAGCAGGCGCCGGCGCCCGCGCATCAGCGCCGTGGCGGCGAGCATAAGCAGGACCAGAGCAGCGATGACAAAAACCATGGCGGGCCTCTTCGAGAGGATAATTGCCCGCCAGGACTTGCAAAATAGTTACCTTACCGGCGGCTTTCAGAAGATGGTTGACGATTTCTTCGAGCCGCTTCAGCCCACCCGCGTCCACCCCTCCGGCCCGAGCCGCTCCTGCGGGAGAAAGCGGGCCTTGTAGTCCATCTTGCGAGAGCCCTCGACCCAATAGCCCAGATAAAGATGGGGCACGCCGGCCGCCCGCGCGCGGTCCACATGATCGAGGATCATGAAGGCGCCGAGCGAACGGTTTTCCATGTCGGGTTCGTAAAAGGAGTAGACCATCGACAGGCCGTCGGCGAGCCGGTCGGTCAGGCAGCAGGCGATGAGGCGGTCGGCGTCGCCGCCCGGCGCCTCGGCCGGCAGGCGGTATTCGATCAGCCGCGTGTCGACATGGCTGTCCTCGACCATCATCTGATAGTCGACCATGCTCATGTCGGCCATGCCGCCGTCGGCGTGGCGCGCGCCGACATAGCGGCGAAACAGGGCGAATTGCTCCGGCGTCGCACGCGCGGGCCGGGCCTCGCCGATAACCCCCTCGTTGCGGCGCAGGATCCGGCGCAGGCCGCGCGAGGGGACGAATTCCTCGATCTTCATCCGAACGGAAACGCAGGCGCGGCAATGTTCGCAGGCGGGACGATAGGCGATCGTCTGCGAACGGCGGAAGCCGGCCTGGGTGAGGGAATCGTTGAGCGCGGGCGCGCGCAGGCCGATGAGATGGGTGAACACCTTGCGTTCCGCCCGCCCGGGCAGATACGGGCATGGCGCCGGCGAGGTGAGGTAGAACTGCGGCGCGTCGCGAGGCTCTCTGGTCACGCTCGTCTCGTCTGGAGTCTCATATCAAACGAGAATAGGGCGGCGAAGCGCGCCGCGCCAATCCCTCTTTTTCTAGATCGAGCGACGCAGGACGACCACATCGGCCAGCATGTCGTGCAGGCAGCGCTTGTCGCTCGCCACGAGGCTGACGAGAAACAGCGGCGGGAACATCCAGGTGACGTAGAACAGCACCGCATGCACCGCCGCCTGCAGGAAAGGAACGGGCGCGCCCTGCATGGTGCGCATTTCGAGATCCATGAAGGCCATGCCCGGCGTCGCCATGCGCCACCCCGAAACGGTCAGGCCGTTGTAGAAAAAGGCGACCAGCGGAAACATCGGCGGCAGCAGCAGCGCCGACATGCCGAAGCTCAGAATGAAGAGCGCGAAAAACAGCGCCCCCGACAGGATCGAGACGAGGATCAGATCGAGCCCGACCGCCATGATGCGCCGTGTCCTGACGCCCTCCAGCGCGGCGGCCGGAATATAGGGAGGCTGCCGGGGCGGCCCCGCATAGGGCGCGCCACCCGGATAACCGCCCCGAAAATCGCCATCCCCGTTCATGTTCCTGCTCCAGGCCACAAGGCCGGACCGCACGGGCCCCGTTGGCGCAATGTCGGACGCGCGGCCGCGCCTTTCAAGGCCCGTCATACAAGGCCGGCCGGAAAGTCTTGCCTTGGGATAGTGGGGATTAGGCCGGCGCGCGCCTTGACGGGGTCATGAAGCTGTCGCAAGCCTCGCGGCGACAGCCGGCGACTGACGAGGCGCCGGGCAACCCTTCAGGAAAACGACATGGACACGAACGGCGTCGACGGCGGCCATCTGACGGCTTTCATCGAGCGAATCGAGAAGCTCGAAGAGGAAAAGAAAGCCATCGCCGACGACATCAAGGATGTCTACGCCGAGGCCAAGGGCACCGGTTTCGACCCCCGCATCATGCGCAAGATCGTCTCGCTGCGGAAACAGGACAAGAGCAAGCGTCAGGAGGAAGAGGAGATTCTGGGCCTCTACCTCGCCGCTCTGGGGATGGAATAGCCAACTGATAAGCCTACGTTAACCATGCGCCCCTAACGCTTAAGACCACGCCGGCCGCGCTCCCAGCGCCCGGCCGGACGTCTTGGCGAGGGATGTGGTGTCGTCTGGAAAACTGCGGGTTGCTCTCGCCGCTCTCGGCGTGGTTCTGACGGCGCAGGCCGCAACCCCGGCCGGCGCGCAGTCCCGCAGCTTCGGCTTACAGCAGCAAAAGGCGCTTCGCCCTCTCGCCTCGCCCTCGAAACGCGGCTCCGCCGATGGCGGCGACGCCGGGCTCGATGCTGTCTCGCCGCCTGAAAATGCGACGCTGATGCGCGGCCCGCTTGCCGACACTGGCGCCGCGGCCGGTCTCGACTCCCCCCGCCCCGGCGCACGCAAACCGAAGCCCTTTCCGCCCGAGCGCGAGCCTTATCCAAAGCCGCTCTCGCCCCGGACCCCGCTGCCCCCGCTCGAGCCCTACGCCTCTTCCTATGTGGCGAAAAAGGCGGCGCGGACCCGTTCGGCGACCACCCGCGGTCCGACGCCGCCGCCGCCCTCCGTGACGGTCGCGACCGCCCCCGCGATTCCGCACAAGCCGAAACCGAAGGTGGAAGCAAACCCCTATGATCCGCTCGGCGTGACGCTGGGGTCGATGATCTTCTCGCCTTATGTGCAGGCGAGCGGCGGCTTCGACGACAATCCGAACCGTCTGGCGCCGGCGTTCAGTCCGCGCCCCTCTTCGCTCGTTCGCGGCGAGGGCGGGGTCAAGGTGAAGTCGGACTGGGCGCGTCACAGTCTCGAAGGCGAATTGCGCGGCGGCTATTCGGAATATTTCGATAACAGGAACGCCAGCCGCCCGGACGCGACCGGCCAGATGGCCGCGCGCTACGATGTGACCAGAGACACCTCGCTCGATCTCCTCGGGAAAATGTCGCTGGATACGATGCGCCCCGGCGCGCCGGCCCTCTATTCGGGACTGAGCAGCGTCTATGTCACCAATCGGCCCATAAATCTGGGTGTGGGCGCGCAAGGCGGCGTCACCCAGAAATTCGGCCGTCTCGCGCTCTCGTTGCGCGGAACCTATGATCGCGTCTGGTATCAGAACGGCGTCTATTCCGACGGGACAACGCTCAATCTCGCCAGCACCAGCTACAACGATTTCGGCGCGCTGCTGCGCGCGTCCTATGAGGCGACGCCGGACCTGAAACCCTTCGTCGAGGGAACGGTCGACAGCCGCGTGCACGACCAGCCGACCGACTTCAATGGTTTCTACCGCGACAGCAAGGGCTATGTCGTGCGCGGCGGCGCGCAGATCAATGTCAGCGAGCTCGTGAAAGGCGAGGTTTCGGGCGGCTATGGCCAGCGCGACTATCAGGACCCGCGCCTGCCGCCGCTGCGCGGCCCCGTGATCGACGCCGCGCTGATCTACACGCCCTCGCCCCTGACCACCGTGACGCTGCGCGGCTCGACCGCCATGAACGAAACGACGCTCGCCTACGCCAGCGGCGCGCTCACCCGTTCGATTACAGCAACCCTCTCGCATGATCTGATGCGCAATCTCAATGTGACGCTCACCGGCAGCTATTTCACCAACGACTATCAGGGGACCTATGTGCGCGAGCGCGGCGCCAATGTAGGCGTCAGGCTGGAATATAAGGTAACGCGTTCGGTTTCGCTGCGCGCCAGCTACATGCACGAGCTGCTCAACTCGTCCTATGCGAACGCCGACTACACGGCCAATGTCTATCTCGTCGGGCTGAGGTTCCAGCTGTGATTTCGGGCGCAGAGACAGGGGCCGCGTCATGGGGCTGATGCCGCCCTTTCTGCTCAACAGCCTGTTGAACTTCGCGGTCGGACTGCTCGTCGCGAAGGCGCTGGGGCCCTCCGAATACGGCCGCTTCATGCTGGCTGTCGCCGTCGCGGTCGTCCTGCAGACGCTCATCTTCGACTGGCTGCGGCTTGCCGCGACGCGCTTTTATTCGGGACAGGACCGTCGCGAGCGGCCGCAAATTCGCGCGACGCTCGATGTGGCTTTCGCGGCATTGGCCGCCGTTGCGATCACCATTGCTCTGGCGATCTTCGCGCTACGCCCGGCTCTGCCGATCTCGCCCGAACTCGCCGCGCTCGCGATCGGCGTTTCGCTTTCCAACGCGCTCTTCGATTTCGCAACAGCGCTCGTGCGCGCGCGCTTCGAAGACCGAGCCTATGGCCTGCTGGTGATCGCCAAGAACAGTCTCGCCTTTGTCCTGACGGTCGGCGGCGCCTTTCTGTTTCATTCGGCCAATGTGGCGCTCATCGGCATGATGGTCTCCGTCGCCGGCTGCCTCGTCGCGGGACGCAGCGCGCTCATCGACCCGGATACAAGTTTCGCTCAGGCGGATGGCGCGCTGATGCGCCGCTATCTCGCCTATGGCCTGCCGATCATTCTTGCCGCCGTGCTCTACCAGACCGTGCCGCTCGCCAATCGCGCTTTGCTGTCGCGCGCCGACGGTTTCGCCGAAGTCGGGCTGCTGTCGCTCGCTTTCGAAACCGGCATACGCATCGTCGGCGCCATCGGCTCGGCGATCGACGTCATCCTGTTTCAGATCGCGGTGCATACCGAAAAGACCGACGGCGCCAAGGCGGCGCGCGCGCAGATTTCCCGCAATCTCGGCGCCGTCTTCGCCATTGTCCTGCCGGCGGTGGCGGGCGTCTGGCTGATCCTGCCGAGCTTCGAGGCGCTGTTCGTGCCGGAGAGCTTCCGCGGCGCCTTCGCCTATTATTTCACGCTGATGACGCCCGCTCTCTTCGCCTTCGCGATGATGAATTATGGCGTCAACACCGCCTTTCAGCTCGCGCATCGCCTGACGCCGCTCATCATCGCGGCGCTCGTCGCCGTTCTCGCCAATTTCCTCGCGCTGGCGCTTCTGCCGCCAGCGCAGGATGCGACGCGCTTCGCGCAGGCGCAGTCGATCTCGAGCATGAGCGGACTCCTCGCGCTCGTCGCCATGATGCTCCTTCTCGAACCCATGTGGCCGCGCGCGCGTGACATGGCTGGCGCGCTGATCGGAACGGCAGCCATGCTCGCGACGGGCCTCTGGCTGCGCGGTTTGCCGCCGGGCGCAACGACGCTTGCGCTTCAGATCGCCATGGGCGCCGGCGTCTACGGCGCACTTGCCTATGCGCTCGATGTGATGGGGCTGCGAGCTATGACGATCGGGCTCGCAGCGCGAGCGACCTCCTGATCGTCATTGCGAGGAGGCGAAAGCCGACGAACGCAATGACAATCGCCTCTAGAGCTCCAAAATCCGTCTCGGATCAGCCCGCCCGCGCAACGCGTCCGCGAGCGCAAGCAGATTGCCGCGCAAACGTCCGCGTCTGTCGATATCGGGCTCCGGCCTGATGGATTTGACGGTGTTCGACAGCATGTTTCGCGCGGCCAGAGTCAGCGCAAAGGAAGGCGCCGCCGTTCCCTTGCGCAGCAGATACAGCGGATTGGCGATCTGCGAATAGCCGAGCCGCACGCCGGACACGCGACCGGACCGCACGCCGAGATGCACGCCGGCGAAATGATTGCAGCGAACGACGCGTCCGAAACGCGCATAGCGCGCCGAAAAGTCCGTGTCCTCCAGCCAGCCATAAAGCGGAAGATTTTCGTCGAAGCGCAGCTGCGGCGCGCTCGCGCGTCGATAGGCCATGTTGCACCCATAGGCGCCCGACGAGTCGCGAAGCTGCTCGACGATCGGCGTGCGCCACGCGGAGATGAAGGCGTCGGCCTGCTCGAATGTGTAACCGCCCCGCGTCGCGCCATCCGCGATGAGCTCGCCCGAGGCCGCGACAATATCCGCATGCTCGGCAAAGAGACGTTCGACGCCCTCCAGAAAGCCCGGCGCAGGCGCGAAATCATCGTCGACGAAGACGATCACATCCGCATCGTCGCCGATCAGATCGAGCGCATGATTGCGCTGCGCGCTCGATCCTTTCGTTGGCGAAATCGCAAATCCCGCATCGTGAGGTTCTGTCGGCGCGTCCGACTGCGAAGCGCCGACGACGAGGAGCCTGTCGGCCTTGCGGTCCAGGCGCATGAATCGCGCGAGCGCCTCGCCGACAATTCCCGGCCGGCCCGTCGTTGCAATGGCGATCGCGATCTTCATCGATAATCCTTGCGGACCAGATCATGCACCGCCGCAACCGCGTCGAGATGCCGGTCGAGCGTCAGCGGATTGGCCCAGTATTTTCCATGCGCGGCGTCGGACATGCGCCGCGCGAGGGCGTCGTCCTTCAGCCACATGATCTTCTCCGAAAGCAACTCGACGTCGGCCGATCTGAACCAGAAGCCGTTCTCGCCATGCGCGACCGCCTCGCGGCCGGCGCAAATGTCGCTGACGATGACCGGCGCGCCGAGCGCGAGGGATTCATAGACGGTGAGCGGCTGGCCTTCGTACCAGACCGATGGAAACACCAGCGCCCGCGCCGCTCTCAAATGAGCGCGCACGCCGTCGGGCGGGAGCCATCCGAGAAACCGCGCCTCGGGAAATTCGTGCTGGAGCGCGTCTCGTTCGGGCCCATCGCCGATGTAAACCGGCGCGACGCCCGCGCGCCGCGCGGCCTGTGCGAAATAGCGCGCGCCTTTCTCGGCTGAAAGCCGGCCAACGAAGATGAAGTCGCCGGGCCCCTCGCTTCTGACGCCTTGATCCCTCACGTCGATCGGATTTCCGACCTCGTGAAAAGTTGCGTGAGGCAGATAGGGCGCGATGGCTTCCCGCTGCAATCTGGAGATGACGATGACATGGCGCGCCGTCTCGACCAGCCCGGAACCATGCCGCATGAGGGCGTGACGGCCGACGCGCATGAGCTTGCGATGATAGCCGCGCGAGTCGCAATTATGCAGGACGCAGCCCATCGACATGGCCGTGCGGCCGCAGTTGCGCGCGGCGCCGTGATCGTAAAAGCCGCCATTCGGGCAGGCCAGATAATATTCGTGCAGCGTATGCACGACCGGCAGACCCGCGCGCCGAAGGGCCCGGCCGATAGAGGGCGACAGCGCCTTGGCCCAGCCATGCACATGGACGATCGTGTCTGTCGGATTGGAATCGGCAAGCAGCGCGGAGAGCTTCGCCTCGGCGGCGCCGTTCCAGAGCCATTGCGCGCCAAAGCGCATGAGCGACGCCGCCGAGCGCACGTCCGGCAGGTCGAGCAGAACGACCTCGACGCCCGCCTCGATCAGGCCCGGCTCGATCGGCCCGACCGCCGCGAAGAACGTCACGCGATGGCCGCGTCGGGCAAAACCCTTCGCGCTGTCGATGGCGACTTTTGCTGCGCCCCCGTTGATATGCGCGTGGTCGTTGATGACGACGAGTTGCATCAGATCGTGATGGCGACGCAGATCGCCAGTCGAGATTGTCGCAAGGAGCCGTGATAGTCTGACGCGGCATGGCGGCGCCTTGCCGGCAGGCGCCAGGAGAGCGGCTGAAGGAACATATGACAGGCTTTCGTCCAGATCGAAGCGCAATCTTAGGCATTCGAGCGTTACGCGAAGGTAAATCGATGACGGGCCATGAGGTCGCGTCATGAATTTCACCGCGAGCGACAAGGAGGAGCGGCAGACGCTCGCAAGGGCCGCGGCGGCGCAGATCGACGCCCTTCTCCAGGAACTCGGCGCTTCACGGGAGGGTCTTGCCGAGGATGAAGCCGCGCGGCGGCTGCGTCGTTTCGGACCAAACCGCGTCGCGCAGGAAAGCGGCGGCGGCGTGCTGCGCGAACTCGCGCGTCATGTGTTCAATCCCCTCAACGGCCTCCTGCTGACGCTCGCGGCGGCCTCTTTCGCGATGAGCGACCAGCGCTCGGCCATCGTCATTTCAGCCATCGTCGTGCTGAGCGTGCTGCTCGCCTTCGTGCAGGAGCATCGCGCCAATACGGCCGCCGCGGAGCTGCGCGCCATGGTGCGCACCCACGCTTCCGTGCGGCGACCGATCGGCGGCGATCCCTTCGTCGAAATTTCCCTCGAGGAACTGGCGCCCGGCGATATTGTGCGCCTCACGGCCGGCGACATGATTCCCGCCGATGTGCGACTGATCGCGACCAAGGATCTCTTCATCAACCAGTCGGCGCTCACCGGCGAATCCATGCCCGTCGAAAAATTCGCCGCGGCCTCGGCCGCCGTCCGATCCCATGGAGTCCGACTGCCTCGCCTTCATGGGCTCCAATGTTTTGAGCGGCTATGGCGAGGCGGTCGTCGTCGCGACGGGCGCCAGGACGGTCTTCGGCCAGATCGCAGACAGGATCGTCGGCGTGGACGAGCCCACCGCCTTCGACGCGAGCGTGAAGAAATTCACCTGGCTGATGATCGCCTTCATGGCGGTGATGGCGCCGGCGACCTTTTTCATCAATGGCGCGCTCAAGGGCGACTGGCTCTCCGCCTTTCTCTTCGCGATTTCGGTGGCCGTGGGGCTGACGCCGGAAATGCTGCCGATGATCGTGACCGTCAATCTGGCCAAGGGCGCCATGGCGCTGTCGCGCGAAAAGGTCATCGTCAAGCGCCTCAACGCCATCCAGAATTTCGGCGCCATGGACGTGCTGTGCACGGACAAGACCGGCACGCTCACGCAGGACCGGATCATTCTCAAGCGCCATCTCGACATTTTCGGCGAGGATTTCGAGCGTGTGCTGGAGTTCGCTTATCTCAACAGCCATTTTCAGTCCGGCCTGCGCAACCTTCTCGACGTCGCGGTGCTGCAGCATGCGGAACTTCAGGAAAGGCTGGCGCCCCAGCATGTCTTCACCAAGATCGATGAAATCCCCTTCGATTTCGAGCGCCGCCGTCTTTCCGTCGTCGTCGAGCAGCGAGGACGGCGCGCGCCTGCTGATCTGCAAGGGCGCCGTCGAAGAAATCTTCACGGTCTCGACCTGGTACGAATCCGAAAACGCCAGCGGCGCGCTCGATCCTTCTCATCTCGAATCGGCGCAAGAGGAAACCGCGCGGCTCAACGCCGACGGCTTCCGCGTCATCGCCGTCGCCTATAAGGAAGTCTCGCGCGAGCAGCATGTCTTCACCGCCGCCGACGAAACCGGATTGACCCTGCTCGGCTATATCGCTTTTCTCGATCCGCCGAAGGACAGCGCCGCCAGCGCCATCGCCGATCTCGGCAAGGCGGGCATTTCGGTCAAGATTCTGACCGGCGACAATGAGATCGTCACGCGCAAGGTCTGTCATGACGTGGGCCTCCAGATCGACGGGCTGGCGCTCGGCGCAGACGTCGACGCGATGGACGACGAGACGCTCGCCATGCGCGCGCCGGGCATTACCGTTTTCGCCAAGCTGTCGCCGTCGCAGAAGGCGCGTGTCGTCTCCGCGCTGCGCAGATGCGGCCATGTCGTCGGCTATCTCGGCGACGGCATCAATGACGGTCCTGCGCTGAAGGCGGGCGACGTCGGCATTTCGGTCGATACGGCGACGCGACATCGCGCGCGAGTCGGCCGACATCATTCTGCTGGAAAAAAGCCTCGCCGTGCTCAACGATGGCGTGCTCGAAGGGCGCAAGGTCTTCGCCAATATCCTCAAATATATCCGCATGGGCGCGAGTTCGAACTTCGGCAATATGTTCAGCGTGCTCGGCGCGAGCGTCTTCCTGCCCTTCCTGCCGATGACGCCGATCCAGATTCTCACCAACAGCCTGCTATATGATTTCTCGCAGACGGCGATCCCGACCGACAATGTCGACGAGGACTTTCTCGAAGAACCGCGCAAGTGGAATATCGGCGGCATTGCGCGTTTCATGCTCTATCTCGGGCCGGTGAGTTCGATCTTCGATTATGCGACCTTCATGTTCATGCTTCTCGCCTTCGACGCCTGGGAGAAGCCTCAGCTCTTTCAGACGGGCTGGTTCGTCGAGTCGCTCTTCACCCAGACCCTCGTCATCCATATCATCCGCACGCGCAAAATTCCCTTCATCCAGAGCCGCGCGAGCGGCGCGCTGATCATGACGACGATCATCGTCTGCCTGATCGGCGCCGCCCTGCCCTATTCGGCGCTGGCGCCGGTCTTCGGCTTCACGCCTCTGCCATGGTCCTACTGGCCGGTCATCGGGCTTTTCCTCGTCAGCTATGCGATCCTGGCGCATCTCGCCAAGACCGCCTATTTCGAGCGCTTCGAAGAATGAACCCGCAAGAATCCGACTTGCAGGCGCAGGTCATCGCCTATTTGACGAAGCGGCTTGGCGCGACGAAGCTGGTCAAGACGCATATTTCCATCGTGCTGCTTGGGGCGTCTCACGTTTACAAGCTCAAGCGGGCCGTGCGCCTGCCCTATCTCGATTTCTCGACGCCCGCGCTTCGTCTCGCCATGTGCGAGCGCGAGCTTGCGCTCAACAGCCGCTTCGCTCCGGCGCTCTATCTTGGCGTGCGGCATGTCACGCGGGAAAGCGACGGATCGCTCGCGCTCGACGGCGCGGGCTCTTTTGTCGACGCTGTGGTGGAGATGCGGCGCTTTCCCGACGGCGCCCTTTTCGACGAGATGGCGCGCGATGGGCGACTGACGAAAGATATGATCGACCGCCTCGCGCGGCGTGTGGCGAAGGCGCATGACGCGGCGTCGCCGGACTTTTCGCATGGCGGCGCCGATGCGATGCGGGCGATCGTCGACAGCATGGAGGAAAGCCTCAAGGAATCGCCGCCGGCGCCAACGCCTGAAATCGAAACGCATCTTACTTTGTTACGTGAAGCGCTGCATTCTCATGCCGCGTTGATCGACGCGCGTCGCGCATGCGGCAAGGTCCGGCGCTGTCATGGCGATCTCAATCTGCGCAACATCTGCCTCTATGACGGCGAACCGACGCCTTTCGACGGAATCGAATTTTCCGACAAAATTTCAACTATCGACGTTCTCTATGACATCGCTTTCCTGCTGATGGACCTCTGGCGCGCGCGCCTCCCCGATCTCGCCAATCTGGCCTTCAACCGCTATCTCGACGCGCGCATCGAGGACGACGCGGATGGCCTGCCCCTGCTGCCCTTTTTCATGTCGCTGCGCGCCACGATCCGCGCCCATGTAGAAGCGTCGCAGGGGCATGCGGAAACGGCGCGGGCCTTCTTCGATCTTTCGCGCGAGCTGCTTCAAGCCGCGCATGGCGGCGTCGTCGCCATCGGCGGACTTCAGCGGCTCGGGAAAATCCAGCGTCGCCGCGGCGCTGGCGCCGCTTCTGCCGCCGGCGCCGGGCGCGCGGATTTTCAATAGCGACAGGATTCGCAAAAGGCTTCTCGGCGCCGAGGCGACCGACCGCCTGCCAGAGGAAGCCTATCGCAGCGAGGTTTCCGCGCAGGTTTACGATGAGATGTTTGCGTCTGCGGCGCGCGCCGCCAAGGCTGGATGGCCTGTCGTCGTCGATGCGGTGTTCGACCGGGCGGCGGATCGCACGGCGATCGAAGCTGCGGCGCAATCGGCTGGCGTTTCTTTTCAGGGTTTCTGGCTCGATCTCGATCTCGCACAACGGCTCGCGCGCGTCGACAGGCGCGTCAATGACGTGTCGGATGCGACAGGCGAGGTCCTGAAAGCGCAGGCGATCAAAGACACCGGCGAGATGTCGTGGCGGCGCGTGGACGCTCGCGGGGAGATTGACGACATTGCTGGCGCCCTTGCCTCCTCCCTGGGCGTGGCGCCGTGACAGATGAGCTACGGAACAAGAACCGCCGCGCCTTGCAGACGCCCCTCGCGCAAATCGGCGAGCGCCTCGTTGGCCTGCGACAGCGCATAGGGAACGCTGTGCATCGCCAACGGCAGCGTCGGCGCGAGCGCGAGAAATTCGCGCGCGTCTTCGCGCGTGAGATTGGCGACTGACAGGAGCCGGCGCTCCTCCCACAAGCAGCGCATAGGGAAAGCCCGGAATGTCGCTCATGTGAATGCCGCCGCAGACGACCGCGCCGCCCTTCTTCACCGCCGCGAGCGCCAGCGGGACCAGCGCGCCGACAGGGGCAAAGATCAGCGCCGCGTCGAGCTTTTCCGGCGAGGGCGCGTCTGACCCTTGCGCGCTCGCCGCGCCGAGCGACAAGGCGAATTGCGCCGCCGCGTCGTCGCCGGGCCGCACGAAGGCGTGCACGCGCTTGCCCTGAAGGATCGCGACCTGCGCGATGATATGCGCCGCCGCGCCGAAACCGTAGATGCCGATGGTCTCCGCCGGCCCCGCCATCTTCAGCGTGCGCCAGCCGATGAGCCCGGCGCAGAGCAGCGGCGCCAGAGTCGCGGCCTCGGCGCCCTCGGGCAGCGGGAAACTGTAGGAAGCGTCGGCGATCGTATGGGTGGCGTAGCCGCCGTCGCGCGTATAGCCGGTGAAGAGCGGGTCGTCGCAAAGATTTTCGCGCGCGCTCATGCAATAGGGACAATGCCCGCAAGTATGACCGAGCCACGGCACGCCGACGCGCGCGCCGGGCGCAAAGCCCGCCACGCCCGCGCCCGCCGCGACGACGCGGCCGACGATTTCATGTCCGGGAATGATGGGGAGCTTCGGCTGTGTCAGCTCGCCGTCGACGACATGAAGATCCGTGCGGCAGACGCCGCAGGCTTCGACGCGCAGCAGCAGCTCTCCCGGGCCGGGCGCCGGGAGCGGACGCTCTTCCATGAGGAGCGGCGTTCCAGGGCGCCGCAGGACCATGGCGGACATCTGCGTCATTTCGCACCCTCGCCCGCCAGCCGCTTGCTGAGGAAGATGCGTCTCCCGCCCGGCGGGAAATCCGCGATGCTCCCCACCGGCGAATACCCCAGCCGCTCGTAAAACCCGGCGACCTTCGGGTCGAAAGTATCGATATAGACGCCGAGGGCGCCGCGGCCGCGTGCGGTCTCTTCCGCCATTTCCATCAGTTTCGTCGCCAGCCCTTCCCCGCGCCGGCTCTCCTCGACCCAAACATGCCTTATATAAAGCCAGCGCCAGTGGATGACCCCATTGAGCCCGCCGACGAGCGCCCCGGCGCCGTCGCGGATCGCAATAGAGAGCGGGGATTCGTCGCGCGGGCCGAAGCGCCCCGCGATCTCCGCGCCGAGCCGGGCGGCGATTTCGGCCGACTCCGTCGCGACGATCTCGAAGCTTGGCTTCTCACCGGATGAGTTTCTGCTAAACATCGCGCCCGTGAAATCACCCCTCGCCATTTACCTATTCTGCGCCGCCCTTCTTGCGGCGACAACGGCGGTCGCGCAGGAGAATTGCGGCCCGGCCGTCATCGAGCCGGTCGCCGGCGCGACTGGCGCGCGCGTGCAGGAGTATCGGGCGGTCTTCGAAAGCTGCGTGAAGGGCGACGAGACGCGCCTCGCCACGCGGCGCCTGCGCATCGAGGGCGAGGAGCTGCTGCTCACGGTCGATCCGGAGACGCTCGAAACCACGCTCACGCGCGCCGCCTGCTGGCGCTGCGAGCCGACGAGCGACGAAGAGCAGGCGCAGACCCGCTTCCTGCAGGCCGTCCGCCCGCCGCCCGACGCGAGCCGGCCGCCCGCCCTCGTCAACGCCGGCCTCATTCACGGCAAGGGCGCCGGCAGCTATGTCACCGGCGATCTTTGCCCGAGCCAGAAGCCGCTCGACCGCGCCTTCATCGAGGAAGTCGCCGCGCAGGGCCCCGGCACGCCGCTGACTCTCGCGGTCTCGGGCGGCTGGATCGCCCATCACGGCGCTGATTTCGCGTGGCTGCAGGAAAAGCGCCGTTCCGGGGCGCTGGCGATCACCTGGGCGGATCATAGCTACTCGCACCCCTATATTCCGGGGGTGAAGGAGGCGCAGAATTACATGCTGCGGCCGGGCGTCGACCTCGACCGCGAGATTTTCGAGACGGAAAAGCTTCTGATCGCCCATGGCGAAACGCCCTCGGTCTTCTTCCGTTTTCCCGGCCTCGTGTCGGACTCGGCCCTGCTGGAGAAGCTGAAGGAGCGCCATCTCGTTGCGCTCGGCGCCGACGCCTGGCTGGCGCTCGGCCCGCCGCCGAGGGCGGGCTCCATCGTGCTGGTCCATCCCAATGGCAATGAGCCGGGCGGATTGCAGATTTTCTCGCGGCTCTTGAAGAGCGGCCGGATTCCGACGCCGTTTCGGGCGATCAACGAGGCGCCGTAGCGGCTGGCTCCGCCGTATCCTCCCTGCGCACGCGCCACCCTGTTCGGCCGAGATCGCCCTTACATTGACAAGGGTAGCCCACCCCCTTATCTCTCCGGCGGAAATGCCGCGTCGGCCCTGACGCCCGGACTCCCGGGTGCGGTCGCAAGCGGTTGTTTTTCCAAGGAATTTGACGCTCCCTCCGGCCGCCCCCTTTCGGCGCGCGCGACTGGCGGCGCGCTACGGTTAGAAAGGTTTGGGGAATGCTCGGCGCCCTCGCCAAGAAGATTTTCGGCACGGCAAACGACCGCCGCCTCAAGACCTATGCGCCGAACGTCAAGGCGATCAACGCGCTGGAGCCCCAGCTCGAAGCCCTCACCGACGACGAGCTGAAGAACCGCACGGTCCAGTTCCGCGAGCAGCTCGCCTCCGGCAAGTCGCTCGACGACCTTCTGATCCCCGCCTTCGCCACCGTCCGCGAAGCGTCCAAGCGCACGCTCGGCCAGCGCCATTTCGACGTTCAGCTCATCGGCGGCATGGTGCTGCATGAAGGCGCCATCGCCGAAATGCGCACGGGCGAAGGCAAGACCCTCGTCGCCACGCTCGCGGTCTATCTCAACGCGCTCGCCGGCAAGGGCGTGCATGTCGTCACGGTCAACGACTATCTGGCCAAGCGCGACAGCGAGTGGATGGGCCAGATCTACCGCTTCCTCGGCATGACGGTCGGATGCGTCGTCCACGACATCCCGGATGAGGAACGCGCCGCCGCTTACGCCGCCGACATCACCTACGGCACGAACAATGAGTTCGGCTTCGATTATCTGCGCGACAATATGAAATATGAGTTCGCGCAGATGGTGCAGCGCGGGCACAATTTCGCGATCGTCGACGAGGTGGACTCGATCCTCATCGACGAAGCGCGCACGCCGCTCATCATCTCGGGCGCGGTCGACGACAAGTCGGACCTCTACAACACCATCGACCGCCTGATCCCGAAGCTCGTCAAGGAAGATTTCGAGCTCGACGAGAAGCAGCGCACGATTCATCTCACCGACGCCGGCAATGAGCATATGGAAGAGCTGCTCGCCGAGGTCGGCGCGCTGACGGAAGGCGCGCTTTACGAAGCGCATAACGTCACCCTCGTCCACCACATCAATCAGGCGCTGCGCGCCCACAAGCTGTTCCAGAAGGACAAGGACTACATCGTCCGCAAGGGCGAAGTGGTCATCATCGACGAATTCACCGGCCGCATGATGCCGGGCCGCCGTTATTCGGAAGGTCTGCATCAGGCGCTGGAGGCCAAGGAGCGCGTTCAGGTTCAGCCCGAGAACGTGACGCTCGCGTCGATCACCTTCCAGAACTATTTCCGCCTCTACGACAAGCTTGCCGGCATGACCGGCACGGCGGCGACCGAGGCCAATGAATTCGCCGAAATCTACAAGCTCGACGTCGTCGAAATCCCGACGAATCGCCCGGTCAAGCGTCGCGATGACGATGACGAGGTCTATCGCACGACGAAAGAAAAGCTGAATGCGATCCTCGAAGAGGTGAAGGACGCCAATTCCCGCATGCAGCCGCTGCTCGTCGGCACGACCTCGATCGAGAAGTCGGAGCAGCTCGCGGAATTCCTGGTCGGTCAGGGTTACACGATGATCGACTTCGAGGACCCGAAGGGACTGTCGAAGCTCTATGAGTCGGCGCGCGCCGGCGCGCAGTCGAAAATGTTCGCGGTGCTCAACGCGCGCTTCCATGAGCAGGAAGCCTTCATCGTCGCGGAAGCCGGCGTGCCCGGCGCGATCACCATCGCCACCAACATGGCGGGCCGCGGCACGGACATTCAGCTCGGCGGCAATGTCGAGATGCGCGTCCTGCAGGAATGCGCCGGGTTGGAGGGCGCCGCGCGCGAGGCCAAGGAAGCGGAAATCCGCGCCGAGGTCGCCGACTTCAAGGAAAAGGCGATCGCCGCCGGCGGTCTCTACATCATCGGCACGGAACGCCACGAGAGCCGCCGTATCGACAATCAGCTTCGTGGCCGCTCGGGCCGTCAGGGCGATCCCGGCCGCTCCAAGTTCTTCCTGTCGCTGCAGGACGATCTGATGCGCATCTTCGGCTCCGAGCGCATGGACTCCATGCTGGTGAAGCTCGGTCTGCAGGAGGGCGAGGCGATCGTCCACCCCTGGATCAACAAGGCGATCGAGAAGGCGCAGCACAAGGTCGAGGCGCGCAACTTCGACATCCGCAAGAACATCCTCAAGTTCGACAATGTCATGAACGACCAGCGCAAGGTCATCTTCGAGCGCCGGCGCGAGATCATGGGCGAGGAGAGCGTCGAGGAGCAGGTCTCCGACATGCGCGCGGAAGTCGTCGAAAATCTGGTGTCGCGCCATATCGCGCATGACGCCTATGCGGAAGCCTGGGACATCGAGGGCCTCGCGGAAGACGTGCGGGCGAAGCTCAATCTCGATCTCCCGGTCGTCGACTGGGCGAAGGAAGAGGGCATCGCCGACGAGGAGATCAAGGAGCGTCTGCTCCAGGCCGCCGACGACTCCTATGAAGCGCGCGTGGAGCGCAACACGGCGCCGCTGATGCGCATGATCGAGAAACAGGTCGTGCTGCAGTCGCTCGACGCGCTGTGGCGCGAGCATCTGGTGGCGCTCGACCATCTGCGTCAGGTCATCGGCTGGCGCGGCATGGCGCAGCGCGATCCGCTGAACGAATATAAATCCGAGGCGCTGGAGCTGTTCCGCGGCCTCATGGGTCATTGGGACGAGCAGGTCACCGCGCAGCTCATGCGCGTCGAGGTGAGCTTCGAGGCGCCGCCCTCCGCGCCGCCGGAACTGCCGCCCATGGAAATGTCGCATCCGAATCCGGTCGCCCTCACCGCCGGCGTCAGCGCCGAGGCGACGGCGCTGGAGGATCTGAACGCGCGTCTGGCCGACATCGATTTCTCGGCGGCGGCCGCGCCGGTCCCGCAAGCCAAACGCGATCCCGCCGATCCCGCGACCTGGGGGAAGATCGGCCGCAACGAGCCCTGCCCCTGCGGCTCGGGCAAGAAATACAAGCACTGTCACGGGAAGCTGACCGAGGCGTGATGGCGTCAATTTGAAAGCCCGCCATTGCGACAATGGCGGGCTTACGACGTCAGCTGTCGTGATCCTGAGCGGCGATCATTTCACGCAAGACGTTCTTCTGCACCTTGCCCATCGCATTGCGGGGCAGCTCCGAGAGAAAAACCACCCTCTTCGGATTCTTGAATTTGGCGAGCCGCGTTTCCAGAGCGGTAAAAATGTCATTCTCCGACAGATCGACCCCCGCGCGCCTCACAACCACCGCCGTCACCGCCTCGCCGAAATCCGCATGCGGCAGACCGATCACCGCGGACTCGACGACGCCAGGGATCAGGTCGATCTCGGTCTCGACCTCTTTGGGATAGACGTTCAGGCCGCCGGTGATGATCAGATCCTTCGCGCGCCCGACGATGTGCACATAGCCGCGCGCGTCGATCTTCCCCATGTCGCCGGTGATGAAGAAGCCGTCATCGCGAAACTCTTCCGCTGTCTTTTCGGGGCGTCGCCAATAGCCGCCGAAGACATTCGGTCCGCGCACCTCGATCATGCCGACTTCATCAACTTTTCTAGGCGCTCCGCTTTCGGGATCGGCGATCCGAAGCTCGACATCCGGCAGGGGAAAGCCCACCGTTCCGGCGACCCTCTCGCCCTTGTAAGGGTTGGAGGCGTTCATGCCGGTTTCGGTCATGCCATAGCGTTCAAGAATCGCATGGCCGGTGCGATCTCGCCACGCCTTGTGCGTTTCCGCCAGCAGCGGCGCGGAGCCCGAGATGAAAAGCCGCATTTGCCTCACGCTCTCGCAGTCGAGACCGGGCTCCTGAAGCAGTCTCGTGTAGAACGTCGGCACGCCCATCAGCACGGTCGCGTCTCGCGTCGCCGCCAGAACGTCCGCGGGCCTGAACTGCCGCTGGAAGATAAGCGAGGCCCCGGCGAGCAACACGACATTCGTCGCCACGAAAAGCCCGTGCGCGTGATAGATCGGCAGCGCATGGATCAAGACGTCGTCGCCGGTGAACGCCCAGAGGTCGCGCAGCGTCAGCGCGTTCGATGCGAGATTGGCGTGGCTGAGCATCGCGCCTTTCGAGCGGCCCGTGGTGCCCGAGGTGTAGAGAATGGCGGCAAGATCGCCGCCGTCTCGCGCCGCGTTCTCGAACTCTGACGGCGCCTCCGCCGCCGCCGCGGCGACAGACCCCCCTCCGTCGGCGTCCAGGGTCTCCGTGCGCGTCGCAGCGATCGTCGGGAGCTTGCGATACTCGTTGAGGCGAAGAGGATCGCAGACGAAGAGCGCGGGCTCCGCATCCTTTATGAAATATTCTATTTCGGCCGCGGTGTAGGCGGTATTGAGCGGCACGAAGGCCGCGCCGCGACGCAGGCAGGCAAGATAGAGCATGAGCGCTTCCGGGCTCTTCTCGACCTGCACGGCGACCCGGTCTCCGGGCGCGACATTAAGACGCTTCAGCGCGTGGGCGAATCGCGCCGACAGGGCGAGAACGTCCCTGTAGGAGATGCGCGCGCGGCCGGGGACGTCGGCAAAACGGCGCTCGGGCGCCGGCATGTTTGCGCTTATGAGATCCCAGAAATAATTGGCCGACACGCCGCCTCCTCTGGCAAAGGATCAAGCTCTCTCGCTCAGGCGACGCCTTCTAGACCGAATACGCAAGGACGTCACATCCCCGCCGGTTCGGCATGCGAAACAATTCCCGGCCCAAATTGGGTAAAATTCCCGATGATCGTCCCGGTGAATTAGACTGCGCCGCGGCGATGGTGCTAAATTATCCCGATAAACTGAAGACAATAATCAATTGCTTTGGAATACTTTGAACAAAACGGGGCGGCTGAAAGGAATTTCCGTATGGACGAGCGTGTTGCGGCTGAAGATCTCGGGGCCGCTCTCGAGGGTGGCTCTCGGGGGCAGCAGATTCTGTTTCATCATCACTTGACCGAATTCATGGCGTCCCATCTCACCGATTGCTGCGCCGTTTTCGACGGCGATCTCCATGAAATGCTGGTCTTCACGATTCTTGCGCAGAGATTTTTGCGTGACCAGATCGCGAGCCAGGTTGACAGGGACCTCCCCCTCGACGACCGGCGGGGAATTTCAGCGACGCGCATCTCCGCCCAGACAGGAATGCCCCGCGAGACGGTGCGGCGAAAGCTCCTCGCCCTGCAAGCGCGCGGCTGGGTGGAGAAAATCGGCCGGGCCGACTGGCGCATCGCCATGACCGACGGGCACGCCGCCGCCGGGCTGGAGCTGGAGGACTTCATCCAGCGGGAGGTCCGGCGCGTGCTGCGCTTCGCCCGCGCGCTCAAGCCGATCATTTAGCCCCTCCCTCTCGGATGGAAATGGCGCATCTTTGGTAATATGTGTGCGCCGACCAGGCCACTTATCTTGCCGGCCGCCGCATCCGATCCGGGCGCGGCGGTATCGGCGCCTCGACAGGAGCCATGCGTGTCCATCGATTTCTCCAAGGTCGTCGTCGCACAGGGCGGCGGACCGACCGCCGTCATCAACCAGTCGCTCGTCGGAGCCGTGCTGGAATCACGCAAGTTTCGCGAGGTCGAGCGCATCTATGGCGCCTTCCACGGCGTGCGCGGCATCGTCAACGAGGACTTCGTCGACCTCACCCAGGAGACGACGCATAACCTTGAAATGGTTGCGAATACGCCTTCCTCGGCGCTCGGCTCGACCCGCGACAAGCCGGACCTGAAATATTGCCAGGAGATCTTCAAGGTGCTGCGCGCCCATGGCGTCGGCTGCTTCTTCTATATCGGCGGCAATGATTCGTCGGACACGGTCCGAATCGTCTCGGAAGAGGCCCGCAACGCCGGCTATCCGCTGCGCGCGATCCACATCCCCAAGACCATCGACAATGATCTGATGGTCAACGACCACACGCCGGGCTTCCCCTCTGCGGCGCGATGGGTCGCCCAGGCTTTCGCCGGCGCCAATCTCGACAATTGGGCGCTGCCGGGCGTCTATATCGCCGTCGTCATGGGCCGCCATGCAGGCTTTCTGACCGCCGCCTCGGCGCTCGGCAAGAAGTTCCCGGACGATGGCCCGCATCTCATCTATGTGCCGGAGCGCGCCTTTTTCATCGACAAGTTCCTCGCCGACGTGAAGGCGACCATGGACAAATATGGCCGCTGCGTCGTCGCCGTCTCCGAGGGGATCAGCGACGAGAACCATCTGCCGATCGCCGAAAAACTGGCCAAACAGGTCGAACGCGACGACCATGGCAATGTCCATCTCGGCGGCGGCGGTCTGGCCGACGAGCTGACCGAACTGGTCAAGAACAAGCTGGGCTACAAGCGCGTCCGGGCCGACACCTTCGGCTATGTGCAGCGCAGTTTCGTCGGCTGCGTCTCGGACGTGGATCAGCGGGAGGCGCGCGAAGTGGGCGAAAAGGCAGTCCAATACGCGCTCTGGGGCGGCCGGGACGGCTCTGTGACGATCCACCGCACGGGCTTTTATTCGGTTGACTATCAGCTCACGCCCCTTGAACAAATCGCGGCGAAAACAAAGGTTATGCCGGATGAATTCATCGCTTCTTCCGGAACCGACGTAACGGACGCTTTCAGAATGTATCTGCGGCCCCTGCTCGGCAGCGGCATGCCCGACGCCTTCCGGCTGCGTCTCAACCGGGTGCCGAAGATCCTGACCTGAGGGAAAGCGCCGCCGTAACCACGGCGCAAAACTTGCAACCGCCGGAAATGGCGGAGAGGTTGCAAACCGCGGCATGCCTCAAATAAGGTAGGCGTTCGCGGCGGCGCGAGCCTCCCCGGCTTTCCGGGAGGCGCCCAACAGGGAGCCGCCCATATTCGGACCGGCGAGAGCCGGAAGCCAGCGAGGGGCCGGCTTCCATCTTTTGTTAGGCCGGAACCGGTATCACATGTTTGGGTCGATTCGCGTGTCGGATTGATTCATCGGGAGAATAGCATGAGCAAAGTCGGCGGCGGCGATTCCAAGAATACGCTCTACTGCTCGTTTTGCGGCAAGAGCCAGCATGAAGTCCGCAAGCTGATCGCCGGCCCCACGGTCTTCATTTGCGACGAATGCGTCGAACTCTGCATGGACATCATCCGCGAGGAGAACAAATCCTCGCTGGTCAAGCAGCGCGACGGCATCCCCACCCCCCGCGAAATCTGCAAGGTCCTTGACGATTACGTCATCGGCCAGGCGCAGGCCAAGCGCGTGCTCTCGGTGGCGGTACACAATCATTACAAGCGCCTCAACCACGCCACCAAGCACGGCGACGTCGAGCTGGCGAAGTCCAACATTCTGCTGATCGGCCCCACCGGCGTCGGCAAGACCATGCTGGCGCAGACGCTCGCCCGCATTCTGGACGTGCCCTTCACCATGGCCGACGCCACGACGCTCACCGAGGCGGGCTATGTCGGCGAGGATGTCGAGAACATCATCCTCAAGCTGCTGCAGGCGTCCGACTACAATGTCGAGCGCGCCCAGCGCGGCATCGTCTATGTGGACGAAATCGACAAGATTTCGCGCAAAAGCGACAATCCTTCCATTACCCGCGACGTGTCGGGCGAGGGCGTCCAGCAGGCGCTGCTCAAAATCATGGAGGGCACTGTCGCCTCCGTGCCGCCGCAAGGCGGGCGCAAGCATCCGCAGCAGGAGTTCCTGCAGGTCGACACGACCAACATCCTGTTCATCTGCGGCGGCGCCTTCGCGGGTCTCGAAAAGATCATCTCGCAGCGCGGCCGCTCGACCTCGATCGGCTTCGCCGCCAGCGTTCAGGCGCCCGACGAGCGCCGCACCGGCGACATTTTCCGTCAGGTGCAGCCCGAGGATCTGCTGAAATTCGGCCTGATCCCGGAATTCGTCGGCCGTCTGCCCGTGCTGGCGACGCTCGAGGACCTCGACGAGGAAGCCCTGAAGAAGATCCTCACCGAGCCCAAGAACGCGCTGGTCAAGCAGTATCAGCGGCTGTTCGAGATGGAGAATGTCGAGCTGACGTTCCAGGACGAGGCGCTCACCTCCGTCGCCCGCAAGGCGATCGAGCGCCACACCGGCGCCCGCGGTCTGCGCTCGATCATGGAGGGCATTCTGCTCGACACCATGTTCGACCTGCCGGGTCTGGAGGGCGTCGAGCAGGTTGTCATCGGGCCGGAAGTCGTTGAAGGTAAAGCGCGTCCTCTGTATATCTACGCGGAGCGCAGCGAGAAAAGCGGCGCCAGCGCCTGATCGGCGCGCGCCGGCGCAACTTCGGGACGGCCGCACGGGATAAGCCCGGCGACATTAGGCCGTCCTTGAATCGATCGTTCGTGTATCCCATTTCCTGCGTTAACGGGGCCGTTGGGGCGTAAACGCCGCGGCCCATCGGTGTGGCGCGTGGACAAAGGAGCGAGGGTCCGCGCGGCCAGTCTGGCTAGAGATGTCCGCCTGATCATTCGAGGCCCAAGTCTTGCTAGTTCGACGAATAGTGATCGCTCGCATTTTTTCGCATTGCCGCCGGGCGGGATGCGCAAACGAAAGCAGGACACGAAGATGAGTAATGAAAAGCGCGACGCCATTACGCCGGGAGTTATCGAAAGCTATCCCGTTCTTCCCTTGCGCGACATCGTGGTGTTTCCGCACATGATCGTCCCGCTCTATGTCGCGCGTGAAAAATCGATCCGCGCGCTCGAGGAAGTCACGAAGAGCGACCGCCTGATCCTGCTCGCGACGCAGAAGAATGCGGGGGACGACGATCCGGCGACCGACGCCATCTATTCGATCGGCTCGCTCGCCTCCGTGCTGCAGCTCCTGAAGCTGCCCGACGGCTCGGTGAAGGTGCTGGTCGAGGGCGTGGCGCGCGCCGCCGTGCGCAATTACACGCGCACCGACGATTTCTATGAGGCGGACGCCGAGGCGCTCGCCGACGACGCCGGCTCGCCGGTCGAGGTCGAGGCGCTCGGCCGTTCGGTCGTCTCCGAATTCGAGAGCTATGTGAAGCTCAACAAGCGCGTCTCCTCCGAGATCGTCGGGGCAGTGACCCAGATCGACGACGCCTCGAAGCTCGCCGACACGGTCGCCTCGCATCTCTCCGTCAAGATCGCCGACAAGCAGGACGTGCTGGAGACGCTCAACGTCTCCCGCCGTCTCGAGAAGTGCCTCTCGCTGATGGAGAGCGAAATCTCGGTCCTCCAGGTCGAGAAGCGCATCCGCACGCGCGTCAAGCGCCAGATGGAGAAGACCCAGCGCGAGTACTATCTCAACGAGCAGATGAAGGCGATCCAGAAGGAGCTGGGCGACGAGGACGGCAAGGACGATCTCGCCGAGCTCGAGGAGCGCATCAAGAGCACCAAGCTCTCGAAGGAGGCCCGCGACAAGGCGGTCGCCGAATTCAAGAAGCTGCGCCAGATGTCGCCGATGTCGGCCGAAGCCACCGTCGTGCGCAATTACCTCGACTGGATCCTGTCGATCCCGTGGGGCAAGCGCTCGCGGGTGAAGCGCGACCTCCAGCAGGCGCAGGACGTTCTCGACGCCGAGCATTTCGGCCTGGAGAAGGTCAAGGAGCGCATCCTCGAATATCTCGCCGTGCAGAGCCGCGCCAACAAGCTGACCGGCCCGATCCTGTGCCTCGTCGGCCCGCCCGGCGTCGGCAAGACCTCGCTCGGCAAGTCCATCGCCAAGGCGACGGGCCGCGAATTCGTGCGCATGTCGCTCGGCGGCGTCCGCGACGAGGCGGAGATCCGTGGTCACCGGCGCACCTATATCGGCTCGATGCCCGGCAAGATCATCCAGTCGATGCGCAAGGCGAAGTCGTCCAACCCGCTCTTCCTGCTCGACGAGATCGACAAGATGGGCATGGACTTCCGTGGTGATCCGTCCTCGGCGCTGCTGGAGGTGCTCGACCCCGAGCAGAACCAGAGCTTCAACGACCATTACCTCGAGGTCGACTACGACCTGTCGAACGTGATGTTCGTGACGACGGCGAACACGCTCAACATTCCGCCGCCTCTGATGGATCGCATGGAGATCATCCGCATCGCCGGCTATACGGAAGTCGAGAAGCTGGAGATCGCGCGCAAGCATCTGATCCCCAGCGCCGTCCACAAGCACGGCCTCGCGCCCGAAGAATGGATGGTGACGGAAGACGGGCTGATGGAGCTCATCCGCCGCTACACCCGCGAAGCGGGCGTGCGCAATCTCGAGCGCGAAATCTCCAATCTCGCCCGCAAGGCGGTGAAGGAGATTCTGCTCAAGAAGACCGAGAAGATCGTCGTCACGGCCGAGAACATCACGGATTATCTCGGCGTGCCGAAGTTCCGCTACGGTCAGGCCGAGCTCGAGGATCAGGTGGGCGTCGTCACGGGCCTGGCCTGGACCGAGGTCGGCGGCGAGCTGCTGACGATCGAAGGCGTCATGATGCCCGGCAAGGGCAAGATGACGGTCACCGGCAATCTGCGCGACGTGATGAAGGAGTCGATCTCGGCGGCGGCGTCCTATGTGCGCTCGCGCGCCGTGGACTTCGGCGTCGAGCCGCCGGTCTTCGACCGCCGCGACATCCATGTGCACGTGCCGGAAGGCGCGACGCCCAAGGACGGCCCCTCTGCCGGCGTGGCGATGGCGACCGCCATCGTCTCGATCATGACCAGCATTCCGGTGCGCAAGGATATCGCCATGACCGGCGAGATCACGCTGCGCGGCCGTGTGCTGCCGATCGGCGGCCTGAAGGAGAAGCTGCTGGCGGCGCTCCGCGGCGGCATCAAGAAGGTGCTGATCCCGGAAGAGAACGCCAAGGATCTCGCGGACATTCCGGACGCGGTTAAGAACGAGCTGGAAATCGTGCCGGTGGCGCGCATGGAGGAAGTCCTCCAGCACGCGCTGGTCTCGCAGCCGACGCCGATCGTCTGGGAGGAGGACGCCTCCGCCCTCGCCAAACACGCCGCCGGCGCGCTGGCGGAGGACGACACGGGCGTCCGCGCTCACTAAGTCCTGACGATCCCAAGCAACGAGCCCCGCCCCCCGGCGGGGCTTTTTTGCGCCAAATCCGCCGCGAAAATGCCCGAAAGCTCGGATTTCAAGGCGTTTCCGCATCGCGGCATCGAATTTCCCCCGGTTTTGCGGGATTTTTTCGACGTCTCAGGCGTGGTCGCCTTGCTTTTCGGGCAATTCGGAACCAACACTCCGCATCGCTTCAAGCCGACGATTCGAGGCGCGGCCAGAAAAAAGCGCATGAACCGCCGGCGCCTCAGCGCGTTTTGTAAAAAGGAAAAGGCCATGAATAAGTTGGAACTGGTCGAGCAGGTCGCTTCGGAGACGGAGACCTCCAAGGCGGCGGCGGCGGCGGCGGTCGACGCAGTGCTCGACGCCATCACCAATGCGCTGAAGAAGGGCGACGAAGTGCGTCTGGTCGGCTTCGGCACGTTCTCAGTCAAGCAGCGCGCCGAGAGCAAGGGCCGCAATCCGGCCACCGGCGCCGAGATCACGATTCCCGCGTCGACCAACGCCCGCTTCAAGCCCGGCGCGACGCTGAAGAACGCGCTGAACAAGTAATCCGCGCATCTGATTTTTGTAACGGCCGCCGGCGATCCGGCGGCCGTTCCGTTTTTGACGGCGCGTCGCGCTTGCAACGGCCCGCCGCCGTATTTAAAACCAGCCGCTGCTCCTGACGCAAAAGCCGATTAGCGTCACGGGCGGTCCGGGCGGTTAGCTCAGCTGGCAGAGCATCTCGTTTACACCGAGAGGGTCGGCGGTTCGATCCCGTCACCGCCCACCAGATTTCGCGGGGATCGCTCGAAAATCCTTTTCCGCTCGCTGATTAGGAATTAGGCTGTTTTGGTCGGATTCACGAGGTGCGGGCGACGATGCGGAAGCTGAGAGAACTGGTTTTAGGCGTGGTCGGACTAATAGCGCTCAACGCGCTTCCGGCGGGCGCCGCCAGGGGCGAGGAGATGAATTTCCGCCTGGTGAGCGTGAGCGGCAATTGCGGGGCGCGCTGCGCCCAGATGATCGCCGCAGAAGGCGAGATCGGCGAAAACACCCCTGACGCCTTCGTCAATTTCATCGCCCAGAACGTCGGTCGCGGCAATCTGCACGGCGTCGTCCTGCTCGATTCGCCGGGCGGCAAGGTCGTCGCCTCGATGGAGCTTGGCCAGGCCATCCGCAAGCTCGGCATGGCGGTCATCGTCGCGCGCCCGGCCGCGCAATCCGCCGACGGCATCGCGCTGGTGTCGGGGCGCTGCTATTCCGCCTGCGTCTATGCGCTGATGGGCGGCAAGAAACGGGTGATCCCCGCGCAGAGTCGTGTTGGCATTCACCGCATGTTCAATTATTCGACGAGCTTCGACTTCTCCGAGGGGCTGGTCCGGGAGCGCAATTACGATGACGGCGGCATGCGGGCGATGCTCGCGCGCTACGCAAATGGCATGGGCGTGAGCTCGGAGCTGGTCAATCTCGCCGAGCGCACCTCGCCGGATCAGCTTTACATGCTGACCGGCTCGGACATCGCCCGCTGGCGGCTCGGGTCACGCAAACTCTAGAATGCGCGGCAGGCGCGAACCAAAAGAAAAGCAGGGCTGGACATGAAACATATTCTCGACGGGCTCGAACAGCGCCGCGCCTCCGCCCGCCTCGGCGGCGGCCACAAGCGGATCGAGGCGCAGCATGCGCGCGGCAAGCTCACGGCGCGCGAGCGCATCGAGCTGCTGCTCGATCAGGGCTCATTCGAAGAATTCGACATGTTCGTGACGCATCGCTGCACGGACTTCGGCATGGACCAGGGCGAGAAGACCTCCGGCGACGGCGTCGTCACCGGCTGGGGCACGGTCAACGGCCGCGCGGTCTTCGTCTTCGCCAAGGACTTCACCGTCTTCGGCGGTTCGCTTTCCGAGACGCACGCCCAGAAAATCATCAAGCTTCAGGACATGGCGCTGAAGAACCGCGCGCCCGTCATCGGCATCTTCGACGCCGGCGGCGCGCGCATTCAGGAAGGCGTCGCGGCGCTGGGCGGCTACGGCGAAGTCTTCGTGCGCAATGTCATGGCCTCCGGAGTCATTCCGCAGATTTCCGTCATCATGGGCCCCTGCGCCGGCGGCGACGTCTATTCGCCGTCGATGACCGACTTCATCTTCATGGTCCGCGACACGAGCTACATGTTCGTCACCGGGCCGGACGTCGTGAAGACCGTCACCAATGAGACGGTGACGGCGGAAGAACTCGGCGGCGCCTCCGTGCACACGACCAAGAGCTCCATCGCCGACCGCGCCTATGACAATGACGTCGAGGCGCTGCTGCAGATGCGCCGCCTGATCGACTTCCTGCCGTCCAACAATACGGAAGAGCCGCCGGAGTGGCCGAGCTTCGACGACGTCGACCGGCACGACATGTCGCTCGACACCATCATCCCGGACAATCCCAACAAGCCCTACGACATCAAGGAACTGATCCTGAAGGTCGTCGACGAGGGCGACTTCTTCGAGATTCAGGAAGCCCACGCCAAGAACATCGTCATCGGCTTCGGCCGCGTCGAGGGCCGCACGGTCGGCATCGTGGCGAATCAGCCGATGGTGCTCGCCGGCGTTCTCGACATCGACGCCTCGAAGAAGGCGGCGCGATTCGTGCGCTTCTGCGACTGCTTCAACATTCCGATCGTCACCTTCGTGGACGTTCCCGGCTTCCTGCCCGGCACGGCGCAGGAATATGGCGGCCTCATCAAGCATGGCGCGAAACTGCTCTTCGCCTTCGCCGAGGCGACTGTGCCGAAAGTCACGGTCATCACGCGCAAGGCTTTCGGCGGCGCCTATGACGTCATGTCGTCGAAGCATCTGCGCGGCGATGTGAACTACGCGTGGCCGACGGCGCAGATCGCCGTCATGGGCGCCAAGGGCGCGGTCGAGATCATCTTCCGCGCCGACATCGGCGATCCCGAGAAGATTGCGCAGCGCACGAAGGAATATGAGGATCGATTCCTGTCTCCCTTCGTCGCCGCCGAGCGCGGTTACATCGACGAAGTGATCATGCCGCATTCCACGCGCCGTCGAATCGCCCGCGCGCTGGCGCTGCTGCGTCACAAGGAGCTGGAGAATCCCTGGAAGAAGCACGACAACATTCCGTTGTAAGCGCTTCCGATTCTCCGCCAGCCTCCGTCATCGCGAGCAAAGCTGAGCAATCCAGAGCCCCATCATGGCTCTGGATTGCCGCGTCGCTACCCTGCTCGCAATGACGGACTTCGCCGTTGCTAGTTATCACGGCCGCTTAGGCCTATTCATCGACCGCCCGCGCGCCGCCGGCGCCCGCCGCGCCTGTTTCATTCTGGCGCGTCTGCCCTCTCACTGGGCGTATCAGCCGAAAATTCGGCAGAGTGCACAATAAGGGATGACAGCCGTTTGGTTTTCGCATAATGTCCCTCTCGCCAAGTTGGTTGGGTAAGCCTAAGCGTTGAATGCGTTTAGCCTTTCTAATTCCCAGCAACGGTCCAAGTCGGGGAGGACGCCGGAAAGAACGCAGCACGACTGGCTCGAAGAACGAGCCGATGTGAGCGGTCATCGAAGCGTCAAGACTTCGAGACCTGGCGTTCAATCCGGTTTAAAGGACAGGGTGCCAAAGAGTGGGGTGCGGCCAGGCCGTCCCCGCTCTTTGTGTTTTTGGGGGCATTATAGAAGTTTTCTCTCGCGCTATTCAGTTCACGGCCAGGTAGAAGCTCCTCCCGCTGCTTGACGCCCGGCGAGCCCATTCCTACGTTCAGACCGAATTCCTCAATCGGCCCGCAACGAAAGACCCCTCATGACCACGCAAAAAATTACCGACGCCACGTTCGAACAGGAAGTCCTGAAGTCCGCTGAGCCGGTCGTCGTCGACTTCTGGGCCGAGTGGTGCGGGCCCTGCCGCATGATTGCCCCGGCGCTCGAGGAAATCGCCGCCGAGATGAAGGGCAAGATCAAGGTGGTGAAGCTCAACATCGACGAGAATCCGGGCGTCGCCAGCAAGCTCGGCATCCGCTCGATCCCGACGCTGATCATCTTCAAGGACGGCAAGGCCGCCGCGCAAAAGGTCGGCGCCGCGCCCAAGGGCGAATTGTCCCGCTGGATTTCCGGCGCCGTCTGACACGACTCGCCAGCGGCCTGCCGGGAATGAAAAAGCAGGCCGCTGCGACTTGGCGCCGCGCGCAGACTAGAGCCCCGGCGGCGGGGGGATGAAGGCCAGCGCCGCGGCGCCGGCGCCGAACGCCAGAAGCGAGCCGACGGCCAGACGGATTCCCATGGCCGCGCCGCCGATGCCCCAGGCAAGACCCACCTTGACGATGGTGTTGGAAAAGATCGCCAGCAGCACGGCCGCCGCCGCCGGCGCCATGCCGATTTCCTGCACGCCATGACGGGCCATGGAAAGCGAAATGGCGTCGACGTCGGCGAGGCCTGAAAGCGCGGCCAGCGCATAAACGCCAGCGCTGCCGGCGACTTTGGTGGCGACCCGGGAAAGGATCATCACCGCCGCAAGCAGCGCGCTGAATTTCAGCACCGCCGGAAGGTCGAGCGGGTTGGCGCCCGTTACCGGATTGTCGCCATCGTCGCTTAGTCCGCCGCCGCGCCGCAGGACCAGCCAGCCCGAGAGGAGATAAACGAGCCCGACGGCGATGAGCGGCGCCGCCAGACGCAGCCCGAACGCCGGATTGACAACGCCGAGCACGGCGAGCACGCGCGGCCCCATGACCGCATTGGCGAAGAGCGCCCCCGCCGCGAGCACGCCGACGTCGGCCGGCCGCTCGCCAGCGAGCCGCGCCAGCGCGGCGGTGGTCGCGGTCGAGGAGGCAAGCCCGCCGGCCAGGCCGGCGACGGTGATCCCACGCCGATAGCCCACCACCTTCACCGCCACATAACCAGCGAAGGAGACGGCCGCGATCAGCACGGTGAGCAGCCAGATTTCGTGCGGATTGATCGCTCCCCAACGATCGATGGCGCGATCAGGGAGGATGGGCAGAAAAATGAAGCTCATGATCAGCAGCACGAGGCCGGACCGCAACTCCTCCCACGTCAGTCGTTGCAGCCACTCGTGAAGCCAGCCCTTGGCGGCGAGCAGCGCCGTCGTTGCGACGGCGGCGGCGGCGGCGGCGACCTCGTCGCCGGCGACCGCGAAGGCCCCGAGCGCATAGGCCAGCATAAGGGCGACGACCGAGGTCGCGCCGAAGGTCCTGTCGTGCTCGGCTTCCCGATAGCGAAACGCCGACATCACGGCCCCAAACAGCAGGAAGGACAGCGCCAGCGCGACCGCGCCCCCGTCATGGCCGAATTCGACCGCGACCGCGCCCCAGACGCCGCCCAGCAAGGCGGCCAGCCCATGCGTGCGCACGCCGGCGGTGCGCTCGCCCTCCTGCTCCGAACGCGCGCCCCAGCCGCGTTCGAGGCCGATCAGAAGACCGATCGCGAGCGCATATGCGAGGCGCCGTATGAGCTCGGCCGCGCCCATTTCAAACATGTCGCTTAAAACCTCGCGCTGTCATCGAAGGCGCCTTAGAGACATGCGCCTGCGCCCTACCCTTATCAATCGGGCGCGTCACAGTCGAAAGGCCCAAAATGTCGCGCCTGCGCCCCTCCCGCCGATCCGAGGTCGCCCCCTTCATGGCCATGGAGGCGTTACGCGAGGCGCGGGCGCTCGAACGCGCGGGCCGCCATATCATCCACATGGAGCTGGGCGAGCCCGGCGCGCCGGTTCCGCGCCGCGTGCGGGAGGCGGCGGAGGCGGCGCTCGCAAGGGGCGCGCTGGGCTACGGCGAGGCCATGGGCGACCTCGCGCTGCGCAAGCGGATCGCCGGCCATTATCTGACGCGCTACGGCGTCGAGATCGCGCCCGACCGCGTCATCGTGACGACCGGTTCGTCGGGCGGCTTCATGCTGGCGCTGCTCGCGGCCTTCGATCCCGGCGCCCGCATCGCCGTCACGGCGCCGGGCTATCCGGCCTACGCCAATATTCTCTCATCGCTGGGTCTCGAAGCGGTTCCGCTCCCCGTGGGCGCGCAAACCCGTTTCGCGCCGACCGCCGCCATGCTGGAAGCCGCGCATCGCGAAAAGCCGCTCGACGGCGCGCTGCTGATGAGCCCCGCCAATCCGACAGGCGCGATGATCGGCGCGGAAGAATTCGCGCGCATCTGCGGCTTCTGCGAGGAGGCGGGCGTCGTCTTCGTCTCGGACGAAATCTATCACGGGCTCGAATATGCAGAGCCGGCGCAGACGGCGCTGGGCTTCACGCGCCAGGCCATCGTGGTGAACTCCTTCTCCAAATATTACGCCATGACCGGCTGGCGGCTCGGCTGGCTCGTGGCGCCGGAAGAGCTGATGCGGCCGCTGGAGCGCCTGCAACAGTCGCTCGCCATCTGCGCGCCGACAATCTCCCAGCAGGCGGCGCTCGCCGCTTTCGACGCGACCGGGGAACTCGAAGAAAACCGTGCGGCCTATGCGCGCAATCGGGCGCTGCTGCTCGAGCGACTGCCGGCGATGGGCCTCGACCGCTTCGCGCCGCCGGACGGCGCCTTCTACATCTACGCCGACGTCTCGGCCTTCACCGACGACTCCATGGCCTTCTGCAAGCGGCTGCTGACGGAAGCCGGCGTCGCGGCGACGCCGGGGATCGATTTCGATCCACGCGGCGGCGCGACCAGCGTGCGTTTTTCCTACGCGGGCGCGGAAGCGGATGTAGCGGAAGGCGTCGCGCGACTCGGCGCGTGGCTATGCCTCTCCCCGTGAAACGGGGAGAGGGGTAGTTTTACTGACCCGAAGGCTGCCGGCGCTGCCACCAGCCGCCCTTCTTGGGCGCGGCCGGATCGGCGCGGGTAACGACCGTTTCGCCTGTCACGTGCGGTTCAGGCTCAGGCGACGGCTCGGGAGCGACGGTGATCGGTTCAGGCGCAGCCGCGGCTTCAGCCCGTTTCGGCTCGACCGGAGCCGGCGCCGCCTCGGCGGCCGCCGCTTCCGACCCATTGGTCGGGACGAAGGACTCGGGCGCCGCTTCCGGCGCAGGCCGCTCCGCGACTGGCGCGGCGCCGAAGTCGGGCAGATGCGCCTCCTGCGTCGAGAGAGAGGCCGTCGTTCCGGCGCCTTCGTCGAGCGGGAACAGTTCGGACGGATCGCGGAACTCCTCCGGCAGCGGAGCCGAACGGCGCCAGCGTCCGGGTCCCCGGCCACGGCCGCGCGGCGGGCGTTCCTCGCGGCCCTCGACGGGCGCGGGAGAGCCTTCGATCGCCGCCATAATGGCGAGCCCTTCGTCGGAGGGCTGCTCGGCGCCCGGCGCAAAGATCGTCTCGCCATTGCCGGACCCGCCACGGCCGCGACGACGGCGGCGGCGGCGCGAGCGCTGGGCGCTGTCCTCGCCTTCCTCGGCGGTGGGCTCCCTCGCTTCCCTCGGTTCGCGCGGTTCGCGCGGTTCGCGCGGCTTCACGGCGCCTGTCGCGGCGTCTCGCGGGGCTCGCGGATCTCTTCGGCGGCGGCTTCTTCCTCGGCGAGCGCTTCCTCTTCGAGGATTTCCTCGTCAAGCGGCTCGACGCGCAGGGAGTCGACGCGCAACGGCGCGGGCGCCGTCGAGACGCGCGGTCCGCTCGCCAATTCGCCGCGCTCCAGCGCGTGATAATTGGCGCCCGTCAGCGTGTCGTCGGCGGCGACGGTGATGTGCACGCCGAAGCGGTTCTCCAGCGCATGAAGATGCGCGCGCTTCTGGTTGAGAATGTAGAGCGCGACCACGCCGCGGGTGCGCAGCGTCACGTCATGCGCGGCGCTCTTGATCAGCGCCTCCTCCAGCACGCGCAGCACATGCAGCGCGACGGAGGCGGTGGAGCGCACATGGCCGGCGCCCATGCAATGCGGACAGGCGCACGGTCGACCCTTCGACGACGCCGGCGCGGATGCGCTGACGCGACATTTCGAGCAGGCCGAAATGCGAGATGCGGCCGACCTGAATGCGGGCGCGGTCGTTCTTCAGCGCGTCCTTGAGACGGCGCTCGACGGCGCGATTGTTGCGGCTCTCCTCCATGTCGATGAAATCGACGACGATGAGACCCGCGAGATCGCGCAGGCGCAGCTGGCGCGCGACTTCGTCAGCCGCCTCCAGATTGGTGCGCAGCGCCGTGTCCTCGATATTGTGCTCGCGCGTCGAGCGGCCCGAGTTCACGTCGATGGCGACAAGCGCCTCGGTCTGGTTGATGACGAGATAGCCGCCGGACTTCAGCGTGACGTGATTGGAGAACATCGCGTCGAGCTGCGCCTCGACTCCCGACTCGGCGAAAATCGGGCGCCGCCTCGCGATGCTGCTTCACGTTTTTCGCATGGCTCGGCATGAGCATGCGCATGAAGTCCTTGGCCTCGCGATAGGCGTCGTCGCCGGAGACGACGATCTCCTCGACGTCGCGGCCATAGAGGTCGCGGATGGCGCGCTTGATCAGCGAGCCTTCCTCATAGACGAGCGTCGGCGCGCTGGAGCGCAGCGTCAGCTCGCGCACGCTCTCCCACAGCCGCAGCAGATATTCGAAGTCGCGCTTGACCTCCGCCTTGGTGCGAGTCGCGCCTGCCGTGCGCAGGATGACGCCCATCCCCTCCGGCACTTCGAGATCGTGGACGATTTCCTTGAGCCGCTTGCGGTCGGCGCCGTCGGTGATCTTGCGGGAAATGCCGCCGCCACGCGCGGTGTTCGGCATGAGCACCGAATAGCGGCCGGCAAGCGACAGATAGGTCGTGAGCGCAGCGCCCTTGTTGCCGCGCTCTTCCTTCACGACCTGAACCAGCAGCACCTGACGGCGCTTGATGACTTCCTGAATCTTGTACTGGCGGCGCGGGCGCGAGACGCGCAGGGGCGCCTCGTCCATGGCGTCGCCGCCAATGTGCTCGACGTGCTCTTCCTCGTCGTCGTGATCGTCGTCGCCATGCTCCTCGCGTCGCGCGCGCGCTTCGACGGCCTCGCCCTCGACCGCTTCGTCCGCGTGAGCCTCGTCCGACTCTTCGCTCTCGTCGCGCTCCTGAGACTCCTCGCGGGCGCGTTCGCGCTCCTCGTCGCGCTCGTCCTGGCGGCGCGCCTTCATCTCATGATCGGGGGCGGGCGTCTCTTCCGAGAATTCGTCCGGCGCGCCCTCCTCCACCGAGCCGAAGCCCGACGGATCGACGGAAATTGTGTGATGGGCCTCGGGGGACGCCGGCTCGACCACGCCCTCGGCCTCGGCCGACTCGACCGCCCGCTCCTCGACCTCGATGTCGGTCGGCGCAATCGCGTCCGCGCTGCTCTCGGCCCCGCGCGGCTTCCACAGCGTCCGCTTCCGCAGACGTCGCCTCGCCCGCCTCGGCGCCGTTGGCCGCCTCGATCAAAGCCTCGACGTCGATCGGCTCGCTGGTCAGCGTCTCGTCGCCATTGGCGCGCTTCTCGGCGCCTTCATGCTGGCGGCGGCGGGAGCGACGGCGGCCGTTGGGCCGATGCTCCTCCTCGTCGTCCTGGCGATGGGCGCGGCTCTCTTCCTCGAGCAGCGCCTGACGGTCCGCGACAGGGATCTGATAATAATCGGGATGAATTTCGGCGAAGGCCAGAAAACCGTGGCGGTTGCCGCCGTAGTCGACGAAGGCGGCCTGAAGCGAGGGCTCCACCCGAGTGACCTTCGCAAGATAGATATTGCCGCGTAGAGGTTTCTTGTCAGCGGCTTCGAAGTCGAATTCCTGGACGCGGTTACCGCGGAGCACCACCACCCGGGTTTCTTCCGGGTGGGAGGCGTCGATCAGCATTTTGTTGGCCATGTGAGACTCGTTGAGGCGCACGCGCGGCGGCCGGCGGGGCGCGCCGCTGTCCACTTGGGGACGCGGCTGCTGTTCGGCACGGCCCGAAAACGCGGGCGCTTTTTGTCGGAGAAAGTGGGAAAGGCCGAAGGCCTGTAACGCTCTGGCCGGCCTGGAAGCCGGCCAACAGATAGGCAGGGCTCGGCGCGCGGCGCGGGCGCAGGCCCGACGCTGCGGCGAAGAGCCGGACGAAATGACGATTCGTAGCGGATAGGCCGCCGCCGGCGCGAACGCCGTGACGCAAGCCCCGATGCGCGTCAGCCGACCGGGACGACGTCGCGCGGGGATGCCGGGCGACGTGAACCGTCGTTGCTGCGTTGATCATGGGCCTAGCCATGAGATCGTCAAAAAACCTTTCGCGGCGCCTGAAGGCGGCGAGTATACGTCGTAATCGGCCGAGGCCGCTGGCGACGTGAGAGACGTCAGCCCATCCTGGAAAGCCGCTGGCCTGACTGGCGGGGCCCGCCCGATTGGGGCTGGACAGCGGATTCCCACGGAGCGCTGCTCCTTCATAACGGTCGCCCGCGAAACGCGCAAGCGCCGCCGCGAGCCGCCTCGTTCAGCGCGACGCCAGCAAGCTGTGGGAGCTTAACCTTTCGTTAAAGGACGCTTCAGGAAAATCGTCTATATGTCTACAGGTCGATCATGATCAGCGAGACCCTAGCCATGACGCATGACCGCCCGAGCGGAAGAAAGGCCAGTCGGGGCCTGGTCTTGAGCGTCGTCGCCATGGCCTCGGGGCTCGGCCTCGCCATCGCGGCCGAGTCGGCCGCGCCGGTGTCCGCGGTGTCGAGCCGGGTAGAGACGAGCGGCGACCGCTCCCGCCTGCTGTTCACCTTGACCGGCGACGTCGCGCCGCAGGCGCGTGTAGCGGCCGGCCCGCCGCGCGTCATCGTCGATCTGCCCGAGGTCGCTTTCCGCATCGATCCGAAGGAGGGCCGCTCGCCCGCCGGCTCCAAGCTCATCAAATCATACCGTTACGGCCAGTTTGCGCCGGGCCGCTCCCGCGTCGTCGTCGACCTGTCCGGCCCCGCCCGAATCGTAACGGCCGCCTGCGCGTCGGGGCGTCTCGAAATCGAGCTGGCCCCGACCAGCGAGGCGAATTTCAGCGCCGCCGTCGCGAAAGAGGCCGTCGCGGCGCCGGCGCAGCCCGCCGCGCCGCCCGCCCCTGTCGCTGCGGCCTCGGACAAGCCCGTCGTCGTGATCGACCCCGGCCATGGCGGCGTCGACATGGGCGCGACCGGCAAGCACAACGAGCAGGAAAAGACGATCGTCCTCGAATTCGCCCGCGTCCTCGCCGCCAAGATCGAGCAGGGCGGACGGCTGAAGGCCGCGCTGACGCGCAATGAGGATGTCTTTTTGCCGCTGGGCGAGCGTGTGCGCATCGCGCACAGCAACGGCGCCGCTCTCTTTCTCTCGATCCACGCCGACACGCTGGCCGAGGGCCATGTAGAGGGCGCGACGGTCTATACGGTCTCGGCCAAGGCCTCCGACGCCGAAGCGGCGCGCATCGCCGAAAAGGAAAATCTCGCGGATCAGGCCGCCGGTCTCGAGAGCAAGGAGTCGGTGGAGGAGGTCGGCGACATTCTCTACGACCTCACCAAGCGCGAGACCCGCGCTTTCAGCGCGCAATTTTCCAGGGCGCTGATCGCCCGCTGGAAGGAAGCCGGCAACCTCAACAAGAACCCTGCCCGTTCCGCCGGCTTCGTCGTCCTCAAATCCTACGACATCCCCTCGGCGCTGCTGGAGCTCGGCTATCTTTCCAGCGATAAGGACCTCGCGCGGCTCACCTCGCCCGAATGGCGCGACCAGGCCGCCGGCAAGACGGCGGAGGCGATCGAGGCCTTTTTCGCCGACCGCTCGCGCGAGGCGCGGGCGCCGGAAAAGCTGCCGCGCCCACAATAAAACACAAAATACAGACATTCGAGAAAGAGCCGGAATCATAGCGGGGGCTGTGACTCCCGGCGAGAGTCGGCTTGAGGGAACAGAAGCCACTGGATCGGCGGGCGCGGGCAATGCTAAAGCATGACCGCCCCGACGTGTTGGCGCGCTGTTTATAGCGACGCTCCACCGATCCAGTCTCGAAAGATGAGCCTGAAGCGGCGCGGCGCGCGGCTTCGGCAGGCCGCCCGGCCGCGGCTCCTGAAAAAGGGAGTTGCGAGCCCCATATTGGAGCGGCAGGCAAGGGCCCGGAGGCCCGCTAAGAGGAAGATATTGATGCGACTTCTCGCAAGATTTCTGGGTTTCGTCTTCGCGACCGGCGCGATCGTCTTCCTGATCGCCGCCGTCGCCGGCTCCGGTCTGATCTATTATTACTCCAAGGACCTCCCGGACACTGCGGCGCTGCAGAACTACGAGCCGCCGGTGACGACCCGCCTCCACGCCAATGACGGCTCGATCCTCGCGGAATATTCGCGCGAGCGCCGCCTCTTCCTGCCGGGTTCCGCAATCCCGCCGCTGGTGAAGCAGGCCTTCATCTCGGCCGAAGACAAGAATTTCTACACGCATAATGGCGTCGACCCCGAAGGCGTGCTGCGCGCTGTGAGCGTCCTGGCCGAAGGCGGTCGCCATGTGCAGGGCGCCTCGACCATCACCCAGCAGGTCGCCAAGAACTTCCTCGTCGGCAATGAGCGCTCGATCGACCGCAAGATCCGCGAGGCGATCATCTCCTTCCGCATCGAGGCGGCCTATTCCAAGGAGCGCATTCTCGAGCTCTATCTCAACGAAATCTATCTCGGTCTCGGCAACTATGGCGTCGCCGCCGCCGCGCTCAATTATTTCAACAAGTCTGTCAATGAGCTGACGCTGGCCGAGGCCGCCTATCTCGCCGCGCTTCCCAAGGGGCCGAACAACTACCACCCCTTCCAGCGCCGCGAGAAGGCCATCGAGCGCCGCAACTATGTCATCGACCGTATGGAGGCCGACGGCGTCGTAACCCATGAGGAAGCGACAAAGGCCAAGGCCGAACCGCTCGGCGTCAATCCGCGCGCGCTTTCGCCCAACACCTATGTCGCCGGCTATTTCGCCGAGGAAGTTCGCCGCGAACTGCTCGACCGCTACAAGGAAAAGGGCCTCTACGAGGGCGGCCTTTCCGTCCGCACGACGCTCGACCCGAAGATGCAGGCGTGGACCCGCAAGGCCTTGGCCGACGGTCTCGTGCGCTTCGACGAAGCGCATGGCTTCCGCGGCCCGATCAACCATCTCGACGTCTCGTCGGACTGGGGCCCGCCGCTCGCCAATATTCCCTCGCTCGGCGACATCAAGCCCTGGCGTCTCGCGGTGGTGCTCGATCTCGGCGACGGCGGCGCGCGCCTCGGCCTGCAGCCAGGCCGCGAGGCCTCCGGCGACGTGGCGCGCGAGCGCGAGACCGGCATCCTCACTGCCGAAGGCATGCGCTGGACGGGCCGCGCCCCGAAGGGCGCCCTGAGCGTCGGCGACGTGATCTATGTCGAGCCGATGACCGGCCAGCCGGGCCGTTACCGCCTGCGCCAGATTCCGGAAATCTCCGGCGCGATGGTGGCGATGGACCCCTATACGGGCCGCGTCTTCTCCATGGTCGGCGGCTTCTCCTTCGACCAGTCGGAGTTCAACCGCGCGACGCAGGCGTTGCGTCAGCCAGGCTCGTCCTTCAAGCCCTTCGTCTACGCCACGGCGCTGGACAATGGCTATACGCCCTCCTCCTCGATCCTCGACGAGCCGATCTCGATCCAGCAGGCGGACGGCAGCTACTGGACGCCGGAAAACTTCGAGGGCGGCCACGGCACGGGCGCGCATCCGCTCGACTATGGCGTCGCGCATTCGAAGAACATGATGACCGTGCGTCTGGCCAAGGACGTCGGCATGCCGCTCATCGCCGAATACGCCAAGCGCTTCGGCATTTACGACGACATGGGCCCCTATCTGTCGCTGTCGCTGGGCGCGGGCGAGACCACGCTGCTCAAGATGGTGACCGGCTATTCCATGTTCGCCAATGGCGGCAAGCGCATCAAGCCGACGCTCGTCGACCGCGTCCAGGATCGCTGGGGCAAGACGATCTACCGTCACGACGAGCGCCAGTGCCTCGGCTGCGACGCGGAGAAATGGGACAATCAGAACGAGCCCAAGCTGATCGACAAGCGCGAGCAGGTTCTCGACCCGCTCACCGCCTATCAGATCACCACCATCATGGAGCATGTCGTCCAGCGCGGCACCGGCGTCTCGATCAAGGCGGTCGGCAAGCATCTCGCGGGCAAGACCGGCACGACGAACGAGGCGAAGGATCTCTGGTTCGTGGGCTATTCGCCGGACCTCTGCGTCGGCGTCTATATCGGCTACGACCGGCCGCGCTCCATGGGCAGCCACGCCCAGGCCGCGCTCTTCGCCGCGCCGATCTTCCGCGACTTCATGACGGTCGCGCTGAAGGACAAGCCCGACACGCCGTTCCGCGTGCCGCCGGGCATCAAGCTGATCTCGGTCAATCCGGGCTCCGGCCTGCGCACCGCGAGCGGCGGCGAACTCTGGCCCTTCAAGCCGGGCACGGCCCCGCCGGATTCCTATTCCGGGGGCGGCGGCGACGGCGGACCGCGCCAGGTCAATCAGGACGTCGACCAGCGCGTCGGCACCGGCACCGGCGGCCTCTACTGAAACAAAGCGGCGGGCGGAGGATCAAGCCTCGTCCGCCGTTGGTTTATCGGCCAGGCGGCCTCTTCCTTCGAGACGCGCGCCATGCGCGCTCGCCAGGATGAGGCCTGAGCATTTTTCAGCCCCTCATGCTGAGGCGGCCCGAAGGGCCGTCTCGAAGCAGCAGCGGCATCGAGCCCGAACCATGACCGACAACGCTCCCCCAGTCCGCCTCGAAACCGCCGGCCACATCGCCACTCTGACGTTGAACAGGCCGCAAAGCCGCAACGCTTTGTCGCTGTCGATGATCGCGGCGTTGTCCGAGGCGCTCGACGTCATCGCGGCGCAGGAGGAGACGCGCGTCGTCATCCTTCAGGCGGACGGCCCCGCCTTCTGCGCCGGGCACGACCTCAAGGAGCTGACCGCCCACCGCGACGACTCCGACCGCGGGCGGGCCTTCTTCGACGAGACCATGCGCGCCTGCTCGGCGCTGATGCAGAAGATCGTATCGCTCTACCGGCCGGTGATCGCCGCCGTCGACGAAATGGCCACCGCCGCCGGCTGCCAGCTCGTCGCGAGCTGCGATCTCGCCGTCGCCGGCCCGCGCGCGCGTTTCTGCACGCCGGGCGTCGATATCGGCCTTTTCTGCTCCACCCCGGCCGTGGCGCTCTCGCGCAATGTGGCGGGCAAACATGCGATGGAAATGCTGCTGACCGGGACGCCGATCAGCGCCGAAGCGGCGCTGCGCATCGGGCTCGTCAACCGCGTCTCGGCCGACGGCGCCCGCACCGGCGCGCAGACGCTCGCGGGGCTCATCGCGCAAAAGTCGCCGCAGGCGATCAGCTTCGGAAAGCAGACCTTTTACGCGCAGCGCGAGCATCGTCTGGCTGAGGCCTATGAGATGGCGGGCGCGGTCATGGTCGAAAACATGCTGTCGGACGCGGCGATCGAGGGGATCGACGCGTTTCTGGGCAAGCGCGCGCCGGTCTGGCCGGCCTAGCGCGCCTCACTCACCGAGATTGCGCAGCGCCGCCGCCGCCGCGAAGGGGCAGAGCGCCAAAGCGACGAGGCTGATCGCGCAGAGGATCGAGAAGGGCGACAGGAACGGCACGGTTCCGCCGACCGCCGCCTCCGAGGCGGAGACGCCGAAGATCAGCACGGGAATCGTCAGCGGCAGCACCAGCAGCGCCATGAGCAGGCCGCCGCGCCGCACCGTCACCGTCGCCGCCGCGCCAATCGCGCCGATCAGCGTCAGGGCCGGCGTGCCAACCAGCAGCGTTCCCGTCACGCCGGCGAGGGCCATCGGCTCCTGCTGCAGCATCAGCCCCAGAAAGGGCGCTGCGACGATCAGCGGCAGGCCGGTCGCGGCCCAATGGGCGGCGCATTTGACCAGGACCGCCAGCTCCAGCGGCGTCTCGCCGAGATGCAGCAGATCGAGCGAGCCGTCCTCGGCGTCGGCCTGAAAGAGGCGGTCGAAGGCGAGGAGGCTCGCGAGCAGCGCCGCGATCCACAGGATCGCCGGACCGATCCGCGCCAGCAGATTAGGGTCCGGCCCCACGGCGAAGGGCACGATGGTGACGAGGGTGAGGAAGAACACCACGCCCATGGCGCCCGAGCCGCCGACGCGGCGGGCGATGCGCCATTCGCGCAGGAAGAGAGCGGAGAGCGGCGCGCTCATTGCGGGGCCCCCAGCGCAAGTTCGCCGGCCTCCTCGAGCCCGAGCGGCTCATGGGTCGCGGCGACGATGGCGCCGCCGAGCGCGCAATGTTCACGCATGGCGTCAGCGAATTTTTCGCGCGAGCCCGCGATCCAGCGCCGTCAGCGGTTCGTCCAGAAGCCAGAGCGGCCGATAGGCGACGAGAAGCCGCGCCAGCGCCGCGCGCCGCTTCTGCCCGGCCGACAGCGCGCCGAAGGGCGCGCGCAGGGCGTGGCCGAGCCCGACCACGGCCAGCGCCTGATCTACCGGACGGCTGCGGGAGTCTTCCGCCTGTCCGAGGTAGCTCGCCCAGAATTCGAGATTTTCCTCGACCGTCAGCGCCGCCTTCATGCCGTCGGCGTGAGCGAGGTAGTGGGCGGCCTGGGCGAGTTCGGTCCCCGCCCCCGCTCCTTCGAGCGTGACGCTTCCGCCCAATGTCGGCAGGAGCCCCGCCAGCGCGCGCAAGAGCGTGGATTTCCCCGCGCCATTGCGCCCCGTGACCACCAGCGCCGCGCCGCCCGCCAAAGTGAAGCTCACATTGTGAAGCACGGGCCGGCCGCCGCGCGCGACGGCGAGATTTTCAACCCTGAGCCGCAGGGCGGGATGCAGATCGGCATGGGGGCGATGCGGGCTTGTCTCCATGGGAAAGCCAATAGAGAAAGCGGCGACGAAGCGCCATAGGCCGGCGCCGTTCGCGTTTCGGAGAAGCGGCCCGCCGCCGCCGGCGAGCCCACATTTCACCCTAAAGGTGAAGTCGAAGGTGATCAGGCGCACTGGCGCGCGGGGGCCTCAGGTGATAAGGGACGCGATCAATCTTCGGGCGCCGGCAGAGGCGCCCTGATTCTTCGGAAGAGCTCATGCGCGCGGCGCGCCAGGCCATTCAGGGACTGAGAATTCAGTGACGAGACACAGAACCCTCTCGGATTACGCCTCGCGGCGCTTCCGCTTCGCCGGCAACGCGCTCCTTGAATTCAACAACCCGTTTTTCGCGCAGATCGACAAGCTCAAAGCGGATTTCGAGGCGCAGGGAACGCATTTCGTCAGCTTCGCGAACTACGATTATCTCGGACTCGCGAACCATCCGCGCATCCGCGAGGAAGCCAAACGCGAGGTCGACAATCTCGGCATTGGCGCGCTGGCCTCGCGCCTGGTCGGCGGCGAACGCACGACGCACAAAATGTTCGAGGCGGAGATCGCGAAGTTTCTCGGCATGGAGAGCGCCTTAGCGCTCGTCTCCGGCTATCTCGCCAATGTGACGACCATCGCCTTTCTCATGAACGGCAAGCGCGACGCCATCTTCATCGACGAACTGGCGCACAACAGCATCGTCTATGGCGCCGAGGGCGCGCCGGCCCCCGTGGTGAAATTCCGCCACAACGACATGGACCATCTCGACCATCTGCTCGCCAAGCATCGCGAGGAATATCGCAATGTGCTCGTCGTGGTCGAAGGCGTCTACAGCATGGACGGCGACACCGCCGACCTGCCGCGCCTGCTGCAGATCAAGGACAAATACAAGATCTGGCTGATGGTCGACGAAGCCCATTCGCTCGGCGTTCTGGGCGAGACCGGCCGCGGCCTCGCAGAGCATCAGGGCGTTGATCCGCAACGCATCGACCTCATCGTCGGCACGCTGTCGAAGAGCCTCGCGTCCTGCGGCGGCTATATCTGCGCGAAGAAGGAAGTCATCGACTGGTTCCGCTTCACGCTGCCGGGCTTCGTCTATAGCGTGGGCTTCTCGCCCGTGGTTCTGGCGGCGGCGCGCACGGCCCTGCAGCTCATGCAGGAAGAGACATGGCGCATCGACAAGCTGGCCCGCAACGCCGAGCTGTTCCGTCAAGTCGCGCATGAGAATGGCTTTTCCACCGGCCCGGCGATCGGGCGCGGCGTCGTGCCGATCCTCTTCGAGAGCGATCTCGAAACCATGTGGGCGGCGCGTCATCTGCTCGAAAAGGGCTATTACGTTCCGCCGGTCGTGCGCATCGGCGTGCCCAAGGACGGGCCGCGCCTGCGCTTCTTCTTCTCCGCCAATCACACCGAGGCGGAAATCCGCGGCGTCATCGCGGCGCTGCGGGACATCCCGCCCGTCTCCGAGGAGGCCCAGCGCATCGTCGCGGCGGCCATGTCGGGCGCGGCGGCCTGATCCTCTCGCGCGGGCGCGTCATCTTGACGCTTTCCGCGCGCCTCATTTGCAGCTTAGGACTTTAGGGCATGGCGCGAATCGAAGTCGTCCCGGTCGAAGGCATCGCGCGCTTTACGACCTTCTGCAAGCTGCCGCGCCTTCTCTACAAGGGCGCGGAGGGCTTCGCGCCGCCGCTCGACATCGAGCGCTGGACGCTCTTCGCCCATCTGCTCAATCCGCATTACAAGCTGGTCGAGGACCGGAAGTTTCTCGCCCGCCGGGATGGCGAATGGGTCGGCCGCATCTCGGCGCATGTCTACAAGCCGGGGGTCGTCCCCGTCGGCGCGAGCCCGGCGCAGTTCGGCGCGCTGGACGCGATCGACGACCTCGAAGTGGTGCGGGCGCTGACCGACGCCGCCGAAGACTGGCTCAGGGGCAAGGGCGCGACGCGGATCAACGGCCCCTTCTCGCCGACGATCAACGGCGAATGCGGAATGCTCGTCGAGGGTTTCACGGCGACCCCGATGATCTTCATGCCCTGGCATCCGCCGTACCTCTCGCGCCATCTCGAGTCGCTCGGCTACGACAAGGCGAAGGACCTCATCTCCTACCGCTTCGCCATCGATGAAGCGCTTTTCAGTGAAAAGCCGCGCATCACGAACCGCAAGGAATGGCAGGCGCGCCTGAAGCTTCGCCAGCTCGACATGGCGACGCTGAAGACCGGCGAAACGGCGCTGATGGAAGAGCTGTTCAACGACGGCTGGCGCGACAATTGGGGCTTCGTGCCTTTCACAAAGGCCGAGTTCGACTCGACCGCCGACGCGCTGAAAATCGTCATGCCGCCGGAGTTCGGCGTCGTCGCGGAACTCGACGGCAAGCCTGTGTCCTTCATGATCGCACTGCCCAATCTCTTCGAGATCGTCTCGGATTTCGACGGGCGGCTGTTCCCCTTCGGCCTGCCCAAGCTTATTTCGCGCATGCGCCATCATAAGTTCAATGCGGCGCGCATCGTTCTGCTCGGGACGCGCAAGGCGCTCCAAAACAGCGCCACGGGCGGCGCCGTGCTGCTCGGCATGATCGAGGAAATGCGCCGTCGCGGCGCGTCCGCCTCGATCGGACAGCTCGAAGCGGGCTGGGTGCTGGAGGACAATATCGCCATGCGCCGGCCGATCGAAATGTTCGGCGGGCAGATCGACAAGATCCATCGCATTTACGAAAAGCAGCTCGGAGCAGCCTCATGAACGGCATTTCGGTCACCGCCCAGGGCGTCGACCGCTCGCATGTCGAGCGGCGCCAGCAGATCCTCCAGAAATACCCGCAGGTGCGCGAGCTGTTCGGCAAGGACCCCGTCACTTTCAAGATTACCGCGGCGATCTTCGCCGGTCAGTTTCTGATCGCCGCCTGGCTCGGCTGGCTCGGCCTCTCCTATTGGTGGCTGTCGCTGATCCTCGCCATCTGCGTCGGCGCCTTCGCCAATCACGCCAATTTCGTCGTCATCCACGACGCGATTCACAATTGCGTGTTCGACAATCCGCTCGCCAATAAATGGACGGCGATCCTCGCCGATCTGCCCAACGCCTTCCCGACCGCGATGGGCTTTCGCTGCTATCACATCAAGCACCACTCGCATCTCTCGGCCTATGATTACGACGCCGATATTCCGAGCCAGTGGGAAGTGGAGTGGGTCGGCAACAGCACATGGCGCAAGGCCGTGTGGCTCTTCGGCTTTCCCGCCATACAGCTTGCGCGCCTGTCGCGGCTGAAGGGGACCGTGCCGATCATGGGCAAATGGACCTATATCAACATCGCGGTCATCGCCGCTTTCGATCTCTTCATGCTCTGGGCCTTCGGCGCCAACGCCCTGCTCTATCTGTTCTTCTCCTTCTGGTTCTCGGTGGGCGGGCTGCATCCCTTGAGCGCGCGCTGGCTGCAGGAGCATTTCGCCTTCGGCCCCGATCAGGGCACCTTCGATTACTACGGCCCGCTCAACAAGCTCGCGCTCAACATCGGCTATCACAACGAGCATCACGACTTTCATGAAATTCCGTGGTCGCGCCTGCCCGCCCTGAAAGCCATGGCGCCGGAGTTCTACGACGATCTGCGCTGCCATCGCTCATGGCTGGCGCTGCTCGTGACTTTCGTGTTCGACCCGACCTGGTCGCTCGGCACGCGCTCGGAGAATGTCGTCCAGGCGGCCCCGTCGGTCGCAGCGGCGGCGGAGTAAGCACATGACGCAGGAAAGCAGAACCGAAGCCCTCGACGCCTCGCCGCGTCTCTTCGAGAGCGATCTTCTCGACAAGCTGTCGCGCGTGCATCACCTCACGCCGGTGATCATCTATACGCCGATCATTTTCGGGCTGGTCTTCTATTCGCTGTCGCTGAATGGCGCGGCGCTGGTGCTGCTCGGCCTCGTCATCGGCTATCTGGCCTGGACGCTGACCGAATATTTCGGCCATCGCTATCTCTTCCACACCGTGTTTCCGCTGCCCTTCGGGCTGGGCCCGCGCTTCCAGTTCCTGATCCACGGCGTGCATCACATCTACCCCAACGACCCGCTGCGGCTCGTCATGCCGCCGCTGCTGTCGGCGCCGATCATGCTGATCGCGCTGTCGATCATCCGGCTGATCTTCGGCGCGAGTTTCGCGTGGCCGGTGCTCGCGGGCTTCATGGCCGGCTATGTCGCTTACGACTGCGTGCACTACTGGACGCATCACGGACAGCCGACCTCCGACTTCGGCAAGCTGGTGAAGCGGCTGCATATGCTCCACCACTTCCGCGACGCGGAGAAGGGTTTCGGCGTGCACGCCATCTGGTGGGATTATGTGTTCGGCACCGCCTATCAGAAGGGCGAGACGCCGGGGTCGAAGGCGGTGTGAATAAAAAAAGCCCGGCGCGAGCGCCGGGCTTTTTCTTTTGCGGCAGAAATACGAACTTGCCGCGCCCCATGCCTCCCCCTCGCGGGGAGGTCGGCGGTCGAAGACCGCCGGGTGGGGGGCCACGCCGCGATGACGCCAATGGGCATTGCCCCACCCTCCCCGTAAAGGGGAGGGATTTGCTCACGATCAGCGTTGTCAGGCGACGAGCGCGGCCTTGCCCTTGCCGAACTTCTTGCGGTCGTTGGGATCGAGATAGACCTTGCGCAGGCGGATCGACTTGGGCGTCACTTCGACGCGCTCGTCGTCCTCGATATAGGCGAGCGCCTTTTCCAGCGTCATCTGGATCGGCGGCGTCAGGCGCACGGCCTCGTCCTTCGACTGGGTGCGGATATTGGTGAGCTGCTTGCCCTTCAGCACGTTGATTTCGAGATCATTGTCGCGCGTATGCTCGCCGACGATCATGCCGCGATAGACCTTCCAGCCCGGCTCGATCATCATCGGCCCGCGATCCTCGAGCTTCCACATGGCGTAGGCGACGGCCTCGCCGGCTCGTTGGAGATCAGCACGCCGTTGCGACGTCCCTGAATGTCGCCCTTGTAGGGCGCATACTCGTGGAACAGGCGGTTCATGATCGCCGTGCCGCGCGTGTCGGTGAGCAGTTCGCCCTGATAGCCGATGAGGCCGCGCGTCGGCGCATGGAACACGAGACGCAGGCGATTGCCGCCCGACGGGCGCATCTCGATCATCTCGGCCTTGCGCTCGGACATCTTCTGCACGACGACGCCGGAATGCTCCTCGTCGACGTCGATGACGACCTCTTCGATCGGCTCCAGAAGATCGCCATTCTCGTCCTTCGGAACACCACCTTCGGACGCGACACGCCGAGTTCGAAACCCTCGCGGCGCATGGTCTCGATCAGAATGCGCGAGCTGCAATTCGCCGCGGCCGGAGACGATGAAGGCGTCGCCCGCCGGCGCGTCCTCGACGCGCAGCGCGACATTGCCCTCGGCCTCCTTGAAGAGACGCGCGCGGATCATGCGGCTCGTCACCTTGTCGCCCTCCGTGCCCGCGAGCGGGCTGTCGTTGACGAGGAAGGTCATGGACAGCGTCGGCGGATCGATCGGCTGCGCCTGCAGGGGCTCGCTCACCTCCAGCGCGCAAAGCGTGTCGGCGACGTTGAACTTCTCCAGTCCGGCGATGGCGATGATGTCGCCGGCCTCGGCCTCATCGATCGGCTGGCGCTCGATGCCGCGGAAGGCGAGAATTTTCGAGACGCGGCCCTGCTCGACGACCTTGCCGGTGCGGTCCAGCACCTTCACCGGCTGATTGGGCTTCACGGAGCCGGCGAAGACGCGGCCGGTGACGATGCGGCCGAGATAGGGGTTGGCCTCGAGCAGCGTGCCGAGCATGCGGAAACCGCCTTCCTCGACCTTCGGCTGCGGCACGTGCTTGAGCACGAGATCGAACAGCGGGCCCATGCTGTCCTGCGGGCCCGTCCGGCTCCTCGGCCATCCAGCCCTGCTTGGCGGAGCCGTAAATGATCGGGAAGTCGAGCTGCTCGTCGGTGGCGTCGAGCGCGGCGAAGAGGTCGAAGACCTCATTGACGACTTCCTGCACGCGGGCGTCGGGCTTGTCGACCTTGTTGACGCAGACGATCGGCTTCAGGCCGATCTTGAGCGCCTTGCCGACGACGAATTTCGTCTGCGGCATCGGGCCTTCCGCCGCGTCGACGAGCACGATGGCGCCGTCGACCATGGAGAGGATGCGCTCGACCTCGCCGCCGAAATCGGCGTGGCCGGGGGTGTCGACGATGTTGATGCGGATGTCCTTCCAGACGACCGAGGTCGCCTTGGCGAGGATGGTGATGCCGCGTTCCTTTTCGAGATCGTTCGAATCCATGACGCGCTCGGCGACGCGCTGGTTCTCGCGGAAGGCGCCCGACTGACGCAGGAGGCAGTCGACGAGCGTGGTCTTGCCATGGTCGACGTGGGCGATGATGGCGATGTTGCGCAGTTGCATGGAACCGGCCGGCTTTCAAAGATAAAGAGCCGCGCGCCGGTCCGCAGGCTTGACCTTTGGCGAACCCGGGGCGGCGGCTGATGTTGCGATGCGGCGGGTTTTACAGGACCCGCCGCGGGAAGGGAATAGGAAAGGCTTCCGCCCCTCCCACCGCGACGGCTAGCCCCGTCTCGCCAGCGACCGCAGAAAGCCCGCCATGTCGTCGCTCAGGTCCTGCTCGATGGCCGGGGCCATCTTCAGCAACATATTGGCGACAAAGGCCTGATCGTTTCTGGTCTCGGCCAGACACTGCTGCAGTTCCGGCACGCTGTCCTCGATATGGGCGAGGAAGGCGATGCCTTTCTCCTGCGTCTCGCTCCATTTCGCGCGCGTCCAGAGCGCCAGCGGATACATGATCTCCTGCACGAAATTGGACTGCCGCGCCTTTTCGAAGAATCGCAGGCCCGCATTCCAGTTTTCCCGCGCCCGCATGGGCGGCGGCGGAATGTCGCCGGCGAGCATCTTGTAGGCCGCCGCGCCGACGTGGTCTTCGAGGCTGATCGGCGAGTCGTTCGCCGAGCGGAAGCTCCAGAAGGCGACCGAGCCGGGGAAGTCCTTGCCGAGCTCCTCGGTGAGCGCCGCCTCGACCTTCTCGACCGCAGCCTTGTCGCCCTTCAGCGCCGCGGTCATGCAAAAGGCGAAGACGCGCGTCAACGCCATATTTGGCGGCGACGCCGCCCTTGAGCTGCTGCGGCGTGAGTTGCGGGGTCACGCCGTCGGCCGGGACCTCGACCTCGCCTGCGCGAAGCGCCGTGATGAACGTCGTTATTTCCAGCCAGCCGAGATAATTCGCGACGAACGCCTCCGGATCGACATGGACGATCGCGAGATTGATGAGCTTCTTGCGCCTTTGCAGTTCCTGCATGTCGGTCATCGCCGGCCCTCACGCATCGGCCAGCATGACGCCGGTCACGCAGACGTCGCCGTCGTCGATGACCAGCTTGATGGGGGTCAGGCGGGCGCCCTGGCAGGGGCCGATGAAACATTCGCCCGTGTCGATGTCGAACTGGGCGTGGTGCCGGCCGCATTCGATGAAATTGTTCTCCTCGTCCATGAAGGAGCCGGGGTTCGTGTCGAGCCGCGTCCCCTCATGCGGGCAGGCGTTTTCGAAGCCGTAGAAATTATTGCCTTTTCGGGAGATGAGGATCGGCCAGGGCGCGGTTTCGCCGCTCTCCTCCGCCTTCATCAGGACGAAGCCGGTGGCTTCGCCGTCCTCGATCTCGACTGTCCGACAAATCACAAAAAGCTCGTCCATGGGCCTGCCTCTTTCAAACAAAGTCGGACGCCGGGACCGGAAAGGTGCGTCCTGGCCCTCAGTGCAATCGACGCGCCAGAGCCGGCGGCGGGGGGCGCTTGACGATATGGTTAAATCACTATATCCGGGACGCCCATCGGCGGTTCCGACCGATTTCCCAGAGCAAGATGAGCGAAGAGCTTTCACCCCCCGTAGCGCCGGCGGCCGAGGATCATCTCCTCAAGGCGCAGCTGGTGACCATTATCCACACGCTGTTGACGGAGCGCGGCCTCAAGCAAATCGAGGCGGCCCGGCTCTTCGGCGTGAAGCAACCCGATGTTTCGAAGTTGCTGCATGGCGACTTCCGGCAATTTTCCGTGGAGCGGCTGCTGCGTTTCCTTGTCGCGCTGGGGCAGGACGTGGAAATCGTCGTGAAGCCGCACGCCGGCCCGCAGGCCGCAACGCTCCGCATCGCCTAAATGACCCATTCAGAAAAAGGATTGACCATGAACGCAGCCGCGCGCGTCGACACGACACTGGCCCCGAACGGCGCCGAGGCGCTCGACGCCAGCATCCAGAGCGCCAAGCGCGCGCTCCTCGCGCTCGGAAAAGCCGACGGCCACTGGTGCTTCGAGCTGGAAGCGGACACGACCATTCCCGCCGAATATGTGCTGATGCGGCATTACCGCGCCGAGCCGGTCGACGCCGAACTCGAGCGCAAGATCGGCGTCTATCTGCGCCGCTCGCAAAGCGAGCGCCATGGCGGCTGGCCGCTGTTTCAGGACGGCGACTTCAACATCAGCGCCAGCGTGAAGGCCTATTTCGCGCTCAAGATGATCGGCGACGACATCGACGCGCCGCATATGAAGCGCGCCCGCGAGGCGATCCTCGCCCATGGCGGCGCGGCGACCTCCAATGTGTTCACGCGCTCGCTGCTCGCGCTCTATGGCGAAATCCCGTGGCGCGGCGTGCCGGTGATGCCGGTTGAAATCATGCTGCTGCCAAGATGGTTCCCCTTCCATCTCGACAAGATTTCCTATTGGGGCCGCACCGTGCTCGTGCCGCTTCTCGTCCTGATGACGAAGAAGCCGCAGGCAAAAAATCCCAAGGGCGTGCGCATTCAGGAGCTTTTCACGACGCCGCCGGAAGAGGTGAAAGTGTGGCCCAAGGGCGAACACCAGACCTGGCCCTGGGCGCATATTTTCGGCGAGATCGACAAGCTCCTGCGGCTGATCGAGCCCTATATGCCGAAGCCGACGCGCGCGCGCTCGATCGAACTCGCGGAACGCTGGACCACCGAGCGCCTCAACGGCGTCGACGGTCTCGGCGCGATCTTCCCGGCGATGGTCAACAGCCTGCTCATGTATGACGTGCTCGGCGTCCCCGAGACCGATCAGCGCGTGAAGGACGCGCGCGAATCGATCGAGCGGCTGCTCGTCGTCAATGAGACGGAAGCCTATTGCCAGCCCTGCGTCTCGCCCATTTGGGACACGTCGCTCGTCGCCCATGCGCTGCTCGAAACCGGCGACGACGACGCGCGCGAACGGGCGCGCGAGGCGCTCGACTGGCTCGCGCCGCTTCAGGTGCTGGACGTGAAGGGCGACTGGGCCGCGCAGCGTCCCGATCTGCGTCCGGGCGGCTGGGCCTTCCAATACGCCAACGCTTATTACCCTGACGTGGACGACACCGCCGTCGTCGCCTCCGCCATGGACCGACTTACGGCCAATGAGAACGCCAAGCCCTATGCCGAGCGCATCGCCCGCGCGAAGGAATGGATCGAGGGCATGCAGTCGAAGAACGGCGGCTGGGGCGCCTTCGACGCCGACAACACCTATCACTACCTCAACCACATCCCCTTCGCCGACCATGGCGCCCTGCTCGATCCGCCGACGGTGGACGTGTCGGCGCGCTGCATCTCGCTGCTCGCCCAGCTCGGCGACACGGTAGAAACCAGCGACTGCGTCAAGCGCGGCGTCGATTATGTGATCAGGGATCAGGAGAAGGATGGGTCCTGGTTCGGCCGCTGGGGGGCCAATTACATCTATGGCACGTGGTCGGCGCTCTGCGCGCTCAACGCCACCGGGCTGCCGCATGCGCACGACGCCTACCGCCGCGCCGTGAACTGGCTCGTCTCGATCCAGAACGACGACGGCGGCTGGGGCGAGGATCTCTCCAGCTACAAGATGAACTACAAGGGCTATGAGCCCGCCCCCTCCACCGCTTCGCAGACCGCCTGGGCGTTGCTGGCGCTGATGGCCTCGGGCGACGTGGATCATCCGGCCGTGGCGCGGGGCGTCGCGTATCTGCAGGCGACGCAGGCCCAGCACGGTCTCTGGAACGAAGCCCGCTTCACCGCCACGGGCTTCCCGCGCGTCTTCTACCTTCGCTACCACGGCTATGCGAAATTCTTCCCGCTGTGGGCGCTGGCGCGCTACCGGAACCTGCTGAGCACGAACAGCAAGCTGGTGACGGTGGGGCTGTAACGCAGGCCGGGCGCAAGCTATCCCTCCCCTTTACGGGGAGGGTGACCCCGCGAAGCGGGGTCGGGTTGGGTCAGCCACAACAGGCCGGATAACGGCGCGACCCCCAGCCGTCGCGCTTCGCGCGCCACTCTCCCCGCAAGGGGGAGGGATTTTCGCCGAGAGATCGCCGCTCGTTTCCTGCCCGCGTCCCTGTCGACCGTTGACTTTGCGCTCGAACACGGGGACTTATCGCGACGGTCCCGAACAGGAGGGCGCCTATGACGCTGCTTGAGAGCCGCCGGCGGGAGACCGTCGTTTCCGCCCCCGGCCCGATCCTCGTCGTCACCGGCATGAAGCGCGAAGCCGCCTGCGTCGCCGGCGAGGGCGTGATCGCCCTTTGCAGCGGCGCCAATGTCGCCAAGCTGCGCGCCGATCTCGACAGGCTTCAGGAACAGCGCTTCTCCGCCGTCGTCAGCTTCGGTCTCGCAGGGGCCCTCGACCATTCGCTGCGCCCCGGCGATCTCCTCATCGCCGACACCGTCGTCTTCGGCCACCATCGCCACCAGACCCACGGACGCCTCTCTGACGCGCTTGCAGAAGGCGTCGCCGCCAAGCGCTGCCGGGCCGTTTCCGGCGCCATTGTCGGGGTCGATCATCCGGCGATGGACCGGCGCGCCAAAGCCCATCTACGCGACAGCGCCCGGGCCCGCGCCGTCGATATGGAATCGCATCTCGCCGCGGATTTCGCCCGCGACCGGGGCATTCCCTTCGCCGTCGTCCGCGCCATCAGCGATCCGGCGCATCGCGCCCTGCCGCCGCTCGCCGCCAAGGCGCTGACGCCGGCGGGCGACATCTGCAAAAAAACAGTGGCGCGCGAACTGGTTCGCGCGCCCCGTCAGATGGGTGGGCTGATTCTCGCGGGCCTCGATTCCCGCGCCGCCTTCCGGTCCTTAGGCCGCTGTGGGCCGCTCCTCGGACCGCTTCTTGGCCTCGTGCTCGCGGATCTCTGAGAGCCGGGCGATGTTCTCGTCATAGACATATTCGGCCGGGCGCTGGTTCTCGAGCGAAATGTCGGGCGCCATCGGGCCTTCGGTGCGCACGCCGAAGAGGGCGACCGCCGCCGCTTTCCACGGGCGCATCACCGTATCCGCCACGGCCGTCGGCTCGAAGCCGCAATGGACCATGCAGTCGGCGCATTTTTCGTAATTGCCGACGCCGTAAGCGTCCCAATTGGTCTCTTCCATCAACTGCTTGAAGGTCGGCACATAGCCTTCGCCCAGAAGATAGCAGGGCCGCTGCCAGCCGAACACCGTGCGCAGCGGGTTGCCCCAAGGCGTGCAGGCGTAACTCTCGTTGCCCGCGAGGAAATTCATGAACAGCCCAGACTGCTGGAAGGCCCAGTTCCGCCCGCCCCGGCCGCGGCGGAGAATGGCGCGGAACAGTTCCTTCGTCTTCTGGCGGTTGAGGAAGTGGGTTTGGTCGGGCGCGCGCTCATAGGCGTAGCCGGGCGACACGGTCATGCCGTCGACGCCCATGGCGGTCGTCTCGTCCAGGAACTTGGCGACGCGCTCCGGATCGGCGCCCGCGAAGAAGGTGCTGTTCGTGGTGACGCGGAAACCCTTGGATTTCGCCAGCTTGATCGCCTCGACGGCGCGATCGTAGACGCCTTCCTGGCTCACGGCGTGATCGTGCATCTCCCTGTCGCCATCGAGATGGATCGACCAGGTGAAATAGGGAGAGGGTTTGTACTGATCGATTTTCTTCGCCAGCAGCAAGGCGTTAGTACACACGATGGCGAATTTGCCGCGCTTCGTGATGCCCTCGACGATCGCCGGGAGATCCTTGTGCAGCAGCGGCTCGCCGCCGGCGATGACGACGACCGGCGCGCCGCATTCGTCCACAGAGGCGAGGCACTCCTCGACGGACAGGCGCTTGTTCAGGATGTGGTCGGGATAATCGATCTTGCCGCAACCGGCGCAGGCCAGATTGCAGCGGAACAACGGCTCCAGCATCAGGACCAGCGGATAGCGCTTGCGACCCATGAGATGCTGCTTGACGAGATAGGCGCCGATCTTCGCAACGTAACGGAAAGGTATGGACACGGCTTGTTCCTGTTGTGTTGCGCGACCTTCAAGGGGCCGCGAGACAAAAGGCCCGGCGCGCTATCTGCCGCGATGCTCGCGCCGGCGCTACTCATGGAGCCTCTGCGCCCTCTAACACGAAAGTTCCGGGAGGAAAACCCGGCCGCCCGCCCGCCTGTGCGCTCCGCGCCCGGGTTGCTTGCGAAAAGGCCAAAATAGGTCTCATTTCAGGTCCATCAAGAAACCGCTCTAGCGGCGGGGCGTGGATTGAGGAGCTTTTCGGTTCAATGACTGTCGCGAGCCCGCCTGCGCGCCCCGATTCCCCCGCCGCAACCCGCCCCCTTTCGACGCGGACGCTGCTGGCGCCGTTCCGGCGTTTCTGGGCCGGCGACTTCGACCTCGGCCGCGTCGGCATGGCGGTCACCCTGCCGGTTCTCGCCTGGGTCTTCTACACGACCTCTTCGGGCATGATCGACATCATGCAGAAGGAGCCCGGCGACCCGGTCGGCATCATCGGCACGCTCGTCGCCACCTCGGCCGTTCTCGTCATGCTGGCCTCGACCTCCTGGTCGCTCGGGACCGATCTCGCCGCGCTGATCGCGCGCCGGCACATGGCGCGCGAGCGCATGGTCATGAAGACCATCGTCACGGCGGCGGTGTTCCTGTTCGTCTTCTCGATCTCGGCCTTTTTCTCCTTCACTTACTATTACAACAACATCTTCAAACTCAGCTCGCGCAAGATCGTCGCCGAACTGCAGCCCATGGAGCTCGCGGCCGAAGTCGTTCTGCCGGCGACAAAGCAGATCGGCGCCGCCTATGAAGCGAGTTCCGCGAAGATCGGGGCGAACGCTTCCTTCGCCGCCTATCTCGGCGCGCTCGACGGGCTGATCGACACGGCCCGCGCCGCCGGCCCCGCGCTGCGCGACGCGATCCGCAAGAGTCAGGAAGCCCAGCAGGCGGTGCTGGCCAAGGCCGCGCGCGAGGCGGCGGCGGAACTCGAAAGCGCGCAGGCTGCGAACCGTCAATATGAAGAGGCCCGCGCTGAGATGGCGGCTCTCGAAAAAAGCGCCGCAAATTTCGAGGCGATCATCAAATCCAAACAGGAGGAGATCGCCGCGCTCAACGCCGAGGCGCAGCGCGAGGAACAGCTCGCGGTCGACGCGGAACACGGGCTCGACAACAGGGGCGCGGCCTGTGGCCCCAATTGCCGGGCGCATCGGGTAAAGGCGGAGGAAGCCAACCGCCGCGCCGCCACCATCCGCCAGACGCTCGCCGGCCCGACGACGGAACGCGCCGCCGCATTGAGAAAGCGCGACGCGCTCGCCGCGCAGTCGATCGCTTTCAAGCAGAAGGCCGAAGTCGCCGCCGCCGCGGCCAAGCGCCCGATGCCCAAGGGCGAAGCCGCGCTCGATCTCGACGCCACGCTGCGCGATCTCGCCGCCCTGCGCGATCAGCTTCGGGTGGATCCGACCTGGAGCCGCGTGCATGAAGCAAAGCCGCTCTGCGAGCCGATCCTCGCCGCCGCGCGCCAGTCCAACGCCTTGCCCGCCTCCGTGCCGCGCGATTTCACCTGCGAGCCGCAGGGCGAGGCGCGCGATCTTCTCTCGGCGCGCGACGAGACCATCGCCGCGCGCGCGGCTTTCGACAAGAAATGCAGCCTCGACGGCGGCCTGCGCGACGAACTCAACGCTGTCGTCGCCAAAATCCGCGCGGCGCCGGCGTCCGACCGAACGGCCGCCGCCAATGGTTTCAACACAGCGAAGGAGCTGGTCGACGCCTGCGTCGTCGCGGCGAAGACCGTTGGGCTCTCGGAAGACGAGGTGCGCGACCTGCTCAAGAAGAGCGACGCCTTCCTGCGGGCTCATTCCACCGAGCGCAACAAGTTCGAACTCGCGCGCGAAGCCTTCTGGAGCTTCACGCCCGACTCCACGATGGCGATCGGCGTCGCCGTGGCGCAGGACGCTTTTCTATTCATCATGAAGTTTCTGTCGGAGATCTTCAAACGCGGCTTCGAGGCGCGCGAGCGGCGCCAGTTCACCGCGCCGATCGATCTCACCGACGACGAGGAAGAGCCGGTCGACATCCGCGCGATGAAAACCATGCTGCGCCTCGCGCGGCCCGTCCACGGCGACATGAGCGAGATCGACCCGCAGGACTCCTCGCTCCTGCTGCTGTCGCAGAATGTGCGCGACAATCTCACCGCGACGCTCAACCGACTCGTTCGCGACGAGATCGCCCATGTCGACCGGCGCGGCGGCTATGTCGTGGACAATGTCACCATCTCGCAGGTCGAGGCGCGGCTGATCGCGGCGCTGCGGCCGAGGGCGCTCCGCGCCGCGCGTTATGGGATGGACGGGGCGAACGGGCCGCGCGCCTATTACAGCGATGCGGCGCTGGCGAAGGCGAGACGACGCAGGCCCACGGCGCTGGAGCGGTATCTGGCGGCGGAGACCGCTGGGGACGACGGTGGTGGGGCCGAGGGGTAACTAAACCCCTCCACTCGCGGCCAAGCTGCTGCGGGCCTCCGCGATAGTTATAACAGAGGCGACGCGCCCTCCCGCGCAAAATGCTGCAAACATCTGCCAGGGCAATTGCGACTGGCCATGGCAAAGCTGACGATCGTGTGGATCGACTTTGCTTATTGTTGAAGGGCGTCCGTCAGCGGAACGCCAATCAACGGGTTTATACGTCGCTGCGCCCACCTGCCCGCGCAATTTTCATCAATGTCGTCGGGAACGAATAAGTGATATTCGTGTTGGTGAAGCGTTCGACGTCGCCACCACGCGCCCGGCGCCGGTTACAGAAACGACCTTCCACCTGCGCAACTGAAGTTCTTTTACCTTCGGCGCCGCGATTTTCGCGATGATCCAACAGAACCGCTTTTCTACTGTAAGACACACTCAAAAGACCCGACTGAAATCTTGCTTGATGGGAGATTCGAATGTCAAATCACTTCACTGGACTAAGTCTTGGCCCGCCGCTCGGCGATCAACGACTCGACCTCTGCGATCTGTATGCATTTCAGTCGCCTGTCGACAAGAACAGGACCGTGATCATCCTAAATGCAAATCCAACTGCCGACGCGCTTCATCCCGACGCGATCTATCGCCTCAACATCGACAACGACGGTGATTATCTGACGGACATCGCATTCAGCTATGTATTCTCGGTTCCAAAAAACGGCAGACAGACTGTCAATGTCTTCGCGGCGACGGGCTCGGAGGCGCGCTCGGTCGAAGCGCTGGGGACCAAGATAATTGCTGACGCCGAGGTCTCCTTCGGCCCAGAGCCGAATATCATCATGTCGGGCCATTACACATTTTTTGCTGGCAGCCGCAGCGACGCCTTCTTTTTCGACTTCGACGGAATCAAGAACCTCTTCGACACGAGAGGAAAGCGAAACTTCACCGAACCTCATCTCGGCGGTAAATCTCCATGGACCGGCGTGGATTCGAATACGGAAGCGAACGTGTTCTCGATTGTGATCGAGCTGCCAACGAGCGAACTCGCTCCCAAACCCGAAATAAATATATGGGGACGGTGCAGCGTAAGACGCGACGGAGAGTATATTCACGTTGATCGCGCAGGCCATCCGAGCGTCAGCAGCTTCTTCAATACCGACGACACAAAGGAAGAGTACAACGCGAGCGAGCCCGTCGACGACCGGGAACGATGGCTCGAGCAGTTCGTGCATCTTCTGGGGCATACCGGCAATTACACGCGCGAGGAAGCAATTGCCGCGATCGACAAGGAGCGCACGCTTCCGGATGTGCTAAGCTACGATCCGTCGAAGCCCGCAAAATATCCCAACGGTCGGCTCTTTACTGACGACGTGATCGATTATCGCATCGCGTTCCTTACAAAAAACCAGTGCCCGCCCACCGGTCTCAAGCCTCACACCGACACTCTGAATCAGTTCCCCTACATGGGTACGCCGCATTCGAAGAGCGGCGGCGCATGAAACCGGCGCGGGCGACGCCCTACACTGAGAAGTGGCGCTGACTTTCGCAGAATCCGCGGGAGGGTTTTGAGCCCAATTCTGGCGCAAGGCAGTTCTGTCGACCGACCATTTGTGGCCCAAAACCCGCCCGGACCCCGCTTTTCTCAAGGAGTTGCGACACCCGTCCGCAATGCGCTTCGCCAGCAAGAATTTCCAAGGGGGCCTTGACTGTCGTTTTATAAGATATATCTTAGATGCATCGAATAGATAGGAGAAATATCTAATGAATCACCTCCACAAATACCCCCAATCCTGCGAACGCCACCCATTCGGCATCCCCCACGCCATGCGCGGTCGCCACAGTGAAGGCTTCGGTCGCAGGGGCTTTGGCCGGTCTGCCGAGGGCGAACGCGGCGCCGGACGCGGGCGGCGGCGTATGTTCGAGGGGGGCGAGTTGCGTCTCGTCATGCTACTCCTGCTGGAGAGCGAACCCCGGCACGGCTATGACGTCATCCGCGAGATCGAGACGCGCACCGGCGGCGCCTATGCGCCGAGCCCCGGCATCGTCTATCCGACGCTGACCTTGCTCGAGGAGCTCGGCCAGGTCGAAGCCAGGGCGATGGAAGGCGCCAAGAAGCTTTACGCGATCACCGAGGCTGGTTCGGCCCATCTTGCCGAGAACCGCGCCGAGGCCGAAGGCGCGCTCGCGCGGCTCGAGGAACTGCGCAAGAGGAGCGAAGTCGTGGAAGCGGGGCCGGTCTTCCGGGCGATGAGCAATCTCAAGGCCGTTCTTCAGCAGCGCCTGTCCGGACATCCGGAAAAGGAACTGCTTTTCTCGGTCGCCGACCTGATCGATGAGGCCGCGCGCAAGATCGAGCGGCTCTGAACGCGGGCGCGGAAGCCGAGGCTTCCTCGCGCTTATGCAAGAGATTGGAACAAAGGCGATCGCGCCGCCGAATTCATGCCATAAAGTGCAGAACACCCTCTGGTGATCGAATTTCGAAAGCCTTTGAAAGTAGGCTCCGATGGAACAGTCCTCACATCTCAATTTGAAGCGGGGTGAAAAATGAAATCGCTGAGCCTGATCGCCTTACTCATCGCCGTAAATTCTGCCGCCGCTGAAGAGGGACCAATTGCCTTTCAATGCCAGGCGGCCGCCCAGGACGCAGGCCCCGCGCAATCCGAGCCATTCTCGCTCGAAATCAAGGGCAGCACGGTAAAGCTCGTGGGCGTCAGCGCCCTGGACGGCAGCTTTTCGCTCATTCGCAAGAACGACACTTTCTATGTGTTCAAGAATGGCAAGGGCCAAGGTGGCAATATCAACCGCACGAACGGGGTCGTAGAATTATACGCCGTGAACGCGGCCTCGCATAAGATGACGGTTTCCATAACCGGCACTTGCGTCAAACAGGACTAATCGACTCTTGCCCTCCGCTTACGGCGGGGCGTCAGCTGAGCGTTCGGGAGGAAAACGATGAAGACGCTTTCCAGTGCCTTTATTTTCGCAAGCCTTCTTCTCGCTCCCTTCGCTCATGGCGAGGAACTGATTTCCTCCAAGGTTTCAGTCGCGCCGCTTCCAATGTGGACCGGATTTTACGCGGGGTTGAACGCGGGAAGTTTCTGGAACAATCCTGTTGCGTCTCCGGATTGGTCGCGCGTTACAACTCCGGGCGCCTTCGCTTACTCGACCGCTTTTGCGTCGGCTCCTCAAATGGGTTTCGCCTGGACGGCCGGCCCGCATTTCGCGGGCGGCGGTCAGGTGGGATATAACTGGCAAGTGTCGGATAAGATTGTCGTCGGCGTCGAGACTGATTTTCAGGGAGTCGCGGGCGGGGGAACCAACTGGAATACGGGTTGGATATCAAGCTCGTCAACGAACAGAGGCCCGAGCTCCATCGGGTCCGTCCGGGGGCGCGCAGGTTATCTGGTAACCCCGGACCTCCAGGTTTATGGAACGGGCGGGTTCTCATATAGCGGCGCAAACTAGCTGCTCGCGCGCGTTGAAACCTGCACGCCCTAACTCCGACCCGGCGACCTGCTATGGTCCGCTTGGCGGCACAGGGGAAAGATCATGGCTTCGATTCGCAATGTCGCGGGAACCGCCTTCGTTGTGGCCGAATATCGGAATGACGAAAACAGGGAAGCTGTCCCGCTATACCGCGATCCTTACGTCCGTCTCTTTCTGGACGAAGAAACCAAACTTGCCGCGGACCGCATTTCGGAATCGTTCCCGCCAATCAGAATCAATGTAAGACTGCGAACCCGTTATTTCGACGACTGGCTGGATCGCTGTCTGCGACAAGGCGCCCGCCAGGTCGTCATACTTGGCGCCGGCCTGGACACGAGGCCGCAACGCTGGGCCGCGCCCGACGTCACATTCTTCGAGATAGACGCCCCTGAAACGCAGGCGCTGAAAAGGGCGAAACTCGCCGCCGGCGGCGTGGATCCCAACACCTGTTATATCGGGGCCAACTACGTCACCGATGGGTTGATTGCTCTGCTGAGCGAACATGGTTTCGACGCGGCGGTTCCCACGCATGTCATCTGGGAAGGAAACACGATGTATCTGAGCGAAGCGTCTGTGCGTCAGGTTCTCGACGACCTTATGCAAAAAGTGCAGCGCTGCTCATTGTCATTCGATTATTTGGCCGAGGAAGTTGTCGAAGGCAAAACCGGCGATTCCGACATAACTGCTGTCGTCGAGAGGTTTGCCGCAATGGGGGCGCCCTGGACTTACGGCGTCAATAACATCGATGAACTGGCGATTGGCTGCGGCGCCGAAGTGCTCGACAATGTGAAGCTGTCCCAACTCCATCGAACCTATTGGCCAACCCGGCCGTTGGCGTCTCCGCTCTATGATTATTACAGGCTATGCACCTTGCAGAATGCAACGGCGTCCTGATTGAGGCGCCAATTAAGTCCACGGTTAACGTCATCTGACTGATGGCCCTTTGAGTTCGATTACATTTCCCTCAGGGTCGGGCACATAAATCGATGGGCCGACGCCATCGGCGCCGTAACGCATGGCGGTTTCCCCCGCTTCGACGCCATGGCGTTCGAGATGTCGCCGGATAGCCTCCTCGTCGAAAGGCGCCACCCGCAGGCAGAAGTGGTCCAGATTTCTCCCTTCCCTGCCCGGAGCGCCGCCGCCCATTTTCCCCAGCTTGCCATCAACCGGCACGAGGTCGATGAGCGAGCGGCCGGCTCTTAATTGAATCAGGCCGATGTCGTCCAGACGTCGTTCGACGTCACATCCGAGAACGTCACAATAAAAGGCCAGCATCCTGTCGGCGTTCATCACACGGAGCACCAGATGGTCGATTTCCTGGATGTGGATCATGGGAGCGTTCCTGCATGCGTATTCAACTGACAGTCCTTCGTCATCTGGGGCCTGAAGGCCGCAAGGGGAGTTTCAGGTGTGGAGAAGTTTTGCAGGATGCGGTGGCGGATTTAAAGCTTCGGTCACGGATTGCTTCGCTGCGCTCGCAATGACGGCATGGAAAAGGATGTTCCGATCATCCAGCTTGACCTTAACAAAAATCTTCCGCCGATTTACTGTTTTTTCCACCAATGCGCTCGATCAGAATTTTCGGTATAGGGAAAGTCAGGGATCGGTGACCTGGTTAGAGGCAATGGCATGGATTACGAGTGGCGCTATCTTGAAGACGGAGAAGTTTTAGGACCGCTCTCCACCGCCGACATTCGCCGCCGCTTGGCCACCGCGGATGGTCAGCCCCATTTCGTTTGGAAGGAGGGCATGATTGATTGGGTCGACGCGCGCGAGCTACCGCAATTTTCGGCCCTGTCATTCGCCGAGGATCCGGCACACGGCGCCGATCCTGCGCCTCTCGCCCAGAATCGAGAGCGACCGACGGAACATAAAAGCCTCGCACAACGCGCGCGGCACGAAATGATCGCCTATCTCGCTGTTTCAGGCTATCTCCTGATCTGGTTCAGCGCGGTCATGTTTTATAAAGCCACGATTCTGGGAAGCGTCGGCATCCAGTTCGCGCCGTTCGGTCTCGCAGCCGTGAAGGCGCTCATCCTTGGGAAATTCATCCTTGTGCTGGAAGCCCTCAGGCTCGGAGAGCGCAGGAAGGGCTCACGGGTGCTTGCCCTCGATATCCTCAGGGAAGCGCTCTTGTTCACGCTGGTCCTTATCGTGCTCTCGATCGTCGAGGAGCTTATCGTCGGTCATTTCCACGGCCGCGAAGCTCGCGCAACGATAGCTGAAATGGGTGGCGGCACGATCCCGCAAGCGATCGCCACGAGTATCCTTATGTTTCTGGTTCTGCTCCCATATCTGGCGTTTCGCAGGCTGGCGCTGATGCATGGCGCGCTTCCCGAACTTCTGTTCAAACGGCGAGAATTTAACAGCGACAGCGGTCGTCTCTGAAATTTCGGAGTTGAGCGACGAGGAGGAGCCGCGCCTAAGCTCGGCCGAATGCAGTCGGCCAAGATACGGGCTCGGCGGCTTCCGTCGTTGGTCTGCGGATTTCGGCAAGCTTCCGCTCCCATCTGGTTGGGCGGGATGCGCGGCTTGAGGGCGCGGACAGCGCGCGCTTGATCGGCCACACCGCGCGATTTCGACTTTCCTGTCTCAAATCAGTTGCCAAAGCGTCGCCGTTGGCACATCCTATCAAGAAAGCGGGGGAGCGCCTGATGTGTTGGGGACCAGGCGTTTCGGCCACAATCGTCGGAATTGGCGTCGCGGCGACATTCGTCTCCGTGAGGCGCAAAGTTCCTGCCGCCTTTTCGATCGCCATAGCGTGGTTCACGCTTATGGAGTCTCTTCAGTTTGCCGGTTATCTGGTGATCAACCAATGCGATAATCCGGTAAATCAGGCGATCACATTACTGTCGATGCTCCACATTGTCTTTCAACCGTTTTTTATAAATGCTTTTTCACTTGAACTGGTCCCTGAGGCGGTCAAACGTCAGGCGAGGATTCCGGTATATATCCTTTGCGGGCTTTCTTCAGCGATCATGCTTCTGCAACTCTATCCTTTTGCATGGGCGGGACACTGCGAACCGAACGTCAATCTCTGCGGCTCGCCTCTCTGCACCGTCTCGGGAAACTGGCATCTGGCATGGGATATTCCTTATAATGGACTGCTCGTTCCATTGGATCAGGCGATCGGCCTGAAATGGGGATTTCCGTCCTATATGATCGTCTCCTTTCTTGTGCCCCTGCTCTACGGCGCGTGGAGATTTACGCTGTTTCACGCGATTTTCGGCCCATTGCTCGCGGCGCGCCTCACGGGAAATGTGAATGAGGTCCCGGCTGTTTGGTGCCTGTTCTCCCTTGGTCTCGTCCTGATGGCGCTCAACCCCGCGTTTCGGCAGAATTTCGAGCAGCGAAATTCTGCCTCGCGCTCGTCCGACGCAGGGGCATAACAATAGAGACGTTTCGTTCTTGAACAGACGATTACCGTCGGGAATATTCCGTGCAGGATATTTTCGACGACAACATCTATGCCCACGATCCGACGACCGACTTCCTGAATTTCGCCTTCAAACCTCGCAGCATTCGACGAGATCAACAATCTCGCGTTCGCCCTTGACAGTGTTTCTCCCAAGCTGTCTTCGCTACGCCTGCGACGTCAGAAGAACGGGTTTGCTATTTGCAGCTGGTGGAATCTCCAATTTTGTCGGCGACGGGCCCTCTCCTACGGCAATGAAAGGATCATTGAGGCGTTCTACAAATGCGGCGTGCTCGAATGGCTGGACGCGACCCTCGACTACCAGTTCGTCGACAATGCTCGCTTCAATGCCTCCAAAGGTCCCGCGAACTTTTTCGCCTTGAGGTTGAGAGCTGGCTTCTGAGCCCGTGACCCTGCGCGGCCGTGATTCCGCCTTGCGTCAGGACCGCTCCTGGCGGGACCCAATTTTTGCGACACACAGCTTGATTCAACTGGATTGTAGAGGCACATTGCGCGTTAGACACTGATGCTCAATGCACTTGAGACTCTTCTCAGGGATGCCCCACTTGAACCCGATGGACGAGCTTGGAAATCTGATTTCGCTGTTTCCGGAGGGCGACGGGTTCATCAAGGCCGCCGAACACATCCCGGCGGCGCTCACTCCGGAACCATATAAGCGGCTTCTGGTTCACGACCGTCACATGACGATCGCCATGGAGGAGTTCCACGGTTCGCCTGTCGTCGTAAAAGTCCTCAGTCGCAAGTTGGAGGGAAACATCTACAGCCGCAATATTCTCCTGAATCGGAGCGAGGACGGAGCTGTGGTTCAGTTCGCGGTCATGCGGTTTGACCTGAATATGGTGCTGCCCGCAGTTCGTGACGAGATTTTAAGCGAGCGGACGCCGCTGGGGCGCATCCTCATCAACTACAATGTCTTTCGGCATGTCGATCTTGGCGCGATCTTTCGGATCGCTGTCGGTCCCGTATTTGCCCAGCTGTGTGGCTCCTCGATTGGAGAGGTGACATATGGGCGCCTGGCGACCATCTTCTGCAACGAACGTCCCGCAGTCGATCTTCTCGAAGTCGCCGCGCCCATCGCAATATGAGCAAAGACCCGCACGCCGATTGCGATTTGGCCAAGAGGTTCCGCAATCAGATCTCGCCGCGATGCAATTTGAGATCCTTAAGAAGAGGGCTCGGGAACTGCCGCCGGCGTGTGACGGCGTAAAAGGCCTCCTTGATCTGAGGAAAGGTGCAGTGCTCCACCAAAACGCCGTTGGCGAGTTCGTCAATCACAACGACCGGCGGCACGAGAACGAGGCAGCCGCCCTCTCGCGCAATCAGCCTCAGCATCGCCATATCGTCGACCTCAGCGACGAAAGCGGGTTTTATCTCTTCTGACTCCAGCACCCTGTCGAATGCCGTCCGGATTCCGCTGTCGCGGCCGGGGACGGCGATCGCTATATTGGCCAGGTCTTGAGGAAAGCGGAATTTCCGCCGTTTCAGATTCGGCGCGCCAATGAGACTCACCGATTGTTCAGCGATGAGCGTGCTCTGCCAATCCTCGTCCTGATCGTGCATCGCCGGCTGGTTGGCGAGAACAATATCCAGCCTGTGGTCGCGAAGCCGAGAGAGAAGGTCCAGGAAGGCGCCCGACTGAATGACGACTTCCACATCACTGCGCCCCAGCAGCGGCCGCAGCAGCTCGATCTGGAAATTGCGTGAAAGCGTTGAAACCGCGCCAACGCGTAGCGTCTGCCGCGCGGCGGGCCGAAGCCCTTCCAAAGTGCTCAGTAGTTCGTCGCCCAGTTTGAAAAGGCTGTTGGCGTAGCCGAGCGCAATGCGCCCCGCCTCGGTGAGTTGCAGCGACCGGCCGTGTCTCTCGAACAAGGCCTGTCCGAGCTGTTCCTCGAGGGCCTTAACCTGCACGGACAAGGATGACGGCGAGACGTTCAAGCGGCGCGCCGCGCGCGTGAGGCTGCCCTCAGTCGCGATCATCCAGAAGTAGCGCAGATGGTGGTAGTTCAGAAAGGCCATGAGGCCTATTCTGTTTTATAGAACAGAAAATTGCAATATTCGAAATTTTCAAAGCCTGCGCGCCCGCCCTAGTCTCTCTCCATCGAGAGTTGGAGACATGGAATGATGCACCCGCTTACCTGGTGGGCCCTTCTCGCCCCCGCCGCGCTCCTCGCCGTCAGCCTGACGCCCGGTCGCGTCGCAAACGCCTTTCCTCGCACCATGGCCGCCGCAGGCCTGACCGCCGGCGCCGTCGCCCTTCTTGTCGCCCTCGCCGTTGATGTCGCAGTTTTCCTGCACGGGCCGTTCTGGACCGGCACGCTCGGCGTCGCGGGTGTCGGCGTCGGAATTTACGTCGACGCGCTGTCGGCGGCGATGTCGACGCTGGTCTCCTTCATTGGCGTGATCGTCCTGCTCTACAGCCGCAACTATCTCGACGGCGACAGCAGGCAGGGGTCTTTCTTCAAAAGACTCGCATTCACGCTCGCCGCAGTGCTGAGCGTCATTTCCGCCGGCAATCTTGCGTTCCTCATCCTCGCGTGGATCGCAACCAGCGTGGGTCTCAACTCACTGTTGCTGTTCTACTCCGACCGTCCGGCGGCGCAGCTCGCGGCAAAGAAAAAATTCATCGCCAGCCGGCTCGGCGACCTCTGCCTGATCGGCGCCGCCGCAAGCCTCTGGACGAGCTTTGGGACGCTGGCCTTCCCCGAGCTCTTCGCCGCCGCCAGGGCCGCCGCATCTGCTGGCGAGGCGCGGATGTTGGCCATTCCGGCAATTCTGATCGTTCTCGCCGCGCTTTTGAAATCCGCGCAGCTTCCCTTCCATGGCTGGCTCGTGGAAGTGATGGAGACGCCCACGCCCGTTTCGGCGCTGCTGCATGCGGGCGTCATCAACGCGGGCGGCTTTCTCGTGCTGCGCCTTGCCGACATCGTCGCGCCTTCCGAGGGCGCGCTCCATCTGCTGTCGCTCGCAGGCGGCGCGACGGCGCTCTTCGGCTCGATCGTCATGTTGACCCAGACGTCCATAAAAGTCTCGTTGGCTTATTCCACGGTTGCGCAGATGGGCTTCATGATGCTCGAATGCGGACTCGGCGCCTTTGCCGCCGCCCTGCTGCATATCCTCGCGCATTCGCTCTACAAGGCGCACGCCTTCCTCAGCTCGGGCAGCATCATCGACCTCGCGCGCGCCTCCTGGACGCCGAGCCCTGGCGGCCAGCCGCATCCTGCCCGCTTTGCGCTGGCGCTCGCTGCGACATTGCCGGTGGCTTTCGCGGTCGGCGGCATGTTCCGTGCGGGGTTCATTGAAAATCCCGGCGCGGCGACGCTTGCGACAATCCTGTTGATGAGCCTCGCGCATCTGATCGCCAACGCGCTCGACGAGCGAACCAAGGCCTATGTGCTCGGCAAGGCCATCGGAATGACCGTGATCGTCGCAGTCGCTTTCTTCACGCTGCATGCGGTCGTCGAGCGGCTCTTTGGGGCGAGCTTTCCAGCCCCTGCCCCGCTGCGTGGCCCGGAGGACCTCGCGCTGGTTCTGGTGATCATCGTCTCATTTGGCGCGGTGATCCTCTTCCAGAGCGTCATGGCCCGGCATGCGACCTCCCCCTTCTGGCAGGCCGTCTACGTCCATCTCTCTCAGGGGCTCTATCTCAACACGCTCGCCAATCGCGCGATGCTCCGCATCTGGCCAAGGCGCACGGCGCCCTCCTCGCTCTGACCATGAAGGACTCAAGCATGAACGCACACGTGCAATTTCGTTCGAACGCCGCCGGTCTGTCCGCGTCTGTCGAGAGAGAGGCGATCGAGGACAGCGTCACGAAGGCTTGCGGCCGGATCGCGCCGCTCTGGCCGCTCAAACACTTCGTCGCGGTGAACCCGTTCCTCGGCTTCGCCGGGCAGCCCTTCGCCGCGACGGCCGCCGCGCTGAAGCGCGTCGCGAAAGTAGACATGCTGATGCCGCGTCATTTCTATCGCGCAGCCCTGACGTCAGGCGTCATCGACGACGCCGCGCTGGGCGAAGCGCTCGCCCGGGCCGCCCGTGACAGTAACCGTCCGTCGGATGTCGCCGCGCTGAAGCAAGCCGCTGCGATGGAAGTGAGTGCGAATTTGCGTCCTCCCGCCGCCGTCTCCACTGTCGCCGAAATTCTCGACTCGCTCGCGGACGGCGACCGCCAGACCTCGCTCGTGGGCTTCATGATCGAGGAAATCTCGAAGTGGTGCGCGGCCTATTTCGATGAGGGACAGGCGATCTGGCGCATGCCCCAGCGTACGCTTTCGCCCTATGCGGCGTGGCGTCGGACAGCGCGCTACGATCTGAGCGCGGAAGCGATGGGCGTGGCGCGGTTTCGCGAAACCGTTCTTTCCCTCCCTGAAGATCCGATCGAAACGATCAGAACGGTCGTCGGACGGCTTGGCGTCCCTGCGAGCGCCGTCGAGGATTATCTGCTGCGAACCCTCCTCGATATCGGAGGTTGGGCGGCCTATGCGCGCTATCTCGTCTGGAACTCGGAGCTGAACGGCGAGAAAAACGACACGCTCGTCGAGCTTCTCGCGATCCGCGTCGCCTATGGCTATGGGCTCTTTGAGGCGCGAACCGACATGGCGTTCAGGAAAGCCTGGTCCGAGGCGATGACGACGGCAGCCTTGACCCCGCTCGATCATCGCCTGAACGACGACCCCGATCTCTGGATCGATCTCATGCTCCATGAGGCCTATGAGATCGCTTTCCAGAAGAAGCTGTATGGGCGTCTGTCGTCCCACGTCGCAACGTCGCTCGAAGCTGTCGCCGCCGAGCGGCCGGCGCTGCAGGCGGCCTTCTGCATCGATGTGCGCTCGGAAGTCTTTCGGAGATCGCTGGAGACGGTTTGGCCGGACGCGCAGACAATCGGCTTCGCCGGTTTCTTTGGCTTCCCGATCGAATATGTGCCTATCGGCCATTTGCGCGGCGGCGCCCAATGTCCCGTTCTGCTCAAGCCCGCCTTCACCATCTGTGAAGCCGTCGAGCACGTTTCCGCCCCGGAGGAAACGCGAATTCTCGACCTTCGGCTGCTGCGTCGGCGCGCCGCCAAAGCGTGGAAGGCCTTCAAGCTCTCTGCGGTCTCCTCTTTCGCCTATGTCGAAACGGCGGGCCTGAGCTACGCCACCAAGATTATTTCGGACAGTCTCGGTCTCACCCGCACGGTTCCCGATCCGAACCTCGACGGGCTCGACACGGATGTCATCGGCCGCGTGGGCCCTCGTCTTGACGCGCGCCCCGTTGGCGGGAGAGCGACAGGCCTCTCCGCCGATCAGCGCCTGGCTATGGCCGAAGCCGTTCTGAAGGCGATGTCCATGGTCGATGGCTTCGCGCGCCTCGTTCTCCTCGCCGGACATGGCTCGACGACTGTGAACAATCCGCATGCCTCGGGCCTCGATTGCGGCGCCTGCGGCGGCCATACCGGTGAAGCCAATGCGCGCGTCGCCGCCGCTGTTCTGAACGATGCCGATGTGCGCGCCGGCCTTCGGGATAACGGCATTGTCATTCCCGAGGACACTTGGTTCCTGGCGGCGCTGCACGACACGACGACGGACGAGGTGAAAATCTTCGACGAAGCGACGGCGCCCGCCTCACATCGCGCCGAGATCGCGGCGCTCAAGGAACGCCTCGCCGCGGCGGCGGAATTGGCGCGGCTCGAACGGGCGGCGTTGCTCGGCGTCGAGAAGGGGACCGGGACGCGCCAGAAGATCCTCGCGCGCAGCCGCGACTGGTCGCAGGTGCGGCCCGAGTGGGGGCTCGCGGGCAACGCCGCCTTTATCGCCGCGCCGCGCGCGCGCACCGCCGGACTTGATCTCGGCGGCCGCGCTTTCCTCCATAGCTACGAGCACGACAAAGACGACGGCTTCCGCGTGCTCGAACTGATCATGACGGCGCCCATGGTGGTCGCAAGCTGGATCAATCTGCAATATTTTGGCTCGACGACGAACAACAAGGTTTTCGGCAGCGGCAACAAGACGCTCCACAACGTCGTGAGCCAGATCGGCGTGCTCGAAGGCAATGGCGGCGATCTGCGCACTGGCCTTCCGCTACAGTCGGTGCATGACGGGAAGCGCTTCATCCACGAGCCGCTGCGCCTCAATGTCTTCATCGAGGCGCCTGAAGCCGCAATGGAAGAAGTCATGCGCAAAAACGAGGGCGTGCGCGCGCTCGTCGAAAATGGCTGGCTGCATCTCCACGCCCTGCACAGCGATGGCCGCATCCGCCGCTTCCGGGCCCCGGGCGACTGGCGTGACGTCGCCGCCGAGGCGGCGTCGCCGCTTCTAGCCGCTTAAGCGAGCGTCGAAGCCAGAGCTTGGCCAGTTGGCTGGTCGCATCTGGCTTCTTCGCGGCGCAGGCGGATAACGATGCCTGTTCGAGACGACCTATTGACACGTCGCGGGTAAAGACGGACGCTGAACCCGCGACGAGAATTGCGCCGCATCCGTTCACAGATTTAATTGGAAACTGCGAATTGACGACGACCGCGTAAGCTCGGGCGACAGCTGATACAGCCACGTTTTTCGAACCCGCTGGCGACTACGGAATGAAAGCGCTTCTAAATCTGTGAAAGCGCTTTGATCAATGCCTGTAACCTATCTGCGCTGCGCGTCGTCATATGTTTTCTGATGCGGCCTTCTCGGGAGGATCGGCAGTATGAAGAAGCTTGTTCTTTTCGCCTTGCTCGCCACGCCCGTCTGCGCAGCCCGCGCCTGGGATAGCAGCGCAACGAAATTCGAAGCCGTGCCGCAGGGCGAAGCGCAGGAGATCACCGAAATGGTCGATCTTACGCACAAGCTTCTGGAGCAGCGCTATGGGGGATCGGCGGGCGAGACGATGGCGCGGCGCGCGGTGCATCCGAAGGCTCATGGCTGCGTAAAAGCGGATTTCACCGTCAATCAGGATCTGCCCGAGAAATATCGGGTCGGGCTTTTTGCAACCCCGGGCAAGAGCTACAAGGCCTGGGTGCGCTTTTCGAACGCTACGGCGATCGTGCGCCCCGACGTGAACGACAACAGAGCCGACAGCCGCGGGATGGCGATCAAGGTGATGGGCGTCGAGGGCGAGACGCTGATGAACGAACCCGGCGGCAAGACGCAGGATTTCTTACTGATCAATCAGCCCATGTTCGCTTTCCCGAACGTGCATGAATATCTTGAGTTCACCCGCATCCAGTTCGCCAACAAGGAGGATGTGCGGCCCTTCTTTGCGCCTCAGACACTGACCGACGCGCGCAAGAAGATCGGGGGCATCGTCCAGAAAATTGCGACCATGCATATCGCGAACCCGCTGGACGCGCCTTATTTCTCCGCTTCTGCTTTTCTTCTTGGACCCGAAAACGCAGCGAAGTTCGCAGCGCGGCCGCGCGGCGCCCCGGCCAATCCTTCACTGCCCGACAGGACGCCGACGGACTATTTGCGGGAGGCGATGAAGAAGAGCCTAAGCATTACCGAAGGCAGTCCTGTCGTCTTCGATTTCCAGATTCAACTGCGGCCGGACGGCCTCTCTCCGACGGACGCCGATTATCCGATCGAAAGCGCCAACGACGAATGGAAACCGAAAGGCGACGGGACAGCCGCCTATCAGAATGTTGCGACGATCACGATTCGGCCGCAGGATTTCGACACTCCGCTGCAAAACACCGAGTGCGAACATCTTGTCTTTACCCCCTGGCATGGCCTCACCGCACACCAGCCGCTGGGAGGCATCAACCGCCTGCGCCGCGAAGTATATATCGCCTCATCCAGGCATCGCGCGGATCATCGCGAGCCAACGGATTATCCGAAGTGGCCGTTCTGAAAATCAAAGGGCGCTCGCGCCGTTCCTTATCGCAAGGTGGCGGAGCGCCTCGCCGGCGCTCCGCATTGCGCATCACGCGTGACGCGGCGCGAGCGCTGTCGACCGCTCGCCCCCTTGCGTCATGCGGGCGACGAGCGTCTTCAGCGCAAGGAGACCGCTGAAGGCGCAAGCGTTGATGAGGAAAATCCGCGTAACGAGGGCGGGCGCGAAATAGGCGCTCTGGGCGGTGACAAGATCGATCAGGATCAGCGCGCCTTCGTAGACCAGGAAGGCCGACAGGAATGCGGCGACGAGACCTATAGCGCCAGAAAACCGCCGATGCGCCATCCCGGCGGCTTCGCAAGACAGCGCTGCGATGACGCCGAGCGCGCCGCCCCAGGCGAAGGTCTCGCCGTCGAGCGGATAATGCATGAAGGTGAATCCCCAAGCCTGATTGGCGAGCCAGACCGCGCCGCTGGCGATGAGCGCCTTGCGCCGGTCGAAGGACACGGCGGCGATCGCCGCAAAGGCCGCGAGCGGAACCGCGCAGGCGAAGCCGACAGTGAACAGGAAGCTCGCGGCGACGAGAGCCCCAACGCCAATGGCGGGACGTGATAGAGAGTAAGGCAGGCGTATTGCAGTCATGTCAGTCTCCTTGGTTTTTTGACTGTGATTGTCATTGGTCCTCTGAGAGGAGGATGAAATCCGGCGACTTGCGTCTGCGCCGGCGTGAAACGCTCACGCCTTTGTTCCCCGGCGCGCCGAGCGGTCGATAGGGTCGGGTTCCGTGAGGCCGAACCATCGCGCCCGAAGCTTGTCCCACAGGGCGAGGCGCGACCAGTCGGGTTCCTTCAGAAACCTGTCTGTCTCCGGATGCAGGAAGGGATTGGGCAACAGCACCGAAATCTGCTGCTCATTGGCGCCATTGAAGAGCTGCACGCCCCAGGACATGGGCACGCAGCTATGCCCGATTCTCCGGTAGATTTCCGCCCGCGCCGTGCGTCTGTGGCGCGCCAATTCCGGCGGCGTCGGGCGGTTGCGCGGACCCTTGTGCTCGCCGATGCACACATGAAAATGCGGGACGCCGAAGGCGACTGTCAGATAGCCGTCGAGCATCCCGATGCGCGTTGGCGGCTTATCGGTCTTCATCTCCCAGGCGGCTCCCTGAATGAGAATGCCGAAGGTGATTTCTTGCCAATGGTTTTCGAAGAGATCCCGGAGGAGTTCCTCGAGGCTTGCCGCATCCGTCGGGAGGGAGAACACGTCGAGCGGCGTTCCGTCCGGCTCGACCATTCGTTTCGGCGCATATCCGGCGGCCTCTGACATCGCGTCCGCTTCCTCTTCCTTGACCTGCTGCATTTTCGGCGCTCCTTCAGGATGTGCAGGGGGGCGTCTCTCAGAACGACACCTTGATCGACCCACGAAACGTTCGCGGCGCGCCGATCACGTTGAAATTAAATCCTGGCATGTTCCACCCCACCTGAACTGGATTGGTAAAGGGCGCCGCGAAGCCGCCGGGGTGCTCGGAGTCGAAGGCCTGCGGGCCCAGACCGCCCGTCGTAAAATAGGTCTTGTCCAATAGATTGCTCACATTGAGCTGTGCAACGATCTTGAACGGATCGAGGTTGAACGCATAGGCGCTGAACAGCCCGACGAGTCCATAGCTCGGCGTCGACTGACCATAAATATAGGTTCCGTCATTTGCCGTGTGAAAGAAGGGAAGATAGCCGGTGTAATCATAGCGCGCCCCGACGCGAAGACCCTTCATCTGACCGTCCTTGAACTCATAGGCCGAGGACAAGGAACCGACGTTGCGCGGAACGAAGGGGATCGGCTGTCCAACGACCGGAACCCCGAGGTAAAGCGGATTCGATTTGGTGGTGATGGCGTCAGTGTTGGCGTAAGCGAGATTAATGCTCCACCCGGGCAGAAGCTCGCCCTGGATGTCGAGTTCCGGGCCCTGCGAACGTCCCTGGCCGACGAGCATCACGTGATTGAAGTCATTGGGGACGCCGATTGGAATATTGGTCTTCACCAGGTGATAATAGGCTGCGGTGGCCTGAAGCCTGTTGTCGAACAGGGCGAGCTTGACTCCGCCTTCCTCCTGCTCGCCAGCGCTCGGAGGCGTCGGATCGTTCGTGCCGAAGACCAGTTTGCCGTCGTAATTCGGGCTGTAAGACTGGGAGAAATTTCCGTATAGGCTGAGCCATTCGAGCGGTCGCCACAACAATCCGACGCGAGGCGTAACCCGCTCGCTGACGAACCGGGAGGTGTTGAGAATTGCGTTGAAGTTGCATGGGATCGCAATATTCGCGAAGGCGTTCGACGAAAAAGGTCCACAAATTGTCGTGTTGTCCGAGGCGCCGGTGCGATTATCTATATGTTGCCACCGCGCGCCGGCGAGCATGTTAAGACCAAAAGGCAATTTTATCTGGTCCTGCATATAGACGCCGTAATTGTCGGCGGATTGTTGCGTGGCGAGGAAGGGATAAAGCCCGGAGACGGGGATCGGGAAATAAGGCGCGCCGAAAAGGCCGACCGCCCCGAAGTTCTGCGGAGCCAAATTCGAGCCCCTGAAATTGTAGCGGTAGTAATCCGCGCCCGACAGCAGCGTATGGCTGAGGTATTCTCCTGTATCAAAATTCCCGACGAGATTGACCGTGGTCGCATATTCCGCCTGTCTGTTGTCGGACGGAAAGGAGCTGTAGTTCAAGATAACGCTGTCGGCCTGGGAGACCGGGGTAAAGGCGCCGTTGAACCCGCAGAGCGAGAAGCCGCCGAAAGCGTAGGCGCCGGGGGTTGAGCAATCGGTGATGGTCGAGTAGCCGCCATTATTCTGCCAGTTGCTGCGCAGCAACTGCATGAAAACGGTTTGCTGGATCGACCAGTCCTTGCTGAAGTCATGATGCCAGGTGAATTCCGTGAAGTTTTGCTGCTGACTGTAGGGAGATCGCGGCCCCCAGTTGAAACTGCGTCCGAGCCACAGAGGATTGGCCATGCCGTAATAGGGCACATAATACCAATCCTGGTTGAAACTGTTCCGCTGGAACTGTGTCGACGCCCTGACCCAGCTATTGGCGTCAATGTTCCATCTCACGACGGGGTTGATCATAAGATTTTTGTTGTAATCCAACGTTCGGAATGACCCGTCGTTTTCATAGGACATGATGACTCGATAGAGCACATCCCTGTTGGGCGTCACCGGTCCCGTCGCGTCCAGCGTCGTGCGGTAGGCCGCGTAGCTGCCGAACTGCTGCTGTAGGGAAAATGCGGGACTCGCGAGTGGCTGCTTCGTATTGATATTGACGATCCCGCCGGGCTCCACAGCGCCGTAGAGGATGGCGGCGGGGCCTTTCAGAACCTCTATGCTTTCCACATTGGCCATCTCGGCGGTGCTCGCGCCGGCGAAGTTGAGGCCGAAGCTGTCGACGCGGAACCCGTCGCGGAAATAGTTCTGAGTCTGGAAGCCGCGAATGAGAATCTGTCGGAAGGAATTTCCCACTGCCGCGTCGCCGCCGCCCGCGAGGGCGACGCCGCTGACATTTTTCAACGCCTGGTCCAGCGTGATAGCCTGCTGGTCCTCGAGCATCTGGCGCGTAACCATCTTCGTCGTGACCGGCGTATTCATCACCGGAGCATTGACCTTGCTGCCGAGCGACTCGATCGGCGCCGCGTAGGACGTGGGATTGTTGCAGATCCCGTCGGCGCAGATTTCTCCATTGCGCCCGGGGCCGATTTCCGTGCCGTTGTCGTCCGCTTCGCCCGATTGGCCGAGCGCCCCCCCAATCACGACAGTGTTTTCGGCGCGCGTTTCGGTCGGAATTGGCCTGCCGACGTCGATAACCGGAAGCGACTCCTGACCGAGAGCCGAGGAGACGACGCTCAGGCAAATGATGAAGGGAAGAAGGGACAGCCGACGCCGCAGGACGCCGAAAGCGCCGCCAATGGCGGCTGTCGAAGGGGAGGAATGCATGAGCCGGGACTCGCAGCAACGTGGGCCGTCACTGCGATGGGTCCTGGGCCGCCGATCTGCGCCTAGAGCGCGCTTCGACAGCTTTGGACCGCCTCGGTGCACCCCGCCCGACGCTCTCGCGCGTGACCACGAATGATGGCAGGTCTCCTGGCTCGCGGGTCACCGCCTCGAGCCGCCTTCCCAGGGAAGTCCCCAGTGGCTTTGTGGCTCTCAGGCTCGCCGCTTACAGTTGCGGGGGCAGCCTCGGCATAGCGCGTCTGCACGCACCGAGTTCCCTTTTGATCCCCGAAGGGAACCATCGGTCGCAATAAGGACTCAGGCCGGGCGACTAGTCAAGTCAGTTCGGGAACTGTCGCTGAGGGGATATTTCGGAACGCCTGCTTGGCGCCTGATTACCACAAGTTTCTTTCATCGAGCCTGACGCGGGTCGTCCTTCTCATCCTTGTAATCGACGCCAAGCGGGCCGATGGCGGTGATCTGGGTGACATATTCGCCTGACTTCGCCCAGTGAAAATGCCATGTGTCGCCGGGCAGAACGATGATGCTGCCCGGCGGATAGGCTTGCAGCCTATCGGCGTCGAAACGCTCGCCGAGGCCGATGTAGAAGACCCCCGAGATAACCGTGTAAATACGATCCTCCGGGTGCCGATGCGGCATGAGTTTCGCGCCTGAGAGCGCCTTAACCCGAATCAAATAGGTTCCGCTTTGTGCCGGCTCTCCAACGAGGACAGCCATTCGGACCGAAGGCGGGAAAGCCGGAAAGGGCTTCCAGTCGACGTCTTCGGGCAGGATCGATGCGAAGCTCTCCTGGCCGGGTTGATGATCTCGCGCCATTACGGGCCTCTCAATTCTCACCTTCGACCGCCACCCTCACAGCCGCAGCTTGTCGAGCGTAATCGGCAGATCGCGCACACGGGTTCCTGTCGCGTGATACACGGCGTTGGCGATTGCCGCCGCGACGCCGACGATTCCGATCTCGCCAAGCCCCTTGACGCCAAGCGGATGGCCGTCATCCGGCTCATCGACGAAAATGACCTCTGATGTCGTGGATGTCCGCATTCACCGGCACGTGATACTCGGCGATGTTGGCGTTCATGATGCGACCAAATCTGTGGTCGATGAGCGTCTCCTCGTGCAGGGCCATGCCGATGCCCCAGACGACGCTTCCCAATATCTGGCTGCGCGCGGTCATTGGGTTCAGGATGCGCCCGGCGGCGATGGCGCTGACAATGCGCGTGACGCGGATGACGCCAAGCTGCGCGTCGATCTTCACTTCAGCAAAGACGGCTGCATGCGTGTTGCGCGCTACCGAGGCGTCGTCGGTTCGGGTTGGCTGTTTCCTCCCGTTCAATGTGGCTGACGCCGCCATGGCGCATAATGTCCTGAATCGGCAGGAGGCGCGAAGCCTCGCTCTTGCTCATCAATGCGCCGTCCGCAAGCCTCACCTGTTCGGGGCCCAATTCCGCAAGTGGGGAATTCGGCACGTCTTTGGCAAGTCGCAGCAGCTCATCGCGAATTGAATCGAGCCGTCGTGACGATGCCGGCGGAGACGGAGGCGGCGATCCACGACCCGCCCTCGACCGGCGACTGCGGAAGCCGCGAGTCGCCGAGCCTGACGCTGATATGATCGAGCGGCAGGCCGAGCGCGTCCGCGGCGACCTGCGCCATGATCGTGTAGGTTCCGGTGCCGATATCCGACGTTGCGCAGAAAACCTCCGCATGGCCGTCGCCGCTCAGCGAAATGCGAACCGCGATCGGCATCTGCAACGCTTCCCAGACGCCCGTCGCCATGCCCCAGCCAACGAGGTCGTCACCCTCTCGCATCGCGCGCGGCCGGGGATCGCGTCTGTCCCAGCCGAAGGCCTCGGCGCCCCGGCGGTAGCAATCGCGCAGCGCCTTGCTGCTGATAGGGCCGATCCTTGTTCTGATCGCGCTCGGAATAACACCGTAACCGGAGTTCGAGGGGATCGAGATCCAGTGCGACGGCAAGCTCGTCCATCGCGGATTCGAGCGCGAAGATTGCCGGTCGGCGCGCTGGGCGCGCGCATGTCGCAGGGAGTCGCAAGATCGAGCCGGGCAAGTCTGTGCGCGTATTTTGCATTGGCGCATTCGTAGAGCAGGCCAGACCAGCCGGTCTCCTGCCGAAAATATTCCTCATATTGCGACGTCACGGTCACAGCATCATGCATGATCGCGTCGAGAGTTCCGCCGACGTTTGCGCCGAGTTCGATCCGCTGGATCATCGCCGGCCGGTAGCCGAGCACGTACATCTGCTGCCGCGTCAATGCGACACGAACCGAGCGGCTGCAGCGCGCGGGCCGCAAGGACGGCAAGAACCACCTGATACTGCGGGCGCAGGCCCGAACCGAAGGCGCCGCCCACGAAGGGCGACAGCACGCGCACATCTTCCGGCTTCATGCTGAAGACGCCACAGAGATAGCGCTGGACGTTCTGAACGCCCTGGGTCTTGTCGTAGACCGTGAGCTTGCCGTCGGCTTTCATAGACCGCCGTCGTCGCGTAAAGCTCCATCGGGTTGTGATGCTCGATCGGCGTGGAATATTCGCCGAGATGGCGAACCGGCGCGGCGGCGAGCGCCGTCTCGGGCCGGCCGCGCGTCTTCGGCGGCGCGAACATCTCCTCGACAGGATCGGTGGCTGGCCGGGCGGTCGCGCGCGCGCGGCTCACATCCGTTTCATGCTCTTCCACTTCATACTGCACTTGCACTAACGACGCTGCAAAACGGGCGATCTCCGACGTTTCGGCGACGACGAGCGCGATGGGCTGGCGGTTGAACCTGACCCTGTCGTCATAAAGCGGCCGGAAAGGCGACCCCGCGGGGGCCGTATCGTCGCTCCAGTCACGATCATCCGCGGCCATTGGCGGCCGGTTTTCATGAGTGAACACCTCGAGCACGCCCGCGAGACGCCGCGCCGCGCTGTCATCGATGCGCAGAATGCGGCCCCTCGCGATCGTCGATGTCACGACGCTGCCGTGGACAAGGCCCGGCGCCTCGAATTCGGCGGCGTATTTGGCAGCGCCGGTGACCTTTGCGAAGCCGTCCACGCGGGGTATGGGAGCGCCGATGTAGGTGGCCATGGCTGTCCTCACGCGATCTTCTTGGCGGACTGCGACTGCGGCGTGCCGCGCGCGGCCTGCGCGAGCGCGCGCCGGATGCAGCGATGCGCGAGATCGACCTTGAAGGAATTATGCGCGTAGCCTCTCGCGTCGCGCAGCAGAATGTCGGCCGCGCGCGCGAAGGTCGCATCATTGGCAGGCTCTCCGCGCAATGCGGCTTCGGCCTGCGGATCGCGCCACGGCTTATGCGCGACGCCCCCGAGCGCGATGCGCCCCTCGCTGATGACGTCGCCGTCGAGCGTCAGCCCGACAGCGACCGAAACAAGCGCGAACGCATAGGAGAGCCGATCGCGAACCTTAAGATAGGTGTAATGTGCGGCGAATCCTTTCGGCGGCAGCTCGACGGAGGTGATGATCTCGGCAGGATCGAGATTGGTCTCGCGTTGCGGGCTGTCGCCCGGCAGCCGATGGAATTCGCCGAACGCGATCGCCCGCTCGCCAGACGCGCCGCTAACATGAACGGTCGCCTCCAGCAATGCGAGCGCGACGCACATGTCCGACGGATGCGTGGCGATGCAGGCGTCGCTGGCGCCGAGAATCGCGTGCATGCGATTATGACCGTCGATCGCGGCGCAGCCGGAGCCCGGTTCACGCTTGTTGCAGGGCGTCGCCGTGTCGTAAAAATAATGGCACCGCGTGCGCTGCAGGAGATTGCCGCCCGTCGTCGCCATGTTGCGCAATTGCTGCGAGGCGCCGGCCAGAATGGCGCTGGCCAGAACCGGATAGCGCGCCTCGACCAGCGGGTGATAGGCGAGGTCGGTGTTGCGCACCAGCGCGCCGATGCGCAGACCGCCGTCGGAAGTGTCTTCAACCTCCGCCAGCGGCAGTCGGGTGATGTCGATCACCCTGGTCGGCCGTTCGACATCCATCTTCATCAGATCAATCAGATTGGTTCCGCCTGCGATGACTTTCGCATGCGGGTCCGCCGCGATTTGGCGGAGCGCATCGGGGACGTCGCGGGCGCGCACATAATGAAAACCAATCATGATCGCTCCATCGCCTGCTGGATGGCGGCAACGATGTTTGTGTAGGCGCCGCAGCGGCAAAGGTTGCCGCTCATCAGCTCGCGGATTTCCTCCGCGCTTTTCGCCTTGCCTTCCGCGATCAATCCGACCGCCGAACAGATCTGGCCGGGCGTGCAATAGCCGCACTGAAACGCGTCGTGGTCGATGAACGCCTGCTGCACGGGATGCAGCGCGCCATTTGTGGCAAGACCCTCGATCGTCGTGATCTGCGCGTCCTCCAGCATGACGGCGAACGTCAGGCAGGAATTGACCCGACGACCGTCAACAAGCACGGTGCAGGCGCCGCACTGTCCCTGATCACACCCCTTCTTGGTCCCCGTCAGATTAAGGTGCTCACGCAGCAGGTCGAGCAAGGTCGTGCGCGGATCAAGGGTCAAGCTATGGCGCGTTCCATTGACGGAGAGAGTCACGGACGCCGTCGCCGACGGCGCAGAACGAACCGGCGCTTCATCCTTGACCCGGCGTCGCGCGGAGGTCAGGCTGCGCTCCTGTCGCACTTCGCGTGGCTTTCCGGCCATGGCGCAGGCTCCTGGTCCTTGTGGAACAGCGGATCTGAGTGGGCTGGAAGAAAGGATAGCGCTCGTGGCGCGGATCTCCAGTGCGTGGCCTTTCCGCCCTCAACCGGGCCATGTGGCCACTGGCCGCGGGGTAGCCGTGGCGCCGCAATAGTGGTCACTCCGCGTGGTAAATTCCCTTGAGCATTGCCTGAACCCTGTCAGCCAACTGATCGAGCGTGAACGGCTTGCGCAATAGCTCCGTGTTCGGGGCCAACTGCAATGTTTCCGCCGCTTTGCCGGCATATCCGGTTATCAGCAGGATGGGCAGATCGGGACGTGCGGCTCGGGCGGCCTCAGCCAATTGAAGTCCGCTCAGGCCGGGAAGACCTACGTCGCTGATCAGCAGGTCCAACGGCTCATCAGACTCTATTATCTTCAACCCGGCAATCCCATCGCCGGCTTCTATGGCCTTGCATCCCATATCAGTGAGTGTGCTCACAATTTGAGAACGCACCTCCTCCTGATCCTCAACGACCAGTGACTTTCCACGATGCCCCACGTAAGGCGCGTCGAATTTCTTCTCGGCTGGCTGGACCTGGGCGGACACGCTCGGAAGCATTGCGTGTCCGGGCAGGTAAATGGTCGCGCTGGTTCCCTCGCCCGGAACGCTTTCAATACTCACATGCCCGCCAGATTGTTTGACGAAGCCGTAAACCTGAGACAAACCCAGGCCCGTCCCCTGGCCCGTCGGCTTTGTCGTAAAGAAAGGTTCGAAGACACGGCCGAGCAGATCTTGACTGATGCCGACCCCACTGTCCTTCACCTCGATCTCAACATACTCCCCAGGCTCCATATCCGGATCGGAAGGGTTGGCCGTCAATGTCCGGTCGGCCGTCGTGATCCTGAGCACGCCGCCGTGCGGCATGGCGTCCCGAGCGTTGATCGCAAGATTGAGAACAGCGCTCTCGAGCTGCGATGGATCGCAGCTCACGCGCCAACGTCGGCAGCCCAGCTGAAGGTGCAGATTGATTTCGGGCCCCAGCGTTCGGCGCAGCATCTCCTCCATGCCTGCGACGAGTTTGTTCGGCTCAATCACGCGAGGCAGTAAAGTCTGTCGGCGCGAAAACGCCAGCATTCGATTGGTGAGACTCGATGCGGCGTTCGACGCCTTTCTTATCGCCGCCAAGGGGCGGTCTATCGCATCTGCGCGTCCAAGCGCAATCTGGCGCTCGATTACATTAAGGGAGCCGACGATGACTTGAAGCACATTATTGAAGTCGTGCGCGATGCCGCCGGTCAACTGGCCCAGCGCTTCCATTTTCTGCGCATGGGCCAGCCGCTCCTCGCTCGCAAGCAGCGCAGCGTTTGCATGGCGCAGCTGCTCTACCGAAGGAAGAGCGAGAAAACTAGGTAAAGCCCACCATAGTGCGACTGCGGTCGCTATGGAGGCGATTGCAGTAGCCGCTTTTACGAGCCCCTGCAGACCGTAGAGCGGGGCCCAGAGCGTGAAAAGGTCAAGCCAATGCGTCGTGCCACAGAGCAGGATGAACGCGGCGAAGAGCCATAACAACGGCCGAAAGACCAGATCGCTGCGCCGCTTTCCGACAATGACGAGCGTCAGGGGAATGGAGAAGTAAGCCAGCGCGATAATGGCGTCAGACACAGCATAGAGCCATATCAGTCCAGGCTCCCACAACAGACAATATCCATGCGGCGAAAGGCCGGAGGTGTCAAACAGCCACTCGCTCAGTGCAGACAGCATAAAACCCCCTCCCAGAGAGTGGAGAAGCCGTGATCGTGGGCGCGTGACGAAAGAACTTCAGCTCTACTTATAAGGGCGCGGCCTTTGCCTTTGCGTTCCGCGAGACGTCCAGCGGCGACGCCTTCTAGCACGACGGTCGTCGCTGCGGCGCCCTGTTTTGAAAAAGCTTGTATCATTCCGCCTCGATCGGAGCGCTTGGCGGCCAAGCTTTCGGACGACCGAGCCGTGACCCTCAAGCGTTCATGATCTCGAAGCTTTCGGGCTAACCCTTCGGTGCGAGATGACCTCATCCATCCAGGCGCTCATTCTGCTTCTGGCTGTTGGCCTTTTGATCGCGGCCGAACGGCGACGCGTCAACGAGCTCTTCCGTAATGGCGCGCTGAAGGACGAGGCGCGGCGCAGGATCGAGCGTGATCTCGACATGCGTGAAGCCCATCTCGCGCAACAACGACCGCCCGGAACGTGAGTCACGCGGTCTTTAGGCCTACGCTGTCTCCCGATACATCAAAAGGAACGCGCCCGCCGCGATGAGGGCGACAGGCCAGACGATGGCGGCAAATCGACTGAGCGCCGAAGAGGGCAAGCGAAGTTCGAGCCAGCGGGCAGTCGCGGCAATCACGCCGAGGAGCGCGATCGGCATGTGACTGACCTCTATCAGCACTTCCTCCTTGCGACCGGTGTGGCCATAGTGCGTCAGCAGAAACGCCGACGCCGCGGCAATGATCACTGGAAACGCCAATGACAGCCACTCCGAGGCAACCTCCCTGGACTGAACCCGCCACTCGAACAGGGCGAGGCCCGCAACCATCGCAATCATCAGCTTGTGCTGCGCGATCCTCGGCGTTGCGAGGCTCACGAAGAATCCCGTCTCTCCAAGCGGCCAGGCGTCTTCATCCGCCACGATGAAGAGATAGACGGCGAGACTGAGGAAGAGCGCAGGCCAGTGCCGCGTGAGAGGCCGCATGCCTCCGCTTTGGGAGACGAGCGCGACCATCCCGGTCAAGATGACCAGCAGCGCGGCGTAGTGATGTTGTGTCTCCGACCACGCAATGTCGAGCGGGCTTCGCTCCGCTTCGCCCGACGGCAGGTCTGTGTCGAGGGCGCCGTTCGGGGAGCTTTCAGCGTTCAGATTGGGAGATGGCGGCTGGGTCGGAATGGCGAGGCGCGGCGACGTGAATTCAAAACGGGTCGCAATCTCGCTTCCCGATGGCCGCTCAGCTCTCGTATCCGCCGCCAGAGGGGACGAGGCGAGCGCGACGGCGCATAGAATTGCGATGAGGCCGACCGCTATTTCCGCCTCCCCGAAGATCGGGACGCTCTGGAACGCTGCAGACGCGCCCCGGCGCAGCTTTCGAATAGCAAGGAAGTTTGCGCCCCCGAGGCAAAGCAAAATCGCAAGCAACGCCAGTTTGGCCCCGAGCAACAGACCATAATTCGTTTGATACAGTCGCTCCCATGATCCCACATAAGGGAAGGACATCAACACGCCGGTTGCGATCATAAGCGGGACGGCGAACAAGGAGACGACGGAAAAGCGTGCAGATACCACCAGACGTCCGTCAGTTGCGCCGAGGGTTCGGAGCGAGGCGATGAAATAGGGAATTCCCCCTAGCCATGCGCCGAGAGCGAAAAGATGAAGCGTCTCCGCCGCCAGAAGGGCAGGAGACGGCTCCGCCCTGCTCGCCGCATGCGTCACACCCGCATGCGCGGCGACGATAACCGCACAAAGAAAGAAAAGCGGCCCGATTGCCGGGCGCGACGAACGGCGCGTCGCATAGGCGAGAGCGAAGGCTGCGGCGGCTGCAAGGAGGCTGAAGATCACCGCGTCCGCACTTACGACAGTCGTAAAATTGGCATGTGTCGAACCCGTGAGGAAAGCCGCCAACCCGCCTGCGGCTACAAGTTGAGCAAATCCCAATACGAGGGCTGAGCAGAACAGAATGCGCAAGACAATCCTCTCGAGCGCAAGCCGTTCACTCGAGCCCGCTTCGAGAACGGTCAAGGTGAGCGCCCAAAAGGCGACGCCTCCGACGACGAGCGTCTGCGACGCCATTGCGACGCCGCGGATTATCCAGTCGATGAGACCGTAGATTGACAAAAACGCCTGCATGGTCAGGGCCCTACCCTAAATCGGATCTGGCCTTGGTCAGCGTGGCCGTCGACGCTCAGGACTCGCCAATGGAGAAGGTAACTTCCTTCTGTCAGGTGCGTTCCTGTCGCTTTCAGGACGCCGGGCTTATCCCCGACCTGCAGGGTGAGGACCGACCGGCCGCCATCTGCTTTGAATACGGTGAATTGGGAAAAACGCGCATCGAGGCGGCTGTCGAAGCGAAGCTCGATCGCAACGTCGCCGGCGGCGACGATGGCGCCGTCACCGGGAATCGCTTCCAAAAGAGATGAATGCGCAGCCGCGTCGAGAGCGGGGTTCATCAATAGAGCGAATGAGACATACGAGCGGACGCCAAGCCATGGAACCAACCTCCCGGGCAGTTGCATGTTCGCTCATTACTAAGTTGCGTTCTCGCGGGAGGGGGCAAGCTTTAGAGCGACGAGAGGCCGCCGGAAGGCGACGGCCATCTGCGTCACGCAATGAGCCTGATCGTCGCAGGACTGGGGACGCTGGGCTGAAACCGGACGCAGCGGCTCACCTCTCGCCCCGAGGCGACGCATGCATAACAGAGAGACGCCCTCTTGCCGGAGCCCGCCAGCGCATACATTTCACGATGCAGGTGAGCTTCGGCGCACACTTCAAGGCTTGCGATCTTACTGAGCATCGGCGGCGCTCGCGTTGATCGGAAGCGGAGCAGAGTCATGAGCAGCATTGCTGGAAAGAACATGAATTTCGGACACGCCGCGATCGTCGCATTTTCGATCACCATCGCGTCACCAGCAGCGGCCGAGATGTTGCCGATCGCAAATTTCGCGAGGCAGACGACAGTTGACGCGCCCGTGGACGGCCGCGTTTACCTTGTCGCGCGCCGCGCTTCGCGCCATTTCGCGCGTCGGGCTCCGCCCACTCAAGAAATTTCGCAGGAACAGGAACCAGGCGGCGCGACGGGCGAGGCGCTCGCCGCCTGTGAGAAAGGGAACGGAAAGTCCGAAAGCCTCAGCCTGCCTGGAACCAAGGGGGAAATCAAACTTGATCTGTGCTACCGCGGACGGGAACAGCTCGTCTGCAGCCTCTCGGCGCTTTCCTTGCAGGCGAAGGCGCTTGTTCAGGATTTCGCCAAAGTCATCGACGCCAATTATCCCGACGTCGCCAATGTGGAGTCCGTTTGCGGCATGGCGCCCGAGGATCTCGCCGCTCACATGGAGAAGGCGTCGACTTTTGCGACGAGATTCAGGGACCTGAGAAACGAATATGACCGACGTCTCGCCTGTGTGGGGAAAGTCGAGCAATCGCTGCAACAGGTGAGTCTCGCCGACATGCCCCGTTCAGACGAAATATTGAAATCGATGAATGAAACGCTGCAAGGCGACATGAAGGACGTCGCTTCGACACGGCAGCGTCTCCTGGATCTTGCCGAGAGGATGGACGCGTCTCAGAAAGCGATTGCCGTCATCCAGAAGATACATCGGGCGATGTGCATTACACAAACGGCGGACCAGCCGGCCAGCGCGGCTGTGCTGGAAAGCCCTGCGATACCGCAACCCGCGGCGCCAGCGCCACACATTGTTCCGACAAAGAAGTAGCGCCAACCGCCTCTAAACAGGGGGCTCCCAATGACCATATTGCGACGACACCGCTCCGTCGCGTTCTGGATATTCTTGCTTCTGGCCCTTGGCGATCTTCCCGTCTTCGGGCAGACGCGAATCGTCAACGTGCTCGGATGGAGCGACTACATCGATCCAAACGTCATACTGGATTTCACCGATGAAACCGGGATCAAGGTCACCTACGATTCCTACAATTCCGACGCGGGGCTGGAAGCGAAGCTCACGTCAGGAAAGGAATCTTTCGACGTCGTGATCGTCTCGGCGCCCGCCTTGTCGAAACAAATTGCGTCCGGAGCTTATTTGAAGCTCGACGAAAACAGGCTCCCTAACAAAAGATATCTCTGGCCAGAGATCACCGAGCTTTTATCCGCCTACGACATAGGCAACCGCTTCGCCGTAAACTACATGTGGTTCACCCTCGGCATTTCGTACAACGTCGACAAAATCAGAAGCACGGTCCAGGCGGCTGCGCCCCATCGCGCATCGGCGCGGAGGCCCGCCACGCCCCCGTTGGACTCCTGGAGCGTGCTGTTCAATCCCGATAATCTACGAAAATTCTCGAATTGCGGCATAGGCGTTGTCGACAGTCCTGAATATCTGCTGGCGATCGCACGGCGATATCTGTGGTCCGACTGGAAGTCCGCACCGGGATTGTCGCATGAGACGGACATGAAGCGGGCGGCCGACATCTTGGGCGCGGTTTTGAAGGACGCGAGAAAGCTCAATGCGTCGAACTATATTGCTGCGCTTGCAAACGGTGAAATCTGCCTCGCTGTCGGCAATTCGTTGGATAGTTTTCGCGCGCGCGATCAGGCGCGTGAAGCAAAAAATGGCGTTGACGTCGCTTATGCGCTTCCACGCGAGGGGGCGCCAGTACTGATGGACAATCTTGCAATTCCCAAAGGAGCTCAGCACGTCGCGGAAGCTTATCTGTTGATCAATTTCCTCCTGCGCCCGGATATTGCAGCCCGGAACACCGACTTCACGCATGCCGCCAACGGTATTTCCGCGTCAAAGCCTTTCGTGAACAAATCGATCGCAGGCAACAAGGCCATTTACCCTGATGCGACCTACGTACGGCGGCTTTTCGTCCCCGAAAAGGCGCATGCCCCAATTCATGACGCATTCCTACGCGAATGGACTCGCATGAAATAGCGGCAAACATTGCGGGCCGCCGGGCTTACGGTTAATGAGACGGTGTGCTCTTCGGCCGCGCATTCGCGATGCCTGGCTTTCTCAGAGCCGGGGAGACGCCTCATTTCGTTGCGTCGCGGTTTCGACGAGCTGCTGGAGGTTTTCGAGGATCAGTACCAGAAGTCAGTGGCCCGACCCCACCCGGAACAGGTGTCACGCGCACGTCAAGCGGTTCGAGCGACTGGGTGTCGACGTCACCCGACAATTTCCCGTCGATAAAGCCAATTCCAGCGTCGATTATGACCTGACCGTCGCGGAAATATTCCCGCCCGAAGCCGCGCGACCGACCCGTCGCGACAAAGACGACGTCAGCCGAACGTGAGATTTGCGCAAGGTCCCGTGTTCCCGAGTGACAGACGGTGACCGTGGCCCCGGCATTTATGAGCATGTTCGCAAGCGGCTTGCCAACGGTGCGACCGCGACCGATAACGACGGCATGTTTGCCCTTCAGCGCGGTCTGCAACTCCGCCAAAACGATACAGGCCCGCGGAGTAGCAGGGGCGATGAATTTCTGATGCGGCCCGCTTTGAACGAGCGCGCCAAGATTCGCCGCGGAGAGCCCGTCCACATCCTTACTCGCCGGGATGAGATTGGTCAGAGCGGTTTCGTCGAATTCTGGGTTCGAGGACATGACTAAAATCACGCCGTGAATGTCGGGTCTCTCGCAAAGCAAGCTGATGCGATTCCGGATCTCGGCAAGTGAACCGACGCTGGAGAGGTCAACCGCTTCGAAGCCGGCGCCAACTTCTTCCGTATGTTTTCGTTTTACAGAGACGTAACTCGCCGCAGCGGGGTCCGCCGAGCAGACGACAGCCGCAAGCCTCGGGCAAAATCCGCGCGCCTTCCCTGCTTGGATCGTTTCGATCAAAGCCGCTTTTCGCGTAGCGACAATCTCCTTGCTGTTGAAAAATTTCATCTCATCTTTCCGAGGGTTTAACGATATCGTGGAGGATGCGCTTGATCACGCGCTCGAAGCATAGACCAGCGCAGCCCCAAGTAGAAGACAGGTTTCTTCCGCTTGCGAGGCTCAATGCGCGACGGGCGCCCCTGCCGGGACCCTGGCGCCTGCCGCCGTCCAGCGCTCGTAGGATTGAAACGCCAGGCCTCGCCATGCCGCGACGCCTAGCCATGCCAGAACCGCCGAAGCCGCCTGCGGCTCCTCCCCCGAAGCCAGCTCCGGGACGCCCGAGCGCGCCGCCTCCAGATCCGCCCGCTGGTCGGCTGATCGGTTTTGCCGCGGGCCGCCCCGCAGGTTTGGGCCGCGAAGCCCTTGGGCGGCAGGCGCCGCCCAAACTTCAGTCCTCGAGGGAAAGGCAGCCGATCAGAGGCGCTTCAATCCTTCCTCATAACTGATCGCTTCGTAGATCTGATCATATTTCGCTGCGCCATCCGCAATCACGTCGAGCTTTCCGGCCGTGTCCAATTTCTTCATCTTCGTCTTGTCGAGATACAGGAAGTCGATCAATTCGTTGTAAACCGATGTGTCGTCGATGGGCAGCACGTAGAGCGGCACACCCTCGAAGCTGATCTGATAGCGCGAGGCCCGATCGAGGTTGCCGACGAAAATGAAATATTTGCCGTCGGGCTTCAGATTGTCGCCCAGCGTTTCGACGAGAGCGGGAAGCTGTTCGAAGGTCGCGATCGATCCAGCAAGAAATGACATCGCCTCGGCCCCGTCCTCAGCCGCCGCGAAGACAGCCTCGAGGTTGGTCGGCGGATCGAGCGTGAGGGCGATTTCGCCTCGAAACCCAAAGCGACCGGCGCTGTGCGTGGGCGCTTTATGGGCGGGCTTCAAAAGCCGTCCTTCGGTTTCGAGGCGCTGGAAGGCGGTTGATTCTATCGATGTCATGATGCTTCTCATGTTTCCGCCTGTTCCCGAACCATTCAGGAACGCAACGGTCGCTTGCGGCGAAGACGGAGCGCGCTTCGCCGTCGCTGCTTCATCGTTGCGGAATTCTGCACGCCTTCACGGGCTTGGACGCGCCGGCCTGTCATGTGCCGAATGTCCGGAAAGGGGCCTTGGAGACATTTTTGTCCGAGAATGACGTCGCCGCCGCGACGAGAACCTTGTTGGCTCGTTCTCAGGCCTGCCGCGGTTGCTCCTCGCAAAAGTCGCGCCACGCAAATCTTCCCGAAGTTCTGAAATTCAGGCGCCTTCGCGCCGTTTTGGGGTAGGAGATGCCTGAAAGCGCCGTTAGGACTAATCTCTGAAAAAGCCTTCCGACGGCGGCCGACGGGCCTCCACTATCTAATTGGAGACGTGAGCAATGCAGGAAATTACGCCCGAAGGACAGCGCATTTTGGCTGACGTCGCAAGCCGGAATGGGGTGAGCTTCGACGCCGTCGTTACCTTGCTCCGCGCGCTCATGGCCGGCAATGGATCTCAGGCGCAATTCAGTCATCCAGACCTGGGCGGTATGGGACAGTGGTCGCAGGGCGGCATGATCATGGTTGGCGACATGTTCAATCAGGGCCTGAAGTATCGCGTCGATACGCTGTGCAATGAATTGGCGAACCTTCTGCGCAGCCAGCCTTTGTTCAGGCACACCGGAGGCTCTTTCCAGTCACAGAGCCAGGGGAGCGGCGGCGTCAGTTTGTTCGTCCCGGGATCAGGCGCGTCCTTCGGCCATTGGTGGCCGGCGGAATTGGGCGAACCGTCCTCCACCGGCGCGCAGAATGACCTTCGATACGCCTGTTTCCCTGGCTCTCGCCGCCTCGCCATCCAACAGGGCGGCCGGGTTAACGTCTATGACACCGGCGAGCATCTGATCACCGGCTTTTCGCAGCAGCAGAGCGGCGATCAATCATTGACATTCACCAGTCAGTTTGGCCTGGTGCGCGTCGCGGACCTGCCCTTGGTGAAAGCTGACGAAACGCGTCCTCAGGAGGCCCCCGCAACCGTGATTGTCGCGCCTGATCCTTCCTCTGCTGCAACGACCCCCGCGCCTCAGTCAATGACGCCCGCATCCGTGGCCGCTCCTGCGAAATCGACGGCCGAGTCGATCCCTTCAACGGCGGCGATCGATATTATTGCGACGATCGAACGGCTGGCGGACTTACGGCAAAAGGGCGTTCTGACAGAAGAGGAGTTCGCGGCGAAAAAATCAGAGCTTCTGAGTCGCCTTTAGGAGTGCTTGCGGCAGCCATCTAGCGAACCTTGCTCCCCAGGCCTGCTGTCCGCTCGCGTCGCTGATCAGATCCTGGCGTATCTCGATTTCCGCGTGAAGCAGACCGCGCCCTTCGCCGTGAACAGGGATCGTGTAGTCGGTCAAGTCGTCCACGCTATAGGGCTCGTTGTCGCCGACAATGAGCCCTTCTTCGCGTTTCATCAACGCAAGGAGGATTTCAGCGAAACGCCGATCCCGATTATAGAGGACGCCGGCATGCCAGGGTCGAGCATCCCCCTTGAAAACGGGGGTGAAGCTGTGCATGGCGATGAGCGCGGACTGTTTCCCTGCTTGCTGTCTTCGGTTGAGTTCGGTTTCGATCCGGTCATGATAGGGCGTGAAAATCTCCCTTGCGCGCGCCGCCCGCCGCTCCGCGCTCAGGGCAATATTCCCTGGTATCGAAGTTAGCTCGCTGATTTCCGGGATCGAGGCTTCCGCCCCCAGCGGGCGGTTGCAATCGATGACAAGGCGCGAATAGTTCTGTTGCACCAACGTCGCGTCGAGCGCGTCAGCGATGATTCGAGATACGCTGGCGACGCCAATATCCCATGCAATGTGACGAGCGCATTCCCGCTCCGGGAGGCCAAGGCGATCAAGCGAGCGCGGCGTCAGATTGCCGGCGTGATCGACGACGATCAGAAACGGCGAGTGACCGCCTTCGTTATACACTGTGACCGGCGCCGCCTCATCCGCCGCCAGGAGGCGGCAGGGCTTCTTATCCATCGCCGCCGCGCCTCCGGAAGAGCGGGTCACGACCGAACTTCGTCGGTCCATACCTTGAAGCTCTTCAGGACGTTGGGTCCAAAGGTGGTGCTCAACGGCACGTCGGTTGCGTCTCGACCCCGTCCGATCAACACCCGTCCAATGCGCGGAACATTGTTGCGCGCATCGAAAACATGCCATCGACCGCCGAGAAACACCTCGAACCAGGCCGCAAAATCCATAGGCCCGTAGGGCGGCGGCATGCCGATGTCTCCCAGATAACCCGTGCAATAGCGCGCAGGGATATTCATACATCTGCAAAAGGCGATCGCGAGATGGGCATAATCGCGGCAGACGCCGCGCCGCTCTTCGAACGCCTCCAAAGCCGTTCTCGTCGACCGCGCATGCTCGTAACCGAAGCTAATATGATTGTGCACGAAATCGCAGATTGCCTGGACTCGACCCCAGCCCAACGGCGCCTTGTCGAACAGGCCCCAGGCGATTTCAGTCAGCCGATCCGTGTCGCAGTAGCGGCTCCCAAGGAGAAACACCAGAGTCTCGTTGGGAAGGTCCTGCACCGCATGCTGAACCGCTCCGGCTTCGATAGGGTCGGGCAATCCGCTGTCGTTCACGACTGCGTTTGTGGAAATGCGAATCTCACCAGCAGGCGCGACGATTCGACTGCACCAATTGCCGAACTCATCGCGATAGGGCGTGATCGCAACCGGAGGGCTCGTGACAATGTGGTCCGGCACGACGATATCCGCTACGCGAGTGAAATGCGTGTTCAAAGTCAGCAGCATTGGCGTCGGCTGCGGGCACTCGTAAATCATCTCATATCCGACCCGGATCTGCATTTATGCTGCTCCTTCATATGAGAAATAGTCCTTCACGGCCCCCATCATTCGTTGTCATGAACGGAAGCGATGCGACTCTCGATCCAGAGACGTACAAGAATAGCATGGATTGCGTTCTGAAGTGCTTACGTCGTCGCCCTCGCCACTGGCTTGATCCATCTCTCAGACCTCAACTGGCTCTGGAATGCGAAGCGCGTCGTCGACTTCTTGCGCGTCGATCGCCATGTCGAGAGCGCCCACCCGTCGCGCTGACGCCGACCAGTTTGCGATGCTCAAGGCATTGTCGGCCAACCAGTTGAGCGAAAGCTGAACCTGAAGAAAGGCTGCCGCGGCCTGCATCAGATCGCCGAGAGACATATCTCCAGCCAAAAATTTCGGCGCGCCGAGCATGAGCGGCACAATCGGCGCCAGCAGATTATTCGCGTGGGTCAAAAACACGACTTTTGTCTGGCCCTGGATGACAAGGCCCCACGAAACCGCAAGGCGAACCAGAAAGTGATCGAATGGATTGGCGAGAGAGTCGCTTTTCCCGCTTGCGACTTGCGGCTTCGCGGCGAGAGCCGAGGCGTCTTTCACCGGATGCTTCAGATAGGTGTCGAGCGCGCGCCGGCTTTCCTCGCCCTCGATGATCGCCGCCTCCTCGAATTCATGGCGCGCACGCGTCAGCGCATAGCGGAAGTCCCCTTCCGCCGCGGCTTTTTCCTCAACGCTCGCGACGAGTGGGCGGCCCAAAATCCACATGCCAAAGGACGTCAGCATCGAATAAGCGACGACCGCCAGAACGAGATATCCGGGCACGACAATTCCATAGAGCTCATACGAGCCGCCAACTTTCCAAAGCACGAAAATGAACGCCGCCGAGACCAGCACGATGTTGATCATTCCGCCGGCAAGATCGACGAGCAATTCGACGGCGATGCGCCCGTCGTCGGCGATGCGCGCCTCGGGATTGTCGATGGCGGGGGAAATCGCGCAGGCGCGCAGATTGCCATTCTGCAACCATCTTTCGAGAAGCGTGGCGGTCAGCCACAGCCGCCAACCCAGTTGCAAGCGCATGCGACATTGCGTCGTCGCAATGGAGGCGAGGCCGGTGCAGATGGCCAAAATCGCCAGGCGGTCGATGCTTTGAATGATTTCTTCAGGCGCATGCGACGACAGCGAGTCAAAAAAGCCCTTGCTCCAACGATTGATCGCAAGCGCCATAAATGTGTTCACGACGAGACAGATCAGAAAGCCAGTCGACAGAACCCAAGCGACGGTTCGCGATTTGCCTTGCCAGTACCCACTGGCAAGCTGGATGAATCGAGAGATCAAAACGCCCTTTCGAACTGATTCCGCAGGTTGAACGCGGAGACTTGCAGGTGGAGACAGGATCAACGACAGCATATCTCAAAACAGACACGTAAGACAGCTAAAACTATTTGTGGGCATGGAACGCTTTTGAGTGCTATGCTGTACGTATTGCTTTTGAAGTTTTTGAAGAGGGCTTGGCTTTCAGCTTTTCTGACCCAGGACGATCAAAAAAACTAAAGCTGCGCTCGTGAGCCCCCCGGGCGGAAGCGGGACGTGACGCGAAGCTGAGCAATATCGCCCCCATGCGTCGTCCAGAGTTGTAGTAGGAGGTGTCATGATTACAATATCTCAGATCGACTTCGATCATGAACGGGAGGTCGCCTATCGGCGAGGATTTGTCAGGGGCCTGTCGGAAGCGATTTCCGGCTTCGCTCACAAGCTTTCCGAGCAAGAACGCGCGGTCGTGGATGGATGGTTCAATAATGAATTGACGACCTGGGCAAATTCATCCGAACCGAGCTGCGCATTGCCTCCGCCCATGTTTCCAAAAATGGCCGAAAAAGTCTGACGAGAGAAGGCCGGGCCTCGTCTCGGCAAGGAGGTTGAACGCCGCAAGCGCCCTCCCCTTCTCGCTTTCCAGAAATTCCTAATAGCGCCTTTACATCGAGCGCACGTATTTTCCCCGGGTAACACCGCAATGGGGAAATCGCGCTCATGATCGACCTCGCATTTCTTGGCCTCGGCCTGCTGCTCTTCGCCATCATGGCCGCCTATGTCCGCGCTTGCGCGCGCCTCTAGAGGAGGCCCGGCAATGTCAGAGCCTTTTATCGGCTTCATCGTCGCCGTCCTGCTCGGCTGCTACCTCGTCTTCGCGCTGCTGCATCCCGAGAAATTCTAACGGAGGGCCGGCCTGGTCCGGCTGATTGCCATGACTTTTATCGGATTGGCGCAGATCGCCGTCGTCCTCGTCGCCGCGGTCGTCGCAGCGATTCCGCTCGGCGGTTACCTCGCCCGTGTTCTTACCGGCGAGAGAACCCTGCTGTCGCCCGCGCTGACGGCGATGGAGAAAGCCTTTTACCGCGTCGCCGGCGTCGATCCGTCGCGCGAACAAGGCTGGAAAGCCTATACCATGGCCATGCTGGCCTTCAGCGCCGTCGGGTTTTTCTCTCTCTACGCGCTGCAAAGGCTGCAGGGGGTGTTGCCCCTCAACCCCCAGGGTTTCGCGGGCGTTCCCGCCGATCTTTCCTTCAACACCTCGATGAGCTTCGTCACGAACACCAATTGGCAGAATTATGCCGGCGAGACGACGATGAGTCATCTCACGCAGATGATCGGCCTGACGGTTCACAATTTCGTCTCCGCCGCGACCGGCCTTGCCATTGCATTCGCTCTCGTGCGCGGATTTGCACGTTCGGAGTCGCCGACCGTCGGAAATTTCTGGGTCGATCTCACCCGGGCGACGCTTTATGTGCTGCTGCCGCTCTCCATCGTGTTCGCGCTCGCGCTGATTATCTTTGGCGTGCCACAGACGCTTGCCGGCGCCGTTGAAGCGACGACTTTGGAAGGCGCCAGGCAAGTCATCTCGATCGGGCCCGTCGCCAGCCAGGAGGCGATCAAGGAGCTCGGCACGAATGGCGGCGGCTTCTTCAACGCCAATTCCGCGCACCCATTCGAGAATCCCAACGCCATCTCCAACATGCTGGAGATTTTCGCGCTGCTTCTCGTTCCCTTCGCTTCCGTCTTCGCCTTTGGCAGGATTGTCCTCGATCCGAGACAGGGGCGCGCGATCGCCGTCACGATGGGAATCCTGCTCGTCGCAGGCGCGCTGATCGCCTATTGGGCGGAGGCCGCCGGCAATCCGATCCTCACAGACATCGGCGTCGATCCGTCGCCTGGGGAACATGGAGGGTAAGGAAGTGCGCTTCGGCGTCGCGACCAGCGCGCTCTACGCGGCGGCGACGACGGGGACGAGCACCGGCGCCGTCAATTCGATGCATGATTCCTTCACGCCGCTCGGCGGCTTCGTGCCGCTCTTCAATATGCTGCTCGGCTGTATCTCGCCGGGGGGCGACGGCGCCGGCCTTTACGGCTTCCTTATTCTCGCGGTGATCGCGGTTTTCGTCGCCGGTCTGATGGTCGGCCGCACGCCGGAATATCTCGGAAAGAAGATCGAGGCCCGAGAGATGAAGCTCGCCATGTTGGCCGTCCTGATCTATCCGCTGAGCGTGCTCGGCTTCACCGCCATCTCGCTGATGCTCAAGACCGGCCTCGACAGCCTCGGCAACGCCGGGCCGCATGGGCTCTCGGAAGTGCTTTACGCCTTCGCCTCTACCAACGGCAATAATGGCTCGGCCTTCGGGGGCCTCACGGGCAACACGCTCTGGTACAATACGACGCTCGGCGTTGCGATGTTTGTCGGGCGCTTCTTCGTCATCGTGCCCGTGCTGGCGCTCGCAGGCTCCTTCGCGGCGAAGAAAAAAGCGCCCGCTTCGGTCGGCGCCTTTCCGACGCACGGGCCGATCTTCGTCGGCCTGCTGCTCGGCGTCATCCTCATCCTCTACCTGCTGCAATATTTCCCGGCGCTCGCGCTCGGCCCCATCGTCGAGCATTTCCTGATGCACGCCGGGAAGACTTTTTAAGGAGCCGATCCATGTCAAGCAAAGTCGCCGCTCCCGGGCTGTTCGACGCGGGGATCATCAAACGCGCAGCGCGCGACGCCGTCGTCAAGCTCGATCCCAGAAGGCTCGCGCGCAATCCCGTCATCTTCGTCACGGAAGTCGTGTCAGTCGTGGTCACCGCCTTTTTCATCCGCGATCTTCGTGGCGGCGAGGGCGCGGCCTTCTTCTCCGGGCAGATCGCCGCCTGGCTCTGGTTCACGGTTCTCTTCGCCAATTTTGCCGAGGCCGTCGCGGAAGGCCGCGGCAAGGCGCAAGCTGACGCGCTGCGAAGGACACGCTCCGACGCGCACGCCAAGCGCCTGGTCGATCCGACCGGCGCGGCGGGCATGAGAGACGTTTATCAAGGCGTCTCGGCGCTCGACCTCAAAGTTGGCGAAGTCGTGCTCGTCGAAGCCGGCGATCTCGTTCCCGGCGATGGCGAAGTCATCGACGGCTGTGCTTCGGTCAATGAGTCCGCCATCACCGGGGAGTCGGCGCCCGTCATACGCGAGGCCGGCGGCGACAGATCTGCCGTGACAGGCGGCACGACTGTTCTCTCGGACTGGATCAGAGTGAAGATCACCGCCGCGCCCGGCTCGACCTTCATCGACAGGATGATCTCGCTCGTCGAAGGCGCGCAGCGCCAGAAGACGCCAAACGAGCTCGCTCTGTCGATTCTCCTCGCGGGCCTGACAATCGTCTTCCTCATCGTCTGCGTTACGCTCTGGCCGCTCGCGCTCTATTCGGGGACGACGCTGTCGATCACAGTGCTGATTGCGTTGCTCGTCTGCCTGATCCCAACGACGATCGGCGGCCTGCTCTCGGCGATCGGCATTGCCGGCATGGACCGGCTGATCCGCTTCAACGTCATCGCGACATCCGGACGCGCCGTCGAGGCGGCGGGCGACGTCGACACGTTGCTGCTCGACAAGACCGGCACCATCACCTTCGGCAATCGCATGGCGGACGAATTCACGCCCGTCGGCGATGTGAGCGAACAGGCGCTCGCCGAAGCCGTGCTGCTCGCCTCGCTCGCGGACGAAACGCCGGAAGGTCGCTCGATCGTCTCGCTGGCGACTACGGTTTATGGCGTCGCCGCACCAGCCCTGGGTTCCGAGGCGATCATCGTGCCCTTCTCCGCCCATACGCGCGTTTCCGGCGTCGATCTTCCGGGCCGTTCGCTGCGCAAGGGCGCCGTTGACGCGATCGTCAGCGACGCTGCGACCATCCCGGTCGATTTCGAGCGCGCGGTGGAGCGCATCTCGCGCGCGGGGGGCACGCCGCTCGCCGTCTCGGAGAACGGGCGGCTGCTCGGGGTGATCCATCTCAAGGACATCATCAAGCCGGACATCAAAAGCCGCTTCGCCGCGCTGCGCGCCATGGGAATCAAAACGGTCATGGTGACGGGAGACAATCCGATCACCGCAGCCGCCATCGCCAGCGAAGCGGGCGTCGACGATTTCATCGCGCAGGCCAAGCCCGAGGACAAGCTCGCTTACATCCGAAAGGAGCAGCAGGGCGGACGCCTCATCGCGATGTGCGGCGACGGCACCAACGACGCGCCGGCGCTCGCCCAGGCCGATGTCGGCGTCGCCATGCAGACCGGCACGCAGGCGGCGCGCGAAGCGGGCAATATGGTCGATCTCGACAGCGATCCGACCAAGCTCATCGAAATCGTGCGGATCGGCAAGCAATTGCTGATGACGCGCGGCTCGCTCACAACCTTCTCGATCGCCAATGACGTCGCCAAATATTTCGCGATCATCCCCGCCCTGTTTGTCGTCGCCTATCCGGAACTCGACGCGCTCAATGTGATGAAGCTTGCGTCGCCGCAATCGGCGATTCTCTCCGCCGTCATCTTCAACGCGCTGATCATCGTCGTCCTGATCCCGCTCGCGTTGAAGGGCGTCGAATACCGGCCTGTCGGCGCCGCCGCGCTCTTGCGCCGAAACCTGCTGATCTATGGCCTCGGCGGCCTTGTCGTCCCCTTCTTTGGGATAAAAGCCATCGATCTGATCGTGTCGGCGCTGCATCTCGCCTAAAGGAGCCGCATATGCTGTCTCACCTTCGCCCTGCCATTGTGATGACCCTGCTGTTCACGGCCCTGACAGGGCTCGCCTATCCTCTGGCGATCACCGCCATCGCTCAGCTTGCGCTTGGCGCGCAAGCCAATGGCGGCCTGGTCGAGCGCGACGGAAAGATCGTCGGCTCGGCGCTCATCGGGCAGAACTTCTCCGCCGACCGCTATTTTCATGGGCGCCCCTCCGCGACCCTCGGTCCCGACCCGGCGGATCCCGGCAAGAGCGTCGACGCGCCTTACAACGCCGCAAATTCCGCCGGCTCCAATCTCGGGCCGACATCGAAAAAACTGGTTGATCGGGTGAACGCAGCCATCGAGGCCGAGTTCGCCGCCGGACGCATCGGCATGGTCGCGGCGGATGCGGTGACGACATCGGCCTCGGGCCTCGACCCGGACATCTCGCCGCAATACGCTCTGGCGCAGGTTCCCGCCGTCGCCAAGGCGCGCGACTTCTCTCAAGATCGCGTCCGCGCCCTCGTCGAGGCGCATATCGACAACCGCATCCTCGGCTTTATCGGAGAGCCTCGCGTAAATGTTCTGAAGCTCAACATGGCGCTCGACGCTTTGAAATAGGAGAAGCTTGCGGTTGAGTCTCAGCGAACGCCGCCCTGACCCTGACGCCCTCCTGTCCCTCACCGGCAAGGAGGGGCGCGGGAAGCTGCGCGTTTTTCTCGGGGCCGCGCCGGGGGTGGGCAAGACCTATGCGATGCTCGCGCGCGCCCGCGCGGCGAGAGTAGAGGGTCAGGACATCGTCGTCGGGCTTGTCGAAACCCATGGCCGCATGGAGACCGAGGCCCTGGCCGAGGGACTCGAAACTCTGCCGAGGCGAAAAATCGATTATCGCGGGCGCATTATCGAGGAATTCGATATCGACGCCGCCCTGGCGCGCAAGCCCGGCCTCATCGTCGTCGACGAACTTGCCCACACCAATGCGCCCGACAGCCGCCACCCGAAGCGCTGGCAGGATGTCGAAGAACTTCTCGACGCGGGCGTCGACGTCTGGACCGCGCTCAACATCCAGCATCTGGAGAGTCTCGCGGACGTCGTCTCGCGCATCACGGGCGTCGCCGTTCGAGAGACGGTGCCTGATCGCGTCTTGCAGAGCGCCGCCGACGTGATCCTCGTCGACATCACGCCGGACGAACTGCTGCAGCGCTTGCAGGAGGGCAAGGTCTATGTCCCCGAAACGGCGCGACGCGCGACGCAGAATTTCTTCACGCCGCGCAATCTGACCGCGCTGCGCGAACTAGCGCTGCGCCGCACGGCGGAGCGCGTCGATGATCAGATGGTCGCCTTCCTGCGGCAAGGCGCTATTGAAGGGCCCTGGGCGACGGCCGAGCGGCTTCTCGTTTGCGTCGGAAACGAGGGGTCGCAGAGCGCCGTTCGCGAGGCCGCGCGTCTGGCGAGCGCGCTCAACGCCTCCTGGATCGCCGCCTATGTCGAGCGCACAGCTCATGAAGCGCAATCCGCGGAAGCTGTTCGCAGGGTCGACGACGCGCTTCATCTGGCCGAGCGCCTCGGAGCTGAGGCTGCGCGCCTCTCCGGCGACGATCTCGCGGGAGAAATCCTCAAATTTGCGCGTCAGGAGAACATCACGCAGATCGTCGTCGGCCGCTCGCGCGCGACCTTCCTCGGCAAGCTTTTCAAACGCTCGCTGCCCGACGAGATCGCGCGACGCGCCAGAGACATCGCCGTGTTGTTCACTGGCGCTGACGAGACCGTCGCACCGCAGCGCGAATGGAAACCGCCGAAACCTTCCGACGTCTGGATCGGACTCGCGGTCGCATCGTTGACAGTCGCTGCGACGGTCGGCGTTGGCGTTGTCATCGATCACTGGCTTAACATCCCGAACATGGCGGTGATTTTTCTGCCGGCGGTGATGGTCTGCGCCATCTGGCTCGGCCTTCCGTCGGCGATCGCCGCCGCGGTCCTGTCGTTCTTCGCCTGCGATTACTTCTTTGTCGCGCCGCGCTACGCATTCACTGTGACAGAACCTCAGGAGTTTCTCGAACTCCTGGTTTCCCTCGTCGTCGCGATCGTCACCGGCATGCTCGCCAGCCGAATGCGCGAGCAATCGCACGCCATGCGGCGCAGGGCCGAAACAGCGCAATCGCTGTTCGATTTCTCGCGAAAATTATCGGCTGCAACCAGCGAGGACGACATATTGTGGGCGACGACAACTCAAGTCCAGAAAGCTATGGAGGCGCGCTGCGTGGTCATTCTGACCCCCGATGAAGGCCAACTCGCCATCGCCGCATCATGGCCGCCGCTCGACCAGCTCGACGCAGGCGAGGACGGCGCGGCCCGATGGGCCCTTGAGAAGGAGGAAGCTTCGGGCTGGCGAACGGGCACGCTGCCGAATATCCGATTTCAGTTTCGTCCGCTCGCAACTCCGCGAGGCGTCGTCGCCGTGTGCGGCGTCGAACCGAAGCGGCGCGACGAGCCCTTCACGGGCCAGGAAGAACGCATGTTGACGGCGCTCCTGCAACAAACCGCGATTGCGATCGATCGATCCCGCCTGGTCGACAACTCCATCAAAGCGGCGGCGCTGGAGGAGAACGAAAGATTGCGCATGACCTTGCTGGCCTCGCTCTCGCACGATCTTCGCACGCCGCTTGCGTCGATCACCGCCGCGATCACGAGCCTGCGTCGCCTCGGCGAAAAAATGCCGCCGGACGATCGCCGCGATCTGATGGCCTCGATCGAGGAGGAGGCCGCGCGTCTCGGGCGCTTCATCGCCAATCTGCTGGATATGTCGCGTATCGAAGCGGGAGGGCTCGCGCCCCGTCACGACCTCGTCGACGTCGGGACCACGATCCGCGACGCCGTAGAGCGAATTCGCAAGACCTATCCGGCACAGAGAACAGCGGTCAGCGTCGCTCCGGAGCTTCCGCCGATCCGCGGCGACGCCAATCTTCTTGGCCAGGTTCTCTTCAACTTGCTGGATAACGCCCACAAATATGGTGGACAGAACGGCGCGATCGTTCATGCGCGCCTTGAAGGCGCGGAGGTCGTGATCACCGTCACGGATGAAGGTCCTGGCGTGAAACCGTCCGAACTCGAGCGAATTTTCGAGAAATTCTATCGCGGCGGGCGCGCGGACGGGCGCAAGGCCGGCACCGGCCTCGGACTCTCAATTTGCCGCGGGCTCGTGCAGGCGATGGGCGGCGAGATCGTCGCCCAGAGCCCCGCGATACGCAGGCGGGGAACGCGGATCGTCATGCGCTTTCCGGCGATCGGAAGCGTCTCGCGCGGAGCAAGGACATGAGCGGCGCCAAGGTTCTGATCGTCGACGATGAGCCGCAAATCTTGCGCGTGCTGCGCCCGGCGTTGACGGCCTCCGGCTACCACGTCGTCGGCGCGCAGACAGCCGCAGAAGCCTTCGGCGTGCTGCGGGAAGCCAAGCCGGACCTTATCATCCTCGACCTTGGCCTCCCGGATATGGACGGGAAGGAAGCGCTCAGGAAAATTCGCGTCATGTCCAGCACGCCTGTCATCGTGCTCTCCGCACGGGACCGGGAATCCGAAAAGGTGCTGGCCCTCGACCTCGGAGCTGACGACTACGTCGAGAAGCCTTTCGGCATGGACGAATTACTGGCTCGGATGCGCACGGCGCTCCGTCGCGCCAGCAGCGCTGCGGAACCGGACCTCATTAATATCCAGGGACTCGCGATCGATGTTGGCAAACGCCTGGCCCGCAGGAGAGAAGAAGCTTTGAAGCTCACGCCAAAGGAGTTCGACCTTTTGGTCTTCCTCGCAAGACGAGCCGGACGACCCGTTTCGCATCGTGAAATACTGAAAGCCGTTTGGGGTCCGGCGCACGAAAACGACAGCCAATATCTGCGCGTTTTCGTCGGCCAATTGAGGGGAAAGATTGAGGACGACCCCGCACATCCTCGTCTTCTGACGACCGAACCGGGCGTAGGTTACCGCTTCGCAGGCGCGCCCGAAGCGAGCTGACGCTCCCGTAGAGCGCGGTCGACAGGGATCAGCCACAACCAGCCGCTGCGGCAAATGACCTCCAAATGACCCCGATGCCATCTCCGCCTGTCATCGGCCGTTTATTGAGAGGCGTTAACTTGACCAGACCTTCACCAGGATTTCATTCCGTCGCAGGAATGGAAGAGTCCATGGCGGGTTGTAGAACGCCATTATCACGTCGCCTTGCGGCGCAAGCCCCTGCTGTGTCAGACGATCGAGCAAGCGCTGCTTGAACCGGGCAATCGCTTCGTCGCCGGCCAGACCAGAAAATCGGATCGCAGCAAAACGTTCGGCCGGAAGTGAAACGAGTTTTACGGAAGGGTTGTTCGGCCGCGGCAGGGCGTCCATTGTGTAGCTCGAGGGCATGATGAAGCGCACTTTCCATGACCCTCCAGCCGATTGCTGGGTGACTGGCGCGGTCATCGCGATTTTCTCCCCGGCCTGCTGGGTGACCGGGGCGGTCATCGGAATTTTCTGTGCCGGAGAGTTATTGCCGAAAATATAATCAGCGATCTGGCGGAATCCCGCGTTGATCGCCGCCTTGCGTTCGCCTGAAACCTCGACCTCGGCGACAACCATAGGCGGATAGTCCCAAATCTCCACGTCTTCGAAGGATCGCGCCACAGTGTAGGCCGGCTGCTCGACGAGGCTCATGATTGTTCCCGAAAGTCCGGCTCCAAGAAGGACGACCGCCAGTATGGCAATCAAGACATATCGCCACTTCGATTTTCTCACCGTCCCCATATAGAGCTCTCCCAGACCTTGGATGGGGCAGTTTAGGCCCGCATCGTGGTTCAATTATGCAGTCTGCCTGATCCCGGCAAACATCTGACGGCCACCTCTTGCTGCGCCTACGCTCTCAGTTAGCCCGTCGCCGGCGCGCCAATTCAAATTGCTCGGAACGCGTTGGACGGGTCGTTGGTTGTAAGCCGCACGTAGGCCAACGCCTGCATCGCCCAAACTCTCGCGGACCCGACAAATTGGCATCGCTCCTCCTGATCACGGCGCTCTTGCTCACCGCCGTGATTTACGGGCGTGACGTACTCATGCCCCTGTCGCTCGCCGCGGTCATCGCCTTCGCTCTGGCGCCGCCAGTGTCATGGCTTGCCCGGTTCAATATCCCCCGGGCCATTGCTGTATCGGTCGTGCTGTTGACCGTTATCGCAGCTGGTCTGTGGGGCGCGACAGTCTTTAGCACTCAGATCCTGAGCCTGACCGCCAGCCTGGCGACTTACAGGGTTAATCTCGCGGACAAGATGCACTCGCTCAGTCCAGAGGTCGCAGGCGGCGCGCTTCAACGTGCGGCTGACTCACTACGCGTTCTTCAGACTGAATTCGAGAAGCAGACGCACGACCCGCGGCGAGATGAGCAAATCCGAGTGGTTGTGGAAAATGCCGACGGTGGAGTCGCAGGTCTGCTGGAAACGGCTCGAACCGCCCTCGGACCTGCGGAGACTGTGCTGCTCACGCTGGTTTATGTCGCCGTTCTGCTGACGGGACAGCATGATCTTGCGGACAGGATGGTGCGACTGGCGGGCGTCGAGAACATGTCGCGGACGACTGCGGCGTTGGCCACCGCAGGCGAGCGGCTCTCTAAATTCTTCGTCCGGCAGAGTGCGATCAACGTGGCTTTTGGCGCGACGATCGGAGTGGCGCTCGGCGTGCTGGGCATACCAAGCGCCATCCTATGGGGCATGGGTGCCGCGATCTTTCGTTTCATCCCATTCATCGGGGTCTTCGTCGCGGCGGTCCCGCCGCTCCTGCTCGCCGCGGCTGTGGCTCCGGGCTGGTCTCTGCTTCTTGCCGTTCTCGGCCTTTACCTCCTGGTCGAACTCGTAACCGCCAACGTCATCGAGCCCATTGTCGTCGGTCGCCACGTGGGCTTGTCGCCACTGGCCTTCGTCGCCGCCGGCACCTTCTGGTGGCTCGTCTGGGGACCGATCGGCCTCTTGCTTGCCTCCCCTTTGACGACAGTGTTTGTCGTCCTCGGAGAATTTTTCCCTTCCATGGAATTCGCGACGCTGCTTTTCGGCGACCGCCCGCCTCTGACGCCGGCGCAGGAATACTACCACAGACTTCTCGCGGGGGATTCGGACACTGCGGCTAACACGATCCTGAAAAATGCAGAGGCGCGCAACAGGCTGTCGACTATCGACGATGTGGTCATTCCCGCACTGGCGATCGCCGCAAAGGACTTGCGAGATCACCGCATTTCCGCAGATCGAGGCGAGAAGCTCGCAGAGACGATCCGCGAAGTCTCCGACTTCATTTCGGCCGATACGCCCCAGCAAACGACAGGCGAGACGATCCTTGTTCCGGGACACGGACCAATCGACGCCACCGCCGTCGAACTCATTTCGGAAGTTCTTTCACAAGCGTCAGGAATACGCTGCGCGGCTTTTCGCACGTCGACCGGCCTATTGGCGCTTTCGTCACTGAAGGCGGAAGAGGAGGCTGACCCTCACACGCTTATCCTTTTCAGCGTCGGCGGTCTTTCGGCGCCCCAAATGAGGCACATGTCTCGAAAAGCGCTCTCCGTTTTCCCGGAGGCGCGCGTGATCGTCCTGGCCACTGAAGAAGTCGTCGACCTGCAAGGCGGCGCTTCCGCGGGACGGATCGTCCAATGCGCCACGCTGTCGCAGGTTGAAAAGCTTTTGCAAATTAAGAAAGGGGCCTCCGAAACCGATGGCGAGGATAAAGCCGCGAACTCGCAGAGCTAAAATAGCTTCCTGCGTTTGCTACCCGCAGCGGCGGCCTCTCCCGTACCCACACGGCTCAGCCCTCAAGAAAAAATCGCAGCATTTCGCGCGAAGCGTCGGGGCCGCGCTGTTCCGTGTGCGATCCGTCACGGGAGCCTCCGGACCAGGCGTGCCCCAGCCCGTCAATCGCCCAATATTCAAGCTGCGACACGCCTCTCGCGTCGACGACGACCGTGCGATCGTATTCTAGTCCGTTCGATGTTCCCCGATGCGTCGATTCCCGATAAATCCCCGAAACTCCCGCGCGCGCTTCGGACAGAATGTGGTCTGCGTTGGATGGATGCACCTTCGCGTCCGACTTGCCGTGAAAGATGACGGTTCGGGCGCGGTTATTTGCGCGACGCGGATGGCGGTCGGAAGATTTCCCGCTCATCGCGACGAAGGCGGAGGCCTGGTCCTTCGCAACGCCATAGGCGAGGCCCGAGTGAATGCCCGCGGCCGCGTAAAGGTCCGGATAGGATACGCTCATCACATCGGCCATCGCGCCGCCAGCGGAAAGACCCGCGACAAATACCCGCTCATGGTCCAGGTTCATTTCCGATATCAAGAAGCGGGTCAGCCCCGCGATGATGCTGGGTTCGCCTGAGTCTCGGCGTTGATCTTTTTCGCTGAACCAGTTCCAGCAGCCGAGTTGATTGGCTGTCATGGGCTGCTCTGGATAGGCGACGATAAAGCCATGCTGTTCGGCAAGCAGATTCATGCCCGTGCCGACTGCAAAATCGTCTGCATTCTGCGTGCAGCCGTGAAGCATCAGAATCAAGGGAGCTCTGGCCCCGCGCGATCTGCTCGGCACATAGACCTTGTAAGGTCGAACACCGGCCTGACAGGAGAAATTACGCGAAAGGTAGGATGCACCCTCCGGCACGTGCACGGTGGGCCGTTTGCCGAGTCTCGCCAGGGCATCCGCACTGAGGCCGAAGTTTGGGAGCTCGCCGCTGCGCAAGCGCGCCAACGACTCTGCGAGCGGCGCGCTGACCCGCGCCGTAGAGGCTTCGGCGCCGGGGGCGCCGGAGTCCGGCAAACGATTTCCCGAGAGGCGTTGCAACAGCACGCGCGTCGCCTCAGTCGGGTTTTGCTCGCGTGCAAGCCGCATGGCTTCTTCGATTGCGACGCCAAGGGAATTTTCCATAGATGACACCTGCTTTGAGTGAGACGGTCGTCAGCTCATCCGGTCCAAAAGGGCCGCCTTTACCGAGGGGCTGGCCTGTAGCGCTCCATGAACCGTAATCGATTCAATTGTCTGCCGCGCGAGCTCGGGGGTAACGTCCTGGGCGATGATGGCGAGCCCCAGAACCCGGATTCTCAACCTGTGACCAGCGGCCCTGACGGCTTCAAGTTCTTCGCGCGTGAAACTCCGCAAGCCGAGTTCCAGCGTGTTGCGCAGAATTGATTGTTTAATCGCGTCCGAATGGTTCGCCAGTTGATTGCGGATCGCCGTACGAATGAAGTCTGTGCGATTCGAATAAAACCCCTCCTGCACGAGCAGGTCGATATGGCCGAGATCGACGTGCCCAAGATTGACGGTGATCTTTTCGGTTTCGCCTGCCTTCTCGCGCAGCTTGTGAATTTCGCCCATCCAATCACCCTCCAGCTGGATGGTATATGGATGGTAAAAATTCGGATTCAAGGCTTCCGAGCCAAATCTTACTTGCTAGGATCAAGCTTCGTCGCACGGCGCTCGCGGAACGGCTTCACCCTCATCAGGGCCGGAGTTTGTCCCGCTTCGGTGTCCGACCTTGCCAAGGTCTTGCAGACCTCCGACTTCGCAGCGAGGCCCGTCGATGGATGGTATCCACTCTTAGTTTAAGCGAAATGGACTGCATATATCGGGGGCAACGTGTGAGTCACGCATAGCCAGCTATCGCCCTGATTTTCGGTGATCCAAAGGCCGCCCGTTGTCGAACCGAATGCGAGCCGGTCCCCGCTCGAGTCAATCGCGAGCGCGTGACGGTATACGAGATCATAGGCGTGATGTTGAGGTAGGCCATTCGTCAGCATTTCGAAGCTCTTGCCACCGTCACGAGTGCGCGTGACAACCAGGCGGCCCTCGCAGGGAATGCGCTTTTCGTCTTTGATCCCGGGGACGAACCAAGCGGTATCCGGGTCCCGCGGGTGTGCGACGACAGCGAAGCCAAAAGTAGAAGGCTTCACCCCGGTTATTTCCCGGAATGTCCTGCCCTCGTCAGACGAGACGAAAATGCCATTATGATGTTGAACCCACATTCGCTCAGGCGCGGCCGGACATTGCACGAGACAATGGACGTCTTGTGCTATCGGATCATGTGTGAGGTCGGGGGGCACATGCTCGGCCCGCATGCCCTCGCCACGCTGAATCCAGCTTCCCCCCGCATCCTCTGTAAACCAGATTCCGCCAGTCGAAACGGCGACCCATAAGCGCCGCGGATCGCGTGGATCGACAATGATGGAGTGAATGCCCGGCCAGTCGGCGCCACCGCCCATCCATTGCGTGCGCTTGGGGTGCTCCCATAGGGCGTTCACAATCGTCCAACTGTCGCCATGATCCGCGGAACGAAATAGGCCGCCCGGTAATGTGCCGCACCAAATCACGCCCGGTTCGTCGGCTCCGCCAGTCGCGAGCGCCCAAATTCGTTGCGTGCTCCAGGGAATGGGACGCCCCCACATATCTTTTTCATCCAGACCCTCCGGCTTTTGCGGATAGGCCGGCGCAGCAATTTCCTGCCAGCCATCGCTTGACGAACGATGAAGCTTGACGCCGAAATGGCCATGATCGAGGGCGGCGTAACCAGAGCCGCTACGCGCATCCGTCAGCGCGAGACTGACGTTGTCGCCCAGGAATGCGACGTCGTCGATATCCCAGAGCGCCGCCTTACGGACAATTCTGAACAATCCTTTGCGCGTTGAAACTAAGATCTCGTCGCTCACGGTCAGCCTCCGGATAACGCCTGAAAGATGTGAACGACGCTTCCGGGCGTTACGGCGTCAGACAGGCGGATGCGATCGCGTAAAGCGTGGCCGTCGACGAAAATCGTCATATGCTTGCGCAGGGTTGCCTGATCGTCAAGGACATAGGCGCGCGCCCGGGCGTTTTCTTTGAATGCATTGTCAAGAACTTCACGAAGAGTCGCGCCGTCGACTTCCATTTCCGGACATGCGACATGGCGCTGTATATTGGCGGTGAATAAGATTCTGACCATTCTCCCGCTTCCTCGACAAGGCCCGTGGTTGATCTTATGCGGAGCGCGTTCCCTAGCCAATCCAAAATAGCTAAACTGAAGCCGTCTCGGAGTTGTCGACGTCCTGGCTCAAGGCCTCACCGGGCAAACACGTCGGAAACTCGAGCGTTTGTAAAAGACGCCCGAACGCGCCCGGCCAGGACAACCATCCGATCGCTTGACGACCTCTCGCGTTAAGCCAGTTATTTTTCAAATTGGCGTGACGCGAGGCGGCCCTATGGATTCGCTTGATAAACTTCTTGCCGAATTGCAAATCGATCTAAGACGCGCCGATGAAGTCATCGCGTCCGGGAAAAGAGCGCATGGCGAAAACGCTGCAGCCGATCATGCAATAAAGCTATGGAAGCAATGGCGGTCCGACACGACCGCCATATTAAAGCACTACGGCAGACTGCGGGACGTCGCTCGTCCATCCCGATGACGCCGCGAGGGGCCTGCGTGACCGGCCGGGCGGCTTCCGCATTCTCGCTGAACCTTATCATCCAGCGGTATGCCACTCCGAATGCCCGTGATCGCCATGCGGCTTTAGCAGCACATGGAAGAGCAGAACACCGAAGCGGCGCTTCTGCGCGTCGTCGAGATTGTCGAAGAGCGGCTTGGCTGCGTCAGCCAATTTGGTCAGCTCGGCGCCTCGTGCTGTCAGCCCCTGAGCGCGCAGCCTCAGGCCGTCGAGGACGCTATGCTTATCCCGGATATCTTTCCATTTCTCGCGCCATTCGGCGGCGCGATCCGCGCGAGCTTTAAACAGGTCGCGCAACGCGCCCTCAACAGCCGGCCACGCCTTCTCCTGCGCGGGGGTCAGCTTCAATCCCGCCTTTAAGGCAGCTACCCGGGCATCCTGAAAAGCTGCGCGATCTTCCGGGGAAAAGCCGTGATCTCCCGCCTGGGTGGGCTGATCGGTTGCAGGCGTCGCTGCGAATGCCGTCCCGGACAGTGATCCAGCAGACAGCATCACTGCGGAAATCATGGTGAGCAGTTTCTTACGCAAGTGAGAATCCTTGGCGACTCGAGGGAAGGTCTGCTCCATGTATGTCTGCGAGGCGCTGGGGCAAATTAAGCTTTTGTAATATCGGCGCCAGAACGCTATAAAAAGCAGCCAACTTCAGGACGGCGCTTCCCGAAGACCCGGACGCCTTGGTGTGAACTGCTGCCTCTTTGCACAGATAGAGCCATCAGAGACGCGAACGGCGGCTTCCCATGCAACTCTGGCGTCGAACGCGAGTGAGGCCTTGTGAAGAAGCGCGGCGGATACCTCGGGACTGCCACAGAGGCGTTTTCCAGCGCCGCTGAGACAAATGCGATCGTCGTCGATCCTAAACCGCTGTTCGAGATTTCTCCATGGCTTTACATGCAATTCATGGAGCCGCTTGGGAGCACCGACGGCTCGGTCGAAGCCTGTTGGGACTACGAGGCGGACGATTGGCGGAAAGACTTCGTCGACACCGTGCGCGACCTCGCGCCGGGAGCCATTCGCTTCGGCGGCCTATTCAGCCGTTACTACAAGTGGCGCGAGGGGATCGGCCCGCCTGCACGACGACCGCCAATGCGCAACTACTTTTGGGGCGGGTGGGAAACCAACCGCGTCGGCACGGCGGAACTGGTTGATCTGTGCCGTCGGATCAACGCCGAGCCTTTCTTCTGTGTGAATTTCCTCAGCGACGGAGACAAGCGCTTCGCCGCGCGCGCTGGCGACGCCCAGGAGGCGGCGGAATGGGTCCGATATTCCAGATTGAAGCTCTGGCAGATCGGTAATGAGACGTCCTACGACGCCGCTTGCTTCACCCAAGAGGAAGCGATCGCCCACACGATCGAGTTTGCCAGAGCGATGCGGAAGGTCGACCCGTCGCTCCAGCTGATCGGATGGGGCGACCGTGGGAGCGACGGAAAGCTCTGGGCGCCGGCCATGGAGAAACAGGCGGGCGGGCTCATCGATCTTGTCGCCATACACATGATGGGGCAGATCCCGCAGCGATCCGATACCGTGCTTGATGATCTGCGCTATCAGCAGGACCCCGCGCGCACATGGGAGGAGCTGGTCGAGTTGTCGGACATCGTAGAGCGGCGCGTCGTCGAGATCGAGCAGGCGACCACGAAGCCGATCGCGATCACGGAGGGACACCTCAGCCTGCGTCCGCACAACGCCAACCCGATCCTTTGCGCATGGCTCTCCGCGATTTACCACGCGCGTTCGATGAATATTTACCAAAGGCACGGGGACCGCATCCTCATCGCCACTGCTTCAGACTTCCAGGGCAATCACTGGACAACCACGGCGGTGATGACGCCGACGCCTTTCGGCAGGAGCTACTTGACGCCCGCCGGGTCGATCGCGCGGCTTTTCCGCAAGTATAACGGCACGCATGGGGTAGAGTTGACGTCGGCGCCGGCAGGCCTCGACGTCGCGGCCAGCCGCGCCGGCAACAAATTATTCCTGCACGTCGTAAATACTCAATACGACCGCTCAGTGGACGCGAGCTTCCCCGGAGCCAAGGGCGGCAGAGTCATCGAGATCGCACCTGAAGACCCCCTGCTCTCTGTCAGTGGGCAGCAGCCAAACGCCTTCCGGCCAAGCGAGACCGAGTTGAAGGAGGCGTCCTGGCGATTTCCTGCGCGCTCGGTTTCAGCCGTCGAGTTGGAGATGGTGAAGTAATGGCAGAAAAGCGATAAGCTCGGCGCTGGCGGGACCGGTCGCGATCGGGCCGTTCGCTCAGGAACTTCGCCTGGCGGCCGAGATTTTTAGCCAAGGTTCAGGAACTGGCGGGACAAGAACAGAGAGTGGCGCAGCGCCGCTGGTTCAGGATCGAGCGTCAGCAAATGAGCAAGTGAACTAATGGCCGCCACCGCACTCAGAACGCCCCAACCACGAGCAAGTAGCGGGGCGCTCTTAAGTCTTTGGACCTTATTTTACAGCCCACCGCTCAATCGCGGTGGCCAATGTTTCCGGAAAGCGCGCAATGCCTCTCAGGATATGGGAGGTGGTTTGAACAATTGCGCCGATCGATTTTGTGCCCGCTGCAACGAACTGGGTCATGCCATCTACCTCCAGAGTTGCATTCAACTCTCTTGCAAAGAGTTCAGCATCTGAGGATCCCACAAATGTACATAAATTGCGGCAAACTTGATCGCATGCTTAATGGCGCCTTAAAATCTCGCTCGTGTGATCCACAGGACACTTTTTATTTCGCTTTCTACACAGGCCAGAAACGATACGGAAACAGGAGCATCGACGGCGCGGACCAATAACCGTCGACACTTCTTCAGCGACCCGGCGTATTTCTTGAGAAGAACCTCGACGATCTCCGCGACGTGGGTGAGCAGCGCACCAATCGTCCGCGCTCGCCGATGAACTTGCATTTATTTCGGCGACCGGCGACGACGACCGTCGAATGGACCGCATCCACGCGACTTTGACGCCGCCGCCTGCGCTTTATGACAATTAATGGTTGGCGCTGCTATTCGCCTCCTGGAGTTTTCGTAAGACCGCATCGAGATTGAATGAGGCCGGCTTTTGGCGCGGCGGAAATGCCGCATAAGATTCGATCTGCTTGGAGACGACAGACTGCATGGCGTACATGATGTAGGCGTGCGACAGCAGCCAATCCCAATAGGTGTTCGAACTCTCGTCGGCCCGCTCGAACGGATCCCGGCGCAGATGGAACATTTTCGGAGCCCTCAGATGAACAAAGGGTTCAAACCAGCAAGCCAGGGCTTTCGCTCGCTGCTCCATCAAAACGACTTTCCAATCTCCCATGCGTAGGGCGAGGATGTCGCCGTCATCGCTGATGTAGAAGAAAAACTGACGAGGGCTCTCCTTCGCCTCGCCCGTGAGATATGGCATCATGTTGAAGCCGTCGAGGTGAACTTTGAATGTCCTGTCGCCGACCTTGAAGCCTGCCCGCACCTTGTCCGCGATATCCGGCTCGCCCACGGCCGCGAGCAATGTTGTCATCCAGTCCTGATGGCTGAAGATGCCGTTGAGCACCGTGCCTGCCTTGAACTGGCTCGGCCAACGCACGAAAGCGGGCACGCGCCAGCCGCCCTCCCAGTTGGTGTTTTTCTCCGACCGGAACGGCGTGATGCCGGCGTCCGGCCAAGAATTGTAATGCGGGCCGTTATCAGTAGAGTAAAGGACGATCGTGTCGTCAGCGATGCCAAGCTCGTCGAGCTTCTTCAGCATCTGGCCGATGTGCTCGTCATGCGCAACCATCACATCGTTGTATTCGCCCTGGCCGTTACTTTTGCCCTTATGCTTTTCGGCGCGGTGGGTGCGGAAGTGCATTCCGGTGGTATTGTACCAGAGAAAAAACGGCTGCCCGGATTTATGCGCCTCGTCAATGAATTTGAGGGCGCGCTCCGTCACTTCATCATCGATCGTCTCCATGCGTTTCTTCGTGAGCGGCCCGGTGTCCTCGACTTTTTGTCCGCCCTTGCCGTCCGCCCAGCTGTGTAAGACACCGCGGGGACCAAAGAGCTTCCTGAATTCCGGGTCCTTCGGATAATCCGGGTCTTCCGGCTCCTCTTCCGCATTGAGGTGATAGAGGTTGCCGAAGAATTCGTCGAAGCCGTGCATGGTCGGCAAGAACTTGTCTTTGTCGCCAAGATGGTTCTTGCCGAACTGCCCCGTCACGTAACCGTGAGGCTTTAAGAGTTCGGCGATGGTCGGATCCTCGGCCTGCAGGCCGATGTCGGCGCCTGGCATACCAACCTTGGTCAGCCCCGTACGGATGGGATTCTGGCCCGTTATGAACGCCGCCCTACCGGCTGTACAGCTCTGCTGACCGTAGTAGTCGGTAAATGCGACGCCCTCGTTGGCAATACGATCGATGTTGGGGGTGCGGTAACCCATCTGCCCGCGACTGTTGTAGCTGATGTTCCACCAGCCAATGTCGTCTCCCCAAAGAATGAGAATGTTCGGCTTACGCTTCTTGGGCATTTGAGTCTCCTGTACTGAAGAAAATCCGATACTTGGCAGCCTCGAGCCCAGCCCTCCGAGGACGGTGAGGCGCGCGCGGCGTCAAGGATGCGCCACCCTACCCGAACGGTCCGATCTGAAATTCCATACTGACGATCGCCGCGAGGCCAATTGCGAGAAGGAGAAGTGCGGTAATCAGAGTCAGCGACACAGGAAAGACGGTTCCGCCATGGATGAGCCCCTCCTCAGACATCGACTGTCGCAAACGGCGAAGACCAAGCATAAATCGGATGTGATAGACGATGCCCAAAATCAGCATGAGGACGCCCAGGCCCACCAATGCAACGCCAAAGTTACGCGGAGCGGCGGCCCTTGCGATAACGTCTCTTTCGCGCAGAGATTGGAAGAATTGGAAAATCGTGAAGCCGAAACCGATAAGCGAGAGAGACGTGCGGATGACCGCCATCAGCGTGCGATCTTCGGCCAGTCGCGTGCGTTGAAACGCCATGCCGGTACGACGCGCCGCAAGCTCGGTATTGACGTCGAATTTGAGATCGGGGTCGGTCATCGTTCGCCGCCAGGAAAAGTGGTTCCACCAGCTGGACGCTGCCTTACAATCCAAAGTCGCGCTAAACGCGCCAGTGGCCCGCGAAGCAGCAAATATGGAAGGAACGCCAGCAGGATCGCAGTCAGCGCCGACTCGGCTGGATGGAATGCGTCCAGAAAGGCTAGCTGGTAAGCTACGTCCATGACGACACCGAGTATCAAAATTCTCGCGGTCGAAAGAATGCCTTCCCACAGGCGGGCGCCGCGATTCTCTTTGCTGAACATGATTGCGGAGAGATAGGGTCTACGATCGAGTCGAACGTCGTCGACCGCATCACGCCATGCGGCGACGACCGCCATCGCGGGCTGCACAACGAACCGAAACGTCATCGGCCCGCCCGGCCGAGCGACGACGTTCCGCCAGAGCCGATTAAGATCGTCGGTCGAAACACCGTGCCAGATGACGCCGACAACCGCAGAAGTGAGAAGCAGCGCGACCGCGACTCGCGCCACGAGGATCTGGGCCTTTGAGGCCGGCTCGGTCATAGCATTATCCCGGATCAAGGCGACCGAAGAGGTCCTCAAACCAGTAGAGGAAGCAGCCTCTCTCTGGATCGCAAACCCAGATTATTTGGTCCAACGTCGCCGCGAAGTCGTCTTTCATTTCATGATTATATACGTATCGCTCCTGGATGCATATCGCGCATTTTTTTGCTCCTAGCCGGCCGTCACTCAACCTCGGTCACGTCCGACAGCTTCGGCTCCGTCTTTCCGGCGCGCAACATCATTGTAATTGCGAGCCTGCGCATCGCAGAAGGCGCCGGCAAGTGGAAGAGCATTTCCGCGACGGAATTCTGATTACGAGACCAAAAGGAGCAAGCCTCCAGAACCCACTCAACACCCACAGCACAATCTGCCGCTCATTAGCAATTCGCTCCTCCCGGCGCGGGATCAATAGAATACGTCTGACCTTCGACCCTCGGCCTTCGCCTTCGGCAGTCCTCCAACCGCGATTGAGCACGCCATAAATTTGCCGCTCAACGTCACCCGTTGGCGGCGAATGCTCCGACGTTTGAGTCTCAATCTCGCGCGCGCAGAGGAAGAGTTGCGGCTGCGGGAGGTCGAACTTCTAGAACTTCTTCGCGTGTACGAGGCGGATGTCTCGCTGCCAACAGGTGTCGACGCAGGCAAAAACCAATCAAGGTCCTATCTACGAAAAATGAGGATACCCAATTGCCCATCACAATTTCATAAACCTTTCGGCCCCCCTTTCTAAGGCTGTTTGGAGACCCTTTCCTCCACCAAAAAGTCCGAAGGAATTTCCCCTGCCCTAAGAAGCAATTACCTACCCGTCCGCCGACAAGTAAGGTCATTTTTGTCACATTTAAGCTGAAAGCTCTTGCCAGCCGGCGTCGAACCTCTAACGTTCGGGGCATGCCGTGCGCACATCAGGATGGAGCCGGACAAGGTGACACAGGGGGAAGAGCCGCAACTGGCGGAGAGCCGTGAATTCGAGCGATTGCGCGAAACCATCGCCGTCATGCGGGAAATGCTCGAAACCGCTCGTCGCCAGGAAGAGGCTCAAATCCAGGCGGCGGTCGCCGCACAGGCCGACCAGATTGGCCAGCTCAAAGCGACCGTACAGGCGCTGCGCGAAGCCTTGGAGTTGGCGCACCGAGCCACTGACGAAGCCGTGCAAGACGTGACCAGCCGCTTCTCAGCGGAAATTGACCAGATGCGTCAGATTGCGCAGGCGCTGCGTGACAAGCTGGATACCGAGAGGATGGGTCATGATCGCTCGATGCAGGCCGCGATCCAGCGACTCGAGGCCGAGAATGCCGAGCTTCGGCGCACTGTGCAGGTCTTGCGCGACGCGCTTGAGCACAAAACATCGCGGATGAAATGAAATGAGCGTCAGGAAAAACGCCATATCCCTGTCTCGGAAACCTTCTCCAAAGATCCTTCCCGGGCCAAATTTGCAAGAAAACTTGCTGAGGCTCCTGCTGATGATCTCGGAGAAGGTCGCGACGTTCGATTCGCTTGACGATGTTCTCAATCTGTTGGTCAAAGTGGGCACCGAGGAACTTGGCGCAGATCGAAGCACGCTATTTTTGAACGATCCAGCCACACATGAACTCTATTCGCGCGTGGCTCAGGGAAACCTGAGTCAGGAGATTCGAACTCATGAACAATCGGGGCGTCGTCGGCTGGGTGTATCAGAACGGCGAGCCGGCGATCATCCATGATGCATACAAGGACGCGCGATTCGATCGTTCGATCGACGAGCGTACCGGCTATAAAACGAAAAGCATCCTGTGCGTGCCGATCCGCAATGCAAGGGGCCAGATAATCGGCGTGGCCCAGGCGCTGAACAAGAAGGCGGGCAGGTTCACGAAGCAGGACCAGGAGCTGCTCTCCGCCATCACGACACAGGGCGCGTTGGGGCTGGAGAGCATGACGCTGGTTGAGCGTATGGAAAAACTGCGCCAGCAGGAGCTCGAGTTTCTACAAGTGGTGAGCGATCTCACTTCCGAGATCAGGATTGACTCCCTGCTTAACAAGGTAATCGCCGAAGCTACTCGCATGCTGAACGCGGAACGCAGCACGCTTTTCCTGAATGATGAGAAGACACAGACACTCTGGTCCCAAGTGGGACAGGGCCTTGGCTCGATGCAGATCCGCATGCCAAATAGCGCGGGCATCGCCGGCGCCGTCTTCACCACCGGCAAAACGATCAACATTCCGCACGCCTACGCCGATCTGCAATTCAACCCGGCTTTCGACAAAAAATCCGGATTCTTTACGCGCAGCATACTATGCGTGCCGATTATCAACCAGAAGGGCAAGGTGATCGGAGTCACCCAGGTGCTCAACAAGAAGAACGGAATTTTCACGGCGGAGGACGAGTCGCGGCTCAAGGCTTTTACCGCGCAGATCGCGATCTCGCTTGAGAACGCAAGCCTGTTCGCCGACGTGCAGAACATGAAAAATTATAATGAGAGCATGCTGGAGTCGATGTCGAATGGCGTGATCACGCTCGATGACGACGGGAAGATCGTGACTTGCAATGCGGCTGGCGCCAGAATCCTCGCGGGCCGCGTTCAGGACATCGTCGGTGAAAGAGCGGATAAGATCTTCGCGGAGGAAAATGCATGGGTGATCGAGCGCATCCACAAGCTTGAGACGGACCCAACGCCCGACATAACCATGGACGCAGAATTGATGGTGAATGGCGAGCGACTATCCGTCAACAGCACCATCCTGCCCTTGAGAAGCGTCGAAGGGCGTTGTCTCGGCACGATGGTGATGTTCGAGGATATCTCTTCCGAAAAGCGTCTCAAATCAACAATGTCGCGCTACGTCGATCCGGCGATCGCCGACCGTCTTCTGGCCAAAGGCGGTGACGCGATGGGCGGTCAGAGTGTCACCGCAACCGTGCTGTTCTCGGATATTCGTGGCTTCACGACGCTCACCGAGGCGCTGGGGCCACAGGCGACAGTAACCCTGCTCAACGAATATTTCGAGATTATGGTGAATTGCATTACACGCGAAGGCGGGATGCTGGACAAATTCATCGGCGACGCGATTATGGCGGAATTTGGCATCCCGATTGCGCATGACGACGACGAGGATCGCGGTCTGCGCGCGGCAATAGCAATGATTACCGAGCTTCGCGAATGGAACATTCGGCGCGAAGCTGCTGGCAATCCGCCTGTCCATATTGGCGTCGGTCTCAACACCGACATCGTCGTGAGTGGCAATATTGGCTCGAAAAAGCGAATGGACTTCACAGTAATTGGGGATGGAGTCAATCTCGCCGCGAGGCTCGAGGCCGCCTGCAAACGATATTCAGCAAAAATACTCGTGAGTGAGTTTACGAAGAGGCGGCTGCGCGGGGTCTATCGCATGCGTGAGGTCGACCTCGTCGTGGTGAAGGGAAAAACCAAGCCAGTTGGCGTTTATGAAGTGCTCGATTACCATACGGCGGAAAGTTTCCCAAACATGATGGACCTGCTCGGGCATTTCAGCGAAGGCTTGTCGCGGTATCGGGCCGCGCAGTGGGATCCGGCGATCAAGTCCTTCGAAAAAGCGCTGTCCTTAAATCCCGCAGACGCGCTGTCCGCAACATATCTGGAGCGTTGCAAGCAGATGAAGGGCAAGCCGCCGGGAGACCAGTGGGACGGTGTGTGGATCATGTCAGAGAAGTAAGGGAATTGGCTAGCGGCGCCCGTCGCGCCTTTGAAGGAGCTCCCCGAGTTGGTCTGCCATCTGCTACGAGTAATTTTGTCCGCGCCCTCCCCTTCCCTGCCGAGCTTAAGTTCTCTTGCCTGGGTGTAGCCATGCCAAACCAAGAGCAAAGACGACCCGTCGCCGCTATCGTGGGCGCGGGACCCGGAAATGGCCACTCGCTGGCCAAACGTTTCGCCGACGCGGGATACGCGATAGCGCTGCTTGCCCGCGACGCCGATCGCGTCGCCTCCATGGCGGCTGAATTCCCGGAAGCGAGAGGATACGCCTGCGACGTGGGCAAAGCTGAAAGTGTCGCCGAGGCCTTTGCAAATATTCGGGAGGAGCTGGGTGAGGTCGATGCGCTTCTGTTCAACGCAGGATCCGGAGTTTTCGCCGATGTCGAAACGATTACGCCCGACCAGTTTGAGGCGGCATGGCGCGTGAATGCGCTCGGCGCATTGCTCTGTGCGCAGCAGGTGATCCCGACGATGGTCGAGCGCGGCAGCGGCGCCATTGTTTTCATCGGAGCGACTGCGTCCCGGCGCGGTGGCGCGAATACAGCCGCATTCGCACCCGCCAAAGCGGCGCAGCGAAGCCTGGCCGAGTCGATGGCGCGAAAGCTCTGGCCGAAGGGCGTTCACGTCGCCCTGGTGGTCATCGACGGCGTTGTCGATCTCCCCGGCTCCCGCGCCCAAATGTCTGATAGACCAGCAGACGCCTTCGTCTCCCCTGAGGCCGTAGCCGATCTGGTCTTTTCGCTCACCAACCAGGATCGCAGGGGCTGGAGTTTCGAGACCGAGGTTCGTCCCTATCTGGAGCCATGGTGACAGCGCTCGAAAGTGCAAACAAGCCAGGTCGAGTTAGCAGGGCCGCCGTCAAGACACGATACCATCTTCACGGCGCGACACCGTCAACCACGACAGATGTAAGCGCTGGACCTCACGCCTTGGTCGAAGAGCCTGATCGAGTTGTATGAGGCTTCCTTACCGCGTCAGGGGGCCGTGCGGTAGAAACTGGGCTAACGCGGGTTCGGATCCATCTCCGGGCCGTGCAGAAAGGCCGCTGCGTCGCGACGGATCTCCGCCTTTCGCGCAGCGGTCATTGTATCGAGGCTCTTCAGAGGCATGGCGAGGCGGGGCGTCCCTGCAAGGCGATCGCGGTTTTCAATAAGGAAGTTCCAGTAAAGATAGTTGAATGGGCAAGCGTCGACGCCGGTTTTTGCGCGTAACGTCGTATGAGCAGGATTTGCAGTAGTTGGACATGCGATCGATATAGGCCCCCGAGGCCGCATAGGGTTTCGAGGCGAGCACGCCGCCATCGGCAAAGACAGCCATGCCATGGACATTCGGTAGCTCGACCCATTCAAAGGCGTCCGCGTAGACAACCAGATACCACTCTTCGATCTTCCGATGGCTCGACGCCCGCAAGCAGCGCGAAATTGCCCGTGATCATGAGCCGCTGAATATGATGCGCATAGGCGAATTGGCGCGTGTCCGCAATCGTCTCTGCAAGACAGTTCATGCGCGTCTTCCCGGACCAGTAAAACCATGGGAGGGGGCGCAGAGCACGCAAGGCGTTGCTCTCGCGATAGTGTGGCATGCGCAGCCAGTAGACGCCGCGCACATATTCCCGCCAGCCGAGAATCTGACGGATAAACCCCTCGACGGCGTTGAGCGGCGCATGTCCGGCCCTGAAGGCGCGCTCTGCGGCGACACAGGTTTCGTGCGGCGACAAAAGTCCGATGTTGAGCGCAGGCGAAAGCATGGCGTGATAGAGGAAGGGCGCGCCTGTCCGCATCGCGTCCTGATACTCCCCGAAAAAGGGCAATGCCGACGAAATGAAGGCGTCCAGTGCGTCCAGCGCCTGTGCGCGCGTGACCGGCCAGCCAAAGGAATCGAGATCGCCGAAATGATCGGCGAAGCGCGCGCCGACAAGCTGCATTGCCTCCCGCGTGATTTTATCGGGCTTGAAACGCAGGCGCTGCGGCGGTTGCAAATTCGCCGGGAGCGGCCTGCGGTTTTCCGGGTCGAAATTCCAGCGCCCGCCGACCGGCGCGGCCCCATCCATGAGAAAGCCGGTGCGCCGACGCATGTCGCGATAGAAGTATTCCATACGCAAGGCGGCGCGACCCTCGGCCCAGTGGGCGAATTCAGCGCGTGAGCAGAGAAAGCGATCGTCCGGGCGGATCTCGACGGGAACGCCGAGCATGTCGGACCAATGGCGCATCATCTCCAGGACCCGCCATTCGCCGGGCTCTGTCACGACGACGCGTGCGGCCCGGTGACGCGCAACGGCGCTTTGCAATTCTCCGGTGAAGCTGCCTGTGTTACGAGCGTCGTCGAGCCGCACATAATCAACCTCAATCCCCTCGGCGCGAAGCTCCTGCGCGAAATGGCGCATGGCAGAAAGAACGAGAACGATCTTCTGTTTGTGATGTCGCACATAGCGCGCTTCCGCCTCGACTTCAGCCATCAGCACGATGTCGCCGGGCGCGAGCCCGTCGAGGGCGGCGATCCCGCGTGTGAGTTGGTCTCCCAAAATAAAGCGTAGCGTCCGGGCCATGTCGTTTGAATTTAGCGCAAGGCCATTCGACGGCAACCGGCTTTAGCGGCGCGGTCCCGCACTCCGGGGTTGCCGTCGATGAGAGGCAGGTCCAACCATTGGCCGATCTCGCGAGACTTCGCTGGCCTGATAATCTGGCCACGGGAGGCCTGTCCACCCTTGTAGAAATGACGCCGAATCGCAGTTAATCAGATCCGGGATGCCGGGATTACGTCATGCTGAGCCGCCTCTTCATCCAAACATTCATGTGGATCGCCCTGATGGCCGCCCTTCTCTTCGTGCCAGCCGGAACGGCGGCATGGCCGGAGGCATGGATCTACTTGGGAATCATAGGTGCGATCGGCTCTGCTGCGGGTCTGTGGTTCGCCCGCCACGATCCTGGTCTGTTGAGGGAGCGGCTGGCTTCACCGCTTCAAGCCGGCCAGCCCGCATGGGACAAAGTGATCTTGTTGCTGTTCTTCACGCTCTATCTGGCGTCCTTCGTCGTCATGGGGCTCGACGCCGTTCGCTGGCAAACGACCGTCATGCCCGTATGGGTCGAGGCCTCGGGCGCCGCCTGCATCCTGGCGTCCTACGCCATCATCTGGCGCGTCCTGGTTGAAAACTCCTTCGCTGCGCCGGTCGTCAGGATACAGGAGGAGCGAGGGCAGAGGATCGTGATGACGGGCCCCTACGCGATCGTGCGACATCCGATGTATGGCGGTGCGACTCTTTTCCTTTTCGGGACGCCGCTGCTGCTCGGCTCAGCTTTTGGTCTCGTCTTCGCGTCCCTCCTGGTGGTCTTGCTCGCAATCCGCTCGATCCTCGAGGAGCGCGCCTTGGCCGACCGATTCCCGGAATACGCAGCCTATCGGGAAAAGGTGAGATACCGGTTCGTGCCGCATGTTTGGTAACGCCTACCAAGTGGAGTCCTTTCGCCAACGGCACGATCTGGTCCTCGTACGTCGTGACAAGTAAGATTCCGCCTGTATGATAATCGCAGCCATAGGTTCGCGGTTATCGCTCGTGAGAAACGCCGCCGTATGAACGGGCGTTTGGCAAGCGTAGTGAGATCGAAACATGAAATACGCATTTCTGACGCTCGCCCTGCTCACCTTCCTAACAGCCCGGCTCGCCGCGCAAGAGCGCGCAGTGAGCCTGCCCCCGCCAATTTTCGATCCGTCCCCGGCCTCCGACGGGAGACAGAAGCTCGTCGTCGCGGGTGGCTGTTTTTGGGGCATGCAGGGCGTCTTTCAACACGTGAAGGGTGTCTCGCGCGCCGTTTCCGGCTATGCGGGCGGCACGGAGAAGACGGCGCATTACAATCTCGTCTCGCAAGGCGATACCGGACACGCCGAGTCCGTGGAAATCGACTACGATCCAAAGGTCGTGAGCCTCGGCAAATTGCTGCAGGTATATTTCTCGGTCGCGCACGATCCGACGCAACTGAACAGGCAGGGGCCCGACGAAGGAACGCAGTACCGCTCAGCGATTTTTTTCTCTTCGTCCGAGCAGGAGGCGGCCGCGCGTAAATACGTTGCCCAGCTTTCGGCTACGAAGGCATTCGACGCAACGATCGTGACAAGGCTCGAACCGCTCTCGCGTTTCTATCCCGCTGAGGCCTACCATCAGGACTATCTGATACAGCATCCGCGCGCGCCTTATATCGTCTACAACGATCTACCGAAGATCGAGAATCTAAAGAGGCTATTACCCGACATCTATAGAGAGACGCCTGCACTGACGCATTAACACGGTTGAAGCGCCCGAGCGACAATAGGAGTGTCTGGAAAATCCCTTTTGTGAAAATGTATTGAGCCTTCCGCTATCTTCGCTTCGGCGCGCTGCGCCGGACAAGAGCGGCTCGTTGCGAATTCCGTATGAGAATTATTGAAATGCTGCCTGAAAAATCAGAAGAAGCATCAATAGTAGTGACAGAGCCTGCCAGAACAGGAGCGGATTGCGCTCATAAAGAGATTTCTTCGTGGGAACTTGCGGCCGCGTCCTGACCGCGCCGTTTTCCAGTTCAAAGGCAAATTCAAGAACATCGCCGAAACGCTCATCTTCCCGAACCGCGACCGCCCTGGTAATAGCCGCGTCGAGCCAAGCCGGAAGATCCGGCCGCTTGGCGAGAAGCGAATTTGGAGTCCCAAATCGCGGATTACTGAACGGTTCGATTTCGCCATAGGGATAGGCGCGGCAGAACAGGCGGTATGCCGTCACCCCGAGCGCATAAAGATCGGCCAGCTCATTGCCGGCGGCCCCTTGGAACAGCTCTGGCGCCATGTAGCTCGGGGTTCCCGGGATATACTCATCGGGAATATCTTCCAGGCGAGGCGCCCGGCACACGCCGAGGTCAATCAGTCTCAGGCCGCCGTCATGAAGGAGAATCACGTTCTCGGGTTTGACGTCTCGATGAATGATCCCGGAGCGATGCAAAGTCGCAACGGCCTTCGCAAGGCGCAGCGTGATGGAAATCCCCTCTGAAAGCTCGATTCTGGGCGATCGACAGAGTCTCTGTTCCAGGGTTTCGCCGTCATAGAAGGGCATAACGGAATAGAGCCGGGTCTGGCGCATTGGAGCGAGATCAATTATTTCGCCGATGAAGGGACTTCTGACACGAGCCGCTACCCACGCCTCAGTAACAAATGACAGACGATACGTCTCATCATCCGCAGCATCCGGATTTGGGAACTTGATCACGACATTCCTGCCGCTTTGGAAATCCGTCGCGCGCATGAGCGTGCTATAACGCCCCTGCGACAATACTTCGTCCAAACGAAAATCATCAATGACCGCCCCTTCGCGGGGAAGAGGACAAATTGGAAGAGCCGCGGCAAACCGCGTCAAAGCGCGCTCATCGGCTGGAGGCAGGTCTAAAACGTCAACCACAAGCGCTGTAACATTGTCGTCGCTGCCCGCCTCGAGCGCCCTTTGAACGATGGCCTCGGACGTTTCCTGGGGAGAGCGTCGTTGTGCAAGTTGATCAAGCAAAGACCCATCCCTCAGCGCCCCGTGGACACCGTCCGAGCAAAGCAGAAACCGATCGTGCAGGCTGAGCGTATAAGACGCCTGGTCAAAAAGCGCTGCTTCTTCGAATCCGACGGCGCGGCGAAGAATGTGAGCGAAGTCACCGCGGCCAGCGACGTGGTCTTTCGTCAGCCGCTGTAGTGCGCCATCTGCGTCAAGGCGATAGACGCGCGTATCGCCAAGGTGCAAAACATACGCGTTGCGCCGAGAAAGAATGAGCGAGCTGAACGTAGACGCCATTCCCTCGAGTTTCAGATCAACCCGCGACTGAGCCGCAATCCAGGCGTTGACCGCCTCGAGCGACCGGCCTGCGGCCCGAAGGACGCCGAGGGTCTCCGGTTGTGCATAATAGCCATCTATAAAGGCTCGCACAGCGGTTTCGGCGGCCGCACGCCCGCCCTTGTGGCCGCCAACGCCATCGGCGATCGCGGCCACAATACCCTGTAAAGAGCCTCCGCCCCGAGGTCCAAAACAGACGCCAACATAATCTTGATTATCAGGGCGTCGTCCACGCTCCGTCGCGAAGCCGACGTCGACCTTTAGATCATGGTCGGAACGAGGGGCCACTCCCAGTCTCTTGGGTTTTATATTCTGGCGCCTGAGACCGCGCCCCACGTCGTACGCCAGCGGGTCTTGACGAATACCAGGCCGAGGAGGCCCAGCAAAGCCAAACAGCCGAAGAAAAGGAAACCCGCCGTAAAGGTACCGGTTGCGCCTTTGGAGAAGGCAAGCGATTTCGCCAGGAAAAAGCCGCCCAAACCGCCAGCCGCGCCAACGAGACCTGTCATGGCGCCGATTTCTTTGCGGAACCGTTGCGGCAGGAGCTGAAACACCGCCCCATTCCCCATGCCGAGGCAAAGAACGCCAGCCGAAAACAATGCAACAGCCACAAAGGCGATTGCAGGAAGCTGAGTCAGGCTCCAACCGCCGCCGCTTTTCGGCGCCGGCCCCTCCGGCAGGAAAGCAATCGCGAAATAGCAGACCGAGACCGCCGTCAAGAGGAAGGAAAGCGTCTTAACGCCGCCGATCCGATCGGCGATATAGCCGCCCACTGGACGGAATCCCGAACCGAAAGCGACGATCAGGGCGACGACGAGACCCGCGGCGACGCCCGTCGCGTGATACTGAGTCGTGAAATAAAGCGGCAGCGCGGAAGCCAGGCCGACGAAGCCGCCGAAGGTGATGAAATAGAAAAACATGAACCACCGGCTGTCGGAGTCGTGCAGCATCTTTCCATAATCGGACATGCTGATCGACGCTTTCGCGCCGGGGGCGTCTTTGGCGGCGAGGGCGTAGACGACGAAGACGAGCGCCATCAGCGCGAACAGCACGCCATAGACCGTCCGCCATCCGAAGGTTTCGGCGATCCACGGCGCGAAAAGCGTATCGAGCACGACGCCCATGTTGCCGGCGCCGGCGATCCCCATGACGACGCCCTGATACTGGGGAGGATACCACCGCCCGACCTGAGGCAAGGCGACCGCGAAGGAGGCCCCGGCGAGGCCGAGCGCGATTCCGAACATTACTATCGCCATGTGGTTCGACAGTCCCAGCACGCTGACCAGGGCCACGGCGAACATGACGATCGCCTGTGCGACGAGCCCCGCCTTTTTGGAGCCGATCACGTCGGCAAGGAGACCGAGCGGGACACGAAAGAAGGCGCCGCCGAGCACCGGGATGGCGACGAGGGTGAGCTTCTCCTCCACCGAAACGCCCATGCCCTTCGTAATGTAGATCATGAGCGGGCCTAAAGAGACCCAGGCCATGAAGCTGACGTCGAAATACAGGAAAGCCGCGAGTAGCGTCGGCCAATGACCGGCCTTTCTGAATTCTTCCAGTTTCATCTTTGATCCTCTCTTGTTGCACAGACTTGTTGCGAAGAGGCGCGGCGGCCCGCGCGATATCGTTCAGGAGCGGGCGACCGCATCCAAGATTCGCCTGATCTCCGGCAGGCAGGAGCCGCAATTGGAGCCCGCTTTACAGGCGGAACCGATGTCGGCGGCCGAACGCAGACCCTGCCGCGCCAGCGTTTCGATGCGCCTGGCGCCGACGCCGAAGCAGGCGCAGACAAGCGCGCCTTCGTCGTCGGCCGCCGCGTCGCGGCGGCCTGCAACCAACGCGAAGCGGTCGGCGGCGCTCGCGTGCTCGCGCGAGAACTGCTCCAGTTCGAATTCCCAGTCGGGCGCAGCCGGCGCCAGCGCCCAGATGAACTCGGCGCGCGCCGCGCGAAAGGCCGCGCCGCGCGAGACGCCGGCCGTCTCGTCGATGAATTCGACCACGTCCGCATCCGCGCGCGGGCGGATCGACGCGAGCCATTCGTCGTCCGACAGATCCGTCGCAATCCGATAGCCATAGCCGTCCGCAATGGCGCTTCGCGACCACCAGACCCGCGCGTCGAACGCCATCTCGCGACGCGACAGCAGGAAACCGCCGCGCGCGAATGAAGCCGGCGCGATCGTCGCGGGCGTCGCCTTCAACTCCGGCTGTCCGGAAAATGGGTCGACGACAGGCGCGACCAGCGCGCCGACGCGCGCCGACGAGGCGGTCTCGTCGGTCCAGTGGATCGGCGTGAAAATGCTTCCTTCCGGCTGCCGGTCGATCACGACCGCGCGCAGGACGCAGGCGCCATATTCCGTCGTGACGCGGGCGAAGCCGCCGTCTTCCACGCCCAGGCGCTTCGCATCGACCGGATTCACCTCGACGAAAGGTTCGGGAAGATGCCTGCACAGTCGCGGCGACGTCCCGGTGCGGGTCATCGTATGCCATTGGTCGCGAATGCGGCCCGTATTCAGCCGAAGCGGGAAAGCCGGCGAGAGAGGCGCCGCCAAAGCAGGGCGCGCGGGCGCGACAAACGCCGCCTTGCGGTCGCCGGTAAAGAATCCGCCGCCTTCGAAAAGGCGCGCCGTCCCCGACCGGTCGCTCGCGCGAATGGGCCATTGCGTCGGCGCGAGCGCGTCATATTCGTCGTCGTCGAGATCGGCGAGACCGCCGATGTCGAAATCGCGCGAACCCGCGTTTTCGAAGGTGGACAGGGCCGCGTGTTCACGAAACACATCCGCCGCCGAGGCGAAATCGAAGCCGTCGAATCCCATGCGTCTTGCAAAATCCGCGAAGATGTCCCAGTCCGCGCGCGCCTTCCCGGGCGCCGGCCTGAACGCCCGCTGCCGGGAAATCCGCCTTTCGGAATTGGTGACCGTCCCGTTCTTCTCGCCCCACGCTTCGGCGGGCAGAAGGAAATGGGGACGGCTGCTGATCGTATCGTTGGAGGACACATTGTCCGACACGACGAACAGGTCGAGCCTGTCGAGGGCCGACCGGGCCGCGTCCGCATTCGGCAGCGACGCGGCGGGATTCGTGCCCGCCACCCAAAGCGCCTTGATCTCGCCGCGCGCGACTGGCGTCGAACATATCGACGGCCTTGCGCCCTTCGGTCACCGCCATATTGGGCGCGTTCCAGAAGCGGCGGACGCGATCCACGCTGTCGGCGTCGAATCCCATATGAGCGGCAAGACTGTTGGCAAGACCGCCGACCTCCCGCCCGCCCATCGCGTTCGGCTGACCGGTCAGCGAAAAGGGCGAGGCGCCGATCCTGCCGATCCTGCCGGTCGCCAGGTGACAGTTCAGGATCGCATTGACCTTGTCGGTTCCCTGCGCCGACTGGTTGACGCCCTGTGAAAAGGCCGTGACGGTGCGCGGCGTCCTTGCGAAGAGGTCGAAGAAGGAAACGACGTCGGTCTCTCGCAGCCCCGTCGCCAGGGCGGTCTCCCGGATCGAGGGCGCAATCGCCCTTGCGGCCTCGAGCGCGTCCGGCAACCCGCGCGTGTGAGCACGAATGTACTCGGCGTCGAATGCGCCGAATTTTTCGAGATAGACCAGCAGGCCGCCAAACAGCGCCTGATCGCTTCCCGGCGCGATCTCCAGGAAGAGATCCGCGCTCTCGGCGGTCGTGGTTCGCCGCGTGTCGATCACGACGAGCTTCGCGCCGCGCTCCGTCCTGTTCCTGACGATGCGCTGGAAGAGAACCGGATGGCACCATGCCGCGTTCGATCCGACGAGAACGACGAGGTCGGCCTGATCGAGATCCTCATAGCAGCCGGGAACCGTATCCGCGCCAAAGGCGCGCCTGTGTCCGGCGACGGTCGAGGCCATGCACAGCCGCGAATTCGTGTCGACGTTGGACGAGCCGAGAAAGCCTTTCATGAGCTTGTTGGCGACGTAATAATCTTCGGTCAGAAGCTGGCCGGAAAGGTAGATGGCGACAGCGTTCGCGCCGTGACGCGCGATGATGTCGCGAAAGCCCGTCGCGATTCGGTCGAGAGCGGCGCTCCAGCTGACAGGGCGATAGCTTTCATCGGCCTGCTTCTGCATCGGAAAAAGCAGGCGACCCTCCAGTCCGAGCGTTTCGCCGAGGGCGGAACCCTTGGAGCAGAGACGGCCGAAATTCGCCGGATGGTCCGGATCTCCTCGAACCCGCGCAGGCTGCGCGTCATGACCGGGGGAGACGAGAACGCCGCAGCCGACGCCGCAATAGGGGCATGTCGTTCGCGTCGTCGCCATGGCGTCCAGGCCTTGCCGGCTGCGCCTTGCGAGGCGACGTCGCGGCGAAAGCATCCTCGAACATGATCGGCATCAATAGACGTCCTGCTGGTAACGACCGGACTTCTTCAGTTGCGCGACGAAAGCGATCGCCTCGTCGACGCTGCGCGCGCCAAACTGCGCGACAATGTCGACGAGCGCGCGCTCGACGTCTTTCGCCATGCGCTGGGCGTCGCCGCAGACATAGAAATGGGCGCCCTCGGCAAGCCAGGCCCATAATTCGCGGCCCGACTGGCGCATGCGGTCCTGTACGTAGAATTTCTCCGCGCCGTCCCGCGACCAGGCCAGAGACAGGCGCGTGAGCAGCCCGTTCGCCTTCATTGCTTCGAATTCGTCGCCGTAGAAGAAATCGCAGGCCGAGCGCTGATGACCGTAGAAGAGCCAGTTCGATCCTTTCGCGCCGACCGCCGAGCGCTCCTGAAGAAAGGCGCGGAAGGGCGCGACGCCCGTCCCCGGACCCACCATGATGATCGGCGTGTCGGGATTGTCGGGAAGCGCGAAAGCCATGCGCCTTCTGAATGTAGCCTTGCAGCGCGTCACCGGGCGCGACGCGCTCGGCGAGGAAGGTCGAGGCGACGCCCAGCCGCTGACGCTTGCCGACGACATAGCGTACCGCGTCGACCGTGAGCGACAGGCGGCCCGGCGCCGCCTTGGGGGAGGAGGAAATCGAATAGAGTCGCGGCGCGAGAGGGGTCCAGCGCCTCGACGAAGGCTTCCGGATGCGGACGCGCCTTGGGGAATTTGCGAAGAACCGAGAGCACATCGAGCGTCGCGGCGTCGCCGTCCGGGTCTTCGCCCTGCGCGAGACGCCGGGCCTTGTCGCGATCGGCGCCGCCGGTGAGGAAGGAAATGAGCTCAAAGAGCGCATCCGGCGCCGGCGACAGCGACAGATCGTCGATCAGATGATCGCGCAGCGTCTTGCCGCGCACCGGCGCGACAGGAGAGACGCCCAGCGTCGCGATGATCTGGTCGGCGAGACCGGGATCGTTGCGGACAAAGACGCCGAAACTGTCGCCCGCCGCGTAATCGAGCCCACTTTCAGAGACGTCGAACGTCGATGTGCCAGGTCTCCTTCGCGGAACCGTCGCCATTGAGCCGGCGTCGCGAGAGAAACGTGACCGGCGCGGGATTGTCCCGCGAACGCCCGCGCGCGCCCGGCGCGGGCTCCGGCCTTTCGACTGAAGGGGCGGCCGGCGCGGCGCGCCATCTGTTCCGAGGCGAGCGTCTTGAGCATGCGCGCGGTGTCCTTGCCGCCCGGCGCGCAGAGATTGAGCCGCGCCTCCTTGCCCGTCGCGAGTGCCTCCGCGTAGCTCTCGCAATCATAGCCGCACTGGCCGCAGTCCTGCTGCGCCATGGCCGCCATCATCCGTCGACGCAGCGGCCGGCCTTCGGCAAGCTTCATGCGCGCGTCGAGGGCCAGCGTCTGGTCGTGCCAGGGCGCCTCGCCGTCATCGGAATCGACCGAGCCGGGGACGCCGTCTCCGGACTCGAAGGCGATCGGCGTGACGCCGCTGTCGACGGACAGACAGGCGGCGAAAAATCCGTTGAGCCAGCTGCGCTGCTCGGGAGAGAAGGGCGCCGTTTCCGGGATGAGGCTCGACGGCGGCGTGATGTTTTTCATGGCGCGATCTCCGCCTCGGCAAGACGACGCAGCGTCGCAGCGTCGCAGCGCCGCGCGAAGGCGGCGAATTGTTCCGTGTCATTGTCGCGGCCACGGCGATAGGCGCGCAGGATGGCGGCGACCATGCGCGGCGCGTCCTCGGCGCGCACGTTCTGGAAGAGCTCGCGCGCGATCGCCGCCTCTTCCCCGAAGCCGCCGCCGACGAGAATGTGATAGCCTTCGACCGTATCGCCCTCGTCATTGACCGGCACACGCGCGCCAAGAAGACCAATGTCGCCGATGTAATGCTGCGCGCAGGAATGATGGCAGCCGGTCAGATGGATATTGACCGGCGTATCCATCGGCGCCGTCGCGTCGCAATGGTCGGCGATCTGGGCCGCATGGGCCTTGGTGTCGGCGGCAGCGAAACGACAGCCGAAATTCCCGGTGCAGGCCACGAGACCGGCGCGGACCGGCGACGCAGAGGTCGACAGTCCCAGCGCCTCGATTGCGGCGACGGCGTCGGCGACAGCCGCGTCCGGCACGCCCGTGAGTAGCAGGTTCTGCCACACGGTGAGACGCAGACCGCCGTCGCCATGATCCTGCGCGACGCGGGCCAGGCCGCGCGCCGCCTCCGACGTCAGTCGTCCGAGCGGCAGCGCGACCCCGATCCAGTTGAGGCCCGGCTGCTTTTGCCGATGCACGCCGATATGCGCCGCGCGATCCTGACGCGGTCGCGGCGCGAGCGCTGCCCTAGCGACGCGCGTGAGCGTTCGGCCGAGTTTCTCCTCGACTGCGAGCAGGAATTTCTCGAAGCCCCAGGCGTCGAGAAGATATTTGAGCCGCGCTTTGGCGCGGTTGGTGCGGTCGCCATGTTCGATGAAGACGCGCAGGATCGCGTCCGCGACCTCAATGGCTTCGTCGGGACGAACGATAACTCCAGTGTCGCGCGCGAAATCCTTGTGGCCCGTGATCCCGCCCAGCGCGAGACGGAACCACACGCCCGGCGCGACGCCATGGCCGTCCAGCGCCTCGACCGCCTGAAAGCCGATGTCGTTCGTGTCCTCCAGCGCGCCGACCGCGCCGGCGCCGTCGAACGCGATGTTGAATTTGCGCGGCAGGCCGTAGAGCGAGCGGTCGTTCAAAATGTGATGATGCAGGGCGCGCGCGTAGGGCCGCGTGTCGATGAGTTCCTGAGGATCGACTCCCGCCGTCGGCGTGCCGGTGACGTTGCGGACGTTGTCGGCCCCGGCGCCCCTGCTCCACAGACCCAGATCCTGTATCGACTTCGATGATTCCGACAGCGTTCTTCGGGGCGATTTCCCGAATCTGGAAATTGGCGCGCGTCGTCACGTGCAGATAGCCGCCGCCATGCGTTTCGGCGAGATCGGCAAGACCGGCAAACTGCCAATGCGTGAGAACGCCATTTGGAATGCGCAACCGCAGCATATATGCGTCCTGCGTCGGCGCGACATAGAACAGGCCATAGTAGCGCCAGCGAAAATTATCCGCCGGCTTCGGCGGCGCGTTCTCTTTCGCTTGCGCGACGAGGCGCGGATAGGCGTCGAAAGGATGCGTTTCAAGCTTCCATTTTTCCTGATCGGTCAGTTTCCCGCCGTTGGCGACGACGCGATCCTGCGCGGCAAGATGGGCGGCGTCCGGCCCCGAAGGCTGAAGCGCGGAGGCGGGTTTCTTCGCGCGCGCGGCGAGACCTGCGGCGAAGCCTTCGAGATAGCGCATCTGATCGAGCGTAAATTCGGCTGACATTTTATGCGGCCTTCTTCACGACCGGCGCGCCGAACATCAGCTCGTCGCGGCGCGCCGACATGTTTTCGCCAGTACGGATGAATTCGACAATATCGAGGGCGCCGCTCGTATTCCCGATCAGGACGGCGCCGGTCAGCCTGTCGTTTCGGAGAATGAGCTTCCGGTAGACGCCCATCGCCTTGTCGCTGTAGACGAGCCGGCGCGCGCCGGCGTCGCCCATAAATTCGCCGGCCGAAAAGACGCGAACGCCCGAAACCTTGAGGTTCGTCGAGACCACGCCGCCGCGATACGCGCCGCCCCCGCCGGCAAGCCGCATGGCCAGCACGCGGCCCTGCTCATAGGCTGGCTCGACGAGTCCGTAGCAGGCGCCGCGATGTTCCGCGCATTCGCCGATCGCAAAGACATTCGGGTCACTGGCGCCGAGCTGGTCGTCGACCACCACGCCGCGATTCACCGTCAGGCCTGCATCCTGCGCGAGCCCGGCGTTGGGACGCACGCCGACCGCAAAGACGACCGCATCCGCCTCGATGGACCGCCCGTCCTCGAAATCCACGCGCCTCACGCGACTCTCGCCCCGGATCGCGACCGCGTTGGCGTTCAGCAGGATCTCGACCCCCTTCTTTTCCACCATGCGGCGAAGAATGTCCGATCCGCATGCGTCGAGCTGGCGTTCCATCAGCCGGTCGACGACATGGGCGAGCGTCACGCCCGCGCCGAGCCGCGCAAGCCCATGGGCCGCCTCAAGCCCCAACAGGCCGCCGCCGATGACGAGCACCCGGCGCCCTGCCGCGCCGAGCCGCGTCAGAGCGGCGACATCCTTCATGTTGCGGAACGTGTGCACGCCGGGAAGATCGGCGCCCTCGATCGGCAGACGGATGGCGTGGGACCCCGTCGCCAGCACGAGCTTCGAATAGGAAAGAGCGCGCCCGTCATCGAGCGAAACCCGACGTTGCGCAAGATCGATGCGCGTCGCTTTCTGGCCGGCAATGCACGCGACGCCGGCGTCCGTCCAGAAGCGCGCCGGCTTGAGATCGATCTCGCCGATGGAAATCTCGCCGGCCAGCACCGATGACAGAAGCACACGGTTGTAGGCGAGGCGCGGCTCTTCGCCGATCATGGTGATCGCATAGCGGTCGGGCGAGCGGGAGATCAGCTCTTCCACAAAGCGCGCGCAGGCCATGCCGCCGCCGACCACCAGAAGCTTCTCTTTCTCCATCGCGCCGCCGTCCTTACATTTGCGAGTCACGCCGGCGGCCTGCTTCAACAGGCCGCGACAAAAACAAAAACGCCGCGCCCGAGTGCGTCCATCATGGATGGACGCTCGGGACAGCGGCGTTGCTGATTGAGCCCTTCGCTGGACTCGGCGCGCGACAAGGCGCGCTATTTCAAAAATTAGTTTGCAAGACCGGCGCCAGCCTGTATTGGCTGCGGCGCCGAGGCCCCGGCCCCGGTCCCTTTTGTCAGTTGCTCGCCCGATTGGCGCATCACGCCGGTTTTCTGTGCAGAGTGAGGAAAATCTGGCTCGCTTTAGATCTTCACTTTGATCTGCATGCTGGCCTGCCAGTTCTTCATGATCTGCGGGCCATTGAGGTTCTGATAGACGGGCAGTCCCGCCTCGACGCCCAGCGTCCAGTTTTCATAGCCGATGAATTTCCCGCTGATCGTGCCGCCGCCGAAGAGCTCGACCCGCTGCCCGCCGTAGAACAGCGGATTCGCAGGTCCAGCCGCGCCGCGAATTTCGGGGTCCCAGCCGCGGATCGCGCCCTGCATTGTCGCGCTCACCCGGAACGTCGTCGTAAACCCCGGCGCCCAAGTGTAACCACCCCAGCCGTTCAGCTCATGAAGGTCGCCCCACATGTAGCCCTTGGGGTTGACCGTAAAGCCGCCCCATTTTTGCAGCTCCGGTATTGTCGCCCAAGTGTAACCTTCCGGATTGGGTCCGAGCGGGAAGCGGCCGCGATAGGAGAGGCCCCAGGACCATGGTCCGAGATAGCCCGCATAGACGATCCCCGGCATGACGTCATAGGTTCCGGTTCCAAGCTGCATTCCATAAAAAGCGCGGATGTTTGGAGCCGTGCCGTTCGGCAGGGCGAAGTTGCTGAAGGTCGCGTGGTTCGATCCGGTCGGAACGGAAACGCCGAGAGAAAGCTGAATGCGGTTGACGTCGTCCTGATAAACCCGATAGACGCCGGAAAGACTGAAATCCGTCAGGCTCGCTGTATCGGGATAGTTTCGCGCGAGCGGCTGAATCCCGCTCGTCCCCTTGAAGACGAGCGCCTCCAGACTTTTCTCGATCATGCCCGCGTTCACGACGACGCACAAATCCTTGGCGACGCCGTAGTTCAATCCGACGATCTGCGTTCGCACCGCGATATTCTGCGGAAGGATGCGGATCGTCTGTTGCGGATTGAGAAAGAAGGGTATCGTCGAGACGACGTATTCGTTCCAGACTCTTTGGCGTCCCATCATCAGGCCGGACAGATTGGCGAAGGTGGGCGTCAACGAAAGAACGAGTTTGCCCTGCGCGGGAATGTCGAGTCCGAAAACGCCAATCGGCCCGGGCGGCGGCGGCGGCAGGCCGGCAAGCGGCGACGCCGGCGCTGTCTGTTTGCTCGCCGAGACAGCGGCCTTCGGAGCCGACGCCGTGCGTGGGTCGGACGCCGACAGTTCTCCTGCTGTCGCGTTGAGAGCAAACGGCGAAATAAGTATCCCTCTGAAGAGAACCGACGCGACGTAATGCGCGCGTCCGTGATGATGCCCCGTCTCCATGTCAGCCTGCCGTTGCTTCGTTGTGGAATCGCGAGAGCCAAAACGCAAAAAGCCGCTGCCCGGCCCTTTCGCATGGCGAAACGGCTGGAACAGCGGCGTTGCTGTGTTTGACCCGTCGTTGAGTCGACCACGCAGAACGTGGCTTGCGGCAATGGCAGCAATTAGCGAGCCAACGTCGGCGGGCTTAGAAACCGCCTGATGCCTACAAGAAAGCGGAGGCGCTGCTACAGCGCTAGCTCAAAAACCAGGCAAAGTGCTGATCAAGCATTCGGCAGATGGCGTACTGCATCCCTGGGCTAGCGCGCGGCGACCGGAAAGGCGTCGATATAAGCTTCTATCAAATCCGCTTCGAAGGATGGGCCGGCGAAGGCGGCGATGCGGACGGCGGCGGGCGGCTTTTCACGTCCGGACTCCCGATCGAAAAAGACCGGATTGAAGACGCGTTGCGCGGTCCGCAGGGAGTCGGGCGAGAAACGCGCCTGGCCCCAGCGCGCCATTTGCGCGAAAAGCCAGGCGGCCTGATACGGATCGGGACGTCCAGAGCTGCGGTCGCCAAAGACCAGATAATCATCGGTCGCCGAAGCGGTCGCGCTCCAGCGCCCCGCGAGGATGCGCCGCAGCATGGTCTGGTCAACGCCAACGCGGTCAGGACGGGCCAGGATGGCGGCAACCTCATCCCGGTTTTCAGGCGCGATGACGAAATCGGCGGCCTTGAGGCAGGCGCGGAGCAGCGCCGCGACGAGCGACGAGTCACGCTCCGCGGCGCTTTCGCGCATCGCCAGCGTCTTCTCGGGCGCTCGGTTGAAAATCGCACATCCCGGGTGCAGAACCACGCCCTTCGCGGCATCGACCGCCACAGCATTCCACGGCGCCCCGACACAAAAGCCGTCAATCTGCCCGTTCGCGAGGTTTTCTGCCATGAAGGGCGGCGGCAGCACGACAAGACGCAAATCCGTGTCAGCATCTATGCCGCCCTGGGCCAACCAATATCGTAGCTGATAATTATGAGTGGAAAAAGGGAAGGTCATCGCGAAGGTCAGCGGCTCGACGCCGCGCTTTTCATTTTCGCTGACGATTTTGCGAAGCGCGCGGGCGCTCACGGATGGATCGGCGAGGTCGCCATCCGAGACCTCGAGCAGACGAGCGTGAAGAGAGTGGGAGACCGTGATCGCGTTGCCGTTTGCCGCCAAACCGAAGACCGAGACGAGAGGGACCTTGACTTGGCTGAGACCAAGCGTGGCGGCAATGGACATCGGCGCAAGAAGGTGGGCGGCGTCGTAGTGCCCGATCGCGAGACGATCGCGTATGTTCGACCAGGAGACCTCGCGCACCAGCGCCACATCGAGGCCCTCGGCTGCGGCGAAGCCTTTGTCGACGGCGACAAAGAGGCTTGCCGCGTCGACGAGCGGCATGAACCCGATCGTGACTGGCCGAAGCGACGTCATTTGAGCAACTCGGACGCGGTGATGACGGACTGGGCGATTTCGGCGATCTTCTTGCTTTCGCGCATGGCGACCTTGCGCAGCAGCCGATACGCTTCCTCTTCCGACAGCTTCTTGGACGTCATGAGAATGCCCTTGGCTCGATCGATCGTCTTGCGTTCATGAAGATCCGATTTTGCGCGCTCTAATTCGCTTTGTAACCTTGTGAAGGCGTTGAAGCGGGACACGCACAAATCGAGGATGGATTTGATCCGCTCTTTCTTCAGCCCGTCGACGATATAGGCCGACACGCCGGCGTCGACCGAGGCCTGGATGGACGCGGCGTCCGACTGATCTACGAACATGGCGACGGGCCGCCGGACGGCGCGACTGACTTGAAACATCTGTTCCAGCTCGTCGCGGGAGGGATTTTCCAGGTCGATGAGAATGATGTCAGGGTCCGCGGCATATACGCGTTTCAGCAGATTATGCGTCTCCGCGATACGCTGGACATCCTTGAAGCCCGCCTCTCGCAAGCCCTCTTCGAGGATCGCGGCGCGAATGGGGCTTTCATCGACGATCAGGATTTTCAAGTTTTTAGGCTCGTCGCCACGGGTTGGGCGTTCGCCTCAGCAAGAATTGGTCCAATCCAGGCACAGTCTGGCGCATCAGTCGGCTTTCTATTGTATAGCTCAAGGAGAGTATGTCGCAAAGGCGAAGTCGACCGTGATAGGACGGAACGCGATCAGGATGGCGGAGGCTAAAACTGCAGCGGACGCCCGGGGCGCAAGGTAGCGCAAGCATCAACTCAATGACTCGCACGAGTGGGCTTCGCAAGGAGTTGGCCCACAGATTCCATTGGGTCATATTTGTTCAGGGCTGCTTACGTTCTTCATGCGCCGCTTCGAGCAGTTCCTTCGTCGCGCAACGCAGTCCGTGAAGCTGATCCAGAAGATGCAGAATGACGCCGACGGAACGCCGAGCGTCTCGTAAGGGTCTTTCATGGTCGGCAAGGATAGACCCGGCTGAAATATTCGCCCGAGAAACGCCGCGAAGATGGGCGCCTCGTTGCGTCCCTGGATTGCTTCGCTTCGCGCGCACTGACGAAGATTATCCCGGCGAAGCGCCTGATTCTGGAGGTCATTGCGGACACCCCCTGATTTGCTAATCTCCTCTTGCCAAAAGGCGGCAGATTTATCCGCGAAGCCTTTTCCCTGCCGCCCCAACCAGAGGCGATTCATGAACGCGGCAAGACACTCCCACCGCCGATCGTGGCGCTTCAACGCCCTCGTCGCGGGCCTTCTGTTCCTGACAGGATGGGGCGAGGCGGGCAATGCGATCGCGCAGACCGCGCCGGCGCCCTCGGCCGCGCCCGACTACTCGACCGAGATTCAGCCGATCTTCAACCGCCGCTGCATCGCCTGTCACGGCTGCCTCGGCTCGCCCTGTAATGTGAAACTCAACTCCTTCCGCGGCGCCGACCGCGGCGGATACGGCGTCAATCCCTATAGCAGTCACATCGAGGCCAGTCCGCGCGTCGGCATGGATGTCGCCCAGACTACGGGAGAATGGCGCGAGCGGGGTTTCTATTCCATCCTCGAGCGTGAGGGGGCGTCGTCGGATCGATTGAATCGCTCGCTGCTCTACAAGATGGTGTTGGCGGGATATCAGCATAATCAGCCGGGCTTTTCGCGCGAGGCGGCGATGCCGCTCTACGCCAGGCGCTATGACCACAAGTGCCCGGCGACCCCCGAGTCGCTGGACGCGTATCTGCAAGCGACTCCCGCAGCCGGAATGCCCTTCGGATTGCCGGCCATCTCAAGCGCCGATCTCGAAAAGCTAGCCGCCTGGGTGACGAGCGGCTCGCCAGGCCCCCGGCCGGAGGAGCTTCGGCAGGCCGGGGCGGTCAGCCATAAGGCCGCTGTCGCAGACTGGGAGGAATTTCTCAACGACCCGAATCCGCGAAACCGGCTGGTCGCCCGCTACATCTTCGATCACATGTTCCAGGCCAGCATCGTCATCGAGGAAAGTCCCGGGGATTTCTTCCGTCTCGTCCGATCGGAGACACCTTCGCCGGCGTCGAGCTCCGCGGGAACGTCATCCGCCCCCGATCTGCCGATCAAGGTCATCGATACGCCCCTTCCCTACGACAACCCCTACACATTCGCGAAGGTCGATCAATTCTGGTACCGCCTGCAGAAGGTGACGACGCCGAGAGTTCAGAAAAACCATTTCGTGTGGCGTCTGAACAGGGCGTCTCTTGCCCATATCAAAGAGCTTTTCCTCGGACGCGACTGGGACGGGGCGCAGGATTTGAACCCTCCGTGGGGCGTGGGTAATCCATTCCTCGTCTTCCGGGCCATACCCGCTGAGGCGCGTTCCCTGTTCCTGCTTGAGAATTCCGAGGTGATCGTCGGCGGCATCACCTATGGCCCCGTGTGCCTTGGACAGACGGCAACCTATGCCGTCAAGGATCACTTCTGGGTCTATTTTCTCGATCCCCGATACGACCCCTCGGTTCAGGATCCGAAGCTGGGACTCGAAACCTGGACCGCGATGATGGACCGCTTGCCCGTCGGCAACGCCGAATATGCGGAGGCTTACGCAAAGGCTCAGAAAAAATTGACCCCCGATGGTCTTACCGTCGACGCCATCTGGAACGGCGACGGCAGAAATCCGAACGCCTGGCTGACGGTGCTCCGGCATGAAACCAACGTCTCTGTCATGAAGGGCCGACAGGGCGGCGTTCCCCGCAGCCAATGGCTCGTCAGCTATAGCGGACTGGAGCGTCTGTATTACGATACGGTCGCCAGCTACAAATATTGGGGGGGCGATCTCGGCAAGCTCGAGACGCTGGTCTTCTTCAATTTTCTCCGACAGGAGATGGAAGACAATTTCCTGCTCCTGCTTCCGCAGAAAGACCGCGAGCCAATCCGCCAGAGCTGGTCGCAGGGCCCCATTGGCGCCGTCGGGCGCTTCCTCGTGCCCTTCCCCGACCGCAACCTGGCCGGCGGCGTCTCGGGAAATCAGCCGCAGCCGTTGCTGGCGGCGGTCAAGCGGATTCAGGCGCGCCTGGGCTCGGCCGTCAGTGGACCGGTCGACGCCTTCAACCCCATCTCGAAGCCGACGATTTCGCTGGACCGGCCAATCCACAGCTATAGGCGCTGGGCCAAAGCGGTTTCGCTACTGACAGAGACGACAGCTTACAAGTTCCCGCGTTTTCTTCCGAGCGTCGTATTGTTGCGACTCAATAACGGACGGGAGTCCCGCGTCTACTCCTTGATCGCCAATCGCGTGTACAAGACGCAGTTCGATATGTTCTTTCAGAATGGCGAGGCGCTGCCGGACGAATATACGATGAGCGTCTACCCAACCGTGATCGGCGGTTTCCCTAACCTCTTCATGGAACTCGATCTCGCTCAGGCGCCGGCGTTTCTGCAGGAATTGCGTTCGGTTCAGACTATCGACCAATGGAATGCGCTGCGAAACCGTTATGGCGTCCTGCGCAACAGCGCGCGTTTTTGGTCAGCTCTCGACTGGTTGAACGAATGGAACTTCAAACATCGCGGCGAGGAGGCCGGTTATCTCGACCTCTCCTATTACGACCTGCTCGATCGTGTTTATTGACCGGTGAGGAGAGACCTTGGGACAAGGATAAAACTCGCTGATCTTCAGCAGTCTTCCCTGATGGACGAGATAGTGCGCAGTTTATTTCTTGGCGGGGGCGAAGCCGGTCGCACTGCCTCGGATCTGCAATGCGCCGGCGCCCGGCTCATTGTTCTACGTTGTACAGGCGGATAAAGAGCTGAAAAGGACGAATCAGGCTCGTTTTTTCATTTAGCTCCACCTTTTTCCGGAGATCATGTACCGCAATAGCCAGCCGATGCCGAGCGGAAAAAGGAAAGCCGCAATCAGCGAAAACGTTATGCTGCTATCGCCAGCCAATTGGTCGAACAAGCCGCGCTTTATGTCCTTCATCTCGGAATAAAGCAGGAATGCCGCACAAGCGACTCCGGCGAAAAATCCCAGATAAAAGGCCGCGTTCCCGACCTTCTCGGCAGCGGTCGCTTCAGTTGGCGATTCAGTCATTAACTCTCCCCTTTTTTCGGCCGGAGCCGGAAACCCCGCCCGCCACACGTCTCCGGAATACAGAAGGCCAAGGTGTCCGCCGCCACTCCGACGTGACGCGCGTCACGCCCCAGGAGCGGAACTGCAGTCGGGTCCTATCTTAGGTTCAAGAACGAGGAGAGCGCTCATGTCACGGTACCTCACCTTGATCCCAGCTTATTCAGCCTGTCTGCTGCTATCCAACGCCTCTGGCCTTGCCGCTCAGTACGGCACGGCGGAGGAAGCCAAGGCCATGCTAAAGAAGGCAGTCGTAGCGGTCAAAGCAGATGAGACAAAAGCGTTGGCAATGTTCAACAGGGGCGACGGAGCCTTCCGGGACCGCGATCTCTATGTTTTCTGCGCCAGCGCTTCCGACGGCTCTCTGACGGCGCATCCTACGATGAAGGGGGAGCACCTGCAGGATATCAAGGGCAAGAAAGGCTTTCCCCTCGGTCAGGAGATCATGCACAAGGCTACAGAGGGGACGATAAGGAAAGTTACCTATTGGTGGCCGCGCCCCGGCACAGACACGCCGAAAGAGAAAACCTCGTTCTTCACAAAAGTCGGCAACCAGATTTGTGGCGTAGGCTACTACAAGAGATGATCGCGCCTCGCTAACTTTCTTTAGGTCCTGATAGCGAGAGGGGAGCGCTCGCCGCAAGTTCCGCTTCATGTGCGGCGCCAGGCGCAATATGGGGGTGGACATTCAGGGGGAGCTAAGCCGCCGCCTTTCGTGGTAAGGAGCAATCCTGTCCAGCCGAGATCATGGGCTGAATTCTTGCGGCGGAGGAACCAGAGTGAATCAGAAATTAACCGGCGAGGCGATCCGCGCCGCTGTTCGGATGGCGGCTGATCGGGGGATAGACGTCGACGAAGATGCGCTGGTGCGCGCTGTGCTCGCAGTCACCGGAACATGCAACGGCCAGGACGACCCCGAGGAGATTGCAGAGGACGCCCTGGAGCTGTTGGGCAAAGGCGTTGAGCCATCAGGATCTCGGCGGGGCCGCAGGCCCTTCTAGCGCTGCTACGGCTCGCCAGCGGAAAACGCTTCTTTCCACTGCCGCCATGTAAAGCCGCGCCTCTGCGGCCCGCGAAAGAGCAGTTTTCTCCCAATCGCCGGTTTCCAGGAACACCGAAAGTTCTATCTCCATCTCACGAACTTGCGCTCGGGAGAAGCGCCATGCCCTGGAAGGCGAGCGACGCCAAAAAGCATACGAAGAAGGCAGACACCCCGAAAAAGCAGAAGCAATGGGCGGACGTGGCGGACTCTGCGCTGTCGCGAGGGGCGTCCGAGGGCTCGGCCATCCGCCAAGCCAATGCGGTCGTCGCGAAGTCCACGACAAAGAAAAAGTCTTGAGCGAGAGCGCTCCTCGTATAATGAACTCCGCACCCGCCGCGCCTTTTCCCAAGCGGTTGAGCAGGTAGCGGGCGGGCGCCATGGCCTCAGTATGAGGGTAAGTTTCTGGTTAGGATAAATTTACGTCAAGTAGCCGTCGGCATAGCCGGACTCCGAGAGGCGGTGGTGAAGAAAGAAGGACTACCGCTTGCAGCGCGGACCCGATAATTTGGGGCTATGAGATACTTTGCCGTCGTCGCAGCCATCGCGCTGGTAATTGCACCGTCTTCCGCGCTGTCGCGAATGCTCCTGGGCGAGAGAGGTTTGGAAAATTGCGCCCTTGCTTCACAACGCGAGGTCGCCCGCCGTCATGGTTTCCGCGCTGGCGACGATAACTCCTCGAAAATTTATTCGAATCCGGTCTGGGCCGCCGAGGCGGACAATCTCTTCGATGCTTGTGTCAAGCGATAAGGGCCCCAACCCACGGTCGACGTAAGCGCGGCAATTTGGGTTCGCGCCCCTCTTAAGAGGCGCGCTGCAACTAGCCGCCCCACGTGGCGCGCAAAATTTTCGAGACCGCTTGCCAGCCCGATCCAGGTCGTCATTCCGGGATCGGTTTTGCTGCAAAGAAAAACAGCGCAAATGATGGACACTGTCCCCAGCGATGGCTGTGTCGCCTTGGCCTCAGCCTTACGGCGCTTTCCCGCAATCTGCCCGCGTCGCCTACTTGCCAGCCCTTGCGTGCGCCTTAATTGCCTCTGACGTGACCATGGCAGAAGGAGTTTGGTCATGAGTATGAAGCGATTGACTCAACAGGTGGCTAGCGCCGCTCTACTATTCGTCGCCGCCCTGTCGCCGATCGGCGTTTGCGCCGAAGAGATTTACGACAGTCGGCCGGTTATTGTGCGGCCGGCGGCGCGTGGGCTACGTGAATGCCCCACCTGTTATAAAGGGCACGATTTTGGCCGCGACTGCTTCCAGAATGTCTGGAACGGTTTTGATGAGGTCTGGACCAATGTCTGCCGTCTCGGATGGCATTGACGCGTACATTCTGAAATAGGAGGACGGCGCGTCGTGACCGCGACGCGCCGGTGTCATGCTTACCTTGAATGGCGTTGGCGCCCTGTCGAAAAGGCTTGGCTCGAAGACGAAGCGCCAACAATCAATCTAGTCTCAGATTCTTGCACTCGACCTTGATATTTCTCTCGGGCGCCGCCTTCAGGAAATCCCTGAGCGTTTCGGCGATGTCGTAATCGATGAAGGTGGCTCTTGTTCCGTCGATAACGATGCTAGAGTCATTTCCGATCGACGACAGAATGCCGCGTAGCGGCGCCTTGTTGAGGAAAGAGGCGTCCTTTTGAAGCCTCAACAAATAATTATTCCCGTCGCGGACAAGTTTGAACGCTGAATGATAGTTCGTGTAAAGTACGAAGATCATGCCCACGACCACGCCAATCGCCATGCCCTTCAGGAGGTCCGTCGCGAGGATCGCGGCGATCGTGACGGCGAAGGGGAAGAACTGATTGAAACCTTTCCGATATTGCTCGATCAGCAGTTTCGGTTTGGTGAGCTTGTATCCCGTTTGAAGAAGCACGGCGGCAAGGCAGGCAACAGGTATCATGTTAAGAAGTCGCGAAAAGAACATGACGCTGATCATCAGAATTGCGCCATGCACGATGCATGAGACTTTCGTATGTGCGCCCGCATTGATGTTTGCGGAGCTTCGGACGATCACGGCCGCGATCGGCAGCCCGCCGATCAGTCCGCTGATCAGATTGCCGACGCCCTGAGCCATGAGTTCGCGATTGGCGGGCGCCACACGTTTCATGGGATCGAGCTTATCGATCGCTTCCAGACTGAGCAGAGACTCGATGCTTGCCACGAGCGCGAGAGCCGCCGCGGTGAGGTAGACCTGTCCATTGGCGAATTGGCTAAAGTCGGGAAACCGGATTTCGCCCAGGAGCTGAGACGGCCCGGTAACCAGTGGCAATGTTACGAGATGCTGTCGAGGGATCGCAATATCGGGGAAATAGGCCTGCGCAAGCGCATTGTAAGCGACGCCAACGATGAAAACGATGAGAGGCCCCGGAACGAGAGAGAGAAACTTGGGCTTCTTTCCGGTATTTGAATCCCACAGAATTAAGATACCGATGGAAATTAGAGCCAGTATGACGGCTCCAGGCGAAATGGTGTCGAGGGACGGCATCATACGCCAGAATGCGGTCGGGTTGTCATTCTGGAGATAGGAGAGAGCCGTATCCGCCTCCGACCCATATCCGATGGCGAATGGCGCTTCTTTCATGATGAGGATGAGGCCGACCGCCGCAATCATCCCCTCGATGACGGCGACGGGAAAATAGGCGCCGATCACGCCAGCGCGCGCGAAACCCATGGCGATTTGAAAGACGCCGGAAACAGCGACGGCCAGCAGCAGGCCCTCCAACTCCAGTTTTTCAATGGCGCCGGCGACGATCACTGAAAGAGTCGCCGTCGGTCCGGACACGCTAAGTTGCGATCCGCTCAGGACTGCAACGATGAGTCCGGAGACGACCCCCGCGATCACCCCCGAAAATGGGGGAGCGCCAGAGGCGACCGCGATACCGAGACAGAGGGGAAAGGCGACCAGGAAGACGACGACGCCCGCAGGGATATCGCGGTCGAGATAGCGGGTGTAATAGCCGATATCCATTAGCAACTTTTTCTCCAGGAGATCGCATGCGCGGCGTCTGATGTCATTCGCCGATAGCGTCGGGTTTCAAGGTGATCAATTGCCTGAGCAGTCCGTCTTCGAGGCCGAAAACCCAGCCATGGATGAAGGGGCGCCCGCGTTTCTTCCAGGCGGATTGCACGATAGTCGTTTGCGAGAGGCGCTTGACCTGCTCGACGACGTTGATCTGAACAAGGCGGTTGGCCCTCTCGTCCGCCGACGCGATCGCATCCAACTCAGCCCGGTGAGCCCGATAAACCTCTCTGACGTGAAGCAGCCATTCGTTCAACGCTGGGAACTGGGGATGCGCCTCTTGCAACGCCGCTTTCACGCCCCCGCAATTGTAGTGACCACAGACGATGATGTCCTTCACCTCGAGGACATCGACTGCATATTGAATCACGCTGAGGCAATTGACGTCCGACGCGACGACCTGGTTTGCGATATTTCTGTGCGAGAATATCTGTCCGGGTTCGGCGTTCACGATGATGTCGCCGGGCACACGGCTGTCCGCGCAACCTATCCAAAGAAACTCGGGCGTCTGGCCGCGGGCGAGTCGCTGAAAATAGTTCGGGTCCCGCTCCTCGACGTCGAGGGCCCAAGCCTTGTTTTCAAGGATCAGCTTTTCGTACGAATGCATTTCATGGCCGCGCAGTAACTTGTTTCGATCAGCGTCAGGGTCGGTCGGGGTCCGACTGGTGGTTTCCCGCAACGTCAGTGTGGCCAGTTAAGCGGCGTTCGCGCGAGAAGTTCCTTTCCTGTCGGAGCCGCGTGTTCGCTATTTCAGAGACGTGGCGTTTCGCAATTCGATCTCTTCGAAGGTCCCGCCAGCGGCGAAATGTTTCTTCTGGGCAGCCGTCCAGCCACCAAAGGCGGCGTCCACCGTGACCGTTTCGATCTTGGCGAATGGCTTCAACAGTTCGTCGGGAACCAAATCGGGGTTTGACGGCCGGTAGAAGTTTTCGGCCAGAATTTTCTGGACCTTTGGCTCGTAGAGAAAATGAAGATAGGCTTCAGCGATTTTGCGGTTGCCCTTGACGTCCACATTCTTGTCGACGATCGCGACGACGGGTTCTGCCCGGATCGTCAACGAGGGAATGACGATCTCGAATTTGTCCGGACGCATCGACGCCAGCAGCAAGGCTTCGTTCTCCCAGGCGACGAGAACGTCGCCGCTTTCCTTTTTGGTGAAGCTGATCGTCGCGCTGCGCGCGCCCTTGTCCTGTACCGCGACATTCCGGTAGATCTCGCGGATGAAATCTTTCGTCTTCAGTTCGTCTCCGCCGTATTTCTTCGCGCCATAGGCCCAGGCCGCAAGGTAATTCCAACGCGCGCCGCCGCTTGTTTTGGGGCTGGGAGTCACGACCGAGACTTCGGACCGGGTAAGATCGTCCCAGTCCTTGATCTGCTTGGGGTTGCCCTTGCGCACCAGAAAAACGATCGCCGACGTGTAGGGCGAGGAATTGTTGGGGAGACGCGTTCGCCAGTTCGCGGCGATGCGTCCCGTCTTGTTCGCGATGAGATCGATGTCATAGGCGAGAGCGAGCGACACCACGTCGGCGTCGAGTCCGTCGATAACGGCCTTGGCTTGGGCGCCCGACCCTCCATGCAGGGAGCTGACCCGGACCGTCTCCCCGGTCTTTTGCTTCCATTCTTCGGCGAAGAGCGGGTCCACTTTCTTGTAGAGTTCGCGCGTGGGGTCGTAGGACACATTGGTCAGGCTGGACTCCGCCCGCGCCGGCGAGGCGGCCAGGGCGACAAGGCCCACCACAAAAACGACGCGTAGCAGTTCCCGTATGGCGCAGCCTCCGTTAACTCGCGTGACCATCGGTTGCTCTCCTCTCGCCGGACGCCCTGGACCGCGGAATGGTTGAATGGGTCCATTTTTAGTCCATATAATTTATAGAATAGATCAAGATGGATCAGCTTGTCAAAAAGTCTGAGCTTAAAGACCGCGGTGTTGCTCGCTTCTTGAGGTTGATCCGGGAGCTGCGCGGTTGTCTCAAACAGCAGGTGGTCACTATTGGGTCAATCAAGGTTGAGAGTAACCCCTTAGGAAAGCAGGGCGCGAAGGTAATCCACGTCGGGAGCAGCCCGCGCGAGGATCCGGAAGAAGAGGCGACCAATCGCCGGGGGAGCCGAACGCGGAGACGGAGAGCACGCCAGTCCCCGGCCGCGCCTTGGCGAGTAATGCGGCGAAGTGGAATCCTGTGAGCGTCTCGGTTAGCGAGGGATCGACGTCGAACTGGTAGCCGATCACCGATCGATACACCTTACTTTTGCGGGACTATTGGCATGATCGGCAGTAGGGTTCGGAACGAAAAGATATGAAAAAGTCTATCCCGAAAAGTCGTGCAACCATCACAGTCTGCCTAAGACTGGTGAAGGATTTCGAGCGATACGCTCAAACTCTCGCCGGCTTCCACGTCGTCGCCTTCGCCTGCATCATGCTCAAGCACGCCGCCGAACTGATGCAGAGTGCATAACACCCTGGGTTCACGATAGCGGCCACTGGATAGACTCTCGAAAGGCCCAAGCCGACACCGAAATTGGCGGCGCCGAGGAAAAGAGGCGAGACCCACCGCCACCGCTCCAGCTATCACGAAGGCGAGCGCCCGTCTCCAAGACGCGCGCCGAAGCGAGAAAGCCAGCCAGGCCAATGAGCGGAGCGTTGAAGGCAAATTTCGGACGCGCCGTCGGATGGAACAGACCGACGAGCATCGGGATCAGGAAAAAGCCAAGGAGGAAGGCGGCGCTCCAGCCCGGAGCGCCGCGCTTGGGCGGGATAAGTCCAGCGAGAATGCCGCTGACGCCGGCGATTCGGTCAAGAAGAAGCGTGGTAAGCCCTGCGCCTTGCCTCGCTTTGTGGTCAGATCGGTCCCCTGCCGGCCTGCAGCTTGAGGAGCGCCGCCACGAGCGTGTCGACGTCGGCGCAAGTGTTGTAGAAGGCGAGCGAGGGCCGCACGGTCGCCTCCAGGCCGAAGCGACGCAGGATGGGCTGCGCGCAATGGTGGCCGGCGCGCACCGCGATTCCCTCGCGATCCAGCGCTTTGCCGACATCGAGCGGACTGTGCCCGGCGAGGACGAAGGACAGAACGGAAGCCTTTTCGGCCGCTGTGCCGATCATGGTCAGCCCGGGCACGGCGAGCATCTTTTCCGTCGCATAGACGAGGAGATCGTGCTCGTAGCGCGCGATGACCTCCATGCCGATGCTCTCGACGTAATCGATGGCTGCGCCGAGGCCGACGGCGTCCGCGATATTGCCCGTGCCCGCCTCGAAGCGCTCGGGCGCCTCCTGATAAATCGTCTTTTCGAAAGTGACGTCGGCGATCATATTGCCGCCGCCCTGCCAGGGCGGCGTGTTTGCGAGCACCGCATCCTTGCCGTAGACCACGCCAATTCCCGTCGGCCCAAAAACCTTATGGCCCGAAAAGACGAAGAAGTCGCAGTCGATCGACTGCACGTCGACAGGCATGTGCGACACGGATTGCGCGCCGTCGATCAGCACGCAGGCGCCGTGGCGATGCGCCATCGCGGTGATGTCGTGAACCGGCGTCACCGTGCCCAGCGCGTTCGAAACCTGCGTGATCGCGACGATGCGCGTGCGCGGATTGAGCAGCTTCTCATACTCTTCAAGAATGATCTGGCCACGATCGTCCACCGGCGCGACGCGCAGCCGCGCGCCCTTCTCGGCGCAGAGCATCTGCCACGGCACGATATTGGCGTGGTGCTCGAGATGCGACACGACGATCTCGTCGCCCTCGCGCACATTGCGACGGCCCCAGGCCTGGGAGACCAGATTGATCCCCTCCGTGGCGCCGCGCACGAAAACGATGTCCTTGACGCTCGGCGCTTTCAGGAAGCGACGCGCTTTCTCGCGGGCCGCCTCATAGGCGTCCGTCGAGCGCGCGGCCAGCGCATGGGCGGCGCGGTGAATATTGGAGTTCTCATATTCGTAGAAATGCGACAGCCGGTCGATCACCGACTGCGGCTTCTGCGTCGTCGCTGCGTTGTCGAGCCAGATGAGCGGCTTGCCATGCACCTGCTGTTGCAGGATCGGGAAATCGCGCTTGACGCGATAGGGGTCGAAAATCTGACGCGTCGCGGGCTCGCTTGCCGACAGCTCCGGCGCATAGCCCTCTGGCGCGGCCTTTGGCTGCGCGGGCGCCGAAGCGCCCGGATGACCGCCGCCATGGCTCACGAAATAGAGCGCGTCGCTCGCGGCGGGGCCGCTCTGGCCAACCGAGGGAAGGCTGTCAAAGCCACTCGAGAACTGCTCTCCGCCCACCGGCGGCGTCCCGAGGGCGGCGACGTCGGAGAGGCGGTGCGGATCGGCCTCGGACGGGCCGGAGATGGCGAAGCTCTCCGGCGCAGGAGTCGCGTTGAGTTCCGCCAGCGCCGGCGCGCTCGGCGCCGAGACCGGAATGTTCTGCGGCCCGAGTTCGGGCTGCGGGGCGACGGTCGGCGTATGCGGCGGGTGATAGGAGGGAGCCGGGGCCGCAGCGGCGGGCGCATGGGCCGGCACGCTGCGTTCGTTCAGGAAATACAGGTTGTCGACCTTCGCGGGCGCCACGCCGCCGGGCAGGCCGGCGGCGCCATAACCGAGGCTCGGCCCGTCGGCGCGATGATCGGAGGGAACCAGCTGGGTCTCGCCGACGAGAAACCGCGGTATCAGGCTGTAATCGATCTCGGAGGGAAGCCCGTCGGGCGTGGAGCTGCCGGCGGAGGCCCCCGGCTGCGGAACCTGATCGAGACCCAGCGGCCGCGTCGGCGACTGGAGGCCGGTCGGCGCGGACGGCGCCGGGATGTTGGGGGTGGGCACGACCGACGGGATGGTGGTCTGCGGAATATCCGGCGGGCCAAACGGCGTGCGCGCCGGCGCGAAGGGCGCGACCGTGGTGACGACGGACGGCGCCGGCGTGTCGGGCAGGCCCGGCATATGAGCCGGCGGGGCGAGCGGCATGGGCGCCGCGGCCGGGGTCACTGGCGGCTGCTGGAAAAAAGCGTTGGCGAGCCGCGCGATCATGTCGGGATCAATGGCGGGCGTCGCATGATGGCCCGCGTCCTGGACCGGGATCGGGTCGAGCGGCAGATCGGCTGACGTGGGACCGGCGGGCTTCGCAGACGACATCTGGACGGCTTCCTCGATCTTGTGTCGGGCCGGCGGAACCGCCGCCGGCCCAGATGCTTTCACAGCGCGAATCAGACGCGCTTGTCGCCGTATTCGTGGAATTTGCTCACATCGACGTCTTCGAGCACGCCGAGCGCGTCATGCGTCAGCACGGCCGCCGAGCAATAAAGCGAGATCAGATAGGACGCGATCGCCTTGCGGTTGATGCCCATGAAGCGCACCGACAGGCTCGGCGCGACCTCGCCCGGCACGCCCGGCTGGAACAGGCCAATCACGCCCTGCTTCTTTTCGCCCGTGCGCAGGAGCAGGATGTTCGTCTTGCCCTGATCGTCGATGTAGAGCTTGTCGCTCGGCACCAGCGGCAGGCCGCGCCAGGTGATGAAGGGCGAGCCGAACAGCGTCACGGTCGGCGGCGGCACGCCGCGGCGGGTGCATTCACGACCGAAGGCCGCGATGGCGCGCGGATGCGCGAGAAAAAACGCCGGCTCCTTCCACACCTTGGAGATCAGTTCGTCGAGATCGTCGGGCGTCGGCGGACCCTTGCGGGTCTTGATCTTCATCGACGGATGCGCGTTGGCGAGAAAGCCATATTCCGCATTGTTGATGAGTTCGGCCTCCTGCCTCTCCTTCACCTTCTCGGTCAGCAGGCGCACCTGTTCCTGGATCTGGTCGTAAGGGTGATTATAGAGGTCGGAGACGCGCGTCTGCACGTCGAGCACGGTCGTCACCGCATTCATCGAATATTCGCGCGGCGCTTCCTCGTAATCGACAAAAGTCTCCGGAAGATCGGCGTCACGATCGCGCGCCGGGCTGCATTGCACGTCGGCGTCCGTGAGCGCGGACGATTCCTTGACGCGATTGAGGCGATAGATGCCGGCCTCGACCGGAACCCACGGCAGGAATGAAACGAGCCACCTCGGCGTTATGCCCGACCATTGCGGGCGCGTTTTCGTGGCGTTTGCGAGCTGGCGAGCAGCCGCTTCACTCAAAGTGCGGCGGACTTCTGGTTCAGTGGTCATGCCGTTTTCCTAAAAGAGGAGAAGAAAAACGATCCGCCATTCGCTTCGGCCCGTCGGCCGGTTAGGCGACTCCGGATGGTCTGCTTATGTTTGCGACGTGGTGACGTGTCGCAAAGTCGGAACTTCAAGTCAAGTATAGAAATTAAATCTGACATCTTCGACAAATCTTATAAACCACTACGATTTCGCTGGCGATGACGACGGGAAGGATAGCATGTTGTTGCGACACGAGGGGGCTTCTGAATCACAAGCAAAACTAGAAATCTTAGTCGCCTGAAGGCGGTTTGAGCGGCAGGACCCCTTCGAGGCGCAGATACGCTGAATAGTTTCAATGCCGACGTCTCCGTTCACGTCGATTAGTGTGAAGGCGTCATCTTCCCGAGATCCCGACACATTCGCATTGGCAATCGCAGACGCGCGCCGGCGCCGCGCGGGTGAGGAATTGTCGATGCCGCCATGCTCTAGGAAATTAACCAGCGTGCGCGTCACGGAGTTGACGCTGTTGCGGCAGCGATGAAGTGTTGGTCAATAACGTCGTCACGGTAAAAATTGAGAGTGTTGCGCCGCCGGCGAGAAGGTCGAGTCGTCGCGTGTCGATCGTGCCCTTTAGCACGCCGGTGTGAGCTCTGGTCGCCGACCCACGTTTGATTAACCGAGCAGGGCAATCAGATCCCGTCGATTGTTGGGCGGTTTCCATCTCCCATGCCACACCCTTGGGCGCTGTTGCGTAAGGCCTCGCTTTCAGCGCGGCGCTCGGCTGCGGAGAGATATTGGTCATCGCGCCGAAATTGCGCCAAACGCCTCGTCGCCTTCTTTGAGAAGGTGAGGAAAAAAGGGCCGCAATGGACCTGTCAGAACCGCGAGCCGGCGTCCTCGTCGGCCCGCATCGCACGATAATCCGCCACCAATCGGGCGCGCCGGAACCCTGACAGTATTTTCTTGCCAATCTCGGCCATATGCGCCAACCTCTATAATGAGGCGTTCATACGCAATTTGCTCTTGTTTCTTTCTACGCAAGTAAATGTCGTGCGGTTGGCGATCACCCGGGGGGCTCCATGAAATGCTCGGTTTTCCTTTGCAGGTCAGCATCATCTTCTCCTGACATTGAAATCGCGCCCGCGCAGCGTGCAGGCTTGTGCAGATCGCGATTTATCCCACTAGTGTCTTCCGTAATTTTGCTTGGCATGACTATTTCGGACGGCCTTGCGCAAGTGCCCGGCGAGGTGAAGAAAGGCACAATGAAAGCGCAAGACATCACGAAGGTTCTCGGCGAGATTTCGAAAAGTTTCGGGAAACTTAAAGATGACAACGGCAATCTCTACTTCGCGAAACTGACGCAATTCACGGCCGCGATAGGCGACTTTGCGCCAGCGATCACCGCCTTGACCATCGCCTTCGACCTCGCTGGGTATAATACCGAGAAGACCGAAGACAAAATTCTCAAAGGCGTCCAGACCGTCAATCAGAAGGTTGATGACCTCAGCGCAAAACTGGGCATATTGTTCGACAACAGCAAAGCCGATGTGAGCGTGGAGGTAGACTGGGGGCTCATCAAAACCAACGTCGCGGAGATCACCAACAAGGGAAAGTATGTCGACACATTCAGCAGCATGACCCAGGACATTGTTTTTCCTACCTATGACGCCGATCAACTGAATGACAGTTTAGGAAAAGCCGCGGAAGTATTGGGTAACCTGTGCAAGGGCGCCGCACGTCTTGACAAGACCGACAAGAAGCCGGTCAACACTGATATCATCCAGAATGTCGCCACCAATAGTTATGGAGACATCGATCAAATAACAGCGACTGGCGTCTATCTGACCTATTACATTTTACAGGCTCGAGATACCTTTCAAAAGCTTTACGTTATCTCAGAGAATGGACGACGCGCCAATGGAACTTCCCAGTTTTCATCCGACACGGCTGTTTTGAACAAATCAGTCGAACTAACCAAAGATTTCGCCGATAGAGCAGACCAGTGCACCAAGCGAACAGAAGAGGTTGCCCGGCAGAATGCCGAACCCGCGCAGCAAAAACGAAACATCGAGCGACGCCTCGCATCATTTTTTAGCGCGTCCCTGACCTCAGACGCTGTCCTGAAAAACCTGTCCGATCGTTATCCCTATCTCGACTGGTTCGTGCTCCGATATCCCGGTGTCTATGGTTCCGATAAGCACTATGTAACCATCGGGAACAATGTGGTGTTTTTCGCGAGAGTAAAGCCCGAAAACCCCAATTTTCTTATAGGCTTCGCGGAAAAAGGAAGAAATTACCGGCCGGATTTGTGGACCGACGGTTGTGGCAATGCTGCCAAAAATTTGAAATTCAACGCTGACCTGCTGAACAAGGATGACGTGGACAATGGTCATGCCGCGAAGTTCGACACCTATTTTTCATCCCTCGGCAATGAATCCGATCGCGTTCAGACAACGCAGGGCGGATTTAACGAAACTTCGGATCTGAGTAAGGCTCAGAGCTTCCTCAACGCCAACTGTTCCAACGGCGTCAGTGCGGTGGACTCGTTTTGGATTGGAGAGAACAAGGGAATCAGCGGCTATACCTTTTCCGAAACTTCTCTAACGCCCCCCGCCAAAAGCAAAGGTTTCCTTATGCTGAAGGGGGATAATTATACCCATATCGCGATATTGAACGACAGCGACAGCTACATCGACAGCGACGATTACATCAAACGATACAAAAGCTTCTTCGTACAGAATCTCGCTTCTCAGGCGTTTTTGGGCGCGTCCCAGCAACAGGACATCCTCGTGTCTACGAACGCTCCCGCTTGGCAGTTTGAGCCTGCTGCGGATGGCTACTTCTACGTACGGTCGACTGTGACGGGAAAGTACATCGGCTATAACAATCCGGCGTTTACGTTGTCCCTCGGCGCGCGGTACATACCGGATTTCGTCCAATATGCGGCGACTTACGGAGCCTCCGCGCCATATTCGTTCCAATGGAGATTCGAGCGGGTAGACGGCGATGGCAATCTTTTCAGAATATCCAATCGCCTTAAACCATATTACTTTCTCAGCGACGAAAGGCCGTGGCTTGAGTTGACCCAAGGCATGGGCGAGCTGGCCTCGGCGCACGCCCAATGGAAGCTCTCGCGCACCAATTGAAACGTGCAGGGCGGCAGGAAACTGACCGCCCTCTTCGTTCGAGAGGAGGCAAGCTGGCGGAAGAGGCATTCAGCGGACTTTGCGACTAACTCGCCAGAGGGGGCGAAGAACACCTTTCAAAAGGTCACCTTGGCGAAGCTCGCCATTATAGCGGCGCGCCTTTGCGTCGCGTAGGCCGGGGCATGGTTATAAGCGGGCGAGGGCTCTGCGCCCACTCCAGTTCGGTCTCGGCCTTGAAGCCATAGCCGAATCCGCAATAGGCGCAATTGGAGAGGACAGATTTCTCAGGCTTCAACGGGTTCTAGCGAAGCTTGCCGGACCAGGGAAACTCGAGCGTCGACGTATCATAGCCGAGCGCGCGGGCGCGCGCGACCAGTTCGGCGAGGCGCGCCGAAGACGGACGCTTGCGGGTGAAGATGAAGAGATTGTCGAGCGTGGGACTCGTCTCGATGAACCAGCTGTAATCATCGGCCCGGTCGACGATCGTGTAATCGACGGAAAGGAGCGGGTTGTATTGCACCCTGAGCCGCGAATTGTGACCGGGGTCCAGAATCTCTCCGGCGCCGTTCAGGACGACCTCCTCGGACCCTTTTCGACAGGAATCGCCCACGAGCACCTGATTTGGCCTGTCGCCGCGCGCGTAGCTGGTGACGCCGGCGACACAGCCCTCCGTGATCCACATGGGCCGTCGCGCGACTTCGAGCCAGGCGCCCTTATAGAATTTCGCCGCATCGATCGGCCTGGCCGGGCGATCCTGCGCGAGAGCGGCTCCGGCCGCGCCGAGACCAAGCGCAAGGACGAAGAGGCGGCAGGTAATTGCCTTCATAGTCGTTCTCCTCGAATGTCGCGCGACGCGCGCCGTCAACGCGAGAGCCGCGCCCAGCTGATCGACTTGCAGACGATCCCCGCGAGAACGCAGCCGCGGGTCTGCATCGATTTCGGCCCGTATTCGATCGACATGCTGTAATTCAGCTTGCGCTGCGGGTCGTAGGCCGTGCCGGAAAGCGCGCGTCCCGCGCTGGCGACGTTGAGGACCAGGCGGTCGCCGACATGTTCTCCGCTCGACGGATCGCGGATCCAGGTATTGACCGCGCAAAGCGCGCCGCCGCAGGGCGCAATGCGAACGCGGGCGTTCCCGTCGCCGCGCGCCCACTCGCCCAGGATGCCTTCGTCGGCCATCGCGGGGGAAAATCCCAAAGCGACCGCGCCAACGAGAGGCGAGAGGGCGACAGAAGCAAGCCGCCGTGTCAGCAAGAACCTACGCATGTTATCCTCCTTTCATCGTTGATCGCGCGTCAGCCGATACAGGCCCACATCGATTGCGCCCGAGCGAAAGCCCCCAATGCAATAGCAGAGATAATAATCCCACAGTCGACGGAAGGAGGGGTCGAAGCCAAGCGCTTCGATGTGGCTCCAATTGTCGTGGAAGCGTTCGCGCCAGTCGACGAGCGTGCGGGCGTAGCTGTCGCCGAAGGTCTCGACCGTCTCGACCCGAAGTCCCGCGCGCTGGGCTTCTTCGCGCAGCGCGCGGGGACAGGGCAGCGCGCCGCCGGGAAAGATGTAGCGCTGAATGAAATCCGGCGTCGTCATGTATTTTTCGAAGCGGGCGTCGTCGATCGTAATCGCCTGAAGCACGATATGGCCGCCTTCCGCCAGGCGATCCCGCAGGCTGGCGAAATAGACCGGCCAATATTCGCGGCCGACGGCCTCGATCATTTCGACCGAGACGATGCGGTCGAATTTTCCGGCAATGTCGCGATAGTCTTCGAGCTTCAACGCCACCTTCGACGCTCAGGTCCGTGGCGATCGACAAGCGCTTGCGCATGCGCGAGCTGCTCTTTGGAAAGGGTTAGCCCGGTGACCGCGCCCGCGCCGCTCTCCGCTGTGGCGACCGCGAGCGCTCCCCAGCCGCACCCGATCTCGAGAACGCTCTCGCCATGGCGCGCGTCGAGCAGCTCGAGCACGCGATCGATCTTGTTGCGTTGCGCCTCCTCCAGCGTCTCGTCGGCGCGGCGGTAGATCCCGGAGGAGTAGAACATCATGGGATCGAGCCAGAGACGGTAGAAGTCGTTCCCAAGGTCGTAATGCGCGGCGATGTTGCGGCGGCTGCCAACGCGGGAATTGGCGCGCAGGCGATGGACGAGCCAGTTGGCGAAGCGGGCGGGCGGGAAGCCTTCCACCGCGCGCATGAAGCTCTCTCCATTGACAGCGGCGAGTTCGATCGCGGCGGCGACATCGGGGCTGCTCCATTCGCCTCGCACAAAGGCCTCGGCGAAAGCCACGTCGCCGGAGAACAGCAGGCGCCGCAGGGCGGAGAATTTGTGGATGACGATGGTCGCCTCGGGACCAGCCTTCATCCCCCGGCAATCGACGCGCGTTCCATCCGGCAGGACGAGAGTGAGGCGGCCGCTGTCCATCGCGGCCAGAACTTTCCGCAAGACCGATGCGGCCAGTCCAAGCCCGCCGCCGGCAAGCCTGTTCGAGATCGAAACGGGCGCATCCGTTGAAATCATACGTGGCATGCAGCGCCTTTCCTTTCGCGATGTTACTGCGAGACGATCGTGACTGTGCGGTCGGGCGGCGGGGGCCGCATATGCAGGCCGACGCCCTTGAGCCAGATTCGCAACGCCTCGACGTGAATGCCGGCGATCACTTTCAGCGTCAGCAGCGGATGAGTGAAGAAGACTCGCAACAGTTCGCGATCGTCGAGCGGTCTGCGGCGCATGCTCTGCGTCGCGTTCAGCATTGCGCCGCCGGCGTCCGCGACGCAGATCGAGATCGCATAGGCCTCGTCTGGCGGTCTGACGCGGAAAGCATAGGTCAGATCCATCGCCATGAAGGGCGAGACGTAGAATTCCTTGTCGCAGGCATGGGTGAGAACGCCTTGCGCGGCGTCGACGCGGAAGAGATAGCAGTGACGCTGATTGAAGGTGTTGTTGACCTCGTAGAGGATCGCGCGCAGGGCGCCGTCGGCGCGGTAGCAGAAGAAGATGCTCAGCGGATTGAAGCCGTAGCCCAGCACGCGGGGCATGGCGAGCAGGCGAATGGCCCCGCCATCGGGCTCCATGCCCGCGTCCCGCAGAATGGATTCGACCTGCCCGCGCAGATCGGAGCCGTCGCCGAACAGATGGTCCTTCGCGCGAAATCCAAAAAGATTGAACCTGTCGAGCGAGAAGAGACGCAAGCGCTTTGCGAGCAGAGCCTGTTCGTCGAGATCGATGAGGAAGGAAAAAACCCGATAGCGGAGGCGATGCCCCCGCGGCCGCAGTCTGCGGTGCGCCACCGAACCGACGTAAAGCGCGGATCGCATGCTCAACCCTCCACTTCCGCCGCCGCGGGAATCGCGCCGACATGGATGCGCCCGGACTCGTTTTCCACCCTCCATGGTCGCCGCACGCCGCCGAGCTGTTCGGCGACGGCAAGTCCCGCCTGCAAGCCGTCCTCGTGAAAGCCCGCGCCGAAATAGGCGCCGCAGAACCAGGTGCGTCGGCGGCCCTGCAAGGACCAGAGGTCACGCTGCGCGTCGATCGCGGCAAGATCGAAGATCGGATGCTCGTAGACGAAGCGGCGATGGACGAGCTCCTCGCGCGGCGCGACCGGCGCGTTCAGCGTCACGAAGAGCGGCGTCTGCGGCGGAAGAGGCTGAAGGCGATTCATCCAGTAGGTCACGCAAAGTTCCGCGTCGGGACCCTGCGACAGATAATTCCACGCCGACCAGACGGCGCGCCGTTTCGGCATCAGGGCGGGGTCGCCATGCAGGATCGTCTCGTTGCGGCCATAGGAGAAGCAGGACAGAAGCCGCTTTTCATCTTCTGTCGGATCGGCGAGCATGGCCAGCGCCTGATCGGCATGGGCGGCGATGACGACATGATCGAAACGCTGCGCGCCGCCGGGCCATTCGACGGTCACGCCGCTGTCGTCCCGCGTCACTCGCGTGACGGGCGCGTTCAGGATCAGACGATCCGCGACGGGCGCCAGTAGCTTCTTCACATATTCGCGGCTGCCGCCCTGAACGGTGCGCCAGACGGGCCGGCCGGCGATCTTCAACAGGCCGTGATTTTCACAAAAACGCGTGAAGGCTTGAGCCGGATAATGCGCGGCCTGGCGCGCCGGTATCGACCAGATCGCGGCCGCCATCGGGTAGAGGTGATCGTCGCGGAACGCCTCTCCATAGGCGTTGGCGTCGAGATAGTCGCCGAGCGTCATCCCCTCCATCTTCGCGAGATGGCCCGGCGCCTCGGCGTAGAAGCGCCGGATGTCGAGAAGCATCGACCAGAAGCGGCGACTGAAGAGATTGGATTTTTGCGCAAAAAGCGTGAAGAGGTCTGCTCCCCCATATTCGAGGGCGCCGTCCGCCAGCGAGACGGAAAAGCTCATCTCCGTCGGCGTCGTCGCGACCCCAAGATGGTCGAAGAGCGCAGTGAGATTGGGATAGGCGGGCTCGTTATAGACGATAAAGCCGGTGTCGACCGCGATAACGCCGTCCGGACCGGGAACGTCGACGGTGTTGCTGTGGCCGCCGGGGCGCGCCTCCTGTTCCAGGACGGTGACGTCATAGGCGCGAGACAGGAGCCATGCCGCCGACAGGCCGGCGACGCCGGTCCCCAGGACCGCGATTTTGGAACGCCAATTCATCTCTCTAGCCGCCATGCGACGGCTTTTTGGCAAGATCGCCCAAACGCTTGGTCACGGACATGGCCTCCACGGGCTTTGGTTGGTATACGCTTGGCCTTCGCAAATGGATCACTCGTCGACGAAATCCTTTTCGGGTGATCCAACCCTGCAGACCGCTCGTAAAAGGGATATGCCGAGTGCCGCAATCTCCCTCCACTCCGAACCTCGCAGGCGCGCGATCGCGCCGCGCAAGGTCGCGCCGGTGAGAGCGGCGGGCGAGCCCGTCGTCTTGTCCGCGCAGGAGGCGAGCGCGCTCATTGCGAATCTGGCGCGCGACGGCGACCGGCAGTCGTTCGCAATTCTCTTTTCCTATTACTTCCCTCGCGTGAAAGCCTATCTGATGCGGGCCGGCGCGGCGCCCGCCGCCGCCGAGGAACTCGCCCAGGAGACAATGCTGCGCGTCTGGCGCAAGGCCGGCAGCTTCGACCCTCGCGCCGGCGCGCCCTCGACCTGGGTTTTCGTCATTGCCCGCAATCTGCGCATCGACCGCATTCGCGCCGAGCGCACGCCCGGCGAGATCGACCTCGATCCCAGCGAAGAGCCGGACGCGCCGCCAACCGGCGAGGCGATGGCCATCCTCAAGGAACGCAGCGACAGGGTGAGACAGGCGCTCGGCGCGCTCTCGCGCGAACAGGCGCTCATCATCGAGCTCTTCTATTTTGACGAGGCGCCGCATTCGGAAATCGCGCGACGGCTCGCCTTGCCGCTCGGCACGGTGAAGTCGCGCCTGCGCCTCGCCGTTCAACGACTTCGCGCGGAACTGGAGGATTTGGGATGACGAAGCCCGACCCCCGCCGGATCGACGAACTGCTCCTGCGCCACGCCGCCGGCTCCCTGGACGCAGGCCTGTCGCTGCTCGTCGAAACCTATCTCGACATATCGCCCGCCGGACGGCGGCTCCACGCGCAATTCGAGGCGATCGGAGGCCTGCTGCTCGACGCGATCGAACCTGTTGACGCCGATCCGTCCGCGCTGGACCGCACCCTGCGCGCGCTCGACGCCGAGGTGCCGTCGGTCGGCACCCCGGCGCCGCGAGCGCCGAAACATCCGAAAATGCCCGAGGGATTCGTGATACCGGGGCCGCTTGCGGAAGCGGAGATCCGCCCCTGGCGCTGGATCGCGCCAGGCGTGCGTTCCGCGCGCGTCGTCTTGCCCGAAGACTCCATTTCGCGGGCCTTTCTGCTCGAGATCGGGCCGGGCGTGAGCGTGCCCCGTCACGGCCATGACGGCGTCGAGACGACCTGCGTTCTGCGTGGCGGCTTTCGCGACGGGGACGCGCATTTCTGCGCCGGCGAGATCGCCCATGTCGACGAGGACGTCGAGCACGAGATCGTGATCGACCCGGACTGCCCGTGCCTGTGCCTCATCGCCATGGAGGGGCGGACGCGGCCGAACAGTCTGCTCGGGCGCCTCTATCAGAAGTTCAGGGACATATGAGCCTCGCCCTGCTCCTGTCGACGACGGCCGCAGGGCTCTCCGGCGCCATGACCCTGGCTTGGGCGCTGCAACGCCGCACGGGCCAGTCCGGCTGGATCGACGCCACCTGGTCCTTCGCCATCGGCGCCGCGGGAGTCGCGCTCGCGCTGGCGCCGCTCGACGGCTACCCGGCTGGCCCGCGTCAATATCTGGTGGCGGCTCTGGCGCTCGCGGCGGCGCTGCGCCTCGGCGTCCATATCGTCGCCCGCAGCCTCAACGCCGGCGAGGACCCGCGCTACCACGCGCTCGCGCTCGAATGGGGCGCCGATTTCCCGCGCCGCCTGTTCTGGTTCCTACAGATCCAGGCGGCCTGCGCCTTTCTTCTCTCGCTCGCCGTGTTTCTCGCGGCGCGCAACCCGGCCGGCTTTCCCGCCGCGACCGACTGGCTTGGCGCGTTGCTGTCGGTCGTCGCCATCCTCGGCGAAGCGTGGTCGGACGCGGTTCTGGCGCGCTTTCGCGCGCGTCGCGGGCCCGGCCGCAGCGTCTGCATGGACGGGCCCTGGGCCTATTCGCGCCATCCCAATTACTTCTTCCAATGGCTCGGCTGGCTCGGCCTCGCGGTTATCGCCATCGATGTCACGGGCGCCTGGCCGCAGGGCTTGCTCGCGCTGCTTGCGCCCGCCTTCATCTATTGGCTGCTGGCGCATGTGTCGGGCGTGCCGCCTCTCGAAAAGCACATGCTCGCCTCGCGCGGGGAGGCGTTCCGGGCCTATCAGACTCGCGTCAACGTCTTCTTTCCGGGGCCGCGCAAGCGCCTGAACTAATTCTCGGAGGATAGGACATGTCACTGATCGCTTCCGCCATCAGCGTCGTCGAGCGCGCCCCCCTGCCCGACGCCTTTCTGCGAGTGGGCGTGCATTATCTGGTCGGGCGCACGCGCGAACGTCTGAACGGCGCGTCGCCGGGCGCGGTCGAGGTCTTCTCGCGCGATATGACCCGCTATCCGATCGCGGTCCACACCAGCGAGGCGAATGCGCAGCATTACGAAGTGCCCGCGCGCTTCTTCGAACTGACGCTCGGGCCGCGCCGCAAATATTCCTGCTGCTATTACGATGCGCAGGTCACGACGCTCGCCGGCGCCGAACTGCGCGCGCTGGAGGAGACGGTCGCGCACGCCGGCCTCGCCGACGGGCAGGACATTCTCGAACTCGGATGCGGCTGGGGCTCCCTGTCGCTGTTCATGGCCGAGAAATATCCGAAGGCGCGCATCACCGCCGTCTCCAACTCCACGAGCCAGCGCCGGCACATTGAGGCCGAGGCGAAGCGTCTCGGCGTCGAAAATCTGCGCGTCGTCACGGCGGACATGAACGACTTCACGCCGTCGGAGCGCTTCGATCGCGTCGTCTCGGTCGAGATGTTCGAACATATGTCGAACTGGCGCGGGCTCCTGACGCGCCTGCGCGACTGGCTGAAAGCGGACGGGCGACTCTTCATCCATATCTTCACCCATCGCGACCAGGCCTATCGCTTCGATCATGCCGACAAATCGGACTGGATCGCGCAGCATTTCTTCACCGGCGGCATCATGCCGAGCCATGGGCTTATCCGAAATTTCGACGATCTCTTCGCTGTCGAAAACGAATGGCGCTGGAGCGGTCTCCATTACCAGCGGACGGCGGCCGACTGGCTGCGAAACTTCGACGCCAACCGCACGGAGATCGATGCGGTTCTGCGCGAGACGTATGGGACGGACGCGGCGCTCTGGCGCAAACGCTGGCGGCTCTTCTTTCTGGCGACGGAAGGACTCTTCGGCGACCGCAACGGCGAGGAATGGGCGGTCAGCCATTACCGCCTGCGCCCCGTCCATGGCTGACGCCGCGCTCTGGCGGCGGATCGAAAGATACGCCGCCGCGGAGGATCCGCTGACCGGCGCCTCGAACAGGCTCGCGTTGATCGTCGCCTCCAATCAGCCCTTCTACCCGCTTTACGTCTGGTGGGCGACCGGCGCCGCGCATCCGCTCCTTGCCCTCACTTTTCTTTCCACGCCCTTTTTTCTCGCCGCGCCATGGATCGCGAGGCGCTTCCCGGAGATCGGCAGATTGTGGTTTCCGGCCGTCGGGGCGCTCAATACGCTCTTTTGCGCCCGCATTTTCGGCGAGGCTTCCGGCGTCCTGCTTTTTCTCCTGCCGTGCCTCGTCATCGCGGCCTTGTCCTGCCGTCCGTCGCAATGGCGCGCGCTCGCGATTTACATGACAGGCGTCGTCCTATCGCTTGCAATGCTGCGCAATGGCTTCGGGACGCCGCCCTATCCGTCGACACCCGCACAAGACGCATCGCTGTTTGCCCTCAACGCCTATAGCGCCGCGACGCTCAGCGTCATCGCGGCATGGATGCTCTATCGTCCGCGAAGGGAAGGATCAGGCGCGGTCGCGCGCCGCGGCGTAGCCCGCGACGGCGGCGACAGCGCTGATGAGCGCGCCCCAGATCATGTCGAGGGCGGTCACGAGAACCGGCCAGTGACGTAACGTCGCCTGATTGGTGAGATCATAGGTTCCGTAAGCGATGAGCCCGAACAGGGCGCCGTTTAGCGCCGCGTAGCGCCAGCCGCCGTTCCGCAGGGCTGGCGCGACGGCGAAATAGACGACGCCGAACAGATAGAGCGCATAGAAGACGAACGCCGGGTAAGGGCGGAACTCGTCGGCAAGAAGATCGCCAAGCTGAGGTCTATAAAGCCGCTCGGCCATCGTGGACAACCAGATGGCGTCAAGAACCAGCATAGCCGCGGTCGAGGCGACGAAGGCAAGGATGAATTTCATGGCGGACCTCCCTTGAGAGTTACGTCGCCTTGCGAGCTCCGGATTACACTTCAGCGCCGGTCCGTGCGAAAAAGCGGGCGTGGAGCGCAAAGGAACGTAAGCCCCCAAGACTTCGGCTACGTTCTCTTCCGAAACAGGAACATCGATGTGAAGAATGCGGCGGTGATCGCGCTGTGGGGGAGCGAGATCACGAAATGGTACAGCGCGTCGGCGGAGATTGCTTTCTCTGTCTGCAGCCCGTGAAAATTTATCAAATAGGCGGCGATTCCGGCTTCGAAAACTCCCAACCCAGCGGGACTAACGGGCGCCGCTATCGCCAAAGACGCGATGACCACCAACGCCATTGCGTCAAGCACGCCGAAGTGGATTTCTGGCGCGACCGCTCTGAAGAAGAATAGGACGAGTGAGACATTCACAGACCATATCAGCAAGGTCAGGAATGCGGGGAAAACGACCTTTTGACGCGTAAACAGAATCCCGGCCTGTTCAACGATGCTGTTAAGCCCAAACCTCTCGAGAATGGCTAGTCGCGACAGAACCTTTATGCCGGCCCCGCGCGCCCGAAAAATTAACAACCCACACAGCGGCGCCGCGACGGCGAGTCCCAGGATCTGGGGGCTGCCGATGTTGACGAACGGGAGATGCGCATTAGCAATGAGTGTGGCGAGCAAAAGGAGGAGCATCAAAAGGTCGTAAAGTTTTTCCATCACTATCGCTGCGCCGAGGCCGCCGACCGGGAGGCGAAAAAAGGCGCCGCCGCAATACAATTTCACTCCCTCGCCAAGGCGAAACGGAAGCAGACTGTTGAAGGTCATTCCAGTGATCGTGATCAGGAAACAGGGGAAGATCTTAGCATCAAGGATAGCGGCAAGCCGTGCACCGAAGCACATCAGCACGGCGACATTCATCGCCATACCAACAATGATCGCGCTTGTGGGGATTTGCTGGAGATACTTCCGCAGATCAGAAAAATTCACATTCTGTGACAGCCAATAAGATAGCAAAGCTAAAAAAGCAGCATTGACAGCGAGCGCAATGTACCCGTGCCCGCGCGAGCCGAAAATCAGGGGTTTTACGGTTGACGGTGGCGGGTTGTGCATTTCTCTCTGGGCTCATCTAGCATCGAAAACTTAGCCGGAACTCGTTAAGACACACCCCTTCGCTGAAAGCGAAATTTTCCTGAAAGCTGAAAGCGGGCTCGCTCAAGCCTCGAAAGAGCGCGCCCGCGAAAAAACTTTTGAATGGGCTTCACGGCGCAGAGTACGCTCTTAAGGGTGACTGTTAGTCGCCTCGGCGGTACTGACACAGGATTTTCCTCAGGGGCCATTCATAGACTCGCTGCGGCGCGTAACGCTTGATCAGAAGCAGGAGGCGCTGGCTCGGCTACATAGCGCAATTCGAATTCGGGCGCATTCAGAATGCGCGCGACCAGCGCGGCGACCGGCTCAGCGGTCGACGCTTTCTCCCCGAAGGCGCGCCGCTTGCTTAGAAACTTCTCGAAGGCCGCCGCATAGGGGCCCTGCCGCGTCGCCTCAGAGATCCGGCGCGCCACGTCGATCTCGGTCTTGAAGTCGCGCCGCTCGACAATAACGACGCGCGCGCCGAAGGGTTGCAATAGGGTGGGGGGTGGAGGGAGGGCCGATCTGTCTCGCGACAGAACTCATATTGATGAGGACGCCGCGGCTGTCGCGCAGCGCCGCCGTCGCCGCCCGCGAGACGCGGAGCGCGCCAAAGAAATTGGTCTCGAAGATCGCTTTCGCCTCCGCCATGGAGACGTCCTCCACGTCTCCGCATATGGAAAAGCCGGCGTTGTTGATCAGAGCGTCGAGCCGCCCCACTTTTTCCAGGATGAGCGCCAGCGTTTGCAGAAAATAGACGCCTTTACATCGAGACCGCCCCTGCCGGTCTCGATGTAGCTCGAAAGATGGAATCTTATGGCCGGTGGCGGATAACCGGAAGGAGCCGACGATCACCCCGAGCGTCAAGAGTAAGGTCGCTCTACCCTATGACGGTTACCAGCAAGGACCGCACCAGCAACGCCACCCGTTGCATCGACGAACAAATCCCGGCCCACACCCGTACCGCCCCCAGGTGCCATTGCATGCGGCTTCCTGCTTAGGGGTATAATTGAATTCAGGAAGAGATTTCGATGGTCCCGGACCAGTCATGGCGCTCGCTCCGCCGCTCGTTAGAGCGAAGCAAAGAATCGAGGCGGCTAAGGCAATCGTAATTCTGCGCATGTCTTCCACCCAGCTCTTATTTGAAGCAACCAAAGACAAACGCGTAAAGCCTAAGATTGGTTCCTCCTCCGAGATGAATTGACCCTGCGTGGGAGATGAGCATACTCGGCGGCCTGGCTGGCGACGCCACCACCTAAGCGTTAGCAATAAGAAGTGTATTCCTGACGCGCTACATGCGCCCTATCCGGATCTGCAGGAGAACATCTGCAGGGGCGGCATATTGCACGAATTGGCCGAGGCGACGCGCAAGCGAATATTGTTCTATTGCGCCTTCGGTGAACGCTCGGCGATGGCGGTTCAAGCCGCGCAGGACGCTGGCCTAAAGTCCGCATGTCATATTGAGGGAGGCATCGACGCCTGGACGAAAGCTAACGGGCCGCTGACGCAACAACCAAATACGGTTTAAAACGCGCGGCCCCTCCTCGCCGTGAAAGAGAACGATGTGCGCGAGAAAGCCGCCGGCGAGGCCGGCGACCCAGATCAAGAGACCAGAACCTTGGGCGGACTATTCACCTCTTAGCAGCCGCACTTGGTTTCGCACGTCTTTTTGTCCGCCTTTGGCCCCTCAAGACGGCCGGCAGTGCCATATGCCTGGCTGGACTTTATATACTCGTCGTCGCATTTCCGCATGCAAAGGGCCTGCTTGTCGTCGTCATTGACGTTGCAGCTGATGCTTTGGAGCAAGCTGTCCACCATCATTCCGCCGTTGCCGGACGAGCGCATGGATTCCATGGCGAAACTTGGCGTCGTCGCTCCGGCGATGAACAAGCCAGCTGCCAAAAGAGTGCTCAGTTTCATGTTCTCATTTCCTCTTCCCCGTTAAGGTCGCGGCGCTTCTTTACTCGGGGCCCGTTAGTGAGCGCCTGGATCCAACGAGGCAATCCGTCGATTAGTCTGTGGATGGCTGCATCGTTGAATTAGACCGTCTCACCTTTCCGCGCCGCTGCATAGCCCGAATCGTGGAAAGCCGCCTGCGGCATTTCCGATCTGACGCCCCTTGCAAACGATTTCGAAGCAGGCCAACCGGGAACAAGTGGCGCGACATTTTTCCCATCATAGATGCAAATTTATTCGATTTTTCGACTAGCGATCCCCACCGAATTTCAAAGTCTCGGGTCGTCGCGACGGTATTGGGCAGGCCTCGTTGAGGTGTTGGCGGACGAAGTTCTTGGCCAGCGAGAAGGAAAGCGCCCACTCGTCACGACCTTCGTAAACGTCGAAGCGAGGCTGACTCCGATGTTACGTGCGCTCCGTCTAGGCTGGCTTTCACTGGGGAACATTGGCAGCTGCTTCGGGGCATTCATTCAAGCCTGATGAGAATACCGGCCGCAAACAGGTCGCGACCGGGTATCATAACTTCGACGATTGCGTCGTAATCAATCAACCAGAACCCAGCGCGCTGCAAAATAAGCAGCCGCGCCAAGAGCGACGATTGCAACCATGCCGACTGGCGTCGCAGCATAGGTAGTGAGCTCAAGAATAGCGCCCATTGTTTATCCTTTTTGACGTTGTGAGATGAGGGAAGGCAAACAGCACCCAGAGTTGGTAGTCGCCTTTTGGATCGATATCTGGGCTCGTCGCCGAAACTCGATACGATCGTACGTAGCTGCATTTTCTCGGACAATACAAGCTTTGCTTACCTGGATTACGCCAGTGGCGACAATACGACGCACGCCATAGCAATGCCTCCTTCAGCCAAACGCTTTGAGTGTTGAGCGTCAGAGCAGTCTCAAAGCGACTCGCAAACGGAGCGCTACCTCGGCAAGGGCAAGACAGGAACCCCAACGCGCTGCTGCTCGAATCGCTCTGTCGAAAACGGATACGGAACAATTTGCATCCCAAATGCTTAAAGGAGGGTCAGCGCAAGTCGTCGCCTTCAAGGCTAGAGCCCGCCAACTTCCAAAGAAAATGGCTGGAAAGTCATTCAGCGTCACCGTGCGAGTGGTTCTTTCCCTCTACGCGGACGGCAGTCGGCGCTTGCATCCGATTCAGGAGATCAAATGAACAGCATGACCGATAAGGCCAAGGGCCTGGCCAACGAGACGATTGGCAATGTGAAGCAGGAGGCGGGCAAGCTCGTCGGATCCGGCAAGTTGGAAGCGGAAGGTGTAGCGCAAGAGGCTAAGGGCGCTGTGCAGAAGGCGATCGGCGAGGCAAAGGCAGCCGCTCAGGCTGGAGCCGACAAGGTCGCCGATGCGATCAAAAAGAACCATTAACTCATACGGAATGCGTCGCTCGTCTCCTTTCTGTTTCTTTTCACTCGGCGGCGACGCGGCTAATCAGAAAACCCGAAAGGATTAACTCATGACAACGATTACGCACGATTCTCTGAAACGGAGATTTCAAATGCAGAAAGACGTGAAATCTGTCCTCGCCGCCGCTTTGTGCGGGGCGACCGCGTTGGCGGCTTTGCCGGCTGAAGTTCTGGCTGGCCCGATGAGCGCGCCGTCACCGGAGAGCCTTCGCATAACGACGACGGTCGAGCAGGCATACTATCGTGGCAATCGCGCCGGTTTTTATCCAGGGTATGGCCGCTATTATCAGCGAGGCTATGGATATGGTCCCGGCGCGGCCGTCGCTGGCGCCGCAGCCGGCCTTGTCGGCGCTGGGATCGCAGGCGCCTCGGGCTACGGCTACGGTTATCCTGGCTACGCTACCGGGGGCTTTGGCTATGGCGCCGCGTATGGCGGCGGGTCTTGCTATCAGTGGGACCCAATCGCCGGCTGGGTGTGGCGCTGCTGAACAAAAAGGACCGCCTGGCGCAGCGTTGCAATTGCAACGTGGGTGCGGCCACCGGGCTACGTCAGTTCGACGCCGGAAATGCAACTGCATATTTGACGTGAAATCAGGCGGCGCAACGTTATCGCGCCGCCGCGATCGAACTGGATTGCAGCGTCGGCATCCGGGCAGTTTCGCGGACGGAACAGGCCTCACACGACGCAGTTACTACTCGTCTACAGCATAACCGCGGCAAGGGAAAAAAACCAATGGCAACTAGTATAGGCACCAACACTTCGGATTTTGAACGGGTCCGCCGTGCAGAGAATCCGGTCAACGAAGCGGGCTCAATTATAGCAGAGCGCGCGGGTGACGCAGCCGAACAAATCGGAGAAGGTACGAAAGCCGCCATGCAGACGGCTGTGACATCGGCCAAAGAAATTGGCGGGCAGGCAGTCGATCAGGCGACAAACGTAACCGGCAACATCCGTCAAGCCCTGGAAACGTCCACGCGCGAAAATCCCTTAATGACCATTCTAATGTCGATGAGCGCCGGCTTTTTGTTCGGGGTGCTTTGGCGCTCCGGGAGCTCAAAAGACTAAAGCTGGCGTTTGTGGCTAACTGAAGGAATCAGGCAATGGCGAATGTCATCTCAACTCTAACGCATCTGGCGGAAATCAGCCGCGATGGCGCAAAAGGCTTTGCTGATGCGGCTGACGCCGTCAAAAGCTCTAACCTCAAATCGACTTTGCAAAGCGCGTCCCGGCGGTGCGAGACAGGCGCCCGAGAATTGGATTCAACAATCTCCGGACTCGGGGGACAGACAGACAATTCTGGAACCACAGCCGGTGCGATGCATCGTGTCTGGACAAATCTCAAGGCCGCCGTCACCGGTGGGGACGACAAAGCCATTTTGATCGAGTGCGAACGCGGCGAAGACGCAGCAAAGGCGGCCTATCAGGAGGCGCTCAAATCCGATCTTCCAGCCGACGTTCAAACTCTTGTTCAACGTCAGTACAAGGGTGTTATGGAAAATCACGATCTGATCAAGCGACTGCGGGATACTGCTTGACCAGCGCTGCTAAGGCCTCGAGGTTTCCTCCTGCCGATCTCTTCAACGAGGTCGGCGGTTAGCAGAGGATCTTCCAGCTATCCCGACTGTGAACAGGCGCAAGGGGTATACCACGACCTGCTCAAAGGACTCGAGGGGCTGTCTCGCCGGGCGTCGGAGCCTCACGCGTATTTGCCGGCGAATACCGCCTTTTCGACAGCTCCTCGTCAATGAGGGTCCGGACCTCGGGACGAATGGTTTTACCATCTCTCTCCAAGAGGCCCGCCATAGCGCCGGACTGGATGCGTCTGCTGCGCGCAACGCGAGCACGCTTGGCTTCAGCTACTTCGGGGGTGTCGCGGTTCCACATAAATACCAAGTTAGAGCCGACGCCAGCCATAGCGAGTCAGTATTCGTACTGACCATCGAGGGGATGCGACGCCAGTCTCTCGAGGCCGTGTCCAATTGCTCGAAAGTGTAGGAATGCGCCAGTTCATGCAGCATTGCTGCATTTAATTTGAGGGGGTTGCAGCTCCACGAATAAGCTCTCAACCTTTCGAGGCGGCCGCGAGCGCTATGCGGGCCAGCGCCGGAATCGATTTAGCGCCCATCTTCTTCATGATCGACGCGCGATGATTCTCGACGGTGCGTTGGCTAATGCCAAGATCGGCGGCGATATTCTTGCTAGGGTGGCCGGCGACCACCAAATCCAGGATCTGGCGTTGTCGCTCGGTCAGACCAGCCACGTGAGTAGCTGCATTCTCATGCCATGCCGACAACTTGCTCGCATCCCGCGCTTGTTCGAGGGCGCGCCTGATGCAGGCGAGCAGATCCGCGCGGCTAATTGGCTTTTCGACGAAATCAAAAGCTCCTGCCTTCATGGCGTCGACAGCCATCGTGACGTCGGCGGCGCCGGTGATCATGATGGCCGGCAAATGGTCGCCGCCCTCCTTTAGCCGTCGCAGCAAGTCGAGTCCGTTCATCCCGGGAAGATAGGCGTCGAGCAGGAGACAGCCCCCTCGGCCGGGGCGATAGGTCTTCAGGAACCCCTCAGAGGATTCAAAATCCTCGACCACCCAGCCATTGTCCTCGAGCACGTCCCTCAGCGTCTCTCGGACCCGGTTATCGTCGTCAACGACAAAGATAACGGACGGCTCCCGGTCTTTGGCAGCTTCGCCTGTGTTCGAAACAAGCGTGGGCGCCGACGCCGTGAAAACGGCCTGCGCGAGAAGCCGTTCGGCGACCTGCAACAGCTCGGCTGATTTGACTGGCTTGTTGAGCTGGACACAATCTCCACTGGCGATCTCGCGCAAGACGTTCGTCGATATGTCACCTGTTAGAATAATGACCGGGATATGGCGCAGGAGTCTTTTCCGAAGCGTCCCGGCGACATCGAGCCCGTTCATACCGCCCGGCAGATTGTAATCCGCGACAATGAGATCCGGGCGGAAGCCTTCGCGCCCGACGAGGTCGAGCGCTGCACTCCCATCCGACGCCGTCATCGTGCGATAACCCTCTTCATCAAGGAGAAGTTTGAGGAGGTCGCAAACCTCTGGATCATCCTCGACGACCAGAACCGCGCCTGTGTGGGGAGCGCCTTCAGCGACTTCGACACTCTTGCCTGGACTATCCGGTTCCGGTCGCGGCGCGAAGTCGCTTGTCGGGACCGTGACCTCAATGGCAAAGACCGAGCCCTTGCCAAGATTAGAAGCGACACGGACCTGATGGCCGAGCAGGCCTCCCAGGCGCTGCACGATGGAAAGACCCAGGCCAAGTCCCCGTTTGCGTTCGCGCGCGGCATTGTCGATCTGATGATATTCGTCGAAGATGGCGCGAAGCTCGCCCTCGGGAATTCCAATTCCGGTGTCCCAGATCTCGATGCTCAGCATTCCCTTCCGCCGACGGCACCCGAGCAACACTTTGCCTTTTCGGGTGTACTTCAGGGCGTTAGACAACAGGTTGCGGATCATCTGCTCGAGCAGCGCCGGATCGCTGCATATCGAAAGCCCGCACGAGACCATCCGGAAGGAAAGTCCCTGTGCTTGCGCGTGATAGGCGAACTCTCCTTTCAGCCGCTCGAGAAGATCGCTGATCGGAAAGCAGACGATTTCCGGTCGGACCGTGCCGGCCTCGATTTGGTTGATGTCGAGCAACGCGTTCAACATGCCGGACATGGCGTCCAACGTTTCGTCGAAACGCGCGACCAGCTTCTTTGCTTTCTCTCCCTCGACCGTCTTGGCCAACAGCCCCTGCAGCAGCACGAGCGATTGTAGCGGCTGACGGAGATCATGACTTGCGGCGGCGAGAAAGCGCGACTTTGCCATATTGGCCTGTTGCGCCTGAAGCTTTGCAACTTCTAGCGCTTGCTGAGCGCGGTGTCGCTCGCTGACATCGGTAAAGGTGATCACCACGCCTTCGACTCGTTCGTCCTGGGCGCGGTAAAGCATGATCCGGCGGCTATACCACGAGCCGGTCTGAGCCTGGATTTCCCGCTCAATCGGCGCGTGGTTTTGCAGCACCGTTCGTGCGTCCGCCAGAAGCGCGTCATCCGCCGCCAGAGAGCGCAGGTCCGCCAAGGGTCGGCCAACGTCGGTCGGGATGACGCTGAACAGCAGTTTGGTGGTCGGCGTGAAGAAGCGGATATTGAGATTGGCGTCCAGGAAGAGCGTCGCCACATCGGTGCTGTAGAGAACGTTTTGCAGATCGTTGGACAATATGCGCTGCCGTTCCAACGTTTCCTGGAGCTGGGCGTTGAGCGCGGTCAACTCCTCATTGAGCGATTGCAATTCCTCCTTCGAGGTCAGAAGCTCCTCGTTCGTGGACTGCAATTCCTCATTGACGGACAATGCTTCTTCGTTGGTCGCCTTCTGCTCGTCGCTGGATATCTCCAGATTGTGAATCGCGCCCTGAAGCTCGATTTTCGTGGCCTCGAGTTCTTGCTCGAGTTCGGCGACCCGTGAAACGTTCTCCGGAAGCCGCTTGCTGGCCCCGCCCGCGAGCGGGCTCAGGCTGGTCGATGAAGCAAACCAGCAGCAGCTCTTCCCCTTCGTTCACGACCGGCTGCACGGCGATGCTGAATGAAAGCGCGTCGCCATTTCGCTTCATCCGTCCGCCGGCGACGACGATGCGCCTATTCTCCTGCCCGGCCCGTTGAAGCGCGGCCCTGAGCTTGGTCCGCAAGCCCTCGCGCGCCATTGCGACCAGGTTTTGGTCGGGATGACCGGGCGCGACTTTCAGATAGCTGTCCGTCGGCCCGAGAAAATACAGACACTCGTACTTGCGATTGATCAGCACAGCCGCCGGCGCGTAGGTCTCCATGATCAACCGTTGGCAAAGGTCGGCCAGGGCCGCAGGGCGCGACCCTTTCTGTTCCTGATCCTGACGCCGGGTCGGTCTGGCTCCATAGGCGGGGCTGATCAAAGCGCTGAGCTCGCCCGGTCGGCTCCGCCCTATGCGCCGATAGATGCGGTCCGCTTTGGAGATCGCCTCGAAGCGACCGTCGACATTCCCGATCGTCTCGGCGCCGCCGAGGAGAACGACGCCCCCTTCCCGCAAGGCGAAATGGAGCAGCGCGATTACCTTCTCCTGCGCCTCGGGGCGCAAATAGATCAGAAGATTACGACATGAAACCAGATCGAGACGCGAAAAGGGAGGATCGGCGAGCAAATCCTGTACCGTGAAAACCACCGTTGACCGCAACTCGGGCGTCACCCGGTAGGTATGATCTTCTTTCGTGAAGAAGCGGGCGAGGCGCGCCGCCGACACGTCCTTTTCGATGGTTTCCTCGTAGAGGCCCTCGCGCGCGCTGGCGACAGCGTCCGGGTCGATATCGGAGGCGAAGATCTGAAGCTTGAGGCTACGGTTCTCTGCGGCGATCTGCTCGAGGAACAGCATGGCGAGGGAATAGGTTTCTTCGCCCGTGCTACAACCTGCCACCCATATGCGAATGTTTCGATCCGGCGCATGGTTTTTGACAATATCGGGGACGATCTTCTCGGCCAGCAGCGCGAAGGTCCGAGGGTCGCGAAAGAAACTCGTCACATGAATGAGCAAGTCCTTTGCGAGAAGGTCAAGCTCCCTCGCGTCGCTACGGAGTAAGTCAAGGTAGTGGCTCATATCGGTAGCCCCGCCCGCTACCATCCCCATCCGCCGCTCGATCCGGCGCTTTAGCGTGCCCGGCTTGTAAAGCGTGAAATCGTGGGCGGTCTTTGTGCGCAGAAGATCGATGATCTGTGGGAGACAGTCTTCTGGCCCCGCTTGAGGATGTCCCGAATGCTTCTCCAAACCGGCCATCTGTTGGTCGTAGGCGTCGAGGGCCTCTCCGATTTTTGCCACTGGAAGCACAAAGTCCACGGCGCCGGTCATGATCGCATTGCGCGGCATTCCGTCAAACGTCGCCTCGTGAGGGTCTTGCACGATAACGAGGCCACGATTTTCCTTGATGGTTCTCACCCCGAGACTGCCGTCGGTTCCGGTTCCCGAGAGGATCACGCAGACGGCGCGCGGACCGAAATTTGTGGCCAGCGTATGCAACAGATAGTCGAAGGGCAGGCGCGCCCCGTGACGCGCAAGCGGTTGCGAGAGCCGCAGCGCGCCCTCGTCGACGGACAGATACGTCCCTGGAGGGATCACATAGAAGTGATCGGGCTCGATCGGCATGCCGTCCATTGCTTGCACGACGGTCATCGACGTGTGCGCCGAGAGCAACTCGACCATCATGCTTTCGTGAGTTGGATCGAGATGCTGGACCAGGATGAACGCCATCCCCTTGCGGGTGGAGAGGCTGCCCAAGAGCTTCTTGCAGGCGTCGAGGCCACCGGCCGAGGCGCCAATCCCCACGACTAGAAATTCTGCGCGTCCGCGGGGCGACCCTGGCGCCTGCAAGATGCGTTTCTTCGGCTGCGACCGAGTCCTCTTCGTATCCTTTGGGCGGCCTTTTGGCATTCGTTCTTCTATCTTTGCCCCACAACACAGTGGTTTACGCTTATCATGCCTCTTTCTCTGCGTCGACGTTTGGGGGTCAGGCGCCGCTCACTGAAATGGGCTGGCGCTCGGCGAGCGTCACCCTTGGCCAAAATCAACCACCTCAACGGGCGAGAGCGTGAGTAGTTTCCGTGCCTTCCCGTAGCGCACGATCGTCGGCTATCGTTGGAACTTGAGCCTTTGTGGTCAGGCCACGATTAATGTGCGCTCGCTTTGTCCGCTCCGCCAATCTCGGATGGACTTTGCCTTCGCCAGCCTTTTGGAGCTTCAGCTATGCGTCGAAACCACAACATTTCATCCCAGAAGATTTGGGCGCACTTGGAGAGCGGCGCCGGACGCGAAGCGAACCCATGACGATACTGCGCATCCTCGTCGTGGAAGACGACTCCATGCTCGGCGAGTTGCTTGCCGAGATGCTACAAATGATGGGCCACGAGGTTTGCGGCGTCGAGAATACTGAAGCGGACGCGGTGACCGCCGCCTTTATACGCAAACCAGATTTGATGATTGTCGATGCATGGCTGCGCGATGGAAGCGGCGTCTCCGCAGTAGACAAAATATGCGATGAACGCTTTATCCCTCACTTTTTTGTCAGCGGCGATATTTCAAGGATCAAGGCGCTCAGGCCGGGTGCGGTGGCGGTTCAAAAGCCCTTCAGGGAAGCCGACCTCGTTTACGCAATTCAACGTGCGTTCAAAGGCTCAAAATGAGCTTGGCGAATAGAAAATGGCGGCAATCCCGAAGATGCCATAACGCGGTAGGTGGACCGAACGCGCCCCGCGCCAATGAGTATTTTCCGAAGCTTGTCGACACACGCATCCAGAATCCATCATATGCGGACAAGACTTGGTTGCTGGGCGGATTATGAAGAGTCGCATCGGCGACCAGATAAAACATTGTCGCTGAATTCTGTGAATAGGCTCAGTGGCATACAACAGAAAGGCATTCTCATGCTCGGAACAATCATCCTCGTCATCCTGGTTCTGTTGCTCTTCGGCGCACTTCCGAATTGGCCGCACAGTGCGAGTTGGGGTTATGCCCCGTCAGGGACATTGGGAACCCTCCTCATTGTCGTTCTGATCCTCGTTCTTCTCGGCAAACTCTAGGACCGCCGGCTCGCTCGAAAGGCGCATTCGGCGGCGCGAAGCAACGTTGCTTCGAAAAAAACAAAGCTTCTGATTTTCGGGGAAAGAAAATGACAATTGGCTTGACACATCTTCAACCTATCGTGTCCTTGATCGCCGGCATTCTCATCTTGATCATGCCGCAGTTGCTCAATTACATCGTGGCGATTTTCCTGATCGTTTCGGGGATCTTGGGCCTCGGGCTGATCAAATGACCCAAATCCTGAAGACGGAGAACGAGACGGCGGGCCTTCTAATAGTCCGGGGACAGCGTCCGATCTCCAATGCTCGAGATGGACACGCCTCTCTCGAACTTTATGTGCGGAAATCTTGTCATCAAAGCAAAACCCGCACGCTTCAAACAGGGCGTCATCACAATTCCAAAACAATACAAACGCCATGTAATCTAAAGCGAAAAAAGCGACCCGAATGGGCCGCTTTTTCAATCTCTCGATCGGCTTAACCGTCAGGCCTTGTCGACGAGCTTCTTAACGGCGTCCTTCGCCTCCCCGACTGTCTCCTGGGCCTGGCCCTTAAGCTTCTGGGCGGCGCCTTCGATCTCGAGATTTGGGTTACCGACTGCCTCGCCCACGCCCTGCTTAATCGCGCCGGCGGCCTGATTGGCCGCTCCCTTAATCTTGTCAGTAGTGCTGCCCATGATAGGCTCCTTAAAGAGTTGAATGCAATGCGTTGCATTTGCGCCGAAGTTTCCTTCGACATCGCCACCATAGGCGGCTCGGAGGGACGCGGTATAGGTTCGGAAAATACTCAGAGCGCGGGTCGGCGGCGGCGCGCTGCTCAGCCGTCAGCGTTTGTCGTCCCTGATCCGCCAATAAATCATGGATCCACGATGAACAATCGACATCGCCCTACATTTTGGGTGTGCATGGATCCATCGGCGATCCTCAACTGAACATCAGGAGCAACATGGCTGAAGCCAATCTCTCGACCAAGGCGGACGCGAAGCTTCTGGGACATTTTGCGAAACTCTCCCTCGGCTTCTGGACCGGGCCCACGCGAAGACAGGCCACCTTATTTGTGCTGGGCCTCTTCGGCTGCCTTGTCCTTAACCTCATCCCGGCCATCGCGGTGAACCGATGGAACAAGTCTTTCTTCGACGCGCTGCAGAATAAGGATCACCGCCTGATCTTATTTAGCATCGGCCTCATGCTGGCCCTCGCTTTGATTTCTGCATCGACGAGCGTCGCACTGTTGCAAATGCGCATGCGCTTCCAATTACGCTGGCGCGAGTGGCTGACGCGGACGCTTGTGCGGCGGTGGATGGAGCGCCGGCGCTTTTATCAGCTCAGTGTCCTTCGCCTCGTCGATAATCCTGAAGCGCGCATCGCCGAGGACGGACGCATTGCCATTGAGCTTTTTGTCGACTTTGCGACCGGCGTCACAAATGCTCTGCTCATGGCGGCCTCTTTCGTCAGCGTGTTGTGGTTCATCGGCGGCTCGCTAACCTTCTGGGGCCTTACGATCCCGGGCTACCTTGTGATTGCGGTCGTGATCTATTCCGCATGCACCTCCTATGGAATGCTGCTTTTGGGCCGTCCCCTCGTCGCACGCGTCGAGGCAAAAGCGGCTGCCGAGGCGGATTTCCGCTTTGAGCTCTCGCACACGCGCGAAAACGCCGAAACGATCGCGCTCATCGGCGGCGACGACGCTGAGCGAGAGCGGCACTGTACGAGATTTGATCAAGTCGCTTTACGCTGGGTGGCCGTGATTGGTCGGCAGGCGCGCATGCTGTTCTTGTCAAGCGGCAATAACGTCCTCGCGCCGGTCATACCTCTCATGCTCGGAGCGCCCAAATATCTTGCCGGCGAAATGTCGCTCGGCGACCTCATGCAAGCGGCGGCGGCCTTCATACAGGTGCAATTGGCGCTCAACTGGCTGGCCGACAATTCGATGCGCCTTGCCGACTGGTTCGCATCAGCCCGGCGCGTCGCCACGCTCGACCTTTTCTTCGACAACCTCGACGAACTCGCGATCGGGGCCGAGGAGAACATGATCAATCTTGCCTTCAGCGACGATGGCGCCTTGCATCTCTGTGGGCTCTCGATCGCCCAGCACGACGGCACACTGATGCTCGCCGACACCGATGCAGTGATCGAACGCGGCGAGAAAGTCCTCGTCAAGGGAGAATCCGGCGCCGGCAAGAGCACGCTGATCCGCGCGATTGCCGGTTTGTGGCCGTGGGGCAGCGGCCGCATTCTCCGTCCAAGGGATGCACGCGTCGCGTATATGCCACAGCAGCCATACATGCCGCGGGGCACGCTGCGCGATGCGCTCGACTATCCCCACGACGACGCGCTACCCAACCCCGCGCATATCGAAAAGATCCTCGTCGACTGTGGCCTGCCTCATCTCGTTTCGCGGCTGGATGAGGAGCAAAGCTGGTCCGATGTGCTTTCCGGCGGCGAGCAACAACAGCTTGGCTTTGCGCGGGTGCTTCTGAGACCGCCCGATATCATCATTATGGACGAACCCACCTCGGCGCTCGACGACCTCAGCCAGACCCGGTTAATGGAATTGCTCAACGAAGGCGCTCCCGGCTCGACCATCATCCATGCCGCACGCCGCAATCTGGACAAGCGTTTCTACGACCGAGAGATTCAGCTCAAGGCAAGATGCGCCCCGAAAGCCCACGAAGTCGCTGAACGGGCATTGTCATCAAAAGCACTGCCCAACCTACGCGAGTCGCCGTGCCATTAGAAAGGCAGAAGAGGAATTGATTGAATCCCTTCTGCTTACCACGGCACGCGCCGTCTTCGCGTTGCGCTCGAGCATCACCTGCGCCAGCCTAGAAAATAGTTGAGCGGTAGCTGAGGCGCTTGTGGGCGTCGGAGAGGAACGCGCCGGATCAATGTCCCCCCCCCCCAGCGCGACTTAGGTTGAAACACAGCGCTCCTCCGCCGTGCTCTCCCTGAGCGGGTCCGGGCCAATTTTTCAATGGGGGTTCGTGCGGCTCTGTTTCATTAACTCAGCTTTGCGCCTTGCAAGCTCGGAGCCCAAATCCTTCAGGTCCACTCCACTTTCCCGAGCCTCGGGAAACAGCTGGTGCTCTTCTTCCCCTACGTGGTGCGTAACATATTCACCAAGCACCTTGACCTTGGCGTCGAACAAGCGATCGTCTGCCGACATCAATTCAATCTCTGCAATTAGCTGCTTGGCGCTGGCGTGTTCGACCTCTGCTTCGTCCAGCAGATCCTCGTCGTCGATGGCTTTACGAAGAGCGGGGTAGAAGATTTCCTCCTCGATCCGCGCATGAACGCTCAGCGCGAGGCAGATTCTGCGCGCGAGCGCCTCCTTTTCGGCATCGTCTTCCAGATTTTCAAACTCTTCGAACCAAGTCTTCACCTCTCGGTGATCATCTTTCAGGAGCTTAATGGCGTCGGCAGGTCTCGCCGATGCTCTCGAGGCCACACGGCTGCTCCTCGATCCGGCTCGCTTCGTGTTTGTTTGGGTGGTTGGCATCAAAGGTCTCCTCTGGAACACTCACGGAGGGCCACTTATGCGATCAGGTGTAAATATCAATGCGAGGCGAAGGGTCATTTTGGCGGCTCAAGGCCAGGGGAGCTGGTCGTAGCTCTCTCTGGGCGACCGAAAAGGTTCGCCGCCGCTTGGCTATTTAGTAGGGAGCTAGTGGCCGGCTTTGGTGAATTTGAATAGGGGCTCCCCCAGCTGGGTATCCCTGATTCGCTACGCCTTAGATTCGACCCTCAGTCCGGCGGCATCAAAGTGGGGGTGAAATCGATTGCGCCTTAGCGGCTTCAACAGCGAATTCGTTACCCTGGGTTTGAGTAAGCGCTAGCCTTATCTTCCCAAGTGCATTGGACTCGATTTGGCGAACACGCTCCTTTGAAATGCCAAGACCCCGTCCCAATGTCTCGAGCGTGACGCCGTCTTCGTTCAAATGGCGTTCACGGACGATCCGCAATTCGCGCTCGTTGAGGACGGCAAGGGCGTCCGTCAGCCAGCGTGCGCGCCTGTCCGTGTCAATCAATTCTTGAGCGATGTCATCGGGTAAAGGGCCACTATCGACGAGAAAATCCATCCGTGCCGATGAGGCGCCATTATCGTCTAGCACTGGCGCATTGAGCGATACATCGAAACCAGCCAGCCGCGAATTCATCACTTCTACATCGGCGCGATTTGCTCCAGTCTCCTTAGCGATTTTATCGAATGCATCAGCCGGGGCGATCCGTTGACCGCCCTGCGTCAGCTTCGCCCGCAACCGGCGAAGATTGAAGAACAGCGCTTTTTGCCCCGAACTCGTGCCGCCCCGCACGATTGACCAGTTTCGTAGGACATAATCCTGAAGCGACGCGCGTATCCACCATGTTGCATAAGTTGAGAAGCGCACTTCGCGACCGGGATCAAATCGCGCGGCAGCTTGCAGAAGACCAACATGTCCTTCTTGTACGAGATCGGCGATCGACAGACCATAATGCCGGAATCGGCTTGCCATGCTGATTACGAGCCGCATATGGGATTCTGTCAGTTTATGCAGCGCGATTCCATCGCCTCGTTCCCGCCATGCGATCGCGAGTTCTTTTTCCTCACTGCGTTCAAGAAAATTCGCATCATTGGCCGCCTTTATCAGAGCGCGATTAAGCCCAGGTGAATAAGTCATCGGCGTGCCTCCTCAATTTGCGAAGGGTAGCTAGAAGAGGCGTATCCGAGAAAGGCTCGGAATCTACTCAAATGCATCGTCACACGCCGAGTTGGGTTTGATTCCGATAGCTACAGTTCATTAAACGTCGTCAATTGCCGCATTGCGGGGCGCTCAATTGCACTCCGCCTTTTCGAAGTCGCAGCACTTCAGCTTAGGTTATCACTCCCAAATTACGGAGGTAGCGGTTACGCTGCCCGCTGGGTCACACGAGATTAGGCAAAGGCAGTGATCGCAACGGTGACACCAGCTACAATCGCGAAGATTGAAAGTATGGCGGTCACGGTCTCAAGACGAATTTTTCCGAAGCCTTCCTGTGTTTCGAACCATTTCATGAATTGCGTTTGCATGGCATTTCCTTTGGTAAAACGCGTAGGCGCTCGCAAGATGCGGGTCACCCGGTCGATGTTCTGGACGGCGTGTGCTTAAAGGCCGATTGCGAAGCCTTACAAAATTCAGCCAAAACACTATATTTCATTTGGTAGCTAGCCAGTGAAATACAAGGAGTTTGTCGGATTTGGCCCAAGCTTCCACGCGTAATGGATGATCGAGTCGCCAAATCGCGCACATGATGCGACGATGAATAGAACTCTAAGACGAATCGTCGCCCTGGCAGCTCGAAGCGACGCAAGCAATCAAATGACTATCCGAATAGCCTTGTCTTCCATCCGGATGCTACAAGACCCCTTTGTTGGCGTGCTGAACGCGCGTTTCATTGCCAACCTTGTCGGCGTGGCCACAAGCGCCTAAAAGCCCGACAGCTTTCCTCGAGGGAACAGCCTCGTCTCCACCGACGTTAGAGTTTTTGTCTTAACCTTCAGGCATTGGATTCCCCGCCATGTCCGCCACCATCATCGACACACCCCGGGTTCAGTCCGGCGTCCCCGGCCTCGATGAGGTTCTGATGGGCGGTCTTCCACGCGGCGCGCTGATGCTGATCGAGGGGCCTCCGGGCAGCGGCAAAACCACGATCGCACTCCAGTTTCTGCTGCAGGCGGTGAGGCAGGGGGAGACTTCCTTGCTCGTGTCGAATGCAGAGGCGCCCGCACAGCTCACATCAATCGCGGCGTCTCACGGTTGGAGGCTGGACGGCATTCACACCACTTACTTTACGCAAGAAGCGGCGGAGGGAGCTGACGAGAGTTTAGACTACACGCTGTTTCCGGAGGCAGAGATAGAGGTCGGAGAAACGCTTCAGCATCTTTTCTCAAGTCGAGCGGCTGCGGCCCACGCTCCTCGTTCTCGACACGATTTCCTCCTTACGGATTCTGCGCCGACCCCTGCCTTCCATCGACGCCAGCTCAAGCGTATTCGAGATTTCATGGCCACGCGCGCCTGCACGACCATTTTTCTGGACGAAGCTTCCCTAAGCGAGAAGGACCTCCGCAGCCAGACGCTCGCAGATGGCGTCATCGAACTGCAAAAGGTCGATTATAATTTTGGCGCGGATCGGCGTCGGCTACGGGTGCGGAAGCTCCGTGGCTGCAGATACCTCAGCGGCGCGCACGATTTCGCAATTACGACGGGTGGGCTCATCGTCTATCCGCGCCTTGTCGCCCAAAGCTATGCGAGCCTCGCGAGCGCTGCGCCATTGCAAAGCGGAATCCCGGAGATAGACGCGCTCACGGGCGGCGGGCTACCAAGCGGGTCAAGCACCCTCATCGTCGGGCCGGCCGGGGCCGGGAAGTCCACCATCGCGACGCTTTACGCAATGGCCGCGGCTGCACGGGACGAGAATGTCTCGATCCTCCTCTTCGACGAGAGCGTCGAAACCTATACGGCGCGCAGCGAGGGGCTTGGACTCGACGTGAGTTCGGCGAGGGAACGCGTCCGCATCAATCATTTGGACCCTGCGGAACTCAGCACCGGCCAAATCGCCCAACTTCTGGTCCAGCAGGTCGAGGAGGACGCTGTCAAGGTCGTCGTGATCGACACCTTGAACGGTTACTTGCAATCCGCCATGGAGGAACCCGCCGTTCTTCTGCACATCCGTGAACTCGTCTCCTATCTGAGCCGCCGCCAGGTTGTCACGCTGCTGACGCTTACCGAGCACGGCATCTTCGGCCCGGCGCTGACTGCGCCCATCGACTTGAGCTTCCTGGCCGACAATGTCGTTCTACTGCGCTATTTCGAGTCGGAGGGGACAATCGGAAAGGCGCTGTCCGTGGTCAAGAAGCGTAGCGGGAAGCACGAGCAAACAATCCGGGAGTTCATTTTGCAACCGGGCAGCATCCAGGTGAGCCAGCCGCTGGCGAACTTTACTGAAGTGCTTA
>CAVQWJ010000012.1:0-10769 GCA_963717565.1 uncultured Alphaproteobacteria bacterium
AGGGCTGCAGTCGCTGTTTCGCGACGCTGTGCCAATGCACCAACATCACCGCCGGAGATGATCGCATATGCCATCGCTGTAGCTCCATGCTTTCCGCTTAGCCTAGCAGGGAGCTGGGGCTAGCGCGAGCGCGCGTCAATGGGGTTAAATTTCAAATTGAGACGCTACCCGGACGCTTGTTGCAACCAAACGTCAGCGTCTCGCCAATCAAGAATGACCGGCATGCGATCACGATATGGACGCATCCAATCGTTTGCAGAGCAGGAGCCGGCATGAACCAGAAATTGACTGACGAGGCTATCAGCGCCGCTGTTCGGATGGCCGCTGATCGGGGGATAGACGTCGATCAAGAAGCGCTGATGCACGCTGTGCTCGCAGTCACCGGGACATGCAACGGCCAGGATGATCCTGAGGAGATTGCCGAGGACGCCTTGGAGCTATTGGGGAAGGGCCTCGGGCCGTCCTCATCTCGGCGAGGACGCAGACCGTTTTAGGCGCAGCGCTGGCTCGACGAATGGCGCTAACGAGAGACTGAGACGGGGCGGAGCAACCTGCTCGTCTGCCTACGGGTTTCTACGTATTGCGGCAAAGCTTCGAGAGGAGTCATGCTAAAAAAGCTTCTGCTTTTCAGTAGAGTAGCAGCGATGCGCATCGTCTTGATCGAGCACGGCGGCGAGCGGATTCTCGATGCGCCGGACGTTGTCAAACTTCAAAGCATAGGGCTTTACAGGAGCGAGCACAGGCGCGAATCCGCCGACGCGCTCGCGTTAAAGGCCGCTCGTCAATTCGACGAAAGAGAGGGCCGCTTTTATTGGGACTATCGGTTTACGCCCTTTGGGCCGCGCGATCGCAAAGACGGTTACGACGTTTTCGTTTGCCAGCATGAAAGCGACGCGACTGCGGAAGAGCGCCTTCAAGACTTCGGCGTCGTTGTCACGGAATGTTTTTACGCGGGATATGTTCGCCGCCTGCCCCCCGCAATCCTGATTGATTGCCGCGAGCGGCGATCGAGCGACGCGCACTTCGACTGCTTATTCCCCATCAACGTGTGGGCGTAACGAGCTTCGCGCAAATTGGTGGCGACGCCGGAGCGATCATCGGCTCGACGATAGAGAGGCCGATAAGCCATCCCCTCTCGACGCCGCCGAGGCGATCGGACGCTCAAAAGGTAAAAAATGCGTTAAACGCTTGCCGTGATAAATCGAAATTGGCGGCGCACATCGTTCAACCGGCTCGACGGTTCGATCGACGTCGCTCAAATGGAGTCGCCTGCGAGCGAACCTGCTCCGGAGCCGCGACCAAAAGAGCGGTTATGAGTTGAATGTGTCCTGCTCGCCAACGCCCCGACCGTGGATGTAACGGCGGGGCGTTTTTGCTTTTCCGGGGAGGTTGCTTTTCCGCTTATCCGTCGGTGAGCGCGCGAAGTCTTCAAGTAATGACTTACCCCGCCATCCAAATGGCAACGCCCGCGCCGATTGTGGCGATGATTGCAATCCAGACCAATGGCATGACGTCCAAGTTGCTCATGTGGTTTCTTCCTTCCACTCAGCTCGGCATTTTGAAACCGAGCTGGACTAGCGCCTGTTCCGTTGCGAGGCGCGCACCTGCAAAGTTTTTCTCGCGTCCTCCAACTCAAGCCAGCGGTCCATGTTCTGCGCCCGCATCTCGACCGAGTAGCCCGAGCCAGGATCGGGCACTCGCGCGTGGGGAGATTGAGATTGCGGTTGGCCTTCCCAGAGGCGTCCCGATACTGAGCCATAATCGTCCTGCGCGGGCGAGCGAGGCGTTACCGTTGCAGTCGGTGAAAAGCGATTGATCGCAGTGCCGCACGCTGTTTACGGCCGCCGAAGCCGTGGGAAACAGCCGGCCTTCTCGAAGATTTTGTAAAGCCGATGACGCTCGCCTACGCTCAGAAACAAAGTGGCCCCATACCGGCGCAGGCGGACCATTACAGAGTCGAGCGCCTCCAACTCATGGTGCGTCAGGTATGTGTATTTTGCGGCGAGACTAACTCTCTCACGGAGTAGGGAAATCTCGGCATCGGACAGCTCGTCGCCTGGCATCTTGGCCGCCTCCTGATTCCCCCGAAGAGAGTAGGCGATCCAACCGTGGCGATTACGCGGCTCTGAATTCAATCGGCTCAGGTCGCCGCCAGTTCCCCGTCGACCCATGCTGACCTGTTAGTTCGAGCACAAAAAACCCGGCGACGCGCGCCGGGTTAGTTTTTTGACAGAAGGAACCAGTTGCTGACGCTGGTCAGGAATAAAACCGGCGGGCTGAAGTCTTGTTCCGTCAAAGCTCATGAAAAAAGGCCCGACACGCTGCCGGGCCAAGGAGAAGAGTCCCCTGAGAGGAGGGATGCACGATAAACCCGCGAGCGGAAACAGTGTTCCGCGGTGCAGCGCATGGCGCGCGCCTTGTGAGGCTGAGCGGCGCGGGTTGCCCCGACTCCACCGACGCTATCACGCGCCAGACTATCTTCCTCATTGAGAAAAAGCCTCGCGGCTGTCTTACTGAGCCATGGCTCCCAAATACACCGGCCCGGCCATGGACCTCGCCAACATGCGAAGCCTTGGCATTCGCGCGGTAGATGTCGCTTGTGCCTGCGGTCGCCGAGCTAGCGTCGATATGTCGGCCCTTCCCAAATCTGTCTCGGTGCCGTCATTGAAGAGCCGTCTCAGATGCTCAGCCTGTGATAGCGCGCCGGCCCGGCACAATATGCAACCTTTACAGCCGTGAGGCGTTGACTCCGCGCTTCAGGGGGGCGGGCGCGGCATAGCCTGTGCGGGGTCCGCAATCTGAGGCGAGCCGGCCCGAGTTTGTGACGCGGGCCTTTTGGTCCGCATTCGCCGGATGACGACGAATTTCTTAAGGCGGCAAATACGGAAAAAGTTGCACCCAAGCCGGGGACATCCGGCGAATCCCGGTTAAGAGGGAGATCGTTCCATGTTCAATCGATTGTTTGTGATTGCAGCAATGCTACTGCTGGCGCTAGGCGGCGCGTCGTCTACAATGGCCGCGACGGCGCAAGACCAGGTTTCCGAACGCGGGATCGATCGTCCCGGAATGGACTTCAAGAATTTCGAAATTCCACCGCCCGCCCCGCAGACTTTCGGCAACGAAGAATCGAGGTGTCGGGAGTCTTGCCAGGCTGACGCAGCTTGTCGGGCCTGGACGATCGTGAAGCCGGGCGTTCAAGGGGCGCAGGCGCGTTGTTGGCACAAAAACGGGATTCCCAAGCCTGTCAGCAATGGTTGCTGCACGTCGGGCGTCGTTGTGAAACCGGTCGAGCAGGTGACCGACCGTCCCGGCGGCGATTATAAAAACTTCGATCTCAACGCCGCCGATTTTAACGCATGCCGATCAGCCTGCCAGTCCGACCAGACCTGTCGCGGGTGGACCTATGTCAAACCCGGCGTGCAGGGACCGAAAGCGCGGTGCTGGCTGAAAAACGTTCTACCTGCGGCTTTTCAGAATGACTGTTGCGTATCCGGCGAACCGGACCGCTTCGTTCCTCCGCACTGATCGCGCGAGATGAACGGCCGCGTTTGATGGCGCGACCGTTCGGGGCTTCACTGCGGGCGGCATAGACTTTTGGGCGCGTTCGGCCCGAGCCAAAGAAGCCGCGCGCAGAGAATTTGCCCGCCCCTGTGGCGGGCTTTTTCGTCAGGTTGCCCGAAGCGCGGGCGAGAAGCCGCCGGAGGCTTGCGGAGCTTCGGCGACTTCTCTTCTCATATGCGCGGGAGCGCATTGGGTCGCGCCAATGACGAAATAGCCAGGCGCGTCGTATGCGCTGGCGCATAGCGCTTGCTGGGGCATGGGGCCGGGTAGGGCGATCGAAGCGAGAAGCCGCCGGTGGCTCGGGGCAATTTATCGGCGGCTTCTCGACCCGATGTGCGGGACGCCCCCCGCCACCCGGGCCCTTCCAATATCAATAGACGGGAACGCCTTGTCTGTGCGTCGACGCATTGCGCTCGCCCTTTGGCGCGGCGATCGAGGTCGGCGAGCGTTGAGGTTCCCTCCGGGGCTGCCCGTTCGCCAGGGAGCCGCGCGCCGCGAGGGGCAGAAGACGTCCGGCCCGATTGGTCGCAATACAGGGCGAGCGGGATGGGGCGCGGGGCATAGTGAAACCCGCGTTCGCGACCGGGCATTTAGGAGGAGGAAATTTTCCACCGTGGCGACATGGTGGCGACATGAAGCCGGGAGAGCTGCGATTAACCGCTCAGATGCTCACTTATCTTATTGTTTTTATTGGTGGAGCCAGACGGAATCGAACCGACGACCTCTTCAATGCCATTGAAGCGCTCTCCCAACTGAGCTATGGCCCCAGCATTTTTACCCGCCTCTTGGGGGAGGTTTCGGCCGACGTGGCGTCGACGAGGCGCTGTATAGTTCAGACGGGCGCGCGCCGCAAGCCCGGGGGGTGATTTTTCCAGAGCCTCAGGCGGCGGCGGCTGTCACCCTGTTGCGGCCCGCGGATTTCGAGGCGTAGAGGGCCTTGTCCGCCCGGCGCAGCAGCGCGTCGGCGTTGGCGTCCGCGCCCCGTTCGGCCAGGCCGATCGAGGTGGTGACCGGGATTGCGCGCGTCGGGTCGATGGGGAAGCGCTCACGCTCGACGGCCGAGCGCACCCGCTCTGCGATGCGCTCGGCGACGGCCAGCGGCGTCTCCGGCATCACTACGACAAATTCCTCGCCGCCCAGCCGGCAAACCAGATCGGCGCTGCGCAGAACCCGCTTGATGCGCCGGGCGAAAACCTTGAGCACCTCGTCGCCGGCGTCGTGGCCGTAGGTGTCGTTGACCGACTTGAAATGATCGATATCGAGGATCATCAACGACAGCGGCCGGCCCTTGTGCGCGGCCTGATCCAGCGCCTGGGCGAGATGGGTCTCCAGGAAGCGGCGGTTGTTCAGCCCCGTGAGCGCGTCGACGACCGCCAGCTCGATTGCCGCCTGCACATTGTCGCGCAGAGAATCGGCGTAGCGCTTGCGGCGAAGCTGGGTGCGCGCGCGGGCCAGTAGCTCATTGCGGTCGACCGGGCGCAGCACGTAGTCGTTCACGCCGAGGTCGAGCCCGCGCAGAATGCGCGGCCGGTCCTCGACGTCGGCGAGCAGCAGGATCGGAATGGCCCGCGTCCGCTCGAGCGAACGAAGCTGGCTGCACAGGCGCAGCGCGTCGAAGTCTGCGAGATTGAGGCTGACCAGGACCAGTTCGTAGTTGCCTTCCGCCGCGTGGAAGAGCGCGTCCTGGGCATGCGTCTCGACATCGACGTCGTGGAAGTCGCGCAGGCTGGCGACAATGCGCTCGGCCGAGCTCGCCCGGTCCTCGACAAGCAGCACGCGCCCGCGCGCGCCGTCGTTGGGCTCCTGTGAGGTCAGGCCGAGATTGGCGGAGGTGCTCGCACGGGCGCGCAGCTCGTCGAGCATGATCTTCAGCCGCGTCAGCGAACGAACACGCGCGATCAGCGCCAGCTCGTCGACCGGCTTGGTGAGAAAGTCGTCGGCGCCGCATTCCAGCCCGCGCAACCGGTCCGCCGGCTGGTCGAGCGCGGTCACCATGACGACGGGAAGATGCATCGTTGCGGGGTCGGCCTTGAGGCGGGTGCAGACTTCGAAGCCGTCCATGCCCGGCATCATGACGTCGAGCAGAACGATGTCCGCGCGTCCCTCGCGGCAGAGCTCCAGAGCCTCGGGGCCGTTGGTGACGGAGACGACGTCGAAATATTCCGCGGAAAGGCGCGCTTCCAGAAGCTTGATGTTGGGCAGCAGATCGTCGACGATCAGGACGCGGGCGGTCATCTGAAGACGCTCCTAATTTTTTTCCGCAAGAAAGGAATTCACCGTCTCCAGAAATTTCGCCACGGAGATCGGCTTGGAGAGATAGGCCTCGCAGCCGCCCTGCCGGATCTTTTCCTCGTCGCCCTTCATGGCGAAAGCGGTGATCGCGATGACCGGAATGGCCCGGAGCTCTTCGTCGTCTTTCAGCCAGCGCGTCACTTCCAGCCCGCTCACTTCCGGCAATTGAATGTCCATCAAGATGAGGTCGGGACGGTGTTCACGGGCAAGCGCAACCGCCTCGACGCCGCTCTTGGTGCGCAGCGTCGCATGTCCGTTCGCTTCCAACAGATCGTTGAAAAGCTTCATGTTGAGTTCATTATCCTCTACGATGAGGACGGTTTTTTTCATGACGCCTGACTCACTGAGCGGCTCGCCGGCCGATGGGGACGCGCCATGGAGCGAAAGCCAATTCATTCATAAGCTAGCATGGGAATATTAATGAAAACCGCCAGGCCGCCTCTGGACCGACGCAACCCGAAGGTCGACGACCCGCCCGCGCCCGAACTGGCGTTGCGCGCCCTTGCCTTCCTTGCGCAGGACGAGGACCGCGTCGCGCGCTTTCTGGCGCTCACCGGGCTAGACGGAAGCGAGGTGCGCAATCTGCTCGGCGAGCGCGCCTTCCAGCTCGCGGTGCTGGATCATCTGGCCGGCGACGAAGCCATGCTACTCGAATTCGCGTCCTCCGAATGTCTGCCGCCGGAAGCTGTGGGCCGCGCCCGGCGGAGTCTGGGCGGCGGCGACGTATAGGACAGCGTTAACCCTCCGCGGCGAGCTTGGGCGCCCGCTTTCGCGACAATGCCGTCGCGTCGCGGCGATGGCGTCGGCGCTTAGCGGCGCACAAGGGTTACTCGCCGCGACAAGGCCAGAGAAGCGTCAACGGCAGACCCACACCCATCCCTCTCCGGGGTCCCACTCCCAGCAAACGTTATGCACGTGGCGACCTTCCTGCTGACTCCAATCTCTGTGCATGTGTCGAGAGTGGCCGCCGATGTCCTGCGGCGTATGCGCCACCGCTGGGAGACTCGCCACCAGCGCTAGAGCCGCAACCAAAAGCGTAACCTTGCGCATGTCTTCTTCCCCCTCTCGGGCAAGCCCCTAGCTACTTTAGGCATTGCCGTCTGTGATATTGTATAAGGTAGTGTTGCTCCAAGGAGCTGCCACGGGCCATGATGGGCAGTGGCCAAAAGCGGCGCGGCGATCAGCGCAAAAAGAAGCCCCAACCAAGGGGCTGTGCAGTTCGCAACAAATCGAAAAAGCACTTTGCTACCTGTATGGCGACACGATCAGCGAGCCTTTGCCAGATAGACTGGTGGCGCTGCTTGAAAAATTAGCGACGCGGGAAGCGCGTCGCCAACGCAACCTGTCCGAGCCTCATAAAGCGAATGGGGCGGATGACGCATTCCTGATACAGCGCGCGCTTGGATGTGCTCTACAGCTTTCCTTTGAAAGGGTAGCGAAAGAGCCGTTGTCTTCGGAAATTGCGTTCTTACTCATGCGATTGGCCTTGGCCGAACTCATCAGAAGCATGAACGCGTCGCCGCGTTGACGCGGTGATGGCAGGTGAGGGAGGGCTACCGTGAATTTAGTTCCCCCAATCTTTTCCCCAGCGATCCACAATGCTCACGTTTGCTGGGAATGCGTATTCGTGCTTACCTTTTTGAAGCGACGGCGACCGAGGCTAGGGCTTTAAGGTGGGAACCTCCGAGGGCCTATTTGCTTGCGAACGCCGTTGCAACAGGCGAGCCCGCGCAATTCGTCTAGGCGCGGTCGCGTATTGTCCGCGTTTAGAGACATGCACATTCATTATGAGGTGGAATGCCGATCGCAACGACACAGGGCATTGCGGAAGAAGAGAAGCTACTCCTGCAACAGCACGTCGGAAGCGCCCTTCGCTCCCTGTATTTCGATACAGTCAACCAGCCGTTGCCGGACAGCATTGTAATGCTGCTCAAGATCCTTGAAGCGACTGAACAACGTCGTAGCAAATGTGATCAGGGCAGGGTTTTGCAGTCGCCTCGCTGCTGACCCAACGACCGTGGGCTCGCTATTCACCCGGCCCCATTTCTCTCAAAAAGGCGAGCCGTCACCTCCGCACTGAATAGCCCCGCCGAAACAAGAATACGGTAGCCCGTGGTTCGACATTCATTCCGAAGCGTCAACCAGGGCATTCGCGCCAGCCTTGGCAATGATTCCATCTTCAAATGATTGAACGCCTGAAACTCCAATAGCGCCAACAACTTGTCCCTCGTGGAGAAGCGGCGAACCGCCCTCGACCGGCGTGATATGCGGCAGGCTCAGGAGCGCGACTCGGCCGGCGGCGACGGTCTCCTCCAGCGCCTTGGTGGGGCGGCGGAACAGGGCGGCGGCGCGGGCCTTGGCCTGGGCGATGTCGCAGGAGGCCGGCTGAACGCCGTCGAGCCGCTCCAGATAAACGAGCAGGCCAGCATCGTCGACGATCGCGATCACGACGCTCCAGTCGTTGCGCTTCGCCTCCTCCGCGGCGGCGGCGGCCACGCGCTTGGCGTCGGCGAGGGTGAGGGCGAATTTCATCTTCATGGTTGCTCCTAAGAAAATTGGCGCGCCGGCCCGTCGGGCTTGCGCCAAAACTGCCGCTCGACTAGGGATTTTTCAGGGCTTCGAGACATCGGGGAAGCAGATCCCACGACGGCGCCGCCGGCGCAACGCCCTCGCCAAAGTCGCGCGCAGGAGGAGGCGCTCGCCATGACGCTGATCATGCCTGCGCCCGAGCCGGAGATTCTCGCGCGCCGCAACGAGCTGATCGAGCGGCTGCGCGCCATCCTCCCGGCGCCCAATCTCATCGTCGACGAGACGGCGCGGCGGGCCTATGAATGCGACGCCTTCACCATGTATCGCGCGCTGCCGCTCGTCGTCGCGCTGCCGGAGACGGTCGCGCAGGTCAGCGCGATCATGGCGCTGGCGGCGGAAATGAATGTCAAGATCGTCCCGCGCGGCGCCGGGACCTCGCTTTCCGGCGGCTCCATGCCGCTCGTCGACGGCATTCTGCTCGGCATGTCGAAATTCAGTCGCGTGCTCGAAATCGATTACGAAAACCGCTGTGCGCGCGTGCAGCCCGGCGTGCAGAATCTGGCGATCTCCAAGGCGGTCGAGGGCAGGGGGTTCTATTACGCGCCCGATCCCTCTTCGCAGATCGCCTGCTCCATCGGCGGCAATGTCGGCGAGAACGCGGGCGGCGTGCATTGCCTCAAATACGGCCTCACGACGAACAACATACTCGGTCTCGAGGTCGTCCTCATGGGCGGCGAGGTGGTGCGGCTCGGCGGCAGGCATCTCGACAGCGAGGCGTACGATCTGCTGGGACTCATGACCGGCTCTGAAGGGCTGCTCGGCGTGGTGACGGAAGTCACGGTGCGCATCCTGCAAAAGCCTTCCGTCGCGCGGTGTCTGCTGGTCGGTTTCCCCAGCGTCGACGCCGGCGCGCGTTTCGTCGGCGCGGTGATTGCGCGGGGCGTGATCCCCGGCGGCATGGAGATGATGGACAGGGCCACCATCCACGCCGTCGAGCGTTTCCAGCCCTGCGGCTATCCGATGGACGCGGAAGCGCTCGTCATCGTCGAGCTGGATGGAACGCAGGCGGAGGTGGATCTCCTCGTCGGCGTCGTCGAGACAATCGCGCACGCGGAAGGCGCGACGAGCACGAAGATTTCGACGAGCGAGGCGGAGCGTCTGCAATTCTGGGCGGGGCGCAAGAACGCCTTTCCGGCGGTCTCCTGTATCCAGCCCGACTATCTCTGCATGGACGGGACGATCCCGCGCGCGCGCCTTCCCGAGGTGCTCGCCGGCATGGACGAGATCGCGAAACGGGAAGGCCTGCAGGTCGCCAATGTCTTTCATGCGGGCGATGGCAATCTGCATCCGCTGATCCTCTACGACGCCTCGAAGGAGGGCGAAGTCGAACGCGCGGAGAAGGTCGGCTTCGACATTCTGCGCCTCTGTGTTTCGGTTGGCGGCGTGCTGACGGGCGAGCATGGCGTCGGCGTGGAGAAGCGCGATCTCATGGGCGAGATGTTTACCGAGACGGACCTGGAGCAGCAGATGCGCGTGAAATGCGCATTCGATCCGGCGAACCGCCTCAATCCCGGCAAAGTGTTTCCGACCCTCCATCGCTGCGCCGAATTCGGAATGATGCATGTCTCCGGCGGCAAGACGCCGTTCCCGGACCTGCCGAGGTTTTAAATATGGACGCCGCCATCGCCACGCTGGACATTCGCGACGCCGCCGACGCGGCGGAGGCGATAGGCGTCGCCAATGCGCGCAACCAGCCGCTCGCCATCGTCGGCGCCGGCACCAAGAAGCGGCTCGGCCGCCACGCCCCGCAGCCGCGTGAACTCTCGACGCGCGCGTTGACCGGCGTCACGCTCTATGAGCCCGAAGAGCTCGTGCTTTCCGCGCGCGCCGGCACGCCCTTGCGCGAGATCGAGGAGCTGCTCGACGCCAACCGCCAGCAGCTCGCCTTCGAGCCGATGGATTATGCGTCGCTCTACGGCGGCGGCACGCGCGGCGCCACGATCGGCGGCGTGATCGCGGTCAACGCCTCTGGTCCGCGCCGCATCAAGGCCGGCGCGGCGCGCGACCATCTTCTCGGATTTCACTGCGTCACCGGACGCGGCGAGATTGTGAAATCGGGCGGACGCGTGATGAAGAACGTCACCGGCTATGACCTCTCGAAGCTCGTAACGGGCTCTTACGGCACGCTGGCTTTGCTCACCGAGGTGACGTTGAAGGTGCTGCCCAAGGCCGAGACCGAACAGACATTGCTGGTTCTCGGACTTGATGAGACGCAAAGTCTCGCGCAATTGCGACGCGCTTCGGGAACCTCGAACGAGGTTTCTTCCTTCGCCATGCTCCCGGCTGGCGCGGCGCCTCTGGGGCTCGACGCAAACGCCGCCGCATTG